>DATHHN010000061.1:0-91517 GCA_035317185.1 Edaphobacter sp.
ACGAGTCGAGCGTTCGACGGTGTGATCGACTTCGACGCTGTTGTGCGCGACCCAAATCATCCAAGCAAGCTCTTGCCGCGCTTAGTCTCTGAGGACCACCTCCACCCTAATGATGCCGGCTATCAGGCGATGGCTGACGCGATTGACCTCTCTCTTTTCCCGTAGTGTCGCCTCGATATAAGGTTGGGGATCCGCAAAAAACCACCGCAAAAAACCCAGCAAAATTGGATGTCAAGGCCCAGAACCACATAACTATCTGAAAACAAACCAAATACACTTTGCAAAAGAGTTATTCCCGGCTCGTTATAATAGAACTAGGACGTAAAAAGCCCCGGCCAAAGCCGGGGCTTTCCCATTAACTACTCGTAACCCAAGCTGTGCCAATATTTTAGCCGCAAACCATTTAGAATGAATATTTTGCAGACACTAGCCCGACGTAATCCAATGAATACAGAGCACTTACGCTCAAAATACCCCGACAAGGAGGGGGGTACCTACCCTTTGCCTGCACCCTTCAAACCCATCTCCGCCATGACCATCTGCAAATCCTTCCAAGCCTCACCCTTCTGCCGAGGATCGCGCAGCAAAAATGCCGGATGATACGTCACCACCAGCTTCGCGCCACGGCATCCATGCCACTTGCCGCGCAGCGATACCAGCGACTGCTTCACCCCCAGCAGATACATCGCCGCCGTAGCCCCCAGCGCAACGATCACCTGGGGCTGCACCACATCGATCTGCCGCAACAGAAACTGCGAACAAGTATTCGCTTCCACCGGCTCCGGAACCCGATTCGCCGGCGGCCTGCACTTCACAATATTGGCGATGTAGACCTCTTCCCGCTTCAGTCCCATCGCCCCGATCATGTTGTTCAACAGCTGCCCCGCCTTACCCACAAACGGAATCCCGGAAGCATCCTCATCCGCACCCGGCCCCTCACCCACAAACATCAACCGCGCATTCGGATCGCCATCCGCAAACACGATCTTCCGCCGTCCCGCATAAGCCAGGGGACACCTCGTGCAGTCGCCGATCTCGTCCTGAATCGCACGCAACGCATCAGCCTTCCCCGCCGCGGCAACGCGCACCTCCGGCAGAGGGGCAAGATTATCGAAACTAACCAGCTTGGCGATTGGAGGCTCCAGAAAATCCGGCTTTGCAACAACAACAGGAGCCGCAACCGCCGGCACAGGCGCAACTCTCACCGGCAGAGGTTCGGCAACGGCCTCCGCCGCAACAACATCGGTAGCTATCTCGGAAAAGACCGGCTCGCCCCGGCGATAAAAATCATGAACACCCATGTCGCGGAAGTACTCGACATACGCCCGCAGCCGCTCTACATCTCCTGCCATAGCTCTATGGTATCGCGCTTAGCGAATGGAGATATCCAGCGTCGGCTCCGCTATCTGCTTCGGCAGAACGAACGTCACATGGCCCTGTTTGATCTCGTCCTGCGCCACCCGGCAAGCCTTCATCGACTTTGCCACGATCAGCGGTGAAGCCCCATTCTGCAACTGCCGAGCCCGTCGTGCCGCCCCTTTTACCAGGCTGTACTTATTGTGCAAAGCATTTTCGACCGTCATGAGTTTCCCCCGTAGTCTGAATTTATAACTCAGCGCAACAAATTCTGATACACAAATCGCCGTGGATAACTCGGCCCTAACTTTCAAACGTTCGTAAAACTGTCTTCAACTTCGGCGAAGCGGCATCCGTTCTACAACTAGCCGCCAGTGACCGTACCTCATCATCTTCGCCGCGCTCACTCAGAACGATCGCCCGCATCTCCGCCACCGCCTGGTCCAGCACATCGTTCACCAGCGCATACGTGTAGTCCCAAATCTTTTCGAGCTCGTTCTTCGCCTCCGCGAGTCTGCTCTCGATCACAGTCTCTGAAGTCATCTGCTCGGCCTGGCTTCGGTTCCGCAACCGCATCTCCAGCACCTCCGGGCTCGGCGGCAAAATAAAGATCGAAACCGCCTCAGGCTTCTTCTTCATCACCTGCAACGCGCCCTGAACATCGATATCCAGCAGCAGGTCTTTTCCCGCCGCCTTCGCGTGTTCCAGCGCCGATACCGCCGTCCCGTAGTAATTGCCGAACACCTCAGCCCACTCCAGAAAATCTCCTGCCGCTATCATCCGCTCAAACTCTTCGCGCGTCGTGAAGTGGTACGCCTCCCCATCCACCTCCGACCCACGCGGCGCCCGCGTCGTATACGATACGGAAAACTCCAACCCCGCCACCAACGTACGAAGCTGGCTTACCAGCGTAGACTTGCCCGAACCCGAGGGCGCCGAAATGATAAAAAGTATGCCTGCCATCAGCCCCTGAACACCTTGATTATGTCGATATCACCCAGTGTAACCGCCCGGCCTGCTCTACTCCAGGTTCTGTACCTGTTCCCGCGCCTTCTCGATCTCCGCCTTCATCTCCAGCCCAAGCTCGGTAATGCGCAGGCTGTTCTCTCCCGTAGCCCCACTCGTCTTCGAGAGCATAGTATTGGCCTCCCGATTCAGCTCCTGCAGCAGAAAGTCCAGCCGCTTGCCCAATTCACCACCCTCATCCAGCAGGGCCACAAAGCGGTCCACATGCGTCCGCAGCCGTACAATCTCTTCTTCTATGTCGCTCTTCTCCGCCAGCGCCGCAGCTTCTGTTAGCACCCGCTCCTCACTCACCACCACGCCCTGCGTCAGTTCTGTCAGTCTCGCTCGCAGCCGCTCAAACTGAGCCTCGCGCACTCCATTCCGCAGTCCGCCCATCTCCGCCGAGAACGCCCTCAACCGCAGCATCGACGCCCGCAGCTCACCCACCAATGACTCTCCCTCCTGCCTCCTCACCTCATTCAGCTTCTCTACCAGCAGAGGAACCAAGGCCACTACCGAACCCTCCAACTCCGACGAGTCTCCCCCACCCACACCAGCCTCTGCACTCATCACACCCGGAATCCGAAGCATCGCGCTCAGATCGGGTTCACTCACAATCCCATGCGCCTCTGCGCCTTCGCGAAACGCTTTCACATAAGCACTCAGCAGATCGGAGTTTAACTGGACTTCGGTATGCGCCCGCCGCTCAATCTGCAACGTCACATCCACGTGCCCACGCCGCAGGCTCTCCTTCAACAGCCTGCGCAACTGCATCTCCAACCCATCGAAGTAAGAAGGCAACCGGAAACTCAAATCAAGAAACCGATGATTTACACTCTTCATCGTCAGCGTAAAAGCCAACCCATTTCCGGCCGAACCCCGCAGACTCGCAAAACCCGTCATCGAATAAACAGCACTCACGCGATACCCTCCACTACTTGCGCTACATCGCCGTTCCCCGCACTAACCAGCCCCATATCTTTGAACTGCATATCGTAAAGCCGCCGATACGTTCCAGAGTGACGAATCAGCTCATCATGCGTCCCGATCTCCGAGATCTGTCCTCGCTCGATCACGGCAATGCGCGTAGCGCTCCGCACCGTCGAAAGCCGATGAGCGATCACAAACACCGTTCTCCCCTTCATCAGGTTCGCCAGGGCCGCCTGCACATACTGCTCGCTCTCCATATCCAGCGCCGACGTCGCTTCATCCAGAATCAGAATCGGAGCATTCTTCAAAATCGCTCGCGCAATCGCCAGCCGCTGTCGTTCTCCTCCACTCAGCCGCGTGCCCTTTTCGCCAATCTTCGTGTTGTACCCATCCGGCATCTTCAGGATGAAGTCATGCGCCAGCGCCATTCGCGCCGCCTCCTCCACCATGCTTAGCGGAACATCCGGCTGTCCATACGCAATGTTGTTTCGTACCGTGTCGTTGAACAGAACCGTCTCCTGCGTCACCTTGCCGATCAGTTTCCGCAACGAATCGATCGTCACATCTCGCAGATCATGATCATCCAATAGAATTCGTCCTTCATTCACATCGAAGAAGCGCGGAATCAAATTCACCAGTGACGACTTTCCCGCCCCACTCGGCCCCACAAACGCAATCACCTCGCCAGGCCGCACCTCAAGATTGATCCCATGCAATACCTGCTTGGTCTCGCCATCCTCAGCCTCATAGGCAAAGCCAACATACTCAAACCGGATCCCCTTACTAAACCCCTTTAATACGTGGGCGCGCTTCTTTTCCTGCACATCATCCTGTGCGTCCATGAACTTAAAGATGTCCTCGCTCGCTCCCAACGCCTGTTGAAAACTGTTGTAGAACAAGGCGAACTTGCGCACCGGATCGTACAAGGTAAACACCGCGATCAAAAACGTAATAAACGATCCGGCAGTCATGTCTCCATGCAGAATGCGCTGGCGTCCAAATAACAACAGCAGCGCAATCCCAACCGAACCCAGCGCGTCCATCAATGGCGAGCTGATCGCCTGCGCACTCACCGACTTCAAATTCGCACGGAACAACCGACGCGCCGCTCTGCGGAAGCGATTCATCTCCCACAGCTCCATCCCGAATGCCTTTACAATCCGGTTACCCGTGATCGTCTCGTGCAGAATATTCTGGATCTCCGCCAGTTTGTCTTGCCCCTTGCGCGTCGTCTGCCGAACCCGCCTTCCAATCCGCCGCGCTGAAGAGATCACCACAGGCACAAACAGCAGCAGTGCCCATGCCATCTTCCCGCCTACCATCACGACGACTGCAATCGTGAACAGAAGCGTGAACAACTGCTGCAGAAAGTCTCCCAGCACACTCGACATCGCAAACTGCACCCGCTCGATGTCGTTGATCAATGTCGATAGCAACGAGCCCGTCGAATGCTTCTGAAAAAATGCCACCGACCTCCGCAGAACAGCGTTATACAAATCGTTCCGCAGGTCTGTAATCATGCCGAACCCGGCATAGTTCACCAGGTACGTTCCCACGTAATCGCAGACCGACTTCAACAGCGCCGATAACACCAGCGCATACGCCACGACTGTCCACGCATTTTGAAAATAGTGAGGCACCAGAAAATGCAGGTTCAGCTTCCACCCTACCTGCGGCACATGAAACACCAGCACATCATGCGACACCGCATCCGGGCGCAGCACATTGTCGAAGATCGGCTTCACTAGCAGAATCCGGAACGCCGCCATCGCGCCCACAACCGCCATCAACACCACGGAAGTCAGCGCATACAGCGCATACGGCCGTACATAGAGCAGTAACCGCCAGATACGCTTCAAGCCGCCACTCTCCCGGATGTCTTCATCGTGCTGCGCATCTCACTATTCTATTGTGTCGAGCTGTCCGCATGGCATTCTAGCGTGGCATATCCCGATGCGCCGTCTTCACGCGATACCCCGCTGCATCTAGCCGTTTCTTCATCTCTTCCGCAATAAACACTGACCTGTGTTGCCCGCCCGTGCACCCAAACGCTACCGTCAGATAGCTCTTGCCCTCTTCAATGTAGTGCGGCAAAAGAAATTTGAGCATCTCGGTTGTCTTGTCAAGAAATTCAGTCGTCTGCGGAAAGTCGCGGACATACTTCGCAACCTTCGGATGCTTTCCCGTCAGCTTGCGAAACCTCGGCACAAAATGCGGATTCGGCAGAAACCGCACATCGAACACCAGATCCGCATCTGTAGGCACGCCATTCTTAAACCCAAAGCTATTCGAAGAGATCGTAAGATTCTTATCGCTCTTCTCGCGTTCGAACTGCGCATTGATGTGCGCCCGAAGCTCATGCACATTAAACTTCGTCGTATCCAGCACAATGTCGGCAACATTGCGGATGAGATCAAGCCTCTTCCGCTCCGCCCGAATTGACTTCAGCACCGTATCCGCTCGTCCCATCGGATGTGGTCGCCGCGTCTCCGAAAACCGCCGTATCAGCGCATCCTCACTCGCTTCCAGAAAGACGACGCGCGTCGGCAGCACCTTGCTGACCTTCTTCAATATCTCCGGAAACTCATCGAGCCGCATTCCCTCGCGCACATCGACCACCAGCGCCGCGCGTTCGATCTCCACCGACTGTCGCACCAGATCGGCGAATCGTGTCACCAGTTCAAGAGGAAGATTGTCGACCGAATAATACCCAAGGTCCTCAAATGCCTTCAAGGCGGACAACTTCCCAGACCCCGACAGTCCAGTCAGGATTACCAGTTCGCCCTTATTCTTCGGCTCACTCTGGCGCTTTACTGTTTTCTTCGTTTGCTTGCGTGGCATGCTAGAAATCCTAGCACCTGCCACAATACTGCACTTACAGCTTCGTGCCAGCTATGGAACTTCTATCAGCTCCATCTTTCCATCTCGCTTACGGTGCAGCACCATCGCCTGCCCTCCATGGTCGCGAAACACAAAGACATCGCGGTCCCGAAACGCCGCTTCCTTCACGGCTTCTTCTAGCGACATCGGCCGCAAAGCCACGCCATCGCTCGACCGCGCCACATGCGGCTCAGCCAGCGGCGACTGCGAAGGAAACGAGTGAACCAGCATCGGCACCGCCTTACGGCCTCCACTGTTCTTCATCGCCACCTTCACTGCGGGAATCTCTCCTGCAACCTTACCCGATCCATTCGACGACACCTTATCCGCCGCGGCCACCTTAACATCAGTCTTCGGATGCCGCTTAATCGTCGAGTATCTTTTCTTGTGCCGGATCGCCTGCTTCTCCAGCTTGTCCAGACCATCGTGCAACGCAACCACCATCTCCGTCGCCTCGCATCTGGCCACCAGCTTCTGATTTCTCGTCTGTACCGTAATCTCGGCAATATGCCTGTACTTGTCTGTACACAAAATCACATGCACGTTTCCAGAGCTGCCGACGATCTTTGAGATTCGTTCCAGCCCCGCCTCAACCTGTAGCTTCAGCTTCTTTGTAACGGTGGTTTGTCTACCGGTGTACTCGACGTCCATTCTGCTCACCTCGTTTGCAAAATTGTTTGCGGGTCAGCGCACACGACGTTGGTGCGTACTAGGAATCTGCATATCTTCACGGTACTTCGCAACCGTCCTTCGTGTCACCTGGATGCCCTGCCGCTGCAGCTCTGCCGCAAGCTGATCATCAGTCAACGGCTTCCGCTCATCCTCTTCTTCAATCAGCTTCTTCACCTTGCGCTTCAGCAGCACTAGCGGCAAGTCTCCACCCTCCGGCCCATTCACGCCTTCGGAGAAGAAGAAGCGAAGCTCATACACTCCCTGTGGCGTATGGACATATTTGTTCGCCACCGCACGACTCACCGTCGAAGGATGCACCCCAATCTCCTCGGCCACTTCCTTAATCATCATCGGTTTCAGCGCATTCACCCCATGCTCCAGAAACTCCGTCTGACGACGCACAATCACGTCACATGTCCGCACAATCGTATTCTTTCTCTGTTCGATATTCCGCAGCAGTTGAATCGCCGATTTATAGCGTTCCTTAACGTACTCCTTAACCTCTTTCTCCGTCTGTTTCTGCTGCAACATCCTCCGATAGCTCTGGTTCAGCCGCAGCGTTGGCAAGTCCTCTTCGTTCATCAGAACAACATACTTACCATCGCGCTTCACAAACGCCACATCTGGCTCAATCAGCCGGGTTTCGCTCTGGTTGTACTGTTGTCCCGGCCTGGGATCCAGCGTCCGAATGTAATCGACCGCCGCCTGCACCTGTTCCGCGGTACGCCCACAGCTTCGCGTCAACTCACGCATATCTTTTTTCTGCAACAGTGGCAGGCACTGCGCCACGATATGCGAGGCAAGCGAAAACACATCTTCCCTGCCGCCAGGACCCTCATCGTAGATAACCCCATCGTTTGCAGCAGCCTTCCGCCGGCGTTCAGACACAATCACCGCTTCGCACTGCTGTGCCGATATCTGAATCAGCAGGCACTCCCGAAGATCTCGCGCGCCCACGCCCACCGGGTCTAAGTTACTAACAATTCCCCGAGCCTCCTGCACAATCGCCAGCAGCTTGTTACCTTCTACATCGGCGCCAGCCGCAATCTCCAGGCTCTCCCCAGGATCGGCTTCGCTACTGTCAAAACTCTCTTGTGGTTCGATCCACGGCTGAACCTTTGCCTTCGTACCCCGCTCAAATGGAATCGGAGCTGGCCTTACAGGAAACCTCGCCTGCACCAGCGACTTCACCAACTCCTCATCGCTCGCCGTCAGGTACCCTTTCTCGTCCAGATTTCCGACCACCATCTCAGCCGCCAGCCGAACCTCCGGCATCAGCGTCAGTGAACCCAGTTGCCACATCAGGTGATCGCTCAGCGTACCCGGCTGCGACAGAAAATTCTCAAACGACGGCTTGTCATATTCCTCAAAGTTCGAAGCCGTCTTGAATCCGGGATCCAGATAATCCTGAAAGTAGCTCCCAAAGTCGATCTCATCGAAGGGGTCCTTCTCTACGCGGTCGTTCTCAGCAGCCACCTCTTCCGCCGACCGCTCTCGATCTCCCTCGATTCCCGTCCGCTCATCCAACGAAACGGCAGACTCTTCCAACTCCTCCAACACCGGATTCTCCACCATCTCCGTGTTGATCATTTCCTTCAACTCAAGCTTGTTCAGCGCCAGCACGCTGACCATCTGCACCAGTCCAGGCGTCAACACCTGTCGTTGTGACACTTTCAAATTCAGCTTGGGTTGCAGCAGCACGTTATCCCCTCATACCTCTTGTTGCGTCACTGTACCGTCTCACACTGACCGTGAAAGCCGCCTCCCGGCGTTGAACGCCCCGGCTTGGCCACAGTCTACACGGCTTGAATCTTTCTCGCTGTAGTCTAACCCGCCCAGCCATAACTCACCGTGTCACGATGGTTGCTCCTGCTTACAACTGAAGTTGTAGCAACCAATCAATCGCTTTAGCCCATTGAAAACTTTTCGCCCAGATACACTCGCCGTACCTCCGGATCGCGCCCCAGGTCCCCTGGAGTTCCCGTCCGAAATATCTTTCCTTCATTAATGATGTACGCTCTGTCCGTTACCGACAACGTTTCGCGAACATTATGGTCTGTAATCAGTACACCAATCCCGCTCTTCTTCAGGTCGAAGATAATCTCTTGAAGATCCAGCACCGCAATCGGATCAATACCTGAAAACGGCTCGTCCAGCAGAATAAATGCGG
Source organism: Edaphobacter sp. (assembly GCA_035317185.1). Classification (GTDB taxonomy): domain Bacteria; phylum Acidobacteriota; class Terriglobia; order Terriglobales; family Acidobacteriaceae; genus Edaphobacter. Next base: position 9,014 of record DATHHN010000061.1, read on the forward strand.
GGTCGATCGCCAGGCAGCGCGCAATTTCTACACGCCTCCGTTCGCCTCCGCTCAGCGCATAGCCACGCGTTTGCCGCACATGCCCCAGGTTCAGTTGTTCAATCAGTTTTTCTGTGCGTGTCCGCCGGCTCTCCCAGCTCAGCTGTTGGGTCTCCAGCACCGCCAGAATATTGTCCTGCACCGTCAGTTTGCGAAACACTGATGGCTCCTGCGGCAGATAGCTGATCCCATAGTTCCGAGCCCGCAGATACATCGGTAATCGGCTGATGTCATGGCCATCCGCCAGCACCCGCCCCTCATCAGGCCGCACCAGTCCCACAATCATGTAGAAGCTCGTCGTCTTGCCTGCGCCATTCGGCCCCAGCAGGCCCACGACCTCCCCCTGCTCAATCTCCAGGTTCACTCCCCGCACCACTTGGCGTCCGCCGTATGACTTGGCGATCTCCTCCGTCGACAATGTCCTCATCAATTCCTTTTCACCCGCGTCTCTGTGCGGACCCGTTCTCCGGCGCCAGCGTTCTCCCCATTAGAAATCACGACACTCTGATCCCCCGAATGGAACCGCAAAGACGCGCCCGTCACCATACCCTGCGTCTCATCCATAATCTTTGGCGCTGCCGAAGCCGTCCCCGTCAACACAAACAAGCCATCCCCTGCCGTGTAGACCAGTTGCTCTCCCGTGGCCCGCCTCCCAGGCTGGTCCATCTCCACCTGTCCGGTCACCACGATGCGCTCCACGCTGCCGCCCATAAAGCCTCCCGGCAACCCGGTAGTCTTCGTTTCGGCAGCGCCTTGCACGGGAGCTGGTTTATTCCCTCCAGCCGCAGTCTGCAGATATGCGATCGCATTCTGACCACGCATTTTGCCACTCGCATTCTCCACCTCAACCCCGCCGCTGAACTCTGCCTTCCGCGCCTCGTCCGAGTACACCAGCTCCCTGCTTGCCACGCGCACCGCCCCACTCTTCCCTGCATCCGGCTTGCCCACACCTGCTTTACCCGAACCATGCCCAACCAGTACTGTATGGACCGCCATCGGCGCTCCCTGACCCTCGCCGCGCGCCACCAGCCTCCGCTGCTTTTGTTCAAACTGCAATACTGGAGCCTCCACCTGCGACCCGCCCTGCCACAACCGTGCCGGCCGACCAGCTACGCCATAAAAGATCGCCTGATCCGCCGCTCTCTTCAACTCCGCCCGGACCGCCAGAACATGCACAGCATCGCCCTGCCCCTGCACAGCCTTAGGCTGCAGATAGCTCGCCTTCACCGACCCCTCGGCAACTCCATCACCCGATCCCTGCTCCATCGCCACCTTATCGGCCCACAGCATGCTCCCCACCTCGTCTTTTACTTGGACGCCACCGGTCAGCGTCATCCATTTGGTCGCGCCGTCATACGCCGCCTTCTGCGCTGTAGCCCGTTGCTCCGTTGGAGCATTGGCATCCCCCGGCTTACGAACCGGTATATGTGTCATCACCACATTTCCCTGTTGCACCGCAGTCGCAATCTCCTCCGCGCCACTCTTTTCCGCAGCTGTCATCTGGAAGCGAACATCCATCGTCTCGCCCGAGCTCGTATCCTCCGCTCCAGTCTCGCTCATACGCCGCAAAACCGTATGGCCCACTCCATGCGCTTCCGTGATTTTTGTGGCTCCTTTAACCTGTACAAAATGCGCCGTCAGAACATCCCCAGCCATCGCGCTGCTGACAGGCCCTTTCTTATCCCGCGGAGCGTCGACCAGCTTCAGCCTCGCACTCCCACTGGCCTTGGCATCGCGCAACTGCGCCTTTCCCGCGCTATCTGGGCTCAGCGCAAACTCCAGCTTATCCGCTCCCAGCTCCCGTTCACTCCACGGAGTGGCCGTTCCCTGGGCTCTCACCCGCTCATTGAAATGCACCGCCCCGCTCAAAACCACCTGCTCCGGCCGCCCCTTTTTATCGAAGGCAGCCCGTCCTTCAGCCGACACTCCGTTGGCCTGCCGTAAAGGCTCATCCACCGTGTACCGAACACCGTCATACAGCCGTGCCGACTGAACCCGCCCCTCGGCACTCATCAATACATTCGCCCGCTGCGCCACGATCCTACCCCCATCGCCCTGCTCCAGCGTTACCTCTCCCTCGGCATCCAGGCCTTCTATCCCACCGTCACTCCGCATATGCGCCACCGCCCGCTGCGCCGCTGCCGTCTGCGTCGGCCCCGATCGTCCATCCCCCACCGAAACATACTTCGCCTGCTCCAGCGTCACCCGATTATTCGTCCTATCCATCTCCGCCCGTGACGCCGTCAAAACCATCGGTCGCCCATCGTGCAGTCCATTTACCTTCACCGCCGAATGCAGTACCAGAACCCCAGTGTCCGAGCTGTAATCCGCACCCCGGGCAAAGCCGTTCATTCCGTTGAACTCGAACTCAACATCCTGATCTGTCGCCGCCACCCCCAGCTCGCGCATAAAGACCAGACCACTTGTCTTCACGTGAATCAGCCGGCTATCTTCGCTTCCCTTCTCGACCGCCCCTTGTCCATGTAGATCTTTACCCGCGGCATAATCCGCCTTCCCATGCGCATCGGTCGCCATCGGAGCCTGCAGGTCAATATGCACCTCGCCCGCTGCGCGAATCACTCCTGCTTTCTGGTCATACTCAAACTCTTTGCCGTAGATCCGGTCTGCCCGATTCTGCTGTCGTCCATACAGAACGATCCCCACATCGTGCAGCGTCACAAGTCCATCCTTGCGTTGCACCGCCTTCGCCGCATGGATCGTAAAGATGGTCCTCCCCTGGACCGTCTGCGAATACGTATACGCATTCGTCTCCTGAGTAATATCAATGCCGAGCTTGCCCGGAAGATCCTTAATAAACCGGTGCGCCCGATAGTGGGCATATCCCAGAAACGCCACCACCACCATCACCAGCAGGCCCGCGCCCACCAGCAACCAAACCCGCAATCTCTCAATGGAAACGATCTTACCCATCCACTCTCTATCTTCTCACCCAACGCCCCAATGCAACGTGCAGCCCACCGATCCCTCTTCCCTCTTCCCTCTTCCCTCTTCCCTCTTCCCTCTTCCCTCTTCCCTCTTCCCTCGAAAAGACTAGACTATCCCTATGGCCGATCAGCTCTACCTAAGCCTCTGGTTCCCCAACTTCCGCCTCGAATCACTCCCCGCCGCCCTCGTCTCGGTCATGCGGCAATTCGCCCTTATTAGTGGAGACAAGCGCGTCGCCGCAGCCTCCGTCTATCCCATCGGCTTCAACGAAGCCCCCTCCTACCAGCGCATCTACGTCAACGACAACCGCTCCGAAGACACCTCCGACTCCATCATCGAAAACGCCGTAGCCGAAGCCACCGAACAGCTCCACGACGACATGGCCTACGAGTTTGAGATGCGCTGGAACCTCTGGTCCCCTGACGTCGACCCCAAGCGCGCCCCTGACCCTAACATCGATCCCGACATCGACCAGGACGACAACTACGCCGCCCTCGACACCCTGTGGAAGCCCCAGCCCGCGACCGTCCGCATCCTCGGTCTCGGCCCCCAGTTCGACGATGCCAGCTTCGAGCAGAACGGCCACATCCGCATCGACTTCGGCCTCGACACCCCTTGGCTGGCCGAAACCCTCGAAGACGAAGAGCTCGACGAAGACGCCACGAAACACATCCAGCAGAACGTAGAAAAACTCCTTGCCTTCACCCTATCCGTCGAAAAACACTGCGGCATTTCCAGCCGTCTCCTCTGGACCGAATCCGGCGAACCCCTGGCCCAAAAACTAATCGACCGCCTCCAGCGCCTCAACTAACTCAAGGCAACCTTCGGGCGAACATGCTTGTTGATGCTTTTTTGTTTGTCATCTCGTAGGGATTTGCTTCTGTTTTTGCCTGTTCTCCCCTTAACCACCCAAACCGTCCCATCCTGAGCGAAGCTGATGGAACCTGCGGCTGCCATTACTCTTGTCTTTGCCTCCTTTTTGGCTACTCTTCCCCATGCTCCCTGCCGCTTCGTTTGAACTTGCAACTAAAACCCATGTATAAGGGATACCGTCTAATTCCCAGCCACATCTCGGGGCATATAACAAGGAGCACCAATGATCTCAAGACGCACATTTCTCGACGGCCTCGCCGTAACGGCCGCCAGTGCTGCCATCAGTTCCACAGCCAAAAGCTACGCTCAGATCATGGGCTCCAATGACCGCCTCAACTTCGCCATTCTCGGGCTCAACGGCCGCGGCTACGCCCACCTCTCTTCGCTCAAAAATAATGCCGCCTCCGCCCGCGTCTCGCACATCTGCGACGTCGACTCCACTATCCTCGCCAAGTTCGCCGCCGAGGCAGAAAAAGAGCTGGGCTACGCCCCCACAGCCGACGGCGACTACCACAAGATCCTCGACGCCAAAGACGTCGACGTCATCACCGTCGCCCTGCCCGACCACTGGCACGCCCCCATGGCCATCCTCGGCCTCAAGGCTGGCAAGCACGTCTACGTCGAAAAGCCCTCCAGCCACAATCCCCGCGAGGGCGAGCTCCTCATCGAGGCCCAGAAGAAATACGGCAAGCTCGTCCAGGTAGGCGACCAGCAGCGCTCCTCCGACTACACCATCAAAGTCATCCAGCAGATCCACGACGGCCTCATCGGCGACGCCTACTACGCTAAGGCCTGGTATGTGAACAAGCGCAAGTCCATGGGCTACGGCAAACCCGCCGCCGTACCCGCCACCCTCAACTGGGACCTCTGGCAGGGCCCCGTCCCGCGCAGCGAGTACAAGGACAACATCCACCCGTACAACTGGCATTGGCTCACCCGCTACGGCACCGGCGAGTCCCTCAACAACGGCACCCACGAGGTCGACGTCTGCCGCTGGGCCCTCGGCGTCGAATACCCCAACCGCGTCACCGCATCCGGCGGCCGCTACAACTTCAAGGACGACTGGCAGTTCTACGACACCCTCGACACCAACTTCGAGTACGGCTCCGACAAAATGATCAATTGGGAAGGCCGCTGCTGCCAGGGCATGAAGATCTACGGCCGCGAGCGCGGCTCCTCCATCCTCGGCACCAAGGGCTCCATCCTCATCGACCGCGACGGGTACGAGCTCTACGACTGGAACGGCAACAAGACCGACGAGTTCAAGACCGGCAAGAAGACCTCCAGCACCGACACCATCGGCCGCGACTCCATGACCGACGCCCACTTCCTCAACCTCATCAATGGCATCCGCCACGGCGAAAAACTCAACTCCCCCATCCCCGTAGCCAACGTCAGCGTCACCATGCTCCAGCTATCCAACATCGCCTACTTCACCAAACACGAGCTAACCCTCGACCCTAAAACCGGCCACGTCCTCAACGACCCCGAAGCCATGAAACTCTGGGGCCGAACCTACGAAAAGGGCTGGGAGGTCAAAGTCTAACCACCATCGCACGGCAAGATAAAGGGCCGTCCAATCGGACAGCCCTTTATCTTTGCTATCGTTCGTTTTTTAGTTGTCATCCCGTAGGGATCTGCTCCTGTCGTTGCCGTTGCTTGTTTCTTGTTCTACCAAACTCCCTGCTTCCCCCCATACCACCAAACCAATCCCACCGTCAGCGTGTCTTGATTCGCCGAAAGCACCCCCACCTTATTCGTCAAAAAGAACGGCACATTACTCCAGTCCCGCCGATACTCCACCCGCGACAAAAGCCCTTCGCCAACCTTGAACTCATACGTCCCCGTAAACTCCTTCAACGCCTGCGTCGTCCCGCTGAACAACCCACCGCGATCCGATAGATACTCCCCGCGCCCAGCCAACGACATCCGCGGAGTCCACTGATACCGAGCGTACCCTGCCCCTCCTGTCACATGCTTCGGAGCCGAAGACATCCCCGGCCCGGCCTGCGCCCACTCCCTCGAAATCACATAATCCCCCTCCAGCGCCAGCGTCACCTTCGGCGTCACATTCCAAGTCGCATAGCTGTCGAAGATATGCCCCTTGCCGTCCGGTGCCGGTGTAATCGGCACAAGACAAAGCCCCGGCTGCACCGGAGCCGTCCCGCAGTCCTGCACCTGCGTCACATCCGGATGATCCTGCCCAAGGTAGTAGTTCACCGTCCACGAAACATTCTTCTTCGGCTGAAGCACTACGCCAAACAACTGGTCCTTGAACGAGTTCGTCGGCTCCGACTGGTCCGTCCCATTCACAATCCAGTAATTCGCCGAAACCTTGTCATTGATCTTGTAGTTCGCCCGAACCCCCATATGGTAGAACGGCAGATAATCAAACCAGAACGATCGCGAGTAATTCATCTGGTCCTTCGTATAGTTCCCTTCAAGCCCAATAGAACTGGCCCACTTCCCAAAGTCCACCGTCAGCCCACGACCCACCGGAAACACATATGTCCCATACGCCTGAAAGATATTCCTGTAGATCTCCGGCCTCGGCTCATTCGCCGGATTGCCCTGCAGCGTCTCCGTAGCCTGCCCAAACTGTAGGTCCAACCGCACTCCATACCGCCGCCCCTCCTCCACCGCCGGATCGAGCGCCAGCACCACGCCCGCCTGATTCAGGCTGAACGCATTGCTCAGCACATCGTAGGCCCGCAAATACTGTACCCGCCCAATCGGATGATTGAAGTCATACCCGTAGTAGCCATCAACGTAGTAGTTCAGCGTAGCTCCCCCGGGCAACTGCGCAGGCAGCACATCTCCCAAAGCAACATGAGAACTCCCACCCGTTGCTGGACCCGATGACTTCACCAAAGCCGCAGGCGCAGCCGCAGAAACATTAGTAACCGCATCCACCATCGGCGCAGCATCCGCCACCGCGCTCGACGAACTCGAAGAAGCCGCAGGCCCACCTGCCGCATCCGCATTTGGAGAAGCAACCACCGCAGTCGGCCGCTTCTGCAACTGCTCCTCCAGCACCGCCACCCGAAGCGCTAGATCCCGTACTGTCTGCCGCAGCTCCTCTACCTCACCATCCTTCGAGGAAGTAGCCACCTGCGCCTGAACAACAATGCCTGCGAACAACAGCAATCCCAGAACCAGAACAAAGCAACGGAAAAACAAGCGGAATAAACGCATAGTTGGCCTCTCACCAACAAGCACATCACAAACCGCATATGTTTTTCATAAAGATCAAGCCCGTCTGATACCGACGCCACCCAAACGCTCATCGGCAAAAAGGGCGCCCTTCTCGGACGCCCTACTTTCTACTGCTCCGGAGCAGCCCGCCTCTTCCGCCCACTCAACAGATAAACCGCAGCCCGCAGCTCCAGCAGAGGATCATCCGAAGCCTCAATCCCATCTACCCGTGGAATCGGGTCGAAGATAATATGCTTCTGCTCGCCGGCATCATTCGGGACCCGCTCCGTCAGAGCGATCGTTCCCAACTCAACCACCTTCCGCTCTGTTGGCCACGCAACCGTTGCATCATCCACAACATCGCCATCCTCGGCCACCTGCACTACTACCTTGAACTTGATCGGCCCCTTCGCAAGCCTCTCCGTCAGTTCATCGAACAGGTAATTCGCACTCTTGCCCGCAGCCGCCGCATCATCCAGAAAATCGTTCCCCGCCTCCGGAAGAATGCTGTACCGTCCAAACTTGCTTACACCATCCTTGTTCGTAAACTTCAGCGCCGTCAGGCCAAAGTAGCTCTCCCGTCCAAAGCTCGATGGAGCAGGTTTCGGCAACTGCACATACGCAAGCGCCTTCGGATGCGATCCAAGAAACGCCTCTAGCGCCGACCCAGCCAGGTTCGCCGGATCGCTCGTCGCTATCCCCCGCAGAAGCCCCAGAAACTCCTCTCCGTTCTTCGCCGGAAACCCATTCGTCGAATGCGCCACGATGTCGGTATGTACTCGTTCTGCAAGATGAAACCGCAGCCCGAATCCACGCGGATTCGCATTCGGATCGTTATCCGGTATCAGTGGAATACCCGCCGAATCAGAGAATCTAACCGTCACCGGCGTAGACTCCCGGTTAGCATGCGGCGCCCGCGTCAGCGAAGCCGCCTCACTCGAAGGCGTAAACGTCCCCATCACCAAAGCCCCTTTAGCATGCACCGGTCGAAACCCAGGGTGCGGTCCAAAGATGGCTTCAAACGCCTTCAGTATCTCTTCACTCAGCGCAACAATCTTTTCATCATTCGGAAGTGGCATAGTTGATCTCCTCTCCTAAAAACTAACCCATTCACAGCTTCTTCACTGTGAACAAGCATTTTTCAATGCGCAAAAATCGCCACGAACCTATACCTTCTTTTCGCCGGCACAGCGCTGAAACCAGCGTGTCCACTGCTTTCAAACTCCTTACAAACTCCTTACGCCTTTTTTATGTTCGAAGTGATGAGATATATCTCGTCGGCAAAACAACGCCGACAGGAGAACTCAATTGAACACCTTTCGCACCCGTAGACCCCTTCTCGTAAACGCAAGGCAATGCACTAATCCCACCCTCATCTTCACCGACGCTGGCGAGCGCAAAGTCCTTCCCGGCGACTGGATCATCGAAGGCGAAAATCACGAGTGCTACGTCGTCGATAACGCCTTCTTCCAGCGCACCTTCGTTCCCATTCCATGGGAGCCACCCAACGAAGGCCGCCACTACGGCGCATAGCTCCTGATCATTCAATTAACTCACCACAACATTAGCCTGGCACCCATCAATGGTCGGCAAAAGAAATGCGCAGTCGATTATGTCAATTCCCCTCGTCTCAAAACCTCCACAACCATCGTCATCCGCTCCTCCCTCCTCACAAATATCCTTCAAATTAGGAGCCCGCTACGCCATCCGCTTCTCTCAGCGTCGGACAAATCACTCACACCGCAAGCCATCGATGCGAATGCGGACGCGTCCCGCCCGATTGCAGGACGCCCCTGCCATCTATCAATTGATCGAAAGCTTCTCGCACGATGGCACCCTTCTCCATCGCTCCTACGCGGAGATCTGCAAAAACATCCACACCTTCACCATCGTTGAAACAGAGCCCGACCGGTTCATCGGTTGCGCCTCGCTCCACCTCTACGGTCCACACCTCGCCGAAGTCCGCTCCATCGTCGTTCGTCCCGGCACAACAGGCCACGGCGCAGGCAGCCTGCTTGTGCGCTCGCTCCTTCATCAAGCCAACGAACTAGGCATCAAATGCGTCTGCCTCTTCACCCGCATCCCGGCCTTCTTCGAACACTTCCGTTTTCGCACTGCGAACCGCCAGTCTCTGCACGACAAAGTTCTCAAAGACTGCAGGCACTGCGCAAGGCGCCATGCCTGCGACGAAACCGCCATGACCATCGGAGAATTGCCCACCCCATCTCCGGTCAGTCTCTCGCCCGGTCTGCCACCAGGTAACCTCGTACAGTTACAACTTTGATCACTCCCCCGTGCGAGTCATATCAAACAGACCGATCCATTGATAAATTCAATCAAATTCGAGAATGCCAGCACCCGGCCCACATCTCACCACGCAATAACAATCAGCCGATGTCTCGAACGAGCACCCAGAATCTTCTCGCTCGATCTCAGCGGCATCCGAAAAGCAGGAGAACATGAAATCCACAACAGTCCAATGCGACAACTCGATCTACCAATCAACCGTCCGTGCCGAAGATGGGCGCCAGCCCACTCGCTGGAGCTCCTTCTGTGAGGACGTCCTCATTCCTCTCGGCTCGCTCTTCGTCGTCTTCCTGGCGATGGTCGGAATCATGCTAATCGTCGATTAGCATCCCGCGCGCCAACCGTCTGCGCACGAGGGAAAGGACTACCCGGCGACCACAATCTCCGAGAAGTCCGCAATCCCCGAAAAATCCCTCAGCACCCGCTCCAGCAGTGCCAGCCGATTCGCTCTCACAGCCGCATCCGGAGCCATCACCATCACCGCATCGAAGAATGCATCCACCTGCGGCCGCAGCGTAGCAATCTCTTCCAGCGCAGCCTTGTAGTTTTTCCCACTCCGAAGCCCAGCAACGCGCCCAGCCAACTTAGCCGAACGCTCCGCCAGTGCCTTCTCCGTCACCTCAGTCAGCAGAGCCACATCGACACTCGTGCTCGAAACAATGCTCTTCTCCCCGGCTTGCGAAAGAATATTCTTCATCCGCTTGAACGCCGCCGAAACTGCCGCAAAATCATCGGAGAGACGAACCGCAGTCACCGCCTCCGCCCGAGCCACAGCATCCCGAACATCGTCCGCCCCAGCCGCAAGCACAGCCTTCACCACGTCATAAGCCTGCCCCTTCGCCTCACGCAGATAGAACTCCACCCGCTCCACCAGAAATCCGCGCACCTTCGCCGCAAGCGCCTCATTCTGCCCACAAGCCGCACCCGCAACCTCGCCCAGCGTAAGCAGCAGCGCAACACCACTCTCCGCCAGAATCTTCACAATCCCATTCGCCGCACGCCGCAGAGCAAACGGATCCTTCGACCCCGTAGGCTCCAAACCTAATCCAAACATTCCGGCAATCGTATCCGCCTTATCGGCAATCGCCAGCACCGCACCCTCAACCGTCCGCGGAACCGAGTCCTCCATCGACTCCGGCTTGTACTGGTCATAGATCGCATCGCTCACCGCAGCCGAATACCCCTGGGCCCGCGCATACAACCCACCCACCACACCCTGTAACTCCGTAAACTCCTTCACCAGATCCGTCGTCAGATCCGTCTTCGCCAGCACCGCCGCCTCATCCAGAGCCACCGGATTCAGATCGCACCCACGCGCCAATACCAGCCCCGCCAGCACCGATGCAACCTTGCGCACCCGCCCCGACTTCGCCGCATAACTTCCCAAATCTTTCTGAAAAGTAACGCTCTTCAACAACTCCGTGCGCTCGTTCAAAGAAACCCGCTGATCGAACTCCCAGAAAAATCTCGCATCGTTAAACCGCGCACGCAACACTCGCGCATTGCCATGCCGAATCACCGCCTCACCCGCAGCATCTGTCTCCATATTCAACACCGCCAGAAAATAAGGAGCCAGTTTTCCGTCCTTATCCTCCAAAGCAAAGTAGCTCTGATGATCCCGCATCACCGTCACCAGAACCTCCTCCGGCAGCGCCAGATACTCCGGTTCAAACCCACCCAGCACCACCGAAGGCCACTCCGTCAGATGCGTCAGCTTATCCACCAACCCATGATCCTCACGCCACCGCAGCCCTGACCCCTCAGGACTACCAGCCCGCGTCACCTTGTCCAGAGCCTTCCGAATCCGTTGCCGCCGCGCCTCCACATCCGCGACCACAAATCCCTTCAGCAGCACACTCTCATACTCCCCCGGAGCACTCAAAGCGATCGCCTTATCCCCAAACAAAACACGATGCCCATATGTAACACTTCCAGCTACATATCCTCCAAACTCAACCGGCACCGTCTCACCACCAAGCAGCGCAACCATCCACCGCACCGGCCTCACAAACCGCTCCGGCCTGCCCGTACGCCAGTACATATTCTTCGCCCAGTAAATCCCCGCCAACTCTTTCGGCAGCTCCGCAGCAATCACTTCAGCCGCCCCACGCCCAGCCTTCACCGAAGTCGCTGCCAGATACTCACCCTTAGCATTCGTAACCGTCTTCAAATCCTCAACAGCCACCCCAGCCTTCTTCGCAAACGCAAACGCAGCCGGCGTAGCCGCGCCATCCTTATAAGCCACCTTCACCGAGGGCCCCACCAACTCCTCGGCCACATCCTCCTGCCGTGCAGCAACATCCTTCACCCACACCGCAAGCCGCCGCGGCGTAGCAAAGCTCCTGCTCTCGACACCGGCCGTTACCAGCCGCTCCCGCTCCAGCATCCCCACCACACGTCGTTCCAGCTCCGCCTGCGCTCCCGCAACCATCCGCGCCGGAACTTCCTCCAACCCAATCTCAAACAAAAACTCAGCCATCGCTCTCAACTCAAATCCCGCCATCAAGGCGCATCTCGAAATCGATCAAACACAAATGTTCGGGTGCCCCATCCTTCGCGCCTTTTGCGAAGGGGGAAAGTAATCTCTAACCCGCCACAACTACAGTCTCCATTTCCGATAAAGCCACACCCTGCGCCGCATAAGCCTTCGCCACGCCAACCACCAGCGTCCGAATCCGCGCCATCACACCCACGCGCTCCGTCACCGAAATCGCCCCGCGAGCATCCAGCAGATTGAAAACATGCGAACACTTCAGCGCCAGCTCATAAGCCCCCAGCACCGGAAACCGCTTCAACGTCAAAGCATCCATCGCCTCAAATCCCTTAGCCTTATCGAGCAGCACCAAACACTCCGCCTCATACAAATTCAAATGCTCCCAAAGCTTCCCCACATCCGCATAGTCGAAGCTATAAGCCGAAAACTGCTCCTCCTCGGCCAACCGCATCTCTCCATACGTCACCTTACGGCCAGTATCCGGCTCCACAGCCCACACAATGTCATAGATCGAATCCACATCCTGCAGGAACCCCGCAATCCGCTCCAGCCCATACGTAATCTCTCCGCATATCGGATCGAGATCCATCCCGCCGCACTGCTGAAAGTACGTGAACTGCGTAATCTCCAACCCATCCAACATCACCTGCCACCCGACGCCCCACGCGCCGCCCACCGGCCACTCCCAATTGTCCTCTTCGAACTTGATGTCGTGTTCCTTCAGGTCAATCCCAATCGCCACCAGCGACTCAAGATACAGTTCCTGAATCCGCACCGGTGGCGGCTTCAGAATCACCTGGAACTGCGTATGCCGAAACAGCCGATTCGGATTCTCTCCATACCGTCCATCCGCCGGCCGCCGCGAAGGCTGCGCATAAGCAATCCTCACCGGCTTCGGCCCCAGCACCCGCAAAAACGTATCCGGAGACATCGTCCCCGCGCCTACTTCAACGTCATAAGGCTGCTGCAGCACACACCCCTGCTCCGCCCAGAACGTCTGCAGCCTGAACAATAGCTCCTGAAACGTGAGCGCCTTCTTCTCCCCAACCGCAGAAACCAATCCAGTCATATCTCTCTCTTGAATATTCGGCAATCCCTTGATTCTAACCGCTGGAAGCACTGCGCCTCCATCAACCTCAACCAGAATCACTGAGGGATTTTCATAGGACGGCGATTACCTTGCTGCGGTGCAAGCGATGGGTTCGAAGGAACCGTCGTCGGATCAGCCAGCACCGCCGCATCTGGAATCGGCACCGATATCCCGGTCGATCTGACAATGTCATGGCCGCTCTTCTCGACCCTGACCTGCATATCATGTTCGCCCGCAGTCGAATTGGCCGGCCGTGGAAACTCAACGATGTAGCGTTCCCGCAGAATCGTCGTAAAGCGTTCCCACACCTCCGCCAGCGATTCGGTATTGCTAGTCATCACCAGGCCCCCGCTCAGTTGACACATCGACTGAAAGGGATCCTCCGTGCCCCAGTGCCGGAAGTCGAGAACCCCAACCGCCTTATAAACAAGAGAGTAAGTCAGCCCAAAAACCGCCACTCCCGTGGACTGGGCATAAGTCCTGACTTCGTTCCACGATCGTTTACTACCCTTGTCCTGCCCATCCGATACCACCAGAATCACACGTCGGCCCGGCAGCTTATACAACTCTCCGGCGATGAATCCCAACGCGTCCCAAAGATGCACCGGTTCCCGGCACTTCGGTTCATGCAAGTTCCACCTGCGGTCCGTCCACGTTTGCAGCGCATGATCAACCGCTGTCTTCAACCCCGCCTTCTCCGCGGGAAGATTATTCCAGGACCGCACCAGAAAACAGTCCAGAGCGTAGATCGAAACCCGGTCCTTCGGATGCAGCGATAACGGCGCAAGCCCCGCGATCGCATCCCCAATCCTCGGCATCAACTCCGCAGCATCCCCACCCGACATCCAGCAGAATCGAAAGCGAGATCGGATCGTCACCCTCCAGGCGAACATGGGTCGCACGAAACCACGGTCCACTATCGATACTGACCGAAAATCTTTTCTCCTCAATCGGCTTTTTGATCTGTTCGCCATGAGGTCCCACCACCACCGTCGGTACCTGCAGCAGATTCGTATAAACATGCAAGGTCTTTATCGGTTCGTCTTCTGGCGTCGCCCCGTTCTGCGCAACACCTGCAGTCCCACTCAATACCGTCCAGACACCCACCAGGCAAAACAAAAACGTCATATCTCGCGCAACGAAATCCCCACTAAACCCGAAACCGCCGGAGCGTGCCATCCCGAAAGTATGCCAGAACTCAGCAAATCGCTGTCCTCTAGCATTACGGCAGCATTCGCCCTACCTTCCCTCCATCAAAATCCCTCCGCGCGCGTTCAATCTCCTCCCCATGCTTCTCCGCCCAAATCCAAACCCCGCAAAACGCCGCCCCCAGGCTGTGCCCCAACTCGGTCAGCTGATACTCCACCCTCGGCGGAATCACCGGATGCACCGTCCGCGTCACCAGGCCATCGCGTTCCATCTGGCGCACCGTCTTGGTCAGCATCTTTTGGCTCACTCCGCCCACCAGCTCTCCCAGCCGCGTGAACCGCACCACGCCATGCTCCTCCAGCACCTCCAGCACGAGCATCGTCCATTTATCCGCCACCCGTTCAATAATCTCCCGTACCAGCGCATCTAACTTCGGGTCCGTCGCAGCGGGAGGAGCATCTGCTACTGCCGCCTTTTGAATCCGTGTTTTCTTCAGACCCATCGATTTCCCCATAATTTCTTCACTCTCTTTCGGGTAAGTATGAATATTTTGGGTGCCTACTTCCCATTGGATACAAACGATCCTACTATTCTTGCAGGAGATCAGACCCAATGAACATCACTGGAAACACAATCCTCATCACCGGCGGCGGCTCCGGAATCGGCCGCGCCCTCGCAGAAGCCTTCCACAAGCTCGGAAACAAAGTGATCATCGCCGGCCGCCGCAAACAGGTCCTCGGCGAGACCACCGCCGCCAACCCCGGCATGGCCTCCATCGTCCTCGACATCGAAGACCCCGCCGACATCCGCAAAGTCGCCGCTCAGCTCTCCGCCGATCACCCCACCCTCAACGCCGTCATCCACAACGCCGGCATCATGCGCCCCGAAAACCTGCTCGCTCAGCCCGCAGATCAGACCACAGCCCTCGCCGACGCCGAGGCCACCATCACCACCAACCTCCTCGGCCCCATCCGCCTCACCGCCGCCCTGCTTCCCCAGCTTCAAAAACAGCACCACGCCACCATCTTCACCATCTCCTCCGGCCTCGCCTTCATCCCCATGGCAATCGTCCCCACCTACAACGCCACCAAAGCCGCCATCCACTCCTGGAGCCAGTCCCTCCGCTACCAACTCCAATCCACCAACATTCAGGTCATCGAGATCGTCCCACCCTACGTCCAAACCGAGCTCATGGGCAGCGCACAGGCCGCCGACCCTCGCGCCATGCCCCTCAAAGAATTCCTCGACGAGGTCATCAACCTCATCAAAACCCAACCCAACGCCACCGAAATCCTCGTCGAACGCGTCAAGCCCCTACGCTTCGCCGAACTTAACGGCACAGAAAAATACGAAGCCTTCTTCAAACAATTCAACGACGCAATGAACCATCCCCACTAACTATTTCCTTTTTTTCTTATGCCATCCTGCGTCTCTTATGTCGTCAACGCTGAGTTCCTTACGTCGTCATTCTGAGCGAAGCGAAGAATCCCTGTATTTTGCTTTTTTGCCTTCGCTTTTGCCTCTGAGGTAGGCCTGGGCTTTAGTCCAGGCACCAAAGGCGCAACAAAAAAGGGGCTTTAGCCCCTGAGATATGTCCTCTCTTCCCCACCACAAAACCAGAGACCCATGTCCGGATTCTAGGACATGGGTTCACAACCTATTCGCTCTCCACCATCTCCAACAATCCCCGCCGCCGCATCACCAGCATCACCACTGCTGTAAACACCAGCGCCCCGCAAGTATCGATCATCACGTCATGAAAGCTGCTCGTCCGCCCCTCAAGAAAGCTCTGATGCCACTCATCCATCGAAGCAACCAGGAACGTACAGAACACAGCCAGCCCTGCAGCCTCAAAACGAAGCCCCGACCTCGACCCCTTCCAGAACAGGCCCACGCTTGCATACCACGCCCGGTAGAACAGAACGCTCAAGATCCCATACCCGCTAAAGTGGCCCAGCTTCCTTAGAATCGCATGCACCATCTCAAACGACGCCGTATCCGTCTGCCCCCACAACGCATGACAAATATCCAGCAGCCATCGGCTCGTATTCGCCGCGCCCATCGTCACAGTCGACTCCATCCAGATCACACTGAGCCCAAGGAACACAGGAACCCAGTTGATCGGCGCAGTCATCCGTCGCGTCTTCGTCATAGACATTCTCAACTCATTTATCGGCATCTACCCACCTGTCAGTTAGACGCCGCAACCTGTCTTTAGACACAAATCCCGAGTGCCCAGCAGCAAAAACATCTATTCCACGTGATAATTAGGAGCCTCTCGCGTGATGATCACATCATGCACATGGCTCTCACGCAGCCCTGCATTCGAAATCCGAATAAACCGGGCCTTCGTCTGCAGCTCCGCAATCGTCGAGCATCCCAGATACCCCATGCCGGACCTCAATCCACCCACTAGCTGATAAACCATCCCCTCCAGAGGCCCCCGATGAGGCACACGCCCCTCGATTCCCTCCGGCACAAACTTTGCCAGCCGGTTCGATGCCCCGCTCTCCCGAGCCGTCAACGAAGGCCGCTCCGTGCTCGCCGCATCGTTCATATCTTCCTTACCCTGGAAGTACCGTTCGCCCGAGCCCTGAGCCATCGCCGACAGTGAACCCATCCCGCGATAAGCCTTGAAGCTGCGCCCCTGGTACAGAATCGTCTCGCCCGGGCTCTCATCCACACCGGCAAACAGCGACCCCATCATCACCACACTCGCGCCCGCGGCAATCGCCTTCGTCACGTCGCCCGAGTACTTGATCCCGCCATCCGCAATAATCGGAATCCCATATTCCTTGCCGGCCTTATAAGCCTCGGAGATAGCCGTAATCTGCGGCATACCCGCACCCGTCACCATGCGTGTCGTGCAGATCGAGCCCGGCCCAATCCCCACCTTGATCGCATCCGCACCGGCTTTAATCAAAGCCACCGCACCCTCATACGTAGCGATATTTCCCGCCAGCACATCGATCTCCGGAAACTTCCGCTTCACCTCGGCCACAGCCTCCAGCACCCGCGACGAGTGTCCATGCGCCGAATCAATCGCCAACGCATCCACCCTCGCTTTTACTAGTTCCTCAGCCCGTTCCAGAAAGTCGCCCGTCGCCCCAATCGCGCCCGCCACTCGCAACCGACCCTGGCTATCCTTAGAAGCATTCGGGTACTTCAGCTTCTTCTGAATGTCCTTGACCGTAATCAAGCCCTTCAGCTCGTACTCGTCGTTGACGACCAGCAGCTTCTCCACCCTGTGCTGATGCAGAATCTGTTCCGCCTGTTCCAGCGTCGTCCCCACCGGCACCGTAATCAGGTTCGTCTTCGTCATCACCGAATCAATCGGCAGATCGGTCCGCGACACAAACCGCAGGTCCCGATTCGTCAAAATCCCCACCAGCTTCCTATTCTTGGTCACCGGTACACCCGAAATCTTGTACCGCCGCATCACCTCCAGCGCATCCGCAATCGACTGCTCCGGCGCAATCGTCACCGGGTCCACAATCATGCCGCTCTCTGACCGCTTCACCTTATCGATCTCCCCCGCCTGCTGGTCGATCGTCAGGTTGCGATGCACCACGCCCAGCCCACCCTGCTGTGCCATGGCAATCGCCAGCCTCGACTCCGTCACGGTATCCATCGCAGCCGACATCAGCGGCGTGTTCAAAATAATCCGCTTCGTCAGTTGAGTCTGTGTGCTCACCTGGGTTGGAACAACCTCGCTATAGGCGGGAACGAGAAGAACATCGTCAAACGTAAGAGCTTCAGGTACAGGAATTTCGATCATAAGTAGGTGTCGATCTTGAGGAGGTGTCCATGCGAGGCATGATTGCCACGGGGTTTGATAGATTGTAGAGTTGCTTCCCTCCTAGAGCAAATCCCCACCACCAAAATTCACCCGAAAAACATCGGAATACCCATCCTGTACGTCGGGTAACGGGCGCCCCAATTATGCGGTCTTATCGCATGATTGAGCGGCTTAAGAACCAACCTTGCCCCCTACCGTGCCTCTTCCAACGCCAGCACAGCATACCCAGTAGCAGCATCGCTCATAAAGCGCCCAATATCGCTCTTCGGATCACGTTTTTTGTTCAACGATGAAGCGCTCCAATCGCCATCCTTACTCTGATGGTCTTTCAGCCACTTCAATCCACGCTTCCGCATCGCGTCCTCACCGCCGCCCGAATTCTCTATCGCCAGCACGGCCAGACCCGTCGCCATCCCATCGCTTTCCACCGGCTCCGGGGAATCATCCAGCCGTTTCTTCTTGTCCATCGACGAGAGCCTCCAACCACCGTCCTCCTGTTGCAGACTCTCAAGCGACGCGACCAACGTCTTCCGCTCATCCGCTGTCAGTAGATCCGGCACTTTGCCCGACGCCCATAAAACATAGATTTGGTTCATCAGAGGCTGAGCCGAATACTTCCGCCGCAGGTACTGACTCAATCTCTCTACATGCTCGCGAGCCCCCGGCTCACTGGCATACCCATCTGGAGCATCTCCAACCTCCACCATCAGCAACGCCGCACCCTGATAGCTGGACTCTCCCGCTTCCCATGGGCCCAGGTGGAAGTCCTGCCACTTCCATCCGCCGGCATTTTCACCCGACTCCTCCTGCAACGCCCACGCTGCATCAAGGGCCATCCGGGTAATCGGACGAAGGTGTCCCTGCCGCACGTCATAGCTTGTCAGAATCACGGCATTCAATACTGCTTCGGTCGCATGCGCCTCGGACGTCTTGCCAGGACCGTGAACCGCATCGGAGTAAAACGGTGTCATCTCCGACCAATGGCTCACACGTTTTTCTACGCTGTCCAACATGATCTTCTCGGGTGCGGCCATCCGCGTCTCATGCAACTCCTGACGCATTCCAGACCGCGCCATCGCATACGGCACCGTTGTATGGCAGGAGATACAGAGCGTTCCGTGATCCTTCTGCGCGCGCGGCCAACTCTGCCACCAAATCTCACGACTATCCAGATAATCCGCCGCCGCCACTGCATTCCAGCCCTTGGACGGCGCAGAAGGAGCCTTGGAAGACTCATGCGTCGGCGTTCCCCACAAGCCGACCCCTGCGGTAGACCCGGCCAGCAACAGACACGAATACAAAGCGCTGCTTCTCATCGAATATCCCTTAGTCATTTGGATCAGCTAGTTAGGTGGATCAGCGTTCGAAGGAGAAGATGCCCCGATAGTAAACCCATTGATTGCCACCCCGAACCAGAATCTTTACCCCTCCATCTCAACATTCTGAGGTAGCCCAAACAAACTTCAAAAATCTGCAAAATCCACACCCTTGAAAAACAAGCCGTCCACAAACCAGCTTACCCATACACTCCACCACATCTTCACCACAAATTCACCACAACCAAACACCCAAAATCCCCAAAACCCCTGTAAAACCCACACTTCCCCCGGCCTTTAAATAACCCCCATTGAAATCAAAACCAACAAGCTGTATCATCAGAATTGCAACGAGTTTGTTCCGTCGTTCGCACGTGCCGTGACCGCACCGGTAAATTGACGGAAGAGAGGAGTGGGCTAAAGCCCACTTTTTATTTGCTCTAAAGGGCCTTTTTCAAAAGCAGCAGAATGAGTCACTTACACTATGGCACTTCAGTTAGACGAAATCCGAGCTACTGCCCAGCGCGTTGCCGCTTCGCACAACCTCGACCTCGTCGACATTGAATTTCAGGGCGGCGCCAAGCACCGCACACTCCGCATCTTCGTAGAAAAGAATGCTTTAGAGCGAGCCAAACTAGCCGAAACCGCCTCCGAAGCAGAAGAGACAGCTCTTCCAAAGGGCGTCCCACCAGAGTTGCTCTCCGGCGTAACCCATGAAGATTGTGCCACTTTCGCTCAGGACTTCGGCACCGTCCTCGACGTTGAAGATCTTATCCCCGGCGCCGAATACACTCTCGAAGTCTCCTCTCCGGGCCTCGAGCGCAAGCTACAGAAACCAGATGACTTCACCCGCTTTCAGGGAAGCCTCATCAAACTTCAGACTTTCACGGCGATCAACAAGAACCGCCAGTGGCAAGGCCGTCTCACCCGATTCGCTGACGGCGTACTGACGATCGACCTCTCTGCCGTAAAACAAAAGGGCAAGGCCAGGAAAACAGTAACCGAACAGCTAGTCGACATCCCCCTGGCCAACGTCGAAAAAGCAAATCTGGTAGCGGAAATATAGTCGCCCTCCGCAAACACCGTACGAACAACGCGACAGCAACAAAACCGGCCGTTTCTGGCCAACCATGAAGGACGAGTGAAGCGATGGCAAGTGTTCTGTATCAATCGATTGAGACGTTAAGCCGCGACAAGGGAATCGAGCCGGAAGTTGTAGTCGGCGCCGTTGAGGACGCCATTGCCCTGGCGACTCGCAAGTATTACAAAACCCAGGAAAACATGCGCGCCGAGATGGATCGCGAGACCGGCGAGATCCGCGCCTACGTCTACAAAACCGTCGTCGAAACCCCCGAGCAGATCGAAGACGACGTCAATCAGATGACCCTCGAACAGGCCCGCGAGCTCGCTCCCGAGGTCGAAGTCGGCGGCGAACTTCGCTTCTACAAGGACACCACCCCACTCGGCCGCATCGCCGCCCAGATGGCCAAGCAGGTCATCTTCCAGAAGGTCCGCGAAGCCGAGCGCGACACCGTCTTCAACGAGTACAACCACCGTGCCGGCGAGGTCCTCAACGCCACCGTCAAGCGCCTCGAGCCCATGGACGTCATCTTCGACCTCGGCAAAGCCGAAGCCCGCATGCCCAAGCGTGAGCAGTCCCGCCTCGAGCAGTTCGCCGTCGGCGAACGCGTCCGCGTCGTCCTCCTCCGCGTCGACCGCGCCGCCAAGGGCCCACAGGTTATCGTCTCTCGCGCCGCCCCGGGCCTCGTCCAGAATCTCTTCCAGTCCGAAGTTCCCGAGATCTACGACGGCACCGTCACCATCCGCGCCATCGCCCGCGAGGCCGGTGAGCGCACCAAGATCGCCGTCATGTCCCGCGACAAGGATGTCGACCCCGTCGGCGCCTGCGTCGGCATGAAGGGCATGCGCGTCCAGTCCATCATCCGCGAGCTGCGCGGCGAAAAGATCGACATCATCGAGTTCTCCGACGAGATCACCACCTTCGCCGAAAAGGCCCTCCAGCCCGCCAAGGTCAGCCGTGTCTCCATCACCGACCTCAACGACAAGCAGATCGAGGTCATCGTCGACGACACCCAGCTCTCCCTCGCCATCGGCAAGAAGGGCCAGAACGTCCGCCTCGCCGCCAAGCTCCTCCAGTGGAAGATCGACATCAAGAGCGAAGAGGAGAAGCGTCAGGAGGTCGAGCAGCAGATGCAGGCCATGTCCGGCGGCCCGGCCACTGCCATCGAGCAGGTCACCGAACTCGGCGACTCCGTCCTCGAAAAACTCATCGCCGCCGGCATCACCACCGTTGAAGCGCTCGCCGACATGACTCCCGAGCAGCTTGAAGAAGTCCCCGGCATCGGCGAAAAGACAGTAGAGAAGATCTCCGTCGCCGTCCGCCACTACTTCGGTCAGTACGAAGAAGGCGAAGAGCGCCCTGCCGTTGCAGTCACTGCAGCTGCGGAGCCCGCATCTGAAGAGACAGGAGAGTCATCTATGGATAAGACACCCGAAGCAATTCTCGCAGAAGAAGCAGGCTCCGGCCGCGCCGAAGAAGTTCACAATCTGTCCACCGAAGATATCGTGGACGCCGAAGATTCCCTCTCGTCCAGCGACGCCTTCAGCGACGCCGACGCACGCGAGGAACGCATTGAGCTGGATAATGACGCCGTAGACACCCTGGTCGACGAAGCCCAGGAGAACTCCGACGAGGGCATTGACGACGGAAACGATCGTGGCTAGCTTCCAAAGCCACGCTGGACAAACATCCCTGAAGCGCAATCACCGCGATTTCAGGGATAATACTTACAATAGAGATTCCTACCTCGATGAGGCTGATATGAACAGCTAAGGGCGCAAGGAAGCGAAAAGGGACGGATGAGCAAAGTTCGAATCAACGATCTGGCACGAGAACTGGAAGTAAAAAGCAGGCCGATTCTGGATGCCCTCGAAGCAATAGGCATTACCGGCAAAACGCACTCCAGCTCCATCGAGGCCGACCAGGCCGAGAAGGTCCGCGCCTATTTCAACGGCGGAAGCCGCAGCGCCAGCGCAAACAGGCCGGCCCCTGACAACAAGCCCAAGTTCGACCTCTCGAAGGTATCGAAGCCGGGCGACGCGCTCAAAGCGATCCTCGAGCGCAAGCAGGCTGAGGCAGCCATCAAGGCCGCCCCACCGCGTCCTGCAGCAGTTGTCGCACCTCCGTCTACCGTTCCCGCAGCTGGTACACCTCCGCGCGTTGCAGCAGTACCGCCTGTTGCAGCATCCTCTGCTCCTGCACAGGCCACGCAGGTCGCACCCCGCCGTATCGTTCCTCTGCCCCGGCAGGGAGCCAATATCGTCGCGCCGCCACCAGCCCCGGCCATTGCCACCAGGCCTCCCGTTGGCCCCGTCATTGCGCGGCCTCCGGTCGTTGTGGCGCCGGCGCATCCGTCTGCTGCAGCATCTCATTCGCCCGACCGTCCCGCAGACCGTCCTGTGGTCGCATCCTCTCCGGTCGCCCCTGCTCCTGCAAAGCCTGCCACTGTACCGTCTCCGGCTCCAGTCTTAGAACAGCCAGCAGCAACCCCGCCTCCTGTCGCAGCAGCACCTCCTGTTGAACCGGTTTCCGCAAGCACCGAGCCAGCACCGGCAGTCGTCTCGGCTCAGCCCGAAGCCCCGGCAGCACCTGTCGTTCCCGCCGGTCCCCCGCCACGGCGCGTCATCATGCCGCAGACGGGTCCGCGCCCCATCTACACCGCCCCGCCCCCTGTCCCAGGTGTACCGCAGCGTGGCCGTCCCATCTTCGAGCGCCCACGGCCTCAAGCCCCCGGCGCACCCGGCTCACGTCCCACCAGCATGGCTCCCGGCGCACGCCGTCCCATGCACCCCACCCGTACCTTCCCCGGCGGTCCAGGCGGCCCCGGCGGAGCCCCCGGCCGTCCAGGCTTCACTCCAGGCGGCGCACGTCCCGGCTTTGGAGCCCGTCCCGGCTTCGGCGCACGTCCCGGAGCCCCAGGCGGAGCTCCGGGCGGTATGTTGCCCGGCCCCGGTGAAACTCCCGGCGGTATGCGTCCCGCGGCACGCCCCGGCCAGCGCCGCGGCGGTCAGCGCTACGAGAAGACCAAAGAAGGCCCGATGAAGGGCTTCCAGCCGCCACCACGTTACGGCGGCCAGCAGATCTCGCGCGAGCCTCTGCCGATCACAAAGACCATCACGGTCACCGAAGGCATCAGCGTCAAGGACCTCGCCGAAAAGCTCGACGTACGCGGCAAGGACCTCATCGCCACCCTCCTGATGAAGGGCGTCTTCGTCACTGTCAACCAGTCCCTCGAAGGCGAGCTGGTCAAGGACGTCGCCCGTCAGTTCGGCGCCGACGCCCAGATCATCACGGTCGAAGAACAGCTTGAGAACGAGGCCATCGAAGGCTTCCTTGAAGACACCACCGGCATGGCCGAGATCGTTCGCTCGCCTGTCGTCACCGTCATGGGCCACGTCGACCACGGTAAGACCTCCCTGCTCGACGCCATCCGCTCCACCGACGTTGCAGCAGGCGAAGCCGGAGGCATCACCCAGCACATCGGCGCCTACAAGGTGAAGATCACCAAGCCCGACTCGCCCGCATTCGGTCGCGAGATCGTCTTCCTCGATACCCCCGGTCACGAGGCCTTTACCCGCATGCGTGCACGCGGCGCCAAGGTTACCGACATCGTCGTCATCGTCGTCGCAGCAGACGACGGCGTCATGCCCCAGACCATCGAGGCCATCGACCACGCCCGCGCCGCCAAGGTACCGATCATTGTCGCCGTCAACAAGATCGACAAACCCGAGGCCAACCCGCAGCGCGTTATGCAGCAGCTTGCAGCTCGCGGCGTGCAAGCCACCTCCATGGGCGGCGACACCGAGTTCGTCGAAGTCTCCGCCAAGCAGCGCATCAACCTCGACGGTCTCGAGGAGATGATCTGCTACATCGCCGACACCAATCAGCAGAAGGCCGTCCCCGAGCGTCCCGCCGTCGGCACCGTCATCGAAGCCAAGCTCGATCGTGGCCGCGGCGCCGTTGCCTCGATCCTCGTCCAGAACGGCACTCTCCGCAACGGCGACAGCTATATCGTCGGAAACACCTTTGGCAAGATCCGCGCCATGTTCGATGACCGTGGCCGTCCCATCACCGAAGCCGGTCCTTCAACCCCGGTCGAGATCCTCGGTCTCGAAGGCATGCCCGACGCAGGCGACACCTTCCTCGTCATGGCAGACCGCGACAAGGCCAAGGGCATCGCCCAGTACCGCAAGATGAAGGAGCGCGAGGCACAGCTCGCCAAGAGCTCCCGCGTCTCGCTCGAAGGCCTAGCCGAACAGATCAAACAGGCCGGCATGAAGGATCTCAACCTCATCCTCAAGGGCGACGTGCAGGGCTCAGTCGAAGTCCTCGCCGACTCCCTCCAGCGCATGTCCACCGAAAAGGTTCGCGTCCGCGTCCTCCACTCCGGCGTCGGTGCCATCACCGAGTCCGACATCCTGCTCGCCTCCGCGTCGAACGCCGTCGTCATCGGCTTCAACGTGCGGCCCGACAGAAAGTCCGCCGAGATCGCCGAGCGCGAAAACGTCGAGATCCGTCTGCACTCCATCATCTACGAGCTGCAGGACGAGATCACCAAGGCGATGTACGGCCTCCTCGAACCAGTCTTCAAGGAGAACTACGCCGGACGCGCCGAGGTCCGCAATGTCTTCAAGATCACCAAGGTCGGCCAAATCGCCGGCTGCGTCGTCACAGACGGCCTCATCAAACGCGATCAGCAGGTCCGCCTGCTCCGCGAAGGCAACGAGATCTGGCGCGGCAAGATCGGTTCCCTCAAGCGCTTCAAGGACGATGTCTCTGAGGTTCGCCAGGGCGTCGAATGCGGTATCGATCTCGCCGGCTACAAGGACATCCGCGTAGGCGACGTCATCGAATCCTTCACCACCGAGACCCTCGCCGCCGAACTCGGCCAAAACTCAGCCGCCGCACGCAAGGCCGAGAAAGCCGCCAAGGAAGCCAAGGAAAAGGAAGCAGCCGCTGCAGCCGCCGAGAACTCAGTCAACGCCTAATCCACACCAATCACCATGAACAAAGAGGCCGGGATCGCTCCCGGCCTCTTCTTTTTCTACGCTTGCCGCCGTCGCTCTTGTCCTTGCCTTTTTGCTTGTCATCCCCAAAGGGGATCTGCTTTTGTCTTTGTATTTACCTCTCTTGCTGTCAGCCTCGGAGAGGGCCTGCTGCGCTCAAAGCGCTGCCCTCACTTTTATGTGGAGGAGTACAAATGATGTTCTTAGATTTTCGAACCATGACCCTCGTGCTCGACATTCTTCCACAGCCAAATCCTTGACACGCCTGATAACCTTAAATCAGAGAAGAAGCCCGGCCACCAGCCGGGCCTTCGCATTTAACCCCAGAAGACTTGACCATCAAGTACGAACTCATGTCTTCTACTTTGAATACTTTGCGCACTTTTCACCAGGAGGGGGAGGGCACCATGCAGAACACCATCACCGAGGCCGGAAGCACCACCACCATGGACCTCGCCGCCATCCAATCCGCCCTCCGCGAAAATAATCTCGACGGCTGGCTCTTCTACGACCACCACAACCGCGACCACCTCGCCTACCGCATCCTGGGAATCCCCGGCGGCCACATCACCCGCCGCTGGTACTACTTCATCCCCGCCCAAGGCGAGCCGAAGAAACTCGTCCACCGCATCGAGTCCCACAAACTCGACCTCCTCCCCGGCCCCAAAACCGAATACTCCTCCTGGCAGGAGCTCGAATCCAAACTCGAGTCCATGCTCACCGGCGCGACAAAGATCGCCATGCAGTACTCCCCGCGCAACGCCATCATGTACATCTCGCTCGTCGACGCGGGCACAGTAGAACTCCTCCGCTCCTTCAAAAAAGACATCGTCTCGTCCGCCGACCTGGTCAGCCACTTCGAAGCCGTCCTCACCGAAGCCCAGATCGCCACCCACTACGAAGCCCAGCGCCGCCTCGACGACATCCTCGCCGAAGGCTGGCGCGAGATCGGCACCCGCGTCCGCGCCAACGGCAGCACTGACGAATTCACCATCGTCGAATTCCTCCAACGCGCTATCGCACAAGCTGGCATGATCACCGAGCACGGCCCCAACGTCTCCGTCGGCCCCAACTCCGCCGACTCCCACTACGAGCCCACCCGCGCCTCCTCCAAACCCATCCGCCGCGGCGACTTCGTCCTCATCGACATCTGGTCCAAGCTCGCCAACAACCCCCGGGCTATCTGGTACGACATCACCTGGACCGGCGTCGTCGACCGCGAACCCACCGACCGCGAGCACCTCATCTTCAACACTGTCCGCGATGCCCGCGACGACGCCATCGCCGTCATCCAGCAAGCCTTCGCCGCCAACACCCCCATCGCCGGCTGGCAGGTCGACGACGCCTCCCGCGCCATCATCCGCTCTGCAGGCTTCGCCGACTTCTTCACCCACCGGACCGGCCACAATATTGCGACCGAGCTCCACGGCAATGGCGCCCATCTCGACAACCTCGAGACCCACGACACCCGCCTCATTCTCCCCAACACCTGCTTCTCCGTCGAACCCGGCCTCTACTTCTCCAGCGCCGACGGCCATTCTGAAGCCTTCGGCGTCCGCAACGAGGTCAACATGATCACCCGCCCCGGACGCGCCGAAGTCACCGGCCGCATCCAGAACGAGCTGGTCCGCATCTAGCCATCGCATCGTCCAACTCGTTTGAAATCGGCTAACCCGCCTTACGAAACGTTATGTTCACGCGGTTCGTGCCCAACACATTATGGTGCCCCTGCTTCAGCGGCATCACGCCGTGGTACCGCAACCGCGATGGCCCTCCCCACACCACAACGTCCCCATGCGTCACCTGTATACGGCGCGTCTTATCTCCGCGCTCCATTCCGCCAAACAAAAACATCGCCGGAAGCCCGAGCGAAACCGATACGATCGGCGCATCGAAGTCCCGCTCGTTCTTATCCTGATGCAGCGACAGCTTTGCCCCAGGTTCATAACGATTGATCAGGCACGCGTCCGGCAGAAACTCCGGAAAGCCCCCCATCGCCGCCGCACTCGTCGCCAGCCTCAGAAATGAGGCAGGCATCGGCGGCCATCTCTTCCCACTCTCCGGATCGATGCTGTCATACCGATACCCCCTCCTGTCCGTCACCCAGCCCAGCACCCCACAGTTAGTCATCGCCACAGACATGCGATGACCTCCCGGCGTAACCATATGCCGAAACGGAGCCGCCCCGGTAACATCACGCAAGGCATCCAGCAGAGCCGTCTCTTCCGCCAGGGCGAACCCGCGCAGAAGGACGGCCCCCGTCGCCACCCCCTCAGGCTCTTCCCTGCTCATCTCTCCGAATAAATTCATCGTCATGGCACAGCACTTCAAAGGAAAGATACAGACCCAGAAGCTCACCGGGCGTCCTCTCGCCTCTCATATTTTCTTGTCAAGCCCCCAAACGGCTTAACCTAAACAAAACAAAGCGAATATAGTTTGCGTGGGAGTTTCACTCAATCCGGTATACTTGATTCAGAGTCAAAAGCAGCCTCGGCTAAAACCGGGGCTGCTGTCGTTTACGCTCTAAACCTTTTAGAAAGACGATTTTAGTCGTAACCCATTTGTAATAACGAATTTGCAAACGTTATTTTTAGTAAATTATTGAATATAGGGTACTTACGCTATGGTACCCGGGGGGGTACCATAGCGGTTCGTGATCTTAGAGCGAAGCACCAAACGCGAGATCGATCAGCGTTTTCTCCTCGATCTCATGCGCCTTGGCCGAACCCGTCGCCGGCGTCGCACTCGCACTCCGCTTCACGCTGAGCACGGCTCGATCGCTAGCCATACGGCGAAGCTCCGGCATCACGTAGAAGAGCGCACCCATATTGGCCGGCTCTTCCTGCACCCAGACAATCTCCTGGGCATCAGGATGCTGGTCGAGCGCAGCCTGCAGCTCTTCTTCGGGCCACGGATACATCTGCTCGAGGAAGATGATGCCGACGCTCATGTCCTTGCGCTTCTCACGTTCGATGCGGAGATTGTGCCCGATCTTTCCGCTGCACACCAGTAGACGGCGCGGGTTCCGAACCTCATTGTCCGGCAGCACATTCAGGAATCGCTCGCGCGCGAACTCCGCGAGCGACGACGAAGCATCGGGATGACGCAGCATGCTCTTCGGCGTAAACACGATCAACGGCTTGCGCCACGGACGCAGTGCCTGCCGCCGCAGCAGATGGAAGTACTGCGCTGCTGTCGAAGGCTGGCAGATCTGGATATTGTCGTTCGCAGCGAGTTGCAGATAACGCTCGATGCGCGCGCTCGAGTGCTCCGGTCCCTGTCCCTCATAGCCATGCGGCAGCAGCATCACAATGCCGGAGAGCAGTCCCCATTTGGCCTCGCTCGCCGCGATGAATTGATCGACGATGATCTGCGCGCCGTTGGCGAAGTCGCCGAACTGAGCCTCCCACAGCACCAGGGCCTCAGGATAATCGCGCGAAAAGCCGTACTCGAAGCCAAGCACCGCGGCTTCGGAGAGAAGCGAGTTGTAGACCTCAAACTTCGCCTGCTTGTCGCTCAAATGAGCGAGCGGCGCGTAGCGAACTTCCGTCTCGATATCGACCATCACCGCATGACGCTGGTTGAAGGTTCCGCGCTGCGAGTCCTGTCCGGTAAGCCGTACTGGAGTTCCCTCTTCCAGCAGCGAAGCGAATGCCACCAGTTCCGCCATGCCGTAGTCGAACGGACGCGAACCGGCGCCCATCTCCAAACGCTGCTCAAACAGCTTTTTCACCTTCGGGTGAACATGAAATTCGCTCGGATACTTTGTCACACCCTGCGCAAGCTCGTTGATTCGCTCAGCGGACAAGCCGGTCGGAACATCGTCTTCAGGCAGCAGTTCGCCGCCCTTGTAAGGATCCCAATACTCGGGAAGCTCAGCCAGGCGCGGCTTGTGATCTGCCTTCGTCGCAACCTTCTGATCGTCGAGAAGCTCCTGCTGAATCTTCTGAACTTCCTCGGTTGGATCGACGCCGATGCCCTTCGCGTAGATCTGATAAAGCGCCGGACGATCCTTGATGATCGCGTAACGACGCGGCTGCGTAACCGTCGGATCATCCACTTCGCTATGTCCGTGACGGCGATATCCGATCAAATCGACAACAATATCGGAGCGGAAATGATGCCGATATTCGGCGGCAATCGCAGCTACACGAACGACTGCATCCGGATCTTCTGCGTTGACATGGAAGATCGGAATCGGTAGCCGCTTGGCAATGTCGGTCGAGAACCGCGAGGAGTTCGACTCCTCAGGCAGCGCCGTAAATCCGAGCAGATTGTTGACGATGACATGGATCGTTCCGCCAACGTTGTACCCATGCAGCGTCGCCATATTCAGCGTTTCAGCAAGGATTCCCTGCCCGGCGAAGGCTGCATCGCCGTGGATGATCAAGGGCAGAACAGCGTTCTTGCCACCTTTGCCGATGCGCTCCTGCTTAGCGCGCGTTCGGCCGAGCACAACAGGATCGACGGCTTCGAGATGGCTTGGGTTGGAGGCAAGATGCAAACCAATCACATGACCATCGGGCGACTCGTATTCGCCTGTTGCGCCGACGTGATACTTCACATCGCCGCCGCC
Source organism: Edaphobacter sp. (assembly GCA_035317185.1). GTDB lineage: Bacteria > Acidobacteriota > Terriglobia > Terriglobales > Acidobacteriaceae > Edaphobacter. The sequence goes on from DATHHN010000061.1 coordinate 38,885, forward strand.
CATTGTGCTGCGAGGATCGACGTCCTCGAACTTGGTGAAGATCTCCGACGCTGCGCGACCGATCGTATTGGTCATTACGTTGAGCCTTCCACGATGGCTCATGGCGATCATCGTCTTGCTGACACCGGCTTCCGCACTGACTGCAAGCACGCGATCGAGGAACGGGATGAGCGCTGTAATGCCTTCGAGCGAGAAGCGCTTGGTGCCGAGGTAGCGTGATTGAATCACCTGCTCGAACAGATCGGCACGAATGAGCTGAGTGAGGATAAGCTTCTGGTCTGGCGTCGGAGCCTTCTGCTCCATGCGCTCCTGCAGCCATTGCCGCTGCTCGGGACTTGGAATGTGCATGAACTCGACCGCGATGGTGCCGCAGTAAAAGCCGCGCGCCTCGGCAGCAGCCTCACCTTCGGGCGCAGGAGTAGGAAAGGGCTCGGGTGGCAGAAACTGTTCAAGCGGATCAAGAGAAGCCTGCAAGTATCCCCAGCGGCGAAAGATATCGAAGGTTGTTTCACGTTCGTGCTGCTCTACTGCCGGAGCCGGTGGGGTGAGTGCCCCTGCCTTAGTGGCCATTGCTTCCTCGCTTCAGAATGTAACTTGCGTAATCAAAATTCGCGTACCTCTTTATGCTAGACCTTTCGGCGCATGCTCGCACGTTACTTTCTAAAAGTTGTGCGGTCAGCGGACCAGAGTCGGAAACTGTCTGTTCGGCGGCAGGCAACTATAGTGGAAGCATGACAGAAGCGTCTCTCAGGTTGGTCGCGGGACTGATTTTGGTGATAGGACTGAGTTCCCCAGGATGTAGCCAAACGCCTGAAAGTACGCAGACCCCACAGACTCCTCCGGGAGCCATTGAGAAGACTGGAGTTGTCGCAGCGACAACGGAAACAACCTTGGAGAAACCACTACCCGACATCCCCACTCTGATGCACGAGGTTGAATCCCGCCAGAAGGCCTCCGAAACCATCCAGAAAGACTACCTGTACCACGAAGTAGCCACCGCCCAAGAGAACGACGGACATGGCGAAGTTAAGAAAACTGAAACGAAGGAGTTTGACATCTTCTGGTTAAACGGTGTTGAGGTTCAGAAGCTCGTAAAGAAAGATGGAAAAGAGCTGACCGTAGACGAACAGAAGAAGGAGAGCGACCGAATCGATAAGGAAGTCGCAAAGGCCAAGGAGAGGCGAAGCAAAGCGGATGTAAAGGGTCAGGAGACGGACTCACATGGACATGAGGAGGTTACAGTCTCACGGTTTCTAGAACTGGGCAAATTTACCAATCCGCGTCGAGTAAAGGTCAACGGCAGAGATACCATTGCAGTGGATTATGAGGGTGATCCGAAGGCAAAGACGCGAAATCGCTTTGAGGACGTGATTCGTGACCTTGCAGGGACAATATGGGTCGATGAAGAGGACCGCTCCATCAGTCGAATTGAAGGCCGTTTTCTGCGACCATTCAAAATTGGCGGAGGTTTGATGGTGAATATCAAGCAGGATACGAGCTTCGCCCTGGAACAGCAAAAGATAAACGGCGAGGTTTGGCTGCCGGCGCGAGCAGAGGGAAAAGGCTCCGCACGAGCGTTGCTGTTTATCAGTTTCAACGGGAGTATCCGGGTGGTGAATTCGGATTATCGGAAATTCAAAGCTACTTCTACAATTTTGCCGGGAATGAGTACTGTTACAGAGCCGGGAGCCGAAGGCGGAGTCATTCCGCAATCTCCGAACAAATAGCCGAGGTTAGTTAATGAAAATACTCATTAAAGGCGCAGAGGGACAGCCTAAGCCGTCCCTCGCGCAAAACCTTGGTGGAACTACGTACGTTATACCTTACAGAGGCTGAACGTCAGATGCCTGCCAGCCCTTGGGGCCCTTTACCACATTGAACTGAACTGCCTGACCTTCCTGAAGGCTCTTGAAGCCATTTGAATTGATCGCCGAGTAGTGTACGAATACATCCTCGCCGTTCTGACGGCTGATAAAGCCAAACCCCTTGGCATCGTTAAACCACTTCACTGTTCCCTGTTCCATGTTGATTATTTCCTTAGTACTACTGAATTTGCCGCTGGATCCAAGATCGGGGTTCGTACATTTTCGAGCTTTGCAGAAAACCAATCTGTTTCAAACGATGATAAAAGGTTAGCACATCCGGCAAGTTTTTTACCGATAATCGTCTAAATAGTACTAATTGCACTATTTATAGTGCAATTAGTGTGGATAACTACCTCAAAAAGCGGATATTCGTTATTTTCCCATTAGACAACCGTATTCTCAGGGTAGTAAAGATTTCAAGTGGGGATATGGGACAGTACGATCTGTTCTGAGCGTTCCAGAACCTGCTTCAGCGTCATCGAAGTGGAATCAAGTATGACGGCATCCGAGGCCGGCTTGAGCGGAGATTCCGCGCGGTTCCGGTCGCGGTAATCGCGCTCCTTCATCTCGCGGATGATGGCTTCTTCTGCTGCCCGTTGCTGCTCTGGATTTCGCGGATCCGGGCTTTGGCGGTCAGCGTTATATTCAGGCGTCGAAGACAAATTCGGAGTGACTTGGCGGTAACGACGGTTCCCGCGGACTTCGGGGGCAGCATCAAGAAAAATCTTGACCTCGGCGTCCGGGAAGACGGCAGTGCCGATATCGCGGCCTTCCATGACGACACCACCGGCCTCGCCCAATGCCCGCTGCTGCAGGACCATCCAGGCGCGGAGCTGAGGGTGGACCGAGACGCGGGAGGCTGCGGCGGTAACGTCGGTGTCGCGGATGCGGCGCGAGACATCGCGGCCGTCGAGCAGGACGCGGTTGCCTTCGAGCTGGGGTTCAAGGCGAATGCGGGTGTAGACGGCGAGGTCGAGCAGAGGGGACTCCTCGTCGAAGGAGAGGTCGTTCTCGATGGCCTTGAGAGCCAGAGCGCGGTACATGGCTCCGGTCTCGAGGTTGAGAAATCCGAAGCGACGGGCGAGATGAGCGGCAAGAGTGCTTTTGCCGGCACCGGCGGGCCCATCAATTGCAATGACGGGGCGCTGGCGCCGGACGATGGTTTCAGGCTGTGGTGAAACTGCGTGGTTCTGCGTCATCCGGCGGATTCACCTTCTTCGGGTTTGAACTTGCGGGTTGGGGCTCCGCGTTTGCCGAAGGGTTTTTTGTTGTCCTTGAACTTATCAAAAGGGCCTGATGACTTACCAGAGCTAGCAGCTGATTTGCCGTAAGTCTTTTTGCCGGAGAAGCTGCCGCCGCTGGATTTTCCGGCATAACTGCTGGATTTCCCTGCGAAACCGCCGCTGGGTTTGCCGAAGGGCTTTTTGGCTGGGAAGCCTCCGCTGGGCTTGTCGCCGTAACTCCGGCTGGGAGCATCGGAACGGGTGGGACGGGCCGGACGGTCAGAGGAAAAATTGCCTCGGGGAGCGTCGAATTTGCGGAACGGCGGGCCGGAGCGTTCGCCACGGTCTCCGCGCTCGCCACGATCCTCACGGGAGAAGCTAGGTTTGCCGCCGAAACGAGATGGGCCTGCGCCGCCTTCGCGGGGGGTGTAGGGCTTGCGAGGACCGAAGCCGGAGGACCGGTCTCCATCGAAGCTCCGGGCGCCTCCCTGGGGGCGTGGTGCGTAGCTGCCCGACTTGCGGGGGCCGCTGAAGCTGGGTTTGTCGCCGAAGGTGCGTCGGGGTGGGCGAGAGTCGCCGCCACCGGAGTCGGGGCGAGCGGCGTATTCGCGGCGCGGAGGACGGGAGTCGCCAAAGTCGCGGCGGGGTGGGCGGGAGTCACTGTCACGACTGAAAGATTTGCCTGCGAAGCCTTCGCGCTTGCGGTCGAACGTTCCCGGCTTCGAGAAGGTCTTGCGCGGTGGGCGGGAGTCGTCGGAGCCTGAATCGGGCCGTGGAGTGAACTCGCGACGGGGTGGGCGAGAGTCGCCGAAGTTGCTGTCGCGGCGGAAGGTAGGACGATCTCCGCCTAGACGCGGACGGGAGCCGAAGGAAGGCTTGCTGCCAAAAGATGGACGCTGTCCCTCGCGATCGAAGCGGGGCTTGCGCGGGGTTTCCCGTTCGGAGGAAGCTTCGCCGGGGGCAGGCGTCTCGGATTGACCGGCGTAGTAAGACTTGGGGCGACGTACGGCCTTGTCACGCTTCTCTTCGTCCCAGGGCTTCGCGTAGTCGGATGCGGCGGCGCGCTTGAAGGGACGACGTTCGCGGTCGGAGGCGCCGAATGGCTTGGTTACGAAGCCAGTGCCGGTCTTTCGAGGCTTGGGAACGAACTTGCTAATACGAGGCTTTTCCTCTTCAGCTGACCCATCTGTAGTGAGAACCTCGACAGCTTCAGAGGTTTCGTTGGTGACGACAGAGGCGGCGAGGAAGGCGGGAAGTTCACCGTTGACATGGACAACGGTCTTACCTTCCACAGCGATGGTTTCGAGCTGACGCGCGGAGATAAGAGCGTGAACAACATCGCGGATACGCGAACGGGCGGCAATGGGCGAGAGGAAGGTTTCGATGTCGTCTTCGCTGGCAACGATAGCCTGGCCGAGGTAAAGGGAGATAAGAGCAGAAAGAGCCGTCGGCTGGCCGGCGTTGGCTCCCGCTTTGATCTGTTTGGTGAAGCGGGTGGTTGTCAGCTCCCAGAGGGTGGGTTGCCCGTCGAGCTGAGGGATCGGAATAACGCGGAGATGCTGCCAGAGCTCGGTAAGGGCGCGGAGGACAGCGGTTTCAGTGACCTCCTTGCCTAGCTGGGTAGCCAGATCGTACGCGGACATGGTGATGCGTTCGGCCAGCAGGTTGAAAGTCGCGAGGGCAAGAGGGGAGACCTTGCTGGCTCCGCTGGTGGCTGGGGGCTGTTTCCAGGCCTTGTCGCCACGAAGGGTGAAGATGTAGGGAAACGCGAGAGGGGAGACGATGAAGTCGGGGGTTTCGGTGCCGGTGCCTGTAGGCGAGCCGAGGAGATTGAGCGGGATAGCGCCGCCGTCGGCAATGAGGCGGACCAGGAGGCTGCGCGGTTCTTCGGTCTCAGCAAGCGTAGGCGCGGTGTTGGGAGTGCCGAGGATGGCTTCGACAAACGATGGCGCAGGCATCGGAAGTTGCGGCGCGCGCGGCACATAAAGTACCAGTCCAAAGGCATTGAGCCAATCGCGGAGCATGTTGATGGTAAGGATAGGCTCGGCGTTGTGGTGCCAATGGGCGAGGCGGGCGGCGGCGAGCTGGTCGGCCGAGGGGGAGCTTAGATTACTCAAGGTGTTGCCTTCCTGCTGGGCGATTTGGTGCTAGGAAAATACGCGCTACAGCAATCCTTCGCCTGGGCTAAAGGATGACGATCTTTTTGTTTCAATTGGAGCGGCGTGAGACTCGATACGTTACAAGGCCCGTTGCACGTCTTTACAAGGATACCGCAAAGCGTGCTGTCTGGTTCCGGCTCCACGATCATCGAGAGATGACACCCACCCCACCAATAAGTGCCAAAGTATTCAAAACATTTACTTTAGGCTCGTACTTCGTTTTTTAAGGTGACTATTCCAAGCCAACATAAACCTTCCAAGTTGGGAAAGGTGTTTCTCGAAGCCCAGAGCAGCAATGACAGCTCTAAACAGAGCCCTTATTCAGCAACCGTCGCCTCAATATCCCGGCAGCGCCGAACAGACCTGTTGTCAAGAGAGCCAGCGTTTCGGGCTCTGGAACGGCCGAGGTGTCCATGATGACAACGCTGGTCGAATAGGTGTCGCCTACAGAGGTAAGAATCAGGTCGCCGCCTGAAGTGTAGGCCGCGTTCGGACAGTACTGACTGGGCATATAGTCATAGCAGCTGTCGCCTAGAAAAAGCGGGTTAGAGGGCACACCAAAATGGCCACCACTGTCTCCAGCTCCCTGGACAACGATATCGTTGAAGGAACCTGAGTAAAGAAAAACAAAGAAATCAAGGTTAAGTCCATCAACAGTTCCGAGACCGCCAACAGAGATTTTGGTCACAAGCCCGTCGAGCGAGTCTATAAAGTAATTGCCCGGGGAGCTAGGGTCAACACAGGATTCGAAGCTGTAGGGGACACTACATGCAGCTAACTGTTCGGTTGTGAACGAGCCGGTAAAGGTTACCGGTTGGTTGGTGAAAGCTTGTCCTCCAAGTGTTCCGCTCGCTTGCTCTGATATAGACAACGTGATGAGATCGGCATGAGCGAAGAACGAGTTTGCAAGGATCAACCCTGTTACCAATAAGATGACGCGGACGGGTGAACGCATAAGATCCTCCGATGGATGTCCATCGCTTTCAGAATCTGGGCCGTTGGGACTGAAGGCTAATTTTCAATCGTCGCTGGAATATTGTTGTCAGGCCGATCAAGCCGAGGGCGAGTAGCGTGAAGGCAGACGGTTCCGAGACCGCTGAGGTATCGGTGATGACCACGCTGGTCGAATAGCTATTGCCTACGGAGCTGAGAATCAGATCGCCTCCATTGGTTTCGAAGAAGATCGGGCAATGAGACGGATCGAAATTGGCAAAGCAGCTGCCACCGAGCAGACGGGGCGATGTGGGCGCACTAAAGCGTCCGCCTACAGCGTCGATTCCCTCCAAGAAGATATCTTGCAGGTTGCCTGAATACAGGAACGCAACTGATTCAAGGTCCTCACCTAGGAACGTACCTATGCCTGGCACGGTAAGCGTGACGTCCAGCCCGAGACCGGGTGGAAGAATAACAAAGTTATCGATGAAGCAAAGGCCATCCGACTGACAAGCGGGGGAGGCCAGCAACGCTGTCGGGAACGACGCGCTGAAGGTCAAGAGCCGATTAGTAAAAGCCTGGCCTCCCAACGTTCCGGTGCCCTGCTCGGAGACGGACAGAGTGATCAAGTCAGCGCGCGCTGAAACCGAGCCGGCAACAACGCAGGCAAGCACAAGTAGAAGTGAACGGAAGGAAGAACGCATAGGATCTCCGGAATACAAACGATTTCCAGATAGAGGAGCCCAGGTAAGTTGGTATCGATCATATGCTATCTAGACGCGGACCGGATGACAGGTCGCTAAGTCCTCTGAAAGGCTTTGGCGATGTCTTTGTGGGAGTAGCGTAACGCGACGGGGCGGCCGTGTGGGCAGGCGGTGGGGTGCTCGGTTTTGGCCAGCGCGTTGAGGAGCCATTCGATTTTGGCGGAATCGAGGGGCTGGTTGATCTTAATGGCGGCATGGCAAGCAATGCTGGCGGCGATGCGGCGCTGACGGGCTTCAGCGTTTTCGGTCTGCTGGTTGCGGTCGGTGACGGCGAGGACTTCTTCGAGCATGCGCTCGAGTTCTATGCCTTCGAGGCCTACGGGGGCGGCCTTGATGGCGAGAGTTCTGGGGCCGAAGGGTTCGGCCTCGAAGCCGTTGCGTTCGAGCTCTTCGGCGATCTCGGCGAAGGTGATCATCTGGGCGGGGAGAAGATCGACGAGTAGGGGCATGAGGAGGCGCTGGCGCTGGACCTGCTCCGTGTTGCGCTCGCGGAGAACTTTCTCGAAGAGGATGCGCTCGTGAGCTACGTGCTGGTCGATGATCCAGAGGCCTTCTTCGTTGGTGGCGAGGATGAAGGAGTCGCGGAACTGGCCGAGAGGCTTGAGGGTGGAGAGAGCGTAGAGGGTGTCGGCTTGTTGCGGAGCTGCGGGCTCGTAGATGGGTTCGGTGGTCTCGTAGCCAACAGGAATGGAGTGGCCGGGGAAGGCAAAACGTCCTAGGGAAGGCGGGACGATGGGTGCGGCGAGGGTGAGGTTGGGAGATGGCGGGGTCAGAAATGGAGCAGTGTCGGCTGCGGTGGGATCGGGTGCGGACTGCGGGACGATGGGGTTGAAGACGGGTTGCGCTGGGCCATCAGGCAGGGGGCTTACATCGATGAGGAGGGAGCTGGAGGCTCCGTGGGGGCTGTTGAGGGCGGTGGCGAAGCTGGCGGCGGGACGGGCCTGCATGAGGGTGGTGCGGACGGTGTCGCGGACGAAGTCATGGACGAAGCTGGGCTGGCGGAAGCGCACTTCAGTCTTGGCTGGATGGACGTTGACATCAACCTCCTGCGGAGGCATCTCGAGGAAGAGGAGGATCACAGGGTAGGACGTGGACGGGATGATGTTGCGGTAGGCTTCGGTCAGCGCATGGAGGATGAGCTTGTCGCGGACGAGGCGCTGGTTGACGAAGACGTACATCGCGTTACGGTTGAGCTTCTGGAGCTCGGGCTTGGAGACGAAGCCGGTGATGCGGAGGAAGCCTGGTTCCGGCGGGGTGTAGTCGAGATCGCGCTTCCAAGGTGGAGGTTCTGGAAGGCCGGCGCGGGTGAAGTCCATCTCGGCTGTAGTGGGAAGCATGTAGTTCGAGGTGTCATTGCCGAAGATCTGGAAGAGGCGATCAGCTGCGTTAGGGACTGAGGGAGCCGTTAGGAGGGCTTGGGTGGCGCTGTGCAGCTCGAAGTGTCTGGTGGGATGCGCGAGGGCGTAGTGGGTGACGAGAGCGGCGATGTGGGAGAGCTCGGTCTGCTCGGACTTGAGGAACTTACGGCGCGCCGGAGTATTGAAGAAGAGGTCGCGGATGGTGATGGTGGTTCCGGTGGGAAGACCGGCGTCCTCGACGCGGAGGATGTTGCCTCCAGCGATCTCGACTACGGTTCCGGCAGTGTCTTCGGGCGAGCGGGTCTCCAGGGTGAGGCGGGAGACACTGGCGATCGATGGCAGAGCTTCACCGCGGAAGCCGAGTGTCGAGATAGAGAGAAGGTCGTCGGAGGTGCGGAGCTTGCTGGTGGCGTGGCGCTCGAAGGCGAGGAGAGCATCGTCCTTGACCATGCCGTGGCCGTTGTCGGCGATGCGGATGAGCTTGCGGCCTCCAGCTTCGACCTCGATTCGTATGCGAGTTGCTCCGGCGTCGAGAGAGTTCTCGAGGAGCTCCTTGACGACGGAGGCGGGACGTTCGACGACTTCGCCGGCGGCAATCTGGTTCGCCACGAGGTCGGAGAGGATGCGGATGCGGCCCATGAGTCGATTGTACGAGTTGGCGAAAGGTTAATACTTAACACCGATTTACGCCGATGACACCGATCAAAAACAAACAACCGCAAATGATGAGCAAGAACCGCTGTCTGTATCTCAAATTTGTTCTAATGGCTTGTGCCCTGGTATTGCTACATCATCGTGGTTGGTGGAGTGGTGCTTTGGCTGAGTCCGTTTGTGCGGACGGGATGGAGCAGGAGCGCGGCACAGAGTGTGGATCGGCGATCGCGCTGGGGTTTGATGCTGGAGCTGGTCGGTTACATACTGATACTGCAGAGCCAATTTTGGACTGTGTCGCCGAAGCTGTGGCGAGTATTGGCTTCGGTGCTGTGCTTTGTTCTTGCGAGTGCGTTGTCGTGGACAGCAACGCGGGCATTGGGGCAAAAACATCTGCGGTTCGATGCTGCGATTGGCACGGAGCATGAGCTGGTGCGGAGCGGCCCTTACAGGCTGGTGAGACATCCGATCTACACGTCGATGCTTTGCCTGCTTTGGGGCATTGGATTTATGGCGTCTACTCCGGTGTTGTTTGTGGTCGCGACAGTGGTGTTTCTTGTGGGAACGGAGATTCGGGTGAAGATCGAGGATGGTTTGCTGACTGCGCGGTTTGGCGAACAGTTCGAGCAATACCGAAGATCAACGCGCGCGTATCTTCCGCTGCTGCGGTAGATACGCGAGGCGGAAAACAGTGTCTTCGCTGCGAGCATCCTATCTTTCGTGGAGGCAGGATATGATTCGCAAACTGAAGACGGGCGAGTTCCGCATCTATTCACGTCATGAGGATCCGAAGACGGGAAAGCGGAAGAATTTAGGGACGTTTGCTACACGCGAGAAAGCGGAACAGCACGAGAAGGCGATTCAGTATTTCAAACGGGCTTGAGTTTTTGAGTTAAAAAAGAAGCGGCAGATGGCTCCATGGTTATGGGCCGCCTGCCGCTTTGCTATTAAGCGCTTGCCAGTAAGTTAGCTGGCGCGGCGCAAGCGACGGAAGATTGCTCCGGCTCCGCCGAGCAAACCAGTGCCAAGCAGGGCCAAAGAGCCGGGCTCGGGAACCGGTGAAGCAGAGGTGACAGAGGCTACAGTTGAGGTGAAGGTGCCGTAGGAGCTCTTCTGCAGGTTGTCGTACGAGAAGACGTAGTTTGCCGTCGACATCAACGAGAAGCGGAAGGGCGAAGAGCCGAGCTGCTCCGAGAAGGTGATGTCGTTGAGGACGCCATTCTGGAAACGGATAAGGGTGCTGCCGGTGGATCCGGCGAGATCGAAGGTCTGACCGTCGATGGAGAAGGTAAGAGCATCAAGCTTGCCGTTGGCGACAGTGTAGTCCGAGATACCGGTAGCAGATGGTGCACCTTCGATGGTGAAGGAACCGGTTCCGCCGTAGGGCGAACCTGCGCTGGGAGTCAGGGCGATGTCGTAGGTGATGGTGCTGGCGTGCATGGCAGTGGAACCAAACACGAGGACGAGAGAAGCACAGGCAGAAAAGAGGCCTGCCTTAATGGAGCGGGCCTGGAAGAAAGAGTGCATGATTGAAATTTTCCCTCGATGTGCTGAAGCTACGCAGTTTAGTAAGCACTTGAATGGCCAAAAATCGGCACCTAGATGCAACAACTTGCGCCTAGCTCTGCTCTCTCAAGAGAAAATGCGTGGCACATGGGAAAACTTTTACCATGTGTTCTGTAGGGGTACCCCCTCCCCACATTGGTCCAGTAAGTTATTTATTTTCAATAGTATAAGTAAAATTATTCTTGTAAAATCGTCCATCTAAAGGGGTTACGGGTAAATACGTCTTTCTAAAGGGGTTATATCTAAATTATTCTTTCTAAAGGATTTATAGGTTTAATAAGAAAAAGCCCCGGTAACCGGGGCTTTTTCTTGAGCTATATATCTATTCTATCAAACCCGAGATAACTCCCACGCAAATGGATGTTATTGATTTTATTTGGCTTATTGGGATATGGGACTTGACAAGGGGTTTTTGCAGGGAAATTTGGGGGCGGATAGTGTAAGTGGATATTTCAAAATGACTTGTTGTCAGGACTACGAAGAGAAAGAACGGAAGGCAATAAGTATCCCGTTCGGCCCTCGCTCAGGGCAGGCTTCTCGACTGCGCCGCTCACGATAACACTTGAGCGGCTTCAGCCGAGATGATGTGGTCCTGGGGTAAAGGCTTATTTTTTCTTTGCTGTTTTTGCTGATTTATTTATGGGCTTCTTCTTTTGCGGTGGGTCGGTGTCGCGGTCGCCGACCATGTGGAGGCGCATAAAGTTAGTGGCGCCGGATTTGGTGCGGGTTCCGGCTACGATACCGACGATCTGACGCTTCTGGACGTGGCCGTGAGTCTCGAGAATCTCTTCGGCCATGTTGACGAGCATGTCGGTGTCCTGGAAGCGGTCGCAGAGGATGGGGTAGGTGCCCCAGAGCAGCATGGAACGGTTGATGACCGCCTCGAAGGGTGAAAGAGCAATGATCGGGGGCTCGGGGTGGTACTTGGAGAGGAGGCGGGCGGTGCTGCCGGTCTCGGTAAAGATGGCGATGGCGGCGACGTCGAGATCATCGGCCGCATGAGACATACACTCGCAGATTGTTTCGGCGATGGAGAGCCGGACGCTGGGATGATGGGCGAGAGTGGGGCGGGGATCGAGGCGAATCTGGTGCTCGGTCTCGGAGACGATCTTGGCCATCATGGCGACGGCTTCGACGGGATATTTACCGGCGGCGGTTTCGGCAGAGAGCATGACGGAGTCGGTGCCGTCGTAGATGGCGTTGGCGACGTCGGAGGCCTCGGCGCGGGTGGGGCGCGGGTTCTCAATCATCGACTCGAGCATCTGGGTGGCGGTGATGACGGGCTTACGGTACTCGGCGGCGCGGCGAATGATGTGTTTCTGGATGGCGGGAACTTTTTCGGGGGGGACTTCGACGCCGAGATCGCCGCGAGCGACCATGATGGCATCGGTGACTTCGAGGATGGAGTCGAGGTGTTCGATGGCCTGGGGCTTTTCGAGCTTGGCGATGATCCAGGCATCGGAGTTGAGGGCGGCGAGGCGATTCTTGACGTGGCGAACGTCGTCGGCGGTGCGAACGAAGGAGACGGCGATGGTGTCGACGCCCTGTCCGACGGCGAAGATGAGGTCTTCCTCGTCCTTTTCGGTGAGTGAAGGAACCTTTACCGGGATGCCGGGAAGATTGATGCCCTTGTTTTCGCCGAGCGTGCCGCCGTTGACGATGACGCAGGTGACGTCCGCGCCTTTGACCTGCTCGACGTGGAGCTCGATGAGGCCGTCGGAGAGGAGGATGCGGGAGCCGGGCTCGAGGTTTTCGGCGAGGGTTTTGAAGGTGGTACCGACGAGAGAGGCGGTGCCTTCGACCTCGCGGGGGGTGATGGTGAGGCGTTTGCCGGCGATGAGCTGGACGGGCTTGTGGCCTTTGAGCTTGCCGGTGCGGATCTTGGGGCCCTGGAGGTCGGCAAGGATGCAGATGGGCTTGCCTTCTTCTTTGGAGACCCGGCGAACCATGCGGATGAGTTCGGCCTTCTGGGCGTGGGTTCCGTGGGAGAAGTTGAGGCGGGCGACATCGAGGCCGGCGCGGACGAGCTGGCGGAAGACCTCGATGGAACTACAGGCCGGACCGAGTGTGGCTACGATCTTTGCACGGCGGCTACGTTCCATTCCAGCAAGAGGGACATTGTTCGGACTTGGGTTCAGAGAAGTATTCATGGATGCGCTTTGCCGTGTTCTTTCTAACCATCGCCGTAAATAGCGACGGTGTGACCATTAAGTTTTGCTGCCGTTGGCAATTCTAACCGTGCGGAGGACTGTGTGGGTTTGGAACGGGTGAATTGGTTGGATCGGAGGGTAATCCATCTCCGTTAAAGTGAAGGTGAAACTGAACGTTGAGCTCCGCGCCATAAAGGACGCAAAGGGAGATGATAAAGAGCCAGAAGAGTAGAGCGATGGCTGCGCCGAGGGAGCCGTAGACGCGGGAGTAGTTGGCGAATCGCGTGACATACCAGCCAAAACCGAGTGTGGCGAGAAACCACATCATGGTTGCAATGATGGCTCCGGGAAGGACTCGTTTCCACGGCTGACGGATGGGCGTCCCCATGTGATACAGGAGCGCGATGAGGCCGACGCTGCCGGTGAGAGCGACTGTCCAGCGAGTGAGAAGGGCGATGAGAAAGACCGGCGTGCGGATGGAGGGCATGACGTAGCCGGCGAGCCAGGCAGTCATGAAGTGTCCGAAGACGACGAGTGAGCTGGCGATTCCGAGAGGAACCAGAGAGAGAGGAACGAGAGCGAAGGCACGGCTGCGACGACTCATAAAGGTCCAGCAGGTAGGGGGCAGACCGTGTGAGCGGCGGATGCCTTCCATGTAAGTGGCGATGACGCTGGATGCCTCATAGAGGCTGACGAGGACGGCGAGGATGAAGGGGTGATTGGAACTTGGGCCGTGGGGGGCCGGATCAAAGTAGCTTTGGAGCAAAGGTGTGACGTCGGGAGGAAGAACGGGGGTGAAGAATTCGCGGAGTTGGGCTCGAATGGGAGCGGTGTGAGGAAGGAAGGCAATAACTCCGGCAGCGACGATGAGGACGGGAAAGAGAGCAACGATGGCAGAGTAAGCAGCTGCCTGAGCGAGATTAAAGAAGTCATGATCCAGCGCATTCGTGAATGCGCGGTGGAAGATGGCGGGGATGCGGAGGTATCGTCTCACGGGTTCTTCCCGTAAGAATACAGGGTGGGTTTGAAGGCAGCTAAGCCTTCCATTTGTTGAGGAAGTCGGTGACATCCTCGGGCTTCATGTTGCGCATGTTCTCGAATTCCTTGTTCTCCTGCGAAAAGAGGAGCTTGCCGTGGGAGTCGAGGACGGCGAGGGCGGGGACACCCTTTTCGATGGGCACGTTATATTTTTTGGCGACGTCTACGTTGTGATCCATGTGACCGATATCGACATGAACGACGATAAAGTGCTGGGCGAGGAGCTCGGCGTTGGGGCTTTGGTGCATGTAGATGTCGAGGACCTGGCAGTCGCCGCACCAGTCGCCACCGAAGTCGAGGATGACGCGCTTGTTCTCTGCACGGGCCTGTTTGAGGGCGGCGGCGATGTCGGACTTGGGATTGGCGGTCTCGGAGTAGAGATGCTTTTTGACGAAAGGAACAGGAGATGGGGCTACGGGCTGCTGGGGAACGGAGGCCGTCTCGGGAGGGTCAGGCTTGTTCTCTTTGCATCCGCTGAGTAAGGAGGTGACGGCGAGTGCAAGGACGGCAGAGGCAAGGGTGCTGCTGTGGATGAGCCGGCGGGAGTTTCGTTCGATGGGCATTGACGGCATTCTATCTTGTTCCTGTTGCGTGAAGCTGATGGCCTTACTTGCCGGTGTAGTAGCCGTCACGGGTCTGGACGATGAGGTCTTTGCGGCGGGTGGTGAGATCGATCTGGTGGAAGCCGTCGGCGGCTGTGGCCTGGTCGGGCGTGTAGCCGAGACGGTACTGGGCGCGGAGCTCTTCGGCGATCTGGGTGTAGATCTGGCCTACGGTCTGTTTCTTTGAGACTTCGAAGAGACGGCCGCCGGTCTCCTGGGCCATGCGCTCGAGGACTTTTTTGCCGTCGACGTGGGGTGTGTTGCCACGGCTGCCGGGATTACCGCCTCCACGACCGCCGGGGTAGCCCCCGCCACCGCCGGGATAGCCACCACCGCGGCCGCCGGGATAGCCGATGCCGCCTTGACGGCCGCCGCCGCGGTTGCTCTCGTTGTGGGGCTCCTCGCCCTTGAAGTAGATGGCGTAGACGATGGTGTCGGCGCGCTGGGCGGCTTCGATGGCTGAGACGAGGGTCTCCTTGCTGCCGTTGTCAACGCCGTCTGAGAGGATGATGAGGGCCTTGCGGCCTTTCTGCTTGGACATCAACTCGTCGGAGGCGAGGAAGGCGGCGTCGTAGAGGACGGTACCGCCGCCGTGTCCGCGATGGCCACCGCTATTGCTGCCATCGGAATCGTCGCTGCCGGTGGTGGATTGGTTGCTGGGGCTGGGGGTATCAATCTCTTTGAGAGCAGCCTGAAGTTTCGGGCGGGAGTTGGTGAGGTCCTGCAGGAGCTCGGTCTGACGGGCGAACTGGACGATGAATGCCTGGTCTTTCGGGGTCTTGAGCATCTGATCGAGAAAGATGCCGCTGGCGGTGCGCTCTTCGTCGATGACGTCGCGCTGGCTGAGGCTGGTGTCGACGAGCAGGCCAAGGGTGAGGGGGAGATTGGCGTCGATGTCGAAGTAGCGAATGGTCTGGGGGTGACCGTCGACCTGGAGGGTGAAGTCATCCTTGGTGAGGTTCTGGACGAGCGCACCTTTTTTGTCGCGGACGACGACGGGAAGATTGACGAGGCGGGCATCGACGGCGATGGTCGTGGGGCTGGAGGCTGGCTTTGGCGCCGGGGTTTCCTGAGCGGCAAGGGGAATTGCGAAGGCAAGAAATAGTCCAGAGACAAGGGCCCGGGCTCGACGAAGGTGTTCCATGTGAGCTTAGACGGGATTGGCTGTTGGTTGTTTCAAGAGCCACGGTGGCAAAGGCACATTTTGCTACTATTGGGTTCAGCCCACTCAGTTTCAATCTTCCAGGAGAGTTTTTGTAATGGAAAGCTCAGTGCTCGCAGGGCGCTACAGGATTTTTTCGGCCGCATATCTAGCGCTCATGCTGATTGCAATGATTGGGATCGGGCTGCATGCCACGGGCACGCTAACGGAGTGGATCCTTGGCGACTGGCTGATCAACTATGAAGGCGGTTTTGTACGTCGCGGATTGACGGGCCAGGTAATTCTTCTGCTTTCGCGTGCCCTGCATGTCTCTCCTCTGCTGGTCGTTGTTGTCATTGCGCTGGTTGCGTACCTGGTCGTCTACTGGGCTGTCTGGAAGTTGCTGGCGAACTCGAGCTGGAAGCTATGGGTGATGGTTTCGTTTCTTTCGCCAGCGCTGGTGGGGTTTACCGTTGCAGCGCGCGGGGGCTTTCATAAAGACGTTCTTTACCTGGTCTCACTGGCTGTACTGCTGGTGATGCTGATGCGCAAGGACGTGAAGGGTTGGGTACTGGCGGTTTACCTTACCGTGGCTTGCACGGTCTGCATTCTGAGTCACGAGCCGCTGTTTGTGTATCTCCCTTATGTTCTGGCGGCGCTTGCAATCGGAGTTGGAGAGATCAAACGAGTGGCGGCGATTGCGCTGATTCCAATGATCGTTGTACTTGCCAGTTTTTATGCTGTGGCGAAGTACCATGGCGACACCAATACCGTAACCGCAGTCTGCGACTCATTAGGCAAGGAGAACGCGCGAGTCTGCATAGGGTCGGTAGGCAATCTGTCGCATTCCTCGGCGTATGCGCGGCAGGAGACGATCGACGACTCCACGCACTTTCACTATTACCGGGTATATCCGGCGCTGGGATTGTTTGCGCTTATCCCGCTTGTGATGGGTTTTGCGGATCTATGGAAGACGCCGGGATTGCGGCGTGACTTGAAGTTGTTAGCGGGGACAGCGGCGATATCGTTTGTGATGTCGCTTACGTTGTTCTACTATGCTACGGACTGGGGACGATGGATTTATATGCATCTCTTCAGCCTGTTCCTGATACTGCTGTTCCTCGACAACCGCCGGCAGACAGATGCCAGTACAGCCGTGCCTGTTGGGGGTATATCGGGAGGAAAGGCGCAGGTGGTGTTCGTCAGCATTTTTCTATTTGTATATGCCACCTGCTGGAGCCTGCCGTGCTACAGCAATACTCCTGTGCTGGGGTACCTGGGACTGGCGGACCGCCTTGTCAGAACGCATTCGCTTACAGCGGTCCATCCGGCTGGTACATCTAAGACACCTTAATCGGATCGGGATGAGTTGATTTCGCGGGTGTAAATCGGCATCTTTTTCCTGGCTGGTTCCGATAGGAGAATTTTCTGTGCCGGTATTCGCGCGGAAGGCGTTATGCTGTCGGCACATGAAACTAACGTTTGTCTCTCTGCAAGGCTTGTCTGCCTTTGGGCGGCCACCCGGAGCGGCAGGCAAGGAAGATGTGGATATTCCGGAGCTTTATGTGTATCCAGCGCTGGGAGCCTGTGACTAAAGACACATCGCCATGTTTTCTCTTTGCAACCACCGGGAATGAGATGGTGAACTCGATGAACTCAACGACCTATTACAACTAGTTGAAACGAGCGGGTGTCCCGGCGGAGTTGCACATCTTCGAGCGAGGGCGGCATGGGATAGGGATGGCGCAGGAGATTGCTGGAAAACCTGAACTGGTGATCTATCCGACTTTAGCCGCTAACTGGATGCAAGTCCATGGTTGGATGCCGCTTGCGGAAGGAGTAAAACAACGCGGACGATAGGGCTTTTTGTTCGGTAGCCGACATACGATTGACCCAAATTTATCAATACTTTACGAGGATGGGCGAGAAATAATTTTCTGTAACAACTATTTGAATGATACGTTGCCACCATAAGCAAACGAGCCTTATTCGGTTACTCTGGTAATTGACCTTTCACTATCATCGGGCGTGTATTGAGGTAATTTTTTGAGGGCTTGGATACTCGATTCCCCACGAATATGGGATTGGAAGACGGGGCTAGTGGCAGCGCCGGTTTGCCTGGCGCTTGGACAGCTCTGGCGACTAAACCATAGTGTCCGATTTCGCACTATCGCTGCGGCGAGTGTGGCCGGTGCGGGAGTTGTGGCGGCACTGTGGTCCCTGTGGCGGGAACACAATCGCAACGTCGAGCGGAGGGGAGCCGAAGAGGCCCATTCGAAGTTTCTGGCGGCGGTCGAGACAAGCCTGGATGCGTTTTCGATCCTCGAAGCGGTGAGAGACGGATCAGATACGATCATCGATTTCCGAATTCAATACGCAAACGCCAACGCAGAAAAAATGACAGGCAGGTTGCGGTCTGCGCTGGTGGGAAAGATGCTGTCGGAAGTGACGCCGATTCGGCGGACGACCAACTTGTTTGGCCGGTGTTGCCGTGTGGTAGAGACCGGCGAACCGTTATGCGAAGAGTATCCCGTGTCCCAGGCGAATCTCAATGCCTCCTGGGTGCGGTATCAGATTGTGAAGCTGGGCGACGGGTTGGCGCTGACGTGCAGCGACATCAGCGAGGCAAAGGAGACGCAGGAACGATACGAACAGCTGGTGGAATTTACGGATTCGGTCTTCCAGAACGCACCGTTCAGTATTGTCGCCACCGATACGACCGGCTTGATTACGGCGATGAATGTAGCGGCCGAAAAGTTAACGGGATACAGCAGTGAAGAGCTCGTAGGCAAGGCGCCTGTGATGATTTTGCACGATGAGAAGGAGTTGGCATCGAAGGCGCGGGAGGGAGGAATTCCGAACGGATTCGCGGTGTTGACGGATGGCGTGGCGGACGGCGAGATAGAGCAGAAAGAGTGGACGTTGGTTCGGAGGGACGGGACTCGAACACCGATCAATGTGGCAGTACGCTCGGTGACATCGGAGACGGGCGCGACGAGCGGATTCGTAACGATAGCGTTCGATATCACTGAGCGCCGGCAGATGCTGGATTATGTGACGCATCTAGCGACGCATGATCCCCTGACAGGTCTGCTGGGACGCTCGCTGCTGCGGGACAAAACGGTTGAAGCCGTGGAACGGGCACGGCGCTATGGGACCAAGGTTGCGCTGTTCATGGTCGATCTTGACCAGTTCAAACGGATCAACGATTCGCTTGGCCACGCATCGGGAGATCAGGTTTTGGTGGAGGCTGCGGGCAGGCTGCGGCGGTCGGTGCGGAGTTCCGATCTGGTGGCTCGGGTAGGCGGGGATGAGTTTGTTGTGGTGATGACGGACATTACGAGCATCGCGGACGTAGAGCAGTGCGCGGCGAACCTGGTTGCGAAACTGGCGCCGGAGATCTCCATTGATGAGTACCTGGTGAATGTGACTGCGAGCATAGGGGTGTGCATCTATCCGGACTTTGCGGCGGATGCGAAACATCTGCTGAAGCGCGCGGATGCAGCCATGTATGCGGCCAAGGAGAATGGACGCAATCAGCACCAGATCTTCAGCGAAGACATGCTGAAGGAGACGGCGGACCGGCTGTCGATGGAGCACGCGCTGCGGCATGCGTTGGCGAATGAAGAGCTGAGTATGCACTATCAACCGCAGATCTCGCTGACGACGGGCGCTGTGACGGGCATGGAGGCGCTGCTGCGCTGGAAGCATCCAAGGCTGGGAAATGTTTCGCCGGCGCAGTTTATCCCGCTGGCGGAAGAGACTGGTTTAATTGTGCCGATTGGCGAGTGGGCCTTCATGACAGCCTGTCGTGAGGGCAAGGCGTTGCAGGACGAGCTGGGGATGGACCTGACGGTATCGGTGAACCTGTCGCCGCGGCAGTTTCAGCAGCGGAACCTGGTGGAGGTAATCGAGAACTCGCTGAAGGAGAGCGGGCTGCCGGCGAAGAACCTGGAGATCGAGATCACGGAGAACATGCTGATGGTCAACTCCGGCGGCAATCTGGACAAGCTGCAGAAGATTCGGGAACTGGGCGCACGCATCTCGATCGACGACTTCGGTACGGGTTTCTGCAGCTTCTCTTATCTGCTGCAATATCAGGTCGACCGATTGAAGATTGATCAGAGCTTTGTGAAGCAGGCGGGAACGGACCCGAACGCGGCGGCCGTTGTGCGAACGATCATTGCGATGTCGCACGGTCTCAACATACGGGTGGTTGCGGAGGGCGTGGAGACCGACGAGCAGCTGAGGTTCCTGGTGCGCAGGAAGTGCGACGAGGCGCAAGGCAACTTTGTCGCGCGGCCGGTGGCGGCAGACGAGTTCTGCACCGCTGTACGGGCGTGCGCCAACAATAGCGTCATGCGCAGCGCGAGCGGGCGCTGGCTGGCCGCGGAACATCAGATGTCAAGATCGTTAGACAGTCTGACGGCGCTTGAAGAAGTGATAGATGCCAAGCAGGATTAACGCGCCAATGAGAGACATGATAAAACCGGCGGATTCGCCGGGCTGGTAGTGGCCGATGGCACGGCCGATCAATGTTCCCAGGAAAGCGCCGGCGATGCCGAGCAGCATCGTGATCCATATGCCGCCGGGTTCTTTGCCAGGGATAATGAGCTTCGCGATAGCACCGACGATAAGGCCAATAAGAGCAGTCCAAAGCAAACTGAACATTCAGGTTCCTCCATTTTTGCTTTTCCGGGTTTGGCCGGGACGCAGCTTTATGATGCGGACAAGCATACTACCGGAAGGTAGTTTGAGGCTCTTTTCAAGGTGCCAAGGGGATGTTGGCGACATCCAATGATTCATGGGCGAGAAAGTGATTGATGCGGGCGTACGGATGGGACACGTCCATCTGAAGGTGTCCGATCTGGAGCGAGCACTGGGGTTCTACCGTGATGTTCTGGGGTTTGAGGTAACGCAGCGGATAGGAGACTCGGCGGCGTTCCTGTCGGCCGGTGGCTACCATCATCATATTGGCTTGAATACATGGGAGAGTTCCGGAGGATCGGCTCCGCCAACGGGGACAACAGGGCTGTATCACCTGGCGATTGTTTATCCAACAAGGGCGGAGCTGGCTGATGCGTTGCGGCGGCTGATCAAGGCGCGCACTGCTCTGGATGGAGCGGCAGATCATGGGGTCAGCGAGGCGCTATACCTGCGGGATCCGGATGGCAATGGGGTGGAGCTTTACTGGGACCGTCCGCAGGAGGATTGGCCGCGTGATGCCAAGGGTGAATTGGCGATGTACACGCGGGCATTGGATTTGCAGAAATTGCTGGACGCGGCGGGTTAAATCTTGCTTATGCGTTGAGGTCGGGTGTCTCTACCTTTGAGGTGCGGACGATGAGATCGTTCTTCCACAAGGCCATGACTATGTCCATTTGACTTTGATGAGGGATGTCTTCTCCGTCTGTCACCTCGGCCCAGAGGGCGTTGACGGTCTTGTGCGTGCCTGCGACGAGCAGGCTGACGGCTCGTGTGGCGTAGGCCTTGTCCTTGTTCGATGGAGCGTATTGCCCCGACGGGATCCCTTTTACTAAACCAGCTTCGCAGAGGCTAAGAAATGCCGAGCGCGGGCCACCTTTGCGCTGGGCCGAAGGGCTGGTGGGATAAAGCTTTTGCGTCGCGGCTTTCCAGCGATCCAATGGGGTGATGGCTTTGCCATAGGTGTCCATGCGGACTGCGAGCAGGGCGGCTTCGCCATATCTGTTAGCCATGTTTTCTGTTCCTCTCTTCGACTAGTTTGATTCTAGCGGTAACTGGAGAGCGGAGGGGCGGGAAGGAACAACTGCGTGGAGACGGCTTCGCATGTGTCGCTTCAACGCATCAACAGGAATGGCGAGAGCGATCAGAGCACAGACCATCGCGGTAAGGACGGCGATGTTCTCGAGATTGTGGCCGTAGTGGATAAATCCTGCGTAGGTGAATAGAAGCAGGATGGGATAGTGGAAGAGATAGATAACAAAGGTTCCATCGGCTATACGGCGAATGCTTTGCTTCCACGCTGCATTACGGGGAAGTGGAATGAAATCGACGGCGAGCAGGGTGAGGAAGAGTAGTGTGGCCCCCACGATGCCTGCACCATAGGCAAACATGGTGGCTCTGTGGATGGGTTGGCCAAGCAGGGGGATGGGGTTAGGCAGGCTTGCGATGGAGAAGAGGATGGATGCGGGCTCGAATGGCATCCTGCCCGTTCCGGTGAGCCGAGCTAACGAGGAGATGGTCGACCAGATGGCTAGAACTGCGAACGCGATGCTGCTTGCGCGTCTTCCTCGAACGCGGTGGTAGGCGTCGTAGAGCCAGCATCCCAGCCACCAGAGCGGCAATAGAAACATGACCTGTGGGCCGATCAATAAAGCTAATGCTGTGCAGACGGCTATGCGTTTCCAGCCACGCAGAAAGATAACGAAACCGTAGAAAATGTAATAGAGGCACTCATAACCGAGCGACCAAAAGGGCGAGTTGATGAACGGGATGGTGTTGAAGCCCCATATCTGGCTGAGGAAGGTGAGATTTAGCAGGAGGCGGGCGATGGGGTGGTTGAAGAATGGAGACCAGTCGTGCAGGAAACGATCGTGATTGAGCAGGAGGCAAAGCCCGGAACAGAGCAGGGTGGCGAGCATTGCGGGGAGGACGACGGAGTAGATTCTTGAGGCGCGATCGATGGAATATTCGCGTGGATTGGCTTCGCGGCTGCGAGTGACGAAGCGAATGATGAAGCCGGAGAGGACGAAAAACATGGGAACAGCGAGGTTTCCCCATATGGATTGTTCTCTCCATCCGGTTCCGAAGGCTTTCTTTCCGGAGTGGCTGACGACGACACCGATGGCGGCGGCAAAACGTAGGATGTCGAGCAGAATGGATGCGCTTTCCGAGAGTTGGTGGGATCTCTTCCCTGCTCTCGATAGCTGATCCATGGCGCTAATTTTATATGGAGCGAAGTGAGTGGTTTTACAGGGGTTTCTACATCTTTAGGGTGATTGAATATGGTTTATTCGTGGTCAGTATGCGAAAAAATGCATGGCAATCGCGGTTTGCGAACTGTCACTTTTGGGGCGAGCAAAATTATGCAAATTTCCGAACTTTATTTTCGGGGGGGGTTCGAATTAGCGCGAGTTGCTCCGCTCAGGATGACACTTCAGTTGTGAATACATCAATCCTGGAACCGCTCTAGTACGCCTGAGTACGGTCGACGGGAATGCGCACCTGGAAGCAGGTCACTTGCGGGGTGGATTCCACGGTGACCGAGCCGGAGTGTTTGCCGACGATACGCTGAACGATATCGAGGCCGAGGCCAAGGCCCTTGCCGATGGGCTTGGTGGTGAAGAAGGGTTCGAAGATGCGTGAGGTGAGGGCTGGATCGATGCCGGGGCCGTCGTTCCTTATTTCAATAATGGCCATCAGGCCGACGAGCCGGGTGCTGATCGTAAGGGTGCCGCGATCCTTCATGGCATCGAGGGCGTTTTCGATGAGAGCGGACCAGACCTGGTTGAGCTCGCTGCCGTAGGCGCTGACGAGCGGGAGTGCGGGGTCGAACTCGAGGATGACGTTGACGGTTTCGAGACGCGAACGGTACATGGCGAGGGTAGTCTCGATGGATTGAGGAAGATCGACGTCCTGCACGGGTGCCTGGTCCATGTAGGAGTAGTCCTTGATGGCGGTGATGAGGTCGAAGATGCGATCGCTGGAGTCGACGACGGTATCGGCCATGCGCTCGACGCGGAGCGAGCTGGCGAAGGTCGTGAGGGCGACGGGAAGAATTTCAGGGCTGACGGTGGAGGCGAGGTTGTTGAGACACTCGAGCGTGAGATTGGCTTCGGCGAGTGCGGGAGCGATGGTCCAGGGAGCCGGGACGGTGCGATGCTGGAGCCAGGTGATGAGCCGATCTTCGCGGTCGCTGGCCTCGAGCGAGCTTTCGCCGGAGACGATGCGGGAGTCGGCCAAGGCGATGCACTCGCGGGCTTCTTTGACCCAGGCGCTGTAGCGGGCGAGTTCCTCGTCGGAGTGGAAGAGCCGGCCGAGGCGATACTTGTCTTCGTCGGAGCCGCGAAGCTCGGCGGCGAGGCTAACGGCAGAACGCTGGGCGGCGGAGGCGGGGTTGTTGAGCTCGTGAGAGAGATTGGCAGCGAGCTTGCCGAGTGCGAGGAGCTTGTCGGCCTGCTCGTCCATGCGGGTGAAGTCGCGGACGCGATCGAGCAGAAGGGCGACGAAACGCTGGCCGATGGAGGGGATCGCCTGAAGCATCGCGGGGAAGAGATCCTGATGGATGTCGAGCACCCAGATGTCGCCGACACTGTAACCATCGGCGCCCCAGGTCTTCATGCGGGAGTAGGGGAGCTTGCCGGTGACCTGCGCGGTGCTGCCGATGAAAAGGGTGACAGGAGTGGATTTGCGACGGTAGACCTGGACGGAGCCGCGCAGAATGATGTGCATGTGGAATGCAGGCTCCATCTCGCGGAAGAGAATTGATCCATCGGGACCGACGCGCTCAGTTCCGTGAGTTCCGAGCCAGGTGTACTCGTCTTCGGTGAGGCCATGGAGTGCTGTGATGTTGTGCAGTGCCGCAACGATGTCGGGTAATGGCGTGGGCTCAGAAGGCGCGGCAAGTTCGACGCGTGGAAGGAGCGAGGACGGGGCGGTGAGGTCGTAACTATTGAGGGTTGAGATTGGACACCTCCTGCACTTTTGACGGCTTGCTCTGATTAGATCAGAAAGATGCTGTGGGAAATCGGAGCGAGGCGCTTTGTGAGCCCGTAAACCGCTTGCCTGGCCGTGAATGATTCGATAATGAGATGTAAACAGGGCTTTTTCGATTCATCGTACAGTAACGGCTGGCGTTGCGCGGCTATCCGGATTGGCAACGGTGTGAGAGCCGGATGATCGGAAGCCTGTTATCTGGCAAAAAAATAATTCTTGTCTCTATAGTCGAAAATCGATATAGTCGGAATCCGACAATGAAGATTGCTTCCAAAACGACGGCTCCTCTCTCTACGGCGACGCTGTATATCCTTCTCGCTCTGGCAAGTGAAGACCTGCATGGCTACGGGATCATTCAGGAGATTGCTCGGCAGTCGCACGGAAGCTACCGCCCTGGACCCGGCACGCTGTATGACAACCTCAAAAAGCTGATGGATCAAAAGCTGGTCATCGATGCGCCGCGTTCCAGCCGGGCCAAAGAAGAGGACCGGCGGCTCTACCGTCTCACGCAGGCTGGCCGTGCCGCTCTTACATCCGAGATCGAGCGTCTGCAGAGCGTTGTTTTAACAGCACAATCGCGTCTTCGCGAAAGGAACCCACGCAGCGTATGAGATCGCTTCTACGCATTGCCTATCGCATCCTTGTCCGGATGCATCCAGCTTCTTTCCGTACAGAGTTTGGGGAGGAGATGCTATGGATCTTCGACGAAGAATCTCGCAGAGGGGCCACGCTAACGCTGCTCCTTGATGGAATTCGCTCGGTTGCTGTTCAACATGCGAGGCCACGCAATGCAGAGACGATCGATTCTCACGCTTATCGCGAGGTCAACTCGGCTCCGCCTGTGTTTCGTTTTGCCCAGGCAGGATTGATTGTCCTCTCGGGCGCGTTCTTCCTGAGTTTGCTCTTTAGTCCGTTGATACCGAAGCTCGCCACCACTGATTACGGTGCGGCGGGTCGAGGAAAGTGGCTCCTGACCCAAATTAAAACTTTCGCGTCACTGCCTCACGCTAAATCCGCAAAGATATAGCCCTCAAAAAAAACTACAGCACGGAGTTGACCGATGAAGCATCACAAGCTGAGCATCGTGTGGGTCGCGACACTTCTTTTCTTCTTCAGCAACATTGCCCACGCTCAGGAGATAGCCGGGGATTGGCAGGGCACGCTTAGTTCGGATCAAAAACTCCGCATCATTCTCCAGATGGAAAAAGGCAACGATGGCGCGTTGAAAGGCCGTCTGTACAGCATCGATCAATCGCCGGACGCTGTTGCTGCGACTACTCTTTCGTTTGTTGGAACGACCCTGAAATTCACGGTCGACACATTTCACGTTGCGTATGAAGGGACTCTTAGCGCCGACGGAAAGACGATCACCGGCAACCTTACGCAGGGCAAACCCAAGCCACTTGTCTTTGAACGGGTTACGAAGGAGACTGCGTGGAAGATTGATGTATCGCCTCATAAGGTTCAGATGATCCCGGTAGAGAAGGACATCAAACTTGAGGTGTTGGATTGGGGAGGGGTGGGGCGTCCGCTTGTTCTCCTTAGCGGCCTTGGAGATACGGCCCACGTCTTCGATACCTTTGCACCCAAGCTGACCGCCAACTATCACGTCTATGGCATTACCCGGCGTGGGTTCGGAACTTCCAGTTCTCCTTCGCCAGAGACCGCGAGCTACGCCGTCGACCGCCTTGGAGAGGATGTACTTGGCGTCATCGATGCGCTGCATCTTGATCGGCCGATTGTTGCAGGTCACTCACTTGGAGGTGAGGAGCTTAGTTACATCGGGTCGCATCATCCGGAGAAGGTCGCAGGACTGATCTATCTGGATGCGGGCTATCCTTATGCGCTCTACGACAAGATGAATGGCAATATGCTCATCGACTCCACGGAAGTGCGCGAACAACTCGGCCAGCTTTTACCGGGCAAGATTCCGACCGATGCAAAGAAATTCCTCGACGATCTTTTGGCCAATCTTCAACGCGTGGAGAAAGAGGTCGCACAGCAGCGGCAGGACCTCGAGGTTTTGCCGCCGCCTCCGACTGGGCCGCGTCCAAATGCGCCTCCCGTTATCTTTGCCATTATGACGGGGCAGCAGCGCTTCACTACGATCAAGGCTCCTGCGCTGGTTATCTTTGCGGACCCACACGATCGAGGGCCAATGCCAAAGGAGAATCCCGAAACACGTGCTGGTATGGAAGCCATCGACAAGCGCATCGTAGAGAGACAGGCAGTGGCATTTGAGACGCAAGTGCCGTCCGCTCATGTCGTTCGTATTCCGCATGCCAATCATTATGTCTTTCGGTCAAACGAGGCTGACGTTCTTCGCGAGATGAATGCGTTTATCGCAACGCTGCCGTGAGAGAGATATAGCGCTCACGCCGTCGCGTGATTTCGCGCGCCACTGGGTGCGGTCTCATATAGGCGGCTCCATGCGCGTCTCAATTGTCGCGTTGATCCAAACCCAGCGCGTTCGGCTACCTGCTCCATGTCGAGGCTTGTCTGGGTGATGAGCTCGCGAGCCAGTGCCACTCGCAGACCATTCTTATAGTCTGTGATGCTCATGCCTGCGTACTCCTGAAAGAGCCGCGTGAGGTGCCTGCTGCTTGCGCCGGCGATCCTCGACAGAGAACGCAAGGTCCAACTCCTGGTTGGGTCGGCTGTGATTGCGTCCTGCACGCGATGGACTGCGGGATGAATATGGTTGCGGCCTTCGAGCCAGGGCGAGAGCTGCGGATCCGATCCGCTGCGGCGGAGATATACGACCATGTAGCGTGCAATTGTGACCGCCAACGCGAGATCGGTAAGCTGCGCCACAATGTGCAGCATCAGGTCTACGCCTGCCGTAACCCCGGCACTCGAGTAGCGCTCTCCGTCTTCAACGAACAGGCGATTTTCCAGTACCCTGGCCTGCGGAGCTGCTGCTATGAGCTCAGCGCAGGAAGCGTGATGCGTCGTACAGGCATAGCCGTCCAGAAGGCCTGCCCTGCCTGCGAGCAGAGCGCCTGAGCAGATCGATACGACTTTATGTCCGGGTCTAACCACTGCGCGCAGCCACTTCACTACCGTCGCGGTTCCACTGCGGTCCTGTTTGGGAGCGATTTGCTCGCCTGGCATCATCATGTAGTCCACATCACCGGAGAGGATGACCATGGCACCGTCAGGAAGGGTTTTCGGCAAGGGTTCAATCTTCGCCAGAGTGATCCCGATTGAGCTGATGATTGACGACTCAGGGCCTATGTAGTGGACCTCGAATCGCAGATCCTGTTGCTCCCTGTTGGCTACGCGCAGTACCTCCAGCGGACCTGCGGCATCGAGCAGAAGGGTCCGCTGGAGAAGTAAGACATATACGGGAATATGCTTCATCTTTTTTTGTATACCCTTCAGGCAGCCAGTTCCCGCTTTACGCCTTCCAGTGCCTCTTCGACCGTGACGATGCGTGCGAAGCGATCGTCCAATACCAGCTCTGTACGTTCCCTGATCTCCTGCGGGGTCCACACTCTTCCGTGGCGGTCTGTCATGGCAAATGTTAAGGTTGCCTCGGTCACATAGTCCACCTTATAACCGATGTCGGACGCGTGCCTTGTCGTCGTCTCGCAGCATTGTTCCGTACGGATGCCGGACACAATCAGCCTTCGAATACCATGCTGGATCAACCATACATCCAGCCCGCTGCCGACGAGAGCACTATGGCTGCGCTTGTGGAAGATGGCGTCGGGAGCAAGCGACAGTCCTGTCATGGTTTTGACGTGGCCCGATGCCAACGAAAAGACACCCTCCTCTTCTACGTGGAAGATCTGCACTATCGGTATTCCTTCGACCCTTGCTCCGTCAATTAGCTGCTGCTGTCTTTTGATAAAGCCAGTGGCTTCATTACCGTTCCAATAAGGCCGGTGACGGAAAGACTCCTGTGCATCAATGACAACGAGTGCGGTGTTGGAATCGAACATCGAGTAGCTCCTTTAGGCGACTTTACGCCGTTGATGAGTCGATCTTAGGCGGCATGTTCGTGCACCGAAAGACATCTACCAGACTAAAAGAGGACAAAAAAGGACATCGATAACTGAATGCTGCAACTTTACCCATGGGCCGCGCCGGAGTTACAGTTTTATCGAAAACTGGGCTTAGTGTGGCGGAAACAAGGGAGTATTCCGTGGTCGAGCATGAGCTGGCCTGTAGCGATACGGGATCTCTGTTTCGTTGCTGCGCTTGCTGGATGCCCTACGGCTATTTGGGTGATGGCCCAGGTGGAATTTGCTTCGCGGGGTTTACGAGAATCTTCAGCTCGTCGGGATTTTGCCAGAGGCGGAGGCCGCCTTCGACGGCGTTGCTGTTGGCGCCAAGGATGACGTGCGGAGGAAGATTCTTCATGAGTTTGGCGTTGCCGCCGCCGAGCAGAACGTAGTCGCAGATGAGGGCGATTTGAAAGCGGCGGATGATGTCGAGGACAGACTTGCGCCAACGCTTTTTGCCGCGAAGATGAAGACCGGCGGCACCGATGTACTCCTCGTAGGTACGGCCTTTTTTATAGGGCAGGTGGGCGAGCTCAAGGGGGATTACGACGCCATCGAAGATCATGGCAGAGCCAAGCCCGGTGCCTGTGCCGAGGAAGAGCATGCGTCCGCCGCGGTAGCCTCCGAGAGCCTGCATGGCTGCGTCGTTGATGAAACGGATGGGCTTGCCGAAGACTTTCTGGTAGGGAAAGTCGATCCATCCTGCGGCGAGGTTGTGTGGCTCGGCGAGTGGGTGGTCGTGGACGACGGGGCCAGGGTAACCGATTGAGATGCCGTCGTAGTTCCAATTTTGGGTGGCGGCGAGAACCTGCTGGGCCATGATCGCGGCAGTCATTGTGGGGCCAGAGGCGATTTTGATGGAGTCGCGCCTGTCAGTGGAGGCCACTTTGACGTTTGTGCCTCCGATGTCGATAACCAGAACTTTCATGAGGTGAAGGATACAGGCAGGGGCGTAATTCCGGCGGCGGCAGGAGTTTCAGGTGAGGGTTTAAGTGGTTGAGAAAATTGGTTGATCCAATATGAATCGATGTTTGAATACTGAGCGATCGCGGCCATCAATTAGATGTCTGAGTTAAGTCTAGATTTAAATAATGCAATACTTGCTGAAAATAAATGACTTTATATTGATGTAAATTATCTCATTGACAATGATATTGGTTGGGGAATAAATTGGTGATGGGCACTCCTGCCTTGGAGATAGACATTATGCGCAACCTACTTCTCGCCACTCTCGCACTGTCCCCCATGCTACTTCATGCCCAGGCAAATTCGCCTGCCCAACCCCAGGCGACGACCCTGCAGTCCAAGCTCGTACAGCCTGACGATTTCGCTACTGACCGTGGTGCGTCTACCGCTCCGGTTCGCATCTCCACCGGTATTGTTGCACCGAAGCTGGTTCACTCGACTTCGATTGCTAGCACAGATGAATGGAATTCCCGCCGCGCTCCCTTCGACAAGAAGGTCGTTGTCGAGATGCTGGTCGACGAGAATGGCGTGCCCTCGAACCTGAAGGTCGTCAATTCGCTTGGCACTGAGATGGATAAGAATGTTCTGGCTGCGGTTAGCCAGTATCGCTTCAAGCCAGGCACTCTGGATCAGAAGCCTGCGACAGTTCCCTTGACGCTTGAGATCCTTCTGCACCCGGTTGACTAATGCAGATTTGAAAATTTGAGAGCTGTATCGTGAAGAATCACGAATAGCATCCAGACGGGCGAACTCTTTGAGTTTCGCCCGTTTCGCTTTGATTACCAACGATCAAGTGGGGTTGGGGCGAAGAATGAGGAAGGCCAACAAGCCCGCGACGATGACGCTGATGATGATGAAGAACAGAAGTGGACTGGTTCTGCTGCTGGACTTCTCAGGGGGACTCGACTCAGGAGGTTTGACTGGAGGCTCCATCCTTATTTGGATGCGGGATTTGGTTTGCAGGGTCAGCCTGAGGTTTTGGCCAGGAACTGCCTCATGGCGGTGGCGACTTCTTCGACGTGAGTTTCGAGTGCAAAGTGGCCGGTATCAAGGAATTGGACGGTGACGTTAGGGTTGTCGCGACGAAAGGCCTCGGCGCCTGGGGGGATGAAGAAGGGATCGTATTTGCCCCAGATGGCGAGTAGAGGCGGCTTCGATTTGCGGAAGTATTCCTGGAAGGCGGGATAGAGCTTTACGTTGTTGCTGTAGTCGAGGAAGAGATCGAGTTGGATGTCCATGTTGCCGGGGCGAGCTATCATGGCGATGTCGAGGGTGTAGCCTTCGGGGGCGACGGTTTCGGGATGGGGGACGCCATCAGTGTATTGAGAACGGATGCCGTCGGGGCCGAGAGCGGTGCGGAGGGTTTCGCGGTTTTCGGGGGTGGGGTCGCGCCAGTATTGCTGGATGGGCGCCCATGCATCGCCGAGGCCTTCTTCGTAGGCGTTGCCGTTCTGCGTAACGATGGCGGTGATGCGTTCCGGGTGGGCCATAGCGACGCGAAGGCCGGTGGGGGCACCGTAGTCGAAGACGTAAAGGGCGTAGCGGGTGAGATTGAGGGCTTCGGTGAAGGCGAGGATTGTTTTCGCGAGAGCGTCGAAGGTGTATTTGTAGTTGCGGGCTGCGGGGACTTCGGTGAAGCCGAAGCCGGGAAGATCGGGCGCGATGACACGATAGCGGTCGGCTAGTCGGGGGATGAGTTCGCGGTATTGGAAGGATGATGTGGGGAAACCGTGGAGGAGGAGCACGACCGGGGCATCGGATGGGCCGGCTTCGCGGTAGAAGACGGTTACGCCGTCGGCCTGAATGCGGCGAATGGTGGTGCGCGGGATGGATGTGCTCTCTGTCATGGACTCTCTTTCGTGTGCTTCGATTGTCAGCTGTTGAATCTGATGCTTCGATAGCTCTGGATGATTGTGAAGTTTGATGTGGCGAACCCTGTCGTGGGGCGAGGCATCCTACCTGGCTAAGGAGGACACGACTATGCCGGAGAAAGAGACGGTTGATGCTGCGAAGCGGGATATAGAGGAGGGCAAGTCGCCTTCGACGGCTGCGGGCGAATTTGTGCGTGAGGAGATCGAGCATGTTCGCGAGGGAAAGCATGGTGTGCGGTCGGCGAAGCAGGCGATTGCGATCGGACTGAGCAAGGCTCGGAGAGCGGGGATTCCGTTGGGAGAGCCTAACCCGAAGACCGCGAGCGCGGAGACTCGAAAGAAAGCTGCGCAGGATACGAAGCGCGGCAAGGAGAATCCGGTGACGAGCGAGGAAGGTTCGACGAAGCGAGGACGCGCGAGGTTGAAGGCTATGAAGAGAGAGCCTAAGAGCTCGGTTTCGCATGCGGCGCTTTCGCGGCAGGCGAAGAGCACGGCGCGGAAGCGTGGGCAGACAGTGCATCGTAAGTCGGCTTGAGTTTTGGGGAGGAGAAAAGGGCGGACTCAGTTGAGTCTGCCCTTTTTGTTTATTGGAGTAGGGTTCGTTTGAAGGCGGCTTACTTAGGTTCTGTTTTCTCTGTCTTCTCTGTCTTCTTTGCGGTGAAGGTGCCGTCGTAGTTGAGAGGCTGTACGTCGATGGCGCCGGCGAGTTCGCCCTTGTCGTTATAGGTTCCGGTGAAGGTGAGGGTCAGGGCCTGGCCCTCGTACTCGCCACCGTGAGCGAAGATTACCTTCTTGTCGCTGACGGTGACGGTGGTGTCGTACGCCTTGCCATCGGTGCCTTTGCAGGAGCCGGTGATCTTGTCTTTGTCCTGGGTGAAGGTGCAGGTTTCGTTGATGGGATATCCCTGGACGTCACCGGAGATCGTCCACGATCCGGGGACCGATGGCTGCGCGAACAGGGCGGTGGCCGACACGAAGAGTAAGGGGAGAACTCGCTTCATAGAACTCCTTTGAATGTTGTGGCTTCAATATACATGGGATGCTGGGGATAAAAGAGGTATTTGTGACTGGGCGAAGCGCTCACCATTCGACGCGAACACCGAAGAGCGTTATTAAGAGCGCGGCCTGATCGGGGTTGATGATGAGGCGGTCCATTGTGATTGGTGTCCCGCGAAGGCTGTCGAGTCGGCAGCCGCGGATGTCAGCGCCTGCGAGTTTGGCTTGTGAGACATCGGCTCGGCTGAGGTCACAATCGCGGAAGATAGTGCCGGATAAGTCGGCGCCGTAGAAGTCGGCGTCTGCGAGATTGCATTTTTCGAAGATGCACTGTTGGAGGCGCGCCATTCGGAAAAAAGCCAGATCCAGCTTGCATTCTTTGAAGAGGACGTTTTTGAGGTGAGCGTCAGTGAATGTTGCACCGGTGAGCCGCGTTGACGTGATCTCCACGCGATCCAAGGAACCGCTCTTCAGATCGATGTTGGCCAGGTCGGAGTTTTCGATGCGGGCATCGTGCAGGTGCAGACCATGCGCCTTCGGATCGGCGAGTGTTACGGAGGTCCATACGCAGCGGTCGATTCGGACGGACTGTCCGCGGAGACTATAGAGGGGCGGAATTGTTGTGTCGGACGCTGTGGCGTCGCTCACCTGTCCGGATGGAAGCTGGTCTGCGAAGGTCTCGGTGAGGAGAGATGGGTCTATATCGGGAGCGATGCGGCCCTTGGATTTTGTTGCCATTGTTTCAGACTAAGCTAGCTACGACTAAAACGGTTCGCGCGTTGCGCGAATGCCCACTCACGCGATAAAGACTGCATGAATGAGGCACCCGGCACCCAGATTAATCAAATTCATGTATCAACCACCCACCGCGAATTTTGGCGGCGATGTCTCAAAAATGATCTACGCGAAGCACTTTCACCGATGGGAAATCTTTTCGGAATTGAACGAGAAATCTATCACTGTCCAGTACATCTTTGCCAATTTCTAGAGTTGTGTTTGCGACTATATTGTGAGCATCGAAAAGAATCGCCTCGGAACCTGTGTACTGAAGTACACAATCTTCAAAACGACTACGAATGTAAGCTTTTCCATCCATTCTTTCGGTCAGTTCGGCAAATCTTATGCCTGCAAAAATATATCCTATCGCGTTCACAGGTGGCGGTACTTGAAATGTGTCCATAGGATGGTCTGACGAGCCCGATATTTCTAAGTTATAGATTTGCGCAAACTTGATGCTATCAAGCTTCTCAGTGTCAGGGGTCAATAACTCTTGAGAGCTGATATGTCCATCTTCCATCGTTACAAATTGAGTTTTTCCGCCAACTACATTTGGATAACGCCGCGAAGTCTGTTCTTTAAGTTGAACTGCAGCTTGCCTTAGATCATTCAGAGTAAGATCCCTGCCGTTGTTACGAGCAATCTCACTTGTAAGGTAGGAAAGAATAGGGTCATTGAGTACAGATTTGTCTGTAGGATTAGAGAGGATTGAGTCAATGCGATCAGTTATTCCTGCGAAACGTTTAACGAGGCCATCCGTAACAATTCGATCTTTTCGATCTAATTGGATATATTCCCAAACATTCTGTACCGGTACCGGTTTGAGACTTACCTGCATCACCCTTAGTGCTTTTTCTTCATAGCCAGCAAGGGTCAGTTGAGCCCCAGATGGTTTTCGATTTGGGTTTTCGACGGAATCGAGATTCGCCAATGCCGTAAGGCAAAAAGTGTAAATGTTGATGAGATCGTCAAAGACCAACTGGATAGATTGTTCATGTTTGCCGTTTATCGCCTCACGATGCATTTCGATGAGTGCTTTTAGAATGCCGGGAGCGGTTGTAAACGCACTTGTCGAACCTCCCATAGTCGGTCCCGTGTCGGAATAAAAATCTGCAATTGAGCAGACAATATGATCATCTATAACAAATAATTTTTGCCCATATCCAACAGGTTCGTGTCTTTCGTTGCTCAATCTGCTATCTGTTACTAAAACTAAGCCATTTTTATTTGCAAGTAAGACATTTACTGTTCCGTGGGTTTTCGATTGACCAAACATTTGCATTCGACCAGCGATCACTAATACCCAAATTGCAAATGCCAGAGACTTAATCATGGGGCGGATTATATTCCATAAGAAAATAGCGGGCCGACTCTCTCGAGTCGGCCCGCTATTTTTGGTGCGAAGCGCTTTTCGCCGTACGCGTAGTGGTTACTCGGCGGCCATTTCTTCTTGTTCGCCTTCCATACGCATCTGTTCTAGCTCGCGCTCTTCGGCTTCGATGGCTGATGCCACTTCCTGCTGGACCTGGGCTGCCGCTTCTTCTAACTCTGGGGAGAGCTGGACGTTGCGGTAGTACTCCATGCCGGTGCCGGCGGGGATGAGGCGGCCTACGATGACGTTTTCCTTGAGGCCGCGCAGCGTGTCGATGGAGCCGTTGATGCTGGCTTCCGTCAGTACGCGGGTGGTCTCCTGGAAGCTGGCGGCCGAGATGAAGCTGTCGGTCGAGAGCGACGCCTTGGTGATGCCGAGCAGGAGCGAACGGCCGAGGGCTGGACGGCCACCGGTCATCTGGACACGCTGGTTCTCCGCGTTGAAGCGGAAGCGGTCCGTCTGCTGATCGACGAGGAAGGTGGTGTCGCCTACGTCTTCGATCTTCACCCAGCGAAGCATCTGACGAACGATGGTTTCGATGTGCTTGTCGGAGATGGCAACGCCCTGGAGCCGGTAGACTTCCTGGATTTCGTTGACGAGGTACTGCTGAAGAGCACGTTCGCCGAGGACTTCCAGAATGTCGTGCGGGTTGCGAGGACCGTCGATGAGAGCGTCACCGGCACGGAGGCGTTCGCCTTCCTGCACGTTGACGTAAACACCGCGGGGGACGCTGTACTCCTCTTCCTGTCCATTGTCTGCCGTAACGTAAACCTTACGCTGGCCCTTGGAGACTTCGCCGAAGCGAACGACACCATCGATCTTGCTGATGATTGCTGGGTCGCGGGGCTTGCGGGCCTCGAAGAGTTCGACGACGCGCGGGAGACCGCCGGTGATGTCCTTGGTACGCGTGGTTTCGCGTGGGATCTTGGCAAGGATGTCGCCGGGGAAGAGCTCGTCGCCGTCGACCACCATGAGGTGAGCGCGGGATGGCATGAGGTAACGCTTGTTGCCCTGCGCCGACTTGATGATGATCGTTGGCTGGCGCTTCTCGTCGGAGGAGTCGGCGACGACGAGGCGGCTGAGGCCGGTGACTTCGTCGATCTCTTCGTTGAGGGTGACGCCTTCCTGGAGATCCTTGAACTGGACGGTTCCGGCGATCTCGGTAAGCAGCGAGAAGGTGTACGGATCCCACTCGCCGAGCTTGTCGCCGAGGCCGACGCTTGCGCCTTCCTCGATCTTGAGCTTGGCGCCGTAGACGATCGCGTAACGCTCTTTCTCGCGGCCCTTCTCGTCGACGATGGCAATGGAGCCGTTACGATTCATGGCAACCAGGTCGCCGGTCTTGGAGCGGACGGTGACGAGGTTGATGAAGCGCACGGTGCCGGCGTTCTTGGCCTCGATGTGCGAGGCGTCGGAGACGCGCGATGCCGTACCGCCGATGTGGAAGGTACGCATGGTGAGCTGAGTGCCGGGCTCGCCGATGGATTGCGCCGCGATGACGCCGACGGCTTCGCCCATCTCGACCATCTTGCCGGAGCCGAGGTTACGGCCGTAGCAGAGGATGCAGACGCCGCGCTTGGACTCGCAGGTGAGCACGGAGCGGATCTTCACTTTCTCGATACCGGCAGCCTGGATTGCGCTGGCGAGATCTTCGTCGATCTCCTGATTGATTTCGACGATGGTCTTGCCTTCGAAGTCCTTGAGCTTCTCGAGCGAGACGCGGCCGATGATGCGGTCGCGCAGCGGTTCGATGATCTCGCCGGCCTCGATGATCGGGGTGACGTAGATGCCTTCGACGGTGCCGCAGTCCTGATGCGAGATGATGACATCCTGCGCAACGTCGACGAGACGGCGGGTGAGGTAACCCGAGTCAGCGGTCTTCAGCGCGGTATCGGCCAGACCCTTACGTGCTCCGTGGGTGGAGATGAAGTACTGGAGAACGGTGAGGCCTTCACGGAAGTTCGCCGTAATAGGGGTCTCGATGATTTCGCCGGAGGGCTTGGCCATCAAGCCACGCATACCGGAGAGCTGACGGATCTGCTGCTTGGATCCACGAGCGCCGGAGTCGGCCATGATGTAGATGGGGTTCATGGCTCCTTCCTTGTCGGCACGCTTCATGTTGTTGAACATCTCATCGGCGACGCGCTCGGTGACACCGGACCACATCTGGATGACCTTGTTGGAACGCTCACCGTTGGTGATGGCACCATCGAGGTACTGCTGCTGCATGGCGAGAACCTGCTTTTCAGCATCGCCCACGACGGTGTACTTGGAGTCGGGGATGACCATGTCATCGAGACCGACGGAGAGACCGGACTGAGTGGCGTAACGAAAGCCAAGGTCCTTGATCTTGTCGAGGGTCTTGACGGTGACTTCGAGACCAAGGTTCAGGTAGCAGTAATTGATGAGCTGCCCCATTCCCTTCTTCTTGAGGAGACCGTTGACGTAGGGCATGTCTGCCGGCAGAGCATCGTTGAGGATGGCGCGGCCGACGGTCGTGTTGATGTACTGCTTGTTGAACTCGACCGGCTCGGTGTGGGTGAGGTCCTGATCGTCGTACGCGGTGGTCATGTCGAGGACAGGGCCGGTGTAGCGCAGACGGATGGGCGTGAGAGTCTCGACCTGCTTCGCTTCGAGGGCCATGAAGACCTCCTCGATGTTGGCGAAGACTCGGCCTTCACCCTTGGCATTAACCTTCGCCTTGGTGAGGTAGTAGATGCCGAGGACGAGGTCCTGCGTCGGCACCGTGATGGGCTGACCGCTGGCAGGCGAGAGGATGTTGTGCGAAGCGAGCATGAGAACGCTGGCTTCGATCTGAGCCTCAGGCGAGAGCGGGATGTGAACGGCCATCTGGTCGCCGTCGAAGTCCGCGTTGAAGGCGGTGCAGACGAGCGGATGGATCTTGATTGCCTTACCTTCGACGAGCACGGGCTCGAAGGCCTGGATGCCGAGACGGTGAAGCGTCGGGGCGCGGTTCAGAAGGACCGGGTGATCCTTGATGACCTCTTCGAGGATGTCCCAGACGATGGGGTCCTGCATCTCGACCATCTCTTTGGCCTGCTTGATGGTGGTGCAGTGGCCGGTCTGTTCGAGACGGTGATAGATGAAGGGCTTGAAGAGTTCGAGCGCCATCTTCTTGGGGAGACCGCACTGGTGCAGCTTCAGCTCGGGGCCGACGACGATGACCGAACGGCCGGAGTAGTCGACGCGCTTGCCGAGGAGGTTCTGACGGAAGCGGCCCTGCTTGCCCTTGAGGGTGTCGGAGAGCGACTTCAGCGGACGGTTGTTGGCGCCACGGAGGACGCGGCCACGGCGGCCGTTGTCGAACAGAGCGTCGACGGCCTCCTGCAACATGCGCTTCTCGTTGCGGACGATGACCTCAGGAGCGTGCAGGTCCATCAGCTTCTTGAGGCGGTTGTTGCGGTTGATGACGCGACGATAGAGATCGTTGAGGTCGGACGTGGCGAAACGGCCACCGTCGAGCGGAACGAGGGGGCGAAGCTCGGGCGGGATCACGGGGATCACGTCGAGGATCATCCACTGCGGCAGGTTGTCGGACTTGCGGAAAGCCTCGACGATCTTGAGACGCTTGGAATACTTGAGCTTTTTCTGGAGCGAGCTCTCGGTCTTCATGCGCTCGCGCAGCTCGATGGCAAGCTCGGCGATTTCAACGCGCTTGAGGAGTTCCTTGATGGCCTCAGCGCCCATCATGGCCTTGAAGCCGGACGGGCGATACTGGGCATCGAGCTCACGGAAGCGGTTCTCGTCCTTGATGACTTCGCGCTCTTTGACGGGCGCGTCGCCTGGATCGACTACGACGTAGGATTCGAAGTAGAGGACGGCTTCGAGCTCACGCAGACTGATGTCGAGCAGGTGGCCGATGCGCGAGGGCAGGCCCTTGAAAAACCAGACGTGCGAGCAGGGACTGGCGAGCTCGATGTGGCCGAGGCGCTCGCGGCGAACCTTCGAGAGGGTGACTTCGACGCCGCACTTATCGCAGATGACGCCGCGGTGCTTCATGCGCTTGTACTTGCCGCAGAGGCACTCCCAATCGGTGATGGGTCCGAAGATGCGGGCGCAGAAGAGGCCGTCGCGCTCGGGCTTGAAGGTACGGTAGTTAATGGTCTCGGGCTTGGTGACCTCACCATGCGACCAGCTGCGGATCTTCTCCGGGCTGGCGAGCTGGATCTTGATTGCGTCAAAGTCGGCGATAGGACCGGTTAGTTCAAATGGGCTGGAGCGGAACATATTAGGCGTCTCCGGATGCAGCATGTGGCTGCGGTTGCTAAATCTATTTGCGATAACTCTCGGCGTATCGCGTTGCCGGTGGTTCTGGATCTGAAGCTTGTCTTCGATTGTCTTGCCACTTCTTTAGAGTGGCGCCTGAGGAAGATGCGTGAACAGCCTCCCCAGGCTTGGTTCGTTAGTCGGCTGCTGCGATGGCAGGCAGCGGCTGCTTCTTCTGGTCGGCCTGCTTGATCAATTCGACATCGAGGCAGAGCGACTGGAGTTCGCGGATGAGCACGTTGAACGACTCGGGTACACCGGGCTCGATAGCAGCTTCGCCCTTGACGATGGCCTCGTAGATCTTAGTACGGCCGAAGACGTCGTCG
Source organism: Edaphobacter sp. (assembly GCA_035317185.1). Lineage (GTDB taxonomy): Bacteria > Acidobacteriota > Terriglobia > Terriglobales > Acidobacteriaceae > Edaphobacter. The sequence goes on from DATHHN010000061.1 coordinate 77,637, forward strand.
GACTTGGCGGTGAGCAGTTCCTGCAGGATGTAAGCCGCGCCGTATGCTTCGAGGGCCCAGACTTCCATTTCGCCGAAGCGCTGTCCGCCGAACTGCGCCTTACCGCCCAGCGGCTGCTGAGTGATGAGCGAGTACGGTCCGATCGAGCGAGCGTGGATCTTGTCGTCGACAAGGTGCGAGAGCTTGAGCATATAGATATAGCCCACGGTTGCAGGCTGCTCGAACTCTTCGCCAGTCATGCCGTCGTGCAAGAGCGACTTGCCCGAGCTGGGGAGACCAGCGGCCTTCAGGAGCGCCTTGATCTCGGTCTCGCGTGCGCCGTCGAAGACTGCCGTGCCGAACCAGATGCCGCGCTTCATACCGGCGGCGACGCGAATGGTCTGCTCGTCGTCGAGGTCAAGAAGGTGGCTGAGAGCGGCAGTATTGGCAAAGCGCGCCTTGAAGAGCTCGCGAACCTCGCTGGCCTTCTCGTAGGTCGCGGCGATCTCGGCGATCTGCTTGCCGAGCTCGTGCGCTGCCCATCCGAGATGCGTCTCGAGAATCTGACCGACGTTCATACGAGAGGGCACGCCGAGCGGATTGAGGACGATCTCGACAGGCGTTCCGTCGGGGAGGTACGGCATATCCTCTTCCGGCAGAATGCGTGCGATGACGCCCTTGTTACCGTGACGGCCGGCCATCTTGTCGCCGACAGACAGCTTGCGCTTCATGGCAATGTAGACCTTGACCATCTTGATGACACCGGGCGAGAGTTCATCGCCCTTCTGCATCTTGCCGATCTTCTCGTTGGTGATCTTGCGGAGAACATCGATCTGGCGTGAGGTCATCTCTTCGATCTCATCGATCTGCTCGTTGACGCGGGGGTCCTTGTCGGCATAGCGGATACGCTTGAGGTTACGGGTGCTAATGAGCTCGATGGTGTCGCGGTCGAGAATGTCGCCCTTGTTGAGCAGCTTCTTGTTGGTGCGCTCGTCGTGAAGGTCGGCGAGAACTTCCTTCGCGCCGAGAATCGCTTCGAGACGCTTGAGACGCTCGTCGGTGAGAATACGAATCTCGTCGGCGAGGTTGCGCTCCAGCTTCTCAATCTGCTCCTGCTCGATCTGCTTGGCGCGCTCGTCCTTCTCCTGACCCTTGCGGGAGAAGATGCGGACGTCGACAACCGTGCCTTCGATACCCGGGGGGCACGTCAGCGAGGCGTCGCGAACGTCGCCGGCCTTCTCGCCGAAGATGGCGCGAAGCAGCTTCTCTTCAGGCGTCAACTGCGTTTCACCCTTCGGCGTTACCTTGCCGACGAGGATGTCATTGTGACCGATCTTCGCGCCGATGCGGATGATGCCCGACTCATCGAGATCACGCAGAGCGTGCTCGCTGACGTTGGGGATATCGCGCGTGATCTCTTCCGGTCCAAGCTTCGTGTCGCGGGCTTCGATCTCGAACTCCTCGATGTGAATCGAGGTGTAGTAGTCCTCGCGAACCAATTTTTCCGAGATGAGGATCGCGTCCTCGAAGTTGTAACCGCGCCACGGCATGAAGGCGACCAGAACGTTCCGACCGAGGCCGAGTTCGCCCTGCTCCGTGCAAGGACCATCAGCGATGACCTGACCCTTGATGACGCGATCCCCCTTGCGGACGATCGGCTTCTGGTTGATGCAGGTGTTCTGGTTCGAGCGCTTGAACTTCGTCAGCTGATAGATGTCCGAGCCGACCTCACGCGAGAGCTGCGTGGGGTGATGCTCGCCTTCTACACGGACGATGATGCGCTCGGAGTCGACCGAGTCTACGATGCCGTTACGCTTGGCCAGAATGACAGCGCCGGAGTCGCGGGCGGTGACGCCCTCCATACCGGTTCCAACGAAAGGAGCTTCAGCGACCAACAACGGCACCGACTGACGCTGCATGTTCGCGCCCATCAGAGCGCGGTTCGCGTCGTCGTGCTCGAGGAACGGCACGAGCGATGCGGCTACAGAGACGAGCTGCTTCGGCGAAACGTCAACGTAGTCTACTTCCGACTTGTTGACGAGGACGAAGTTGCCCTGACGGCGAGCATCGACGATGTCCTGGACGATGTTCAGCTTTTCGTCGAGCTCGATGTTCGCCTGTGCAATGGTGTGGCGATCTTCTTCCCAAGCCGAGAGGTAGAAGCTGAAAGGAGCAAGATCCATGGTGCGCTTCTTGTCCTTCTTCAACTGCTCATTCTGCTTGCGGGCCTCTTCGATCTCGAGGTAGTCGCCCTGGCGCAGACCGGATTCACCGGCATTGGTTACCGAGACGTAGTCGAGCGCACGGCCTTCCTTGACGCGACGGTAGGGTGACTCGATGAAGCCGTACTCGTTGATGCGCGCAAAGCACGACAGCGACGAGATAAGACCGATGTTCGGGCCTTCCGGCGTCTCAATCGGGCAGATGCGGCCATAGTGGGTGGGATGAACGTCGCGGACTTCGAAGCCGGCGCGCTCACGCGACAGACCACCAGGCCCAAGGGCGGAGAGGCGACGCTTGTGCGTGATCTCCGAGAGGGGGTTGGTCTGGTCCATGAACTGCGAGAGCTGCGACGAACCGAAGAACTCACGAATCGCGGCCATAACAGGCTTCGCGTTGATGAGGTCGTGCGGCATTGCGGTCGACATCTCCTGATAGACCGACATCTTTTCTTTGATGGCGCGCTCCATACGGACGAGGCCGATGCGGAACTGGTTCTCCATCAGCTCACCGACGGCGCGAACGCGACGGTTGCCAAGGTGGTCGATGTCATCGACGCTGCCAATGTTCTTGCGCAGCTTAAGGAGGTAGCGGATTGTTCCGTAGAAGTCCTCTGGGGTCAACGTGCGCTTGTCGAGGCCGGACGGATCCTGGTTCTCGTAGAGCTTGATGTTGAACTTGAGGCGGCCAACGCGCGAGAAGTCGTACTTGCGCGGATCGAAGAACATGCCTTCGAAGAGCGCAGTCGCGGTGTCGAGTGTCGGTGGGTCGCCCGGACGCAGCTTGCGGTAGATCTCGATGAGAGCTTCCTCGGGCTTGCGGACGGAGTCGCGGCGCAACGTGTTGGTAATAATGTTGCCCACGTCGTCGCGCTCGGGGAAGAAGACCTCGAAGCTCGCGACGCCGGACTGGAGGATCTTGTGCAGCTTGTCGGCGGTCAGCTCCTGGTTGGCCTCGTAGAGCAGCTCGCCTGTGGTGAGATCGACCACGTCGGAGGCAGTCATCGCACCGTCGAACTCGCTGGTCTCAATCTCAACCTGCTCGACCTTGTGGCTGCGCAGAGACTTCAGTGTGTGGGCTGAGATCTTGCGAGTCGCAACTGCGACCTCTTCACCCTTGACGGTGACGGCGTTGGCCGGACGGGTTCCCTGCAGGTTGGTCGGCGTGCCCTCGGGGGCGACCTTCCAGCTCAGCTTGCCGTCCTTCACGTTGATGGTGTCGACCGTGTAGAAGGTCTTGAGAATCTCTTCATCGGTACGCAGACCAAGCGCGCGCAGGAAGATGGTTCCGAGGAACTTGCGCTTGCGGTCGATGCGGACGTACAGGGTGTTCTTCTGGTCGTACTCAAACTCGACCCAGCTACCGCGGTACGGAATGATCTTACCGAGGAAGTAGGTGCGGTTGTTCGCCGTCTCGAAGAAGACGCCGGGCGAACGGTGGAGCTGCGAGACGATGACGCGCTCGGTGCCGTTGACGATGAAGGTGCCGTTCTGGCTCATCAGCGGAATATCGCCGAAGAAGACTTCCTGCTCCTTCATGTCGCGCAGGCTCTTGACGCCGGTCTCGGGGTCCTTGTCGTAAATCTTCAGACGGATCGTGACCTTGAGAGGTGCAGAGTAGGTCATGCCACGCTCTTCGCACTCGGCCTGATCGTACTTCAGCTGCAGGCCGACGGGATCGCCGCACTTGGTGCAGAAGTCAGGGGTGTTCTTGTTGTAGGTTCCGCAGAAGTTGCAGAGGACGTCGCCCGGGTGGAAGGGGTCGGTGATGACCATATGACCGCAATGCGAACAGGCCGTGCGCAGGTGGTTGAGACCCTTGAGGTAGCCGCACTTGCACTCCCAATTGCCGATGGAGAAGTCGACGAACTCGAGTTCGGAGACGTTGCGGAAGTCAGTGATCGGAAACACAGAGGTGAAGACGGACTGAAGACCGTTGTCCTCGCGCTCCTGGGGGAGCTTGTCCATCTGCAGGAAGCGCTCATAGCTGCGGCGCTGGACCTCGATGAGGTTGGGAATCTGAATGGAGGTGGGAATCTTGGAAAAATCTAGACGGCTGCGGATCGCGCGCGTTTCGCTGGACATGCTCTCTCCTGAAAACTTACCTTCGAGGCTTCCTTGGTTTGACGGCTTGCATCTTACGGCTGTCACCCCAGGAAGGGAGGGCTGCGGTACGGCCCCCCGGGTTTGGTACTGATTGCGCAGTTAGTTGTGTCTTCGGGTCTTGCTGCCCTCGACTGCAACAGGCCCCGTGCGCAGAATGTCTTGCCGTATAGTCTTTCCCGGCGCGGATAAAAACTTGAAACTTTTACTATCTGCCGGCGTTCGAAACTGCTATAAAGAACGCGTGCAGGGTACTTCTAAAGCCCTAAATGGGCCGAAATATCAATAAACACGGCAAAGCGCTCGAGGGGACAGCATGTCCCATGAGCGCAAAGGTCGACTTGTGCACTGTTTCTCTAAAAATAGTGTGAATGCCTGCCGCCATTTGAGGCTCGCCTGCCCCAAAGTTTGCTGCCGCTCGCTTGATTCTATTGCACTATGCGCATCCGCCGCTCGAAGCGTATAGTGGCCGGCTCCTTAGCCTGCGAATACAGGATGAGCCGGAGGTACTGCAGGGTATCTGCCTATGAATGTCCGCCAGAGAACACGCCACGGCGGAACGAATCTTCTCTATAAAGAATATCGCGTTCCGCCCCGGCATGCAAGCTGGCAGGTAACTACTTGATTTCTACGGTTGCAACGCCTTCGAACTTCTTCGCGATGGCGGCTGCATCTTCCTTCGAAATATTCTCCTTCAAGGGCTTGGGAGCGCCATCAACCAGGTCCTTGGCTTCCTTCAAGCCAAGAGCGGTGACTTCGCGTACAGCCTTGATGGTGTTGATCTTGTTCGCGCCGGCATCCTTCAGGATGACGGTGAACTCGGTCTTTTCTTCGACCGGAGCTGCCGCTGCTGCGCCGCCGCCTGCTGCAGGGGCTGCAACTGCTGCTGCTGCCGAAACGCCGAGACGCTCTTCGAGCTTCTTGACCAGAGCCGAAGCCTCGAGGAGGCTGAGGCTAACGATTGAATCTTCCAACTGCTGGATGTCTGCCATTTTATTTCTCCAATAATAAGATCTAAACTTTTGTGCTGCCGATTACTTCTCCGAAGCCCGATTGCGCTCCGGTTGCCTATGCCCTCCCGGGTTTCCGCTGCGCCCAGACCGGCGCACCCGTAAAGACCAGGCGAAACTTGTTATCCGTCGACTTACCCCTCGACGGGATCGGTGGTTGCAGCTTCACCAGCCTGAGAAGCGGTTGCGTTCTCGGGCTGCGCTGCACCAGAGGGCTGCTCGGCTGCCGCCGACTCCTCAACATGGGCCGCTTCAATTACAGCGGCGGAAGCCTCTGCTGCGGGGGCTTCTGTAACGGCCTCAGCTGCGGGGGCCTCTGCAGGTGCAGCGGAACCGGCAAACTTGCCCTTCTCCACGCCCTGATTGATAACGACTGCGAGGTCGCGGCCGGTCGCGTTGATGACCGTTGCGAGGCGCTGCGCGGGGGACTGAATGAGGAAGAGAAGCTTCGAGAAGAGCTCTTCCTTGCCCGGCATGGTTGCCAGTTCGCCGATCTCGCGAACGTCGATTACCTTGCCGTCGATAATGCCCAGCTTGAAGGTGAACTCCGAGTTGTCCTTGACCCAGGTCGAGAGGGCCTTGGCCAGCGCGACCGGATCGCCGGAGGTATATGCAACCGACGAGACGCCCTTGAGACCCTTGAGCGCAGCCTCGATCTTGGTGCCTTCCGCAGCGCGTGCAGCCAGCTTGTTCTTAACGACGTGATAGCTTCCGCCAGCACCACGAACTGCCTTGCGCAGCTCGAAGTCCTTGGAAGCGGTAAGACCGGCAAACGTGCCGATAATTGCGGAGGTGGAGCTTTCGAGCTCGCTCGCCAGCTTCTTCACCTTCTCCGTCTTTGATGCCCTGGACAATGCCATAACTGAATCCTCTTTACTTTCGCTGCCCAACTCCTCGCTCACGCGGCCAGAGGGGCTTACTTATTGAAACCGTGAACTAGGACTTGCCTGCCAACTCGGCAGCGGCATAGTCGAGCTGGATACCGGGGCCCATCGTTGAGCTGAGAGTCACACCCTTGATGTACTTGCCCTTGGCTGCCGAAGGCTTGGCCTTGACGACGCTCATAATGACAGTCATCGCGTTGTCGACCAGCTTCTGTGGCTCGAACGAAAGCTTGCCCACGGGAACGTGAACCAGTGCAGTCTTGTCCGTACGGAACTCGACCTTACCAGCCTTGATCTCCTTGACCGCAGCAGCAACGTCGGTGGTGACCGTGCCCGTCTTCGGGTTCGGCATCAGGCCGCGGGGTCCGAGAACCTTACCGAGACGACCAACCGAACGCATCATGTCAGGCGTAGCGATCAGGGCGTCAAATGCGGTCCAGTTTTCCTTCTGGATCTTCTCGACCAGCTCTTCGCCGCCGAAGAACTCAGCACCGGCCGCCTCAGCGTCGCGAACCTTGTCGCCCGACGCGATGACAGCAACGATCTTGGTCTTACCGAGGCCGTGTGGAAGAACGACCGTCCCGCGGACCATCTGGTCGGCGTGCTTGGGATCGACTCCGAGACGAAGCGTCAGGTCGACGGTCTCGTCGAACTTCGCATACTTTGCTTTTTGCAGGAGCGGAACCGCGTCCGCCAGAACGTAAGGACGGGGCTCAACAAACGCGCGCGCCTTCGTCAGATTCTTGGATATCTTCCTTGCCATTTTCCCTCGTCTCCCACCCCTCTGGAGCTATTCTCTCCGGGCGTGGTTATCGACTGGTCTCAACCCTGGGTTGAGACGCTCTTATAAGTATGCCGGAAATGGAAGAACTCTGCAAGCTAATGAATGCTAGGGAGTGTCTGAGATGCGTTGAACTGTATACCGTACCGTAGCGGTTCTCGTTACCAGTCAGTAACCTCATCGACGGGCCAAGGTGCGCGATGAGAGGATTGCTGGAATGGAACCGCGCCAGCAGCCTCTTTGGCTTCGGATTGTCCTCAACTCTTGCGGCCCCGCCGGATTGGGGGTCACATTGATGGGATGGGTAAGACCGGCATGGGGAGCCGGCGTGATGGCGATTGGGCTGGTCTATGTAGTGTGGGAGATAGCGCCATGGACAACAAAACAGATATTCGGGAGGCCCTCAGTGTCTTTAGCTATTTTTATGGCTGTTGGGGCAGGTTTTGGTGCGGCGGCGTGGTGGATATGGAAGAGCTCCGCAACAGTGCCTACCGGGCAGACGTTGTTGTCGCCTCAGGTCATCTGGGTTCCGCCTGCTCCCATCGTCGCAGGCACGCCACTATCAGCGACGCAATTGAATGCAGCTTCGACGGTTGACGGGTTTTTTGTTTACAAACCTCCAGCGGGAACAGTGTTGCCGGTAGGAATAAATGATCTGACCGCTATGTTTTACGCGCGGGATTCAGCGAAATATATGGTTCACACAGAGTACAGTTCTATCGTCGTCACTGCCGCTGCAACGCCGCTTCCAGCCCTCCGCCATTTCAAAGACGAGCCAAAACCTTCTGAAGTTTCGCTTACTGCGATGCCACCCATAACTGTAACGGCGGTCAATGTAACCCAAGTAATGGAAGTGGGGGAAAAAATGGTCCTCAGTATTTCCCTAAGAAACAACACCGGGGCGGCTCTGGAAATCAGGTCTCTAAGTGTCACAGGTATACAGCCTTCCTACGACGATCCGACTCAGATGAAGTCTCTCGAAGATCAGTTGTGGGCGCTTATCGAGGAAAGGAACGGCAGCCAAGTTCCACTTTTTCTACCCTCCAGAACTGAATCGATGGCGTACACAGCTGAAACCGTACCGCTAACTCCTGAGTTGATAGTTGACCTTCAATCAGAAAAGAAGGTTGCCTACTTCCTCGTTCAACTGAGAGACAGGGAAGACACAGTCATTCTTGACTTTTGCGGACACACAAACAAAGACAATCGATTCGACTATTGCCGATATCACAACGGCCGTAATTAGGCCGCTTCCGTGAGTTTCACGTATTCCAGTAAGGGAGTCTCAATCAAGTTCATCGACGAAGTGTAACTAAACTCCACAATCCCGACTACGGCCAGGGAGTTCCCCCTTTGAAGTCGCTCGCAAAAGTAGTATTAAGCGATTGAAGAATCGCTGGGTCCGTCAGGCTCAGGCCCAGTTCCCTGTTCTCCGTCAAAGATGGATTGCTGAAGTTCTCCGATCCGACAAAGGCCTGCTGACCGCTTTGTCCATTGTCAACGAGAATCATCTTGGCATGGATATAGAGCGGTGCCGTGGGAGTGTAGGTACTCAATTTAACGCCGGCGGCTTTAAGCGCATTGAACTCCGTGGCGTAGTTGCCGCCATTCGTCATTGCGACCTCAACCTGAACACCTCTTTTGGCAGCGGACTCCAGTGCCGCGACGATTTGGGCATCACCCATCTCCTCATTCTCCACCTCAAGTGTGGACTTGGAAGCGTTGATCATGGCCAGCAGCGAAGTAAGCGAGTTGGTAGGACTCCATATAAGATCATCCCCGTTAGGCGGTGTGATCGAGCTGGAGGTGAAGTCTGCATTGAAGGTCTTCTCGATGGCGGCGATGTCGTTGGGATTGGTTTCAATGATGGCAAGATCGCGCGAAGTGGAGTAATACCGGCTCGTGAGGTTCAACGACATAACGGCAGTAGTTTTACCGTCGATGGTGATGGTCTTCTGATGGCTTGCCTGGAAGATCGGGTTAGCCCAGACCGCCTTCACTCCGTTGGCGTTGAGGTAGGTGTATACCGGCGTATTGCTCGTCTTTTCCAACGCCTGATCAAGGATGACCCGCACGACAACTCCCTTGGCAGCCTGCTGAGTAAGGATCTGCTGGCATTGAGTGTCTACCAGTTCGTACATCGTCATATCGATCGTACTTTTAGCAGAATTGAGCAGGTTATAGATCGGCGCTAGTCCTTGATCTGGCTCGATGATCAGGGTCTGCGAAGATGGAGCCGCTATACCGGTCCCGCTGATAACGACCGTATGAGGAGAGCCAGCAGCATTATCCGCGACACTTACCGTTGCAGCGAAATTCGCGGATGAAGTTGGTTTGAAGGCAATCGAAAGTGCGCAGCTCGCGCCTTTCGATAGCTTGGCGCCGCAGGTCTTTTTCAATGAGAAGACAGTGGGATCGGCACCCGTTAACGTAATCCCGGTGATCTTTAGGGTTGCCGCGCCGGTGTTCGACAAAGTTACCGTTTGTGCGACGCCGATTGTTCCCGGAGCAGTGGCTGGAAATGACAGGCTTGCTGGAACGATCGCTGCCGTTGGAACTTTCTTCGCAGCTGCAGTGGCGGAATTGCTGCCAGAGATCAGCAGAAACATGAAGAGCAGAAATCTCCGCAGAGGATGGCGCGTTGCTCTCCGAGCGTGATCGCGAACGTTCATTCAGATAGATCGTGACTATACATACGTCTCCGTTACATCTTGCGCCTATGGGGAATATCCGTCGAAAATCCTGTTAAACCCAGCCACTTGACGAATCACTGAGACAAGCCTATTCTCATTCCATAGAGGCGAACAAATGGCGAACATAAACAGTGCGTTACTCTTCCCAATCCTCCCTCAGCAACTGACCGGAATCGCCCGTCTCGCCGCTCAGGCTGAACATGCCGACGAAGGCCATTTGGTTGAGTTCAAGGCGCTTCAGGTTCGCAGTATTTTGAATCGCTCCATCTCCAAGCGCCAGCTTTGGATGGCCTGGAGCATCAATCCATACCGAGGATGCGAGTTTGGGTGCCGTTACTGCTATGCGCGTTACACGCATGAGTTCATGGCGCCCAAGGCTCCGGCAAGCGCAGGAGGCGAGTTCGTGGGGGCCTCGCCGATCACCACCAAAACGACAGCGACAACCAGCGCCGTCGACCTGCGTGACCCGGAGACCTTCGAACGGCTCATCTTCCTCAAACAGAACGCCGCATGGCTGCTCGAACAGGAGCTGCGAAAGATTAATCCCTCCGAGGAGATTGCCCTCGGAACCGCGACCGATCCCTACCAGCCCATCGAGCGGAGAGCGCGCATTACCCGCAGCCTGCTGGAGGTCTTCGCCCGCAAATCAGGCTACCGGTTGGGAATCGTAACCAAGTCGAGGCTGATCGAACGGGACACCGATCTGCTGACTGAAATTGCGCGACGAAATACGCTGGTAGTCCACATTACGATTACGACCGCGAACACTGAGCTTGCCCGAATACTGGAGCCGCGAGCGCCGCGTCCCGATCTTCGCTTTCGGGCTGTCTCACGACTGCGTCGAGCGGGCATTCGCACAGGTATCCTTTGCTCGCCGTTGTTGCCTGGAATTACCGACTCGGAGGAGGCGCTGGACGGTATGGCCCGTCGCGCAGCGGAGGCTGGTGCGAGCTTCTTCGCCGCCAGTCCGCTCTTCCTCAAGCCGTGCTCACGTCCTACCTACCTGAGCTTCGTTCGTGAGCACTTCCCTTCTCTTCAACAGGAGTACGCCAAACGCTTCGGCAACGCTGACTTTGCTACTCCCGCTTACAAGCAGGAGATGGCCCAGATCGTCGGACGCGTCTGCCGCAAATATGGCCTGGGAGAGCGGTCGAAGGATAGCCTGCTGCCACGAACAGGAGACGAAACAAGGAGACAGCCGACGAGTGCGCGTGCACCGGCCCAACGACAGCTCTTCGCTTAGAGGGTGAGAGGGACGAACGATGCGAACATGGTGGATGATTCGGGAAGTGAGGCCAACGGGACGAAGTCGCAGGCGAGGGCATATCGTTCCCATAGCTTCGTCACAGCAGGATTGGCGTGAGCACGTTCCACGCCACCGACCTCCCACTCGAACACTTCGACAATGGTGCCGTCCTTCGCTTGGCATGCGGTGACGGCACGATTTGTGGCCATTCCTTGTGCTTGAAGCAGAGGGACGTGTTCTCGAGTCAGTTGCAACAGGTCGGCCTCGTTACCAGGTTTAGGCTTGTAGGCGACGATCACGAGCGTACGACCAGATTCAGCTTGCATAATCGCTCTCCGAAGAAGACTTGGCACCCACAATAGACTACTCGCTTCATCAGATGGTGGCACTGTGATCACCTGATCTGAGTATTACTCTCCGCTCACGAAAAAGAGGACATCAGCAGGCCGATGACGGTCGCCGTCAAAGCCCTGCCAATGTCCTCTTTTGAATCTGCGAAACGAGTAGTGCCTAAGCTACGACGTCTATCCCCATGGAGCGGGCGGTGCCGCGAATGGTCTTCATCGCTGCTTCGACCGACGCAGCATTCATATCCGGCATCTTCTGCGTGGCGATCTCGCGGATCTGCTTCTCGGTCACCTTGCCGAGCTTCTCCTTGTTCGGAGTGCCCGAGCCCTTGGCGATACCGGCGGCCTTGAGCAGAAGCACAGGAGCCGGGGGGGTCTTGGTGACAAAGCTGAAAGTGCGATCGGCGTAAACGCTGATCACCACCGGGATGGTGAGTCCGGCCAGATCCGGAGCCTTAGTGCGGTCGTTGAACTGCTTGCAGAACTCCATGATGTTGACCTGCGCCTGACCGAGCGCGGGACCGACGGGAGGTGCAGGGGTGGCCTTGCCGGCCATGATCTGAAGTTTGACGTATCCAGTAATCTTCTTCGGTGCCATTGCGGTAAATCCTCTTTATGCTTCTAGCGGCAGGCTGCTGCCAGCTGCTGATTTGGATGCTTCTAAAATCTCTGCTTCCCTGCTGCCTTCGCGGCCGGGAAGATACTATTCCTCGACCTTGTCTACCTTCGAGAACTCGATCTCGACTGGGGTGGAGCGACCGAAGATGCTAACCATCACCTTCAGTGTCTGGCGGTCTTCATTGACATCATCGACGGTTCCCGTGAAGTTCGCGAATGGGCCCTCGTTGATACGGACCTGCTCGCCCTTGTCGAACTTTACCTTCATGGAAGGCTTGTCCTTCGACACATCGGAGCGGAAGATGATCGAGCTTACTTCCTGCTCGGAAAGCGCCACCGGATTGTCGCCCGTTCCAAGGAAGCCCGTGACTCGCGGCGTGTTCTTGATGACGTGCCAAAGATCGTTGTCGAGTTCCATCTCTACCAGGACGTAGCCCGGAAGGAAGACGCGCTCGATTGTGTACTTCTTGCCGTTGCGCAGCTCGGTCACTGGCTCGGTCGGAATCATGATGCGGCCGATGCGGTTCTGCAGGCCGAAGGCGGTGATGCGGCTCTCAAGCGACTCCTTCACCTTCCGCTCGAAGCCGGAATAGGCGTGGATGATGTACCACTTGAAGTTGTCGTTGACCGGCGGAGCAAGCTGGTCTGTCGGTTGTTCCGAGGACGGCTCGCCGCTGGCGTTCGATGCCTCGGTCTTGTGCTCTTCCGGATTCTGCTGCTCTTCCGCCATGGTTGTGCCTTCTTCGCGCATCGTCTGCTTCTCTCTACTGCGGGAACTTCTAGGAACTCTGTTTAGCGCTTGGTCATGTGGTGCAGCAGCGCCTCAATCGACCGGCCAATGATGTTGTCCACCAGCCAGAAGTACGCGGCGAAGATGAAGACCGTAACGATGACAACCGTCGTCGTCGCCTGGACCTCTGCGCGCGAGGGCGTAATGACCTTGCGCATCTCGCTGCGAACGTCCTTCAAAAAGCTGCCGAGACGCTCCGGCAGCGACTTCAACTGCTGCATCCCAGTGCTGGGCTGTTCCGCTACTGCTATTGACTTGGCCATCGTACTGCCTCAAACCTTCGAGTTGCTGAGTAACTGCTGTTATTTATCTGTCCGGACTCAGGACCGGGCAAACTGGCGGGGGAGCTCGGATTCGAACCGAGAAGTTCGGTTTTGGAGACCGACAGTTTAACCGTTGAGCTTACTCCCCCGGTCGAGCCACTGGCCGAACAAGCCAAACGGCTAAATCTGCTTACTTCGTCTCTTTGTGGTCCGTGTGCTTGCGGCAGGTATTGCAGAACTTCGAGAACTCGAGGCGGCCAGTGGTCGTCTTCTTGTTCTTCGTCGTTGAGTAGTTCCTGTTCTTGCACTCGGGGCACTGCAGTGTAATAATTTCGCGCATCTTTCTATCCTAACCGATTTTACAGGCCTTTATACCGCCCCCGCAAAACCCTTTTATTTTGAATAGCAAACCCAAAGCCGGAGCAGAAATCCTGCCCCGGCCGGAGTTGCTGAAAACTACTTCAAGATCTCGCTGATGGTACCGGCGCCGACAGTGCGTCCACCTTCGCGAATCGCGAAGCGCAGACCCTTCTCCATGGCCACCGGCGTGTGCAGCGTGATCTCCAGCTGGATGTTATCGCCAGGCATCACCATCTCCGTGCCTTCCGGCAGCTTCGCCGAGCCCGTCACGTCCGTCGTGCGGAAGTAGAACTGCGGACGGTAGCCGTTGAAGAACGGTGTATGACGACCGCCTTCTTCCTTGCTCAGCACATAGATCTCGCCCTTGAACTGGGTGTGCGGCGTGATCGATCCCGGCTTGGCCAACACCATGCCGCGCTCCACATCTTCCTTCGCGATACCGCGCAACAGAAGACCCGCGTTGTCGCCCGCCAGACCCTCGTCCAGCTGCTTCTTGAACATCTCCACGCCCGTGCACACCGTCTGCTGCGTGTCCCGGAAGCCGACGATCGAGCAGGCCTCGCCTACCTTGATCTTGCCACGCTCGAT
>DATHHN010000062.1:0-8748 GCA_035317185.1 Edaphobacter sp.
GGTCGATGCCGAACATGCGCTGATCGTAACGCATGCGGTAACGCTGGACGCAGCCGACAACCGCTCCTTGGAGCCGATGGCCCAAGCCGCACGCAAGGCGCTCGGGGCCGACAGCCTGAACATCGTCGCCGACACCGGCTATGACCCTCTTCGAGTTGCAGGAGTGGCTGGGCCACGCGACGCCAACAGCCACCCAGCACTACGCCAAAATCACTCCGCTAAAGGTCGCCAAGTCTTACGCCGATGCAGGCTACTTCGCCCGCAACCTTCGCGCTATCGAGGTTCTGGTCGATCAGGACGTGGTTCGAAGTGGGCTCGCTGCGACTGAGCCGTGGAAGTATTACGACCTTGGCCACGGCTATTGCACCTATGACTTCTTTGAGCAGTGCCAGCATCGCATGGCCTGCGCAAAGTGCGATTTCTATATGCCGAAGGAGTCAACCGCGGCCTTGCTGCTGGAGGGCAAGACGCACCTGTTGCGGTTACTCCAGGAGATTCCGCTTGGCGAGGCGGAGCAGGCTGCTGTTGAAGATGGTGTCGCGGCCTACGAAAACCTCCTGTCGAAGTTGGTGGATGTGCCGACTCCCGCAGGACCAACGCCTCGGCAAATCGGTGCTGACCTGGTACCGATCACATCGCTGTGGGCGGCACCGATCGCATCCAGAGGAGACTCCTGAGCGGGACGTACGCTATTCCTCGCGGTGCCGCTTTCAGACGCAACAACGACCGCAGTATGGCTTAGAATCCGATGATTAGTTTTGGGCACTATTTCGCCAGCAACCCCTGGTTATGCTCGTAGCTGATCACTCGCGTGACTTTCCATACCCCGTTGTCGTCATGCCAGATTGTCACGAACTTGGCATCTCCGACATTGTCTGGTTCGTTGGGGTGATGGAAGCGATGAATTCCGATTTCCACCGCTCCGTATCCTTTCAAGGGATAAACCTCAAGAGTATCTTCCAGCAGGGTACGCTGTACCTTACCGCAGATGTTCTGCTTGATTGCCGCGAGAAAAGGCGCTTTCCCAACCATCAGTCCTGTCTGGTCGTGATAGAACTCAAGATCATCCGAAACCATGGAGCCAAGTGTCTCCAGGTTGCAATGGTTGTATGCGGTAAAGAGCTTCGCATCGAGGGATTTGATCGTTTCGAAAAGTGCATCGGGCTGCTTGCTTGTTTGCCCAGTGCTGGACAGAATCGAGAAGAAGAACGTGAGCGGCAGCAAGAACATCCATCGTTTGCTGGTCAAGGCAAACCTCCTAAAGATTTTCACGCCTAAACATACGCAATTCTTTGGCCAAATGTTCCCAGTCTAAGGACCGGAAATAATGCAGTGCCTCCGCATGTTCAACATCCACTCTGACCGATTCTGAACACCGTTGATCGGCAGCGGACACCCACGGTGCAAGGATCTGGCTAGTGTCCAGAATGGAAGACCGCACAGGACACTACCTTCTTTAATTCATCCTTCCCCGGGCCTTCGCGTCGCCTCACAAATCGCGCACCAGGCCAGGAACCAGCGGGAAAGACTTGCAATTTGCCCAGATTCCACATAATGCCTCGACCCGAAGTGCTATCACACCAAGGTCGCAGTGTTCATCGAACGTATCAAGGCCGCAGAGCCGGAACTGGTACAGATCAGCACCGCGTGGCGCAGCAAAGAAGAGAGGCGCGACGACGAACTCTTACCCTACGAGTACACCATCGTAAAAGCCACCGAGATACCCGCCAGCGTGGAGGATGAGCAAGAGCCTGACGATGAGGACGAGGCAGAGGCAGCCACCGCTGTTTGCAACTCCACCAAGGCAGCGCTCATCACCTACGGCAACAACGTAGGCAAGCGCGTCAACGTCTGCACTGACCCTGATTGCGCTGTCCACCATCCCCGCCGTGCAATTGCTGTGAGCGCCGACTTCGAGGAGCGCCAGAAGAAGGTCCAACAAGAGCGAGAGGCGAGGAAGAAGGCACAGGCCAAGCGTGAGAAGCGGTTCACTGCCATCATGCAACGTTTTCCTTCCACTCTCACCGACCCACAGACCCGCTTCCTGCTTGGAGTCTTGGTGCTTGGAGATCTGGACAGCAGCCTTGAGCACATGGCGATGCGGCTCGACAATGATGAGAGCATGGCGCAGTCCTCAGAGGACGTATGCGCGAAAGCCCTCACCGAACTCCCGATTGCATCCCTGCCCCTGTTCTTTGCTGAAATCGCTCTCGGCAGCTACGTCGATATCCCCCGAACAGAGGAAACCGACCTGCTCGAAGCGGCTGAGGCGATGTTTCCCGCTCCCAAGTCAGTCAAGCCAGCAAAGAAGGCCTCAACTAAAGCTAAGAAGACGGCCTCAACCAAGGCCAAACACACCAACCGCTAACCGAGGGGAGGCCGGCAGCACCGGCCTCCCCTTCCCCACCAAAAGGACAGGTGCGCCATGTTGAAGTTCAACTACAAGCTGACCGTTCGCGAGCGGGTTACGGCCAAGTGTGTACGTCATCCGCGCTACAACCCTGAGAAGGATGGCCGCGCCGGAATCAGGGGCGGTTGCTCGATATGCTGGAACCTCTACGACCTGCAAGATGCGCGTATCAAACTGGACGCCGCAGTCCACGAGTTTGTGCGCCGCGCCGGTCCCTGGGCGAGAGCACGAGAACCACGCCGCAAGCCGAAGGATGCTGCCCCAGCGCCCGTCGAATCGCCCGAGGTGCAGCCATGAGTGCCCGGTGGAGAGACTGCTTTCTCCTCGTCGAGCTCCTCGTCGAGATAGATGAGCGAGATATAGGAAGTGATACATTAGCGAGTTTTAGCTGAAGCACGGAGGGGGCCGGCCGTACCGTCTCAGACAGAAAAGCGGTAGACTGCTCCGCAAGATGAATCTCAAGAGTCTCTTCAAGCCACTCTTTACGTCGCCTGGGAAAGCGGTCACGATCAGCGCCTCAGAGCCGGGCTCGGAACTCGGGACACGAGCCCCAGGCAGGCCTAGTGATTCTGCGGATCGCCCGCTGGAGCGCGTTCCCCCACCCCTCCTCCTGTACCTGAAACGGCCCATGCTTTTCTTTCCTACAGCCACAAGAATGAGGGAATCGTCCGCCAGTTCGCGGCATATCTTGCGCGGGAGGAAATTCCTCCCTGGATCGATAACAGACTCGAATACGGCGAATCATGGGAAAATGTTATCTTTCGGCGTATCCAGGAGTGCAAAGTCTTTCTTGTCCTCATGTCTCCTGAAGCCCGTGAATCGGTCTTTGTGAATCGAGAGATCGACGCGGCGCTAGCCCAGCATAAGCTCATCATTCCGATTCTCATTGACGGCGAACCCTTTCCAAAGCTTCAGGAATATCAATCCGTAAACCTCTTGAACACCGATCACCCGCAATCCCGATTGATTGAGCGGTTGCGCGACCTGCTTACACCAGGGCAGGTACCGAGTCCGCAATTGCAGCGCCGTCGCGTGGAGCACTTTATCCTTCCCGTCTTTGAAGAGGCTCTGGAGGTCCCTCAGCCCGTCCGCGTTTCGCTGGGCGTCGGTTTCGACAAACATTTTGCCGTCCAGCCGCAGCAATCTCTCAGAGGAGAATTAGACGGACTGAACTGGATGGAAATCTTCATGATTATCAGGGAACGTTTGCCTAACCGGGATCTGCATTGCCCTCTGGGCACCGACTTCGACGCACGGTTCCCCACCATTCAAGCGTTCATTGACTTCCTTATGGATGCGCTCACTTGGGATGAAATACGAGCCCTCTAGTTGTGGCGTATCTACAGAGGTTACTTCGGAACTTCTTCATCGGTAGCGACGAACCAAGGCACGTCTTTCACCTGAAAGAGTTCAGGGTAGCGGGCGGTGAGATACGAAAGCACGAGTTTCGCGATACGAGCGCTATGTTCCACTTCTTTATCCCAATCCACTGTAGAGAGTCCATCACTATGGGTTGGGGTCCATTTTGCCGTTCGGATAGCCAAGACCAGACTGGAGGCAATCAGCAGAGCGGGGCCAAGTTTTTGGTAATCTACCTCTCGTCGATAGCCGCCTATCTGTTTACCTGCGTTAGTGGAAGTCATGGGAGTGAACCTCCAGTGTCTGATCTGACAGGGACCGCAGACGTGTCGCCTTTACATGAATCACGCCGTCCTGGTTTTGCAGCGGTCCCTCTGCAAGAATGAACTTGCTGCGTGTGACCACAAGCCGCTCTCGCTCATAGAGGTCCGGGGTCACAATGACGTTGGCGATTCCAGTCTCATCCTCCATCGAGAGGAAGATGAATCCCTTTGCGGTGCCGGGACGTTGGCGAGCAATTACGCAGCCCGCGGTTCGGACGTAATCCCCATCGGGCCGATGTCTCAATTCTTCTGCGGACAAGATTTGTTGTCTCCTCAGATCGCCTCGTCGGTAGGCCATCGGGTGTTTTCCGACGGTAAGGCCCGTGCCGGCATAGTCGGCAATCAAGCGCTCCTCCGTACTCATCTGTTTCAAAGGTAACGTCTCCGATTCATCTCTCAATGACTCGCTCTTCTGTCGAAGAAGAGGACCTTCCAGCTTGCCGGCACGTTCCACCTGCCAAAGAGCATCCCTGCGATGTTCGATTCCGTCGAGATTGTTGAGCGCACCAATGCGGGCAAGCAGCGTGAGTTCTTTGCGATTGAGGCCTGGAACACGCGACACCAGATCCTCTGCTGACCGAAATTTGCCTTCGTTGGCGCGCGAATAAGCAATCGCCTCCGCGGATTGCTTCCGCAGGCCCTTCGCATAGCCGAGTCCAAGACGCAGCGAGAGGCTACTGTCACTTTCATGTTCAATCGTGCATGCCCATTCCGACACTTGAACGTCCATAGGCTTTATACGAAGTCCGTGTCTTTGCGCATCCTTCACCAGGACT
Organism: Edaphobacter sp.; assembly: GCA_035317185.1. GTDB lineage: Bacteria > Acidobacteriota > Terriglobia > Terriglobales > Acidobacteriaceae > Edaphobacter. The sequence continues at coordinate 4,869 of DATHHN010000062.1, forward strand.
GCGGGTGAATAGAAGCCCATCGGCTGGTTGTTGAGAATGGCGCAAGTGAACGCGGCGAGATATTTCACTTTGAAGTAGGCCGAAGCATACGCAATCAATGCGAAGCTGGCTGCATGGGACTCCGGAAATTCATAAAGTGCAAACGAACTGATGTTCTGGATGATGGTTTCCTGCGTTGCAGTATCGATGCCGTTTGCAGTCATGCCATCCCGCAACTTACCTTCGAGGTTTTTCATGCGTTCCCAGGAACGACGCATTCCTACGGCGCGGCGCAGTTCTTCGGCTTCTGCTCCGGTAAAGTTGGCGACGGTCATCGCCATGCGGAGTAATTGCTCTTGAAAGAGTGGAACACCGAGAGTGCGTTCCAGTACCGGCTTCAGTGAGGGATGAGGATAGGTGATCTCCTCTTTCTTCTGTCGTCTGCGCATGTAGGGATGCATCATCTTGCCCACGATCGGCCCTGGTCGGATGATGGCTACCTGTACCACGACATCGTAAAACTTTTCCGGGTGATTTCGTGGCAGCGACGCCATCTGCGCACGGCTCTCAACTTGAAACATCCCGACAGTGTCCGCACGTTGCAGCGTGCGATAGACCTCAATATCTTCCGGCAGTTGCGCCAGATCGACGCTTTCACCGTGATGCTCCGGGATCAGCTCGAGGCAATCTTTGAGAACAGCCATCATTCCTAACCCAAGGAGATCAACCTTAATAATGCCAAGGTCGGCGCAGTCCTCTTTGTCCCACTGCACGACTGTTCGGCCTGGCATAGATGCGCGTTCCAGTGGAACGACACGATCGAGAGCGCCCTGGCATATCACCATGCCCCCGGAGTGCTGACCGAGGTGCCGGGGCAGGTCCTGGATGCGCATACAAAGCTCCAGATACTTCGCGATGCGCGGATGCTTTAGATCGAACCCTGCGTTCTGGAACGAATGGGCCATCGTGTCCTCCGGCCCCCTCCATTCGAAGTGACCTACGAGACAAGACAGTCTCTGCAATGATTCGCTATCAAACCCAAGTGCCTTGCCGACTTCGCGAGCCGCAGACTTGCCCCGGTAGGTGATCACATTCGCACAGATGGCAGCACCGAGTTCGCCATAACGCCGGTAGACGTATTGGATGGCCTGTTCCCTCTTTTCCTCTGAGGGAAGGTCAAGATCAATATCTGGCCATTCTCCACGGCTTTCGCTCAGGAAGCGTTCGAACAAAAGGTCCATTCCTACGGGATCGATTGCGGTAATTTCGAGTGCATAGCAGACTGCTGAATTTGCTGCGCTTCCGCGACCCTGAATCAGAATGCCGTGTTTCTTGCAGAACTGCACAATGTCCCACACGATCAGAAAGTATCCTGCAAAGCCCAGCTTGGCGATGAGCGCTAGTTCGTGCTCAACCTGCTTCTTCGCCCGTTCCAGGAGTCCCCGGTCACGTTTCGGCCCGTAGCGATGGGTCACGCCCTCTTCAACACGTTTGCGTAGAAAGCTGCCCATCGTCTCGCCATCGGGAACCCGATACCGTGGAAACTCGTAGCCTAGATCCCCTAGTTCGAACTGCAGCCGAGCGGAAAGATCGACTGTATTCCATACTGCACCCTCGACATCTTTGAAGAGCCTGGTCATCTCTTTTGCGGGACGAAAATACCTCTGGCTGTTGAGTGCGAGCAGTCGACCGGCATGATCAAGGTCTGTGTGATGACGCACGGCGGTAAAGAGATCCAGTACCTCGCGCTCATACTTCGTGGCGTAACATATGCCATTGGTCGCGAGGACCGGCAAATTGAGTGAGCGTGCGATGCGAAGTGCGGCCTGGTTGCGCCACTCTTCTTCCCGCTCCTGATGGCGCTGCAATTCGATATAGACATTTTGCGGTCCGAAGGTCTGCATGAGCTTTTCGACGGTCTTGCGTCCGGCCTCTTCGCCTCCATTCACTAAGGCCGCAGCCAAAGGACCTTCATCTCCGCCTGTCAGGCACACGAGGCCTGAAGCATACTGTTGGAGATCGAGCGTCGTTGCAGCCCCTTCAGTCTTGCCCCGTTCCCGCATCTTGAACCTGGTGATGAGCTGACAAAGATTTTGATAACCGATGCGCGATTCGCAAAGTAGGGACACACGTGCGGGCTCCGGAGAATATTGGTGCGGCAACCAGGCAGGGGGCACGAGTCGCGAGCCGAAACTCGACACAGCAATCTCGGCTCCTATATGGGCGCGGATGTTGTTTCGCTTCGCCGAGGTGTGAAACCGTGCCGAGCCATAGACGCCATTTCGATCCAACAACGCCATCGCAGGCATATCTAATTCGACTGCGCGCTCTATCAATTTCTCCGGCTGAGAGGCCGCTTCCAAAAAACTGAAGGCGCTCGCTGCATGTAACTCTATATAGCGCTCAGTCATAGAGGCCCGCTATCTGCCATTGGTTCCGCATGAGATCGCGCACCAGGCAACAGCACAACAATGGACTGTCGTCGGCACGGGCCGCGATATCCCATTGCTCACATCCCCAAAGACTCGAGTTCCACCACTCGCCGCTCGCTCGCCATGGTCCATACGCTCGCACGACGACATACCGTTTCTGCCGAAAAAGGATTGCGTCTAGCCTGCCTTCAGCCGATACGACTCGGACGCACTCGGCAGGACGAAGCTCTCGCATCGCAGAACAGCCTTGAACCATGACTGTGCCAGTTGGCTCCGAGGTCGGGACCGTGAACCGATCGAGACGGAATGCTTCCTGTTCGTGATGCGTGTCGAGCAGAACCGCTTTGCCGACATTCTCCTCGCCAACAATCTTGGCGATGAGTGCGAGGGTTACATCGAGGCGTGAGGGTTCCGGTAGCTGCGGAGAAAATAGCCCTAGCTGCACTTTACTGATGCTGCCGGGTTCTGCACTGAGTGTCAGGGCGAGGATGGCCGCCGGTGGCGGGTGGGCCTCCAGGTCCAGGTGCATCAGCTTAATCCAAAGTTGCCGATCGTTTGTCGGTAGAGCCGGCCGCACGGTCCGCACGTGGGATCTGTTTCCATCGAGCGATAACGTGATCGTGACAGACGCCAAAGCTAAAACGCACGAGGTAGCGCGCAAGATGAGCTGTTCGAGCATCACCCTGGCCACGAAGAGCAGTGAATCCAGAATCTCAACCGGAGAGTCGAGTTCCATCTTCTCCTCAAGGATGAACGACGACTCGACGGGCTGAAAGAAATGGGGTAACGTACCTCTGGCAAGCTGACGCAGCCGCTTACCCTGCTGACCCATCCGGGCAATCAACTCCTTCTCTGGAAGATCAGCCAGCATTCCGAGTGTGTGGATGCCCCAGGATGCGAAGGTCTCGGAAACATTCTCGAAATCGCACGACAGAAGCCGGACGCAACCCGCGTTGCAGGCATGGATGCGTGGAACCAACAGCTCGCAAAGTCATCAAGGGGCAGAAGGGTAGGCGCGTTGGCGCCGGTATCGATTGCACCCGGCATGGCGAGTACCTCAGGCGTATCGGGGTCGAAGTCAAGTTCTCCGTTTCTGCGTTTCTCCAACGTCTCAGGGGAGCCCGCCATCTGGCGCACGCCGGTGATCCATAGGCCAACTTCCGGACAGTCAGATTCCCGAGCGATGTGCGAGACCAGCGTGAGTCTTGAAAAGGCGACGATAGCCGAAAGGGGTGAGGCCAGTATGCCTTCGAAAAACATTTGAGAAATGCGCTTGATCTGCGAAACCAGCTCCGTGGGCGATTTCTGCCAATGAGGATTCAGTCTCTCTGAGTTGCTCTTTTGCGAGATTCACGCGATATTCCCTCACATACTCTCCGGGGGTGAGGCGAAACCAGCGCTTGAACTCCCTTGACAAGTGAGCAGGGTGAACTCCTACGGATTGCGCGATTCCCTCCATGGTCGAAGCT
>DATHHN010000063.1:0-72999 GCA_035317185.1 Edaphobacter sp.
TTTCGCCGATGCTATTGCTGTCTCGAATGGTATTGCTGACATGGGCAAGCACGCCGGCCATCTCGGTGTCTTCAAGTGTGAGAATGCGTTCACGAGGGAGAAGGAGCTTGAACAGAACGACCCATAAGAGTGCTGCTCCGACTACACCACCCAGTATCGCGAGGAAAAGAATGAGAGGCGCGGCGAAGATGCTGAACTGGTGAAGAAGGTACCCAACACCACCGAACCAGCACAGGAACGCAGTGATGGTGAAGCCATTGACGGCAGAGGGACTTGGACTGCGATGCACGCTCCCGTGCGAAGCGTGACCATGCGCCATGTGGCCAATATGGATGCGGCCTATGTGCAGGTGAGCGAACCCTCCAACAACAGATAAAAGACTAAGGACAAGACCTACGCAGAAACAGATGAGATAGAAGGTATTCATTTGGTGCTCCGTTTTGCGGCTCTTTTCTGAGCCGGTTTGCTAAGAGCGGACGCAGACGATGGGGCTTCGGGACGTAGGACGTGCAAAAGACGATCGACAAGAGCGGGCGTCTCGATGATTGCCTCAATGAGGAGAAAGCAGCGACGTGAATCAGCGTGATTGGCCAAGGTGAGAAGTGCTTGACAGAGCATAGGATCACGACGGAAGCGCTCGGCGCCGGCGATGAGCCAGAGGTCAAGCTTATCCTCGGCGGTTCGGAGGTCTGAGAGAAGCTCGGAGTGATAACCCTCAGGGTCGTCGACGAGATAGCCAGGATGAACCTTGAAGAATTTCGCCAGCAGAAGACGTGTGGTGTTAGTGAGGTGCGGACGAGCGCCGCTTTCGATCTGTGAGAGGTACGACTGGCTAATACTGCCTTTAGCGACCTTCTTGGTTGTAGTGTTTTCCTGTTGAATTGCACGAACGAGTTCCTGCTGGGTCATGGCTCGGTCGAGGCCACGCAAGTTGCCTTCAACTTCGCGAAGGTAACGTATTTTGTCTGCGAGCTTCATGGCTATTGCAAATCGCAATATTTATATCGCAATTTGCAATATAAGTCAAGAAGATTGAGGAGAGGGTTGGAGCTTATCTGCCCTGCAGCGTCATCTCGTCCTGCCCTGTCACCTCTTCTGCCGCTTTGCCTTCCCTCCGATTGAGGCTCCACCTTTGCGCTCGCGACCTCCCTGCCCTTCGACTGACGAATGAGCCGGACGGTGGTATCCAGAGTGACGCTGAAGAACAAGGGCTGCCGCACCTCGAAGCCGCGCTAGCTCCGCGTCTGTAGTAACCATCAGTCGGGGAGGAGTACCGGCCAGCATTTTGCCGTTTAATTCCGCTTCTACGAGGACTCCAAACCTCGCCCAGGAGATAGTCAAATCTCCGGTCAACAAAATCAGCTCCGGAGACAACGCAGTTGTAATCAATCTGAGTCCCTGTCCCAGAAACATTGCCTGTCGGCTTAGCGCCTCTATTGCTTTGCGATCCCCATTTTCTGCTCGATTCAACAACTCTTGGATGGTTGAAGCAGGCGTCTTGGGAGAGAGCTCTGCATAAAATCGAAGCGCCGCACGGGAAGACGCGTACATCTCCCAACACCCGTTGCGACCGCAACTACACTGCGGCCCGCTCGGATTGAGTGGTACATGTCCAAACTCACCTGCCAGGCCAGACTTGCCTGTCACTAACTGACCGTTCAATAAAATAGCCGCCCCGACACCTTCCGAGATTGTGATGAGTACGGCATTGCGAATTCCATCCATCCTGCCAAACCAAAGCTCCGAAAGGAGGCACGCATTGGCGGCGTTGTCCATCTCTACCTGCAGAGGAATGCGCCGCTCAATCGCCTTCTTGATGTCGTAATTCGACCATTTCATATTGGGCGCCAGGATCAGGCGTTGAGAAATAGGATCGACGCGCCCAGGAAGGCTGAGACCAATACCCTCGAATGACTTTTCCGGATATCTCGCTCGCATCCTCTCCATACAATCGATCACGTTGCCTACGCCCCGCTCAGGATCTGTGAGAAGCGGTATCGCCTCACGAGACAGAAACCGTCCGTTTAGATCGACAACAGCAATGATTGCCTGGTCAGGTCGTATATCGGCGACGATAATCACCATATCGCCATTCAGCGAAAGCATGGTAGGCCTGCGACCCCGTGGCCTCCGAGCGGCCGCACCTTCGACGATCCATTTCTCTTCTAAAAGCTGTTCTACGATCGAGGAGACCGTGCTCGGTTGCAAACCCGAACTACGCGATAGATCCGCACGTGCAATCGGCTGTTTCGTACGGACAAGTTCCAGAATTACATCCCGATTGATGTCGCGTGCAATCTCGCTTGACGCAAGCTCCACATAGGCGAGATCGATGCGTCTAATACCCTGCCTTCTTTGAGCTCGATCTATCTGTGTCTTCGTCATTCTTCAATTACCAGTTTCGCTACAGAGTGTTAGCACCCCACATGTTGAAGCAAAAGATATGTGACGCAGGGATTCGTAGAAAAAACAGTCACTCAACTCTTTAAAAATGCGCATACGTTGATTACGTATATCTAAATTGAATATTTATTACAATGACAATTTAATATCTTGCATAAAATGGCACCCAGATTTTAATATATGCATTTGCTACATTGTTCCCAATAAAAAAGAACGGGGATTTTCCCTATATTTGCAACCGATACGATAATTTCGATTCGATCTCTCGAGTCCGACCCTAACCTACGCAATATTTATTTGCTTGCAAAAATATATTCATCTAAAGCAATCGTTTTATTTACTATGGGTTCTAAAAACTACACTTTCTTTGAAAGTCTTATGAGAGTTTTTGCAGATATACAGTGCTGCGTGTCCTCGTATTCGGCCAACCGCATCAACATGCAAACAAAAAATGACTTGAAATCGATATACACAGAGTTGACATTCATGATTCGGCAGTTTATCTTCGCAACCATCTTCCATGTATCTAAAGCTACAGTCGTGTTGTCTCTCGCGTAGTCCTAGATAGAGCCATACAGCCCTGTTTCTGTTGGCCGTAGGCGTCCGTAGCTTCCGTGCATTTATGCAGTGCCTTCTATTCAGTGGCATCTCGGAGATACCATGCGCAAGAGTTTCCTCGCCCTTTTGAGCTTCCCTTTTAAATTTCTTCGACACAGTTCTTTGCATGGAAGCCTACAGCTTTCCTTGTTCGCCGCACCTCTTCTGCTTTCGACATCAGCCTTAGGACAGGCGACAGGCCAGATCGTTGGTGTCGTTACGGATCCCGCAGGACGAGTGCTGCCATCTGCAAGCATTGAGCTCCTCAACACCGCTACAAGCCAGACTCGCGGTACAACTTCGGGCCCTAGTGGCACATTTGCCATTCCCTTGGTAAATCCAGACGTTTATCAGGTGAAGGTAAGCCTCACCGGATTCAAAACCAATCTAACGCGGGACGTCGTGGTTGCAGTCAATGGAACCACGCGCGTTGATGTTCAACTGCAGGTGGGCAGTACATCGATCGAAGTCACAGTAACAGGCACAGCTCCTATGGTCGAAACAGGAAATGCGACTATGGGTACAGTTGTCGACCATCAAAGCATCGTCGATCTGCCTCTCAACGGCCGTAACTTCGCTCAACTCGGCACCCTTATTCCTGGTGTCATTGCTGCTCCCGCCGGCCTAGGAGGCGCCAATGGCAACGCGACGGTTGGCGGCTTCGGCAACGTAACTGGCAGTTTTAATGTCAATGGCATGCGTAATCAGTCCAACAATTTTCTACTCGACGGAGCCCCAAACAACGACTCCTTCAACAGCGGTTTCGTCATGCGCCCTCCCCCTGATGCCATTCAAGAATTCAAAATCATGACCCATTCTTACGAAGCCCAGTACGGCCGAAATGCGGGTTCCGTAGTCAATGTCGTTACCCGTTCAGGCACTAATCAAGTTCATGGCAATCTCTGGTGGTTCAACCGCGAAGCTGCTCTTGCAGCCAAAAATTACTTCTCCACCACCAAGCCGAACTATCAACAGAATCAATTCGGTGGCGCAGCCGGCGCGCCGATCATCAAAGAGAAACTCTTTGTCTTCGGCTATTACGAGGGCTTTCGCCTAAAGGATGCAACCAGCAATGTGCTCAATCAGCCCGTCCTCAGTTCTGCGGAACGTGGCGGTGATTTCTCCGAGCTCTTCGTTACCACGGCAGCCGATTCCGGAGGAGCAGGTCGGAGATGCACGACTATTCTTCAGCCGAACTGCACCGGACGTATCATCGATCCCCTTACCCAGACTCAATTCAACTTCAACAACGAACCCAATGTCATCGATCCGACTCGCATCAGCGTAGTCAGCGCAAATCTGCTGAAAAACTACATTCCTCTGCCAAACAGCCCCGGCAATTTCTATAAAGCGGCTCCTGCCAACATCGATAACCGAGACATGTTCGGCCTCAGAGGCGATTGGAAGCTCGGCGCAAAACACTCGCTCCTTGGACGGTATCTATACGCGCATCAAAATCTCTTCGGCCCCATCACCCCATCTAACTTCGCGCCCGTAGGTAACCGTCAGATCCTCACACTGCAGGATGCCCTGGCCTCCGACACATGGACCATCAACGACCGCATGATCAACGTTGCCAAGTACTCCTGGCAGAATATCGATGGCATACCCAACAAGACCAGCGGCCTCGACCTCGCTACTCAGGGTTTCGCCTTCAACTCAACTAACGCTACAGCAGCAGGCCTGCCAAACGTCACCATTACCGGCTACTTCACCACCGGCGACCTGCAACAACCATTCGCCTACCGCGCAAACAGCGTTGATACCATCGCCGATGACTTTACCTGGAGTCGACATAAGCACGTCTTCCAATTCGGCGGAGAGATTCGCCGCGATCGCATCGATCTCCTTTACATCAATCGTCCCAATGGTGCCTTCACCTTTAACACCAATACAGTATTTTCGACTAACGCACTCTCTGACTTTCTACTCGGCTACCCATTTATGTTTCAGCAGGGTTCAGGCGATCCCAGTTTGAACGGATCCTCCTGGACCTACTCCATCTATGGACAAGATGAATTCAGAGTGAATCGACATATCACGTTGAATTACGGCCTCCGCTACGAAGTTAATCGTCCTTATGTTGAAGACAAAAATCATCTCGCCGCTCTTCATCCTGGTCAACAATCAACTATTCAGCCGCATGCTCCTACCGGCCTGGTGTATCCAGGTGATGCAAACACTCCACGCGCAACCTACAACACCGACCTCAATAATGTATCTCCCCGCCTCGGCATCATCATCGATCCCAGAGGCGATGGAAAAACCAGTATCCGCGCCGCATGGGGCATCTTCTACGACACCGTTCCCGGTCAGGGAGACTTCTTCCAGAACGGCACTCTCGCTCCTCCCTTCCAGCCGCTCCAGGAGATCGACTTTTACGCCAACACAACACCACCTACATCCACATATTTCTCCAACCCCTACGCCGGAGTTGCAGTTGGTGCTCCGGGCTTCCCCGCCAACCTTACCTTCATCGGCTGGAGTCTGCCAAACTCCTTCAAAACCGCGCAGGTGCAGCAATACAACGTCAGCGTGCAGCAACAACTCACCAACTCTATGGCCTTTGAGCTTGGCTATGTCGGTTCACGTGGCGAAAACCTCCCCATCTTCATGGAGGTAAACCCAACCACCGTACTTCCAACTAATTCCACGATACCAGGCACCAATGCCTATAAAGCCGGAGTGAGAACCCCCTTTCCTGCATTTGGGCTTACACGCCCTACCTTTGCGGCTGGCAAATCCTGGTATGACTCTTTGCAGGCCAGCTGGCAGTTGCGTGATTATCATCATGTCCAAGCCACAGCCGCCTACACCTGGAGTCACTCTCAAGATCATCTCTCTGGTCTCAACATCGGAACCGACTCTCGGCCTGTCCTTCCAGTAACCATCGGCAATCAAGCCTCAATCGACACTGCGCTAACGCGAGAAAAAGGTGACTCCCTCTTCGACGCTCGCAACCGTTTTGTTTTGAGTCTGCAGTACGAATTCCCCAAGCTTGAAAATCGCTCACTGGCTGAGAGGTTGCTGATCGGTGGCTGGAAGTTCAACACCATCTACCAGATTCAATCTGGTAGCCCGCTCACCGCAGTCAATTCGTCCACCACGGCACAGTCGCTCACCTTCCGTCCAAACCAGACATGCAATCCGACCTTAGGAGGTCAACGAAAGGCAGGCACTGCAACAAATCAGCACTTCTTTAGCACCGCATGCTTTGCATTACCCATGGTCGGTAGTTTGATCGATAACAGCATCACCGGAAATGAGGGCCGCAATACCATCGTTGGACCCGGCTTCAATACAACGGATGCTTCTCTCTTCAAAGTTCTGAACCTGCGAGAGGCTAAATCATTCGAGTTTCGCTTCGAGGTCTTCAATGTCTTCAACGAAGCCCACTTTGCTCAACCCGTGGCAACCTTCGGCGCATCAACTTTTGGCCAGATCACCAGCACAGTCGGCAACGACTCACGCGTCATCCAGTTGGCAATAAAACTGGCCTTCTAGTTTGAACCATCGGTGCCCTGCCTGAAGAAAAATCTTTCCGCGATTCTCACCGATAGAATGGGGGAGGCAGCTTCGTGGGAAGCGCAACTCTTCCAACACTTTCAGAGGTCCATTTCATGGCGGCACAAGCTCTATCCGTTATCGTTCAGGATGCAGTCTGTAGAAGCGTCGAAGCAATCAGCGATGAGATGATCTCCTGGCTTCAGGATCTCGTCCGTATTCCGACCGTCAATCCTCCGGGTGAAAACTACATCGTCGGTGCCGAGTTCATCGGCAACAAATTGAGGCAATTCGGCTACAACATACATTACATTGCGGCAGAAGGATTGGCAGAACACACAGCAGAATATCCTCGCGTCAACGTCTTAGGAAGAATGGAAGGTTTCCACCCAAGACCATCTCTACACTTCAATGGCCACTTCGATGTAGTTCCTGTCGGAGCAGGATGGACTGTCGATCCCTTCGGCGCCCTTTTACGTGACGGAAAGCTCTACGGACGCGGCACCTCAGATCAAAAGGCAGGAATTGCAGCATCGATCTTCGCAATAGAAGCCATCCGAAGAGCCGGCTTTTGCCTGCACGGCACGCTAGAACAGAGCGGCAGCGTTGACGAAGAGAGCGGCGGCTTCGCCGGTGTCGCATACCTTGCCAGGCAAGGTTGGATCGGAAAAGACAAGACCGATTACGTCATCATCACGGAGCCAAGTAATGTCGATCGTATCTGCCTGGGGCATCGAGGTGTCTACTGGTTCAAGGTCACCACCCACGGACGCATCGCCCACGGCTCCATGCCTTACCTTGGAGTTAGTGCCATCGATCACATGACAGAATTCATGCACGGGATAACTCACGAATTGAAACCTACCCTTGCCACTCGAAAGACGGCCATGCCCGTTGAGCCTCCAGGATCGCGCTATGCAAGCATCAATGTGAATTCCATCTTTGGCGGCCAGCCGGAAGGTGGTACACAGACCCCCTGTGTAGCCGATCGCTCCGGAGCTATCTTCGATCGACGCTTCCTCACCGAAGAATCCTTCGAACAGGTTCGTGGCGAGATTTACGCCATGCTCGAAAACCTGCAAGCAAATAATCCCGAATTCAAATACAACATCGAAGACCTGATGATCGTCCACCCCGTTCACACGGACGAAAACTGCGAACTCGTCACCACCATCAGCAACAGCGTTGAGACGATCTTCGGCATTAAACCGAAACTCACTGCCAGCCCCGGCACTTATGATCAAAAACATGTCGTAAGAATCGGTAGCGTCGAACAGTGCATCGCTTACGGCCCTGGCATTCTCAATCAGGCCCATCTGCCCGACGAATACTGTTTAGTCGAAGACGTCGTAAACTCAGCCAAAGTGATGGCGCTCACCGCGATGCAACTACTTGGAGCGGAAGAGGTCAGCAGCAAATAATGAATCTATATCTTGTGGCATTGCTGCTCTATTCTGTTTTTTTGATGGCGCTCGGAATTTTCATTAGCCGTCGTGTAAAGAACTCGTCAGATTTCCTTGTCGCCGGTCGAAGTCTTGGCCCTGGCAGGTTATTCGCAACGTTTCTCGCCGCGAACATTGGAGCAGGTTCCACAGTAGGAGCAACGGGCCTTGGCTACCGTTTTGGCCTCTCCGCATGGTGGTGGGTTGGCTCTGCCAGCATAGGAACGCTATTGCTCTCGCAGTTTCTCGGTCCGAGGCTTTGGGCAATTGCCAAACAACGTGGCCTCGCAACTCTTCCCGACTTCCTTGAATTCCGCTACAACAAATCAGTTAAAGCGCTTATCTCCGTGCTGTTCTGGTGCGGCTCCCTTGCAATCCTTGCAGCACAAATCATCGCAATCTCTACCATCCTCAATACTGTTGCCGGAATACCCAAGTGGGAAGGCTGCATCATCGGTGGCACTGTAGCCATTGTTTATTGCACGGCCGGCGGCCTGATGTCCTCATCCTTCGTCAATATGTTTGAGTTGACTGTCACCATGTCAGGACTTCTGCTTGCCGTTCCCTTCGCAATCCACACTCTTGGCGGATGGTCGCACGTGCGCGAGCTTGTGGTTGCTCACAAAGGCAGCGAAGCAGCTGCAGGTCCAATGTTCAGCATGGTAGGCGTCGGCTCAAAGCAACTGTTTGCGTGGATCGCATTTCTCGTGCCCTCGTTCATGATCTCGCCAGGCCTTGTACAAAAAGTATATGGAGCGCGAGATGTAAAGACGGTGAAAGTGGGCGTCGGTCTCAACTCAATCGGCCAAGCAATCTTCGCATTTGTACCTCCAATACTCGGCTTATGCGCGTTTGCCGCACTTCCCCACTTAACCAATCCCGAGTTCGCACTTCCCTCAGCGATGAAGCTGCTCTTGCCGCGATGGCTTGGCATATGGACCCTCGCCTCAATCTTCTCCGCCGAGCTCAGTGCAACTGATGCCATTCTCTTTATGTTGTCCACGTCACTGGCTGTCGATCTCTACAAGACCTTTCTCAATCCCACCGTCTCGCAACAAAAGCTTTTAGTCGCCAGCCGAATCACTTCAATCTCCGCGGGTGTGCTTGGAATATTGCTCGCTACGATACTTCCCTCCATCATTACAGCCGTTAGCATCTTTTACGTGCTTATGGCTGTGTCGCTCTTTGTCCCTGTAGTTGCCGGACTTTATTCTCGCCGTGTGCTCTCCTCCGCTGCGCTCGCTGCTATTCTTGCTGCGGTAATAACAACAGCAGCGACAATCAGCTTCACCCACGGACAAGGCTTCGGCCTATTCTCCCCACAAGCCATCGGCATCGCAATTGCCGCTATCGTCATGCTGGGCTTCAGGGTTTTTCATCCCGGGCACGTCCAGGACAACACATCTTTTGCCGGAGGCACTGATGCAAGATAATTTCATTCACCCAAGCCAACACTGGATAATCGTTCAAAAGAGGTCGCTCCATGCAACGTCGTGAGTTTACTCGCAATGCCCTCGGCCTTCCGCTCGCCGCTGCTCTTCCCTCGTTAGCACATGACACGCTCATCGATCCTGCCTCTTTGCCTCAGGGAGGTTCTATCACCGATGTCCCAGGCCTGAAAGTCGGTCACCACACTCTTACGGAACGACCCACAGGCTGCACCGTCTTAATATGCGAGGCTGGTGCAACAGCTGGTGTTGATGTACGCGGGTCTGCTCCCGGCACTCGCGAAACCGACCTCCTTTCACCTATCAACTCCGTTCAACAGGTTCAGGCGATTCTCCTCTCCGGCGGAAGCGCCTACGGCCTCGACGCGGCAAGCGGTGTAGTCCGCTATCTTGAAGAACGCAACCTTGGCTATAAGATTGGCAACCTCGGTGTCGTCCCCATAGTTCCGGCAGCCATCCTCATGGATCTCGGAGTCGGTAACTTCAAGATTCGCCCCAACGCCGACGCTGGCTACAAAGCGTGTCTCGCTGCAAGCACAGGCCCGGTGCCAGAAGGAAATGTTGGTGCAGGTGCAGGTGCGACCATCGGCAAAATGTTTGGTCCAAAGTTCGCCATGAAATCAGGGCTGGGTACGGCAAGCATCAAGATCGGTGACACAGGCATCGTGGTGGGCGCTCTCGTAGTAGTCAATGCTGTTGGAGACGTGGTCCACCCCGAAACGGGGAAAGTCCTCGCTGGCGCACGCAGTGAAGATGGAAAAGGTTTCCGTAATTCGATGTCGGCTATGATGAATGGTTATCGTGTCGTCGCTCAAAACGGAGCCAATACTACAATTGGCGTTGTCGCTACCAATGCTCCATTTACCAAAACACAGATGACGAAGATCGCCCAGATGGCGCACGACGGCTACGCTCGATCCATCAACCCGGTACACACCATGGCCGACGGCGATACAATCTTCTCCATGTCCACCGGCACGGCCAACGTCAAGGCCGACGTATCAGCGATCGGCGCTATTGCAGCCATCGTAATGGCAAGAGCGGTTGTCCGCGCCGCCATGCAGGCAGCCAGTTTGCCTGATCTCGGTCTACCGGCATATCGCGATTACGCCGGGCGCAGTTAGGATCACTGGTGCGGCCGACAAACTACTACTATCGGCCGCACCAAGATACACGGCTAATTTTTACACCTTCAGAGACGCACGCAAGATCGATGCAGTCTCGACCATACTTCTAAGAGCCGCCTCTACCTCAGCCCATCCTCTGGTCTTCAGCCCACAATCTGGATTGACCCATAGCTGCTGTGGTGAAAGAACCTCGAGCGCCTTGCCAAGCAAGCTCTCCATCTCCTGTTTATCCGGTACACGGGGAGAATGAATATCGTAGACTCCAGGTCCAATCTCATTTGGGTAACGGACTCGATGGAAAGCATCAAGCAACTCCATTCGAGAACGCGAGCACTCCATCGAGATCACATCAGCATCCATTCGAACAATCGAATCGATCATGTCGTTGAACTCCGAATAACACATATGAGTATGGATTTGTGTGCTGTCATCGACGCCTGAAGAACTAATCCGAAACGCATCGACACTCCACTCCAGATACTCTGGCCAATCTACGCGTCGCAGCGGCAGGCCTTCACGAATTGCTGGTTCATCGATCTGAATAATCCTAATCCCCGCAGCTTCGAGATCAGTAACTTCATCTCGGATCGCGAGAGCAATCTGCTTACAAGTTTGCGAGCGAGGTTGATCGTCCCGTACAAACGACCATTGCAGAATTGTCACCGGTCCCGTCAGCATCCCCTTCACGGGCAACTTGCTAAGCGACTGTGCATATGTCGACCACCGAACAGTCATGGGTTTTGGACGCGAGACGTCCCCGTAGATGATCGGAGGCTTCACACAACGCGACCCGTAACTTTGCACCCAACCGTTTTCGCTGAACACAAACCCTTCAAGCTGTTCGCCAAAATACTCCACCATGTCGTTGCGCTCGAACTCGCCATGCACAAGCACATCAATTCCGATCTCCTCCTGGAATCGGATGCAACGCTCTGTCTCTTCTTCCAAAAACTTGTCATAAGCTTGTCGGTCTATCTTTCCACTACGAAACGCGGCACGTGTCTTACGAACCTCTACCGTCTGCGGAAACGATCCAATCGTCGTCGTCGGCAAATGAGGAAGACCGAGCGCCTTTGTCTGCCGCTCACGGCGCACAGGATATGGACTGTTTCGCGTTGACATTGCAACATCTAAAGATGCCACCCTTCGTGCCACTTCTGGCTTATGAATAAGAGGGGATGACTTTCTCGCCGCAATCAGGCAAGCATTCTCATCCAACTCTTTTCGGATCGTTGTCTTGTCCTCTATCCCTCGAGCAAGAACTGAAACCTCCACAAGCTTCTGCTTCGCGAAAGACATCCAACTCCGAATATCCAAATCCAGCTTCGACTCCGTATCAAGGTCGACAGGCGAATGAAGCAGCGAGCAAGACGGTGAAATCTGAACTCTCTTTGGACCAAACGCCTTCACCGCCGATTCGAGAAGGGCCATCGCCTTCGTCAGATCGGTTCGCCAAACATTCCGTCCATCAATAAGTCCCAACGAAACATGTAGCCCATGTGTCTCTTTCGCCACAAGAGCAGCAAGCTGGTGCGGTGCGCGAACCAGATCAAGATGAAGTCCGGCCGTCTCTAACGATAAGGCCAGATCAAGGTTAGCTCCGAGTCCACCAAAGTAGCTTGTCAGCATAAACTTCGGCAAGGAAGTACGAGCACAGAGCCGTCCATAAGAATCCCGGTAAAACTTCTGGGCTACGTTGTCTAGATCGAGACACAAGCAGGGTTCATCCATCTGAACCCACGAGGCACCAGCCGCCTTGAGACGCGAAAGCAGTTCTTCGTACAGCGGAAGAATCGTTTCCAACACTTGGTTGCGAGTGACGCTTGCGTCCGTCACCTTCCCGAGAAGTACAAAGGAAACCGGTCCAAGTAAAACCGGCCTAGTCTCAATCCCAATGCCTTTTGCTTCAAGGTACTCATCAACAGCCTTAGTCGAAAGCAGCTTATAGTTCATACCAGGCTCAAACTCGGGAACGACATAGTGATAGTTCGCATCAAACCACTTTGTCATTTCCATCGCGGTTGCATTCTGGGCGCCACGCGCCATGGAAAAATAAGTCTTTAGACTCACGGGTCCAACCGCGTGCCCGAATCTTTTGGGGACAGCGCCAAGTGTAGCTGCCATATCGAGCACATGGTCGTATAAAGAAAAATCATTTGAAGGCAGCGCTTCAATGCCAGCAGCTTGTTGCAGTCTCCAGTGATCTGCGCGAAGTCCACGCGCTATAGTAAAGAGGCTGGTTTCATCGATCTCGCCTCTCCAAAATTTCTCCAGCGCGAACTTCAACTCACGTTGTTTTCCCATGCGCGGAAATCCCAAATTACCTGACTTTGCAAAGCTCATATCTCTCCTTTGAATTCATCGTCTATCTATCTCCCTGACGGCTTTACCAGTGCGCACACTACTTCTATGCCGAAGCCTTTCAGCCATAAAGGAAAATAAAGAGAAATACAGCTCGAGAGAACTGTTTTCACCCGGCTTCCCCTCGAAGGCGTGTGTGTATTCGTGCTCTACACGAGCAAGCTTTTCGGCAGGTCTTCGGACTTCGCAGGCTACCTACTTGCTCCAGCTTCCCAGTCCATAGCTGAACCAGTGCTTCTGTCGGAGCTTTCGTTCCTGCTTACCGCTGCGGGGCAGTTCCGGGTTCTCACCGGATTCCCTTTTAAGCCAGATCTCACAATCTGGCACCGTAAAGTAGTTTGATTATGTCTGCTATAAGGAATTCAATTGCGAATGCCTTATGTATTCACTTTTAAAAATCCTCATGAAAGGCAACTTCACCGGCAACAGCAACTTGATATGCTGACACTCTTCGCTCAAAAAAATTTGTCAGCTCCTGCACATCCTGTAATTCCATAAAAGCAAATGGATTCTTCGATCCAAAAATTGGCTTCATGCCCAGGCGCACAACACGGGAGTCGGCAACATACTCCAGATACTGTCTCATCTCTCGAACCGAGAGGCCTGCAACACCTCCTGAAAGCAGATCCTCAGCGAACTGCAGTTCACAGTTCACTGCTTCCTTCATCATCTCTACAACATCATGCTCTAGCTTCGCGTCGAACAACTCTGGATGTGCGGTGCGAACTACATTGACGACTTCGAAGGCAAATTCGAGATGACAGCTCTCATCACGAAAGACCCAGTTCGTTCCTGCCGCAAGTCCGTTCAGAAGGCCACGCGAGCGTAGAAAGTAGACATAGGCAAACGCCGCAAAGAAAAACAATCCCTCGATGCATCCGGCGAAACAAATTAGATTAAGCAGAAATTGCTTGCGCTCCTCAGGAGTCCGCAATTCGTCCAGTCGCTGAATCGAGTCCATCCACTTCATGCAAAACTGCGCCTTCTTTGTAATCGAAGGGATATTTTCTACCGCAGCAAATGCAGCTGCACGAGCATCGGGGTCGGGAACATAGTTATCCAGTAGCGTCAGATAAAACTGGACATGTACCGCCTCTTCAAACAACTGCCTGGACAGATATAGCCTGGCCTCAGGCGAGTTGATGTGCTTATACAGATTCAACACAAGATTATTCGAAACGATTGAATCGCCGGTTGCGAAAAAAGCCACAAGCCTTTGTATTAAGTGAATCTCTGCCGGTGTGAGACGTGAGCGCAGATCCACCAGATCAGTAGAGAAATCGACTTCTTCCACCGTCCACGTATTGCGTATCCCATCCTTGAACATCTCAAAGAAGATGGGATACAACATAGGACGTAGCGTGAGCGAAAGGCCCGGATCAAGAATAGAGCTAGGTGCTTTGATAGACATGAATATTCTCCGTTACTGGCAGGCTTCGCATGTTTCAGGGTTATCGAGTGAGCAGCGCACATTCGCACTCGCGGAGATATCAACTGTCTCGCGGTTCGCAACAGCCACAGTCGTTTTGGCAATTCTGGTGGCTGGCCGCGAGCGCAGGTAATAGGTCGTCTTAATTCCGCGCTTCCACGCATACATATACATGGAACTCAGCCGGCCAATATTAGGCGACTCCGCGAAGAGATTGAGCGATTGACTCTGATCGATATAAGCTCCACGCTCCGCAGCCATGTCTATCAGCGACCGCATTGGAATCTCCCACACTGTGCGATAGATCAGCTTCACGTCATCTGAAATTTCAGAAATCTTCTGGATGGACCCTTCCGCCAGTTTGATCCTCGAGCGCATCGCCTCCGACCAAAGGCCGAGTCGTTTCAACTCGGTCACCAGATATTTATTGATCTGCATGAATTCGCCAGAGAGTGTCTCGCGCTTGAAAATGTTGGACACCTGTGGCTCGGTGCACTCACAGCAGCCGACGATCGAAGCAATAGTAGCCGTCGGAGCAATCGCAATCATTAGCGAATTGCGAAGCCCAACCGTCTTCATCCGTTCGCGCAGCTTCTCCCATCGCAGCGTATTCTGCGGAGTCACCCCCCACAGATCGAACTGGAACTCCCCTTTGAACGCACGAGTGTCTTCGAATGCAGCATGAGGACCATGTTTCTCGGCAAGATCACAAGAGGCCGTCAAGGCATGAAAATATATCTCTTCCTGTACCTTCGCCGACAGCGAACGAGCCTCTGGAGAATCAAAAGCGATCCTCATCTGGAAGAAAACATCCTGAAGACCCATAACGCCAAGCCCCACCGGTCTCCACCGACCGTTCGAAGAAGAAGCCTGTGATATCGGGTAATAATTAATATCGATCACGCGATCAAGCATCGGAACCGCATGACGCACAGTCGCCGCAAGTTTCTCAAAGTCGAAGACGCCATCCGTCATATGGCGTGCCAGATTCACCGAGCCCAGATTGCATACAGCCGTCTCCTCCGATGAAGTCACTTCTGTAATTTCAGTGCAAAGATTCGATAGATGAACGACATTCTCCGGAAGTCCCGTCTGATTGCATTTCACATTGCAGGCATCCTTGAAGACCATCCAGCCATTGCCCGTTTCTGCAAGCGTACGCATCATGCGCGCATAAAGATCACGGGCCTTCACCTGTCGCACATATAACTTCTTCTCTTCAGCTTCGATATAGGCCTTCTCGAACTCCTCGGCATACAGGTCCGTAAGATACGGGACATTCTTGGGATCAAACAATGACCACAGGCCATCTTCATCAGAGCGGCGCATGAATAAATCTGGAATCCAGTTAGCAAGATTCAAGTTATAAGTGCGCCGAGCCTGATCTCCCGTGTTATCGCGCATCTCCAGAAACGCTTCAACATCCGCATGCCACGGCTCCAGATAGACGCAGCATGCTCCTTTGCGTTTGCCTCCCTGGTTCACCGCGGCGACGGAAGCATCGAGAGTACGCAGCCATGGCACGATTCCATTTGACAACCCATTCGTCGCACGAATCAACGAGCCTTCTGAGCGTACTCGATGAAAAGCCAACCCTATTCCACCTGAAAATTTCGATAACAGCGCGATCTGCTTATAGGCGTCATAGATCGCATCGAGCGAATCCTTTGGCGAATCCAGCAGATAGCATGAGGACATCTGTGAGTGCTTCGTCCCACTGTTAAACAACGTCGGCGAACTAGGCAGATAGTCATGCGATGCCAGCAGATTATAGAAATCGACGGCCTCATTCACCCGCACAGAAAGCCCTGCGGAAACACGCATAAAAAAATACTGCGGAGTCTCTATCACCTGCCGTGTAATCGGGTGACGTAGCAAATAGCGGTCATACACCGTCCGCAGACCAAAATACTCGAAGCGATCCGAAAACCTATCGTCGATGGCGTTATTCAACTTACGAGCATTGGCTCCGACAAACTCCGCAGCATCTTTCGAGATGACGCCCTCGCGATGCCCTACTTCTATCGCCTGTGAGAACGAGTAAATATTCTGACCGGCCACCTCTTTGCTAATCGTTGCTAGCAGCAGGCGCGCAGCCAGCCTGGAATACTCAGGCTCTTCTGCAATCAACGCCGCAGCCGTCTGAATCGAGATCGAATCCAGCTCTCGCGTCGACGCCCCATCGAACAACCCGCCGATGGTCTTGCTCGCAACCCTTATCGGATCGACGTGTGGTAGCCCATGACAGCATCGTTCTACTGCTCTAACAATCTTGTTCACGTCGACAGGTTCAAAGCTTCCGTTACGCTTTCGAACCTGCATCTGCGGCGCGGTTTCGGTAGGGGGAAAGTTCGGGTCGAGTTCAGTAAGCGTCGCCTGCAGTATCGCCACGGAGAGTCCTTTTCCCCGAGCAGATAAGACGGAAGATCGCCTCAAAAGAGAGTCGCGATCACCTCATCCTCCCCTCGGAGGTGTGTGTGAAATTCGTGCCCTATCGGCACGCTTCATGGCAGGTCTTCGGACTTGCAGGCCACCTACTTGCTTCAGCTTCCCAGCCCAATCTGGACCAGTGCTTTATCGAAGCGTTCGTTCCTGCTTACCGCTGCGGGGCAGTTCCGGATGTTCGCCGGATTCCCTTTTCAGTCCAATCTCGCGATTGAACACCGTGAAGTGAACTCACTATAGCAAGGGCCTGCCTCATGGTCAACCCCGATATATTGGGGTACTAATGCAATTTCGGGGCCGTTTTCCTCATTTAAAAATTTGGAAGTTACAGCATAAACGACAAGGCTTTTGCAGCGATATCTCCGTAGGGAAACTGCTAGTCGCTGCATCTGCCTCGTTAGAAAGTTTTGAGATACTCAATCAAAGCTCGTTTGTCTTCATCACTGAGAGCAGGCTCTTCTGCAAAATAACTGGTGCCAAAATAGTGCCCACGATTGACGATCAAATCCTGACACTTGCTCAACGCCAGTAGCGGCTCCTTGAGATCTGCAAACGCTTTTTCAACATCCTGATCGCTTGCATCGGCAGGCAGATTTTTCAAATCATGCTTCGCCTTCGTCAAAAGATCCAGGATCCTAGCTTGATACGCCACTCTCTCCGCAGGGTCACGCGTCTCCGGAACGACATTCACGTTCGAAAGCAGACCAATCGGTGTCCCCTTCGGAATAGGACCAATCTGCACACCTTCGTCATTGAACAACCACGGAAACCAGCGTGCAGCCGGACTACGCAGGCCTTGTAGAAAATCCGGCAGATAGCCCGATGTCACACGCAGATAGCTGCGGTCCGTCGTCCTATCGATCGTGCCTGGAATTTTGTCGCCAAGAAGCGAATCCTTGTCGCGTCTTTCAGGCCACAGCATCTTCTCGATCGAATCCTGAAACGAATCTAGACGCGCTTCGACAGAGGGGCTGGAGTTGAACTTGCCGACACTATTGTTCAGAAGAAACGGAGCGGTCGACCACAGACTGATTAGCGAAGGAGGACGTGTATATCCGCGTCCCCCTGCAGGCAGAACATACGGCTTACCTTCTCCGGTGTAGGGATCGTAGACCGTTATAGTTCCGGCAGATGGAAGGTCTTTGTAAGACTGAGAGGAAAAATTGTCCCAGATATTTCCGCCTATCGCATTTGTTGCCAGTGGGCTGCACGCATTCGTCTGCAGCAGAGTCACAGGCACACGCAGTTCTGTCGAAAAATAGTTGCCCTGCGTGAAATCGGGAGCAAGCACAATCTCTGTCATCTTTTTCTTGAAGTCGTCGGTCTTCGTCCAGTTCCAGTATCGATTCCAGCAATCCATGTACCCCGAACCCGCGCATGCTGCAGGATCAGCCTCAGGCGGAGGCGTCGGTCCCTTGCTCGAATGACACCGCGCGCACCGTTCTGCAAACGCGATCTTTCCGCGCGTCAGCACCGCCTTGTCCACTGATAGATGAGCAACTCCACCCGGAGCATCTTTCAACAGATGTGGATCCGTACTCTTCAAAAAGAAGAGCGCCATATCCAGTGTCTGTGCCTCTGTCGCCTCGAAGTAACTGGAGTTAGATCGCGCAACTTTCACTTCAATGGGAGTAACTACTTTTCCGCCTATCAAAGCATTGAAGTGCAGCAGCCATTCTTCGCTGAAGGTTCCAATATTTAGATAAACGCGATTCAACGCCGCCAGCGCACCTACAGAATCAGCTCCATCTTTGAGCACTCTCGGTGTCTGCACGATATCAGGTGACTGAAAAAACTTCGTCAATGGTCCCGACGAAACGTAGTCATTGAACTGTCGATTGTCCTTCTGGCCATCGGCAATCTTTTCCTTACCCCATCGCAGTGCCTGATCCAATCTTGGCCCCAGGCTGTAAACCGCATTCATTGTCCGTGGGTTATTGATGTTATCGGTAGAGATAAGCGAAGTGTCGAGCGTACCAGGACGTGATGTATGGAATAACTGAAAAATAAAGCTGCTCGACTCCGGATTCCAGTCAAATATCCTATCTATCCAGAAATATTGCGCGCCTACATTTGAACTAAGATTTTCCCACTTCGGATTGTTAGGATCGCTTGGCGGCTTTACCGGATTGGGCCCAACATGGCAAAAGGCGCACGACATAGCTACGCGATACGGTCTCACCAAATCCTTAGACAGGTAGTAGCTCTTATCGGTGTAATAACGCACCGGATCCCATTTCTTGGCGGCCTTCTCATCGAAGTCGGGATTCGGAAAAATTCGCAACCCAACGATGCCGGTCGCATATCCATAGTAAGAACCTGCATCAATATTCTTCCCTCGTGCACCTATTTTCACGCCGGGATACTTCTGTTCATTTTCAAATGGATCGGCTGGACAGTCGGTGCTTCTTTGGTCCAGCCATAACCCATAACGCTTCGGATCAGGTCCGGTAGGCTTCGTGAAGCAGGGTTCATTGACGAGACCAAGATACTCCCAGCGATTGTCTCTACTAGCCTTCAGTCCAGGATAGGAAGATACCGTCTTGAGAAAGTCCAGATTCCCCACGCTCGTCGTTGTGAGCCCGTCCCACAGGCGATCATTGCCAGCCGTCCAAACCAGCCACGTATTCCGACCCTTAATTTCGTCAGCACTCAGCGAGACGGCACCATCCATGTCATGAAAGTAGTCCTCATCAGCCGCAGGAAAAGAGCTGGCCGGCCGGCCAGCCTGATGAGCCTCGTCATAGACGTTTCCTGGAATTCCATGCTGCGAGTTACAACCCTGCGACACAAAAGCAAGTGCCAACACCGCCATGATTATCCCAAAGCGACCCAACCGTTGCACCAGCTGAAGGTTTTTTCCAACGATCTGATTCCAGAAAAATATTCTCATCGTTATCCCCCGTATGCTCAAGCTTTCGCGATGCGTGCGAGATATCGTAGCGCTCGCACTCCCGGCAAAAAGAAATATGCTCCTCCGCGTATCGTCGTAAAACGCGGTAATTCCTGTATCTGTTGTCGTACGCCGCCTGCTACTGGAAGAGAAAATCTGTCGACCGGACACCCAGTCACCGCTTCACGGTTCCCGAGCAAAGGATCGCCCTCTTCATTCAGGCCATCGAACTTTCCACTCATCAGCCATGCGCTCTGCACGAATTCAAACTGCCGAGAAATATTCGCGTTGAGACATACAAACTGCAAACCACTTGGCGTCTCATCTATGAGCTGTGGCTGCAGTCGCTGATCCGGAGATAACTTCATTCCATACTCACGCCCACGGCGCAACAAACGATGGAAACGTGTCGATGCAATCACATCTTCGCGTATAGATTTCCTGCCAAACCCTAACAATCGCACCAATCGTTCCACTAAGTCATGCGTCCCCGCAGGATAATCCGCGTTGCGCGGATTAGCGCGGCGCACATGTGCACCTAACGGACAGCGAATGCCATCCGCATCATCATCGAACGTAAATTGATTTCTTTGAATGTCCTGCGCATCGGGACCAACTCCGGCGATACTCTGCCCTGTCCCCGGCACCAGCGAATCTCCCGACATCTGGCGTCCAACCATTTTTTCTGCAAGCGTCTGACGCTTCGTAGCATCCTCACCAACCTGCTTATCGACGAACTGCCAGAAGCTTCGAACATCTTGTTCGATCTGTCTGATCACGAGATAAGAGCCATTGCGGCCGAGATCGCTATGGCTCTTTAGATCCTCTGCCGCAGGCAAACCTATTTCCTGTTCAGTAATAACCGGCCTGGTAGTGTACTTACCGTACTCATTGGGATAGCCAAGAACAAACTCGCCAACCATACTCACATTTTCATAACTAAGCTGATCCCCTGTGACATTACGCCGTCCTTCCCAATCTAACTTTGGCTGGCTAACACCATCTACAAACCCGAATGGTTCAACGCCACCCATATCCGTTGTCGGAAGACATTGCAGCAGTTTGAATCCCGAGGCCGTCAAACCAGCCTCTATGCTGCTCTTCCATTCCTCCAGCATGCCAGGTTGTGCGTAGAGCAACGCAACGAGATCTGGTACATCGTCTGCAGCGCCCCATTGCCAATATTGTGGTGCATTCACGTCAACATCACCCAAGCGGCGAGATCGATTTTCATCACCAGACATCCCCGAAATAAACTCCGCAGAAAAGCTGTTTAACAAATCGTCAGGAAGCCCTAGCTTTCGCAAACCTTCACACGTCAACCCAATCTGAAGCGCTCTCACAGGCGGAGGATTCTGTTCCTCCGCAGTCGCTATCGGAGCCCTCTCAAGCCAATGTCCGGCAGCGGAAGCGTCTTCAACCCGAAGCAGCAGAAAGCAGGCCTCGGTCAAACGCCCATAGCCAAAGCGTAACAGCCCCTGCATGTCGCTATAGTCGGCGTTTGTAAATGCCATTTCTAACTACTCCTCACTTATCCTTGAGCTGCTAGATCACAAAAGACCAATCCACTCCGAAAGCTCATCGTCCGTCATCGACTCCTGTTCAATACCATTACGAATGCGAGAATTACGTTCCATGTCGAAAGCCGTGATACCCGGCGTCGAGTCGTACCAAACATCTGTCGGAAGTTGATGCCTGCGAAGAAAATCCTTGAATGTCAACTCATCCTTGGCGCCACCCATAACGAGCCAATTTGTCTTTGGATATCCCACTCCATTACTGAAGACAATATTCAGCCCCCATGCAACCTTGTTGATGAAATCCCCCATGTAGGTCTCGAGTCCTCCATCATAGTTACTCGCGAAGAAGAGCCGTGTCCGGTTATCTAGAAATACCCACCGTGCAAAATGAATCGTATTCACCCGAGCTAAAAACCCACGATTGTAAATATGCCGCGTCGTATATTGCACGGCAAAAAGTAGAAACGCTAACGTCCATCGACGAAATAAACCCGGCTTGATATTTCCATAAGCGCTGAACTGGTTGGTAATGACACGGTCTTCGATAACCGCCAGAGATTTTGCATGTGCCAGCGTTGGCCGAGGAGCAATCACCGGATCACGTGACTCACGGATACGCAATTGAATAAGAAAGATGGGAAGATAAATTAAAAGAATTGGCGACAGCAGTAGCAACGACAGTGGCACGCCCACGCAATTCAGCAAATTTTCGATGCTCCACACTAATGGCGTCGGAGCCGCCGAAGTAAGTGACAGCCTTCCTGCAGCTTTCTCATTAGCTACGAACGCACGCAGTTCTTGCCATGCCTGTCGAGGACTTCCTATAGTTCTTGTCCGTAGCTGCAATTGCAGCGCCTTTCTCAATGCTTCTTCTTCTCGAACCTGCAGTACGGTACGTCCCAACCAATTGTTATACGTCGTAGCCGCCGCCTGCTCATGTTCCTCCATCCAGCGCAGTAAGTCTGTATTGCTCTTAAACGATTCGCAAAAAGAAAATATTTGCCGCAACCCTGCCTCGGCATAAGTAACTAGATCTCGCCGCAGCACGTCCGCCGTTCCATCACAGTCACATAAAAAAGCTAACGAATTGATCGCGTTTGGCAGCGGCGCTCCATAAACAAGCAAATCTTCGCGAGTCTTATCTTCAAGAACGACAAATCGTGCAAAGTGCAAAGTAGTAATTTTTCCAAATGGAACAAGCGGATTATCAGGATCAACAAGGCCGGGCTCGCGATTCATGCTGGCGAGCAACCGACGCAGCTCAGCCTCGCGGCCTGCAATAATCGGTGCGACCACCATGATGTTGGATTGCGGAGTCATCGCATTCCTTCCGATCCACAAAGAAGCAGGTCAGAACCACTGCAAACGAACCACACGATTCACTTTGCGTCTTCAAAGATGTCTTGTTTTCAGGTTTGAAAGCACTAGACCTGACTCTAGCTTGCACACTACCGGGGCCCAGTTATCGATATGAAATGAGACGATATAGCTCTCTGTCAACCTTGTCAACGACAAGGTATCCAACGCGAAACTACGTATCTCGCCTCGCGTCTTCTAAGATCACAGCACTCGCCTTCTCCGCTATCATATAAATAGCACTGGCGATAAAAAATCCCGGGATACGCGGAAACACAGAAGCATCCACAACACGCAACCCACGCGTGCCATGCACCCGAAAATCGCCTCCCAGCACCCCATTGTTCTCTCTCATGCCGATAGCGCAGGTAGAAGAGGCATGATGTCCCCACGCATGCTGGCGAATAAATTCCTTTAGCGCTGCATCCGTTTGCACATGATCGCCAGGCATTTCCTCTTCAGCAATCAGTTTATTGTCCTTGAAGTACTGCGTAATCTTCCGGATGAAACGTATGCCTTCTACAATTGCATCAAGATCGGCCCCCTGAACGTCGCTTCCCTCTTCAAAATACCGAAAGTTGATAAGCGGGACGTCGCGTGGATCTGCCGAACGCAGCGTCACTTCGCCCGCGCGATTATTAGTATGTGCCTTGAGTACGACCCAGGTGAGATAGTTGAGATTCTCCGCAAACAAAGCAGAGTAATTCGGAAAATACCCACGAAAAAGTCCCAGAAGCCCAAGACAGAAAATATCTGGGACATCCTTGTCAGGGAACGATCTTTTGAATGCCGTCAACACCCCGCCATTAGTGATGTAAGCCCCACTGCGATGACGCTTCCACTGCTCAAATTGTGGATCGCCCTGAGCAAATCGTGCCCCTCGGAAAATCCTCCACTGGGTAAAATTCATTCTGTTGACAACAGGAACCTCATAGCGATCCTGTAAATTTTTCCCAACACCCGGCAGATCCACTCGAACAGGAATGTCATGCTTCACAAGTTCCTCAGCCGGACCTATCCCGGAAAGCATCAACAATTGTGGTGTGTTGAATGTGCCACCACAAAGAATCACCTCCCGTGTCGCATAAGCTGTCCGTATCTCACCCCCCTCTTCATTAGGAGCGGCATGAGCCCGGTACATGTTCCTACCCTTCAAATATTCAACGCCAACGGCACGATTGTCCTCATCAAACAGCACCCGTGTAGCCAGTGCGTTGAGTTCTATGTGTAATCTCTCCGGATACTTTTCCGCCACCTCCACCACACGCTCTCTCGTACCGGTCCTCGCATGATCCCGCGTCGTCAGCGGAGCATAGCGCACACCCCCTGCATTCTCTTCCACAAGTCGCCAGTCGTTCGGATCGAACGCACCCTTCAGCAGCCACCGAAGATGATCGCGTTTACTGCCTGCGTTTTTGAAAGCTTCCCACGCAGACTTGATCACTACCCTAATTAATCCCCAATCCAATAACGCAACCAGAGGGATAGCTCGTTCGGTCTTCAACCAGCCATTCCAGCCATGCCGCGTCGGGTTATATCCCAGCCTCGCAAGCCAGCGATAGAATCTGCGATGCCTGCAATCCTCCAACAGTTCAAAGTACTGTCGCATCCTGTCCGCACGCCACGACGCATCTCCGGTTAGCTCTGCGATATAGTCCCAATCCGCATTATGCGGATAGACAAAGATCATCGCGTTATGCGCTGTACATCCTCCAAGCGCCCCCGTGCGCGGATACAGCACGCCATCCACCCGCCTGCCATTCAGCATCTCAATGTACTTGGGATCCTGGCGTTGCAGTGCGTCGTCACCATAATGACGCACAAAAAAATCCCACTTTATCGCCTCGTTTTCTGACGCAAATCCATGGAACACCGGAACGTCATAGTCATTGGGCATTCCTCGGCTGGGTGTCTTGGCTTGGGAATTATCTCCCGCTTCTTTCGGATCTCCACCAGCTTCCAGCAGCAGCACGGTCCGTCCGGACTCCGCCAGCCGCGCAGCCAGCGTGCCTCCTCCAGCCCCCGAGCCCACGACAATATACTCTGCACTTTGTTTCTGCCCGTTCGTCAAAGACATCTCTCCGGCTTCATCGGTGCATTCCATCCTAGCTCTAGTCGAAGCCGCTGACCACGTATTCTCCATTGACAAAACTTCCGCCGACGATCATAGTGGCGATATTCTCCGGGCCCCCTTTCAGTTCCAATAAGCGTCTGAATCCGACGCAACACATCCGCACGTCGAGGAGACTGAGCTATGGCGTACACAGCATCCCAACTTATGTCCATGTCCCAAAAGGAACTGGACGATCTCTTCTCCAATAGTCCCGCGGGCGACATTCCAAACGGCGAAGCACAAGGCACAGCCATTCTTTCTCCTGGCACATCCTTCAGCCCGGAGATCGCCTCCCTCATCAACATCTTCGGATGGCAGGGAAAAACCTTCGACGCAGCCCATGGAACATTGACCAACCGAATCTCCGCCTTCGGAGTCAACGCAATCGTCGCCCAGGTCTACAAAACCGAAAGCTGGTTCGACAACAAGGAGTGTATCGTCCTCGATTACTCAAAGACTTCTCTCGTAGCTAAGCACGTCCGAGATGAAATCCGCCAAATCGGCCCCGGAATCTATCTCGGCATCGTGTACTGGGATAAAAAGAGAACCATCCATTTTTCGCTCCAGTTCCCAACTCAATAGCCTGCGGACGACATATCTTCTTCGAACGGAAAAGCCTTGACTCTAAACCCAGATCGTCCGCTGCCAAAGGCCAACACAGGTTCAGCACTCATGAACCTTGTAGCCGATACCACGACCGCTCTCATGCACCTCGAGCGCCGCTTCGATCCGTTTTTTCGTCCCGCCTTCGATGCCCTGTTTCGCGATCCAATCGCAAATGTGGTCACAGGCTTGATGAACAGCAAACGACCGAATGAAGGCTTGAAAATCGCTGAAGAAAAGCCCATGCCCAACGAAGAGGCCTACCTCGATTCCATCATCGCCAGCTTCAACACACAGATGAGAGATCTCTGGAAACCAGGGCGTTTCGAACGTGGAGGCAACACAAAAACTCACGGCATCGTGCGCGGAGAGTTTATCGTTCACGACAATCTCCCCCCAGAGTTGCGCCACGGAATCTATGCGCAGCCAACCGTCTATCGCGCCTGGGTGCGTTTCTCCGGACCCGGCCCATACATCACCCCCGATATCGATGACGTCGGCTTCATGAGCATCAGCATCAAGCTAATGGGCGTTCCCGGTCCAAAGCTGATGGATGAAGAAAAATTCACTCAAGACATGACGGGCGTCTGTACCCCTACCTTCGTAACACCCGATACAGAATCAAATTCACAGCTCCAGCTACAGAGCCTCAGAAACGCGCAAATCTTCTACTTCCTCAACCTCCATCACTCTCACGTGCTGGATCTCCTCATGCAGTCCTTATGGACCAAGACACAGACCAGCCCCTTTGAAGCTCCCTACTTCAGCTGTGTGCCCTATCTTCTCGGCGAAGGTCAGGCGATGCAATTTTCCGTATGGCCGAAGTCCCCACATCGAACTCCCGTGCCGCGTCTCCCCCTACGGCCGCCCGATGATTATCTTCGCGACGCAATGGTCGCATCACTCTCCAAACAGGATGTCGAATTCGATATCCGCCTCCAGTTGCAAACCGATCCTCATCTCATGCCCTTGGAGAACAATGGCGTTCTCTGGCCGGAAAAACTTTCGCCACGCCGATCGGTAGCCACACTGCGCATACCGAAGCAAACCTTCAATTCTTCAGCGCAACTGGATTTTGCGAAACGCCTCTCCTACAACCCCTGGCACTCCATCCCCGAGCATCGACCGCTCGGCAATCAGAGCCGCGCACGACGCAGAATGTACGACACCCTCTCAAAGCTGCGGCACTCGATGAACGACACGCCTCTCTACGAACCAACCGGAGACGAGGTCTTTGATTGAGGCGCAGCTTCTAACTCCGCCACTTTCAAAAGCGCCTTTTGTTTGAAGATTGAACGAATAACGCACCGTGTCGCCAATCGAACTGGACGACCACATATCAACGAAGTTAGTATGCCCTCCATGAACTCTTCCCGGAACTCTTCTTCGCTGTCCCGCCGTGATCTACTGCGTGGAGGCACCCTGCTCACCGCCTCCGCATTCCTTTCGACGACGAATGCCCTGGCGACCGACAATCATCCGCAAGCTACTTCGCCAATAAAACTTGGCATTGCAAGCTACACCTTCAGGAACTTCGACGGAACGCATCTCATCGACTTCATGAAGGAGTTGAAGACCCCCTATCTGAACCTGAAAGACGTCCATCTCCCCATGACCCCCGCCGATCAGGTAGCCCCACGCGCTGCGCTATACAGAGACGCAGGTCTCACGCTGACCGCGGCCGGTACGATCACTTTTGCGACGGACGAGGATGATGACATCCGGAAGAAATTCGAATACTGCAAAGCCGCGGGCATATCGCTGATCGTGGGTGCTCCCACCCACCAGGTGCTCCCCCGGCTGGAAAAATTTGTAAAGGAATACAACATCCGCGTCGGCATCCACAATCACGGACCGGAAGATAAAAACTTTCCCTCACCTCTGGATGTCCTCGCAGCCGTCGGCAAAATGGATCCACGCCTCGGCTGCTGTATCGACGTAGGCCACACAATGCGCGCTGGCACCGATGTCGTCACGGCAATCCGCAAAGCCGGCCCCCGCCTATTCGACGTCCACATGAAGGACCTCGCCGACGGTACAAAAAAAGACAGCCAGGTTGCAGTGGGCGACGGCATCATGCCCATACGCAGCATCTTTCAGACGCTCATCGATATTCATTATCCCGGCTACGTCGACTTGGAATACGAAATCTTCCCCGAAAACCCAATGCCCGGCGTCGTCAAAAGCTTCGCCTACATGCGCGGTGTACTGGCAGGGATGGGCTACAAAGCGTAGCCCATCATCCTTTATTTACCGACCACCTTAACAATCTCTGCATCAGGTTTACTCCAGGCTTTAGTTCCCGTCGCAGTCAACTTGCCTGACGCATCCGCCCACCGCAGGTGCGTCAGGTCAGACTTCCCTTTTTCGTAGTCATACGTCGTGCCGTCGTCCTGATACAGCACGAAGTCTCCATCAGCGCCCGGATAGACTCGCAACTCGGCGATCTTTTGTTGTTCATTCGTACTTTCTACCGGCTCACCCAGCGGCAGAATAGAACCTGCACGGACAAACAACGGAATCGTATCGATCGGCGCGGCAACGGTAATGCTCTGGCCGCCATGCACTTTCTCATTCGTCCAGAAGTTATACCAGTCAGTCCCTGCCGGCAGATAAACCGATCGGCTCGTAGCTCCCTGGTCCGTCACCGGAGCAACCAGCAAAGCTGGCCCGAACATATACTCATCCCCTATATTCGTCACACGGGCATCATCCGGAAAATCCATAAACAATCCCCGCATGAAAGGCGCCCCCGTCTCATGCGCCCTGTAGCCTAGCGAGTAGATATAAGGCATCAACTCGTACCGCAGCCTCAAATACTTTTCGAGAATTGGCTCCGCCTGCTTCCCGTACGACCAGACCTCATTATGGTTTCTGCTTCCATGACTTCTGAAGTTCGGCTGGAACGTCCCATACTGAAACCACCGAACATATAGCTCTGGATAGTCGTCATAATGCCCGACATTATCTCGCGCATCCGAAGCATCGAGCAGCGGCGGATGCTCCGGGGTATGCGACCCCGGCAGATACTGCCATCCCCCAATATCCGTACTCCAATAAGGCATTCCCGAAGCCGTAAAGTTGATCCCCGTAGGAACCTGCCGCTTCAACGTATCCCAGTTCGGCGCAATATCCGACGACCAGAAGATAGCACCATTATGCTGTGCTCCCAGATAGGCATCCCGCGAAAGAATCAGCGCTCTCGTCTTCAGATCCCGCCGAAACCCGTTATAAAACGCAGCCGTATGAAATAGGGGATACACATTGAAAAACTGCGTTCCTGGTCCGACATAAAAGAAGCTCCCATTAGGAGGAAGATCAGGCTCCGTCTCATCCGCCCAGAAAGAGTCAAAGCCTCTATTTACAAAATTCTCCTTCACCGTATTCCAGTACCACGCAGCGGCATCAGGATTCGTCGTATCGATGTCCGATCCGGCACGATCATACGGCAGCCCATTCGTCGGCGTGCCATCCGCCTGATGCATGAACCATCCATTCTTCAAAAGCTTGTTGTAGAACCGTGACTCCGGCACAAATCGCGGCCACACACTGATCATGCTGTGAAAATTCATCGCATGCAGCTGCTTGTTCATACTTTCAGGATCGGGCCACTTCGCCGGATCCATATCCATCTGTCCCATCTTCGTGTAGTAGAACCAGTCCACCACCATCACATCCGCCGGCAGATGTCTGTCGCGATATCCCTTCGCCACGTCCAGCACCTCCTGCTGCGAGGAATACCGCTGCTTGCACTGGATGTACCCATACGCGGACTTCGGCAACATAGGCGTATCGCCTGTCAACAAGCGATAACCCCCATAAATCTCGTCGTATGTCTTCCCCGCAATCACAAAAAACGAAACCCTTTGTCCAACCTCAGAGGTCCATCGAGTCTGATCATTAAATCCAAATGCAACCGTAGTCCTCGACGGATTATCCCATAGCAATCCATACCCGTAATTTGTAACTACAAACGGCACACACACGCTCTGCCCCGCCGGAGCGTTATAGTCATGCGCGCATTGCACGGCATGTCCTCGCCGATCCAGATATCCTTCCTGGTTCTGTCCCAGCCCATAGTAGTGTTCATCATTAGGCGAATGAAACGAAGCCCCCACCTGGTAAAACGGAGGATCGCTTGGCCGCCGGTCATACAGCACATCAGCGTTGCCATCCTTATGGTTCGGCACCGACATCTGCCAACCCTGCATGTCCAGCAGTGTCTTCCCTTCCGAAGTCTTAAACGAGATCCCAACCCCCGGTGTCGATCCATTAAAGAACTTTGCAATATCCGCCGCCGTTCCCGTAGGAGTCCAGTGCCCGCTCGGCCGAACCGTCACCACCATGCGCGACGACCGCAACACATCGTTCTTCTCGCCACTCTCCCGCTTCCAATCGCCCGTAGCCGCATGGGCAATAATTCCATAGCCCGGCCCTGCAACTGCGTCTTCCTTCCTCAGGCTAAGCGTCACGCGCACAATATTCGGAGCGTATGGCTCCAGCATCACGGTCGCCTCCTGGCGATCCAGCACCACCTTCTCCTGTGCCCACGCTGTCCCGGCAACGCTCGCTGCAATCGCACCCGCAATAAAAATCTTCTTGATACCACTCATGCCAGACCCTTGCTGTGCTTCATTCCCCAATAACCGCATCTTGATCAAACCTTTCACCTTTTAGAGGAGTGCCACAGCCGCAACAAGAGCAGGAGCACAACCGTGCTGCATTGAAAATCCGCAACTAAGAGTCTTTATAAGAGACTATTCAGGAAGACACGTCTCGCACCAATCCCAATAATAAAGCGTTTTAGATCACCCGAATAACGATTGTCAATCAACCTCTGATCAAAGCTCAGTCCCTCGAAGCCTCAACGCATTCGCAATCACCGAAACCGAACTGAAACTCATCGCCGCAGCCGCAATCATCGGATTCAGCAGCAATCCCAACAGCGGATACAAAACCCCTGCCGCAATCGGCACCCCGGCTGCGTTATACACAAACGCGAAGAACAAATTCTGCCGAATATTCCGCATCGTCCGTTGACTTAGCCTTCTCGCCTTCACAATCCCGCGCAGATCGCCATGAATCAGCGTAATTCCCGCCGCCGCAATCGCCACATCGGTTCCCGTCCCCATCGCGATCCCCACATTTGCCTGAGCCAGAGCAGGAGCATCGTTCACGCCATCGCCAGCCATCGCAACCACTCGCCCCTGTGCCTGCAGACGCTTCACCGCCTCCGCCTTCGCCCCCGGCAACACATCCGCTTCAAATTCAATTCCAAGCTTTCCAGCCACCGCAGCCGCCGTAGTCCGGTTATCCCCCGTCACCATCACCACCGTCACTCCCTGCCCCTGTAACTCCCGCACCGCCTGCAACGAAGATCCCTTAATCGGATCGGCAACCGCAATCAACCCCGCAAGCCGCGCATCGCAAGCCAGAAACATCACCGTCTGCCCCTCACGGCGCATAGCCTCCGCCCGCTGTTCCAGCGCCTCCTGCCTCACACCTAACTCCTGCATCAGCGCCGCATTGCCAAAACCAACCACCCTTCCCTGCACCGCCCCGGTAACGCCCTTCCCCGTCACCGACTGAAAATCATCCACCTTATCCAGTTGAACTCCCCTCTCCTTCGCACCCGCCAAAACCGCCTCGGCAAGCGGATGTTCACTCGCTTTCTCCAGGTTCGCAGCCAGCCGCAGCACTGTCCCCTCATCAAAACCCTCAGCAGCAACCACTGCCGTAAGCCTCGGCCTTCCCTCTGTCAGTGTGCCAGTCTTGTCCACAACCAGCGTATTCACCTTCTCCATCGTCTCCAGCGCTTCCGCATCACGAACAAGAATTCCCTCCCTTGCACCGCGCCCCACGCCCACCATAATCGACATCGGCGTAGCCAACCCCAGCGCGCACGGGCACGCAATAATCAAAACCGCAACCGCATTCACCAGCGCATGCGTATATCGCGGCTGTGGTCCAAGTGCCGCCCACGCCACAAACGTAATCGCAGCCACCACTAGCACAGCCGGCACAAACCACGAAGCCACCTTATCCGCCAACCGCTGAATCGGAGCACGCGTCCTCTGCGCCTCACTCACCATCCTCACAATCTGCGACAGCAGCGTATCCGCGCCCACTCTCTCAGCCTTCACCACCAGGCTGCCCGTCCCATTCATCGTGCCGCCAACAACCGCCGCTCCCTCCGCCTTCTCAACTGGAATCGACTCTCCCGTCACCATCGATTCATCCACCGCGCTATATCCCGCCGTAACCACGCCATCAGTCGGAATCTTCTCGCCAGGTCGCACCCGTATCAGATCGCCAACCTTAATCTCTTCAAGCGCAACATCTGTCTCTGTTCCATCCGCAGCAATACGCCGGGCCGTCTTCGGCACCAGCCCAAGCAACGCCCTGATTGCACCACTCGTCTGGCTCCTGGCCCTCAGCTCGAGCACCTGCCCCAGCAAAACCAGCACAACGATAACCGCCGCCGCCTCAAAGTACAGCCCCGGCCCCCCCGACATATCGCGGAACGAAGCCGGAAACATCTCCGGAGCCACCACGGCAGCGACGCTGTACAAATAGGCGGAGCCCGCACCGATCGCAATCAGCGTAAACATATTCAGGTTGCGATGAACCACCGAAGCCCATCCCCGTTGAAAAAACGGCCAGCCTCCCCACAGAACAACTGGAGTCGCAAGTGCGAACTCAAGCCATCTCCACAGAGGCCCGTTCGTCAGGAATTCCCACCGGTAGCTGGGCGTCGCATTGACAACCATAACCACAACCAACCGCACCGTCAGAAGAGCACTGACCCATAGGCGCCGCGTCATGCTCACCAGTTCAGGATTGCCGATATCCTCAGCCGTAACCGTCCGGGGTTCCAGCGCCATCCCGCAGATCGGACAGTCCCCCGGTCCATTCCGCACCACCTCAGGATGCATCGGACAGGTGTACTCCCCTCCAGTCGGAGCGCCATCGGCAGCCCGTTGGGGTTTCGCAATCTCCTTCGGCCCACCCCACGTCGAAGGGTTCGCCTCAAACTTCTTCAGACAAGACTGGCCACAGAAATAGAATGTCTCGCCGTCCCGTTCGGCAGACCACTTCGCCGCCTCAACCGAAACTTTCATCCCGCAAACCGGATCGATCGAAACAGTCGTCATAGTCCCATCCCCACTGCGCCGCATTGCCCATCCATAACACTCTCGATCATATCCATTGGATCGACCTGCCCTTGCTTTTGCTGTTTGCGCTATTGCCTCTGCTATTGCTTGCCACTGTCATGCCGTTGTTTTTTGCTGTTGTTTGCGCTTTTGTTTGTCAGTAGGGATCTGCTGCTGTCGCTTCTGTTGCTTTTGCTGTGTTTGCCCTTTGTTTGTCATCCAGTAGGAATCTGCTGTTGTCGCTGTTGTCGCTGCTGTTGCTTCTGTCGCTGTCGTTGCTGCTGCTGTGCGCTCTCTCAACCTATCCAAAAGCACGTCATCTCGACCGAAGCTGCACACAGTCTTATCGTGTGCAGCGCAGTGGAGAGATCCCTGTATTTCGCCGTTGCATTTGCCTTTGTTTTTGCTGTCGCACTTGCCGTCGCTTCTAGGTACCCCAAGCCTTTAGCCTTGGGCCTCTCCACCCAGCAACAGATCTGGGGCTTCAGCCCCCTGAGGTATGCCTTCTTAATCATGCATATCTGTTTTCAAAAATCTAACTCACCCGCCCTTAAACATATCAAAATAAAGTATTTATAAATAAATTCTCCAAATTCCCCAGCAAAATCTCTTGTCAAGCCCCAAAACAATATAACTCTAAGAAAACAAGAGACATACTAATTGCATAAGAGTTATCTCCAATCCACTACAATTGAAATAGAGACAGAAACCTCGGTCAAAAACTGAGGTTTTTGTCGTTAAGCTCCTAACTCCTTTAGAAAGACGATTTTACCTGTAACCCGTTTGGAATGACGATTTTACATGCTTAAATTGTCGCATCATTATGAAAACAAAACACTTGCTGACAGATACCCCCAGGGGGGGTACCTCTCTAAGCCAGCCGTAACCGCCGTATGATAGAAACAGACCGGCGCGGATCAGCGCACCGAAGGAGCGTACTTTTTTGAGCACCCTGACCATCTCCGAGCCTCTTCCTACCGGCCCCGGAAAGTTCGACGCAGCAGCATTCGCAGCCCACACCCTGTCCTCACCCGCTAATCTTGCTGCAGTTCTGGATCACACCCTGCTCAAGCCCGACGCCACCCGCGCCCAGGTTCTCCAGCTCTGCCACGAGGCCGCCGAACACCGCTTCGCCTGCGCCATGATCAATCCAACCTGGGTCTCTCTCGCCGCCTCAGCCCTTCAGGGCACCGGCATTCCGGTGGGAGTCGTCATCGGCTTCCCTCTCGGCGCTACCCTCTCCGCCTCCAAGCGTGACGAAACAGCCCGCGTTCTCAAACACGGCGCTCACGACGTCGATATGGTCCTCAACATCGGCCTCCTCAAATCCGCACAGTCCGCCGACTACGAGACCGTACGCCAGGACATCCGTGGCGTTGTCGAGCTCGCCCATGGTGCCGGTGCCATCGTCAAGGTGATCCTCGAAACCTGCCTCCTCACCTTTGAAGAAAAGCTCCGCGCCTCCGAGATTGCCCTCAGCGCCGGAGCCGACTTCCTCAAGACCAGCACCGGCTTCTCCACCGGCGGAGCCACCGCGGACGATATCTCCCTCCTTCGTGGCGTAGCCGGCGACCGTGCCGGCGTAAAAGCCTCCGGAGGAATTCGCTCCCTGGCCGACGCCACAACGATGCTGCGTGCCGGAGCCTCCCGAATAGGCGCCAGTGCCAGCGTTAAAATTGTCTCCGAGCTGTCTGAAACCGAGCCCACAACCACTTCCACCACTGGCTCAGGCTACTGACCACGAAAGTCAACACAAACAGCAAAAACCATCTGCCGTCCCCACAGTCCGCAGTAGTATCATCGGCTCTTCGGATGTCTACCGCCAACAAACAACGCCGCGCCGCTACACCCCCGGCCGCGCCCGCGCCTGAAACGTCTCCGGAGCACCACTTCGAAGGAGATTACCGCCCCAGCGCCCAGGAGACGCCGCAGGCAACGAACATCCGCGTCGAACCGCTTCACCAGGTCGAGTTTCTCCATTCTCTCGCCGACGCACTCAACACAACGCTCGATCTCAACACCCTCATGCATCGGGTGGCAGATCTCGTTCGCGCCGTCATCGACTACCGTATCTTCGCCATCCTTCTGATCAACGACCGCACTCAGGAACTCTGGATGCGCTTCCAGATCGGACACACGCCCGAGATCGAGCGCGTTCGCGTCAAACCCGGCCGTGGTGTCGTCGGACAAGCAGCACTGCAGCGCAAATCCCTCCTGATTGAAGATGTAACTCAATCGGAACACTATATTGAGGCCAATCCGAACGTTCGCTCCGAACTCGCAGTTCCGCTCATTGTAAAAAATAAAGTTATTGGCGTCCTGGACTTGGAGTCCGAGATTCCAGCCTATTTCACGAAAGAGCACCAGCGACTTCTCGAGCTGGTTGCCTCGCGCATGTCGATCGCAGTCGAGAACGCACGCCTTTACACTCGACTCGCGCGACAGGCGCAAACGCTCACTGTTCTGAACGAAATCTCCCGCGAGATTACGAGCATCCTCGATCTCGACGATCTTCTCGAGCGCATCGGCCTTCTGCTTAAACGAGTCATCGACTTCCAGATGTTCACCATCCTGCTCTGGAACGAACGCACCGAACAGTTCGAACATCGCTTCTCCACACGCTATGGAGAACGAGTCACACGCGAGCGCAACGTTACACTCGGCAAAGGCATCATCGGAACCGCAGCGCAGCACCGCGAACCGATCCTCGCTCCCGATGTCCGCAAGGACTCGCGTTACGTCGCCGAAAACCCCGAGACTCGCTCGGAGCTTTCGGTTCCACTCATCTACAAAGGTCAAGTGATCGGAGTCATCGATCTCGAACACACGCGCGTCAATTACTACAACGAAGATCACGTTCGAACGCTCTCGACGCTTGCAGCTCAAGTCGCAATCTCCATCGCCAATGCGCGTCTCTACCAGCGCATTCATGAGGAAGAGCAGCGCATGGAACGCGACCTCGAGATGGCGCGGAAGGTCCAGTTGCGGCTGATGCCTTCGCGTCCACCGAAGCTTGAGCGCGCGGAGATTGCAGCGCAGTTCATGGCTGCTCGCTCTATCGGTGGAGATGTTTATGACTTCCTGGATTACGGTCCTGGAAGAACGGCTCTCGCTGTTGGCGATGTTAGCGGCAAGGCTGCTCCTGCAGCGCTTTATGCTGCGCTTGTGAGCGGGATTCTGCGTTCCTTGGCTCCGCAGCATCTTTCGCCTGCGGAGATGCTGGCTGCACTGAACGATCAGTTGCAGGAACGGAAGCTCGACTCGCAGTATGTCACGATGTTGATGGCGGTTTGGGACGACTCGAACCAGACGCTGCAGATTGCGAATGCAGGATCGGTTCAACCGCTTTTCGTCTCTTCGACGACGAATGGTCCTGATGTGAAGACGATTCAGGCGGAAGGTTTTCCGCTGGGATTGTTTCCGAATGCTGAGTACGAAGAATTTACGCTATCGACCCGACCAGGCGACCTGATCGTCTTTTTCTCCGATGGCATTGTGGATGCAGTGAATGATGCTGGTGAGATGTTCGGCGATGAGCGGCTCAATGCGGTGCTGAAGTCGCAGACTCATTCGACTGCGGCTGCCACGGTTGATGCGATTTTGAAGGCCGTCACCGACTTTCAGGCTGGGACGGATCATTTCGACGATGAGACCGTCGTGGTTCTGCGCGTTCTGTGATGCTTCTCGCGGACGCTACTAAGCGGTTACGATAAAAGATAATGTCATCGACTATATCCAGCACCCAGACGATCCGTCCCGCACGTACGTTTCAAGGCTCCGTAACTGTTCCTGGCGACAAGTCCATCTCTCATCGCTATGCTCTTCTCGCAGGTCTGGCCGAGGGGACGACGCGGCTCTCGAACTTTTCTACAGGCGCCGACCCCCATTCGTCGCTCGGCTGCATGGAAGCTCTGGGCGCCACAGTCGTTCACAAGGAAGACAAGACGATCGAGGTTACCGGTACTGGTGGAGCATTCGTTCAGCCTGCGGAAGCGCTGGATTGCGGCAACTCCGGTTCGACGATGCGGATGCTCGCCGGGCTGATTGCACCGCATCCTCGTACCTTCACGATGATCGGCGACCACTCGCTGACGATGCGTCCGATGGAGCGGATTCGCAAACCATTGATGCAGATGGGCGCGAGGATCGAGTTGGTCGACGGACATGCTCCGATCACGATTCACGGCGGTCCGCTGAAGGCTATCGACTTCGATACTCCGATTCCGTCGGCGCAGGTGAAGACCGCGGTGCTGTTTGCTGGTCTTCAGGCAGAGGGAGTTACGAGCCTTAGTGAGTCAGTGAGGACACGCGACCACTCGGAGCATGCTCTGCGCGCCTTTGGAGCGATGTTGACGCGCGAGGGTGAGAAGTTGAGCATCGCCGGTGGTCAGAAGCTCAAAGGTATCGATGCTACAGTTCCGGGCGATCTTTCGTCTGCGGCCTTCTTTCTTTGCGCTACGTTGTTGTTTCCCGACTCGAACCTTGTTCTGGATTCGATTGGGATGAATCCCACGCGTGCGGCACTGCTGGACGTGATTGTCGCACTGGGCGGCAGGATCAAAGTGCTCAACGTTGAGGAGCATCACGGCGAGTTGATCGGCACGATTCAAGTCAACGTCGCTCCGGATGGCCTGAAGGGCGCTGAGATTGCCGGTGCGCTTTCGGCGCAGATCATCGACGAGCTTCCGGTGCTGGCGGCGATTGCTCCTTATACGCGGGATGGAGTCACGATCCGCGACGCGAAGGAGTTGCGGGTGAAGGAGTCGGACCGCATCGCGCTGGTAGCGAAGAATCTGAAGGCCATGGGTGCCGAGTTTACCGAGTTCGACGATGGACTGGCGATTCCCGGCGGTCAAAAGTTGCATGGAGCTGTGATCGACTCGGGTTCGGATCATCGGATTGCTATGGCCTTCTCGATTGCTGCATTGCGGGCAACCGGAGATACGGAGATCCAGGGAGCGGAGGCAGCAGCCATCTCGTTTCCGGAGTTCTTTACCCAGCTAGACTCGCTTTGCCAGCGATAGAAACCAGGGGACCCCCCTGGGGGTGTGTGACGAAAGTGTATTATTATCATATAGATACGCATTTTAGTGATCGCAAAATAGTCATTCTAAATGGGTTACAGGTAAAATCGTCTTTCTAAAGGATTTACGGCGCTAAAAGGAAAGCCCCGGTTTACCGGGGCTTTTCTTGTCTCTAGTTCTATTGTAGCGGATTCAAGATAACTCTTACGCAATTAGGATCTTCTTTGTTTTGTTTGATTTGAATGATTTTGGGGCTTGACATGCGATTTTGCTGAGTAAATTTGCGATTTTTCTTGTAAGCAATTGATTTGGTTTAATTACTTGGCTCCTCCTCAAGCGCCTTGGGATGCTGGCTTCAGGACAGGCTGGATGAAGAGGAGCGGTGGGAAAAGGACGACTTGAGCCTGATTTACAGGAGTAAAGTTGTGGAGTCTTCGGCCCGATAGTTCTTTTAGGCCACGTACTCTCAATCTGACTTAGTTCGAAAGAGGTACTTCTATGCGCTTATTTAAGCTGACGCTCCTATCGCTTATTGCGGCATCCTGCACGATGTTCGCTTACGCGACTCCGCTTCCTGTCGGAACCTACAACTTATCGGCGAAAACGACCACGGTGGGCATTCATGAGAGTCCCGACCAGGGTACATTGACCGGTACTCTGACGTTCGATTCAAGTGCTTTCATCACTTCGGCGAACCTTGCCTTCGACGATGTCACCTCTGGTTTAACTTTTTCATTCACGGACGCGGGACCGACCGGTGTCGATGCGCTTCATCACCTGGAGGGTGCGACGATCTTCAACGCGATCGACCCGAGCATTTACTACGCCTTCAGTATCTTCGTACCCAGTGATCCCTCTGGAGACTTCAGGCTCACCTGCGGCACGGACTGCGATAATTTTCTGCTTATCAACGACGGCGCCGGTAGCGTCTATGAAGAAGTTACTGGATCCATCTCACCGATTGCATCAACTGTGCCTGAGCCCTCGTCGCTTGTGCTTCTTGGCACGGGTGTTTTCTGCGCTCTCGGAGCAGCACGGCGCCGCTTCCTCAAGGTGTAACTCAACTCAACCTAGTCCCGTGCCAAGGGCAAGGACGAAATACAGGGATCTCTCCACTCCGCTTTGCTTCGGTCGAGATGACGTGGGTGGGTGATGGAGAAACTGAGGCGAGGCGCAGAAATGGGCGAAGGTGAGAATGCTCACGCTTTGAGGCGATGGTTTGTGGTTGATGTGCCGGCTTGCAGACGGGTATTTCTGCTGGCTGGGTTGGGTGGGTGGATGGCAAGGAGATCGTTGAGGGCAGAGATTACATCTGCGGCTTGAACTTCGTCGAGACGGTAACCTTTGGGAACGTCTGTGCGATCGGGGCCGCGGAGGATGTGGATATGCGGTTGGCCGAGGGGAAGCCACTCGGTAGGGCGCTGCCACGAGGGGCCGATGACGACCATGGGTGTGCCTACAGCGCGGCCTACGTGCATGGTGCCGGTGTCGAGTGAGACAACGAC
Organism: Edaphobacter sp.; assembly: GCA_035317185.1. GTDB lineage: Bacteria > Acidobacteriota > Terriglobia > Terriglobales > Acidobacteriaceae > Edaphobacter. Next base: position 38,925 of record DATHHN010000063.1, read on the forward strand.
GTCGCTGAGGGCGAGGAGGGCGGCCAGTTCGGTGACGGAGGTCTGGCCGGCGAGGGATGTGCCAATCTCGCCAGCGGCTCGGCGGATCAGCTCGATGGCGTAGAAGTCGGCAGCGGTGCCCACGTAGATGATGGCGCAGCCAAGGACATCGTGGGCATAGCGAATGACTTCGGCGAAACGCTCGATATACCAGCCGGTGCTTTGGCCCCCGCTGTTTTGAGTCACCATGACAAGCAAGGGCTTGCCTTTGGGGTTGGCAGCTTGCGTGTGGGTGCGGGCCAAGGCTGCGTCCGCAGGGGAGAAGAAGACGCGGGGTTCAACGTGATGCTGAGACGCGCCGAGGAGAGTGAGAAGCTGCAGGTTGTTATCAATGAGACTACGATCGGTCTGGTACTGGAGGGGTCGGTGATAGAGCTGGGGCGACTGGGTGAAGCCACCGCGCCAGCCTGCGCGAGCGAGCAGACCAAGAAGAGCGATGCGCGTGCGCTGATCGGAGGCCCCGGTGAAGCAGCAATTGGGACGAAGATTGCGCCGGGCGAGAGAACGGGAGAGGGACTTTGCAGCGCCACGAAGGTCAGTCAGAGGATCTGGTGTCTGGATAAGGTGATCGATGAACGGGTTGTGACGAAGGAGCGCTATACCGAGGCCCCTGGTAGCGACGGTGATCGTAGTACCGGGGCGGGCCTGTTTGATGGCTTCGTAGAGGGGCGTGAGGTGGACACAGCATCCGAGCGGAAGCATGTATTCGAGGATGAGTACGCTGTTCGCTTCTTCCGGGCTGGGCGCGAAACGGCGGCCGCCTAAAAGTCGCTCCGAAACCATAAGGACTTCGGCAGAGAGATTCATCATGATCTTCTTCAAAGACATTGCAGATGCTCTTTCCGTGCTTGATTGAAGAGGATGCTAAGTTTGTGGAGATTGCGGGAGGGCCTTACATCTTGTAGCGGCCCATCTCGTCGTCGTTAAGGTTTTCGAGCCAGCGGCGCATCTCGTCGGCGGTAACGCTCTGTGCGCCGGTGGCGGATTGCCTGGAGTTTTCGAGAACTTCGCGGTTGACATAGATGGGGCAGTCCCAGCGCAGGGCCAGGGCGATGGCGTCGGAGGGACGGGCGTCGAGGGTAACGGTCTCGCCGTCGTGGTCCATCCAGATAACGGCATAGAAGGTGTCGTCGCGGAGCTCGGAGACAACGACCTTGCGGACCTGGGCATTGAGACCGCGGGCGAGGTTCTGCAGGAGGTCGTGGGTCATGGGGCGGGGTGTGGCTGTCTTTTCGAGCTCGAGGGCGATGGCGTTGGCCTCGAATATGCCGACCCAGATGGGGAGCACGAGATCGCTGCCTATGTCTTTGAGGACGATGATGGGCATGTTGGTGACGGGGTCCATCATGAGGCCGCGAATCTGCATCTCGACTTCTTCTGGAGCCTGGGTTGCGGATTGGGTGGCTGTCTCGGACATGGTTAGTTCAATACCACAAAATGCGGCGTGCGGTTGATAGGAATGAATGGCGCTGCGTCGGCGGCGGGCGGAAGGGCTTCGCCTACGAGGCAGTTGGGGAGCGTCTGGGTGATGCGGACGGGAAGATAGCTGCCGATGGGTGGGTTCGAATTTTCGAGCTGCGCGGTGGTGAAGTTGACGGTCTTGTTCTGCGAGCTGCGGCCTACGACCTGATTGCGAGCGGAGTTGTAACTTTCGATCATGACTTCGACGATTTGATCGAGATGGCGGGCGTAGTGTTCGCGCTGGATCTCGCGTTGGCGGTCCATGAGGATGCGGAGGCGCTCGGTTTTGACCTCGTCGGGGATGCTGTCGGGCATTGTCACTGCCGGAGTGTTGGGCCGAGGGGAAAACTTGAAGGCGAAGACGGCGTCGTACTTAACCTTGTCGACGAGGGTGATGGTGGCTTCGAAGTCGGCGTCGGTTTCGCCGGGGAAACCGACGATCATGTCGCTGGTGATGGAGATGTCGCGCTGGGCGGCGTGGATCCAGCTCATGCGCTCGAGGTACCAGTCACGGGTGTACTCGCGGGACATGGCTTTGAGGACGGCGGTGGAGCCGGACTGCACGGGGAGATGGATGTGGTCGCAGAGGGTGGGGGTGGCGTCGATGGCCTGGACGATGTCGCGGGTGAAGTCGCGGGGGTGCGAGGTGGTGAAGCGCACGCGGCGGATGCCGGGGAGTTCGCCTACGGCTACGAGGAGCTCGGAGAAGGACATGCGGCCGGATGGGTCGCGGTAGGAGTTGACGTTCTGGCCGAGGAACTGGATTTCGGTGAAGCCGAGGTCGACCATCTTGCGAGCTTCGACGAGGACGGAAGCGGCGGTGCGGGAGCGCTCCTTGCCGCGGGTGTAGGGGACGACGCAGTAGGCGCAGAACTTGTCGCAGCCCTCGATGATGGTGATGTAGCCGCGGTGAGGGTTGGAGCGGGAGGTGAACTCGGTCTCGAAGGTGAGGTCGGTCTGGCGGTCGTCGAGGCCGGTGATGCGGGTTTCGCCGGCTTCGAGGCGGGTGAGCATGTCGGGGAGGTTGCGGTAGGAGGCGGAACCGGCTACGAGTGAGACGTAGGGGGCTTTTTCGAAGATGCGCTCGCCTTCCTGCTGGGCTACGCAGCCGAGAACGGCGAATTTCTTGCCTTCGCCCTGGAGGCGCTTGTACTCGTTGAGGCGGTGGAAGACTTTTTGCTCGGCTTTGTCGCGGATGGAGCAGGTGTTGTAGAGGATGAGGCCGGCGTCGGCTTCGTCCTGGACGCGGGAGTAACCCTGCTGTTCGAGGGTGCCGATGACTTTTTCGGAGTCATGGGCGTTCATCTGGCAGCCGAAGGTTTCGATGTAGAAGGTCTTGCTCACACTTCCAGTATAGCGGCGGGTGGGGAGAAATCGACCGCCGTCTGCACTCGGAGTTTGGGGCCGGGATTTAGTTGCGCGATGGCGATGTGGCTCCCGCTAACGCAGGTGAAGGCGATTTGTACTCGGTCGCTGGATCGTCACGAAGCTGGAGAGAGGTGTTGACGGGTACAACGTGATTCTCATTGACGAGGGGTGCGCTGTTTCGCTTGTTTCGCGGAAGAGCGAATCTCAGGAAGGTGAAGAAGATGGCAAAGAGGATAGTTTGGAAGGCGACCTCACCTACGAGGTGGAACAGGGTTTCACTGTGCTCGTGGGTGCTGGGCCAGACAAGTTTGAAACTGAGTTGAAGGAAGGCATACGCCGCCGTGGCAACAGCAACGCCAGAGGTTTTACGTTTTTGAGGCGGCAGAGAAATTCGCAGCGAAGCAGGGATGGTTTGCATGGCGTATTGGTTGTAAACCAAGATGCGCCTGTTGAAAAATACGTCGAATGGGGGATGGTAGCGCCAACGGGGATCGAACCCGTACTCTCAGCCTTGAAAGGGCCGCGTGTTAACCAGTTACACCATGGCGCCAAAAACTTTGAACAAAGGCTTTGGTAGCGTCAACGGGGATCGAACCCGTACTCTCCGCCTTGAGAGGGCGGCGTGTTAACCAGTTACACCATGACGCCAGAACGAGAGATGGCTCTCCGTTGCGATGAGTTGATTATAGCAGCTTCAGGGCGTTCCCTGCTGTGGCCGGGACGGGATTTTTGTGGCTAATTTAGATGCCGAGCTTCTTGACTTCGTCGTTGTAATACTTGCGGTAAAGGATGTCCCACTCCTGCGAGCCTTCGAGGATGATCTTGCGCTGCGAGGCGATCTTCTGGCGGGCAGCGGCGTCGAGCTTGGTCTCTTCGAGGAGAAGCTTTTCGAGGGCTTTACGAGCCTCCTGCCGGATGGTGTTGCGGTCCTCGAGGAAGTCGCACTCGGGGATGTCGGCGAGGGTGTCGGCTATGGTGTGGGCGAGTTTGTTGAGCTTGTCGCGGGAGATTCTCACAGCACCGCCTTGTACTTGCGGGCCAGCTCGTTTTTCACCTTTTTGAACATCTCGGGGTAGCTGGCTCCGGTCTTGCGCATGTCGTCCTGGAAGGCTTCGAGGATGACGCGAACCTCGTCGTTGATGCGGTCTTCGAGGGAGAGTTCGTCTACCATCGCGGCGGAGACGCGCTCGTTGATGATGGCCGGTTTATCGGTGTGAATCATCTTCGCGTCGACGAGGTGTTTCACGGTCTGGCGCGCCAGGTATCCAACGTAATCTTTAGAAAAAATCATTGACTTTAACTCGAATATATCATGCGGGTTTTGGAGCCAGGGGTAAGGCTACTTGTGTTTCGGGACTGGTTTGTGAGGGCAATGTTCGGTGTTGAGGCAGGTATCTGGCAGGCGCAACCGTTCGACGGGACGGCCGTGGAGGAGATGCTCGGTGACGATCTCCTGGACGTCTTTGACGTGGACGAAGCCGTACCAGACGGCCTCGGGATAGACCACGACGACGGGGCCATGCTCGCACTGGTCGAGGCAGCCGGATTCGTTGGCCCGGATATGGTGTTTGAGGCCAGCGTCTTTGATGGCGTCCTTGAAGGCGGATTTGAGCTTTTTGCTTCCGTTGGGAAGGCAACTGGGGCGGGAGGCGCTTTCGTCGCGCTCGTTGGTGCAGATAAAGATGTGATGATCGAATTTCGGCACTACTTGTGTTCCCCTTCACTGATGGTGGATGGCCGTGCGGTGCACAGGGCTTTCTGAGACAATAGCTGCTTGATGCAATCTGACAATCTTATCTCGCTGAAAGACGATATGGTGGCGTTCATTGCCGGCCACGGTATGCGGCGGCTGAACGGCTATGTTACGGAAGAAGTGCCTACTGTCATCTTTGAAGATGACAGCGTGGACGCGTGGAAGGATTTTGTTGAGCACGCCAAGGCCGCGGGTGCGCCCTTCGTGACGATGAGCGAAGTCGTTCTGGAGAAGTCCGACATCGCCATTCTGCTGGAGCAGTTGCGCGATCAGACTTTTCCCGATGAGGACGCTCAGGAGCTGGATGATGCGGAGTACCTGGTGAACCATGTGGGCAAGGTGGGTTACCTGCAGTTGGGGTTCGCGCACCAGGGCGTCATGTTCATCTTCGAGATTGCGACTGACTGGTACGACAGTTTCCAAAGCTTGATGGAGACGGTGACCGATCTGGGCGGCATTGTGGTGGACGACAGCGAACGCGACGAGTAACGCATGATCTCTGCCCAGGCCGGGCCGCAACAGCAATGGATGATTCGCACGGGTAATCGCGGTGCGGTAGAACGACTGGTGGAGGCGACGGGGTGCCCGCCTGCCATCGCCGAGCTGCTGGTTGTGCGCGGCATTGTCGATGCTGTTGCTGCACAGAGCTTTTTTCATCCTTCGATTGACGACCTGATCGACCCGATGCTGATGCTGGGCATGCCGGTGGCTGTGGCGCGGATTCAACAGGCGGTGCGCGAGGGAGAGCCGATCCTGATCTATGGCGACTACGACGTGGATGGGACGACTGCGACGGTTCTGCTGAAGACGGCGATTGAACGGATCGCTTCGAAGGAACGGCCTGCGGTGGTGACGTACCATGTGCCGCACCGGATTCGTGAAGGCTACGGCATGCAGACGGGTGTGCTGGGGGTCGCAGCGGCCAATGGAGTGCGGCTGGTGATCAGCGTCGATACAGGGATTAGGGCGTTTGTTGCAGCTGCGGAGGCAAAGGCATTGGGGATGGATCTGATCGTTACGGACCACCATCTGCCTGATCAGGGCCAGGGCGTTCCAGAGGCGGTTGCGGTGCTGAATCCGGCGCAGGCGGGGTGTCCGTATCCTTTCAAATCGTTGTGTGGCGCGGGAGTGGCTTTCAAGCTGGCTCATGCGATCTTGTCCGCAGCAGCGGAGACGGATGCGGAGAGAGACAAGCTGAAACGTGGGCTGGTTCCCTCTTTTCTGAAGCTGGTTGCAATTGCGACGATTGCGGATTCGGTGCCGCTCGAAGGAGAGAACCGCGTGATAGCGGCGCTGGGTTTACGGGAGCTGAGGAATCCGGTGCAGCCGGGACTGCGGGCACTCATGCAGGTGGCAGAGATTCCCGCGAAACGCGTGCCTACGGCGACCGAGATCGGATTTCGGCTGGCTCCTCGTATCAATGCTGCCGGGCGGATGGATATCGCGAGTGATGTTGTTGAGCTGTTTTTGACGCGGGATACGGCGCGGGCAACCGAGCTTGCGGAAAAGTTGAATCGGTTGAACGATGATCGGCGGGCCACTGAGGCCAGGGCGCTGGAGGCAATTGAGGCTCAACTGGAGACGCTGCGTGGAACGGATGGCGAGTTTCTGGCTGAGTGCATCGTTCTGGATGATGCTGGATGGCATCGCGGGGTATTGGGGATTCTGGCATCGCGGGTTGTGGACCGCACGGGCAGACCGGCGTTGGTGCTAACGCATGAAGATGGGCAGGCGCATGGATCGGGCCGATCGATTGCGGGATTTCATCTGCTCGACGCGCTGACGGCTGTTCATGTGGCATCCAGCGATATTGATGGCATGGACAATGCGTTGTTCACGCGCTTTGGAGGACATGCCCATGCAGTAGGTTTCTCGCTTCCGTCGGAGCGTGTGGCGATTCTGCGTGAGAGGATGCGGCGTCATGGCGCTTCCCTGCTTGTTGGGCCGATGTTGACGCCCAATCTGGAGTGCGATGCCGAGGTATCGCTGAGCGATCTTACGCAGGATTTCTTCGATTGGCTGATGCGGTGTGCGCCATTCGGCATTGGTAATCGCGAGCCGGTCTTTATGACGCGTGGCGTTACGCTGACGGCGGATGTGCGCCTGATCAAAGAGAAGCACGTATGCCTGCAACTGCAAGGTGAAGGCGAGACGATGCGTTTCAGCGCGCTGGGTTGGAGCCGTAGCTTGAACTGGGTGGAACGCTGCAGTGCGCTGGGGCTGCGACAGGGATCGCGCATCGATGTGGCCTATCGGTTGAAGGCAAAGACGAATCCACAGTTTCCAGGTCTTGAGCTGGAGATGGTCGATCTGCGAGCAGCTTTACCTGGCAGTGAGGAGATCAGGTATTGAGCCCGCCGCGTCCGATGGTTGACGGAATGAAATTCCCTGCTTCGTTTTCATTGCGTTGGCGTCTTATATACTGACGATTCAACCCGATGCCGACTCTCGAGACAAGACGCCTGAATCCCTTTGTGCTGTGGGGCATCCTGCTCGCAGTCGTTATTCTGATTATTGTGGCCGTACGTTCCTTTACCCGCGAAAAGGTGGAGATACGAGTCGCAGCCGTGAATCATCAGAACCTGTCGCGCACGGTATCGACCAACGGCCGGGTAGAACCCGTGGAGATATTTCAGGCCCATTCACCTGCGCCTGGCGTTGTTTCAAAGCTCTACGTCGAAGTTGGCCAGAAGGTGAAGGCAGGGGATTTGCTGGTAAAGATGGACGACGCCGATACGGTTGCTCGCCTTGCTACGGCGAACTCCACGCTGGAGTCTGCACGGCTCAACCTGCAGAATCTGCAGCAAAGTGGATCGCAGGAGGAACGGCTGGCGCTGCAGGCAGACCTTAGCCGGGCCGAGATGCATAAGAAGCAGGCGGAGTCCGATTTAGCTGCGTTGCGTCAGTTGCAGCAAAAAGGAGCAGCATCAGCTGCCGAGATTGCATCTGCGGAGCAACGGCTGCAGGAAGCGACCACCTTGCTTCAGAACACCCAGCAGCGCAGCACACAGCGTTACAGCACGGGTGATCATGCCCGCGCTCAAGCCCAGCTTGCGGATGCTCAGGCGACCGTTACCGCTGCGCATAGCAGCTATGCAGCCTCGAATATTCGATCGCCGCTGAGCGGTACCGTATATTCGATCCCGGTGTCTGCCTACGACTTTGTTCCGGCAGGAGAAGACCTTCTGGATGTCGCCGATTTGAATCGCATCCAGGTGCGCGCCTATTTTGATGAACCGGAGATCGGTGAACTAGCTGTCGGTCAGGCGGTAAAGATCGTATGGCCTGCCAAGCCGAACCAGACATGGCATGGCCATATCACCCGCGCGCCTTCGACCGTGATCACGTATGGCACAAGAAATGTGGGCGAAGCCATCATTACGGTGGATGACGCTCATGGAGACCTGTTGCCAAACACGAATGTGACGGTGACCGTCACGACGTCGCAGCGGTTCAACGTGTTGAGTGTGCCACGTGAGGCGCTGCATACCGAGGGAGCGAGCGACTTCGTATTTCGCGTGATCGGGGGCAAATTGGTTCGTACCCCGGTGCAGGTCGGTGTCGTCAACCTGACACGGGTTGAGATCACCGGGGGACTTACCGAGAAGGATACGGTCGCATTGAGCGCCACGAACAACCGTGATCTGACGAATGGTCTTGCCGTGAAGATCGCCGAGTAGTCATGCCGATGTCGAAATATCTACTCCCTATCCGGCTGCTTTGTTTCCTCTCGGTTCTGCTCGCCGTATCTCTTCCGCTTCGCGCAGACGTTGCACAGGCGGATAGCTTTCTACAACAGGGGCGGGTGGATGAGGCAGCCGCTTTGCTGCATGAGATGGTGAAGGCACACCCTGAAAATGCAAAGGCCCGCCAGCTTCTGTGCAGAATTTACTACGCCCAGGAGATGGCCGATGAGGCGATCCGTGAGTGCGAGCTTGCGGCAGTTGCCAATCCCAGCGATAGCGACACACAGATGTGGCTGGGACGCGCCTATGGACTCAAGGCATCGAAGGCTAATGCTCTGTCGGCCTTCTCACTTGCGAAGAAGGTACGGACAGCCTTCGAGCGCGCGGTGCAGCTGAATCCCGCCAACGTGCATGCGATGAGCGATCTCGGCGAATACTATGTCGCTGCTCCCGCAATTGTTGGAGGAGGCTTGGATAAGGCGCAGCGGCTCGCCCAACAATTGCAGCCTTATTCCGCGGCGCGATACCATCGCCTGCTGGCAGAGATTGCCAATAAGAAGAAAGACACTGCAATTGCTGAAGCGGAGTACCGCGGGGCTGCAGCGGCCGGTAAGACTGCTGAGGCGTTCATCGATCTCGCCCAGTTTTATCAGGAACAGGGGCAGCCGGATAAGGCGCTAGCCGCTGTGCAGGCCGGTGTTGAGGCAGATCGCAGGAATGATAGTGTGCTCGTGGATGCAGCAAGCATCGTCACGGCAGTGAACCGGTCGCCCGAGTTGGCGGAGAGGCTTCTACGTGAGTATCTTTCCTCTCCCGCGAAGTCGGATGGCGCTCCTGCGTTCAAGGTGCACGTTCAGCTTGGCGATCTTCTTATGAAACGGGGCGATAGTGACGGCGCGCATCGGGAGTATGCCGCTGCACTTGCCATGGCCTCAAACTATGTTCCTGCGCGCAAGGCAATGCAGGGTATGTAGAGGAAAGAAGATACGATAGTCTTCAGCCAGTCTCAGGAGCATTTCAGGACGCATGATCCGTCACCTTCGTCTACTCATTACGTGTTCTGCGTTCGCCTTCGCGGCGATACCTGCCAGGGCGCAGATATCGTTCACCACGGCCGTTGATCTTGCGCTCAAAAATAGCCCGAAGGTTCTGATGGCCAAGGCGGAGGTCGATAAGGCGATTGCAGCCCTGACGCAGACGCGGGACGTATACATTCCAAATCTGGTGGGTGGTTCGGGCCTGGGATGGTCCTACGGGTTTCCGTTGGGACAACCTTCGATCTTCAATTTTACATCCCAGTCGCTGCTAGTCAGTTTTTCACAGCAGGACTACATCCGCGCCGCACGCGCATCTTTGGATGCGGCTAACCTTATGCTGCGGGATGCACGGCAGGCCGTCGCCGAGGACACAGCGATTACCTACCTTGCGCTTGACCGTGACATGCAGAGGCAGACCGCACTTGGAGAGCAGGCCGAATTTGGTGCAAAACTCGTGAGTATCGTACAGGACCGGCTCGACGCGGGACAGGACACTCCAATCGATCTGACGACGGCACAACTCTCAGCTGCGCAGATCAAACTCGCCAAGCTTCGCGGAGATAATGAATTTTCCATTGACCAAGCGCATCTTGCGCGGCTAACCGGGTTTCCCGTGCAAGACCTGAATGTTATCTCTTCGAGCATTCCCCAGATTACGCCGCAGACGGGAGACACGGCCGGCACGGCGCCGCTTACCAGCCCAACGGTCGAGTCGGCCTATGCCATCGCAAAGTCGAAGCAACAGATCGCGTTTGGCGATTCGCGCTATCTCTGGCGTCCGCAGATCTACTTTGTCGCACAGTACAGCCTGTTCGCAAAGTTCAACAACTACGATTTGTTCTACAAGAATTTCCAGAGCAACAACGCGGGCATCGGCGTTGATATTAAGTTTCCGGTCTTCGATTCGGTTAACCGCGCCAAGTCACGAGAATCGGCAGCGGAGGCGGTACGGGCACGGCGCGAGGCCGATGTTGCTCGCGACCAGTTCCTGGACGGCCGGTCGAAGCTCCAGCATGCCACGGCGGAACTTGCCGCGCGAGCCGAGGTGGCCGGTCTCGATCAACAGCTGGCGCAACAGCAATTGGCTGTCATGGAAGTGCAACTTAAGGCAGGCACCGGCAACCCAGCGGGACCGCAGATGACACCGAAGGACGAGCAGATGTCGCGCATCGCCGAGAGAGATAAATTTCTTGCGGCTCTAGACGCGAAATTTCAGGCGCGGGAGTCGCAGATCAGACTATTGCGCCAAACCGGGGATCTTGAATCGTGGCTAAAGACGGCTGCGCAGATGCAACCAGTTGATGCGCCAAAGCCTTGAAAGTGTCGCACCTAACTCGATGGAACCTTGGGCGGAACGTCATAAAAGCCCCCGGAACTCGTAACTGAATGGTAAAATTAGACTAATTATTATGCCGCTGAAGACATTGTTTCTGAACCCGCCCTCCTTTGAGAACTTTGACGGTGGTGCCAGCTCCCGCTGGCCCGCTACCCGCGAGATCGAATCTTACTGGTACCCGGTATGGCTGGCCTACCCGGCCGGCATGTTGGAGGGCTCCAAGCTGCTGGATGCGCCGCCGCATCACGTGTCGGCTGAAGAGACGATCGAGATCGCCAAGGGCTATGAGTTTCTTGTGCTCTTTACCTCGACGGTGGGGTGGAGCGGAGACCATGGGCTGGCTCGGGCCGTCAAGAATGCCAACCCTTCGATCAAGATTGCGTTCGTTGGGCCTCCGGTTACGACCGACCCGGATCGCGCATTGAATGAGTGCGAGGTGATCGATTTCGTCTGCCGCCGCGAGTTCGACTTCTCCGTGGTGGAGTATGCGAATGGCAAGCCGCTGAACGAGATTCTTGGCATCAGCTACAAGGACGCGAGTGGTGTGATTCAGCACAACCCGGACCGTCCGCAGGTGGAAGACCTGGACGCGATGCCGTGGGCGACCAAGATCTACAAGCGCGACATGGACGTGACGCGCTACAACGTTCCCTTCCTGCTGCATCCGTATATCTCGCTGTATTCGACACGTGGATGCCCGGCGCAGTGCACGTTCTGCCTGTGGCCGCAGACGTTGTCTGGCCATGCGTGGCGCAAGCGCTCGACCGATGACGTTGCTGCCGAGATGAAGTGGGCCAAGGAAAACTTCCCTCATGTGAAGGAGTTCTTCTTCGACGACGATACCTTCAACATCCAAAAGGTGCGCACCATCGAACTTTGCGAGAAGCTGAAGCCACTGGGGATTACGTGGTCCTGCACTTCGCGTGTGACGACTGATCGCGACACCCTCAAGGCGATGAAGGATGCCGGTTGCCGGTTGTTGATTGTGGGCTTTGAGTCGGGCGATCCGCAGATTCTGAAGAACATCAAGAAGGGCGCGACGGTTGAGCGTGCGCGCGACTTCGTGAAGGACTGCCATGATCTTGGGCTGATCATTCACGCGGACTTTATCCTTGGCCTGCCGGGCGAGACGAGGGAGTCGATTCGCAATACGATCAACTTCGCGAAGACCCTGGACTGCGAGACGATTCAGGTTTCGGTGGCCCATGCCTATCCTGGAACAGAGTTCTACGACTTTGCCAAGAAGAACAACTTCATCACCAACGAAAAGATGGAAGACGGCGGTGGACACCAGATGGCGCACATCGAGTATCCGGGCCTTCCCACCGAGTACGTGATGGAGATGGTGCACAAGTTTTACGACGAGTACTACTTCCGTCCGAAGGCTGCGTTCCGCGTGGTCTGGAAGGCCGTCGTGAACCGCGATGTGCCGCGGCTTTACGTTGAGGCGAAGGCTTTCATGAAGCTTCGTTCGCAGCGTAATAAGGCTGCCCGTGCAAAGAAGGAAGAGAACGCGCTGAAGCAGCAGGAATCCGTCAGCATGAATGCGTAAGTAGTTATCGAAGGCAGTAAATATCAACGGGGACCCAGGATCCCCGTTTGATATTTAAGTACTCCTGCTAAGGGGTGTAGAGATCAGTCAGGCGGAAGCTTCGATACGTTAGCGCATTGCTTTGTTGTTTGTATATCAGGCTTCCTGAAGGAGTGTATTCAAAGGTCTGCGCCTGATCGTTGTTGATGAAACCAGCCTGCCACTCGTAGTTGCCGTTCGACAGTAAGACGGCACTTCCCACAGCTTGGGAGATCACGCGAAGATCAATATCTACAACTGGCGTGGCAGTCATGGTTGACGTATCGAGATTCCAGGCTTGGCCGTGTGCAGTTCCGCCGGTTTGCTCGGTCACTGAACTCGCATTGTTGTTGTCGAACAAGGTAAGCAGACCGTTTGACTGGAACTGAACATCATGTTGGCCGGAAAACCAATCGCTTACAGGAAAGCCGGAAGCGAGAGCGAAGCTGCCATCATAGCCAAGCTTCCAGACGATATCTCCATTGCCTCGGGCGTTTTTGTAGTTGATTTTGACAGCCCACGACTGGTGCCGGAAAGAGATGATCAGGTTTCCATCGCTCGGGTCGTAGGAGACGGAATTAGCGTGTGTCCAGTCGAGAGCTTCGGAATAAAGCTGTCCATTGGGCTTTTTGCGGAAGAATTGAGCGGGACAGCCAGGGCCAGCGGCAAGACATGTTCCACCGATGGTCATACGGTTGATGTCGAGATAGTCGAACGAATTCCAGGCCCACACGACTTGCCAGTTGGTATCAAGAACGATGACGACGTCACCGAATACGTCCTGGGTGCCGGTCGTCAGGTTCTTGACCTCTTCGTCGGTCGCGAGCGTCACGGTGTAACCGTTCGGCAGGCGAATCCCCTCGTGAGAGAAGAAATTTAATCTTACCTGGGATCCGCCCTGTGAAGCTCGCAGAGCGTTGACTTTGTCGTTTACCACGGCCCAACTGGTGGATCGGATAACGTTGCCGGCAAGATCATACTCACGCAGGAACTGATGATCGCCGCAAGCAGTGGCAGATGCACCTTTGCAAACGGCTTTTGAATCGACCGGATCGTCGTCGATGGTCAGGAAAGTTCCACCGGGGATCAGATGAGTCATATAGCCGCTGTCATACGGATAATTGGGTGTTCGATACCAAACGACATTGTCATTGAGATCGGTCGCATAGGGCGCCGCTCCATCCGTCGCATGAAGAAGAAAAGGATACGTTGTAGCGGTTGGAGACTCATCGCCTGTCAGAAGGAGATGCGTAGGAATATTGATGTTGGTAGGCAGTTTACCCGTGGTGTAGGTAACGGGCGGACCGACGCTACCTGTCGTTAGAGAGTGTTGGATGGTGTAGGTGGTGTTTGCCAACATACCCGCGATATAAAAGTTCATCGTCAAACCGTTGCATGGTTTGTAGGGCGTGTTGACCGAAGTAGTCGAACCGGATGGTTTTAACTGCACGCGCATCTGGGTAGGAGCAGTGCAGGCCGGTGCACTGTAGAGAGCCACGAGCGAATTGTTCGTATTCGAGACTACGGGAGTGGTACCTGTTACTCGAGGATTGACATGAACCGTGACGTAGGTCGGTGCACTTTCTCCTGTGGCAGAAGACCAGGCGGTTACACCGATGTCATACACACCTTCGTGATCGCTTGGCGTCCATGGAAAAGTATTCGTCCAGTAATAATCCTGCATGACCGTAAACTTTCCCTGGTTATGAGGACGCATGGTGAACTGATAAGAAAATCTGCTCGCGTTCGCTTTTGAATCCTTACCTGTGGCTGTGAAAGTAAGGGCTTGGCCGACCTCAATAGTCGAGGTAGGCGATGTAAGTTGAACCGAAACGCTCGCGTACAGGGGAGTTCCCACAAGCGCAGTCATGATTAACAAGAGCTTGGATAGTGCCATCTGCCCTCCGTGAATCCAACTTCGTTGATAGGTTGTACTTGAAAGAAAGGAACCGCGGAACAATGCGGCTTGATGCGGCTAAAAGAATAGCAAAGAGATGGAATCTTTGATCGAGAGTGATGCGTATTCCCAGTCAAAAATCGAATTGCTTTGATACCCTTGATAGAGACGTTCCATTTCAAAACGTCCAGCAAGCCTCACAATGACTCACCGTCTAAAGCCATCCCAATACGCCATCCTTATCGCTATTATGCTTACGGCATCGGTAGGCGACACGTTGCTCTCTCGCGGCATGGCCCAAGTCGGCGCAGTCGACTTTCATCATCTCGGCCTCCTCTGGTATGCGCTCTTCAATCCCTTTGTCGCCTCCGGAATTCTTCTCCTCATCGGTTTCTTCGCCAGCTATATGACAGCTCTTTCGTGGGCCGATCTTACCTTCGTGATGCCGGCCACGGCGTTTGGCTATGTTGTCGTTGCCCTGCTCAGCCATTTCTGGCTGCATGAGCATCTTTCCGTATATCGGTGGGCCGGTATCGGATTGATTGTGTGTGCCGTTGGTTTTGTGGCGAATGGACCATCGCGAACGGAGCATGAGCCCGAACATCATGAGTTGGACTTGATGGATTCGGGAGCAGGGCGATAAGAATGATGATGCTGATGACTGCAATGCCTTCTGCTTCCCTGCTGCGAACCTGGAGCGCGATTCTGATGGTCGCTGCACTTGCGATTACAGGCGAGTGCCTGATTGCGGCGGCGATGCGGCGACTAGGAGACCTGGACATTATTCGGGAGAAAAGTGGTTTGCCGGGAGCGATTCGGGCTGTGCTTTCGAGTCCATTGTTTCTTGCCGGAGCGCTGTGCATGGCGCTGAACTTCTTCGCGATGCTTTACACGCTTTCCATCGTAGATCTGTCGCTTGCGGCTCCGGCTACGGCCTCGTTGACTTACGTTGGGAATGCGGCCGCGGCAAAACTCTTCCTGCATGAGAATGTGGACAAGAGGCGATGGTTGGCTGCATTATTCGTCACTGTCGGTGTCGTTTTACTGCTCGATAGCTGAAAGTACTTCTCGATGTTTACGCCTAAAGCATCTCTATTAAAGATACTTAGAGAGACTGTTATTCCATGCATTTCGAAATGATGGAAAAAGAATATGCCAAAGCTCATTCAATGATTTAATTCTTTCCGGCCGCGTCGGATGAGCCGTATTGGACGCAGCCAGCCACCGTGCTAATCTCGAAAAACAGTGTCGTCCCCGCTTATCCCCATATTTGAAGAGCAGTACCGGGACCTCAGGCCCCGCGCACCCATTCCGCCGCTCGATATCCGCTTTCACCGCTTCACCAGCCTCAATACCACCATCCGTCTCCGCGAAGGCCGGCTTCACGTCCGCCTCTCCGACTTGCTCGAGCATGCACCCGAGGCCGTCCATCGCGCCATCGCCCACATTTTGCTCGCCAAGCTGTATAAAAAACCCATCGCGCCCACCCACGCCGACCGCTATCGCCGCCACGTCTCCTCAGAGGCTGTCTCCCGGCAGGCCGAGCATATCCGCCAGACCCGCGGGCGCAAGCGCATCCTTACTCCTGTAGGCCATCACTACGACCTCGACGAGGTCTTCGAGTCTCTCAACACACGCTTCTTCCACGGTCTCCTGGGCCGCCCCACCCTCACATGGAGCGCCCACCATGCACGCCGAATGCTGGGCCACTACGACGCCGCCCATAACACCATCGTCGTCAGCCGAGTCTTCGACCGCCCCGATACACCTCGCTGCGCGATCGAATACCTTCTGTACCACGAGATGCTGCACCTCAAACATCCTGTCCGCGTGAAGGCTGGGCGCCGCTGCGTCCACTCTCGCGAGTTCCAGGCCGAAGAGCGCCTCTTCCCCCAGCTCGATGAAGCCAAGGCCTACCTCAAGCGTCTCTAGGCTGCCATCCCTCACTATTTCGTAACATCAATCCGCAGGATACTTTCTGAAGAACACGACACTGTTTCCGTGTTAATATCCTCGCGTCCGGAGCTTCGCAGCTTTCGCTCCGGATAGTCTGTACTCCTGGGCCCGCACAATCGAACTCAAATTATCTGTTAATGGAAAGAATGAGGTGGTCCCTATGCCGTTGTCTAAACGTGCCTTGGCCGAATTTTTTGGAACCTTCTGGCTTGTCTTCGGTGGTTGCGGAAGCGCTGTCCTCGCTGCTGCGTTCCCCGGCCTTGGAATCGGCTTCGTCGGCGTTTCATTGGCATTTGGCCTGACTGTTCTAACGATGGCCTTCGCCATCGGCCACGTCTCCGGTTGCCATCTTAATCCGGCGGTCTCTGTCGGCCTTGTGGTAGGCAAGCGCTTCCCGGCCTCCGAACTGATCCCCTACATCGTCGCCCAGGTGGCCGGAGCCATCGTCGCTTCAGGCGTTCTCTACATCATCGCCAGCGGCAAGGCAGACTTCTCACTCGCCGGGGGCTTTGCTTCCAACGGCTACGGCGAGCACTCTCCGGGGGGCTATTCCCTGCTGGCCTGCTTCGTGGCTGAGGTCGTCCTTACCTGCTTCTTCCTGCTCATCATCCTTGGATCCACCGACGAGCGTGCCCCCAAAGGCTTTGCCCCAATCGCCATCGGCCTCTGCCTCACACTGATCCACCTGATCAGCATCCCAGTCACCAATACGTCGGTCAACCCGGCCCGCAGCACCGGACCCGCGCTCTTCGTCCACGGGTGGGCCTTGAGTCAGTTATGGCTTTTCTGGGTAGCTCCCATTCTCGGAGCGATCCTAGGCGGCTTCATCTCCAACACCTTCTTCGCCGCCCCACAAGAACCGATCCGCGAACAAATGTCCAGGGACTAAGTCACTAAATGGAATTTCTGTAATTCACGTCTCAGGCCGAAGCCAGCCTCTTACTTGTCCTTAGAAAGCCACTTCATGGCTAAGTCGAAGGCGGTATGAGGCTGGTTTAGCGGACTCGCCTCTATTGCTGTAGAGAGACTTGGCTCCATGCTCCCCCACGGTATTCTGCCAATCTGAGCGTGTAATGATCTTTCCAGATCATCCAACCTGGATGATTCGGAGTTATCACCATCTCTTTTACAACAGCATGGCTAAGCGACAAACTATCTCCGCGCATAAACTGGCCAAAATCTTGAGCATCTTCAACCAAAGGCGAGACGAAAAAACCCGTCTTCATCATGTTTGGTAAGACCCGATAATCTCTTACCGTACCATCCGATAATTTCAGGAATATTCTCACTTGTGTCGGTTTGAATATAATTCCCACCAACTTACCAAGCAGTGTTGGTTCTAGATCAATCTCAGCAAAAATCGGCTGTTTCAGCTCTTGCAATGCGACACTTTGTCCAGTTTTATAGACGCCCTGCTGTAGAACTTTCAAATAGGGATGATCCTGTGTAAACTTTCTTTTTCGTAGATAAACAAAATTCTGGTCCATACTGTCAAACATGTAATTATCAAGAAATGCCGTCCAGCTTACCCCATCCTCTAACGATGGCAAATGCTGGTCCTCCGGGCTTACTTGGAATAAGACATAATCGGGCGCTTTTTCCGTTCGCAGATGCTGTTCGTTAATTAAGGCGAGTTTCGGCATCCATGCAGCATAGCTTTGAAAAATCGGCCGCGGATTCCATATATCTTTGGATGCGATAATATCAATCTGCTCAGTTGGATAAATATCCAATGTCCCTGTTAGTTTCGCTATAGGAAAATCTCTTCGAATCTCCATTAGCGCGTTGCGATATTGGTTAGCGAGTTCATCCTTCTGGAATAAGCGAACCCGCAGACCATTCCATAAGTGACCGTACACTCCAAATGTCGCTTCACTGACAACCTCCGAAAGAGATTGTGGTCTTTCTTTCAAAGCAGCCGTGTTATCGGACGGGCCTTTAGCTGTCGCATCTGGGTTCTTCATGTAATTAGGAATTAAGGTTTTTGCTATACCTTTTACCCGGGTATTCCATCGAAGTGTTATTCCCGCGAACAACAAAGCGCTCAGTACAATAGCAATCTTTACTCTTCGGTCCCACATCCTAAGTCCTGCCAAAAGAGATACTAGGAGCACAGAATTGGCCGCTATCACTGGGTGCCCATCATGTCTTACAAAACCGCTCTTGAATCCTACAAATAGAACTAACGTAAAGCAGAAGCCTAGAAATATTTTTGCTGTGGGTGTGAACACTTTTGAATTCGTCAGACTCCAAATCACTGCGAAAGCTGCGATAAGATAAAAGGCGATCTCCGCGTCGGGTAAGTATCCAAGTATCCCCCGGAATTCTCCCTGTACACCCATTGCTTCTGTATACCCGGAAAGTATCTGGATACTATTCGACGCATATTCTGAAAGCCCGTTCAACGGCTGTCCCGCAATCGTCCAGAACAATACCAATGAAGCCCCGGGGACAACAATGGAAATAGCTGCCAATATAAGGTCTCTGTGATAAATCTGGTATACGACGATAAATGCAATCATTATGATGCATAGGACAATCAAGTTCCCTTTTACCAATGGAAGAAGGCCTAGCGGAACACAGAGCGCTGCTGCAAACGCCCGTTGCAAGAAGTTCGACCGTTGCTGCGTCTGCTGTCCGGAATAAAACTTCACGGCACAGAGTGAGAGAAGAAGCGGATAGGAGAAGAACAAGGCATCGGTTGACTGCATAAACCAGCCAAGAAATATTAGCAAAATTACTGCGGCCGATTTGTTCTTACTCTCAGTAAGATACAGCAACGCTCCCAGATAACTAACCGCAAGAATCAGACCGCTTAGAATTATCAAGTGGTCAATCGCCGGATGATAGAAGCGCGTATACAAAGCCGAATAGGGTCCAAACGTAAAGATCACATCATGACCTATTTTCATATGGCTGGCTACCGCCTCATTCATGGACGCAACCCAGGATGGGTCGAGACCACCTCGTGGCATTTCGGGGCGTATAGGTACGATTAGCCCGATGACAGTAATAGCCGCGAAAATTGGAAACCAGTTCTTTAAAAACATCTGATACAGCGCAGTACTTCGCACTTCAAATCGACGAGATGCTACTTCCTTCATATTTCTCCCTTATGAAAATAAAATCTTCTAAAAACGGATCTGACATCGAGCAAACGAGATCTGCTAAATCTCAGAACTCAACTGGCCGTGCCACATTAGCCGCCCAAGTTGATTTCCGTCCAGCCACCACCATTACAATCAGTCCAACGACCATTGATCCCAACGCCGCCACTTGAGCATTGCTCATGCCCAGGTAAAGCTTGGGATTGATTCGAACAAACTCCACCAGAAACCGCCCCAGCCCACTCAGCATCAGGTAAAGTCCCGTCATCCAGCCCACCGGATGAAATTTGCGTCCCAGCCGCCAAAGCAGCCATCCCAGAGCCAGCGAAAATAGCAGTTCATACAGCGGAGTAGGATGCACCAGCGCCGTCGTCGGCACCAGGGCATCGGGAGCCATGTGCACGCCCCACGGCAATGTCGTCGGAATCCCGTAGTCTCCATCGCCTGAAGTCAGGCACCCAATTCTGCCCACACCGTAGCCAATCGCCGCCGCCGGAGCCGCCAGATCCAGCATCCGTACCGCGCCCAGCGATCCTGCTCCATCTGGAGATTTCGCGACCCGGCCCTGCCACATCAGCATCGCAATCCCGGCCAGCATCCCGCCAAACCACGCAAATCCTGCCTGAAACCAATGCAGAAAGCCCACCAGTATATCGAAGGGATACCCCCACCCTGGCAGCGCAATCTGGCGCATCGACGACCGCAGCTCCGACAGATTCTGCAGTTCATGCCATGCCTTCGCTCCAATGACGCCCGCAATCACCACAAACGCCACCACGCTCAACGCATCGGCATCCACGCGGTTCCGCACAAAATTCTTATGCAGCACAACCGTTGCAACCACAGCAGCCAACCACAGAAACAGCCCAAACGTTCCCAGGTGTACGGGACCGATATTGATATAGGGAAACATAATCCTCGCTAGCTTAAGTATAGCCAACGCTTTGCCTGAGCCGCGTATTCGCGCTACCCTTTAACCTCTATGTCCAATAGCACCCCCACGTTCCCACCCGCCGAAACTATGCCTGTCCTCTTCACCAAGGAGCAGATCGCCGAACGAACCAAAGCCATCGGAGCCCAGATCACCGCCGATTATGCGGGCCAGTCAATCGTTCTGATTGGTGTCCTCAAAGGCGCGGCCATCTTCCTCGCCGACCTCGCCCGCGCCATCCAGGTCGACAACACCTTCGATTTCGTTGCCGTCTCCAGCTACGGCCGTGCGCGCGTCTCCTCCGGCGCCGTCAAGCTCATCAAGGACATAGACAATCCCATCGAAGGCAAGCATGTCATCATCGTCGAAGACATCCTCGACACCGGTTTGACCCTTAGCTATCTCCGCGGTCTGATGCTCCAGCACAAGCCCGCCTCGCTGAAGATCGCCACCTGCCTCGACAAACCTGAGCGGCGTCTCGTCCCCATCGAGGCCGACTACGTAGCCTTCAAGATCCCGAATCAGTTCGTCATCGGTTACGGCATGGACTTCGCCGAGCGTTACCGCGGCGTTGACGACATCCGCCTCTTCCCCGAAGAAGCTGCGGGCCATTAGATAGGGTATAAGTCACTACCCCCACCTTGCTACAGCTTATGCACTTACCTCGACAAACAAAGATTTCATCTGGACGGCCCGAAAACCCGTGCTAATCTGAATTCGATTTATGCCCTACGTCTTCCGAGACAGTGAGTCGTAGCTATTAGCAAGATTCCTCGATACGGCAACTGGAACGTCATAAAATTAAAAACATCGATTTATAACGCAAATAGCGAATGCCGTTTCCCCACAATTGTGATGAAAGACTGTCTTCTTTTCTTCCTGGTCAAAGCTCCAAAGATCGCCTGTTCCTAATCCAAGCGTCTGAGAGTACCCATGGCTGACCTCTATAGCAGGAAACAATTCGAACTCCACGAAAAAGAAGCAATTAAACGGTTCCCTGGCCCGAAATACTTCAAAGTCCTCGAGTGGGTTCATGGGATCGTCCGCCCGCATCTGTACGTTGAGATCGGCGTAAGTCGCGGAGACTCTTTGAAATTGGTCCCGTCCACAGCAAAAGCCATCGGCATCGATCCTGCACCAAGGTGCAAATCACGCTCAAACGCCAGGATCTTCGAGATGACGAGCGACGATTTTTTTGCTCAGGCCGACGCTGGTGCAATTCCCGGAGTCGAAAACATCTCCCTTTCATTTATCGATGGCCTTCACACCTACGATCAGGCGTTGCGCGACTTCGTCAACCTGGAGAAGTTGTCCGCGCCCGGCTCCGCCATCATGTTTCACGACTGCATCCCGCTTGACGAGGCAACTGCCGCAAATCCGCGTGAGGCGCAGTTTTATACCGGTGACGTATGGAAGACCATGCTTATCCTTGTGCGCAAAAGACCAGACCTGAAAATCGGCATCGTACCCACGTGGCCCAGCGGATTGGCTATCGTCACGAAGCTGAATCCAAAATCCACAGTGCTTCAGGAAGAGCTGCCAAACCTCGTCGAAGAATATCGTCCGCTCGGCTTCGGTGATTACCACTCGATCCTCAATGAGCTTCCGACTGAGATTCGAATAGACCCTTCAGCAATCAGGCAATTTCTGCACTCCTAATCTGATCTTTTTGCTGTAGCCGCCAGCAACTCATAACTACGCGATCGGCCGCATCCCATACTGCGAAGACTGCATTGAAGGAAATCTACTCAAACGAAATGCCTGAAAACATGGCTATTGATCAAACGTCCCACTCGATCAATCCAGCCCTAATCCAAGCTCCCCCGCCAGCAACTCATAACTCCTCAGCCGTTTCGCGTGATTCCAAACAATCGTATTCACCACCAACTCTCCAATCTCTAACTCTCCGGCCATCTGCTCTAGTTTCTCTCGCACCTTTGCTGGAGTTCCCACAAAATACCGCGGCCACTCGCCTTCCTCCATCGGCACTTCCCCGAGCAACCGCAACTCCCGCAAAGCATCTTCAGGCGAAGCCACCGGCCTCCGATCTCCCAGGCGAATCCGTCGCTGCAGCAGCTTTACACTCGAAGCCAGAAAATCCGCCTCCTCCTGGGTCTCCGCACAGATCACGCCTACCGCGACTGTTGCTTCTGGCTTCTCCCGTCGCACACCGCTCCGGAAACTTCGCATATAAGTCTCAATTGCCGTCCGCGTAGCCACCGGACTGAAAAAGTGAGCAAACGAATACGGCAGCCCAAACTCCACAGCCGCAGCCGAACTCCACATACTTGACCCCAGCATCCACACATCCGGGCCGCCCGGCATCTCTGGCGAAACCCTGATCTTCGCAAACGGATGCGACTCCGGAAAATCGCCCTCCAGAAACGCCAGCAACTCGCTCACCTGTTCCGGAAAATCATCCACCGGCTGCACCTTGCGATTCCGCCGCAACGCCATCGCCTCAATTGGACCGCCTCCGGGAGCGCGCCCGATCCCAAGATCGATCCGACTTGGATAAAGCGCATGCAGTGTGCGAAATACCTCCGCCACCTTCAGCGACGTATAGTGCGGCAGCATGATCCCGCCCGATCCAATCCGGATCCGCTTTGTCTCCGCCCCAATCCGAGCCAGCATAATCTCGGGAGCCGTACACGCCAGCGTATCCATCGCATGGTGCTCTGACATCCAAAACCGTGTATATCCAAGCTCATCCACCCGTCGCGCCAACGCAATCGAGTTCTGCAAAGCCTCGGCCGGCGTACTTCCCGCTGGCACCGGCGACTGATCCAACACAGAAAGCCGCAACCCACTCTTCCCTTCGCTCATATCCATTGGATGATCCACCCCCACCCAACGACCCTTCTCTCACCCATGGAACATTTAAAGCAGCACTACGCAAAAGCGGCCAATCTCATCTCACGAGATCGGCCGCCCTGCATTCCTATTCTCCCTAAATCCCCAGAACTAACCGCCAGTCTTAGGCGGAAAATTTTTGAACATCTTTTGAGCTGTCTTGGCCAGCTTTTTCTCGTTCTTATCCGGATCGCCTGCCACCGTGTCGGTTCCAACGCCGCGCCACACCAACTGTTTGCTCTTGGCGTCGAACATGTCGAGAACGAACGTTCCAGTCCTGTAGTTTGTTGTCGTGGTCGTTGCCGTACCCATGCCTCCGAAGCCACGATATCCCCAGCCACCACCCATACCGCTGTAATACGTATTCAGCTGAGGTTGATCCTGTGTCATTACCAATGCCGACAAGGCAACATCGGCGGTACCCTGGTCCACCATCTTCCAACCCTTGGTGTCCAATTGTGCATTCACGATATCCTTAATCCGTTGCGTCCATAGATCGTTGGGGGCTTTAACATTGGCCCAGAAATACGTATGGTACCGATAAAAATCCTGCGATTTGTTGTAATCCGTAGTGACCTTTTGCGCCGAAAGATAGGCACCACAAATCAAAGTCACGCACAGCGCCGCGAATAACCTTAAAACTCCATTTCCCTTCAATCTAAGCACCTTCTGCCTCCTTAGGAAGAGCCGCTCGTCCGGCTTCTGAACGCACGGGAATTATAGCCTCAATCCATAACTACATCTCGCTACGTCGTTCTCTCATGCAGCTCTCAGCCAAGCTACTGGACATCATCGACGCCGGACTGTACAAGAAACTCAGCGCACAAGGCGGAAAGAAATGACCACAGCAGCACCCACTCCCTTCATCAGTACAACGGGACAATGCACGACAACGCGTCTGGCTTCCATCGATATCTTCCGCGGCCTCACCATGGTCGTCATGATCTTTGTCAACGATCTCGACAGCGTCCGCGGCCTGCCCTGGTGGACCCACCACATGGCAGCCAACATCAATGCCATGACCTACGTCGACATGGTCTTCCCGTTCTTCCTCTTCATCGTCGGCCTATCGATTCCGCTCGCCATTCAACAGCGCCTGAAGAAGAATCCGTCCATGCCCGCGCTCTGGCTTCACGTCATCATTCGAGCCGGCAGCCTCATCGTCCTCGGACTCATTCTGGCCAATGTCGAGCTGGCCGACCCCGCCCGCATGGGTATCAATCGCTATCTCTGGGCGATTCTAGCGCTCACAGGCGCGTCCCTCTTCCTCAGCGTCTGCAAAGGATCGGAACGCGCCACGACATTACATCGCTGGCTGCGCCTCTTCGGCCTTGTCTTAACAGTCGCAATGTTCGCGATCTTTCGCCGCACAACGCACGACGGACACGCTGCGTGGCTCGATAGCTCTTATCCCGAAATACTCGGCATCATCGGCTACACCTACTTCGCCGTGGCCATCCTCTATATCCCCACGCGCCGTTGGCTCTGGGCCCCCCTGGCGTGGTTTGTGGCGTTAGTGACGTTCAACGCCTTCTGCGCAGCGCAGGGAAACGCTCTCATCCGTCACGTCCCGCTTTATATCTGGCCATTTCATAACGGATCTTCTGCCTCACTGATCATGGCCGGAATCGTCACATCAATCATCTTCCTCGGCGCCCATCGCTGGCAGTCTCTTCGCGAGAAGATCCTTCTGGGGCTTACCTTCGGCTTTTCGGCTCTCGTTGCAGGCTGGTTTCTCACGCCGCTCGGCATCTCCAAGATCAGAGCCACACCCACCTGGTGTCTCTACAGCATCGGAGCAGCGGTCCTTCTCTTCACCCTGCTCTACTGGGTCTGCGACGTGAAGAAACGAACCGCATGGGCATTCTTCGCCCGTCCCGCGGGTTCAAACACACTGCTGACCTATCTGATCCCTGATTTTTACTACTTCTTCGTTCCTTTACTTGGCATCACCTACTTTGCGACACACCTCAACTCCGGTTGGCCGGGAGTCATGCGCTCCATCGTGTTCACCGCAATCGTTCTGGCAATAGCCGCTGGATTCACCAGACTCAAGATACGCCTGCAGCTCTAAGGATCATTCACCGAAAGCTCGTAAACATTTCTCTCATCCATCGTCATCGCACGCCGATAAGGCATTCAAGACAGCGAGCACGGCGAAACCACACAGACAATCTGTGGGCACTGACCCTCTGATGTCTGGGATAAGAGACTACCGAATGGCGCAATTGATAGACGAACTAAAGCAGACTGCCTTTCTCTCCAACATCACCGATACAACGATCCTCGATCAAAGCGTGGAAGAGGTTTTGGGCCTGATGCTGGGAGTGCCCGTGAGCGTAGCACCCGACATCACCAGTGCCGACTACGAGTCCAAGACCCTTACCGCCGTCATCGGCCTCGCCGGTGCGCTCAGTGGTGCCTACACCGTTTTGGTAAGCGCCGAAGGAGCCATGCAGATGACCGCCTGTATGGCCGGTATGGAAGTCACCGTCGTCGACGAAACTGTACTCGACGGCCTCGGCGAGATTACCAACATGCTCGCCGGCGCCTGGAAGTCCAAGATCCCCTGCCTGAACGCCGCCTGCCTGCTCTCCGTGCCGACTGTCGTCACCGGCACTCAGTACGAGGTTCACAAACGAACCTCATCCTTCCGTCTCTCCAGAAGCTACCGCTTCAACGACCATTGCTTCACGGTAAGCATCTACGGAGAAAACCCGTAGAACCTGCATCCGCTGTAAGCTCCTTGACATCCTGCCAGCCAGACGTGACCATGGTCCTGTCTCTAGCCGATCCTCCTCTTCGCGGATCGCCTGTTTCATTGACGAACGGGTCATCGCCTCACACACTGCAATCGTACGATTCTCTATCGGAGCGACCATGCATAAAGGGCAGTCTGTTTGCACGCACCTCTTCCTTTCCTCTTCTAAACTCCTTGCTCTTTTCGTCGCAGCAGCACTCGCAATGATTGCTCCCGCAGTGGCTCAGACCGCCCCGGCAGGCGGAGAACTACAGCAACGACTAGCCGAGATAAAGCAATCGACCGCAGCGAACCAACAAAAACTCCACCAGTATCAATGGACCGAGATCTCGCAGGTCACCCTCAAAGGTGAACTCAAGCCCCCAAAACAATCGCTCTGCCATTATGGTCCCGACAGCAAAGTACAAAAGACCCCTGTCAACGAGCCCGAACCGCAGCAACAGCAGCAAGCAGGAGGCCGCGGCGGCAGGCTCAAACAAAAAATCATCGCGAAAAAGAAGGAAGAGTTCCAGGAGTACGGGGAGCAAATAAAGAACCTGCTCAACCTCTATCTGCCACCTGACCCACAACACATGCAGCAGGCATTTCAATCCAGCAAGGCTACGCTCAACAAGGGTGCAGGCACGGCAGAGATTGTCTTCAAGGACTACGCCCTTCCCGGAGATCAGATGACTCTCTCATTCAGCACGGAAGCCAAAAAAATTAGCGCGATCAATGTAAAGACCTACATGGATGATCCTAAGGATACTGTCACCCTCGCGGTCCAATTCGCCAGCCTTCCCGACGGCACCAACTATGTTCAGGGAACCACTCTCAACGCAATAGCCAAGCAGCTCCAGGTAACAACGACAAACTCCAACTACCAGCCACTTACAGCGCAGTAAGTGGCTTCCGCCACAAAAAAGGGTAACTGGTAACGATCGCGTGTTCTCCATCACCGTTTGCAAATCCAACATCCGCAACGGTACTATCACGCCATTACACAGGTGCCCACAACCAATCAATGAAGACCCCTCGCGTATCCAGCAACACCCAGAACCAAGGCCGTCGTAACTTTCTTAAAGCAGGCGGAGTTTCCGTCGCCGTCGGTCTCGTTCACGCAGCCCTTCCATCGAGCGCCCACGCAGAATCCACCACGCCACAGGCATATCGCGTCTCCGCCCAAGCCGTGCAGCAGATGATGCCAACGCGCAATCTCGGCAAAACCGGTTTCCGAGTAGGAATTTTTGGCCTCGGCGGTCAGGGAGCACTCGAAAAAACCCACAACGACGCAGTCGCTATTCCCATCATCGAAAAGGCCCTCGAGCTAGGCGTCAACTACTTCGACACCTCCGCCATCTACGGCGGTCCCGAACGCTGGAGCGAGCAGTATCTCGGCAAAGGTCTCAAAGGCTACCGCGATCAGGTCTTCATCGCCAGCAAAACCAAGGAACGCACCCGCGACGCCGCTTTTAAAAATCTCGAAGTCTCACTCAAGCTCCTTAACACCGATCACATCGATAGCTGGCAGCTGCACGACGTAGGCACCCAGGAAGACATCGACGAGATCTTCGCCAAAGGAGGAGCCATCGAAGCCTTTCAGCAAGCCCACGAACAAAAGATGGTGCACAATCTCGGCATCACCGGCCGCTTCCGCCCCGAAGCCCTCATGGAAGGCATCCGCCGCTTCCCCTTCGACACCGTGCTGATGGGCCTTAACGCCGCCGATAAGTATCACTACAGCTTCGCCAAAGAGCTCCTTCCCATGGCCGTCGAAAAACAGATGGGCATCATTGGCATGAAGGTCATGGCCCGCGGTCGCATCCTCTCCAGCTGGACTCCTCCGCCTATCGAAGTCCAGAAAAAATCCTGGGAAGGCACCGGCGCCATCGCCACCACACCCGGCACCCTCACCAAGCACGAGACCGTCTTCTACACCCTCTCTCTTCCCATCAGCACAGCTATCATCGGCTGTGACTCCGTGGCGCAGGTCGAAGAATGTGTCCAACTGGCCCGCGACTTCACGCCACTCAACGACCACCAGATGACCGAACTGGCAGACAAAACCGAACCCATCGCCAAGCAGGCCCTCTTCTTCCGCATGATGCCCCGCTAACCGGAGAGGGTGGCCACCAACCGCCCTCTCAATTCTGCTAGCATCGAAGTTTGGCCCCCATGATGACTAGCACCAGCACAGAAGCCCCCATCCGCGTCCGCGTAGCTCCCTCCCCCACCGGCGACCCCCACGTCGGCACCGCCTACATCGGGCTGCTCAACTACATCTACGCTCGCCAGCGTGGCGGCAAATTCGTCCTCCGCATCGAGGACACCGACCGCACTCGCTTCGTCCCCACCTCCGAGCAGATGATCTTCGACTCTCTCCGCTGGCTCGGCCTCACCTGGGACGAAGGCCCCGACGTCGGCGGCCCCCACGGCCCCTACCGCCAGTCCGAGCGCACAGAAATCTACCGCGAGCACGCCGAGCTCCTGCTTGCCAACGACACCGCCTACCGCTGCTTCTGCACGCCCGAAGAGCTCGAGGCCGTCCGCAAGCAGCAGATTGCAGCCAAGCTGCCCCCACGCTACCCGGGCACCTGCCGCCATCTCTCACAGGATCAAATCGCCGCCAACCTAAATCCAAAAGACGGGGCAGCCAACAAGCCCTACACCATTCGCCTCGCCATCCCTCCGCACGGAGTCGATACCACCACATCCACCACCTTCCGCGACGAACTCCGCGGCGACATCACCTTCGATCACAACAACGTCGACGATCAAATCCTCATGAAGTCCGACGGCTTCCCCACCTATCACCTCGCCAACGTCGTCGACGATCATCTCATGCAGATCACCGACGTCATCCGCGCAGAAGAGTGGATCTCCAGCACCCCGAAACACGTCCTCCTCTACAAAGCCTTCGGTTGGCAGCAGCCGCGCTTCTGGCACATGCCGCTCCTCCGCAACATCGACAAGTCCAAAATCTCCAAGCGCAAAAATCCTGTCTCGCTCATCTACTACCAACAGGCCGGCTTCCTTCCCGAGGCCATCATCAACTTTCTCGGCCTCATGGGCGGCGGCATGCCCGCCGACATCAACAACGGCACCGAACAATTCACCCTAGAAGAGATGGTCGAGCACTTCGTCTTCACCAACATCCGCCTCGGCGGCCCCGTCTTCGATCTCACCAAGCTCAAATGGCTCAACGGCGAATACCTCCGCAAGCTCACGCCCCAGCAGTTCTACGCTGAACTACGCGAAACCGTCCTTTCCGACGCTTATCTCAGCCAGATCGCTCCACTGATCCAGACTCGCATCGAAACTCTCGGCCAATTTGGCGACCTGACCACCTTCTTCTTCCGCGACGACGTCCTACCCATACAAGAAGTCTTCCTACCCAAAAAACGCACCCTCGAGGAAACTCTCGCTTTCGCCACCGATCAACTAACCATTCTCGAAGCCACCGACTGGACCCACGAAGCCCTCGAGCCCGCACTCAAAAAACTAGGCGAAGAAAAATCCTGGTCCGTCAAAGAAAACTTCATGCTCCTCCGAGCCATCATCACCGGTAGCACCATGTCCCCACCACTGCTCGAAAGCATGGTCGTCTTCGGCAAAGCCCGCTCCCTCGACCGAGTCCGCCGCTTCCTCGACGCCCAGAAGAAACTGGCTCAGCAAAGAAGTAATGCCCCGGGATGAGCAAGATAGAAAAATCGGAGACCTTCCGATCAACACCCCATTTTTGATCGGAAGGTCTGGCGCAGGTTTTACATCTTGCAAGCTCTCGTCTTCTCTATTTTTTACTTTTCATTCCTATCATGGGTTTTGCCACGAAATGACTTGGGAAAAACTCGTTTTCTTCCAATTGTTTGATCTACGGTGCAGTTTATCTGGGAATCGGATACCTCTGCGGAAACTGGAAGTGTCCGCGAACTGCGCTAAGTCGTTTTTGAGAAACGAAAGAACGACAGTCGGCATGCCTTTCGTTTACGTTGCGCCAACTGTCGAATCAGTCTTGGGTCTGTCAAAAATCAGCTAATTCCACATATCTGCAATCGCGCGAAGCGCGATCCGCCTTTCTTAAGGGCATGGCTTTAGCCGTGCCGCCACTAGCCCGTCGCGAAGAAGCGCTTCCTCTCTACCGAAGGCCTGAGCGAAGCCCGCAGGGCGAAGCGGCCAATTTATTGTTCTCTTCCCCAAAGCAACTCATACCACCGCCGGATCACCACCACCATCAGCGCGAAATCTATTCGCGCCCCGAGCCTTGGCCTTCGCAGCTTCTTCTTCCCTATCCTTAGGAGGCGCAGTCGTCTCGAGCGAATACAAAAGCTTCGCCGAAACCTGCGCTACCTCATCCACTGCAGAAAGAAATGCCTCTTCATTGGCCTTCGACGGCTTATTGAACCCGCTGATCTTCCTCACAAACTGCAGCGATGCAGCGCGAATCTCGTCGGGCGAGACTGGCGGATCAAAGTTGAAAAGTATTTTGATATTTCGGCACATTCTCTGAAACTCCATCCGTTCAAACTTGAGTGCCATCTTAAGCTCGCCCCACGCTTTACTCAAGTTCGAGAGCATTCCACAAAACTCCGATATAGTTTTGATGCACGTCCAAGGCAACTCTCCTACGCAGGAGCATCATGCCAAACAAGGACCTCTCTCGCCGCGACTTCCTGCGCTCAGCCGGAGTCATCGCGTGTGTTTCCCCACTCTCCCACATCGTCAACGCATCCCAAGCCGACAGCCCCGCAGACTACACTCTCACCATAGCCACAACCCCCATCGAACTCGCCCCAAACCGCATCATCTCCACTACCACCTACAACGACCAGTTCCCCGGGCCCCTCCTTCGCCTCAAACAAGGCCAGCGCGTCACCGTCGACATCCACAACGAAACCGACACACCCGAGCAGCTCCACTGGCACGGACAATTCCTCCCCACCGACACCGACGGAGCCGCCGAAGAAGGCACTCCGTTCATCCCGCCCCACGGCAGCCGAAGAATCTCCTTCATCCCCGGCCTGTCTGGTTTCCGCTTCTACCACACCCACGTCCGCGCCGGAGCCGATCTCGCAGCAGGCCAATACAGCGGCCTAGTCGGCCCCGTCTACATCGAACCCACCCACAACCCCGGCAACTACGACCGCGAAGTCTTCCTCACGCTCAAAGAATTCCAGCCCACTCTAAGCCGCGGCGGCGACATGGCAATGGACTTCCTCTCTCCATCCCAAACCGTCCCCGCACTCAAACAATCCGGCGAAACCAAAATGAACGCCTCGCTAGCCAAAGGCATCCCGCACGGCTACGAAGTCAGCTACGACTCCTTCACCATCAACGGCCGCATGCTCGGCCACGGCGACCCCATCCGCGTCAAACAAGGCGAGCGCGTCCTCTTCCACATCCTCAACGGCAGCGCCGGAGAGATCCGCAGCCTCGCCCTCCCCGGCCACACCTTCACCATCCTCGCCATGGACGGCAACCCCCTCCCCAAACCCGTGCACGCACCCGGCCTCTGGCTAGGCACCGCCGAGCGCATCTCAGCCATCGTTCCAATGAACCACCCCGGCGTCTGGATTATGGGCGACCTCGGCGACGAAGACCGCCACCACGGCATGGGCATCGTAGTCGAATACTCGGGCTACAAAGGCAAACCCCAATGGCTCCCGCCCAAGCCCTTCAAGTGGAACTACGCCCACTTCGGCAACCCCAGCCCTTCATCATCCCAACCCGACGAAACATTCGATATGCTCTTCGAAAAACAAAACGCCGCACTCGATGGCTTCAATCAGTGGACCATCAACGGAGTCCCCTATCCCACGCATCAGATGATGGCCGAGCCATCCTTCCACCTCCATCAAGGCAAGCGCTACCGCATCCGCATGCGCAACGCCAGCGACGACATCCACCCCATCCACCTCCATCGCCACAGCTTCGAGCTCACAAAGATCGCCGGCCAGTCCACCTCCGGCGTTATCAAAGACGTCGTCATGGTCGGCGGCTATCAAGAGGCCGAGATCGATTTCGTCGCCGACAACCCCGGCCTCACCCTCTTCCACTGCCACCAGCAATTGCACATGGACTTCGGTTTCATGACATTATTCGACTACGTTTAAATCCCACTCACACTAATGCAAATCGCCGACAACCTCAAATCCTTAGAAGAATCCCTCCTCGACCCCACCAACCGCCGCAACCCCGAGCAAGTCTCTACCCTCCTAGCCGACGACTTCCTGGAATTCGGCAGCTCCGGCCGCACCTTCGACAAAGACGCCATCCTCGAAGAGCTCCGCAATGAGCCACCCCGTCCCGCATCACTCCTCAGTGACTTCGCCATCCGCCCCCTCGCACCCGACGTCATGCTCGTAACCTACCGCACCACACGCCACGACTCATCCGGCCAAATCACTCATCATGTCCAGCGAAGCTCCATCTGGATCAACCGCAACGGCACATGGCAAATCACCTTCCACCAGGGCACCCCCATCCCCTCGAAATAAATTCTCCAATCAGTCACGCCACCGTCACCCTCCCGTCACCTTCCCGCAACAAACACGGCCTACATTCTCGCTGAGCACCACACATCACTCAGCGAGGTTCCTCTCCGTGTCCACAGACCGTCGCACATTCCTGCAGCTTCTCTCCGCATCCGCCCTCACCGCAACCTTCCCCGCCAGCATCGCCCGCGCTCTTTCCATCCCAGCGAACAATCGCACCGGCACCATCGAAGACGTCGAGCACATCGTCGTCATGATGCAGGAGAACCGCTCCTTCGATCACTACTTTGGCACCCTCCGCGGCGTCCGCGGCTTCGGCGACCCCCGCGCCGTCACCCTCCCCTCCGGCAATCCCGTCTGGTATCAGCCCAACGGCGGCAACAGCTACGTCCTTCCCTTCCACCCCGGCGCGCCCAACCTCGGTCTTCAGTTCCTTCAAGATCTCGCCCACGACTGGACCACCACCCACGCCGCCTGGAACGAGGGCAACAATGACCAGTGGGTCCCGCAAAAGGGCACCACTACCATGGCGCATCTCACCCGCAGCGACATCCCTTTCCACTACGCCCTCGCCGACGCCTTCACTGTCTGCGACGCCTACCACTGCTCCCTCCTTGGGCCCACCGACCCCAACCGCTACCACATGTGGACCGGTTGGGTCGGCAACGATGGCAAAAACGGAGGCCCCGTCATCGACAACGCCGAAGCCGGCTACGATTGGTCCACCTACCCCGAGCTTCTCCAGAAAGCCGGCATCTCCTGGAAGATCTATCAGGACATTGGCGAAGGCCTCGACGCCAGCGGCTCCTGGGGATGGACCGGCGACAACGCCTACATCGGCAACTACGGCGACAACTCGCTCCTCTACTTCCACCAGTACCAGAACGCGCCGCAAAGCTCCCCGCTCGCCGAAAAAGCCCGCACCGGAACCAACATCCTCAAATCCGGCACCCTCTTCGACATCTTCAAGCAGGACGTAACCACCGGCAAACTTCCCGAGGTTTCCTGGCTCGTCGCCCCCGAGTCCTACACCGAGCACCCCAACTGGCCCGCAAACTACGGTGCATGGTACGTCTCGCAGGTCCTCGACATCCTCACCGCCAACCCCGAAGTCTGGAGCAAGACCGCCTTCTTCCTCATGTACGACGAGAACGACGGCTTCTTCGATCACATGCCTCCACCCGTTCCACCGCAGTCACGTGCTCAGGGCAAATCCACTGTCCCCATCACCAACGAGATCTTCGAAGGCAACTCCGAATACCCCGCTGGCCCCTATGGCCTCGGCCTCCGTGTCCCCATGGTCGTCATCTCTCCCTGGAGCAAAGGCGGTTGGGTCAACTCCGAGGTCTTCGACCACACCTCCCTCATCCAGTTCATCGAAAAACGCTTCGGCGTCAAAGAGCCCAATATCACCAAATGGCGCCGAGCTGTCACCGGCGACCTCACCTCCGCCTTCAACTTCACGTCGCCCAACGACGCCACCGTTCCTCTACCCAGCACCGTGGCCTACATCCCACCCGACAACGCACGTCACCCCGACTACGTCCCCACCCCGCCCACCGAGCAGGCCGTCCCCACACAGGAGCCCGGTATCCGTCCCGCCCGCGCCGTCCCCTACGTCCTCAACGTGCAAGCCCAGCCCGACTTCCTGAACCACTCCATCCGCATCGACTTCACCAACACCGGCAAATCCACTGCCGTCTACCACGTCCGCTCCGGCACTACCGAAACCGGCCCATGGACCTACACCGTCGAGCCCGGAGCCGAACTCTCCGATCTCTGGAAGCTCGCCGGAAGCCAGAACGTCTACGACCTCTCTGTCTACGGTCCCAACGGCTTCCTACGCGCAT
>DATHHN010000064.1:0-2008 GCA_035317185.1 Edaphobacter sp.
GTAGCGCCAGGTAAAGCCTGGGGAAGGAGGAAGTCCGGTGTAACGGACAGAAACTTTCGATGGAATCCAGTGGGTTCGACTCCCACCCGGTAAAGGCTAACCACCAACCGGAAGCGAGCCTTGCATGCGGGTGCGGTAACGCATCACTTGAAGCGTAGGCAGCGGATATCGAAGCCGCGTAATTGAATCTCGACATGCTTGTTGTGCTGGCGTCTTCAGCGTCCCTTGCCTGGGGACAGCATCGTCGGTCCGATAAGGTGAGGGCCGATGAGCCGACCGGGATCTGAGAGCGGGGCAAAGATATGGGATGGATTCTCCAGGAACCTGGGAGGTCCTGTGTTCGACCTGCCGAGAATAGCCAGCGGTACCGGGCTTGATCGGGGCCAGGCCCGTGCGGAGCTCTCCGCCGCATGGGAGCGAACTTTGGAGAGGATCGGTGGGAGCGGAGAAGCGAAGAACATAAGCGACTCCGTCATCGGCGCAGGAAGTCGTAGTGCTCTGATAGTACTTAAAACGCTGGGGAACGCTGCTCGGGCGGACCCAGCCGAGGGAAGCGGAGCATCGTAGTACAGAATCGCTTTTGAGAAACACGGAGGGGGCTTTGAAACCCGAAAGCGTGTCAACGAAACAGGAGCGGATAGCCAAGCTGGCGGCAGCGAATCCAGCGATGGCGTTCATGTCTCTGAACCATTACCTCGACGCTGAGTGGTTGAGGTACGCCTATGAGTGCACGCGCAAAGACGGTGCGGTGGGGGTCGATGGTCAGACGGCGCAGGCGTATGCGGCCAATTTGGAGCAGAACCTGCAAGATCTGATGGATCGACTGAAATCGGGTCGTTATCGCGCGCTGCCAGTCCGACGTCATTACATAGACAAGTTGGATGGCGGCAAGCGTGCGCTGGGCATCCCGTCTTTCGAGGAAAAGGTGGCGCAGCGTGCCATTGCGATGCTGCTGGAGCCGATTTATGAGCAGGACTTTCGTGGCTGCTCGTTCGGCTTTCGGCCCGGTCGCAATGCGCATCAAGCGCTGCAAGTCATACGTCGCGGGATCATGGAGCGGAGGGGTCGATGGGTGTTAGAAGTGGATGTTCGAAAATACTTCGATAGCATCGATCACGCCAAACTGCGAGAACTGCTCGCCAGACGAGTCACCGATGGTGTGGTGAGAAGATTGATCGACAAGTGGCTGAAAGCGGGCGTGATGGACCGGGGGCAGTTATCCTTCCCCCGCGCCGGTACGCCCCAGGGTGGGGTTCTCTCACCCTTGCTCTCCAACGTCTTTCTGCATTATGTGCTCGATGAGTGGTTTGCTGAGCAGGTGCATCCGCGCTTGCGAGACACCAGTACCTTAATCCGCTACTGCGATGACTTTGTCATGCTGTTTGCGTGCCGAGAAGATGCAGAGCGGGTCCATGAGGTGCTGGGCAAGCGGCTGGCGAAGTTCGGGCTGGAACTCCACCCGGACAAGACCCGGCTGATTGACTTCCGACCACCGGCTGAGCGCGCCGGTACAGAAACGACGCTATCCACGACCTTCGTCTTTCTCGGCTTTCTTCACGTATGGGGTAAGTCGCGGAAGGGGAATGCGGCGATGTGGCAGCGTACCGCCAAAGCTCGTTTGGCGCGCACGCTCAAGGCCATCAACGAACAATGCCGTTCAATGCGGTCCTGGCCGTTGGCCGAGCAACATCGCCGACTCTGCCGGATGCTGAAGGGGCACTTCGCCTACTTCGGCATCAGCGGCAACTATCAACGCCTCAGCAACGTTGTCTTCCGGACGGCGCGGTTCTGGCGGAAATGGTTGTCGCGGCGGTCGCGGATGAGCCAGGTCACTTGGGAGCGGTTCTATCGGGTGTTGGAGAGATATCCATTACCCGCGCCCCGGATCGTCCATCGCTATATCTGAAGGGGAGCGAACCTGTGTCATGAAGAACCGCATGCGTGAGTTGCGCACGTGCGGGTCTGTGAGGGGTGAGGGCCGCGAGGCCCTCGCCTACTCGGAAACGAA
>DATHHN010000065.1:0-110050 GCA_035317185.1 Edaphobacter sp.
CGTAGCCACCACCACCGCAGGACTCCCCACCGGAACCGTATCTCTCCTCGACGGCCCCGTCACCCTCTTCACCGCGCAAGTCCCCGCCACCGGCGACGCCGCCTTCACCACCGCCGCACTCGCCCAGGGCATCCACACTCTCACCACCCGCTACTCAGGCGACACCAACTTCACATCCAGCGTCTCCACGCCACAACTCATCGGCATAGGCATCAACCCCAACCCCGACTTCACCCTCACCAGCTCCGGCACGTCCACTCAAACCATCCTCTCCGGAGCCACCGCCAGCTTCGCCTTCTCGGTCCAACTCCAGGGTGCGGCTCTCTCCAGTCCCATCACCCTCTCGGCCTCGGGACTTCCCGACTTCGCCACCGCCTCCTTCAACCCCGCCTACATTCCACCCGGAGCCTCACCCAGCAACTTCACCGTCACTATTACCACTCCAAAAACCACAGCCACCCAGCAAAAAACCACATCCACACCAATCAAATTCGCCTTCATCGTGCTTCCAATAACGATCCTCGCACTCCGCCCAAAAGTTCGCCTCAAAACAACCGCACTCTTGATCCTCGCAGTGCTAGCGATCGCCACCGGCTGCGGAGACCGCATCTACAAAGGCGATTCCTCTACCAACCCCACAAAAACCTACACCATCGCCATCACCGGAACCGCCACCACACCCGGCGGAACCACCCTGACCCACACAGCCACCGTCACGCTGCAAGTACAGCTACCACCAACAACCTAGCCGGCTGTCTTTTGCATTTATCCGCGTTCATCCGTGCAAATCCGCGGTCGCTACGAAGGCCCAATCAACCGAAGCAAAAAGAACACCACCACCCCTGCAAAGAAAACCAGAGCCATCCGAATTCCCGGCTCCCGATTCACCTCCGGCACCAGGTCCGTCGCCGCAACATAGATCGTCACTCCCGCCGAAAGCGGCAATCCGGCCCGCACCCAGCTAGGCTGCAGATTGATCACAAGAACCCCAAGCACTGTCATCGCCCCCAGAAACAAAGCCGAATTCAGCGCCGCCCTGCGCCCGCGCCCGCCCGCCAACATCACGCTGGCAATCGTGAACCCCTCAGGAATCTTGTGCAGGAACACCGCCAGAAACAGCACAATCCCCAGCCAGTGCGACAGCACAAATCCCGATCCAATCGCCACACCATCGAAAAACGTATGCGTCGCCAGCCCCAGCAGCACCGAATAGCTCGTCCGCGCCGACAGAAATTCATGATGATGCGTCTCTTCGCCAAAATGAAAGTGAGGCACCAGCGTATGCTCCAGCAGATGCACCCCGCAGTACCCACCCAGAATCAGCAAAGGAGCCCACCGTGGATTGAGATTCAACCCTTCCGGCACCATCTCCAGCACCGCCGCCGCCAGCATAAAGCCCGCGCCTAGTGCTACGAAATAGCGCAGCGCCCGCCCCGAAGGCGACCGCCGGACCAGCAAAAATCCACCGAGATAATCCGCCAGCCCCGCCACCAGCCCCAGCGTCAGGCTCAACCAGAACACAGACATAGCTAGCCGCTACGGCGAGTCGGTACAACGCCGCCCCTGATTCCAAAGATCATATCGCCTTGATTTTACCCGTCTCCGGCCACTGCGACTCACGCGACAAAAAGAACACTACCCCAAGCCCGCAGAACAGCACCAGTCCCTCCAGCCGTTCCGACAAAACATGCAGCCGCTCAAAGTCCATCCTTCCTTCATTTTCAACCGGAGCCGTCTCCACCTCGCCTCCTGCCACCGCGCGGTCACGCTCCATCGCCGGCAGAATCCTGAACTGCGAATACGCCGTCACCGCTAGCATCACACCCACCAGCGCCAACTGAATCGCGAAGCTGACCCGCGCCGGTACCTCCGCCCGGAACCAGAGCAGGGAAGTAGCGGCATAAAAAACCGCACCACCCACCAATCCCATCATGTGCAGGACTCGCAGCGTCCCTCCAACCACCAGACCGGCCTCATGCGCACTCGTCAGGCTATGAAACGCCACCGGAGCGACCACGAAAGCAAAGAAGACAAGCCCACCAACCCATGCCACCATCGCATACAACCGCAAAGCCCGCAAAACTGTCTGCATGTTTTAGACGTGGTCCCTTCCAATCAGTCGTTGAATCCGTTCCTTCATCGGAGGATGCGTCGAAAACAAATTCGCAAATCCTCCACTCCCCAGCAGCGGCGCAACGATAAACAGGTGCGCCGTCGATGGCGTCGCCTGCATCGGAATCCGCTTCGAGTAGCTATCCAGCTTCTGCAACGCCCGCGCCAAGGCATAGGGATTGCCCGTCACCGCGGCTCCCGTCGCATCCGCCTCGTACTCTCTTGACCGCGAGATCGCCAGTTGAATCAGCGAGGCTGCAATTGGAGCCAGAATGATCATGAACAACGCACTCATCCCACCGCCGCCACGATCGCGATCCCTTCCGCCTCCACCGCCGCCAAACATTGAAGCCCAAAAACCCATCCGCGCCACCATCGTAATCGCACCCGCCAGCGTAGCTGCAATCGAGCTCGTCAGAATATCGCGGTTCTTAACATGTCCCAGCTCATGGGCCAGCACGCCTTCCAGCTCTTCATCGTCCAGCAGCTCCAGAATCCCACGTGTCACTGCCACCGAAGCATGTTGCGGATTCCGTCCCGTGGCAAACGCGTTAGGCGACTCTGTAGGCAGTACATAAATCTTCGGCATCGGCAAACCCTGTTTCGCCGTCAGCCGTTCCACCGCCTCATACGCTCTCGGCAGCTCCGCCCGCGTCACCGGCTGCGCGTTGTACATTCGCAGCGCCAGCTTGTCGGAGTAAAAGTAAGTCCCGAAGTTGAACGCCACCGACAATACGAACGCCAGCACCATCCCATTGCGTCCGCCAACCCAGTCTCCAATAAAAATCAAAAACAGGGTCAGCGTTACCAAGAGCAGCGTCGATTTGAAGGTATTCATCGGTACCTCCTATACAGCAGTTCCCGAAACACGAGATACCTCGGCATCCCGTTCACTCCGCAGAAGCGCCCGTCGCAGCACTATCTCAAGCGCGGTCTTCTGTTCAACATACTCATTCTCGCTCAATCGTCCTTGCAACCTGTCCGTCTCCACGGCAAACAGCTCTTCCTTCAAAGCCGCCAGCAGAGCATTCGGCCCCACAACAAAAGATGTTGTTTCAGTCGCAACAGCCGGAGCCACCGTCTGAGCCGAATTGTTTTTCAGCATCACGCCCGCACCGCCGGCCAGCAGCAATCCCAGCCCACCCAGAATCCACCACTTGTACTTCGCCCACGGATCGTTCGTTCCCTCAGGGTCAAGCGGTGTGCCCAATCCACCACCCGGCCTCGTATCCGTAGCCGCTGTATTTCCCGCGCCACCCGCAGCCGAGGCATCCGTCGGCGCCGGTCCACCTTGTCCTGCAGCCGCAGCCGCACCCGAATCGCGCGGCAACTGCCCACTCCCCGAAACGGTAAAGTCCAACGCCTGCGAAGGTGCGACATTTCGCGCAACGTAGGTCTGCGCATTAGTCTCCTCGGTCACCGGCGTATAAGGCGTTGAAGCTCCGCCCTTGAACGTCATGCTCTTCGGCATCATCACCGCAATCGTGTCGGTCGGCATCACCATCCGCGGAGCGAACTTGAAGCTCCCGCCGTACGGCAGTCTATAAGTAATCTGAAACCGTGTCTCCCCCGGTCGAATCGGAAAGATAAATGCATAATGATTCGCATCGCCCAGCGGCACCGGCGAAGCCTGCACCGGCATTCCCCCCGGCCCCAGCGCAGCCGAGCCCTCCACCACCGCACCCTCCGGCAGATAAAACTCAAACGGCCTGTCGCTGAACTGTGTCCGTGGCGGAGTCGACTCGTTCTTCACAAAGAAGTTCTCGACGACCTTCAGTCCCTTGCCGTTCTCATCGGTCTGGATGCGCATCACATCCGCCTCGCCGCTGATTCCTTCCACCTTCGCCGCGGCGGTGTAAACCTCTACCTCAACCGACTGCGTCCCCTCTGGCGCCGGCCGAAAATAATTCGCCTTATCATGCGTCACCCGCACCAGGTGAATGCCCTTATCCGGCACATCCAGCGTAAAACGCCCCTTCGAATCCGTCTTCGTTCGCGAAGCCTCCTGCATGCCCTGCTGCAGTCGAATCAACACAACGTCATCGCCAGCCGCTGGCTTGTTCGTCGTTTTATTGATTACGGTTCCGGTAATCGAGTCGGCGAGCGCAAAGCCCGAAAGGGCAGCGATCATCGCAGCAGCCAAAGCAAAACGTCGGAGAGAAAAGGGTAAAAAGGTCACACTTAAGTTTACGTCAAACCAGCCACCAACAAAGCTGTCGACCCGTGTAAAGTGAGGAGCCAGCAGGGAGTGTGGCAAATGCATGATGTCGAAGCGGCCAAACCGGAAGCGATCGTAAAACTGAAGGATGCCATGCAGAAAACAGAAGGTGGATACTTCAACGGCATCCTGACGAAAGTAAACGACCACGTCGTGCGCATAAGCATCATGACCGAACCCTACTTCTGGCATCGTCATCCTGACTCCGACGAGACATTTTTAGTCACAGAGGGCAGCCTCGGAATCGAGTTCGAGGACCATGAAGTCGTACTTATGCCGGGAGATCTGATGACAGTTCCCCGTGGAACCGTTCACAGGACACGTCCTATAGGAGGACGGTCCGTAAATCTAACTGTGGAATCCATCTCAGCTACCACTGAGAAAGTCGAGATGCCTCATCGCACCTAGCGTTTCATCGAAGACAACTCTATTGGTAAAGAGCTGTGTCCATTCACATAAATCAAACAGACCTTACGCCCTGCTCCGTCGCCCAACCTCACCCCGCGCCGTCAGAACATCCATCTCCGCGATCACCCGCGCCGCCTCATCCTCCAGCCCCACCCGCTGTTCCGCATAATCCTGCTCGGGATACTTCCCAGCCTGATACTCGAAGTTCAGATCGCGCAGATTCTCATAGATGACATCCTTCCGCTCCCGCAGGTAGTCCACCCGTGTCTTATCCGCCTGGACAAACGGATTCCGTTCCGGCCAGAAGATAAACCCAAACAGCGCAAGCGTCAGCACCACACCCACAATCATTCCCATCAGTACTCCGTCTCTCTGCGAATCCGTTCACGCAAAGCATCCCCGGTAATATCCACGCCGCCTGCAACAGCCACCGGTGTCTTCGCTCCAGACCGCAGCTTCCAAACCCGTATCAGAAATCCAGTCCCCACCGTAGCCAGCAGAAACACCGCCATCGGTGCAATCCACGCCACATTATCGAACCCGCCTCGTATCGGAGCAGCCAGCACCGTAGGCCCATACTTCGCTGCAAACCAGTTCATGATCGCCGTGTCCGTCCCACCCGCGGTCATCTGCTGCCTTAGCTCTCCAATCATGCGGTCCGAGTCAGGACACCCCACATGGTTGCACTCCAGCAGAATCTGGTTACAACTGCACACGCAGATCATCTCGTGTCCAATCCGGTTAAACCGCGACGTATCGTTCGCCCCGATCATCATCACGCCCAGCAGGCAAACCGACGCCGCCTGCATCCATCGCCTAAACATGATGGACCTCAGCTTCAACCGGCGATTCCAACTCCACCCGAGCCCGAGCTGCCGTCCGCGTCATATTCGGCACTAGCGCCACAAGCGTACCCATCACCACAATCGCCACCCCAATCCAGATCCAGTTCATCAGCGGATTCAGAAACACCTTGATGATCGGCTTATCCGTATCGGGATTCTTTCCCTCATAGATCACATAAAGGTCCGTCTGCAGCGTCGAGTGGTTCGCCACAATCGTCGATGTCTGCTGGCTCGCCGTATAGAACCGCTTCTCCGGAGAAAGCTGCGTAATCTTCCTGCCGTTCTTATAAACATCCAGCAGCGCATACTCCGTATCGAAGTTCGGATTCGAGTCCTGCGTAAAGCTCTGGCACACCAACCGGTACGGCCCCATCCTCATCTCATCGCCAAAGCCCATCTCCTGCTCGCGCGACTGGTTGAACGCCCCACCCGCAATCCCGATGAACATCACCACAATGCCGAAGTGCACCAGGTATCCGCCATACCGCCGCGTATTCCGCCGCACAAGAAGTATGGTGGAGGCAAACAAATTCTTCCCCGTCTGCTTCTTCACCACCGACGCGCCTCGCAGAAACTCCGAAGCAATCGCCGTAATCACGCCCGCAGCAAGCGAGAACGTAATCAGCGAAAAAAGCTCAGCCTGCAGATCATCGCCCGCGCTCCAAGGATGTACGCCCGACGCAATCAGCCCCACAAATGCCACGCCCATCGCTATGCTGGGCAGCACAAAGTTCCGCCGAATCGACCGCAGCGAAGTCGATCGCCACGCCAGCAGCGGCCCAATCCCCGTCAGGAACAGCAGAAACAACCCAATCGGCAGGTTTACGCGGTTATAAAACGGAGCCCCGACTGTAACCTTCGATCCCTGCACATACTCGCTCAAAACAGGAAACAGCGTCCCCCACAAAACCGTAAAGCAGGCCGCCAGCAGTACAAGATTGTTGAACAGAAAACTCGACTCGCGGCTCACCAGCGACTCCAGCTTGTTCTCACTCTTCAAATGGTCCTTCTGCTTGAAGAACGTAAACAGGCACACCGCAAACACAATCAGGATGAACCCATAAAACCAATCGCCAATCGAGCTCTGCGCAAACGCATGCACCGAGCTCACAATGCCCGATCGCGTCAGCAGCGTCCCCAGAATCGTCAGCAGGAACGTCGAGAAGATGAGCCACACATTCCAGCTCTTCATCATCCCGCGCTTCTCCTGCATCATCACCGAGTGCAGAAACGCCGTTCCCGTCAGCCACGGCATCAGGCTTGCATTCTCCACCGGGTCCCATCCCCAGTACCCGCCCCAGCCCAGAACGCTATACGCCCAGTGCGCCCCCAGAAAAATTCCGCACGTCAAAAAAAGCCACGTCACCATTGTCCATCGCCGCGTAATGTGGATCCACTTCTCCCCCGGATACCGCATCATCAGCGCACCCAGTGCAAACGCAAACGGCACCGAGAAACCCACATACCCCAGGTACAACATCGGCGGATGAATCACCATCTCCGGATACTGCAGCAGCGGATTCAACCCAAAG
The DNA here is from genome assembly GCA_035317185.1 of Edaphobacter sp. Classification (GTDB taxonomy): domain Bacteria; phylum Acidobacteriota; class Terriglobia; order Terriglobales; family Acidobacteriaceae; genus Edaphobacter. Next base: position 7,116 of record DATHHN010000065.1, read on the forward strand.
CCATCCTGCGCCACCGGCCCGGGCTGAATCGCAAACGGCGGAGCCGCAAAGTTCAGCAGCAGCAAAAAGAACACCTGGATACCAGCCAGAATCGTCGACGCAAACGCACTTAGCCGTACATCCACCTTGTGCCGCATCCGCAGTACAAAACCATACGCGCTCAGCAGCCACGCCCACAGCAGCAGCGACCCCTCCTGCCCGCTCCAAAGCGCCGAAAACTTATATGCCGTATTCAGGTCTTTATTCGTATGGTGCAGGATGTAAGAAACAGAGTAGTCATTCGTGAACGAGGCCCACACCAGCGCAAACGCCGCGCAACTCAACGCCACAAAGCTGCCGATTCCGGCCCGTCGCGCCGTCTCGCCCAGCCGTCCCGCGCCTTCATTACCTGCCGCCGCTGTCCTCCCGCGCCAAAGCGCAAGGCCGCCCACCACAAGCGTATAGACACTTAAAGCCAGAGCCAGAAGCAGCGTAAAACTGCCGAAGTCCGGCATAGGATGCGTTCGCATGGAGTCCTCTACCCTAATTCTCTCAAGGGAGAGGCACTAACAGCAATAAAGCATCGTTTACCGCACGTTTCCGGCTATACCGTTTCTGTCTGTTGCGACCGGATAAGGCTCTGCACGCTGGCCAGCAGATGGTCCGGCAGCAGTGGTTTCAGCCGGAACAGCACATTCATGCCTTCGTACTCCTCCTCCGCCTCTTCCATTCCGCTGATCACCAGCACAGGTAGCTTCGGAAACGTCTTGCGCAGCTCGCGCACGAAGTCCGCGCCATTCATTCCAGGCATAATGTGGTCTGTAATCACCAGTTGCACGTTCGCGGGATATTCCCCTGACCGAAACTGCTCCAGCGCACGCTGTGGATTCAATGCCGCGATTACAAAATACCCCGCGCGTTTTAAAATCGTCTGCCGGGTCGCCGCTTGAATAGCATTATCGTCAATGAGAAGAAGGGTATCGGGCATCACAGATTGGGTTACTCCAAGGAGAAAAAGTTGCCAAAGTCTTGCAAATAATCAGTTCAGAGTCCTCTTCCCGATCTAGCAGGTATCGAAAAACTCTGACAGAAGCTAACGCAAGTTGTACTGTACGTTGACACTACATGTAATTGCCCGTTGGATGCACGGTGAGCCTTTACGAGTTTTCCGGCATGTTACAAATTCTGTTTTTAGCCTCCCAGTCCCTGCTGGACGGAGGGTTATAAACGGTTTAGAGTTGGCCAGAGTACCTATTAATCCAATGGTTTGCTAAGGGCGCCCGTGACATTGTCTATTGTTGACTGGCTCATCATGCTGGTCTATTTCGTCTTCGTTCTGGGAATAGGCTTTGCTCTCAAGCGCTACATGCGCACCAGTAACGACTTCTTTCTTGCCGGGCGCTCCATTCCAGCTTGGGTCTGCGGTCTCGCCTTTATCTCCGCCAATCTCGGAGCCCAGGAAGTCATCGGCATGGGCGCCTCGGGCGCCAAGTACGGCATCATCACCAGTCACTTCTACTGGATTGGGGCCATCCCCGCCATGATCTTCGTCGGCATCTTCATGATGCCCTTCTACTACGGCTCCAAGGCCCGCAGCGTCCCCGAATACCTCCGCATGCGCTTCGACGAGAAGACCCGCGCCCTCAACGCCTTCTCCTTCGCCATCATGACGGTCTTCAGCTCCGGCATCTCCATGTATGCCATGGCCCTGCTCATCCAGACCCTCGGCCTTCTCCACGGCATCGTCCCCGACCCCTGGATCTTCCACGTCTCCGTCGTCCTCTCTGCCCTCATCGTCCTCGGATATATCTTCCTCGGCGGCCTCACCAGTGCCATCTACAACGAGGTCCTGCAATTCTTCCTCATCGTCGCCGGCTTCACCCCCCTCGTCTGGATCGGCCTCCGCAAGGTAGGCGGCTGGCAGGGAATCAAGCAGACCCTCCCGTCCACCATGACCCAATCCTGGAAGGGCATGGCCCACGCCTCTACCAACTCCCTCGGCGTCGAATGGGTCGGCCTCGCCATGGGCCTCGGCTTCGTCCTCTCCTTCGGCTACTGGTGCACTGACTTTCTCGTCATTCAGCGCGCCATGGCAGCCGACTCCGAAGTCTCCGCCCGTCGCGTCCCCCTCATCGCCGCTATTCCCAAGATGTTCTTTCCCTTTCTGGTCATCCTGCCCGGCCTCATCGCCGTCACCGTGACCTCCCACATGGCCGCTCCGCCGACTGACCTGAAAAGCAGTGTCATCCTGAGCGAGCGAAGCGAGTCGAAGGACCTGCGGTCATCTTCCACCAACGTCCCCCTCGACGAGCGCCACCCCCACGGCATCATCCCGCTGAAGACCAATCCCGTCAACGGCCAACCTGTCCTCGACACCAACGGCAACCCCGTCTATAACTACGACCTTGCCATTCCGGTCATGCTCCTCCACTTCTTCCCAACCGGCATCCTCGGTCTCGGCCTCACCGCTCTTCTCGCCAGCTTCATGTCAGGTATGGCCGGCAACGTCACCGCCTTCAACACCGTCTGGACCTACGACATCTATCAGGCCTACATCAACAAAAAAGCCACCGACGCCCACTACCTCTGGATGGGCCGCATGGCCACCATAGGCGGCATCATCCTCTCCATTGGGGCAGCCTACGCCGTCACTAACTTCAATAACATCATGGACGCGCTCCAGCTCATCTTCTCGATAGTCAACGCGCCGCTCTTCGCCACCTTCCTCCTCGGCATGTTCTGGAAGCGCACCACCGGCCACGGAGCCTTCACCGGCCTGCTCGCCGGAACCGGCGCCGCGCTCCTCCACCACGGCCTAACCCTGCCAGTCAACGCCGCCACCGGTATCCACGGCGGCTGGATCGCCATCCTCCACCGCTACCCGAGCGACATGGCCCAGAACTTCTGGACCGCCATCTTCGCTTTCTCGGTCAATCTCATCGTCACCATTGTCGTCAGCCTCATGACCAAACCCCGCGAGGAGCACGAACTAGTAGGCCTCGTTTACTCGCTCACGCCTAAACCAGTCGAAACCCACCTCAGCTGGTACCAGAAGCCCGCAACCCTGGCCATCGCCGTCCTGGCCATGCTCATCGTCCTCAACCTCGTCTTCGCCTAACAATGGTTGTTGAAAGGGCAACGCCCGCAACCGTGTCGCAAGAAATGGTTTTGCTTAAGGACACGGCTTCAGCCGTGCCGCAAGAACATCGAATGAAAAGGGGCTTTAGCCCCTGGGGTACTAGAAAGGATTTCAATGGGACTCGACATCCGCATCCCCCTCGGCCTCATCTTCCTCATCACCGGCGGCATCATGAGTGTCTTCGGCTTCATCACCCGCAACTCTGGCATCTACCAGCGTTCGATGGGCGTCAACCTCAACCTCACCTGGGGTACCCTCATGTTCATCTTCGGCCTGATCATGTTCCTCGTAGGCCGCCGCCAGAAATGGCAGGACGACCCCGTCAACCCCCGCCCCTGGGAAAAAGGCACCGGCCCCCGCCACTAACGTCTGGATAAAATTCACCGAAGCTACCTAAAATCAAGCGATACGCAAAGGGATCGTATGGCGTGTACGGCTCTTAAAGTCGAACTGAAGGATATCGACTTTTTGCGCGCGCTATTTCTTCAGGAAACTAATTTTCAGATTCGGTACAACGCCTCTCTTGAGCGTGGCTCGACTGATTCATATCTCCTGATAGTCAACGATCTTAAGGTAGGCTACTGTTCCACCAGGGGACAAAAAAGTAAAGACCGGGACACTGTATTCGAATACTTTGTCGTACCGCCATTCAGAAAGATGGCCAGCGAATTCTTCGATCGGCTACTTGTCGCTTCCGGGGCCGAATATATCGAATGCCAAAGCAACGATTTGCTGCTGTCATCGATGCTCTACGAATTCTCGCCCGCAATAAGCGCCAACGTCGTCTTGTTCGAAGACCACGCGGTCACCGATTATGTGTTGCCCGGCGCGCTGTTTCGTTCAAAGCGTAGTGACGATCAGGTTTTCGAGCATAAAACTGAGCCTGTGGGAGACTACGTAGTTGAACGGAACGGAGAAGTCGTTGCAACAGGCGGATTTCTGCTTCATTACAACAAGCCCTTTGCAGATTTATATATGGAAGTTCGAGAAGACTGCCGCCGCCGTGGAAGCGGAAGCTTCCTATTGCAGGAAGTAAAAAAGCAGTGCTACCTCGCTGGCAGGGTTCCAGCGGCGCGATGCGACATTCTAAATGTCGCTTCGAGGGCGACACTGATCAAGGCTGGCCTGAGGGTCTGCGGCTTCATGTTGATCGGGAAAGTGGAATCGAAGCCATTATAGATTTTTTTTACAATGCACAATATTGCTGACCAGGCTCCAATCGAAAAACATTATCGCGTCAATAACCTCCCCTTTGTTCTCCACACCATCCCTCTTGCAATAATGGAAGCATGAAGCGCCGTGTAATCAAGCAGTACGAGTTCGTCCGCAAGATCGGTGCCGGCGGCAGCGGAGTCGTCTTCCTCGCCAACGACACCCTCCTCCAGCGCCCCGTCGTTCTCAAGCTCCTCAAACGCGGCAACCTCTCCATCGAGCAGATGCGCGCCACCCAGCTTCGCGAGGCCCGTCTCGCCTCCGCCATCGACCACCCCAACGTCTGCGCCATCTACGACGTCGGCGAGGCCACCGACGAGTCCGGTGACAATCCCGAAAACACCGAAGCCTACATCGTCATGCAGTACATCCCCGGCAAGTCTCTCGACAAGATCATCGCCGAGGGCCCTTCCAGCCTCGAGCTCGTCCTCTCCGCCGGCATCCAGATCGCCGACGGCCTCTCCGCCGCCCACAACCTCGGCATCTTCCATCGCGACCTCAAACCCGCAAACGTCATGCTCACCGACGGCGGCCTCGTCAAAATCCTCGACTTCGGCCTCGCCCGCCGCCTCGCTCCCGATCAGGCCGACTTCGACCCCGCCGGTCCCGCCAGCAAGCGCACCCCGCCCTCACCCGGAGCCACCTACACCGCACGCGGCGGCACCATCGCCTACATGGCCCCCGAGCAGTTCGTCACCGGCCAATCCAGCGTTCAGTCCGACATCTTCGCCCTCGGCCTCATCCTCTACGAGCTCGCCACCAGCCGCCATCCCTTCCACCGCCCCGACGCTCCCGAGTTCCAGAGCATCCGCGCCATCCAGTTCGCCGACCCACCCCCACTCCGCGACATCGCCCCCGACCTCCCCGTCGAGCTCGAAAGCGTCATCCTCCGCTGCCTAGAAAAGCAGCCCTCCGCCCGCTACGCCTCCGCCGCCGACGTCCGCGAGTCCCTCAAGACCATCATGCGATCCATGCAGCTCGACTCCACTCTCATGTCAGGCTCGGAGTCCCTCTCTCTCCGTCCCTCCCAGGGCCGTGTCGCCCGCGAAACCCCCGAAGAAGAGAAGCGCACCACCGGCATCCTCTCCATGCTCGCCGAACGCTTCCGCGAGTCCGGCACCACCGCCGCAAGCAAGCAGAACGACAGCATCGTCGTCCTTCCCTTCATCAACTACGGCCCCGCCGACGTCGCTCCCCTCTACGGCTACGCCCTCGCCGACGCCATCGCCGCGCGCCTCGCCCGCATGCCGTCCCTCGTCGTCCGCCCGTCCAGCTCGCTCATGACGGTAGCTACCCAGCAGCTCGACCCCCTCAGCATCGGCAAAAAACTCCTCGTCAACTTCGTCCTCGCTGGCAATTTCCTTCGCTCCGACAAAGGCTTCGACCTCAACTGGCAGCTCCTCGACGTAGCCAGCCAGAGCGTCCGCGCCGGAGGCTCCATCAACGTCGCCTCCTTCGACCTCGTCTCCGTCCAATCCGAAATCTGCAACGAAGTCTTCAGCACCCTCCAGGGCTTCGGCGACCTCCAGGGACAGCAGGAAAACCAACGTACAGCCTCCGTGGCACCCTCCCTCACCGAAGACCTCTCCGAGGAGTATCTGCAAGCTCGCGCCACCCTCTCCTCCTTCATGACCCGCACCGGCAGCCGCGACGACCTAGAGCGCGCTCGCGAGCTCTTCGAGTCCGTCACCAAGCAAAACGAAAACTACGCCCCCGGCTGGTCCGGCCTCGGCATCACGCACCTTCAGTACACTCGCCACGGCCTCGGCGGCCAGATGCACGTCCTCGAAGCCCGCCGCGCCTTCGACAAAGCCCTCCAGCTCGACCCCGGCTCCGTCGAAGCCAACCTCTACCGCGTCTACATGCTCCTCTCCCGAGGCGAAAAAGAGTCCGCTCGCCACGGCATCGAAAACCTCCTTCAGACAGCAGGCAACGACTGGAACGTCCGCCTCGTCGCCGGTCAGACCCTCCGCATCGACGGCATGTACGAGGAGGCCCTCGACCAGTTCAACGCCTCCCTCCGCATGAACCCCTCCAACGCGGCCATCATCTATAACCACCGCGCCCGCGTCTACCAGTACCAAAATCAAATGGAGCTCGCTGCCGACGAGATCGAAAAAGGCCTCACCCTCGAGCCCAAGCAACCCATGCTCCGCATCTCCCGCGGCTACCAGCAGATGCGTACAGGCGATCTCCCCCGCGCCATCGAAACCCTCGAAAACGTCATCCGTGACGATGCCTCCATGCGCATCGTCTTTCCCACCATCGCCCTCTGCTACGTCCAGCTCGGCGACCGCGAAAAGGCCGCCACCTTCATCGTCGACGAGACCCTCTCCGCCGCGGAAGCCGACAGCGAGATGGCCTACCGCCTCGCCACCTACTTCGCCCTCGAAGGCGACGAGTCCGAAGCCCTCCACTGGCTCCGCCGCGCCATCTATCTCGGCAACGAGAACTACCCCTGGTTCTCCAAAAACCCAGCCTGGCGCAAGCTCAACGGCCACGCCGACTTCGAGCGCATCCTCGAAGACCTCAAAAAAAGCTACCGCCGCAACCAGAAAAACTGGAAGCGCCTACTAGCTCAGGTCCGCAACTAAAGCCGGGTGCCCCATCCTTCGCGCTTTTGCGAAGGGTGGGTATCGTGCAAAGCACGACCGCCTTCACCAGCCCACACACCTGCCGTAATCTGTCTGTCAACGCACAGATTATGACGGCACTAATTCGCTGTGCCGCTGCTCTCGTTTCGCCTGTCATTTTGAGCGAAGCCGAAGGGGAAAACCTCCGCATTTCGTCTTTGCCGTTGCCTGTTTTGTCCCTTTACTGCGACGCCCCCGCTCCAGCCGCTTCTGCATGCGTCGCCACACCACCCACCGTCCCATTGCCAATAGGCGTCAAAATCATCGGCGTCGTCAGCATAAACACCAACCGCGAGTCCTTATCGAGCGTAGCCTGCCGGTCCTGCTTCAGCCACATCACCGTACCCACTCCAGCCCCAACACCAGCGCCAACCACGGCACCCACACCGCCGCCGATCATCGCTCCCGCCACTGCCGCGCTGCCCGTCTCCAGTGACATCACAGCCAAAGTCTCCTTCGGATGTTCACGCTTCTTCAGCGTTCCCTCGCGATCCACCTTGAAGTCGCTCCGCGTCGTATCGATCAACTGTGCATGGACAACATAGTGCGTTCCATCCGGCAGCGTAATGCTTCTCGGCTCCAGGTGGATCAGCGCTCCGCCGGAGATTCTCTTTCCGCTATGCACCTCCGTCACCTGCCCCTCCAGCACCGAGCCAATCGGAAGTATCACCCGCCCATTCTTTTCGACAGGTTCAACCGTCTGCGCCGTAAACTTCGTGCCCGCCTGCGTCTTTTCCGTCGAAAGCCCATCAACCATAGTCACGCGCAACAGCGTACCTTCGCGCAGTTCACCCTCACGCTCGTCAACGCTGGTCACAATCTGCCCATCAACATTACCCACAGGCGCAGCTTCCGTGGCTACGTTGGTCATCGCCGCGCCCTTATAAGGCACATACGGTCCATAAACCTCGCCTGATACCGCTGGTGCAGGAGCCGCAGCCGGCGTACCCGCTTTCGGCTTTGCCGTCAGCGGCCGCCGCCCTGCATCAGCAGCCGGAGCCGTATCGTCGCTCGTTGTAATCACCACAGGCTCGGGATTCGATACACCGGTAGCCTGTGCGAAAGCTGGAACAGCAGCAAAAACGAGTGCAGCGGTAGCGATTTTTACCTTCATAGCGGAGTCCTCTTTAGTTCTCGATAGATAATGCAAGCGCCCGAATATGCAACGCGCCCATCTACAAGAAGGTTAGAAGCTCCACCGCGCCGCAAAGAACAAAATCACAGCAGGGAACCGATCCTGCTAATACTTACGTACCTTCTTCTGGTTGACATAAGGTGACGTATGCCCATCGAAACAATCCATCCACTCGCAACAAAGAAAAGCAAGCTGCCCTGGATCACTCTCATCATCCTCTGCACCATCGCAACCGCCGCAGTCCTGCGCCGAACCTTCGTCCTGCTCTCGCCTCCGGCCACCTCGCGCACTCCAGACCTCGACTCGATGGACGCCGTCTTCGCCGCCCACCGCACCATGACCCTCCTCCACATCCTCCCTGCACTCTGTCTCGTCCTCCTTCTACCCTTCTGGTTCTCTTCAAGCATCCGCCAACACCACACCACCGCTCACCGCCGCATCACGCAAATCCTCTTCGCCCTCGGAGCCATCACAGCCATCACAGCCATGGTCATGAACACTCACCCCATCGGTGGCGCCATCGAAGTCGTCGCCATTCTCATCTTCGACACGCTCTTCATCCTCTCTCTGGCCCGCTCCTACATCTTCTGGCTGCGCGGCAACATTCCCCAGCACCGGGCATGGATGACCCGTGCCTTCGCCGTCCTCCTCGGCATCGCGACCACGCGCCCCGTCATGGGCATCTTCTTTGCCACCTCGCGCCTCACCCACCTCCAGCCTCGCCAGTTCTTCGGAATCGCCTTCTGGATCGGCTTCACTCTCACCTGGATCGCCGGAGAGATCTATCTCCGCACCCGCCCCGCCGGCGCTCTCTAACCTCATTTCACGCCGTCATCCTGAAAGCAGTGAAGGATCCCTGTATTTGTCGTTGCTTGTTTTGGGTGTCCGCCAGCTTCTAAGCCCACCGCCAACTCACGATTCATCCCCATTCAGCCAACCCTCAAATCCCTTTGCTAAAATCCATCTGGTGAGTTCTTCCGACGCAAATCTGGTTCAGACAATCGCTTCACTAGGCGGACGCACCGTTCCTGTCGACCGCCGCCCCAAGCTCAACGAGCGCCTCATGCACCGCGTCGTCGCCCAACATTCCTCTACACAGAACAATAGGAGCAACATGACCGAGATCGTCTCTATCCACGCACGCGAAATCCTCGACTCCCGCGGAAACCCCACCGTCGAGGCCGACGTCATCCTCGACGGCGGAGCCCGCGGTCGCGCCGCCGTTCCCAGCGGAGCCTCCACCGGCGAGCACGAGGCCGTCGAACTTCGCGATGGAGACAAAGATCACTACCTCGGCAAAGGCGTTCTCCAGGCCGTAGAAAACGTCGAGACCATCCTCGCCCCCGAGCTCGCCGGCATGGACGCCTCCAACCAGCGCCTCATCGACGCCACCATGATCGCCATCGACGGCACCGAGAACAAATCCAGGCTCGGCGCCAACGCCATCCTCGCCGTCTCCATGGCCTGCGCCCGCGCCTCCGCCGAAGCCCTCAAGCTCCCCCTCTATCGCTACCTCGGCGGCGTCAACGCCTGCCTCCTCCCTACACCCATGATGAACATCCTCAACGGTGGCTCCCACGCCGACTCTAATGTCGATTTCCAGGAGTTCATGGTCATGCCCGTCGGCGCCGAGACCTTCTCCGACGCCCTCCGCTGGGGCACCGAAACCTTTCACACCCTCAAAGGCGTCCTCAAGAAGAAGGGCTACAGCACCTCCGTCGGCGACGAAGGCGGCTTCGCCCCAAGCCTCAAGTCCAATGAGGAAGCCCTCGAACTCATCCTTGAAGCCATCCACCTCGCAGGCTACAAGCCCGGCGAAGATATATCCATCGCCCTCGATCCCGCCGCCAGCGAGTTCTACAACAAGGAAACCGGCAAGTACGTCTTCAAGAAATCCGACAAGCGCGAGCTCACATCCACCGAGATGTCTGCCTTCTGGGAGTCATGGGTACGCCAGTACCCCATCGTCTCCCTAGAAGATGGCCTCGCCGAAGACGACTGGGATGGCTGGCAGCTCCTCACCAAACAGATCGGCGACATCGTCCAGCTCGTCGGCGACGACCTCTTCGTCACCAACACCCTCCGCCTCCGCGAAGGCATCGAGAAGAAAGTCGCCAACTCCATCCTCATCAAGGTCAACCAGATCGGCACCGTCTCCGAGACCCTCGAAGCCATCGAGCTTGCCCGCCGCTTCGGCTACACCTCCATCATCAGCCACCGCTCCGGCGAAACCGAAGACACCTTCATCGCCGACCTCGCCGTAGGCACCGGAGCCGGCCAGATCAAAACTGGCTCGGCCTCCCGCACCGACCGCATCGCCAAATACAACCAGCTCCTCCGCATCGAAGAAGAGCTAGGCCAATCCGCCGAATTCCTCGGCATCGAATCCGTCAACTTCGGCGAGTAGTTATGTGCCAGAAAAACAGGTGCCCCACCCTTCGCGGCTTTTGCGAAGGGTGGGGTATCGTGCGTAAGCACGACAACCGTCTCCATATTTGACAGTGATAAGGGAAGAGTCCACACTCGCCCCATGCGATTAGCGATCCTCTGCCTTGCGGCATCTACCGTGCTTCCAGTATTCGCGCAGGCACAAACTCCTGTCTTCGCAATCACCCCAGGCGACAGCGCAATCAAGTTTTATGTGAAGGCCTCAGTCGCCCTGGTCGGTAATTTCGACAAGTGGGATGCCTCTCTCACCTTCAAATCGACGGACCTCAACAGCGGTCTCCTGGACATCAAAATTGAAGCGGCCACAGTAAATACCGGCAGCGGCATGAAGGACGGCAAGCTGAGAAGCGAAGATTTTTTCAACGTCAAGCACGATCCGTTCATCACCTTCCGATCGACCGGAATCGTCCAGACCGGTCCGGATACCTTTGACGTGCCTGGTACGTTTACCATCCGCGGAGTCTCCAAACCCGAAACCCTTAAGCTGACGGTTTCAGGCAGGGGAACTGGCTCAGGAAGTATCAAGGGGACCATGGCCTTTGATCGCAAAGAGTATGGCATGACAAGCGGTATCCCCTTCGTGAAGATAGCCGATCGAGTCGAAGTAGATGTCGACCTCAAGGTAAAGCGAGTCAGCGGCCCCCCGCTAGCTTTAAAGGAATAGAGCCCCTCTATCTCGGTAGAAACGCCTAATGACTCTGTAACATCTAAAAAGAAGCATCCCATCAGCACGTCTGCAGCAGAACCATACTTCTTCACTAGGAGCGGTCAATGCAGCTTGGAATGATAGGTCTCGGCAGAATGGGCGCCAACATGGTGCGCCGCCTCGCAGCCCACGGTCACCAGTGCGTCGGCCTCGACCACTCCCCGCAAACCGCCGAACAAATGGCCAAAGAGAAAGTCCTCACGGCTGCCTCTTCGCTTGAAGATCTCATTAGCAAACTCACCAAACCCCGCGCCATCTGGCTCATGATTCCCGCCGCAGCCGTCGACGAGACCATCACCCAGATCACTCCCCTCCTCGAATCCGGCGACATCCTCATCGACGGCGGCAACTCCTACTACATCGACGACATCCGCCGCTCCAAAGATCTCGCCCCCAAAGGCATCCAATACGTCGACGTAGGCACCAGCGGCGGTGTCTGGGGCCTCGAACGCGGCTACTGCCTCATGATCGGAGGCCCCGACGCAGCCGTCCAACACCTCGACCCCATCTTCCAAACCATCGCCCCCGGCGTCGGAGACATCGACCGCACCCCGGGCTGGGACAAGCTCGGCGGCACAGCCGAACAGGGCTATCTCCACTGCGGTCCCAGCGGCGCCGGCCACTTCGTCAAGATGGTCCACAACGGAATCGAGTACGGCATGATGGCCGCTTACGCCGAAGGCCTCAACGTCATCAAGGCCGCAAACATCGGCAAGCACACCGCCGAGATCGACGCTGAAACCACACCCCTCCGTGACCCCGAACACTATCAGTACGACTTCAATCTCCCCGCCGTCGCCGAGGTCTGGCGTCGAGGCTCCGTCATCGCCTCCTGGCTCCTCGATCTCACCTCCTCAGCCTTGGCCGAAGACTCGCAGCTCTCCAAATTCAGCGGCCGCGTCTCCGACTCCGGCGAAGGCCGTTGGACCATCAAGGCCGGCATCGACGAAGGCGTTCCCACCCCCGTCCTCACCGCCGCACTCTACGAGCGCTTCAGCTCCCGCGGCCAGGCCGACTACGCCGACAAGCTCCTCTCCGCCATGCGCTACGAGTTCGGCGGCCACCTCGAAAAGCCTGCCACCAAGTAAACTGCAAGCTACAAGGAGAGATCACTCTTGAGCACTCCAGCCGTCACTGTTCCTCCTGCCATTCACTCCGACGCCCTCGTCTTCTTCGGCGCCACTGGCGACCTCGCCTACAAAAAAATCTTCCCCGCCCTTCAGGCCATGATCAAACGCGGCCACCTCGACGTCCCCGTCATCGGCGTAGCCAAAGCCGGTTGGAACCTCGACCAGCTCAAAGCCCGCGCCCAGGACTCCCTCACCCAGCACGGCGGCCTCGATCCCGACGCCTGGCAAAAGCTTTCCTCGCTCCTCCGTTACGTCGATGGCGACTACGCCGACCCGGCCACCTTCACCGAAGTGCGCAAGCAACTCGGCAACGCCCAGCATCCCGCGCACTATCTCGCCATCCCGCCATCGCTCTTCGAGGAAGTCGTCGAGCAGCTCGTGAAGTCCGGCTCTGCCAAAGGCGCTCGCATGATCGTCGAAAAGCCCTTCGGCCACGACCTCGCCTCCGCGCAGGAGCTCAACCGCATCCTCCTCTCTGCCTTCCCCGAGTCCTCCATCTTCCGCATCGACCACTACCTCGCTAAAGGCCCCGTTCACAACATCGTCTCCTTCCGCTTCTCCAACTCCGTCCTTGAGCCTCTCTGGCACCGCGACTACGTCGAAAGCATCCAGATCACCATGGCCGAAGACTTCGGCATACAAGGCCGAGGGGCCTTCTACGACCAGACCGGTACCATTCGCGACGTCATCCAGAATCACATCTTCCAGGTCATGTGCAATATCGCCATGGAGTGCCCCGCCCGCCGCGACAGCGAAGCCATGCGTGACGAAAAAGTAAAAGTCCTCCGCGCCATTCCACCCATCGAGCCCTGCAATGTTCTTCGCGGCCAGTTCAACGGCTACAAAAACGAAAAAGGCGTTGCTCCCGACTCCACCGTCGAAACCTTTGCCGCCCTTCGTCTCGAAATCAAGTCCTGGCGCTGGGATGGCGTCCCCTTCTACATCCGCGCCGGAAAAAACCTCCCCACCACCTGCACCGAAGTCGTCGCGCGCCTGCGCCGTCCACCCGCAACCAACATCGCCGACCCCGGCCCCCAGAACTACATGCGCTTCCGCATCAGCCCCGAGATGACCATCGCCCTCGCCGTCACCATCGCTGCACCCGACGAGACCGGCATGCGCACCCTCGTCGAGCTCGAAGCCTGCCGCCTCCAGCGCCCTCAGGAGATGGAGGCCTACGAGCGCGTCCTCACCGACGCCATCCAAGGCGACGCCACCCTCTTCGCCCGCCAGGACTACGTCGAAGAAGCCTGGCGCATCGTCGATCCCGTCCTCAAAGACAACACCCCCGTCTACCCCTACGATCCCAACACCTGGGGCCCCGCAAACCCACCCCAGCAGGTAGAAGCAAACGTCACCCCACCCGGCGGATGGCACCCAATCTCCGACGACACGGAAGTCTTCCACACCGTATCCGAGTAAGGCCCATGCACCTCTCCCCAACCGACTGCCTCTTCGTCCTCACCGGAGCCGGAATCTCCGCGGAAAGCGGCCTCGCCACCTTCCGTGGCTCCGGCGGCCTGTGGAACGGCCACCGTGTCGAAGAAGTTGCCACTCCCGAAGCCTGGCAGGCTGACCCCGTTCTCGTCTGGAACTTCTACTCCATGCGCCGTCGCGATGCCCTCGCAGCCCAACCCAACGCCGCCCACTTAGCCCTCGCGCGTATCGAGCAACAGTTGGGCGACCGCTTCTACCTCTGCACTCAAAACGTCGACGACCTCCACGAGCGCGCTGGCTCCCAACGCATCCACCACATGCATGGCTCCCTCTTTCACTCCCGCTGCATCCGTTGCAACCAACCCTTCCCCGACCAATCCTTCTACGATTCAGCCCCCACCCTACCCACCTGCAAAGAATGCAACTCCACCATCCGCCCCCACATCGTCTGGTTCGGCGAAATCCCCCTCGACATGGACACCATCTACGACCAGCTCAACTACTCCACCATCCTCCTCGTCGTAGGAACCTCCGGCTCCGTCTATCCCGCCGCTGGCCTCGTCCACATCGCCAACCAGCGAGGCATCCGCACCATCTACATCGGTCCCGAAGAACCCACAAACGCCGACGCCTTCGACGAAATCATCCTCGGCCCCGCCACCCAGGCCTTGCCGCCTCTCTTCGGAGAATCCTCCCTCTAGTCCACACTCTTCAGTCGCTGACGCAACAGCCGCATCAACGCCGCTTCCTCCTCACGCAGTGCATCTGCGACCTCATCGCACACCTTTTCAGTTCTTGGCTTACGCCCATTCGCAAAAACCCCCGTCATATAGCACTCCAGCACCGCCGGATGCACATAGCACTTCCGGCACACCGAAGGCGTATTCCCCAGCCGCTGCGCCACCGCCTTGATCGCCTCCACTACATTCTTCTTCGCCTGCGTCTCCGATTCAAACGCCTCGAACTCCCGCAGCATCATGCACGCAAGTACCGTCCCCGCCCACGTTCGAAAATCCTTCGCCGTAAACTCCTGGCTACTCACCTCGTGCAGATATTCATTCACATCCGCCGATCCAATATTGTGCGGCTCCCCATCACCATCTACATACTGAAACAGCTCATACCCCGGAATATCCTGGCACCGCTGAATAATCCTCGCCAGCCTCCTGTCCGTTATATCGATCGCGTGCTTCACCCCACTCTTCCCCTGAAATTTAAACGTCACCGTCGACCCATCCACCTCCACATGCCGGTTCCTCAACGTCGTCAGCCCATACGAGTGATTCGTACGTGCATATTCCTCATTGCCCACACGAATCAGTGTCACCTCCATCAGCCGCACAATCGTCGCCAGCACCTTCTGCCGTGGCAATCCCGCCACCCCCAGGTCCACCTCCACGCGTTCCCGAATCTTCGGCAGGGTCGACCCAAACAGCAGCATCCGTTCATACTTCGTCTCGTCCCTTACCTCACGCCATCGCGGATGATACCTGCTCTGCTTCCTCCCCTTCGCATCTCGCCCCGTCACCTGCAAATGTCCCTGCGCACTCGGACAAATCCAGACATTCGTCCAAGCCGGCGGAATCACAAGCGACTTGATCCTCGCCAGCGTCTCTTTGTCTTTCACCACCTTCCCATCGGCATCGACATAGCGAAAGCCCTTCCCCGCGCGCTTCCGCACAAGCCCAGGCTTCGCATCCGAAACATAGCGCAGTCCCGCATCCTTCGCCGACTGCACTGGATCGCTGACAATCTCTAGTGTTCCCATCGCTTCTACCGACACCCTCGCATAGTCCATCAAGTTCGACATAGTTGGATGCCAGAAGCGACCCGACAGAAAAACGCGGTTCAACCATCCCGCACCAATTTCGTCCTGCAAACAAAGAAGCGGACACATTTCGCGTCCGCTTCTTCAACGAGCTTAAGAGTCCAGCAACTATGCGATAAATTTGCGCTTCAACGGTGCAACCAAACCAAGCAAGCCTGTGCCCAGCAACAACAGCGAACCCGGCTCTGGAGTCGGAGACGTGCTCACCGAAACAGGTACGCCCATGCCATCGGTATCCGGCATATCCAGAACCTTCGACCCAAACGAGTCGCCAACGCCGTACGTCAACCCAACTCCGGGAATCACGCCATCACTCCACAGATCGACGGTGTATCCCCCGGCTACGTCAAACACCACGCCATACACGTCGAACACGCCTCCAAAGAATGGATAGTCAATGCATACCGCAGGCGAGCCATCCGGGTAGAACAGGTTGTCATACGAGAATCCTGCAGTCGTAAAGGCAGGAGCAGGGAAGGGTGGAGGGGTCGCGGGTGGCGGGGCGAGGTGTAGCCCCGTAATGATGCCGGAGAAATTCGCCGACGCGTTTGTATCAGAGAAAAAGCCGCTGATTCCAGTGATCGTATAGGCGCCCGCAGCCCCCGTCGGCGAAACCGTGAGAACGCCCGACACGTTAATGCCATTGCCGATGGCTGAGAAGTTATACGAGTCCGCCATAGCCTTCGGCGTAAGCGCAAACGTTCCTACCAACGTCAGTAGTGCCAACAAAATTATGTTCCGGCGCGACCCAGCTTGCCTGGACGACGCACTCCCCGGTGTCCGATATCCAACTGCGGATGTCGGCATCCCTTCGCAGAATGAAGCTCTCATAATCACAATCCTTTGGTAATAGATTTTTGGTGGCCTGGTCTATCGGGGAGGACGCCAAGAATACCATACCGTCGCGTGGAAGCTATTGAAACTACTGAACAAATAAGGGGTTACGAATCGAAAGCAGAAAACTCCAGTGCAATTGGACCACTTGTCGGTGCTCCGGCGGGCGCATAAAGAGAACCAATAGTCCGCGCAGGGAGGCAACAGTGCGGGGCAAGGCATCCGCCCCTCGTCTCAAAAGCAAAGCATGAGGCACCCAACAAGGAGGGAGTTTCGACCTGGAAGAATTACTCGATCTAGGGAAGAGAATTCGGTCCAGCGTCGAATTGGAATTACCCCAAATGTGCGCTGCCGAACGCCAATCGATTCTAAGTAAACCCCTTGCGGCAATTTGCGTGGAAAGCCTTGGTTTGGCAGGGCGCTTGCGGGATATAAGGAAACTCGCGACCGCGCCGCGAACGTGCGGATGCGGAAGTGTGGGAACCGACGGAGGATTTTTCATGAAAACAGGCACAGCGCTCGCGACGACCCTATTTGCCTTAGCGAGCTTCCCCCTTTTGGCGCAGCAGTCACCCCCAGCCAGCCAACCGAATAGCCCCGCAACCCAGCAGAACCCTCCAGGTACAGAGCCAACGTCACCGGATACTTCGGCCGCGAGCTCGGAAGCACCCGCCATAGAGATGAGTCCAGTCAATGGCGAACTTGTGAGCAAGCTAGACTCAAAGACCGCCAAGACTGGCGACAGCGTGGTGGTTCAGACCAAGGCGTCAGTAAAGACTGCCGACGGAACCGAGATTCCCAAGGGGTCGAAGCTGGTGGGCCATGTTCTCCGCGCGCAGCCGAGCGGGGCGGGCGAGAATTCCCAAGTAGCGCTTCAGTTTGACCACGTCGAATTGAAGGGCGGCCAAAGCGTGCCGGTCCATTCGCAGATTCAGTCGATCGCACCGGCGGGCGGCTCTTCTACCCCGAGTCCCGATGGGGCTAATGGCAGCAGGGCGAGTGGCACGTCACCAGGCACGGGCGGCGGCGACCCCGGGGCAGCTCCCGCTGGCAGCGGTGGTCCTGCGGCGGGAACCATCGTAGCCAAAACCGGCAACATAGCCATCCGTACCACGTCGGTACCCGGCGTGCTTCTGGCCAACAATGCACCGGGACAACAAGATCCCAGGATGGCTCAGGCTTCCAGCATTCTGCTCGGCGCCAAGCAAGATATCCAACTGGACGGCGGCACGCAGATGGTGGTTGGCGTTTCTGCCGCGGGTGGGGGAACGCACTAACGGCATTGGTTCCGGCAATGGCATTGGGCTTTCTCTCGAATCAGGGAAAATCCGGAAGCCGAGTGTGAATAGCTGGCACCTCGGCCTTTATCCACAACCCACCCCTTGAAACCACCTGTTATTCTTAAATCAGAAGAAAGAAAGTCCGGCGATCAGCCGGACTTTTTTATTTAAGCCGACGGCCTGCACCCAAGTACGGATGCAGGCCTTTTCTTTTGAATACTTTGCGCAATTTTGATAGGGAGAGGGGTACCACCATGAACGACACCAACATCGAGTCCAAAACACGCTTCCAATGTCGCCACATCTTCACCGACGGACGCCGCTGCGGCAGCGTCTGCCTCCGTTACGAAGAATTTTGTTACTACCACCACACCACGCGTCGCCCCGTCGAAAACCCACGCCAGCGCCGCAGCCGCCGTGCAGACTTCAACCTTCCACTGCCCGAAGACCGCAGCGCCATCCAGCACTCCATCGGCGAAGTTCTCCGCCGCATCGCCTCCAACGACATCGATCCCCGCCGCGCCGGCCTCCTCCTCTACGGCCTTCAGATCGCCAGCCTCAACCTCCCCAAAGTCCTGCCCAGCCGCAGATCTACTGAAGTCGAGTCCGTCGAAGAGATCACCCTCGATCCCATTCACGGTCCCCTCGCACCCAAAATCGAAGTCGAAAAATACCGCCCCGGCATCGTCGCTCAACTTCTCAGAATGACCGACGAAGAATTCTCCAAAGAAGACACCACCGCGACATCACAAACCGAAGCATCCCAGGAGCCCACAGTCCTTCCCGCACTCCACGCCTCCGCAAAAGTTGAGGCGGATCACCTTCGATCCGCCATCAACGCCACATTGGCAAAGCCTGTAAGTAAACGCTCAGTCGTCCAGCGACTCCAGATTGCGCCCCGTCATCTCGGAGGGCTGCCCCAGCCCAAGCAGCGACAGCATCGTCGGAGAAATATCACGCAGGCTTCCGCCCGGTCTGAGAATGCGATGGTGACTCGTATCCCTCGCATCCGAAACAAGAATGAACGGCACCGGATTGGTCGTGTGCGCCGTATGCGGCCCACCCGTTACAGGATCGATCAGCATCTCGGCATTGCCATGGTCCGCCGTCACCAGCAACGATCCGCCACGCTGCTTCACCGCCCGGTAGATGCGCCCAAGCTCCGTATCCACCGTCTCGACCGCGCGAATCGTCGGCTCCAGCTTGCCCGAGTGCCCCACCATATCTGCATTCGCAAAGTTCACGATAATCACATCGAACGCCGTATCGTTCACCGCCTTCACCACGGCATCGGCAATTCCCGCAGCCGACATCTCAGGCGCCAGATCGTACGTCGCGACCTTCTGTGAAGGAACCAGCGCGCGGTCCTCGCCCGGAAACGGCTTCTCAATTCCGCCGTTGAAGAAGTAGGTCACATGCGCATACTTCTCCGTCTCCGCCACGCGAAGGTTGCGAAGATTAGCGTCGGCCAGCACGTTCGCCAGTAGATTGTCCATCGACTCAGGAGGAACCACCAGCGGCAGGTTGAAGTTCTTGTCATACTGCGTCATGCAGACGTAGTGAATATCACGCGGAACCAACGGGCGGGGAATCTCCGCATCCAGTTCAAACGCCTTCGGCAGATCGCTGGCGTCGTTCGCCGTAAGCCCGCCCGGAACATCGACGTTCCGCGCAAGCACACGCGTAATCTGGCGCACGCGGTCAGCGCGATAGTTGAAGTTCACAACCACATCGCGGTCCCGGATCGCTCCAATCGGACCGCCATCGTGATCCGCACACGTGAAAGGAGGAATGAACTCATCTGTAATGCCGTTGCTGTACAACTCGCGAATACGATCCATCGGGGAGGAATAAGTCCCGCCCTCAGGGTGCCCTGTAACCATCGCATCGAAGGCCTGCTTCTCCTTCTCCCAGCGTAGGTCGCGATCCATCGCGTAGTACCGCCCCGAGACAGACGCAATCCTGCCCACTCCATACTGACGGAACCGCTGCAGCAACTCCTCGATATGATCGAGCCCGCTGGTCGGCATCGTGTCCCGTCCATCCGTAAAGGCATGGACAAAGACTCGCGTCAGCTTATGCTGCGCCGCCATCTTCAGCAGCGCATAAAGGTGCCGCTGATGGGAGTGCACCCCTCCATCGGAAAGCAAACCAATAAAGTGCAGCGCACGGTCCTCCTGCCCTGCAAGCTCAAAGGCGCGTGTAAGCACCGGATCTTTGAAAAAACTGCCATTCGCAATGGCCTCATCGATCCGCACAATATCCATGCGGACGATGCGCCCCGCGCCAAGGTTAAGATGGCCAACCTCGGAGTTGCCCATCTGCCCGTCCGGCAGGCCGACATAATGATCGCTCGCGCGAATCAGGGTATTCGGATACTCAATCAGAAGCTTGTCGTAAACGGGCTTGCGTGCAAGTGCAATAGCATTACCGTGGGTCTCGGAGCGATAACCCCACCCATCAAGGATAGTCAGAACAATAGGTTTACTTGGCATACAAAGGTCAGAATAACAAGGAAGCGTGAAACAGGAGGAAAGCCGAGGGAACAATCCGGCAGCAGACGTCTAAAACTCCCGCCGTCCCTCCATGGCCCGAGTCATCGTCACCTCATCGGCATACTCGATATCGCTGCCCGCCGGAACCCCGGTAGCGATCCGTGTAACCTTCACCGCACCATTCGCCTTGCGCAGCTCCTGCGCAAGATATCCCGCCGTAGCCTCACCTTCAGTCGTAGGCGAAGTCGCCAGGATAACCTCATCCACTTCACCAAGCCGAGCCATCAGATTGCCGATCCGCAACTGCTCCGGCCCCACCCCTCCAATCGGCGATAGCGTCCCATGCAACACGTGGTACACCCCCCCATAGCTCCGCGTTTTTTCAATCGTCGCAATGTTCGTGGGCTCTTCCACCACGCAAACCAGCCGCTGATTCCGCAAGGGACTCGTGCAATACCCGCAAGGATCGACATCCGTAATGTTGTTGCATACCGAGCACAACCGCAGATGCGCCTTCAACTCCCGGATCGCAACAGCCAGCCTCTCAGCATCCTCTTCCGACGATCGCAGCACATGAAACGCCAGCCTTTGCGCACTCTTCGTCCCAACTCCCGGAAGCTTCCGCAGCTCCTCAATCAACCGCGCCATCGGCTCCGCAAACCGGTTCGTCATCCACCCAACCCCGGCAATCCAAGCCCGCCCATCATCCCCGCCACACTAGCCTTCATCGCCTCATCCGCCCGCCGCCCGGCCTCATTCACCGCCGCCGTAATCAGGTCCTCCAGCAACTCCAGGTCACTTCCCGCACTCCCAACGGCCGAGGGCTCGATCTTCAGGCGCAGCACCTCCTTCTTCCCATTCATCCGCACCGTCACCACCCCACCCCCACTGGAAGCCTCCACCACCGTCTCAGAGAGCTTTCGCTCCATTTGCTCCTGCATCTGTTTCGCCTGACCCATCATCTCTTTCATCTTGCCAAGATCGGAAAAATCCATCAGCTCCCCCTATTCGTTATCTCGCAGATCGATCACGGTCCGAATCTCTGCCTGGAACAGTTTCTGCGCCTGTTGCACTATGGGATGCTCCAGTGCCTTCGCCTGAACGCTCCCTGACTTCGCCGCCCGTGGCTTCTTCGCCGCAGCAGCACCAGCAGCGCCGGGCAACAACACGAGCTTCAGCGCACCCGCACCCGCATCGCGTAAAGCCGCCTTCACAACCTTCTCCGCCTCCGGATTCACTACCATTGGCAGCATCGTCTTCGACACTCCCGTCTGTACGCGAACTTCGCCGTCCTCAATCCTCCACTCCGCATCATCCAGCGCATCCGCAGCCGAGTCCTGCCCCTTCGCATTCGTCAACGCTTCCACAGCCGCCTGCTGCAAACCTTCCGCAGAATCCCCGTTCGCACTCTGGACAGCAGGCGCCTCTACCGGAGCAGGTGTTTCAGGTTCCAGCACTTCAATCGGAGCCGCTCCCATGCCCAGTATCTCCGCTGCGACAGCAACCACCGAAGGCTCCGCAACAGCAACCGAAACCGTCTCCGGGACATGGACCGGCACAACCGGCGCAGGTGCTTCCACTCTTATAGGGGCCGCTGCAGTAACAGTCGCAGGAGATGTCTGAGGCTCATCAAACCGCCTCCGGCTCTTATCCGCTTCAAACGGAGAAAACGCCGGCTTCGCACTCACAGAAACCACTGAAGCAACGGGCGCTGTCGTAACACTCTTCGTAGCAGTTTGAGGCGCAATGGCGGCGACCTTCGAACGCCCCTGTCCCGCACCACTCCCACCTGTCGGGAACTGACTCAACACCTCTTCAACAGGCAGCAACCGCCTCAGATGCACGAGCTTCAACAGCCCCAGCTCAAAGTGAAACCGCTGTTCCTGCCGATATCCCAACTCATCGAACGTCCGCAGCATTACCTGCAGAAAGCGTGTCAACTCTTCTTCACTGAACAGGGAAGCGCTCCGTGCCGCGCGCCTCTGCTCATCAGCTGAAATCTGCAGCAACTCTCCCGCCGCCCCATCAGCTCCCGCGCCATCAACGCCAATATTGGCAATCTTCGCAATCACGCAGTTTCGCAGATACCGCACACACTGCCGAGCCAACTGAGCCGGTGAATTGCCCGCATCCAGCAGCTGATTCGCAACCGTAATCACCTCTGCGCTGCGATTTCCGTCCACCGCCTCAAGAATCTTCTCGAACACAGCATTCGGTACCGATCCCATCAGCTCCCGAATCTGCGAAGCATCCAGCACCGGCCGCCCATCCTCTACCGGAGCGCTCGCAATCGCCTGATCCATAATCGAAAGCGCATCGCGCATCGACCCATCGCCAGCCTCGGCAAGCAGCGCCAGCGCAGCTTCGTCCGCATCCACACCTTCACGTTCAGCGATTCCGCGCAGCTCGCCAAGAATATCCACCAGTTTCACTGCATGAAAGCTGAAGTGCTGACACCGCGACCGTACCGTCTGCGGAATATCCTCCGGCTGCGTCGTCGCCATCATAAACACAATGTGATCCGGCGGCTCCTCCAGCGTCTTCAGTAACGCATTGAACGCCGCATCCGTAATCTGGTGCGCCTCATCCAGAATGTAAATCTTGTACTTGTCCCGCGCCGGTCTGTATCGAGCCGCATCGCGCAGCTCGCGGATCTCATCGATACCGCGATTGGTCGCCGCATCAATCTCGATCACATCGACAGCATTGCCCGCTCGAATCTCCGTGCAGCTCTCGCACACTTCGCAAGGCTCCGCCGTAGGCCGCTGCGCACTGCCAATCGCATTTCTGCAGTTCAGCGCCATCGCCAGAATGCGCGCAATCGTCGTCTTGCCGATGCCGCGATGTCCGCTGAAGATGTAGCCGTGCGCAATCCGCTGCTGCGTCAGCGCATTCATCAGCGTTACGGTGACGTGATCCTGTCCCGCAACATCCGCGAAACGCTGTGGCCGGTATTTCCTTGCAAGAACCTGATATGCCATAAAAGGGT
Source organism: Edaphobacter sp. (assembly GCA_035317185.1). Classification (GTDB taxonomy): domain Bacteria; phylum Acidobacteriota; class Terriglobia; order Terriglobales; family Acidobacteriaceae; genus Edaphobacter. The sequence continues at coordinate 30,361 of DATHHN010000065.1, forward strand.
GCGGTAAAGCTTGCCGCAACGCCTATTGTATCGTTCGCCGGAGCTCCACGTTTCCCGCAGCCGATTACTGCCTTGCAGCCTTAGCCCTGGTCTTCTCCATCTTCTTTCGCCGCTTCACTTCTTCCTCGCTGAACATCGTCCCGCGGCACTTCGGCGCTCCGCAGTAGCAATCGCCCTCAGCATCATCGCTGTCATGCAGGTTGTACTCGTAAGTCAACTCTTCGCCCGCAGCGATATCCCGAATAGCCATCACAAATATTCGGCCATCATCATCCTCAGTCTCGCAATTTGGATCACACGAGTGATTAATAAACATCGCAGCTCCGAACCCATCGATCACCATCCCATCGTCCCCACAGCTGAACAGATAAGTGACGAAGCGATCTTTATAGCGCTCATCGGCCTCATCCTTCGTAAAACGAGGCCCATCATATTCACAAACCTTCTCGCCTTTTTTTATCGCCTGCGTGGTGTAGCAACCCGCCGCATGTATCGACGAAGAACGGATAATCAGCCCATCAACCATATATTTAGAGAGATCCCATCAAGCAGAGAGTTTTGAGTTGAGCCAGATGGCAACGCAGCGTCAGACCTGTCGCCCGTACCCACCACCCGAGCTGACTATAACAAACCACTGCCCGGAAGCGTCAAAAGTATTGGACGAGTAATCTAGAAGACGATGGGAAACAGCCTTCCAATTCGTGCGATGCTGATCAGCTTTGCTCTTACCACCATCGCTGCGGCTCAGACTCCCCAGAAACCGGTGGACCAGCCTTGTCCCACCGCAAACCAGAACTCCTCCAAATCCACTCCGGACAAGCCGTGCACGCCGCCGGCAGACACAAAAAAGCCCTCGACCACCGAGCAGTTTCCTTTTCCTGGCGAGCCCAGCAAGTCTGCCGTTCCTTCAAGTGACTCTCCCGACGCTCCATCTCCTGCCTCGTCACGAAAATCGGCGGCGGAAGAACACCCGTTTCCCTCCGACGCTCCACCCGCGCTTCCCGGTTCCGATTCCTCCAGCTCCAGCAGCAGTTCGAGCAGTTCCAGCAACGATCCAAGCAGCTCCGACCCCGACGCTCCACCCCCGGCTGCGCCATGGGCCGATCAACCCGCCAGCACCAGAACTACCCGCAGGAAGCTCCCCAAAGTCGAGAAGATCCAGTCCACGGAAGATCGAGTCGCCGAAGACCTTACCGTTGCTAAGTTCTACGCAGACAGGGGCAATTTCAACGCCGCCTATCTTCGAACCAAAGACGCTGTAAAGACCCAACCGGACGATCCTGAAACTCACTTTGCTCTTGCGCAGGTCGCGCAGAAGATGAAAAAGCGTGACGAGGCCATCGCCGAGTTCAACACGTACCTGAAGCTCGACCCCGACGGCCTCAACATCAAAGAGGCCCGCAAGGCGTTGTCTCAGCTCCAATAGTCCCGGCGAAAAGGAACGCACTGCGTTAAAAGCGGTGTAACGTAATCCTGCAGCCATGGACCCCATTCTTCAGCAGCTCTACAACGAAATCGCCGGCTCCCTCAAAGACCTCGACTCCACCCAGACCCAACTGACTCCTTCCGAATTTTCAGAGAAGTGGAGCATCCAGCAGATTGTCCAGCACCTTTGCCTCACCTATGCCTTTACCGAAACAGCCTTCGAGGCTCGTCTCTCCAAAGGCACACCCACTCGGGCCAAACCTACCCTGCGACAGCGCATCGGCCAGTATTTCCTCACCACCCTTGGCATCTTCCCCAGTGGTCGCGGAGCCCCGGCGCGTGTAGCCCCTCCACAGATTGTCTCTCCAGTTTGCGGCAGGGATCTCGTCCAGTACTCAGCCGACCATATGACTCGTATCGATCGGCTCTTCAGCGAAGCGGAAGCTCTCTTCGGCACCGGACGCTGCATCTCCCACATGATCCTGGGGCCGCTCAGCATCCATCAATGGCGCAGGTTTCACCTGATCCATGGTCGCCATCACCTCAAGCAGATTCGCGCCATTCGAGTCGCCCATCGCCTTTAATGCCGGAACCTAATCCTCGTCTGTTTCGATATCATCCAAGACGGCGACCGGCTCTGGTTCTTCCAGGTCTTCTTCCACTCGCAGATATCGCCGCATATACCGCAAAGGCTCCTCGGCCACCGCAAGCTCTCGCAGGTGATACCGCCATGCCGTCTCCCGCGCGCTCCGGCGCGTATATCCCTTGCGGGTCACTGTGCCGATCGATCCATCGGCCATCTTTCGCTTGAATGTCTGTGTCGGTACTTGAAACGTGATCACTCCACCCGGCTTCCAGAAGTTCGACGCAAACTCATGCGCAAAGAGCAGGGAATAGTAGCGTCGTTCGGCAGCCAGCGTCTCAAGCGCCTGCTGCGCATTCTTCCACGGCAATCCGAGCTTGCCAACATACCACTTGCGAAACTCGAATCCGTTAGCCCGTGCCTGACCGACAAGCAACTGAAGCAACTCAAACCGTGTCATAAAGTACCGTTCAAACCAGGAGAAGTGCAGCAATACTACAGGGAATTTAGCGTCCCAAGGTTATAGTTTACAGTGACGTCCGTCTAACCTCGCAGGGCTATGCTAAGCCCAAATCGTTGTTTTGGAGAAAATGATCTTCACTCCGCGCCGCACTAAAGTACTCACCGTTCTTCTCGCCTTCACCCTGGCAGCATCCGCCCACGCGCAGTCCTACGAGCCCGCCGCTTACACCGACCCCATTAACCTAACTCCGCAGGTCCGCGAGGCCCACGAGCACTTCTACAACCTCGACTACGACGGCGCCCTCTCCCGTTTCGAGGCCATCCAGCACACCAATCCGCAGAGCCCGATCGCCACCGGCTACGTCCTCATGGTGCTCATCTTTCGCGAGCTCTACCACCAGGACCTCCTCGATACCACCTACTACGCGCACGATTCCTTCCTCACATCCAAGCGCAGCGTCCCTGTCCCCCAGGCCACCCGCGACCGCATCGAGCAGCTCACCAACTCTGCTATCGCCATGTCCGATCAGCAGATCCGCGAAAATCCCAACAACGCCAACGCCTACTTCGCCCGCGGATACGCTCGCGGCATGCACGCCGCCTTCATCACCCTGGTCGATCACAGTTACGTCGCTGCCGCCCGTCAGGGCCTCGCCTCTCGCAACGACAGCGAACAAGCCCTCAAGATCGACCCCAGCTACGCCGACGCCAAGATGGCCATCGGCATCCAGCAGTTCGCCGTCGCCAGCCTCCCTCGCATCCTTCGCATCATGATCGGTATCACCGGCGTGACCGGCAACAAAGAGAAGGGCCTCGATCTCCTCCGGGAATCCGCCGCCCACGGCTTAGTCACCAATATCGAATCCCGCACCGCCCTCTCCCTTTTCCTGCGCCACGACGCCCGTTACCCCGAGGCCCTTGCCGTCCAGCACGGCCTCGCTGTCGAGTTCCCCCGCGACTACCTCTTCCGCCTCGAAGAGGCCAACCTCACCAAGGACAAAGGGGACGGCCCCGCAGCCATCGTTGCCTACAAAAATGTCCTCGAAGACTCCCGCAAGCCCAGCTACTTCATCGACCCCCGTCTCCAGATGACGTACTTCGGCCTGGCCGACACCCAACGCGGCCAGAACCAGATCGCCGAAGCCGCACAAAACTATCTCGAAGCCGCCGCCCAGCCCAAGTGCACCGACTGGCTCCGCCGCCGCGCCCAGCTTAACGCCGGCGAGATGTTCGACCTCCTTCACCAGCGCGACAAAGCCATCGAGCAATACCGACAAGCCAGCGCCGGAGGCGGCGATCAATCCCAGGCCGACGCCGCCCGCCGCTACCTCAAGACTCCCTACACCGGCAAATAGCGCCTCCACCAGCAAACTCTGCTAGCCTGTTGCACACCAAGCCATGCGACCCCTCAATCTCCGCCTAAGCCTGCTTCTCCTCGGCACCGCGACCCTCGCGGCCCAGCAAACCCCGCCCCAATCCAACACCAGCACCCTCGACCCCGACGGAACCGCCCGCATCACCCGCGTCATCCCCATCCCTCCCGCCCTCAGCCCCGAAGCCAGGGAAGCACTCCGCCACCCCGCCCCACCAGACACCCCCTCCCTCGCCGAACGCCGTAAAGGCACCGACGCCTGGCAGACCCGCGCCGGTCAGGCCTCCCTCGCCGCCTATCCCGTCCACATCGAATCCATCACCATCGCCGGCGTCCCCGTTCGCAACGTCACCCCGCTCGATAATTCGCACCCCGACCGCGTCCTCATCAACGTCCACGGCGGTGGCTTCAACTCCGACTCCGGCTCCTTCACCGAGTCCATCCCCATCGCCAACCTCACCCACACCCGCGTCGTCAGCATCCTCTACCGCCTCGCCCCCGAGCATCCCTTTCCCGCAGCCGTCGACGACACCATCGCGGTCTACCGCGAGCTTCTCAAAACCTACAAGCCCTCCCACATCGCCCTCTACGGCACCTCCGCCGGAGCCATCCTCACCGCCGAAGTCGCCGTCCGCCTCAAACAGCTTAACCTTCCTCTCCCCGCCGCCCTCGGCATCTTCTCCGGCCTCGGCGACTTCAGCCAGGGCACCGACTCCCAGGCCATGTACAGCCTCCGCGGTCTTACTGGCAGCCTTCCCGTCATCACCCAGGTACCTCCCGACACCGAATACTTCGCCACCACCAACCCCAAAGACCCCGTCCTCTCACCCCTCTACGCCGATCTCCACAACATGCCGCCCACCCTCTTCATCACCAGCGGCCGCGACCTCCTCCTCAGCGGAACAACCATCCTCCACCGAGCCTTTCTCCGCAACGGCAACAACGCCCAGCTCATCGTCTTCGAAGGCCTGCCCCACGCCTTCTGGAACGACATCAGCCTTCCCGAAACCAAAGAAGCCTACACCTACATGGCCGAGTTCTTCAACCATCAACTCGGCCACTAGACCCATCAATCGCCGTACTAAATCGCCGGCAATCTCTCCATACCCGCACGTACCTCGCGCTCCTCACTCTTCCATCGTCTCGCCTGCGCAATGCAGATTCCATGCAGGATTAGCAGCAGCGGCACAGCAAAAGTAGGAATCAGGCTTAGCGGCAGCAGCGTCATCGGCGCAGTCGAAATCCCCGCCACTCCCTGCGGGTCGATAAACCTCGCCATCGCTCCCAGAGAAATCGCCGCCACCAAATCCGTCACCCCTAGAACCTGCCATACGATGAAGCTCGCCTTGTGACCCGGCCTTGCCAGCCACATCGCTACCGGCACTGCCGTTGCCCCAATCGCAATATCTCCCCATCCCGCGGGCAGCGCAAATATCTCCGGCAGAATCCTGTATGCGCTCAGCACCAAAAATACGAACCCAGCCAATCTCCAGGAATGCACAATCGTCAGCGTCCGCGGATTCAGCGAGAGCACGTACTCCTGGAACGATCTCGATCTCAGATACCACGCCGTAAAAATCGCTATTGGCGTTGCGACTGCCGCCAACATCGCCAGCGGCGGACGCTCCGGATGTCTTGAAAACACATGCAAGGCCGATGCCGTCAGCGCAGCCACAAACCACAATGCAATTAGCCCACTCAGCACTCTTCCGTAATTCGCCTTCGTTGTCATCGCTCTCCTCTTTCTACAATTGTGTGTGCCAGTCCGTTGGTCATCTTCAACAACTGCTCCCACTCCGTACTCCCTATCTGCTTCCGCAACTTCTTCTGTATCCGCTCCCACGCTGGCAGCGCCCGCTTGTACATCGCCTCGCCCTCTTTCGTCAGGCCCAGCCTCCACTCCCTCCGATCCTCTCCCCGGCCCATCCTCACCCATCCGCCGCGCCGCATAATCGTGAGCGTCCTCGTCAGGGTTGTGCTGTCCATGGCGAGAGCTCCTCCCAGTTGTCCTTGAGTTATCTCTCCGGCAAGCGTCAGCGCCTGAAGAATCGTGAACTGCGTCGCCCGCAATCCCTCCGGCCTCAGCTCCTGCTCATACATCTGTGTCAGCGCCCGCGACGCACGCCGAAAACTCGCGCACATACAGCTCAAATCGATCACGATCCCTCCAATTGCATAATAAGATGCATATACATATATTGCGATTCTCTTTTTACACAAAAATCGCCATCCCTGCCACGGAGGCTGCCGCCTGCAAAAAGTGCTCTATCCAAAGCGAACTTTATCCCTTTGCCTTCCGTATTCATCTGCGGTCTTTGCATCACAAATATGTAAAAATAGAATCGTTTTCTGGAGAACTCCCATGTTCTGTTCCCGTTGCGGCAATCAGTTGGAAACCTCCTCCCGTTTCTGTCCCTCCTGCGGAGCCACCGTCAATTCCGCAGCCACCCCATTTGCGACCCCCTTCCCATCTACCGGCAAACTCATGCGTCCCCGCGCCAATCGCATGATCGCCGGAGTCTGCGCTGCCTTCGCGCTCCACTACGGTTGGGACCTGAACCTCGTTCGCATCCTCACGGCACTCTTCATCGTCCTCACCGGAGTCGGCGCCCTGGCCTACATCGTCGCCTGGGTCGTCATCCCGGAAGAGCCCTACGCATTACCGACAAAGAGCGTCTAAAGTTTTGACTAAAAAGACCGCAGCAAGCCAAGAAAGCCCCCGTCCGTTCGTCTATCGCAACCGCTCTCTCCACTGCGACCAAGTCGACCTCTCCACCCTCGCCGCCGAACACGGTACGCCGCTCTACGTCTACTCTGCGCAGCAAATCTCGCACCGCTTCCAGCTCTTCGAAGCTGCCTTTGCCAGCCGTCCGCACACCATCTGCTACGCCGTCAAAGCCAACTCTTCACTGGCGATTCTTCGTCTCCTCGCCAAACAAGGCGCAGGCTTCGACATCGTCTCCGGCGGCGAGCTCGAGCGCGTTCGCAAAGCCCACAAGCCTGCCCTCAAGAAGATCGTCTTCTCCGGCGTAGGTAAGCAGACGTGGGAGATCGATGCCGCGCTTGAGGCCGACATTCTCCTCTTCAACGTCGAATCCGAGACCGAGCTTTATCTCCTCGCCGCCCGTGCCGAAGCCCTCGGCAAGCGCGCCCGCTTCGCCCTCCGCGTCAACCCCGACGTCTTCGCCGAAACCCACCCCTACATCTCCACCGGCCTCAGCGAACACAAGTTCGGCATCGACATCAAGATCGCCCGCTCGATCTATCGCAAGGCCGCCAAATCCAAATGGCTCGACCCCGTGGGCGTCTCCGTCCACATCGGCTCGCAGATCCGCAAGGTCGATCCCTTCGCCGCTGCCCTCGCTCGAGTCACCAGCCTCATCGCCGACCTCCGCAAGGACGGGCACAACATCCGTTACGTCGACGCCGGTGGCGGCCTCGGCATCGACTACGGCACCTCGAACTTTCACCCCGCTCAACAAGTCGAAAAATACGCCGCCGCTCTCACCAAAGGGTTAGCCGACGAGAAAGCACACCTCCTCCTCGAACCCGGCCGTTTCATCGTCGCCCAGGCGGGCGCCCTTCTCACTCGCGTCCTCGTCGTCAAGAAGAACGGTTCCAAAACCTTCGTCATCACCGACGCCGGCATGAACGATCTCATCCGTCCCGCCCTCTACCACGCTCACCACGAGATCATCCCCATCAAGCAGCCGGCAGGGAAGTCGACGATTACTGCCGACATAGTCGGTCCTGTCTGCGAGTCCGGCGACTTCTTCGCCCGCGACCGCGTCCTCCCTACCGTCAAACCGGGCGACCTGGTTGCCCTCCTCGACGCCGGAGCCTATGGCATGACCCAGGCCTCCAACTACAACTCCCGTCCGCGCCCCGCCGAAGTCCTGGTCGACGGCTCCAGGACCAAACTCATCCGCCGTCGCGAAACCATGCGCGACCTCCTGGCCCCCGAACTGCTGGACTAGGCCAGCGTTTGATGAATCATTGAAGGCTGCTGATGGAAGGCTGCCGTTGTCTGTCCTTTTGTTTGTCATCCCGCAGGCATCTGCTTTTGTCTTTGCCGTTGCTGTTACTGTCGTATGTTCTACCCAGCGACAAACGTCATCTAGACCGAAGGCGGCGCTTTTGCCGCCGCAGTGGAGAGATCCCTGTATTTCGCTCTTGCTATTGTCATTTTCATCCCTGCAATGTGCATGTAAGCTCTTCAGTTGCAATGCATTACGGCAGCCAGCTCAAACAGCGACCGGGACATACAGGAAAGACTATTCCTCTGGAATCAATACTTTGCGCCAAAAGCATATGGATCAAACCATCAAGTACGAACCTAAAGCTTTTGCATTGAATACTTTGCGTAATTTTGACGGGGATGGGTGGTGCCAAATATATGGACTGTCCAACGTGCTAAAATCGCAAGGTCGCATCACCGGAGCAATGCGTAGTCGACACAAATCATCATCGAGGTAGTTCATGTCCGGCCATTCAAAATGGGCCACAATCAAGCATAAGAAGGGCGCGCTTGACGCCAAACGTGGCAAGATCTTCACCCGTCTCATCAAGGAAATCACCATCGCCGCCAAAACCGGCGGCGGAGGAGATCCAGACGGCAATCCTCGTCTCCGCGGAGCCATCGCCGCAGCCAAGGCTGAGAACATGCCCGCCGACAACATCAAACGCGCCATCCAGCGCGGTACCGGCGAGCTCGAGGGCGTCTCCTACGAGGAGATCACCTACGAGGGGTACGGCCCCGGCGGCGTAGCCGTCATCGTCGACGTCCTCACCGATAACAAAAATCGAGCCGTCAGCGAGATTCGCCACGCCTTCAGCAAAAACGGCGGAAATCTTGGGGAATCGAACTCCGTATCCTGGATGTTCACCAAGAAGGGCGTCATCACCATCGCCAAATCCGCCGCCAGCGAAGACAAACTGACCGAGCTCGTCCTCGACGCAGGCGCAGAGGACCTCAGCGATGAGGGTGAAAACTGGGAGGTTCTCACCGACCCGAAGGACTTCGAAGCCGTCACCGAAGCCCTGAAGACTGCCAAAATCGTCCCTGAGCACGCCGAAGTCACAAAGATCGCCTCCACCTATACCAAGCTCGAAGGCTCACAAGCAAACGCCATGATACGGCTCCTCGAAACCATCGAAGACCTGGACGACACCCAGAATGTCTACTCCAACTTCGACTTCGACGAAGCAACGGTGGCAGCTGGAAACTAGACTCCTTAGCGAGTCATCTAACAGGGGCCGCCGTTCATCGGCGGCCTTTTTTCTATCTCTTATTCTGCTCCGGAGTCATTGAGTGATCGAGAACATGAAATGCACTGCAAAGGCATCGCTTTGCACCCTCATCCTTCTGTTGGCCGTCAGGCTGGTCTCCGCACAGGCTGCCCCCACAGCAGCTTCGCTCACGCCCTTCCAGTCCAACTCCGCGCATCTACCGCTCAACATCGGTGTCCTCATGCAAGGCGGCTTCGGACTCACTGAGAATCGTGGCGGCTTCAAGTTCCTCATGGCCGGCGCCCGCGCCGGTAAGGTCCTCACCAGCAATATCGGCCCCGGCTTCTTACACGGCAACTTCGAGTACGGCATCGAAGTCTTTCCCTTCTGGCAGTCGTACACGCCGAAGTTTCAGCGGGCTCTATGCACAGCACCCAACGACTGTACGCCACCCTACACCGTAGGCGGAACCTTCACCGGCGTATCCATTACACCGATTGTTCTTCGTTGGAACTTCGCTGGATCACACAAGATCACGCCCTGGATCCAGGGTGCCGGAGGGGTGATCTGGACAAACCACAAATACCCCGCCTACGGTGGACCTCCTTATAACGTTACCAATGATGGGCCTAACGCTGACGCGAGCGTTTGGAACTTCACCCCTCAAGCGGGCATCGGTGCACACTACTTCATTACTCCCCGCCGCTCCATCGATCTAGGCATGAACGCAATTCATATCTCCAGCGCTTCGCTGGGCGATCGAAACCCAGGCGTCAATGCGAGTCTTCAGTTTTCTCTCGGTTACTCCTGGTGGAAGTAACTGCAATAATGTGTTCCCTATAAACTGGTTTGTTGTCCTATGAATCCCGAAGCCATCATCGAGTGTGTCCCGAATTTCTCCGAAGGAGCTGACGCCAGCAAGGTCAGCAAAATCGTCGCGGCCATGCAGGTCGAGGGAGTGCGTCTGCTCGACTGGTCGCTCGACGCGGCGCATAACCGGTCTGTCGTTACGATCGCCGGCGGCCCAGAGGCCGTAGTGGAGTCAGTCGTCCGCGCCGCTGGAAAGGCGGCCGAACTGATCAATCTGACGCAACAGAGCGGCGTTCATCCCCGTATTGGTGCAGCAGACGTCATTCCCTTCATTCCAATCAGCGGGGCCTCGCTCGCTGACTGCGCCTTGCTGGCCCGGAATGCCGGCCTCCTCATATGGCGACGCTATGGCATCCCTGTTTACTTCTACGGGGCAGCGGCTGCGAGGCCGGACCGTGTGCAGCTTGAGGATGTTCGCAAAGGCCAGTTCGAAGGCCTCCGCGCGGCGGCTCAGCGAGATGCTTCCCGTCGTCCCGATATTGGAGGTCCTGAACTGCACGAGACTGCAGGAGCCAGTGCCGTTGGAGCCCGCAATTTTCTTATCGCCTATAACGTCCATCTCGATCAGCCTGACATTACTGCTGCACGAGCGATTGCGCGGGATATCCGTCACGCCAATGGAGGTCTGCACGGCGTGAAAGCCCTGGGTGTGCTCGTCAATGGCCGCGCTCAGGTCACGATGAACATCACTGACCATCGAACGACTCCGATGCGGAAGGTCTATGATCGGCTACTCGATCTCGCCAGCCGTCACGGAGCTTCGATCGCGGATGCGGAGCTCATTGGACTGATTCCTGAGGACGCGTACGAACCCGATGCGGCGTGGATTACACGAATTCCGAACTTCGATCCTGCGCTCAAGGTCCTTGAACGCAGGCTGGAGCAGCCGCTTTCCTGGATTACAAGCTGATCCACCAACTTTCCCTGCTTCTATACGTCCAAAGTGGCAGGCGTCTGTACTTGCCTATTGGCCATATTCACGGAAGAATAGAAGAGTTGAGCCGTAAATTACCGCGGCCAAGGAGTCATTCATTGCGCAATCTCGCTAAGTCGTTCCTCCCCATCGCAGTTATTGGATTCTCCGCCACGCTTTGTCCGGCAGCACAGCTTTCGAGCGATGCCAAGGCAGCCATTCCGCATGATGTCCAGCAGATCATCGTTGTCGACTATCGTGCGATGCAGAACTCGTCGGCTGCGATGAGCTTGAAGGACCGCGTTCTGCCGCCTGAGCTCAAGCGCCTGGAGACAGCACTGAAGACGTCTGGGCTGAAGGTAGATCAGGATGCTGACGTTCTGACCTTTGCAGCTTTTCGTACAGATGGCGGGCAGGGAGCCAGGATTGTCGGTATCGCCCAGGGCCAGTTCCACACTCGCGAGATTCTTGCCAACTTTACGAAGTCGAAGACCAAACCGCAGGTGCTTCGGAACAACAATATCTACCCGATGGGCTCCAACGGCATGAGCGTTGTCTTTCTGAACCAGACCACCATGGTCTTTGGTGACAAGGAAGCGGTGAAGGCCACGCTCGACGCCCGCGATGGTTTGACGTCGAACTTTCTCTCCAACGGCGACATGGTCAACGAGATGATCGCGGTGGACACGAAGGCGGTTTGGAGCCTGCTCGACGCCAAGGGAACGCAGACGATGATGAAGAGCGTCCTCGGCGATGCAGCTCAGCTTGCCGACTATGACACAGTTCGTGAACGCATGAAGAGCTCGCGCTATACGATGGACTTTCAGAACGGCGTGAAGTTCGATATGGCCGTTGTGATGTCCGATACGATTACCGCGGCGACGGCTGCAACCCTGATGAAGGGTGTGTCGCTGATGAAGAAGGCCTCCGGGACACCGCTTGAGAAGTCTGCCCTGGATGACACCACGATCGACTCCAACTCCGGAACACTGTCGGTGTCTTATTCCTCCTCCGATAGCCAGTTTGCCAATCTGCTTACATCGCCGTTGTTCCAATCCGTCGTTCGATAGTCGAGTATTAGTTCAGCACGCAAAGAGCCAGGTACCTTGTGCCTGGCTCTTTGCATGTCCTCCGTTCGGTACCCCCCGGGGGGGTACCGCGAAAGCCGTTTATATTCAATGATTTATATGATTTTAGTTTGGCAAAATCGTCATTCTAAATGAGTTACAGCTAAAATCGTCTTTCTAAAGGACTTAACGTGAAATGAGAAAGGCCCCGAAGATTCGGGGCTTTTCTTGTCTCTAATTCAATTGTATTGGATTGAGCGTAACTCCTACGCAATACAGATCTTATTGATATGTATGGAGTTAGCAGAGTTCTGGGCTTGACATGCGATTTTTGGGTTGTATTTTGAGATTAAACCTGCAAGTTATTGATTTAATGAAACATATGCTATCCCATTTGAGAGAAGAAAGATTGAAGATGATCGCGCTGCAACGACAGAGAATGGCTAGAACGCCAGGGAAACTCCGAAGACATTTCCCTGAAAGGCATAACAACGGTTGTAGGTGACGCCGGGGTGCGAGGCGAGATCGAGTACGGGATTTCGTGTGATGGCGGGCACGGAGATGAGGCAGACGGCGTAGCTGGGATCTAGCTTGCTCTTCCAGCCGCCGGCGATCATGTTGCAGAGCTCACCGACGGCGTCATCCACCATAGGGTCGGATGGTTCGGAGACAGTACCTAGGAGCGCCTCTGCAGCGATCTGGGCCACGGTCTGGCTTGCATAGACGAGGCACTCGCCGGTGATGGCACCGGAGAAGCGGATGCACGCCGTGATCCGCTCGTCGATATCGACTTCGGTATCGAGCGGCGCGCAGTTCCGGTCGAGCATCATCTCGAAGACCTCGGAGACGGCCGAGTCGAGGCGCGACATCAAATCCTCTTGTATGTTGTCGGTTTCAGTGGCAACCATTCTCCCTCGCAAGACTCATACGTATTCTCGGTGATCACGCTGCGTGCAGCAGTGGAAGCACCCGAGCTTTCACCTGGTCTGCGGTGAAGGGCTTGCAGATGTATCCCTGCGCGCCAGCAGCGATGGCGCGGAGAACGAAGGGTTCGCTTCCTTCGGTTGTAATCATTACGACGGGAACGCCTGGGGCGAGGTTCTCGTCTCGCCGTGTCTCAAGAAACTGCAGCCCGTCCATGACCGGCATGTTGATGTCGCTCATGATCAAAGCAATGGGAGAGGCGACGCCCTTGTCTGCGCGAAGGGCTTGAAGAGCCTCCTCGCCGTTGGAAGCCTGCAGAACTTCGAGCAGCTCCAGGCCAGCCTGTCGCAGTGCTCTCTCGATAACCTTCCTCATTACTGCCGAATCGTCAATAATCAGTGCTCGCAACCCACCCTCCGGTCCTTCATGATCTAGACCGTCTATCGGCATGTGGGGAAGAAGCTTGAGGATGCCGGAGCTGAAAAGAGAACACTCACTCTACGCAGAATAAGAAGGCGTACCTCAGCGGCTAAAGCCGCGTTCAAAAACGCAGTGTTTGCGGCACGGCTGAAGCCGTGTCCTTAAGCAAGGCAGTTTTTTCGACGGCATCCGCATCCGCGCCCCTGGGATAGATTTTTTCAATTGCATCTGAAGCCGTGCCTAACAAGACGAGACTTTCAGCAGCCGTCTTTAGCGTTTTCTAACAAACCGGCCGCGAGTTCGGCCATCGACCTGCATAAGCCCGTGGCATGGATAGTGGTCTCTATGCTGCATATACGGGTTTGATGTCGCGGACGCAGGCGCTGGACACAGCGGCGAACAACCTGGCGAACGCGGGAACTAATGGATTTCGTGCTCAGCGCGATTACTTCAGGGGCGTCTTCGCCGGTGGACTGGATCGGGACAATCCTGCGGACTCTCAGGTAAGTGAGTCTGTGAATGGCTTTGGTGTGCTGGGAGGAAACCGGCTGGATATGGGGCAAGGACAGCTTGCCACAACGGGAAATCCGTTGGATCTTGCGTTGCAGGGGCAGGGATTCTTTGCGCTGCAGACTCAAAACGGAATCAGCTACACGAGAGATGGAGCTTTTTCGAGGTCTGCGACTGGTGTATTGCAAAGCAGCCGAGGTGAGGCGGTGCTCGACGTCAATCAGAAGCCGATCACGATTCCTACCGGCACGATCAACGTGACTGCGGATGGAAGTATCTCTGTTTCGACGGTGAATGGAAATGTAATCGTCGGGCAGGTCGGGGTATTCGATTTTGCAGATAAGTCGAACTTGATTGCGGATGGGGCGAACCGATTTTCTGCAGGTGGCGCAAAGCCCATAGCGGCAGATGCTTTGGTTCAGCAAGGGGCAATTGAAGGAGCCAACGAAGATGCAATACACGGAACGATGCAGCTGGTATTGGTGCAGCGACAGGCGGAGATGATGCAGAAGGCGCTGAGCGTCTTCAATAACGAGTTTGACAAGACTGCGGCGGAAGATCTTCCGCGGGTTTGAATCAGATGGCTGAGTTGATATCAGGAACTTTGCGAAAAGGATGGAATTGAGATGATTCGAGCACTTTATACGGCGGCGAGCGGAATGAGCGCGCAGCAGGCGAACCTGGATACTGTAGCCAACAACCTGGCGAACTCTGGCACGGCAGGGTTTCGGCGGCGGCGACTGCAGTTTGAAGACATGATTTATCAGAACATGATTACGCCGGGGTCGGCGCAGAGTCAGCAGACAGTGTCGGCTGGGCTCCAGATTGGCCTTGGGACGCGGTCGGCGGCGTCGGAGATGATCATGACGCAGGGAGACTTCAACGAGACGGACAATCCGCTGGATCTTGCGATTCAAGGCGCGGGGTTCTTTCAGATTTCGAGACCCGATGGAACGATTGCGTATACGCGCGCGGGCAGCTTCCATAGAAACAACCAGGGAACGATGGTGACGGCCGATGGGGATACGGTGCTGCCGGCGATTACGATTCCATCGAATGCGACGTCGATCACGATTTCACAGTACGGCGTTGTGTCGGCGACGATACCGGGGCAGACTGCGGCGGCGCAGTTGGGCACGATTCAACTGGCGACGTTCGCCAATCCGGGCGGTTTGAATTCGATTGGAGGAAATCTCTTTACGCAGACGGAATCGTCGGGCAATGCGATTACGGATGTTCCTGGCGGAAGCACAGGAATGGGCACGCTGCAGGAGGGATATCTGGAGAACTCGAACGTCGATGTGGTCTCGGAGTTCGTGCAGATGATTCTGGCTCAGCGAGCGTATGAGAGCAACTCCAAGGTTGTTCACGTGGCCGATGACATGTACTCGCAGATTAACAACATGATTCGCTAGGAGCGGCTATGAGGGGAAATTCGCTTCTTCGTCTGCTTTGGATGCAGGGCGTGATGGCGGGGTTTGGTGGGTCGGCAGTGGCTGCGACTTATTCGGCGACGTCTTGCGTCAGTTTGACCGAGATAGCTGCAGACTCTTTGCATTCGGGCACGTTGTCTCCTTTGATGTCAAGGGGAGGGAGTTATCGAGTGAGTGAGGTTCGGTGGGATCCAGTGCTTGGACAGCGATGGGCTATGGTTGCGAGTTGCGATCATCCGGAGCAGCCAGCATTTGCGGTTCAGACAGCGGGAGCGATTGCGGGGAGAGAGACTGCTCGAAGGAAAGACGAGAGTGCTCCTGTGGTGCGGGCTGGCGATGTTGTTCGCTTGTGGAGGCAGGAAGACAATCTCCGGATTGAGATGACAGGGATGTCGGAGGAAAACGGCGGCCTGGGCAAGGCGATACGAGTGCGGCTGGTAGGAAGCGATGCGGTGGAACGGCAGTTCATCGGCATTATTCGCGGAGTTGCCGATGTGGAGATGCAGCGATGAGAAGGTTGAAGAAGGTCAGTTCATCCGGGGTGGATCAATCGCGTCCTATCGGCGGGGAATTACGTTTTGTTCTTAGCGTTGTTGCGGTACTTCTGCTGCTGCTCGCCGTGTCTTCGCTCAGGGCGCAACAGCCGAGTGGAGATCGTAAAGCGACGGCGGCACCGAAGGTCGGTATAGCGTCGGCTTCTTTGACGGCATATCTGGCGAGGGTTCGTGCGGACAACTCGAATGTGCAGGCTACGCCGGGATCGATCTGGCAGGATAATGGCCGGCTGGCGAGGATGACGACTGATCCGAGAGCGATGCGGCCGCACGATTTGATTTCGGTGGTAGTGTCGGAGAATCTCGCAGCGTCTACGGATGGATCGGTGAAGAACTCGCGGGCGTCAAATGCGAACTCGCAGATATCGAGTCTTATGGGAGCGTTGCATGCGGGAAATGCATTGCAGAATCTGATCAATCAGAGCTCGTCGGCGGGGTTGAATGCACAGGGGACCAGTGCGACGAATTCAAGCCTTAGCACCATATTCGGCGGGCAGGTGGTTGACGTTCTTTCGAATGGAACGCTTGTGATCGAGGCGGCGAGAGAGGTCGAGTTCAGCCAGCAGACGCAGACGATTGTGCTGCGCGGGCTGGTTCGACCTGAGGATATTTCGCAGCAGAACCAAGTGCTTTCGACTGCGATCTCCAGCCTGGAGCTGGAGGTGCGAGGGAAGGGAATTGTCTCCGATTACACCCGGCGTCCGAATGTATTGGTCAGGTTATTGCAACAGATCTTGATTTTTTAGTGGGGGCGATGATGCAGGGTAATGGATTTGTCTATTTCGGCTGTGTGATGGCTGGGGTTCTCGTGTGCAGTGCTGTGGCTTCTGCGTCTGATGTTGCCGCAGCGCCGGTACGGCAGGCGCGGATTAAGGATATCGCTTCGATAGAGGGGATTCGCGACAACCAGCTTGTAGGGTATGGCATCGTGGTGGGATTGCAGGGCACGGGCGATAGTCAGCAGACCAGCTTTCCGACGCAGACGCTGGCGGCGACTCTGCTGCGTATGGGAGTGAGCGTGCCTGCGGCATCGATTCGGGTTCAGAATCTTGCGGCGGTGTTTGTGTCCGCGACGTTGCCCCCGTTTGCCCGTCCAGGCACGAAGCTGGATGTAACGACGTCTTCGGCCGGGGATGCAAGAAGTCTTGAGGGCGGGTTGTTGTTGATGACGCCGCTCTATGGAGCCGATGGAAAGATCTATGCCCAGGCGCAGGGGCCGCTGGTTGTCGGCGGATACTCCGTGAATGTGAATGGAAATGTAAAGCAGTTGAATCATCCCAATACTGCACGAATTCCTTTTGGGGCCATTGTGGAACGAGGTGTTCCGTTGGATCTGGAAGGGCGGCACCAGTTTTCGTTGTTGCTGAACGATGCCGACTTTCGCAGCGCGGAGGCAATGGCGCAGGCGATCAATGGGGAATTAGGTCGAAGTGCGGCGCATGTGCTGGATAGCAGGCGAATCGATCTGTCGGTAGCCAATGGGGAGGAGATTCCTTCGCTGCTGGCGCGGGTGGAATCGATCGAGGTTCCGGTTTACCCCCGCGCGAAGGTGATCGTAAATGAACGCACCGGAACGGTTGTTATCGGCGGGACGGTTGTTCTGCAGCCGGTGTCGATTCTGCATGGCGGGTTGGCGGTAAATGTTGTGAGCGATTTTCTGGTATCACAACCGAATGCCTTCTCGTCCGGGACGACTCAGGTAACGCAGCAGACACGCATCAATGCGTTGGATAAGCCGGTCAACAGAATTGAGTTGAAGCAGGGAGCGACAGTGGACGACCTGGTGCGGAGCCTGCAGACGATTGGAGCTTCTGCTCGCGATGTTATTTCGATCCTGCAGGCGATGAAGTCGGCCGGGGCTCTGGAAGCGGAGATTGAAGTGCTATGAGGATCGATGGAGATTTGCAGAGCCAGACTGTGGATGGAGCGGGCAAACAGCAGAATGCCAAATTAGTAGACGCTGCACAGCAGTTCGAAGCGATGCTGATGCAGGAGATGCTGAAGCCGATGCGGACGGGCGAGGACAGCTGGGATGAAGAGAAGAGCAACGACAGTGCCTCGGATACGATCAGCAGCTTTGGGACGGAGGCCGTAGCGAAGGCCATATCGAAGGGCGGCGGCCTGGGGATCGCGAAACAGGTTATTCGGCAGGTGACGCAGGAACATGAGAGGAATTCAAAGAAATAAGCTCGAAGGTACTAAAGGTTGCAGTCGCAGAGCCGATACATACAAGTAGATGGAGGAGCGTCATGGGTTACACGAATGGAATTGGAGATATGCAGCGGGCTTTGAGCTCGATAGCCTCAACATCGACGAAGCCAGTCGTGGATACAGCGGCCGGTGGGACAAATGGCGGTGTGCCGGCACAGGCTTCAGTGCAGGAAGATCAGGCCAATCTGAGCTCTACGGGTGGCATTATGGCCCAGGCTCTTGGGAGCTCCGATACGCGATCCGCAAAGGTGGCGACGCTGCAACAGGCCATCGCTTCGGGCAGTTACAACGTGCCTTCGTCGGACGTTGCTGAGAAGATGATTGATTCGCTGCTGGGATAGAAAGAGTGCGTTTCGTAATGGGTGAGGCGCACTCGAACCTGAATTACAAAACAGCGAAAAAGCATTCATAAACACGGGGCCGTCGATACGGCAGAAGCATGGAGAGCTAATGGGCACACTGACATCTTTGATGGATATGTCGCGGCAAGCGCTGATGGCAGATCAGACTGCGCTGAATGTAACTTCGAATAACGTAGCCAACCAGAACACGCCGGGTTACACGCGCGAGGTTGTGAACTGGCAACCGGTCGATGCGGTCACGATCAACGGATCGAAGTTCTATGTGACGGAGAATTCGGGACAGAGCGCGATTTCGCAACGTGACCGGGTTCTGGAACAGAGAGTGCAGCAGCAGACGCAGGTACAGGGTCAGAGCAGCGCGCTTGAGTCGGCGATGCAGGAGATACAAAACGTCTTCGGTCTGAGTTCGACCTCTGAGTCGGCTAGCTCGACGGCACTTGGATCCGCGATGGACTCATATTTTGGCGCACTCTCGAAGCTGTCGGCGAGTCCTTCGGATGCATCGGTACGCCAGAGCATGCTGACTGCTGCGAATACTCTAGCTGCTGCCTTCAATTCTTCGGCGCAGCAACTGTCGCAAATATCTTCGAGTCTCGATCAACAGGTGGGCACCGTAGTTGGCCAGGTGAATACGTTGACGACGACTATAGCTTCTTTGAATAAACAAATTGCAAGCATCAGCCCCGATCAGGATGCGGGTACACTGGAAGACCAGAGACAGCTGGCGATCACGCAGCTCTCGCAATATGTGGGCTTGAACCAGATAACGAATGAGCAGAATGGGATTACGCTTACGACGAGCGATGGTGCCTTGCTGGTGAGCGGCGATCAATCCTACGCGATGAGCACGTCGCAGGTTTCGGGAACGACACATGTCCTTGCAGGTATTGCAGGTCAGGACGTGACATCAAGGTTAACTGGCGGAACTTTGGGAGGTGTTCTGCAGGCGAGGGACCAGGAACTGCCGGTTGTTGTTGCGGCGCTGGATAACCTGGCTTATGGGATCGGAACGCAGACCAATCTGCAGAATGAACAGGGACTGGACGGTAGCGGGAATGCGGGACAGGCGTTGTTTAGCCTCTCCGCTACCGCAAGTGGAGCGGCTGCTTCGATTCAAATGGCGACGACTGATCCAAATGCAGTTGCTGCGGCTGCGGTTGGAGAAGGCTCTGCAGGAAATGGCAATGCGCTGGCACTGGCTGATCTTTCGACGGCGAATGTTGTTGGTGGCCAGACGGCATCTGGGTATTACGCTGCTCTGTTGGGTCAGATAGGAACGGCAACTGCAAGTGCATCGACTGACAATACGACACAGCAGGCTGCGCTGACGGAGTCGACGACACAGCGGGATTCGCTGTCGAGGGTATCACTGGATGAGGAGGCGTCGAATCTGACTCAATATCAACGTTCGTACCAGGCTGCGGCCAAGCTGCTTACGATCGCCGATTCAATTATGAGTAGCGCTATCAATCTGGGAGATCAGGTCGCGGTTTCATAAGAGCAACTGAGTTGAGATAACGTCGAAGAATAGGAGCAGAGCATGAGGGCAGATCCAAATTACATTTCGAGCCTTGCCTTGTCGATCGATCACTCGAGCAGTGTGGCGGATACCTTGACGACCGAACTTTCGAGCGGGTTAAGGGTTGCATCGTTGCAGGATGATCCCGTTGCGGCGGCTCGGAGCTCGTTGATGGGAAGCGCCATTGCGAAGGATGACACTTTTGTTCAAACGGCTTCGAGCGAAGCTTCGATGTTGCAGGTGACGGACACCACGCTGGGGGAGGTGGTGACACAGCTGACGTCAGCGCTTTCATTGGCCGTGCAGGGCAATGACGAAACGTTGAACGCTGCCAATATGACGGCTATTATGCAGCAGTTGACCGGCATCCGGGATCAGGTTTTATCTTTGGCTAATACCAGCTATCTGGGTTCGTCGCTGTTTGCGGGAAGCCAGGGGTCGGTGAAGCCTTTTGTGCTCGACACTTCGACGACACCGGCTACGGTGAATTATGTCGGGGATACGAATGTGCAGTATCTTGAGACTCCGACTGGGCAGAAGATACAGGTCAATCTGCCTGGGTCGGCTGTCTTCGGTACGTCGTCTTCGGGCGTGTTCGGCGCGCTGAATCAGCTTATCGCCGACTACTCGAGTGGAGCCTCGACCGCAACGTTTACGGCTGATACGTCTGCTCTGACTGCTTCGCTGGGTCAGGTTTCGCAACAACGCAGTATTCTCGACAGCTCTTTGAGCAGAGTTCAATCCACCAGCACATATGCGCAGACGGATGAGAGTCAGTTGAAGGCGAACCAAGGCACACTTGTGGCGGCGGACACAGCTTCGGTGGCCACGCAGCTAAGCTCGCAGGAGACTCAATATCAGGCGCTGCTGAATGTGATGAGTGCGCTCCAAAAGACGGATCTGTTCGACTATCTGAATTAGTTTCGGAGGGTGCCCTAGACTGGGAATGCTTAGCTAAAGTTGGGTAACACACAGGTAAAGTAAGTGGTCATGTTATTTGCTGATGCCAATGCAAAGAGCTCAGTCCTTTGACTGGGCTCTTTGCATTTGGAAAATGGCATCGATTCTTTGCGTTTTGCATTTTCAGTGCGGAATCGTCTTCGATCAAACGGTTCGGGCAAATTGTTCTTTATACTTGCGTTGGGACGCAAAGATATGATCGAAGGGCTCAGGTTTCTATGGAATGCGACGCGGGGTGAGCGGTTGCGCCCCTGGCGAAGCCCTTATCTACGATGGAGACTTGAGACTTATACGGGCAAGCGCGCCGATACGATAACGGCTCGAGATTTTTGGGTCTTATTTTGGACGGAGAAGAGACAGCTTTTTCGGTTTCTTCGGTGGACAAGCGAGATCAGGGGCTATGCCTCGGACGGCCGGGAGCATTGAGGGAGCGGACGGGTCTGCTAGAGTGGCCAGCGATTTGCATCTCTACATCTGATTAGATAGCGATGGAATAAAGCTTCTGCGGAGGGGATTCGATGAGTGAATGGACGAAGGTGAAGGCGGCGGACGGCCATGAATTGAGTGCTTATGTTGCTTCTCCGGCGGGTGAGCCGATAGGAGCTCTGGTTTTGATCCAGGAGATATTCGGCGTAAATGCGTATATTCGCGGGGTTGCGGATGGGTTTGCACGGGATGGTTTTCTGGTGATTGCGCCAGCGCTGTTTGACCGGGTGGAACGTGGTGTTGAGCTGAAATACGACGGCGTGGATTCGAAGAGGGGCTTTGAGCTGATGTACAAGCTTGATTTGGACACGGCTCTGTTGGATGTCGCTGCCGCTTATCAGCTGGCAAAGAAAGCAGATCGCGGAATTGGGGTCATTGGGTATTGTTTTGGGGGCCTGATGAGCTGGCTGACGGCGACACGGGGCGAGACGGTAAAGATGCAGCCATCGTGTTGTGTTGCCTATTATCCTGGGGGTATTGGGAAGTTCGCCGCGGAGGAGCCAAGCTGTCCAGTGATGCTGCATATTGGAGCTGACGACGAGCACATCGGAAAGGACCAGATTGAGGCAGTGCGACGGGCGCATCCTGAGGTAGAGATTTATCTTTATGAGGGTGCAGGGCATGGATTCAGCTGCGATGCCCGGGGGAGCTACAATCCGCAGTCTGCAGCGGTGGCTCGAGAGAGAACTTTGACTTTTCTGAAGACACATGTTGCTTAGGTTTCAATAGTTTCGGCCAGCCTTGATTGCCGGGTTTGTGAAGCGGTGCTATCCTTATGTAGACACTAAGAGTGGACTAGAAGATTAGGAGTAAAGATCAGCTGTGTTAGCACCTGCTAAGAAAACAGATATTATCGCGAAGTTTCGCACACATGACTCAGACACCGGGAGTCCCGAGGTCCAGATCGCCATTCTGAGCGAACGCATCGGCGAATTGACGGAACACTTCAAGGAACACAAGAAGGACCACGGATCACGCCGCGGGCTTCTGATGCTTGTGAGCAAGCGTCGCCGTTTGCTTGACTACCTGAAGAAGTGTGACGCCGACCGGTACCGTGAGGTCATCGGCAAACTGGGAATCCGCAAATAGAGCGACATCTCCGGAGACACCTTACAAACCATGGAAGCATGCACGGCCCGCGCTTATTCGGCTGCAAACTTCGTGCAAGGTCAAGCAAGACTTTGCTGTGGGAGTTGCCGACGATGGTAGGCGCGGATCGTGATTGCTTTTGGGGCGGCGTCGTATCCCAATTCGCACAGAGTTTATTACAGCGCAGCTTGCTGACGGCGCAATAGCGCTACAGTGAGGTGCGCTTTTTCGCGCCCGCAAGCCGGATGACGCGAGTATAAAGTTTTCAATCGATAGAGAGAGAAGAGAGGCAACATGAAACAGGACGTGACAGTTGAGCTTGCCGGCGGCAAGCAAATAAAGTTTGAGACGGGGCGCATGGCAAAGCAGGCCTCCGGTGCGGCGCTTACCTCCAGTGGCGACAACATGATTCTGGCGACTGCCGTGGCTTCGCCGGATCCGAAGGAAGGAATTGATTTCTTCCCGCTTACCGTTGAGTACCGCGAGTTTACTTACGCGGGCGGGCGTATTCCCGGCGGTTTCATCAAGCGCGAGGGCCGTCCTAGCGAGAAAGAAATTCTGACGAGCCGCCAGATCGATCGTCCGATCCGTCCGCTGTTTCCTGAGACGTTCCGGAATGAGACGCAGGTTGTGGCGTTTGTGTACTCGGCCGACAAGGAAAATGATCCCGATGTGCTGGGTATCAACGGCGCGAGCTGCGCGCTGGCGTTGAGCGATATTCCGTTCCATGGTCCGGTGGGCGCGGTGCGGATTGGTATTGTGGACGATCAGTTCGTCGTGAACCCGACCTATGCTGAGCGCGCAAAGAGCACGCTGAACATCATGGTCGTCGGCACGAAGGACGGCATTGTGATGATTGAATCGGGCGCGAAAGAAATTGCAGAAGATCGCGTTGTCGATGCCATCGAATTTGCGCATGAGCAGATCAAGAAGATTTGTGCTGCGATTGAAGATCTTGTGAGCCGTGCGGGTAAGACGAAGCGTCTTGTCTCAGCCGAAGAGATCGATCAGGAATACCTGAATAACCTGACCAGCAAGATTGGCGCGCAGCTGAAGGACGCACTGGATACGCAGAAGCATCCGAAGTTCGATAGCTATGCGTTGGTGAAGGGGATCAAGGACGAGCTGAAGAAGGACCTGCCGGAAGGGGATGCGGCTGCGGCGAAGAAACTGAGCAAATACTATGAACTGCTGCGCGAGAAGATCTTCCGCGATCAGGTTCTAAACGAGCGGATTCGCCCTGACCATCGCGCATTCGACCAGATTCGTCAGGTCACGGTCGAGGTCGGAGTTCTGCCGCGTGTTCACGGTTCGGCACTGTTTACGCGTGGTGAGACACAGGCTCTTGTGAGCGCGACGCTTGGAACGACAGACGATGCGCAGCGACTGGAGAGCTACGAAGGCGAGCAGAAGCGCCGCTTTATGCTGCACTATAATTTCCCTCCGTTCTCGGTTGGCGAAGTGGGTCGTATGACTGGCGTTGGTCGTCGAGAGATTGGGCATGGGGCGTTGGCGTACAGGGCTATTGAGGCTGTACTGCCTGGTGAGGACGAGTCTCCCTATACGTTGCGCGTGGTTTCGGACATTCTGGAGTCGAACGGATCGTCTTCGATGGCGACGGTTTGCGGCGCATCCCTTGCGTTGATGCAGGCCGGCATTCCGATCAAGGGATCAGTTGCTGGTGTGGCCATGGGCCTGGTGAAAGAAGGCGACAACTACGCTGTTCTGTCCGATATCGCCGGTGCTGAAGATCACTACGGCGACATGGATTTCAAGGTGGCCGGTACGCGTAATGGCATCACGGCACTGCAAATGGACATCAAGATCATGGGCATTACGCCGCAGATCATGCGTGAGGCATTGGAACAGGCGCGCCGCGGCCGGCTTTCGCTGCTGGACACGATGGATGCAACGATCGCAGGTGCGAGCCAGGAGAAGTCGCAGTTTGCTCCGCGTATCCACACGTTGCAGATTCCTACTGACAAGATTCGCGATTTGATTGGGCCTGGCGGTAAGGTGATTCGCGGCATCATCGATGCGACTGGCGTGAAGATCGATGTTGACGATACAGGCAGGGTCAATGTTGCTTCGAGCGATGCCGATGGACTGGCACGTGCGATCCAGATGATCAGCGATCTGACTGCGGTACCAGAGGTCGGTAAGACTTATCTGGGCAAGGTCGTTCGTCTGGCCGAGTTTGGCGCGTTTGTGGAGATATTCCCGGGCACCGATGGTCTGCTTCACGTCTCTGAGATTGCAGAACACCGCGTGAAGGAAGTGAAGGATGAGCTTCGCGAGGGCGATCAGATTCTGGTGAAGGTGCTGGCGATTGAAGGCAACCGCATCAAGCTTTCGCGGAAGGCTGTTCTACGCGAGCAGCGTGCAAAGCTGGGTCTGCCTGATCCGGCGCAGATTGGTACGGATGGTCCGAATGCTGAAGCCCCTGCCAGTCCGAATAGGCCAGTTGATGCCGAGGAAGTATCGGTGGAGGACGGCGACGACTTTGAGGAAGAAGGCGAGGAGTCTGCGGACGAACCGAACTTCAACCGGGCTGACGGCGTGCCTGTTCAGCGTGTGGACGGCGGACCAGGGACCAATCCTGGAGGTGGACAGCGACGTCCGGGTAGTAGACGGCGCCGTGGTGGACGCCGACCTGGTTCCGGTACTCCTCCGCAGGGTGGAAATCAGTAATTCATCGTTATAAAACCCGAGAAAGGGCCATGCATCCGCGTGGCCCTTTCTGTTTGCACTAAGCTCGACCCGTGAATGCTATGAAGAGATCCTTATGGCTTGTGTTTGGTGCGTATTGTTTGCTGGCATCGGCTGCGTGGATCGTTGCGCCCTTTGGAGCAGGAGCGGTTTTTTACGAACAGCAGGTTATATTGTTTGCTGTTGTTTGCGTTGGAGCGATTGCATTTTGTGGCGGAAGGTTGCGGACGCTAAGCAGGT
Source organism: Edaphobacter sp. (assembly GCA_035317185.1). Classification (GTDB taxonomy): domain Bacteria; phylum Acidobacteriota; class Terriglobia; order Terriglobales; family Acidobacteriaceae; genus Edaphobacter. The sequence continues at coordinate 55,699 of DATHHN010000065.1, forward strand.
TGCCGTGGATACGTTTAACAATCGCCGGAGTAGGCTTTTGGGGTATTCCAGCTTGCCTGATTCATTGGGCTGGGAGCGGCCTTCCATCGATCGTCATCTCGGCGACATTTGCATTGCTTCCGGTGGTTGTGGCGCTTGTGGTTAGTAGCACTGGAGGAAATGAAGAGGAGGGCAGGGAATCTATTGCTCCAGCGCTTGCTGCATTTGGCGGGGTTCTGCTTTTACTGCCGGTTGGCTTGCCCGGGTCTGTAAGAGGGCAGTTGATGCTGGCTGTGACTTTTGCTGTCGTGGTTCTGGTAGCTGTTTCGGGTGTTTGGATGTATCGACTGATGCAGGGTATTGCAGTCGCGGAGGCGATGGTTATCGTCTGTTTTGCCAATGCGGTATTTCTGGGGATCTGCAGTTTGGCGGCAAGAGAATTTGAGGGGGGGTGGGGTGGTTTGACGGCGATGCTGTCTCTATCATCGTGCGTCGATCTAATTCAGATTGTCCTCGTTTTCTGGCTGCTGCGAGAGATGACCCCAGTACGTTTTGGCGCACGATATCTGGTGATTCCTCTGCTGACGGTAGTTGAGGGGTATGTTGTTCTGCGGCCGGAGGTGACGGCCAGAATGATAGTGGGATTTATTTTGCTGACCGGGGGAGCGATGTGGATTTTGCTTTCGAAGTCACCTGACACTGAGGTCGCGGCTCCTTCTTAGTCGGGTTGGAAATAACCACTCTTGATCAGGACTGATGCGTCTCTCATGTCCACTTGCTGGGTGTAAGCGCCCTCATGGAATTGATAATGACGACCCGTTATTGGTCCGCGAATAAGAACGGCGGTCTTTTGAGTGAAACGCAGCTTCGTCAAACGGCCTGGTATGCCTGTCTGTTGATTCGCCGTTCGGTTGGTTTGAGCAGCTATTGCACGACCTTGACCACAGCATCCCATAGCTATCACCTTTTACTTTTGGTTGGGCTCCAACGATTGGAAGACGATCGGTTCTTGTCCAAGTCTGTTCGCCAGAGACGCGATACCGGATAGGGCAAACCACACAATCAATATGTTCAGTATCCCGCTCGCAACATAGAATGCGAACGGGATACTGATCCAGATGCTGAGGCAATTAAAGCAGTCCATCAGCTTGCCCCAAATGCCGAGACCTAACTTCTGGCGGATTCTTACCATCAGGTTCCACGGGCCGTCTTCTGCGGCGAGAAGATGGGTTAGTCTCCAGACGGCGAATGCGGAGATTACGAATCGAAACCATATGCTCATCTGCTTTCCTTAAGTTCCGATGTCGTTGATGATGTTGATGGCAAAAAGAATAGGACCAGAGCTGTGATTGTTTCCTCCGTCGCCGACCCAGGTTGTGTCGCCAACCACCAACTCAATCACATAGGCGCATCTGCATCCGCGTGGCAATTGCCAGGGATTTGCCGCTACGCATGGATTGTTGGGGTCAGGTGGAGGACCGCCGTCGAGTGCGGTGACGATATCCCACGAGGCCAACGTGGCAGCTTGAGCTAAAGTAGGAGCCGTCGCCTGCCATAGGTTCGGCACACGTACTGTTGGGGAGGTTCCTGGGGGCGTGCCGTTCGGTGTGTAGTCTGACGTGACGAATGGTCGCATGGTTCCGCCATTTTTCTGGTAGCTCAAAGAATAGGAGCCAAAGTTATCGTTTGGAAGCTGCTGCGTTGCGGTCGCGTCAATTGGATAGTCCCATGCGATCCCGCTTACGGACGCTGTGGTTCCGACATAGTCTTTCAGGTGCAGATCTCCGCAGCCTACGACGTTGCCAATGCGGGTCAACATTCCGAAGACGTCGTAGTTATCGATCCATATTGCAACCTGATCTTCTCCAGCAGGAATGACAGGGGTATGAGGCGGGACGATCGGGCCTTCATCGACTTCGAGGAATAATCTGTAACGTCCGCTGCTGGGAGTGCTGTTCCACTTGCCATTGGAGCTGATCTTAGGAACGGTGTAGGGAGTGTGCGGTGGGAAAGGTAACACGCAGGACTCGGTGGTCCACGTAGCTACAAGATCGCCATTGAGAATTATGTTTGGTGTCGATGGACCCAACAAGCAGCCCGACGACCAGGGATGGACCGAAGTTCCATCGTAAACGACGGGAGCGATCAGAGGTGTTCCACCAAGAGCAGTGGGACTCGGAGCGGGACTTGGTAAAGGGATGGCCCCCGGTGCAGGTCCGAAACTCGCGAGCTGATATTGCGTCATCTCTTGTCCGCAACCAAACGTGTAGGCACTTCCCGTCACGCTTACAAGGCCTCCAATCGATTGTTCATACGCAGGGTTGGATACGTTTTGCACCATCTTGATGATCGATGGGCTTGGATCAAATGGATCCTGATTGGTGGTTGTTGCTACGGTAGCCACAGCGGTAATTTCAATCGCATTGATTTCGAACTGGAAGGTGGCGTTGACCTGCAGATGGAGTCCTCCACTGCCGTACACGTCGAGATAGACCGTGGCCTCAGTGGTAGCGGGAGGTAACAGACTGATGTCGAGATATCCGAGGATACTGCCAGTTACGGGTGTTGTTGAAGAGGGATGAGAGGGAGGCCGCGAACAATCAGGATAGACGACAGCGTCATTGACCGCAGGACCGCCGAGACTGTAGGTAAGGGCGTAGCTGGTGAAGCCTGCACCCGCGGCTGTTCCAGTGATTTCGATTCCAGCCAGGGTGCACGCAGCCACAAACGTAAGCGTAGAGCACGCAGGAGGCGTATCGATTTCGGCGATCAATGGCTCGAAGCATCGGCGAAGAGTAGTGAAGAACACTTCAAGACACTTCACCGCTTGGACGAGAGTGCGAGCCCGGGCCAGGCAGCAGCCGAATTCAAGCGCTGCAACACAATAGCAGCAGCAACTTCGCGAGATAGTCGCATTGCCAACTTCAGCGAATGCTTTGCTTCCAAATAATGCGGCAGCGGATTCCGGCGTGCAAAGACGGGCGAAGACGGAGCTGGCGGCATTGTTGTCGACATTGCAATCGATGGAGCCGGATTCGATTTCTGCGGGGATATCGATGGGGTATTCGAGGTCTTTTCTCTCGGCGTCGATTGAAGGTGCATAGGCAGTGGCGAGTATCCTGACCAAGCTGCTGAAGTCGCGTTTTTCTTCGATTGTGGGAGGCATAGAAACCGGCTGACCAAGTGCCCGTCTTACGCAGAGCCAATATTGATAGAGGTAGTAGGCGAAGCCACGGAACGTCCGCGGACCGCGGCAGACGAGCCAGCCAAAGGTCAGGCAGCAAAGAATGCGTCGATAACACCAGGTCCATTGCTCCTGCTTGCCGAAGACCAGTCGACCCTCTTCCGGGAGGAGACGCGTGGCGATATCCTGTGTGAAAAATGGTTCGAATAGCCTATTTGCAAGTTGTATCTCGTCTTCACATGTGGGCGGATGTGCTGCCGCTTCTTTGAGAAGAGTGTCAGCGGATGCGGCGAGCTTGAGCTCGCTTTCAAGGATCGGCCTATAGGCAGTAAGTAGTGCGTTCAGGACAAGCTGAAAGTCTTTGTTAGTGGACAGAGCTGAAGTGTTGTCTTTGGTGTTCACAGGAATCTCCTTCTGAACGCGCTCCTGAAGGGAGCTGAAGGAGCGTGAGATGCGTACATTTCAATGGTGGCGCGGAGATCGATAACGTTTCAGCGAGTCGACTTTTCCCAGTGGGCGAGAGAGACAAGAAACTGGGGGTTTGAGCTACAAGTCAAGCCTTAGCTTTTTATAACGTCATGGAGAATTTATTTCCTCTTTCCGTTGCAGCCAAATTAGTTTTACTGTGGTTGCTAACTCTCGACCGCCTTTGCTGGTCAGATGGTTATTCCGTTCTGTAATTGCTGATTTCCAAAGATGTCGTTATTATGCCGAGTAATCTACGACTTTATGACTGAGCTTTCGTCCGCATAAGCACGTAGTCCTTATTGCAACAGATAGGAGCGTTATGCAGACCTTGTCTCAAAATCTTCGCTTCAGCCTGCGCATGTTGTGGAAGAGCCCTGGTTTGGCGATCACGATTTTACTTACGCTGGCGTTAGGTATTGGAGCCAACACCGCAATTTTTACTGTGGACTATGCGACTTTACTGGCACCATTACCATATCGCCAACCAGATCAGCTTGTGATGGTGTGGTCGAAGATACAGACGTTTCACAATGGGGTTTCGGCGGGAGACTTTACTGATTGGCAGCAACAGAACAAAACCTTCCAGGAGCTCAAAGCCTGGACAGGCGGTGCATTTAATATAGCGACGAAAGATCAGCCCGAATTCGTTCAAGGAACGCGTGAGACAGTGGGCTTCTTCAGCATGATGGGAAATACTTTTTACCTTGGTCGCGATTTCCTGCCCGAGGAGGGATTGGCCGGTAAGGAGCATGTCGTCATTCTTACGCACAAGCTTTGGCAAAAACTTGGCAGCAATCCCAATATTGTGGGCACAGGCCTACGCATGGATGGTGAGCCTTACACCGTGGTTGGTGTACTTTCGCCAGGCCTGACGGATCGCAATCAACCACAGCTGATGGTTCCCCTTGTCTTCAAGCCAGAGCAGCTCAATCACGACTTTCACTGGCTGCTGGTTATGGGCAGATTAAAGCCAGGCGTAACGATCAAGCAAGCTCAGGGCGACATGGATGCGGTGACCTCGCATATAGCAGTGGCCTATCCGAAGAGCAACAAGGGTTGGGGCTCTTTTGTAGAACCGCTCAAAAACGACTTTCTTCCCAGCGAAAGAAAACTGACATTGTGGCTTCTGCTGGGTGCGGTGGCTTTTGTGCTGCTGATTGCATGCGTTAACGTCGCCAATTTGTTGCTCGCCAAGAGCATGACTCGCCAGAAGGAAGTGGCCATACGGAGTGCCCTGGGTGCGACTCCAAAGACGATCTTTGCTCAGCTTCTGACGGAGAGCCTACTGTTGGCAGTTGTGGGTGGACTGCTGGGCATTGGCGTAGGCTTTGCCATGTTGCGTGGACTGATTGCGGTGATGCCTGAGGGAACACTTCCCATGGAGGCAGACCTACGCCTCAACTTCCCAATTCTACTGTTCACACTGGTCACTACCACGCTCGCCGGATTGTTCGTCGGATGTGTTCCTGCATGGTATGCCTCGCGCGTTGATCCAGGCGAGACCTTGAAAGAAGGCGGACGTACGGGGACAGGCATTGGCCGTCAAAGGTTGCGCCGTGCTCTAGTGGCCGGCGAGTTTGCCCTTGCGCTGGCACTTCTTGCCGGAGCTGGGTTGGCGATTCACAGCTTCGTGAACCTCACACGCGTTGACCTTGGGGTTCGCACCGATCATATCCTCACCTTCGGACTTCCTGTTCCTGAGTCGCGGGCCAAGGAGACGCAGCCGATTGTCGCTTACTATCGCCAAATTCTAGCCAGCATCCAATCGGTTCCTGGCGTCTCCCACGTAGCAGCGATGACGGGGATGCCACTTTATGGGGCAGGTTTCGGTATGCCCTTCACGATCGCCGGTCAACCGACGTTCAATGATCCTTCGCAGCGACCCGGTGCGGGTTTCGGAATGGTTACGCCGGACTTTTTTCAGACGTTTGGGGTGCGACTCGTCAAGGGGCGATTTTTTACCGATCAGGATGATGTTGCGAGCGTGAAGGTCGCCGTTGTGAATGAGGAGTTTACAAAACGTTATTTGAAAGGAAAGGATCCACTTCAGCAGCGGGTTGTAGTCGAACAGTTGATTCCGGGTGTTACCAAACTTGGTCCCCCGATCGAATGGCAAATTATCGGCGTTTATCATACTGTGCGAAGCCGCGGCCTCCGCGAAGATAATCCTGAGATATACATACCCTTCTGGCAGATCCCCTGGCCCAGCGCCGGTATCGCGGTTCGTACGGCGGAAGATCCGACGGCGATGACCAGAAGTATTGCCGCAGCTGTGCATCGCGTGGATCCGCAAATTGCTCTGGCGACGCCTCAGACGATGGACCAGATCCGAGACCAGGTATTGGCTAATGATCGTTTTACTGTGATCCTCTTCGCAAGCTTCGCAGCAGTGGCGCTCCTGCTCGCAGCGATAGGCATTTACGGTGTGATGGCGTTTTCGGTGGCACAGCGCTCCCACGAGATTGCTCTACGCATGGCCCTCGGCTCCAGCCGCAATCGTATGGTTGGCCATGTAGTAAAAGAGGGATTTCTACTTGCCTGCATAGGCTTAGGCATCGGCTTGCTTGGTGCCTACTTTGTTGGCCGAGCTATGCGGACTATGTTGTTCGGCATCGGTGCGATCGATCTCTCGGCATTCGGTACTGTCGGACTGGTACTTCTGTTTGCCGCTTTGTTAGCCTGTTATCTGCCAGCCCGGCGCGCTGCATCTGCAAACCCAATGGACGCGCTTCGTGGAGAGTAGGGAGTTGCTTGAGGTTGTCTCTAGTTGTGAACTCCGCTGATGCAATTTTGCAGAGAGGGATCAGACATGGATGGCGGTGGATTGGTCGTTCCCCAGTTAGAGGGAGCTGAGCCCATGACGAGGTGCAACGCAGCGCCGTCTTTTATCTGGCTGTGGCGAAACCAAGAAGTGTTCAAGGCGATTCCGTTGAAGGTGGCGGATTGAATGTAGCGATTAATGTGCGCGCTATCTAAATTTTCGGCGACGATACGCAGCGTCTTGCCGTTGGCGATATGAATTTCAGCTTCAGGAAAGCTTGGGGTTCCGATGAGATAAATGTCCTGGCCTGCGTTTGGGTAAAAGCCGAGTGATTGAAAGATGAACCAACTGGACATGGCACCGGAATCGTCGTTACCTGGGATTCCGCTGCGTTGATCGGTAAAAGCCCTTTCCAATAAGGCGGTTATGATGTCGGCAGTTTTGTCCGGACGTCCGGCCCAGTTGTAGAGCATCGGAATGAGGAAGCCGGGCTCGTTGGTGACGTCAAAATGCTGACGATAAAAGATCTGATCCATGCGATGGACGAACGTTTCGTTGCCGCCAGAAAGTGCGATAAGCTTGCGGACATCCTGCGGGGCGTAGAACGAATAGGTCCAAAGGTCGCCTTCGTAAAAGAAGTCAGGCCATGTGCCTCGAACAAGCAGATTAGGCGCTGCCCATGTGCCATCTGAGTTGCGGGGTCTAAGAAAGCCTTTAAATCCTTCGGCAGTCAGATCCTTGTCCCATAGGTTTTCCCAATTGTGAGAGAGCACAGCGAAGATTTTTGCCTGTTCAGGTCGATTGAGGCCACAGGCGACTTCGGCGATGGCAAAGTCGTCGTAACTGTATTCGACGGTACGCGAGCCAGAGCGCTCGTCAGCAAGAGTAACGTAGCCCTTGGCGTTGTAGTCGAGGATGCCGCCACGGCCTTCTTTCTGCGCGTCGGCTGGTGGAACCGATGCATCTTTAAGCATGGCTTTGAATGCGGTCTGATAGTCGATATTGGATAAACCTTTTACATACGCATCTGCGACAACAACGTTGGCATTGCTTCCGCCCTGGGTGCGTCCGTTTACGTTACCGCTGCGGGCGTCCGGCATGTAACCGGTGTGTCGGTAGATGTCGATGAGGGACCGGATGAGATCGCGCTGACGATCTGGAACGATCAGAGTAAGAAACGGACTGGAGCTGCGATACGTATCCCAAATCGCATAGTAATCGTCGTAGTAAGGCTCGTTCGATTGCCAGTCAGGGTTCTCGCCGGTTCGATCAGACGGCATCAACATCGTGTGGTACATCGCGGTGTAGAACTGGGTACGCTTCGAAGCGGTTTCACCGTGGATGTCAATCTTAGAGAGCGCCTCGTTCCATTTGCCGACGCTGGCGAGATGAACTGCATCAAAGCTCCACGTCGGGGTCTCGTCCTTTGCATTTTGTCGCGCCTGATCCATGCTAATGAAGGAAATAGCAACCTTTGCCTGAACGGTTTGTTCGGCTGTAGTCACGTAGTTAAAAGTCGCTCCGATGGGTTGGTCGGAATCTACGAGGGCATCGTGCGAATTGGAGAGGAAACTCCCTGTCCAAGTCTGGGTGCTTATCGCAGGAGTATCAATAACCATATAAAAGTAGACCTTGTATTCGCCTCCTTTGTTCCAGCCACCGGTATAGCGTCCAACGCCTTCCGCTTCGTGATTAGAAAGAATGTGCAGTTGCGCGCCGAGAAAGCGTTGCGACTCCGAGCCTGCTCCTTTGTTGAGGCAGTGATCCAAATTGAGCGTAAGGTGTGACTGCTTCGATGCGGGAAACGTATAGCGATGGAAGCCGACACGTCGCGTTGAGGTAAGCTCCGCTTTGGTGTTATAGCGAGTTAGGCGAGCTGAATAATAACCGACGCTAGCGACTTCTTCGGTCCGAGGCGATTTGATATCGTTCGGCTGCAATGGGCCGGTGACAGGAGCAACGAGAACGTTGCCATACTTCCCGGCGGCTCCGCTGAGGTGAAGATGACTGAAGCCGAGGATGCGGCCACCGCTAATATAGCCAAAGCTGGAGGGCTTGCCGTCGAAGTTTTCCATGTCGGGACCGAGTTTGACCATGCCAAACGGAATGGCGGCTCCGACAAAGGTGTTGCCACCCCAATCAACTCCGATGAAGGGATCGACGTATTGAGCATGGTCTTTTGGGTTTGTTGCGGCGTTGCCCTGCGCCAGGAAAAATATTGCAAACAAAAGTGCATTCAGGAGAGCTTTGGCTGGGCGGTGAGATTCATGCTGAGACTCAATTGGCATGTAGCAAGGTCCTATAGGGAGAGCTATTCTTTTCTTTTGCATCCGCAGGATTCGCGAATGACTAGTGAGACTGGGAGAACTGTTCTAACGCTTGATGACGAGGAGTCACCGTTGATTCTTTGCAGCAGCAGACGAGTCGACATTCGCCCAAGTTCAGCAGCAGGTTGACGAATGGCTGTGATTGGAGGCGTGATTAGAGTGTAGAAGTCGACGTCGTCGAAGCCTACGAGTGCCACATCTTTTCCCGTTTCAATTTTCATTTCGCGGAGCGTTTCGATGACCCAGATTGTGGAAGAGTTATTTGTCGTGAACAAGGCGTCAGGTCGATTGCGCGACGCAAATAGAGCTGCCAATTTGGTCTTTGCATCCAGCAGACTCGATAACTGCAATGCCTTTGCGTGGGATAGCTTTGCATGCCTCAAACATTCTTCGTAGCCTACAATTCGCTCTTTGATGGTTCGCAGGTGGGCATTGGTGGCTATACACGCAATTTTTTTGCGACGATGCCAGAGAAGGTGTTCGACGGCGATTCGCGCTCCCGTCCGGTTTTCGACTTCGACCGAGTCGGTCGTGGCTACTTCAATGGACCTGTCAACGGTCACAACCGGCGTTGTTCCAGAGCTAATTTTTTTTAAATATTTATGTCGACTATCGACCGGAACTAGAAGGATGCCATCTACAGGATGATGTGACATCTGTTCTACCTGGGCGGCTTCGATGGAAGGGTCGTCATTGGAAGCTGCTAACCATACCAGGTAATCGTTTTCTCGCGCTGTCTCCTGAACCGCATGGCTGACGACCGAGAAGAAGGGGTCCGCCAGATCCGGAACGATCAGTCCAATCGATCGGGACAGCTGGCCAGTCAACATGCGGGCGGCATGATTTGGTCGGTAATCCAATTGGCGGATAGCTGCACGGACTCTCTTCGCCGTATCTTCTGCTACGTAAGGGTGATTATTAATTGTGCGTGAGACGGTCATGGGACCAACGCCGGCTGCGCGCGCGACATCCTCAAGAGTTGCTCGTTTTGTGGAGGATGGCTTGCGCATTTTTCTCCTTTTCTCCCTTTATGAGAGCTCTATCATAGAACGCCCAACCGATGTTCCCAAATAATCTCATATATTCACAGCTATTTGTTATTGACAAGATAGTGTTCGGGTGTGTAGATAGGTGTGCGTTGTGATAGCGCAATCATATAGACAACATTGCCAGACAAGAAACGACAGTGCCCGGCTAAACATTCCATTCCAGGGATTCAACTTAAAGGGAGCCCGTCATGCGAAGAGCTGTACAGGTACATCTATCGTGTCTTTGCGTCGTATTATCGTTTTGCATTTTCCTCGCAACCCCGGCCTTCGCTCAGTCTGACGTTGGTACGATTGTCGGATTTGTACGCGACCACTCCGGAGCTGTTGTGCCAGGCGCAAGTGTGACGATTCAAAACGAGGGTACGAATCAGTTGCAAATTGTTACATCGGATTCGCAGGGTCGCTATACGGTTCCCAACCTACGGCCTGCGGACTACACGATGACGGCTGAGGCGAAGGGATTTAAAAAATTTATCAGTGTCCATAACAAGCTCAGCTCCAATACGACACTCTCTCTCGACGCATCTCTCGATATTGGCCAGCTAACTGAGACTGTTGAAGTGACCGCGACCGCGTCAGTCCTACAGACCGAATCGGGAGCAGTACAGAGCTCCGTTAGCGGGCAACAGATAAGAGATCAGCAGTTGAATGGACGAAATCCGCTTTACATGGGATCACTGCTTCCGGGAGTTCGCAGTGGTTCGACGCTTGGAGATTTCAATTTCGCTGTGGGCGGGGGAGTTCCGTTCCAGATCAACGGAGCGCGTACGCAAGATACGCTGGTTACGTTTGACGGAGCACCGGCGGTCCGCACGCGTGGCAGTGGAGCGATTATTGGTGTTGCCAGCGTAGATTCTACGCAGGAAATGCAAGTCCTTACAGCTGGATATCAAGCAGAATATGGCGGCGCCGCAGGCGGCCAGGTACGCATTGTAACTAAGAGCGGGACCAAGGATTTTCATGGATCGGCCTATGAATATTTGAGAAATTCGGCTATGAACGCCAATACGTGGTCACGTAATTTCAGTCCCACGACGCGGTTCGCTGCACCATTTGTCTATAACAATTTTGGATTTACCTTTGGCGGACCGGTTTGGATTCCTGGGGTACGTTTTACCAATCCTCTCAGACAGAAATTGTTTTTCTTCGTGAATGAAGACTGGATTCGATATCGGTTTTCCGATACCCAGCAACAAACTGTACCTACCGTAAGGATGCGTCAAGGGGATTTCAGCGAACTGCTGGTTCCGGGCAACCCCTTTTACAACGGTGCGACGCAGATTTTTGATCCGGCAACTTGTTCGGTGAAGGGCGCCGCGAGCTGCGTCCCCTATGCCGGTAACGTTATTCCGCAAGGTCGTCTGAGTGCGAATGGCATGGCGATCATTAATGCATATCCCGCTCCGACTCCTGGATTTCTTGTCGGCAACCAAAACTGGATTGCACAAGCCCCGCACCCGATTAATCAGCGGAAAGAGACTATCAATGTAGATTTTGTGCTCACTGACCACAATCACTTCGAGTTCCGCCGACAGGCCGCAACCTACCTTGAATATCAGCCGTTTGATCAGGGGTCGGGATTAACGGGCAAGTATTTCAACCGTCCGAATCAAACCAATGCTCTGGCCTGGACCTGGACCATCTCGCCTAGCCTGATCAATGAACTAAGAGGTACGGTCAGCATCGATAGGGTCTACATACCAGTGAATACGGCGCTTGCGGGCTTTAACCGAAGCACGTTGGGGATCAATTTTCCCTACATCATTCCGGGAGCAAAGGCTGCGGATAAGATTCCAACTGTGACCGTTCCAAACTTTTACGGTTTAGCCGGTGGCCCTTATCCTTCACACTCATCTGGACCTATCTATACGGTCTCGGACAGCGTGACAAAGGTATGGGCGGGCCACACTGTAAAGGCCGGCGTTTACTTCAACTACCAGGGTGAGAACGATAACGACCAGATCAATGTTTCCACTGTGCCTGGCGGTGCGAATAACCAGAACGGCTCATTTGTCTTCACGGACAATCGCAGCGGTTTGGGTGGGACCGCCGGCGTTGGTATGGCCAATCTCGCAATGGGACTGGCCGATAGCTATACGGAGATTGGACCAAAGGCATATACGTCGTGGACTGGACAGATGTACGAGTTCTTTGGGCAGGATGCCTGGAAGGTGACTCCCAAGTTACATATCGACTATGGCTTGCGTGGAACGATTATCACTCCCTACAAACCAGCATGGGCCAACGCGGCATTTTTCGATCCGGGTTCTTACGATGCGTCACAGGCGCCGCAGGTTAATCCAACGACCGGCAACGTGATCCTGGGAACGGGCAATCCTTACACCGGCGTAGTGATTCCTGGTTTCAGTAGTTTCCCAGACTCTGCCATTCGGCACGGAGTCATCGGCGCCGGACCCAACTCGACTGCATGCGCGGGCGGGCCCTGTACCGGCCTGTTTGCTCCAAACCTGCGTAATGGATATGTCGATATCACGACTACGATTCAGCCGCGTGTAGGAATTGCCTACCAAGCAGACCCAAAGACAGTGTTCCGTGCTGGAGCCGGTGAATTTGCAACCCGCATGGGATTACTTGACAACATTTTTCCGGGCGGCAATCCACCCTTCCAGCCGTTCGTTACTGTAGCTGCTGTATCGGGCAATCTAAACAGCCTTGTGGATAATCCCGGACTAGCGTTGAACTCTAGTGTGGCAGCTCCTTTGACGGTAACTACATTGACTCAGAAGTTGAAGGCTCCAACGAGATGGGACTGGAACTTCACAGTCCAGCGTGAACTTCCGTTTAGCTCTTACGTGTCGATTGGTTATGTCGGAGGTCGCGGTCTCCATAACTGGAGAGTGCTGGACATCAATCAGCCGGTAGCAGGTGCGATACAGACAAATCCTGGAAAGAATGTGAACTATCTTCGACCGTATCGAGGTTTTGCCGCGATTCAGCAAGAACAGAGCAACGGCGCGGCAAAATACAATTCGCTCCAGGTCGCGTGGAACAGACGCTTTACGAATAACTTTATGTTCGGCGTGAGTTATACGTGGGCGAAGAGCATGGATGACAGCTCGAACTACCGCGACATCGTTCCGGATACCTATAACACCACTAATTTATGGGGTCCATCAGAGTACGATTCGCGCCATGCGGCAGTGGTCAATTATCTGTATGCGCTGCCCTTCTTCAACGGCCAAAGAAATCTCGCTGGCCAGCTGTTAGGCAACTGGCGAGTGAGCGGAAGCGCGCAATTCCAGACCGGCCAACCGTGCGGAATTGGAACCACTTCGAATGACTATGCAGGTGTAGGGGAGGTGGGAAGCTTTGGCTGCGGCTCCCAGGGGCAATTTTGGGTAAAGAACGGAACGCCGAGAATTTTGAAAAATTTCTCCGGTTATCCAGGGAGCACCGCCAAATATTTTTCCACAACGAATCTGGATGGCACACCAATCTTCACGCCACCACCAGTCGGTACTTTCAACCTTCAGCGGGGTGTACGTAATTCGATCTACGGTCCAGGTTTCCAAAACTGGAATATCTCGCTGCACAAAAACTTCCCGGTCAGTGAGAGGGCGGGATTCGAGTTCAGCACGGATGCTTATAACTTTATCAACCATCCTAACTGGGCCCAGATTGGGCAGACAGGTGGACCCGACTTAAATCCAACCTCGGGAACTTTTGGAAGAGTTACACAGAAATCGACGACCAACCCGCGACAGCTACAGGTTGCTCTTAAATTTATGTTCTAAAGAGAAATGCTTGAAACCCCGAACGCGCTAGAACGTACGAGGTTTTCTTCACATGATCGAAATCCAAACAACTTAGGCTCCGGTCCTGCCGGCGAATGGATGGTTATAGCTATGCGATTGACGTACTTTTCACATTCATCTCTTACGAGCAAACCCTGTCTTCGGTGTCTTAGATTCGTTGGAAATCTATTTGTAGCTGCAGTCACTTTGCTGCCTATTGCAGTTCACAGCCAGACCATGAAGTCTCCCGATATTACACAGGTGCCTACTCTCTACGTCGTTCCCTATGCGCATCTCGACACGCAATGGCGATGGGAGATGCCTCAGACCATCAGCGAATATCTGCTGAAGACGATGCGAGTGAATTTCGATTACATGGATAAATATCCGCACTATGTGTTTAACTGGACCGGCTCCAATCGCTACCGTCTCATGAAGGAGTACTTTCCAGATGACTATGCGCGGATAAAACGGTACGTTGCGGAGGGCCGCTGGTTTCCGGCGGGATCTTCGGTGGAGGAAGGCGATGTCAATCTTCCCAGTGCCGAGGGAATCTTTCGCCAGGTTCTTTATGGCAATGAATATTTTCGCAAAGACTTCGGCAAGGCAAGCGGGGAGTACATGCTGCCTGATTGCTTCGGGTTTCCAGCGTCGCTGCCGAGCATTTTAGCTCACGCAGGTGTGAAGGGTTTTTCGACTCAAAAGCTGAATGCCCAATGGCAACCAGCTCCGAAGATTGGTGGTCCGGACTCGCCGGAACGAACGCCTGAAGGTATTCCCTTCAATGTTGGAGTTTGGGTCGGTCCAGATGGGAAAGGCGTGCTTGCAGCATTGAATCCCGGTGGATATGGAAGCAGCGTCTATACCGATCTTAGTAAAGAACCTGGACCAACACCGCCGCCATCACAAATGACTGCTGAACAAAAAGCGCGGCTAACACCGGAGCAATTGCGCGCCTTTGAACGTCCTAGAGAGGTGGAACAAAACTGGGTCAAACGCATCGATCTGAATGGACAGGCGACTGGGGTCTTCGCTGACTATCACTATGTAGGTACGGGCGACATCGGTGGCGCCGCACACGAATCAACTATCAAACTTCTGGAAGCCATCGTCAATAAAGGTGACACTGTGCTTCCTGCGCCGCCGCGACCGTTTTTTGGACAGGGAACAGGGCCAACATCAGAACTGATGGGTCCTGAGGTAAAGGTGGGTGACGGGCCGGTGCATGTTGTCATCTCGGCCGCAGATCAGATGTTCAACGATATCAAGCCTGGGATGGAATCGCGTATGCCCAAATACCAAGGCGATCTCGAACTCATCAATCATTCTGCTGGCTCGCTAACGTCTCAGGCATATCACAAGCGTTGGATTATTAAAAATGAACTCCTTGCCGATGCGGCGGAAAAGGCTTCGATCGCGGCGGAGTGGATGGGTGGCCGAACCTACCCACAGCAACGGCTGAATGATGCCTGGACGCTCGAATTAGGCGGCCATTTTCACGATACTGGCGCGGGTACCGCTACTCCACGGGCTTATCAGTTTGCCTGGAATGATGACATTATTGCGGCGAACCAGTTTGCAGGTGTTCTGACCGACGCGACCGAGGCGGTGGCTTCCGATCTTAACACTCAAACCAAGGGAATACCAATTGTCGTCTTCAATTCTTTAAATATTGCACGTGAAGATATTGTTGAAGCCGAAATCAATTTTCCTCAGGGTGTTCCAAAGTCCGTCCGCGTCACAGGCCCAGACGGCAAAGAAGTTCCGTCGCAACTTGAAGGGAGTAAAGTTCTCTTCGCGGCCAAAGCCCCTTCTATTGGCTATGTTATTTATGACGTCCAACCCTCTGTGGACTCCAGCTTACGCTCGATGCTCAAAGCAACGAACTCTTCACTCGAGAATGAGCGCTACCAAGTGCGGCTCGATCAGAATGGCGATGTTTCAGACATCTATGACAAAGTCCTGAAGAAAGAGCTTCTTTCGGCGCCTATCCGGTTAGCTATCTCCACAGACACGCCAAAGATATATCCTGCTTGGAATATGGAGTTTGAGCAGGAGCAGGCGGCTCCCCGCTCCTATGTGAGTGGCCCGGCTCAGGTTCGTATCAAAGAGAATGGCCCGGTCCGTGTCTCACTTGAAATAACACGCGAAACCGAAGGATCCAAATTTGTTCAAACGATAAGCCTCTCAGCAGGCGATGCGGGCAATCGCGTTGAGTTCGGTAACGCAATCGACTGGAGAACATTGGCTGCCAATCTGAAAACATCCTTTCCTCTCGCTGCGTGGAATGAGAACGCTACCTACAATTGGGATATCGGAACCATTCAGCGACCGAATGCCCATGCACGCCAGTTCGAAGTCGCTTCTCATCGGTGGATTGATCTTAGCGATAAGAGCGGAGACTACGGAATCACTATTCTGACTGATTGCAAGAATGGTTCCGATAAACCTAACGACAATACTCTTCGTTTAACCCTCATGCGTTCGCCTGGTATGCAGCCTTCAACCAACGGCCGCCCGCAAGCGTACACCGACCAGGCAAACCAGGACTGGGGTCATCACGAATTTCTATTTGGTTTAGCAGGCCACGCAGGCGGATGGCGTGAGGCCCAGACAGATTGGCAAGCCTATCGTTTGAATGATCCGCTAATCGCCTTTGAAACGAGTAGACATACGGGCTCTCTTGGCAAAAGCTTCTCGCTAGTTCGTTTGAACAACTCCCGGATCCGCGTACTCGCTCTCAAAAAAGCGGAAGCATCCGATGAGATCATCGTTCGCATGGTCGAACTCGACGGTAAACCAGTACAGAATGTGCGTGTCTCCTTTGCTGCGCCGGTTATCGTTGCTCGAGAAGTGAACGCGCAGGAACAGCCGATTGGATCAGCAAACGTCGATGAAGGTGCATTTAGCACATCCTTTACGTCATACCAACCACGAACCTTCGCGCTGCGGTTGGCTCGATCGGCCTCGAAGCTTGCTCCCATCCAGTCACAGCCTGTAGCACTGCCTTACGATCTTGCCGTGGCTACCAATGACGATACGAAAACCGAAGGTGGAGGATTTGATGGCAAAGGAAATGCGATGCCAGCCGAGATGCTACCTTCGCAAATCGATTATCACGATGTGCGATTTCATTTAGGGCAGGCTAAAACAGGCATACCAAATGCAGTTGTCGCCAAGGGACAGGCGATTAGTCTTCCCGCCGGCCATCACAATCGTGTCTACATTCTGACGGCATCTTCAGAGGGAGATCAAACAGTCGAGTTCCGAGTTGGCGATAAGACCATCAATAAAACGATTCAGGATTGGGGCGGATTTATCGGTCAGTGGGATACGCGTATCTGGAAAAATAAACCGGAGCGTGACTGGGCAATCTCAGCAAATCACGCTGTCTGGCCACCTGCCGATGAGCAACAGCGAGAACAACGTCCACAGTCCCCGCGGTATCCAGAGGATTATGTTGGCCTCGAGGCAGGTTACGTTAAGCCTGCCGCTCTCGCTTGGTATGCGTCTCATCATCACACAGCCGAGGGACTCAACGAGCCCTATGAATATTCGTATCTCTTCGCTTATTCAATAGACGTTCCCGAGAATGTGCGAACTATTACGCTGCCAAACAACGACAAGATCCGTATTCTTGCTATGTCGGTAGTAGAGGAGAATCCCGCATTGAGTCCCGTGCAACCACTTTATGACACACTGAATCTCGCTGAACCCCACAAAACAAGCCTGAGCACATCATCGGGGCAGTAGGATCGACCTGCTTCATCTTCCTAATTTTGGTAACGAATCATCGGGTATCGATGATTATGCGCTGCTGTCCTGATTAGGATAGTGGATATTCTGCGTGTTTATGGCATTGGCTTTTCGCAGTTGATCATCCAAGGAGTTCCAAAACGATCGTTGAACATCGCGAAACGAAGAGCCCAAAAGGTTTCTTGCAGGTCCATGTGTACCTGGCCACCCATTGAGAGTTCACTAAAGATGCGCTCTGCCTCGTCGGTGTTCTCGATTTGCAAGGAAACGAAGAAACCAGTGGGCTTGTTGTAGCGATTGGACGGTGCATCCGATGCGAATAGCATCGTGTCTCCGATCTTGAGAGACGCGTGGAGGATTTTGTCTCCCCATTCCGGGGGAACCATCTTTTCAATTGGACTGCCTGTATGGGGCATCATCATCAGAATTTTGGCTCCAAGGCAGTTCTCGTAGAACTTGAAGGCTTTTTCACAATTGCCGTTGAAATTGAGGTAGGGATGGACGTGCATTGTGTGCTCTCCTTAAGCATTGAGAATTGAGCGTGATAGCTAGATTAGTTTTCTCATTCCTGCCGTTATGAAGGCTAGTCTGTCATCGAAAGGACCATCCAACCGTAGAAGATGCTCCCAGGTTATTTGATGGCGCTCCAATTACGGGTCTGTTGTCGTAATTGTCGTAGAAACTCGCGCGTATATAGAAATCTTTGTAGAACTTGAAGTAGACGTCCTGGTTCAGGGTCACTCGGACGCGTCCCGCTGAGGTCAGACTCGGGTAGACCCATAGAGTTGTGTCAAAGCTTGTTGAATCAAAGCGAAATGTCGAATATTGGACTGCGGCGGCGGTGTCGATGCTGTTTGTGCTGGCTGTTGAAGTCACATTCGAGGCGTCCTTTTCAGAAGTGTAAGCAAGTGCTCCGATAAAGGAAAGGTTCGTTCTATTTGTATAAATTGGGCGAACAGCAAGTGCTGCCCCCAGTGTTGTACGCAAATCAATCTGTTGTGCAGAGCTCGAAAGGAAGTTCGCGATTCCCCCTGAATACCAGTTCGATTTACGCAGCTGCTTGAAATATTCAACCTTAACCGTGGTCTCACTTGTATTATTTGTTTTCTGCTGGCTGGTGAACTGTGTACTGGACGAAAGAGAGAAGATGCGTGTCGTTGCTTGATAAGTTAGATCGCTTTGCAGTGTTAGATTCTTCTGCGAATTGGATTGTGCCAAGCTTATTCCCATGTCGATATCTCCTCGTAGGCGACGTATAAAAGTCTCGCCAGTCTCTTGAATGCTTACAACCTCGTCGTGTGGGACTCCATTCTTTTCATTTCCTGTGACGCTGACTATGCGTTCGTCGGACGATTCTGAGAGCACACCACTAAATGCATTTCCCTTCGTATCGGCGATGACGAACGGTTGATTGGTTTCAATATGATCGACTTTCTTCCAATCCAGGACCACAGTGGAATTGGCGTAATCCTGTTTTATTGTGAGCTGTCCTTGATCGAGCGACCGTATCTCGCATGTGATTTTGTCGCCGTTCTTCATGAAAACGATATCTGTTTTTAGACGACTGGAGGCCTGCATCGCGGTTGAAAAACAAAGAAGACAGAACAATATCCAGAGAGGTCTATTACGGTGAACTGTTCTTTGATCGTGCCTATCTGCACAAATAACAATTGAGTTGACGCAAGTCACTCAGCACCTCCCTCGAACCTGCATTCGTTTGTTTGCTGCGTGTCGATTTTCTACGTGAAACTTCCGCACATACACTCAGTAATCCAATTACTGCACATCTTTGATGTTTATATTGATCAAAGCTCAAGCTGACCGATACTAGCTCTTCTTACAGGAGTTATCCAAGCGCCTCTTTATCGCAGTTTTTGCCAGGGACAGACAGCATCGGCATTTATGGACGAGGGACGAGATGGGTCGGACAGCGGCTAGAAAATTTTAAGAGTATGCCCTGTCTATCCAAGAAGGAGCGGATTCGGGCGGAATACAAATGTGTTACGATTCGCTATTCAGAAGCACGTTCCATGAACGCTTGTATCTGACAGGTAGCAGCTTTGAATGGTTGTTAATGGCTATATAGATCGCGTGAGGGGCCTTGATGCTCGGCGCTGCCAATTCACCAGGCCTTCAGTTTGTACTTACTGAGGGAGGTCCAACCTATCGCCTCGAACAACGCCTTGGACTCATCCAAGAAAAGTCGCCTTTGGTCGCACGTAGGGCGTTCTTTTCTGTTCTTTTAACCTGGATCCCGCTTCTTGTCCTTTCTGCTTTAGAGAAATTTGCGATAGGACACCGTGTTCCGGTGCCTTTTCTGCGCGACTTCGCTGTGCATGCAAGATTTCTACTCGCGGTTCCTTTGTTGTTGGTTTCCGAAAACTTTCTAGGTCCACGTTTGGCCCACGCAGCGGAACACTTTGTAACTTCTCATCTGGTTCCCGAAGGAGATTATGAAGAATTTGATGCAGCGATCGAAAAAGGGCTTCGATGGCGTGATTCAAAGCTGGCCGAAGTGATTTTACTTGCATTCGCCTATATCGCTACGATCACATTGCTAAAATCGACGGCAGTTCATGTATCCACATGGTACGCACTTCGCACCGAATCAGGTATCTCGCTCACATGGGCTGGATGGTGGTTTATATTGATTTGCGTCCCTTTGTTTCAATTTCTGACCGTGCGGTGGCTTTATAGACAGTTTTTATGGGGCCAATTTCTCTGGCGCATGAGCAAATTGAACCTTCAATTAATCCCGACACATCCCGATGAAGCTGGTGGGATAGCATTTGTTGGAGAAGCGCAGCGATTTTTCGGAATTGTTCTATTTGCCTATTCCACTGCTGTAGCCGGTGTTTTAGCAAACGAAATAATATACGACCGTATTCCGTTACAGCATTTCGCAGCGGCGACTGCAGTTTTCGTATTGGTTGCCGTAGCTATAGTTTTGGCGCCTCTCCTAGTGTTTACGAAATCGCTTGTGAAGACGAAGATATTTGGACTATATAAATACGGCGCGTTAGCCACAGAATATACCTTGTCATTTCACAAAAAGTGGATCCTTACGGAGCCTCCTCGCGGCGAAGTACTGTTGGGAACCGGCGACATCCAATCCCTAGCTGACTTGGGAAACAGTTTCTCGTTCATCGAAAAAATGAACAGTGTCCCAATGGGAGCTCGGACCCCTATTCATCTAGTTCTCGCCTGCCTTCTTCCTATGGCCCCCCTTCTTCTCACTGCGATGCCCTTGAAAGATATTCTCAAGTTACTTTTCAAAGTTGTTGTTTAGCAGTCAGAAATGCAGACGGGAGAACAGGGATATATATGTCGCCACGGCCAAAGAAGATAACGACGAATAAAAGAAAATCAGCAACCACCTCTGAAATCGACCTTCATACCCCACTGCCAACTGTTGAGCAGCTCCACGCCCAGGGCAGGGCATTACGGGAGGTCGTTCCCAGAGAATCGCACGGACAGTGGTCGCCTGCAGAAGATCGTGCGGATGTTCTTTCTATTTTGAAGAAAGGAAATATTGGCCGTCAGCAAAATCTTGTACCTCTACGCATGGGCCGAATGGCTGTCTCTGCCTTCGCCTTTCTTCGTGGAGCAGCTGCAGTCATGGCACATGATCTGGCAAAAACTCCTAGCATGGGCTTCAAAGTTGTTATCGATGGCGACGCCCATGTAAATAACTTTGGTATTTATGGCACCGCTCAACGTGAGCTTGTCTTCGATCTGAATGATTTTGATGAGGCTATCATTGGGCCTTGGGAGTGGGACCTGAAACGCTTGACTGCAAGCGTCAACGTCGCAGGACGAGAAAATGGATTAAACGCGAAAGAGCGTCGTACAGCTGTCATGCAGGCAGTTTCAGGGTATCAGCAAAACATGGAACGACTTGAAAATATGGGCACTCTCGATATCTGGTATCTCCATGCCTATCCTGGGCGAGAAAACATTCTTAGAAAGATTCCTTCCAAAGCTCAGGCAATTACCCAAAAAATAATGCATAAGGCATTTCAATCCGATAATCGCTCTTTACTGACGAAAGTGGCGGCAAAGAATTCAGCAAACAAATGGCAATTCCGCGAGGATCCGCCGATTTTGACAAGAGTAAAGCCCGCGCTTCAAAAAAAATTAGTCGCGGCTTTGGAACACTACTCTCTAACCCTTTCTCACGAACGCCGCTACATGCTGTCGACCTATCGTGTGGCCGACGTTGCTCACCGCGTTGTAGGCGTGGGTTCGGTAGGCACCAGGGCATACCTCGCTCTTCTAATGGGAAAGAACGACAATGATCCTCTTTTTCTTCAGATCAAGGAGGCCACTGACTCAGCGCATGCCCCCTATATAGATTCCTGGAAGCCAGAATTCCAGAATGCTGGCCAGCGTATTGTTATTGGACAGCGCGCGATTCAGGCCTCAAGCGATGTCATGTTGGGATGGACGGAAATGGATGGCCGCCCTTACTATGTTCGTCAGATGAAAAACCTCAAGGCATCTATTCCGATTGAGTGGATGACAGGAGAATCTTTTAATTTCTATGGATGGGCGTGCGGTGCACTGTTGGCCAGGGCTCACGCTCGCACCTGTGAAGCTGCGGTTATAGCAGGTTATTGCGGCCGATCACGGGTACTACAAGAGGCCTTTGCCGATTGGGCGGAGGCCTATGGAGACCAGACCGTAATTGACCATTCTAAATTAGTCGATGCGATCAAACGAGGGGAGATCGCAGCATACACAGAAGGGGAGGCTTGATCCTCCTATAATTTCTTTGCCGCCAGAAGCTGTGTTCATTGCTCAGTGTTCGAAAGCGAAGATCTGTTTCCAATCATCCTTCATACTGACAACGGTCCAGCCTTTGGCGTTGGCTTCGTCGAAAGCCTTGTCGAGCTTGCCTACGGACGACTTGCGATCGTAGGCATACTCACGGTCGGTGTCGGTGTGATGAACCAGAAGCATAAGCCGTGGGCCCGAACCAGCCGCAGTCCATTCCAACATTTGAAGGTCACCATCGGAGTTGCCGAAGGCCAGAATGGGCCGACGGCCTATGGATTCGTTGATCCCTACAGGTTTACCAGGGCCGTCGTCGATAAAGCTGATTTGCGGCAAACGCATGATTATGGGTACTCCGGCGCGCATCTCAAATTGTGTTTTCATTGTCGAACCGACTACCTGTTCAGGGGGAATTCCGTATGCATTTTCCGTCCAGGGGCGCATAAACTCCTGCTCTCCACCGGAGACTATGAAGGTTTTGAAACCGTTGTTGCGGAGATATGCCAGCAACTCGACCATTGGTTGATAGATGAGTTCATTGTAGGGATGGTTGAACTTCCGATCCCGAGCCTGGGCGATCCAGTCGGAGACCATTTTCTCGAACTCTGTATTTGTCATACCGGTGCTAGTTGCGAGTGTGATCTCCATGACGCCCTGTTCTCCAGTGGCTGCGACAGCTTTCATATCCCCTTCAAGGACGCCATTGAATGCTTTGTTTTCCACTCAGGGTGTTGCGGGGCCATTTGCTTTATACGGTCGAAGGCGAAAATTACCTGCGTGTAGATGGGTGCTTCGACCCACAGTGTGCCGTCGTTGTCGAAGGTGGCGATGCGTTCTGCTGGCGGCACGAAGTCAGATCCACCCTCTCTTGTGACGCGGCCCACGAAGGACTCGATGGATTTTTTGGCTGCGGTATCGTTCCATGACGGTAACGGATCGGTCTGAGCCCAAACCGGCGGAAGAGAAAGTGTAGTCAGGACGATGGGTAGGTAGAAATAGAGCAGACCACGAAGTAGCTTATTCATTTGTCACACTGATTAGGTGTGGGGTATCGGCTTCACGCAACGGAAGCCGAGATGGTTGGTTCCGGTTGAAACCTCACCTTTGCCGCGGGTCCCTACCATGTAGCGGGAACAATATTGATCGGTGCATAGGAACGAGCCACCTCGCATAACGCGTTTGGCGACGCCACGCTCGGCTGGATCGAACGAACTGTCAGGGCCAGTCGGATTACGGGTGATACTGCCTGAAACTGCGAGCTGACGATAGTAGTCTGGGCGATACCAATCGGAGGTCCACTGCCAGACGTTGCCTGCCATGTCATAGAGACCGTAGCCATTGGGCGGGAATTTGGTAACGGGCGAGGTAGCGTTGAAGCCGTCTTCGTCACTATTGTTGTCGGGGAAGTGGCCTTGAAATGTGTTGGCCATGTATTTACCACTAGGCCGGAAAGAGTCACCCCAAACAAAAGGTTTGCCGGTAAGTCCTCCACGAGCGGCAAACTCCCACTCAGCTTCGGTGGGGAGGCGTTTACCGGCCCATTTGGCATACGCAAGAGCGTCGTTATAGGAGACATGAACGACTGGGTAGTTTTCTTTGCCCTTGATATCGCTACCTAGGCCATTTGGATGACGCCAGTTTGCGCCTTTGACATAGCTCCACCATTGGAAATGGTCGTTAAGCTGAACTGGATGATCGGGTGGTGCGAAGACGACCGAGCCAGCGACAAGGTTTTCAGGGGGTGCGCCGGGGAAGTCTTCTGCTTTGGGGGTTCGCTCAGCTTCGGTAATGTAATGAGTCGCAGCAACGAATTTTGCAAACTCAGCATTCGTGACGTCGGTCTTGTCCATCCAAAAGCCGTCAACATAGACGCGATGGACTGGACGGGAATCTTCGGTGGCTTGCATACCGACATGATCGTGCTCCATGTCTGGAGGATCCTGTGCACCCATCGAAAATTCACCCCCCGTAATCCACACCATATCTTGTGGGGCTTTGCCATCCGGCAAAGCTTTGTTTGGTACGGTTGGGCTGAAGAGCGACGTTGCAGGAATAGCTGTGGCGGTAGGGCTACTTACAGGTTCGACAGAAGCCATAACTGGTGAGTTGGTGGCAGGGGACGTACGGGCGGCAGAGGCAGTTCGCGTCGAAGAAAGCTTCCAGATAGTTGCGCCACAGATAGCGAGGATCAACAAAACGAGCAAGATTACTTGGTATGCTTTATTTCGGCTGGGCTTGTATTGCTTAGAGAGTTGTTTTGTTTTTGGCATCAAGCTCCTTTCGAATGATGATCGAAGATGTTTTCCATCGTAGCGCGCAAATGGCGACATTGAACAGTCAATCCAACTCCAACTTTTACAGTAAAATCCAACTTCAAATGGTGAAACTGTTCGAATTAACAGTCAAATAGACGCGATGTAATGACTCAGCTCTACGGATTGAGCAACGGTAGTTTTGAACGGTGTCGAGAATGGATAGATAGAACCTTTCTGTGCTTTTCTAAAAGGTCGGCCATTGTTCGTCCTGTCCACGTTTCGTTCGATTCCGACGCAAACAGGATTGCTGACAGAGAATTGACCTGATGGGTGAGAGCTTCATCATTAACTTGCTTCAAAAACTGGTCGAGTGTTCTCGGCGATCCCGAATGTCCTAACCACTGAAGCAGCCATTGGTAGGCTTTACCAGCATTATTGCGTCGGCAGGCTCGAATTAGATTGCGGAAATAAGCGGCTTCGGAATGACTATATTGTTCGTGCTCGGTTTTCAGAGCTTGATATACAAGCGGCAGATACTTATACGCAAACCAGACGAGAAAGAGTATTGCAATGCTCCACGGACCTACAGCACGAAGCCAGAATCTGTATTTAGTCCACGAACTGGTTGGGTTGGGTTGAACAGTGATGGTGGGCTCTGGTTCGGGAGGAAGTTCTGCTACGTAATCTAGATTAGGCGCTGCAGTAAAGTGAACAGCGGGAAGAGTTGCGGTGACAACTCGATTCGTATTCAGGTTCCACCACTTCAACTCGATTGCAGGGAGTGTGTGGTCGCCTTCCTTTTGAATGAAATATTTTGCCGATTGCGTGCGCCTCCCAAAGATAAATTCGCCGCGGTCAGTCTTTTGATCCAGAACCTTTGGTTCTGTGGGATAGATCCGAATACCCGTAGGTGCCTCTAATGGCAATGGAGGAATCAGCATACTCTGCATTTTGGTAGTTGTGATAGTGATAACGCGCTCCACAGTTTCGCCAACACGAAGCTTGTTCAGCGGTGAGCTCCATTTTTGTTGCAAGGTGAGCTGAGTCGTCGGTAAAAAGTAGCTAAGCCCGCGCGCGGCCGCAGGAATGTCTGCGTGAAACGTAAGGGGCGGGAGCGCTAAATGCGCTTCTGTCGTTTTGGGAGGAGTACTCGTGTAAGGAACAGTAAACTGCGCTGGCGGCAATCGAAAATCACCTGGCTGTTGTGGATAAATAAAGTAAGCCCGGCGTATTCCGGCATACCTCTGTCCGTTTACCTGTTCGTTCATATTTTGCGGAGTTTCCTCGGGAAGCACCACAATCGCATTCTCTAGTTCAAAGTTTGGAAAATCCGGACTACCCGTAAAAAAATTGGGAACCAGCACCTCCACGACGAGATGTATCGGCTGGCCTACGATAATTCCCTTAGAGGGTTCGAGGTGTGCGCGAATAACGGGCGCTTGCCCAAATGCCCCCAAAGCGGAACACACGAGAGCAATCGATATGAAGAAGGGCTTCATCGATGTCTCTCCTGTGCAGCCTGGATTGTGAATCGAAGCCTCAAAAAATCAGCCGGTGTAGTTTGAATGTTTCGCATCCAAATATCCGCCATCTTTGCCGGGTCGATCTTGATCTGCTGGATCTTTGCTTTCTTACCCTTCTTTCCCTCTTCGTCAAACTTAACTTGGTCGGGAGGAAGATTTGGAGAAATCTCTTGATCTTCGTGTTTATCCTTCTTTTTTGTTTTGGGGATCAGCGATTCAACAAGCTCAAGATTCTCCTGTGCCTCATTCCAGGGATGCCGCCGTGTCAATGCTTGTCGATAAGCTTCAACAGCTTCGGGATATCGACCCAAATGCGCCAAAATATTGCCCTGGTTATACCAGGCCTCGGCGGAATCGCTAAGAGCAAACGCATTCAGAGCACCCTCATCGTCTCCGGCGCGAACCAAGGCGAGACCCTTCCATACCGGATCTTCATATCGTTCCGCTGCACTTTGATATTCGGTTTTCTGGAAGTAATAACGTCCCTGCTGATCCGGAGTAAGCCAGAGATCGAGCCATCGAAACCTAACATTCCCGCTGACGGGAGGAAGAACGAAGACAAAGACAAACGCAGCCGACGTCCAGCGTACCGTCCACCCTTTGCGGAACCAAAGAACAGCAATTGCGGCAATAGGTATCGTCAGCCAATATCCCTCATTAATCCAGTGCAGTTTACTGTCACGTTGCTGCACGGTTTCCAGATGATGCTGTACGCGACGCTGAATCCATCGAATGTCGCTATCGTCAAGCGTAAGTGTTGTAGCGGAGATACCCAGACTGCTCAACGAACGAAGCGCGTCCACATCGAGCCTTGCATAGACACGGCGACCCGAAGGATCGCTGAGGAAGTGATTGCCGTCCGTGCGTATCGGCCCACCGCGTGACGTGCCGACGCCCATCACCAGGACGTCATTTTTATCCGCATTCTGTGATGTGAACTGTCTGAATGCGGGAAGAGCACGCAGTTCTATTCCGTCTGTTACGAAAAGAATCGTTCCTGGAACAGTTTCATTTTTTAAAAAGTCTTCAATAGTGTGCAGAGCTTTGGAACTATCTTTTCCTTTACTTGGCATCAGTGAAGTCGACAGCGAATCGAGATACAAATCAAACAAAGAATTATCTGTCGTAAATGGAAGTACCATGTGTGTTGTCCCGGCATAAACAAACAGAGCTGTACGACCCCCGTTGCGGACCTTCAATAAATCGCGTAGCTTCAACTTCGCGCGTTCAATTCTTGTTGGATCAAGATCGATTGCGTCCATGGTCAGCGATAGATCAAGTGCGATGACGATTGGAGCCTTGTCTTCTGTGAACGGTGGCTGCTCCCGCCGCCAAGTGGGGCCGGCAAGGGCGACTGAGCCGAGAGCGATCAATATGCAGATCATGTGAATAGGTCGGATCCGCCAACGACGTTTGGGCGAAACGATTAAGTGGTCCAGCAGTCCAGGGTCGATATAACGTTGCCAACGGGCACGCACATCGTGACGAATATGGAACGAAAAATAGATGAGAGGCACTGCAAACAGCAACCACAGCCACTTAGACTGGATAAAGTGTAACGCTGACCACCAGTCCTTCATACGTGTACCTTGAAGACGGAAGAACTAGAGGCTGCTTCATCATGTTGCTGTTGGCGACGGCCGAACAAATGGAGTAAGAAGCTGATCATCATCATCAGGATGTGATAACCCGTCAGCAGAACCACTGCTGAGCCTAACGGAAACATAAAGAGTTCGCTCTTGGGCTGGTAGCTGAGCGTCTTGAAGTTTTGTGATGTAATGGCATCGAGAGTTGCGTATGCCTTCTCCAGTTCGCTGTGGTTCTCTCCATGGAAGAGCTGCCCGCCCGTGATCTTTGCGATATCGCCGAGTGCCGCATAATCTACCTTATCCTCACCGGTGGCATGTGGATCACCGATACCGATGACGTGAATGGTAATGCCACGCTGACTTGCAATCTCGGCCGCTTTACGGGGTGGCATTCTGCTTCCCGTGTCGTTGCCATCGGTCAATAGAACGAGCACTCTCTGTTTTGCATCGCTGTTGTTGAATTGCTTAATGGCTAGGCCAATCGCATCGCCGATCATCGTTTGGGGACCGGCCATGCCGGCGTCGGTCTGATTGAGGATCTTGATGCACGCATCGTGATCGAGCGTAAATGGAGTGACTGGATATGCCGCCTGACCAAAGACAATTAGCCCGATACGGTCGTTCTTACGTCTGCGTATGAAGTCGGTCACAACTTGTTTCACTGCGTCGACACGCCGCACACGCTTGCCGTCGGGAGTGTGGAAGTCCGGTGTCTCCATGGACTGCGAGATGTCCAACGCAAGCATAAGGTCACGTCCAGGCTGAATCTTTTGGATCGGAGGCTCAACTCGTTGCGGTTTTGCCAACGCGAGAACGATCAAACACCAGCAGATGGGGACAAGAATTTTCTGCAGGCGATTGGTTTTAGGTACAACGGCTCCCGGTTGTGGAGTGATTCCCATCGCTGAACTGATGTAAGCGAAAAAACTGAGTCGAAGTGAATCCTGTTCTTCTTTGTACGAAGGCAGCAACCAGTAGACGAGCAGAGGAAGTGGCAAAAGGGCCAATAGCCATTGATACTCAAGCCTGTACACGATGCCTCCGTATCCATTCAGTTGCGATAGTTCTCAATGCTTGTTCGTCTTCTCGTGATGTTGTACCCCCGGAAAACGCTAATTCTTCAATCCGGTTTCCGGGAGGGCTCCGAAATGACTCGGTCGCAGCGACATCGCCTAAGAATTGCAGCCAGGCATCGCCACTTAGCGACGCAACCTTTTCCCGTGGCCAGGCAGCAAGCGCAGTTCGCTTGAGCAAGGCGGAAAATTGAGCAGGCGTCGTTGTGGCAAGCTCTCGCAGAGCTTCGCGGCGATATCGATTCGTTAGCCATCTTCGAATAGCGTGAATAGAAAACCAAAAAAACAAGAGGGCGCAAATAGCAAACAGCACGTACCAGCCGATGGTCTGCGGAATCCACGAGGGCTGTACAGGCTGATAATAATCGTGCAACTTGGCGAGTGACGGATTGGCAGTGGGGTTCATCACATCCGTCTCCGAAGAGATTCCACCTTGCCTAGAAAATGGCGTACCTGCGCTGCAACATCTTCTGCTGTACTGATAGGTAGAACTGGAATTTCGAGCTCTTGCTGCCAAGACAGAATCGAACGAATGCGTTTCTCCGATGCATCAAGAATGTTTTTGCGAACCCTCTCCTGTCCCAGCATAAGCTCCACTTGCAACTGACCATTGCTGACGACTAATTGGTCGGCCGCGGGGAGCTTTACCGCCAACGGATCATATGTCAGGCAACATACAACATCATTCGAGCGAGAAAGGTTTAGTAGAAAGTCACGAGTTCTTCGGTCAGCCCCGTCAAAGTCGCTTGCGATGATAATGAGCGCATCGTGCTGACAGATGCGCGCAACTGATTCAATCACTTCATTCAAACGGTCGGGGCGAGGTTGCATGGGCGAATCACCACGGAGCATATGGTTCTGGTGCACCATGCGATCGAGAATTCGCAATACATTGGCTCGACTGCGATGCATACGTATCTCTTGCGTTTCTTCGTCATTAAAAATGAATGCGCCTACGCGATCACCTTGTTGGAAAACGCGCCACGCAGCTAACGCAGAAATCTCAGCTGCGACAACAGATTTCATTGACACATGACTTCCGAAGAACATATTGATTCGCTGGTCGACGACAAGCATCGTAAGCCGATCTCGTTCCTCAGAATAAACACGGACGAAGGGCTTCTGCATACGCGCGGTTACTCGCCAATCAATACTGCGCACGTCATCGCCTGTAACGTAATTGCGGAGTTCTTCAAAGTCGAGTCCGCGACCGCGAACGTGAGAAGTCCGCCTGCCAAATAGAAGGCTATGCACTGGTTGGCTAGGCATGAGCGTGAAGCCGCGCGCTTTGAACTGTAAAGCGGTTAGTGAGTCGAGTTCAACGTAGGCTCCCATGCCAAAACCTTTATCTCAAGCGACCGCAACCAATTCAATAACTTTATTAATAATCTGATCTGCTTTCACACCTTCTGCCTGGGCATCATAGGTTAGCAGAAGACGATGACGTAGGACATCGTGCGCAATGGCCTGTACATCGCTGGGACTTACGTAGTCCTGGCCCTTTAGCCACGCGTAAGCACGCGAACATTTATCGAGACCAATCGTTCCGCGGGGACTCGCTCCGATCTGGATCCATTTACGAAGATCTTTATCATAGCGCTCCGGATATCGTGTCGCTTCAATCAATGCAACTATGTAGTCTTCGACGGCCGAAGCCATTTGAAGGCTGTGGATCTCGCTACGTGCGGTGAAGATTACGTCTTGGGAAGTACGCTCTGTGTTTTCCGATGCGGAGTTCGAAGCAACGGCAACATTTCCTTGTTCTTCGCCACGTACCAATAGCATGATGTCGCGTTCCGAGTTTTCCTTCGGATAATCGACGTAGATATGCATTAGAAATCGGTCCATCTGAGCTTCAGGAAGAGGGTAAGTGCCTTCCTGTTCGATCGGGTTCTGGGTTGCCATGACAAGAAAAAGCTGTGGTAAAGGATGTGTTTTCCCAGCTACAGTCACCTGTCGTTCTTCCATTGCTTCGAGAAGAGCTGCCTGTACTTTGGCCGGAGCACGGTTGATCTCATCGGCTAAAACGAGATTGTTGAAGACAGGTCCACTTTGAAAACGAAACTCGCCCTTGCCGTCGGCGCTGTAGTAAATCTCAGATCCAGTAATGTCTGACGGAAGGAGATCGGGCGTGAACTGTATCCGCGATAAACCTGCATCTAAAAAATGGGACATCTTCTTGATGGCACGGGTCTTAGCAAGCCCAGGTAAGCCTTCGACAAGAAGATGCCCATTTGCAAGTAAACCAATAATAAGACGCTCAATCATCGCTTCCTGACCGAGTACGGTTTTACCGATAAGTTTTTGCAGATTTAAAATCGAATCATGCGCTGTTGTCGTCACCTCTATACCCCATAGATTCAGTCAGATATGTAACATTGTAGACATCGGGTAGCGCATTTAATCCTCCCGAATGAGTCAGGTATGGCAGGTCGTGAGCATATCATCGCTTTTCTGCACTTGTGACTGCTACATATAACAGTCTCAGGAGTTTAGAAGTCTCAGATCAGTGTGCTCAGTCAAAAGTTCCCTCTTTCATCATCCGACTGTAAGTCTTGCCAGTTTCTTGCCTCATCGGATGCGGGTGATAGTTGAAACGAGAAAAGGAGCTGACATGCTTTCGATAACTCGGATATTGGGACTGCGGAGGAAACGTAGGGTCATGTCTCGTGCGTCAATGTCGGTCTGTTTACCGCTGATGGGAGGCTTTTTGCTTGCTCAGTCGGTTCAGGCACAGGCCAAAAAGCCGAACATCCTTGTCATCTTCGGAGACGATATCGGTCAGGCGAATATAAGTCGTTATACCCATGGTTTGGTGGGATACTCGACTCCGCACATCGACAGCATTGGCGAAGAAGGCATGACTTTCACTGACTATTATGCGGAGAACAGCTGCACGGCAGGCCGTTCGTCGTTTATTACCGGCCAATCGCCCATTCGTACAGGGCTTAGTAAAGTTGGAGTTCCTGGCGCTCCTGTAGGGCTTCAGAAACGAGACATTACGATTGCCGAAGCACTGAAACCGCTGGGATACGGCACGGCGCAGTTCGGTAAAAATCATCTTGGCGATAAGGATGAGTATTTGCCAACGAATCATGGGTTTGATGAGTTTTTTGGCAATCTGTATCACCTGAACGCTGAGCAAGAGCCAGAGATGCCTTACTGGCCGAAAGACGACCCTGCTTTCCTAAAGGTTTATAACCCGAGGGGAGTCCTGCACGCCTATGCAGATGGGAAGATCGAGGATACTGGTCCGCTAAATATCAAGCGGATGGAAACGATCGATGACGAGACGTCGGACCGTGCGGTCACATACATGGGAGAACAGACAAAGGCAGGCAAGCCCTTCTTCGTTTGGATGAACTTTACCAGGATGCACATCTATACTCATGTCCGTCCGGAATATAGGGGCAAAAGCGGCATGCCAGGCAACGAGTACGCCGACGGCATGTGGGAACATGACCAGGATGTCGGCAAGATGTTGAAAGCCGTTGACGATCTTGGAATCAAAGACAACACTATCGTGATCTACACGACGGATAATGGTCCAAACCAGTTCTCATGGCCGGATGCAGCGACAACGCCTTTCCGCAGTGAAAAGGATTCCAACTGGGAGGGAGCATTCCGTGTACCAGCGCTGATCCGGTGGCCGGGTCACATCAAGGCGAACGTGTGGTCGAACGAGATTGTGTCCGGTATGGATTGGTTTCCTACACTGCTGGCAGCAGCGGGAGACCCGACCATTACAGAGCGCTTGTTGAAGGGGGCAGGACCGGGTGGTATGACACACAAGGTCCATCTGGATGGCTACAATATTCTTCCCTATCTTGAAGGCAAAGAGGAACACTCACCACGTCATAATTTCTTTTACTTCGACGACGATGGTCAGCTAGTAGCGATTCGACATGACAACTGGAAGACTGATTTCTGCGAGCAGCGCGCACCGGGAGGCTTCGCGGTTTGGATGGAACCCTTTGTATGCACGCGAGCCACAAAGATCTTCAATTTAAGAATGGATCCTTATGAGCGAGCGGATTCGGTGTCAGATCAGTACTACGACTGGATGGTTCATAATATATATCTAGGCGTGCAGGCGCAGATGCTGGCACAGGAGTTTATAGCGACGTTTAAGGATTATCCACCGAGCCAACCTCCGGCGAGTTTCACTATCGATCCCGAAGCGATTGTGAAGGAAGCTAAGGCGGCAGCAGCGGCGCGCCAGAAGAAGTGAGTAATTGTTGACAGTGGTTCGGCGGCGTAAGATCAACGCTGTGCGTTCACCTAATCGTCGTAAGCGGAAGACATCCAATAAATCAAATTCGTTTGCTTTTGCCGCGCTGCTTTTCTGTTCTGGCGCGGCTGCCCTTGTTTATCAGATGCTCTGGATAAAGCAACTCTCGCTGGTTGTCGGTGTCGAAGTCTACTCTATAGCAATTGCAGTGAGTGCTTTTTTTGCGGGCCTCGCGCTGGGGAGCTTCACTATCGGACGATGGGTCGATAGCTTGGAACAGCCTCTTCTTCTCGCCGCGATTCTTGAAGTTGGGATCGCTCTGCTTGGTATCTCTGCCACGCTCCTTCTGTCTCATGCCGCCACACCCTTTGTCGCGATGGAAACTCGGGTGGGTTTTCTGGCATGGCTGCTTCCGTTTGCCTTGGTTGGTTTGCCTGCATTTTTAATGGGTGGAACCCTACCAGTCGTTGTTCGCTCCTGGACTTCGGGTGATGGCACTATCGCTGGCGCGGGGGGAACCTTCTACGCAGTGAATACAGCGGGTGGAATCGCTGGCGCACTGCTGAGTTCCTTCGCCTTTATCCCGTGGTTTGGTGTGCGTGGCACTGCGTACGCTGCAGCTATTCTCAACCTGATATCCGCCGTCACAGCATTTGCGGTAAACCGCGGCATACTGCGAAGACCTCAGACATCTGTTATCGCCGAACAGCAAAGCCTTTCCAAACAGGCACGGATAGCTCTCGTTCTTTATGCATTGGCCGGTGGTATTGCTCTCGGCTATGAAGTGGTCTGGTCGCAGGCGATCGTTCAGTTTTTGAGCACTCGTAGCTTTGCCTTCTCAATCGTTCTGGCAACGTACCTTGCGGGCCTCGTCTTCGGTAGCGCTCTTTATGCTCGTTTTGCAGATAAAGTTGATGATCCATGGAGCGCCTTCGGTCTTCTGATTGCCGCTGCGGGTTTTGTCGCCCTGTTAGAGATCGCAATCATTGGCGCCTGGCAACTTCAGATACAAGCAGCTATCGGGGATCTGATTTATGCGGCCACCGAAAATCAATTTACCCGTATGTGCGCTCGCTTCTTCGTCGCTGCGATCGGTATCGTTTTTTTGCCAACAATACTTCTTGGTGCCGCGTTTCCTGCGGCGCTTCAGCTTGCGGTAGGAAAGCATCGAATCGGTCGAGATATTGGCGCGGTCATTGCATTTAATACTGTAGGAGGCATCGTCGGAACTCTATTGACCGGCTTTTTTCTTGTGCCAAAGCTTGGTCTTGTCAGATCCCTCGGTGTTCTTGCCATAGCTGCTGCGTCGGTAGGAATAATTGCGGCATTTCGTGGTGCCGAAGTTCATAAGCGAATCCGTTGGGTAGTCTTCGCAACTGGAATCATCACGATAGCAGGTGGCATTCTGACACCCTCTGATCGGCTCGCTCGACTGCTGACGATAACACGCGGCGGTGGCAGCATCGTGTTCTATGAAGAGAGCAAGGGAGGTACAGTTGCCGTTGTGCAAGAGCGTACTGGAGCAAATATCTTCAGGCGGCTTTACATCCAGGGAGTGTCAAACTCTGGCGACGCTATGCCTTCTTTGCGGTACATGCGCCTTCAGGCTTTGTTGCCTCTTATAATCCACCGTGACGAGCCACGTTCTGCTTTAGTCATCGGTTTCGGCACAGGAATAACAGCAGGCGCGCTCTCGCAGTATCCACTCTTGGATCAGAATGTGTGCGCAGAACTATTGCCTGCAGTTGTGCGTGCAGGATCACTTTTTCATGGAAATTTTAGTGTGTCGTCCAATTCTAAACTTCAAATTCGTATGCGCGACGGACGCCGAGAGTTACTGCAAAATGCTCAACGTTATGACCTCATCACGCTTGAGCCGCCGCCGCCATCAGCGACTGGTGTGGTGAATCTTTACTCGCGAGATTTTTACAAACTGGCGGTCTCTAGACTCCAACCCAATGGTCTATTTGCTCAATGGCTGCCACTTGCGACACAGAACGACGCCGACACTCGCTCCTTAGTGAAAAGCTTTTTGGATGTCTTCCCCTTTTCGACTTTGTGGACAACAGAACTTCATGAGATGTTGCTTGTTGGTTCGCTTACACCGATCGAACTTGATATGAATCGCATAAACTATCGCTTTAGTCAGCCTTCGATGAGTGCTGCACTCAAAGAAATTGGAATTGCATCTCCCGCGGCACTGCTTGCTACGTGGGTGACGGGAAGGGAAGGGTTGGAACGCTATGCAGGCACAGTGCTTCCGGTAACGGATGATCGTCCCCGTATCGAGTATTCTTCCTGGGTACATCAAGACGAAATTACACATGTGCTGCCGGAGTTATTAGCACTTCAGACCGAACCACCGATAATCGATAGTAGTGCGGCATCATTGGCGGAGATCTCTACAGAACGTGAAAATTTGATGGCGTTTTACGCTGCCGGAATCGCTGCCTATAATGGTGATCGACAAACCTGGGCACGCAGCATCTCCCAGACTTTACGCCATGATCCCGACAATCCCTATTACCGTTGGGCTGTCAGTCGGTAATAGCAGTTTCATGCGGAGGCTTACCGTGAATTCCTATGCTATGGAAAATCGAATGCTGATGTACTGAATATTGTGTAAATAAACAGTACGAATTTCTTGATTCGTGTCGGTTCCCGCCTGAAAGAAACAACGCCGATGGTTCCTTTCCGGACGTAGGGGTCAGCGACAAGGCTGCACGGACGGTAAACATTTTATAGTTTTTTCAGCCATCAATTTGTGGTTGAAACTAGGAGCGTGGCATCGTTATTCGCCAACCGTCTCGACCAACCAGCGTCCTGTGGCGGTAGTTGCCCAAAGTCCCTACTCATAATTAGTAAGCACAAGACCACTATCGACAGGCATTTCTTTATAGAACCATGAGGAATTCCCTATTAAGGAGTAGCTACTTCTGAAATCTATTTCGGAGAGAAGAAGTTTACATATGTAATGCCAATCACAACAATATTTCCACTGGTGCGCGACTGGATTCCAAACTGTCGTTCGTACCGCAGATTGTATGCGAGGTGATGTTTTACATCGGTGTACTTCCATTCGGGTTCAATGCCAAATACACGATCACGTACTCCACGTGCAAGAAAAACCCACATCACTTCATGAGTCAGGAGAGAGTTTCTGATACGCGAACCCGGCGACTCCAGCGTTCATCTGGTACTTGAAAAATCGCCTGCCAAGACTGTATTCAAAATTGGCCATTGGTCCAGGTTTGAGATCTTTGCAAACTTACTTTGATCTCCCAAGTAGAGAGCAGTGAAGTATTCTAGAGTTTCTTTTTGTCAATGGTGTGCGTCGCACCCGCCTGCACCTGATGTTCCCAAAGCCAAGGCCTTGGTTCACTGCGCGATTCGGGTCAAAATTACCAGTCGGCGCATAAAAGCCATAGTTCAGCACGTACTCGGTCTTACCCTTCGACCATCCGAGTATGACCGGCGCAAAGTACCAATCCGACATCCCGGCGCTTTGAAACGTTGAGTCAAATACATTCGCTTGTAGCCGGGTATTGACCACAGGCAATATAAACGTCAAGCCGTAGGCCGCACCAAGGATGCGGGTTTTCGTCATGGTCTGGAAGATAGCATTGTGTGCGACAACATTCAGGTTCGCGTTTAGTAGAGTCGAGCCATCACTATTTCGAAATGAGTCGATGAGATTTAAATATGGTAAATAGCTAATGTAAACTCCGAGCGGAGTAGTAGAGCCGTTTTCAAAGGCCTGCAACGCCTTGTAGATAGTGCCCAATCTGTTGAGCTGTGATCGTGTTAGGTACAGAAAGACAGATCCAAAAAGCCAAAAATATCCCCATGGCGTTTTTTCCTCGCACTGTTAGTAAAAAAGCAGATAAGAAATTTCGCGCCTTCGTC
Source organism: Edaphobacter sp. (assembly GCA_035317185.1). Taxonomy (GTDB): domain Bacteria; phylum Acidobacteriota; class Terriglobia; order Terriglobales; family Acidobacteriaceae; genus Edaphobacter. Next base: position 92,331 of record DATHHN010000065.1, read on the forward strand.
GAACAATATCTCATGTGTTCTGGATTTGGATAGGATCCCACATAGGAAGACATCAGCAATCTCCGTGCAGTCATGGCGATCAGGTGGAAGCGTCCTAGAAGATTTTCATGTGCCGTTACCTATTAGGACAAGGCAAACCTAGTCCACGATCACTCGCTGTGAGTGATATCGCCACCATAACGAACCGCTTTATCGACGCATACTGTTAGATGTGACAGTGATCACAAAGCATAAGTTCCGGTCTTACGCGGAGCAAAGTATTCATTATGTCGAGATAAATGGTGGACGCGGTAGGGATCGAACCTAGTTACGGTATTGATTCCATTGTAAATAACTGATTCTATTACCTCGTGAATCTCGGAAATCGCACCTTCCGCGAGTTACTAGTGCAAAAGTAGTGCAAAAAAGGACTCTGTAGTTGGAGGGGGTTGACATAAAAGCAAAATAGGAGTTGCAATTCGGATCTCACTCTGGTAACGTAACTGTTACCTTTGTTAGTAGCAGATTTTAGATGTGTAGTCCGCAATTGCATGGGCTAGACTCTAGCGAACCTCTGGAAACAATATAATCCCGTCCAAACGCGGGGGCTGTGAGCGACGGCCATATTAAACGAGCAGACCTTGGTTGATGAATAACCAAGAACCTGGTGCGGCCCAGCACCCTAAAAACGCGAACCTTTACGCAAATACCTGACAACTAAATAGACGCGAAGCTGCGTCAACAGAAGTGATACGACATCTCTCCACCGTGTAGTTATTGCCGTTCCTTCTGCCGATCCACCATTTGATTCACTGGCCCCGCTAGATGCATACGTATCTCTAGCGCAGAAGGAACCTAAAGCAATGCCTATACCCGAAGTGTCTGATTTTTCAGACGTACCTATTGCATTTGTCATCAGTGACATTGATGCTTCCGCAGACGTTGAGTATTTGACGCCAGCGGAAATCTCACAACTCCTAAAGGTATCCGAGGATACCGTAGTCCGTCGGTTTGAACACAGACCTGGAGTGTTGAACCTTGGCAGTAGCGAGTCTCGATTTACTCGCAGGTATCGTGTCCTCCGTATTCCGCGAACGGTATTCGAGGCTTACGTCATTGAAACCAGCGTGACCTAATTCCCTAAATAATTCGGCTCCCACACAGCCCTCACTGAGGGCAATGGAACCCCCTGCGTTAAATTCCAGCATTTGAAAGAGAGTCCAGTTTGGCCACAGCAACAATTGCACACGAACCCAGCACCTTAACCGTAGAGGCCCTCAGAGCGATTTGGGCTACACCTAACCCTCAAGAAATCCCAGCGACGCCGCATGGCTTAATTCTGCTCGATCTCTCGGCATCTGGTAACGAACCTGAAGATGACGAAGCCGAGAAATATATCAAGCAGCACGCAATCATTGCACACAACCAAACCAGTGGGCCTGGTGTGTGGTTATCCGAGGGGCTCGTTGACTCGTTACGGAGTGACCAGAGTCCGCTCGATCTGACACAGGCCGAGCGAGGCCAATATGAACGGCTTCGGATTGCGCAAGAATCCTTTCGTGGATTCAGACACGATGGTCAGCATGTAATTGCTGACGAGTCTGCCAATACGTTCAATTCTCTGAGTAAGGCTCCTGATAAAGATCGTGGCCGATTCAGTTGGCAACCTGAACCCAAACCGAAGAAGAAGGCTAAGGGAAATGAAGAGAAGAAGGTCGCAGCCTTCACGCCTACAACAGACCGACAAATGGACGATGCATACAGTGCGTGGGCTTCTGATCCTTCCCCAGAGTATCGAGAACGGTTCTATGAGGCGCTGCATGGTTTCGTACAGACTAGGTTCAAGCAATCCAAGGTGGCAGGGCAACTGACGAAAGCAGATGAGATTGAGGATGCCACCAGCGATTTCATGATTGAGATCATGGGCACCTTGCAACGGATGACTGATCGTAGAGAGCAGTTGCGCCAACCATGTTGCCATTACGTCACTGCGGCGATGGGTTTGTTTAGGAAGGGCGCTGTGATTGATCTGGCTGAACGCAAAGCAATGTTTGACTATGACTCTGATGTAGCGTTTGGCAAAGGTGAGGATGAGCAGGGTACTAACAGTGCTGCGGATGTTGCGTGGCTTGGGGGCAGGAAGGATTCGGAGGATTGGGGATTAGAGGACTCCGTATCGGATGTCGTGGATATGGCAATCGAAGAAATGTTGGAGCCTGATCGTGGGATGTATGAGGACAGGCGTGCAGGCAGGACTCAAGTCGAAATTGGCAGGAAGTACGGGATGACACAGCCAGCGGTATCCCAACGGTTTACCAAGGGTGACCGGGCGTTGAAAGGGAAGGCAATGTAAACCCACTAAACTGTGCACTCTAGTCCGCGATGTTTCCTTTGTATCCAGAGATTAATAGTTTCAAAAACTTCTGCCTCTGAAATTTCTATTCTCTAAATTTCCTAGTGAGCAGAGAAATACAAAACAGTAAACAGAAAGGTATTAAGAGTAAGAACTATATATTCTTTCTCTCTTATACTCCTGTTTCTATTCTCTGTTTTTCTGCTCACTAGGGTTTTAGCGGAAACAGATCGTTATCAAGGAAACATCCCTGCGCGAATTCCAACAAATCTCAACTTAGAAATTTGAAAGGTACTAAACACTCATGTCGTCAAACGCTTTTCAACCCCTAACCCTCGCTCAACTCCTTGAATCCTCAAAGGACCAACCAATTGAATACCTCGTAGACGACCTGTTCCCGGTAGGAAGTTTGAATATGATTGCTGGCAAACCAAAAAGCGGCAAGAGCACACTTGTGCGCCAGCTTGCGAGTTGCGTAGCCAAAGGCGCTGAATTCCTTGGACGCTCTATCTCTAAGGGCGAAGTGTTGTATTTTGCATCCGAAGAAATCGGCGCACACCTGGTAGAGCACTTCCAATTACTTGGTACGAACGTCGGTGTTCATGTCGTTCTTCGTCGCCCTGGAACTGGATTTGCGTCGCGGCTGTCAGACACTTTGAAGCAGATGCCAGAGATAAGGCTCGTAATCATTGACCCTCTGGTAAATTTCTTGCCTGGTGTCGACATGGACAGTTATGGGGAAATTGCGCCGGCACTGGCAGACCTGGTAGAGGTGGCAGAGAAGAGGGGTGTTGTCCTTCTGGCAGTTCACCATCTCAAAAAGCGTGCTACAGAAGAGGCAGGAGACTCAATTCTCGGTTCTAGCGCAATCATTGCTGCAATGTGCACCTCTGTCTTTCTGACTGGAGAGATGGGAGACACGAGAAAGATCAGAACCTCACAGCGTTATGGTTCCAGGCTGGATTACACAGAGCTTGAATTTGATGAGAATACTAGATCGTTTTCTATTGGTCAGTCCGTCAAGACCTTGCAGGAGAAACGTGTCGCCAGCACGAAGGAAACCTACCGTAGTAGCATTATCGACCACACTAATGACAAACCTGGTATTGGCCAGCAAGAGTTGCAAGGTTTGTTGGGATGTTCCAAGCCCACACTGCTGCCTCTGCTTAGTGAACTTACAGAACAAGGAAAGCTTCGGCGCGAAGGCAAGGGCGAAAAGGGATCTCCGTTTGTTTACTATGCCGTACCTGAAGCACATGAGAACTGGGGCAGCGGAGAAGTCGTAAGCATCCACTCTTCGGCTGCATAGTATGCAAGCTCCCAAACCCACCACTCGAAAAATAAATATCAAAATGTTGTCCCCATACTGCTTATATTTTCCGAGTTTCTGACACGTATGTATAGGTTAGGAGATGTGGCCATCTCCTAACCTTCTTTCAACTGATTCGGAACCTGGCTAACGCTTGGCTGGGTTCCTGCTTTTTGCATACAAACAATCCCCACAAATTCAAACAGGAGGTCCAGCCGTGGCTAAGACCGTGACCGTAGTAGAAAACCAACCTGAGCGACTCTGGACTCCAGAGAAGCGAATCCAATTCAGAATCGGTATCGTTCGGCTATGGATGCAGGATTGCAATGACAAAACCCTAGAGGGACGGAAGGTTTACTCGATATTCGATGTTTATGTGCGCTCTCTTCAAAGACAACAGATTGTGTCTCGGCCTGGCAATGTCGAATACGCCCAGATGAAATCAGCGATTGAGTCCATTCACGAACTCATAGACGAACTCGAAGAAGAGAACATTATGGAGCTGCACGGATGGAGCTTTGGGCAACGGCCAGTGAATCGCGCCCAAGGTCTAATGGCAACGTTGCTTGTGATTCGTGGGGAACTGTTGCATGAAATAACCGATCTAGTCACAAACTAAAACATTTTAGAATTGCCTTGTGGTCCAATCGCTGGCAATAAGCCAAGGTTGCCTACACCGTGGCGTCAGTTGACCTTGGCTTCAATTATTAAGATTGCTCACACGTCCTCTCCTGTTCGTGTGAGTGATAAGCGGCTGAATCATCCAAAGGGACAGCCGCAATATCCCAGATGAGAGTTGATGCGCGGTTAACGGACACACAACTTGTGCTCCTCTCGCTGGGTTCCAAATTCCAAAAAGGAACAAACAAATGATTCCTCATCCGAATGCAGTCAGCCCGAAAGCACAGAGGCTTTATGAATTCATCTCGAATCGGCTAGGCGATTCTGGCGTCACCAGCATTTGGCTGTCTGCGGATGAAGCAGCACAAAAGGCGCATTTGACCGGTGCCGAACTAGAGGCAGCGCAGCTTGAATTATTTCGTGCCGGATTCGTGAACATCCGACACGGCGACGGGCAATCGAAGTATCAGCTACTCCCACCCGAGAAGCAAATACGCCGTGAGCCCACTGCACGAATTGGACAGCATAGAAAACCCGTGGTCAGTCGTGCAGTGGGCAAACGTACGGAAAATTATTCAGGCGTAGGTTGGTCTGTTCGTAAAGAACGCGAGAAGGTGTATTCCTCCAAGTGAGCAGATTAACCAACAGACCTGACCCTTATTGGTACAACAGCATTGTCTCAATCAAGATGGACAAACGATTTCTTCAATCAGGGCTTCATCTATCACTGAGCCAAGATGCGCTCAGGCTGTACTTGTGTGTCTGCTATGCGATGGGTTGCAAACGTAATGAATTTGTCATCATTGAACCCAGCAGCATCGGATGGTCATTTGAGCAGACCATGAGCGCAGCAGAAGAACTCGCGAGAACAGGATTACTGAACGTAGACGCTCCACGCTTGAGTTTTAGACTCCCCGCTGTTGAGTAATACCGTAGCAACCCTATCCCGTAACACCATAAAGGAAATAAGAATAATGAAACTCTATAACGTCACAATCGCCCAAGCCTTCAACAGACCGTCTCTCAGCTACACAATTGTCGGAAAAGACATTCACGGCAGCATCACAAAAGCCTGCAAGTACGCCAACAAGCATCTTGGCGCTGAGATTTACTCGTACAGAGATGTGGTCAAAGTCGAGTACGTTGGGGATGTTGCTGGAGAAAAGGTGATCGCCTGATGGCAGACGGCATTTCTATAACGGTTACTGGACTGAATGAGCTAGTTGCCAATCTCGACAAGTTGAAGACGAAGGCAGCCGAGAAGGTTATTCGCAAGTCGCTTCGCAAGGGTGGAAAGCTTATGCAATCCGTTCTTGCTGAAGCTGCACCAGTCAGACCTGACCTTCCTTCCAAAACGGCTCTGCCTGTTGGTGCAATGGCATCCGATATTGAGTTGAGCGTCAAGAAAACCAGCACAGGTATAACCGCGACAATCGGACCCGGATCGTGGACTGCGCCTTACGCGACGATGGTGGAGTACGGCCATCGGCAGGTAAAAGGCGGCTATTCCAAGCTAATCAAAGAAGGCAAGAACGCAGGCAAGACACGCGGACCTGGTAAAGAGACTGGATTCGTAGCAGCTAGACCTTGGGTTCGGCCGACCTTTGAATCTCAAGCCGATGCAATCAGTGCTGTCATTGTTGACTCGCTGAACGAAGAGATAGTGAAGGCCGCCAGTAACCCAGACAACATTTCAGAAGTAGGTGAACCATGCCCCCCGCAGGAAAAGTAAGTATTCAGTTCAGCGTTGATGCGAATAATTTCAGCAGCGGCATGGACAAAATCACCAAACAGGTCAAAAGTTTTCAGGGTTCCACATCGGAAGCTGGACGCAGCACTGTAACCTCCATGCAGTCCGCATCTGCATCTCTTCGGTTGCTAGAGAACCCCATGACGAACAATCTTCGGGCTCTTGAAAAGTGGACCAGTCAATCCAAATTAGCAAGAGAAGCATTCGCAGCAGCGTTCCCCCTGATTGGTGCAATTGCCGCAGCTAGTGTTCTAGCCCGTCTAGGAACAGACGTTGCAGACTTCGTGAAGAAGGTGCAGGAGATGCCCAAGGCCATTACAACGGGCTTCGGTCAACTGAATCTCTCTACGCAATCAGCAACTGACAGCCTTAAACTTACGAACGATGAACTCACGAACTCTATAGCTAAATTGCAGGGAAAACCTCAAAATGAAATTGCAATATCCATTGACGAAGCTAGAGTTGCAGCAGATAAGTTTGCGCAGTCACTCAAAGTCGATAACGACGCGATGGACCAGTTGCTCTCTAAGAACCACTTGAGCAGCTTCTCTCTGCTGATGGGCAGGCAGGGAACCGCTGACCGTGAAGGCACAGTAAAGTATTACGGCGATCAGCAGAATGATGCTGGGCTCAGGTACCAGCAAGCTGTCCACAATGGCGATAGTGCCGGTGCAGACAAAGCTCTTCAGGATCTCCACAACTCCCAGCAGTCTGAGCTAAATAACGTTCTCAGTGACCGTGACAAGCGCAAAGCAATCCCTGGTTTGAACAATGACGCCAACAACGCCATTGATACAGGCGTTGCAACCAACATCCTTGAGGAGCAGAACAGGCAGCAGGAACAGCTAACAAATGCTCAGTTGGCCGCAAAGCAGAAACAGGCACAGGCTGATAAAGACGCTGCTGACAAAGCCTCCGCACTTCGCAAGAAACAGGCTGAAGAGTTCCGAGAATCACTTGAAGTCAATCAGCAGCGTTACAAACAATATCTGGATGCACTCGCTGACATGCAGAAGATCGCTGCTGAACATAATCTTGATTTCTTCAAGAGTTCAGGGTTGTCTTCAGATGATAATTTCCAACTGAACCAGAGTGGTAAAAGTACCGCTGCATGGATTCAGGCTATAAGCCAAGGTGCAGAAGCCAGCAAAGCTAACGCTAATCAAATGGCTGAAGCTTCTATTCAGATGGCCCTTGCTACTGGACAGATGACTAAGCAAGATGCTGCTCTTGCCAGTGCAACACTTCACACGCAGGAGTACACAGACGCACTGGCCAAGCTTCAGGAACAGCAGAGAGTCATTGCATCTGATAAACGTTACGACAACGATCCAACAGGACGTAGGGCTGCTTCAAATGCCAATCAGAATCAGATCGATGCATTAAGTGCAGACCGTCAGATGCAGGTTGCAGCCGATAATCAGAGCGCCAATCCTTCTGGTTCTAGTGCTGGTGTTGGATTTCATTCGGCAATAGATGACTTCGTTGCTTCATCCAAAGATGCCGCAAACCAGATGCGTGAGCTTACCAACTCCACACTCAAAGGACTCAATCAACAAATCGTTGCTGCCATCTCTGGCCAAGGATCTAGCTTCGGTAACTTCGGCGCTGGTGTGGCACGCAGTGTTGCTGGCATGGGATTAGAGAAGGCAGAAGGATCTGTTCTCAGCGCATTTCATCTGGGTTCTGGTGGCAAGCCAGGGACACAGAATAATCCTATGTACGTACGTATAGCAGGGGCCGCTAGTGCGGCCGCAAGTAGTGCTGGTGGACTTCTAAAAGGCTTGCTTCCGTTCCTGGCAACAGGTGGACCCATTGATGGTCCAGCAATCGTAGGAGAACAGGGACCAGAGTTGTTCGTGCCTTCATCCTCTGGAAGCATCGTTCCTAACCATAAGCTTTCTAGTGTCAGCAGTGGTGCAGGTGGTATCCACTTCGCTGCCGGTGCTATTGATGCCAGACACTCAACAGATCCTGCACAGACCGAAGCTGCTATCCATCGTGCGATCAGTGCCGCTGCCCCGCACATCATGGCTGGTGCTGTGAACTTGGGTAAGAACATGAGTCAACGCAGACCATCTACAGCGCGATAATCCCATCATTTGGTTAAAGGATTCGACTGATTTCGTTTGATGCCGTATGTGATCGAAGGGAAGGGGGTTATGAAAGCTCCCTCCTTCGTGGCCGTAGACCGACTGGTAGTCAAAAAATTTCGTCCACGGTTGAAAATGTTGTATTTATACCATTAGCTGTATCTGAATACCATGTAACCACAATAGGTTGGGGTTCTATTCCTAATGTGACACATGATAGTTTTACCAGCATTTAGATACCATCTAGCCCGCGTTTAGCCGCCTTATACCCAACAGAAAGACAAACTATGAAAATACAAACCCTCGGGCTGAGTCCGCCTGAGAAGCGCAGTACCCAATCTAATCCCATCTCAGCAGCCAACTGGCACTTTCTCGAACGTGGTGGATATTCTGAGGCAGGTGTAAGCGTAGATCCACATTCGGCTTTAGGCTTGGCAACGTTCTCATCCTGCATTGACCTAATCGCAGGCAGCATTGCTTCGATGCCGTTGAAGCTATATGAGCGTGTAGGCAGCAGCAAGAAAGAGTCATTCGGCCATCCGATACACGACTTGCTGGCATTTGCTCCTAACATTGAGTCTTCACCTAAACGCCTATGGCATGAGTTCTACACGGCCTGTTTGCTCCACGGGACGGCATACATTGAGATCACAAAGAATCCTGCCACAGGATTAGCAAATGGACTATGGTTCCATGACTCAAGGAATGTCCGAGCCTACAGGAATGCTCAAGGGGATCTGCTCTTTGACATCACGGTAGGCACAGCAAGACGGACTCTTCCTGATTCATCCATCATTCGGGTAGCAGCATTTGCCTCTGGAGACGGAATAACGGGCAAGAGTGCGGTGTCCTATGCACGTGGTGTACTCGGTGAAGCTATTGCGCAGGACAAGTTTGGACAGAGGATTTACGGCAATTACGCGACACCTTCGGGTGTTATTACGCTGCCTGCGGGAATGAAGACTAAACCTGAAGACAAGCTGGCCATGAGAAATGACTGGCGGGCGCTTCAAGGCTCAAACAATCAGGGATCTATAGCGGTCCTTGATCAAGGAATGGACTATAAGCCCATCTCATTTAGTCCTGAAGACGCTAGCTGGATTAAGTCCAGGCAACTGTCCAGAGAGTTTGTCTGCGGCCTGTTCCATGTGTCGACGCAACTTGTTTCCAGTGAAGCAAGGGTGTCTGGAGAAACTTACGCAGCACAAATGCTCAGCTTCTACCAGCTTGCTTTGAAGCCTCTGATGATTGACTTGCAGCAACAGTTGTTGCAGAAGCTATTCCCTGGGCAGATGAGCAAGTACCTCATCAAACACGATTGGCACTCGCTGTTAGAGGCTGACCCTGCCACAATGATTAATTCACTGGCCCTGATTCGTAACAGTTCTGCACTTACGACTAACGAAGTGAGGCACTTGGCGAACCTTGAGCCTCTGGAAGACCCTGCCACTGGAAACTTAGTGTTGGCGCAAGTCAATCTTTGCGACATTAGCAGACTGGTCGATGCAGGGCCGCCAGTGAGTAACGAGAAGATCAAGCCTATTGGGAACGCTGACAACGAATAAATCAACACATGGCAGTGACAACCATCCTGCCAAGCAATCCAAGCACAGGCTCTCAACCCAGAAGCGTGTAGCACTCTCGATCCAATAACAATTTACGAGCCCCTGACCCAAACGCATTTAACTGTGCCCGTGGAGTCTTGTGCCACAAACAATCTAGCCATGAGCTAGGAATAAGGAATTACATATATGTCTAAGTCTATTGCAGAACTCAAGTCTGATCTTGCACTGATCTCCATTGAATCCCGTCAGATTGGTGGGAAAGCCGTCATGTCCCCCGCTGATAAGAAAAGGGTAGATGAGCTTCACAAAGAATATAACTCCATCAAGGATGAGATCACCGCACAGGAAATTCGTTCACAGCGTCCTCCGCGTTCGCAGCCTGGTGTTAGCAACGATGAACGTTTTGAGCTTGAAAAGCGTGCCATGCGTGACTTCGTTATTCACGGCAAGGTTAGTGAAAATCGTGATTTGGGGGTGTCAACTCCGTCAGGCAGCATCACTGGTGGTAGCCAGCTTGTAGCCCCTGCATTTAGCCCCATCCTCACGCAGGCACAGCTTGCTTACGGTGGTGTGGTAAACATCGTCAATCAGCGGCAGACCGAGACAGGTGCTTCGATGAAGGTCAGTCTGGTTAACGACACTGCCAACGGCCTTACGACTTGGGGAGAAGACACGGCGGCGACGGAAACCGATCCTGTGCTGTCTACCATTACCAGCAACACAGACAAGTACACCACGGGCGCAATCCTCGTAACGATTGAGGAACTTCAGGACAGTTATTTTGATCTCGATGCATTCATCCGCGATGCGTTCGGCCAACGTCTCTATCGTGGACTCGCTAAGAACATCTCGCAGGGCTCGGGCAGCTTTGGTAGCTACTTCGCAGGTGCAACGTCTGGTGCAACATCTGCTGGTCCGACTGCTGTAACCTACGCGGATCTCCTGGCCCTGTACGGCAGCCTTGATCCTGCGTATTTGCCTAATGCAACGTGGACGATGAACGCTGCTACTCGTACCGCTCTGTTGGGTGTTGTGGATACCACTGGCCGTCCGTTGTTCCAGCCTGCACTGTCTGCTCCGAATGGTGCGGATGCTCTGGGTACTCTGCTGGGCCATCCTGTTGTTCTGGATCAGTACGCTCCGAACATTGCAGCCACTAACAAACCTATTGCCTTTGGTGATTTCAAGTCTGGTTACACGCTTCGCAACGTTGGTGAGTTCAGCATCGCACGCGACCCCTATACCTACCTGATCTCTAAGGGTGCGGTTGGATTCATTGGATACGGACGTGGCGGTTCTTATTCTACGGATGCAGGAACGCACCCGATCAAGTACCTGACCATGCACGCATAGTCCACAAGGTTGATTTTGCAACTTTTGGGCAATGGAAGCCAACCAGCTTCCAGCCCATACTAGAGATGTACTGTGAAACGATGATGCTAACCCGCTCGTGATTCATTGATGCAAACAACTGCCCCCATCCTTAATCAGAACATCGAGAGAATGGGGGCTTTTTGTTTTTTCGATAACGCATGTCATATACGGTGAATCTATTGAAGGTTGACTGTGGCTGACTGGAAGACTTTGACTAGCCAAATATCCGTCGTCGAATGGCTCCGATAGCACCGATCAACCCCGTTCCCAGCAGAAGCAAAGACTGTGGTTCGGGAACTGCTGACGGAGTCACTTCTGTAACGGTGAATTGATCCAGATACAACCGAAAAGTGTTACTGACATAAAAACCAGAGTGGCCACCCATCTCCGTGGCAAAAAAGCCCGATTCGTCATCACCCGCAGGCCCAAGGTCGCCACTATAAAACCGCTCTGTATCTCCGTTGCTGAGACTAAACACGACGCCTTCCAAGGTGAAGTTAGGTGTTGCGCCATGACTGGAGAATATGTTGTCAGATCCCAGAGTACCTGTCGGGAGCAGCCCTGTAATATTGACCGTTTCTGTGGGTTGACCGTAAGTTGAATAACTCAGACTGCCAGTGATGCTGGTGATTGTGTAGAGCTGAAAACCATACTGACTCGCTGTGAACGTACCTGATCCTTCTGCGATGTCCCCACCTGCATCAATAGGCATTGCGTTGTAGGAAAAGCTGAAGACAGAGTCTGCCAGTCCTCGGTGTGAAATAGAAAGCAGAAAGAGAAACATTGCTAACCCATACAGCGATTTCCTCATAGGTCCTCCAATTGTAAAATTAGGCCCGCTGCCCAAGCGTAGTCGTTCCTCACCCTCACCGCAAAATGATAACAAAGAAGCCCCACATTATTCCCTCTGCACTCGCATTGGGTTTGGTATGGGGCTTCTTTGTGCCTAGCTGTTGAACAGCCTGCGACTAATAGCACCTACGATGCCCAGCAGCCCAGTTCCCAACAGAACGAGAGATGTGGGTTCAGGGGTTATCACAGTATCGGTTAGAACTAATGACCCCGATACCATCTCATCTTGTTCAAGCGTAAATTCGTTAATCCAAATACTATTAAACCAATATGGCCCATCCGTGGCGTGGCACTCAAGTGGAAGATCATATGAGCAGAGCGGACCGCCTGTATAACCCACTACAGAGGTTCCTTCTTTAAGAATGATTAACTGGTCATTCGTTGTGTCGTTCAGGTAGAACTCAAAGAGATTTTGAGATGGGATCGCGAACTGCCCAGGGGAACCTACGAACTCCTTCACAGTCGTTCCACGTTGATAGGTGATGTCAACATCAGTCACCAATCCAAGAGTGGTGTCCATAACGACGGTGCCTGTAAAAATACCGCCGAAATAGGAACCGCCGTTGGCAGCAAAAGTTGAGATGGTGTCTGCAAAAGCAGCAGTGGGCGGTAAAGCAGCCAGTACCAGGCCGCAAAGAAAAAATCGCAAGGTGTTCATTCGTATAGGAGTCATATCAGATTCCTCTACATTCAGATTTGGTCCGATGCCAAAGCATAGCCGTTCCCCGCATCTACCGCAAGATGAACTAGTTTGCGACAGGATCAGTATTTACAAACAAAAAAAAGCCCCACTCCATACCCAATGCAGAGTGTGCAGAGGAATGGAGTGGGGCTTTTTTGTTTGTTAGAGTTTTAATCTGCGACGAGTAACACCGAGAAGTCCAATCCCTCCAGAGCCCAGCATGAACAGTGTTGATGGCTCAGGAGTCGGAACTAATCTTCCATTTATCCCCACAGTGACGTCAGAAATAGCAAGGTAAGTACCAAACCAATCACGCGAGCAGCCAATCGGACTATATATGTATCCCGAGCAGACCTCACCGCCCTGATATCCGACTAATGTTGTAGGCAGTTGAAATTCGAGATATCCGCTGTAGGGGAAGTCTTTGCTTGTTAGATCGAAAACAACATTGTTCGGGAAGTCCTGACAACCTTCACCGCACGAACGGAGGGTGAGATCTCCGTTCAATTCCTCTACAAAGGCGTTATACCTGTTGTAAACAAAAACATCTCCTCTAAGCGGAACCCCTGTAGTTGTGTCAACGGTTATGTAGCCAGTAATTTGTAGCGGGGCAGCGAAATCAAGATAGAAGTTCTGGATATTATCGGCGTGAGCTGGAATAGCGAAGCAGGCAGAGATTAAGACAAACAATATTACAAAACGTTTCATGGTTCTCCCTTGTGAATATTTGACATCTTTTGCGATTTTGCCCGGTGCGCAAGCGTAGACCTGACCACCTGTCACCGCAAGATGAAAGAGTTTGCGACGTGATTGGTAATTGCAAACACAAAGAGACCCACTTCAGTTCGTCTGCATGATTCTACTCGGTTTCGAGTGGGCTCTTTGTGTTCAGAGGCTTTCCAAAATAGCTAAGAATTTACCTTGCAGGTTTGGTAAATAATGTGTACGCTCTGGATTATGAAGTACACGGAAGCGTGGGAACTGGATACCATCCCTGAGCCTGCTTTCCAGAGTGAGGCAGGACGAAGGCGACAGGCTAAAGCGCCACCAAAACCAAAGAAACTGCGGCCATGTGAATACTGCGGTATGGAATTCGGGGGACGCGAGATGCTGTATCACCTGCCTCGCTGTATCAGGAGGCCGAACAGCCGAAAGGCAACAGGGGAAGATATGAACGCTATGACTGCAACATTGGAACAAACGCAAATCAACATGGCCAAGGTGATGACCGTTACGGCTTCCCGCCGTTCGCGTGTCGAGTATGACCCGTATGTACAAATGGCAGTGAGGGCAAAAAACGTAGCACAAAAATTAGAAAAGGATGCAATGGTCATTGCTAACATATTGGTCGCAAGTGCTGGTAGGGAACGCACTGAGCGTGAAGAAAAGCGTCTGGAGTTTCTTCACAACCGAATGACCAAACAGGAATATAGACTGGTTCGATTCCTCGATCCAGAATCGGCTCTTGAGCATTCAGTTGCCCGCATCAACTCTTCTGGGAAAGGAAAATAATAATGTCAATTTCTCCTGAAGAAGATGATTTCTCTTTGATCTATTCCAAAATGACGCCTGAAGAACACGCTTCTTTACGCAAACCCCAACGTGACAGTCCCGCCTTCAATTGGGCAGGCCTTGTTCCAAGCCTGGATAAGAAATGGCCAGATACACCCTCGTTGGTTGGCTATCTCCTCGTAAGAGGCATAACGGCTGCACTCGCAAAGCGCCAATTGATGGTTGATGACTTCTTTTCGGACGCTGCCCTAATGGATTTGGGATGGGGTCGGTTACGATTCGGAGGCGCACTGATGGAAACCTTCGGCGCAACACACTCTAAGGGAGACAGGTTGATGCTTGCCGTTGGGAAAATTTTACGGCTTGTAGAGCATGACGCCTCTCCGTATAAAGGGCCTGATGGTATTCATGCAATAGTGCATATTGCACAAAAGTTACCGAAGACTGATCGAGCAACAATTGATCTAGTTGCGGCCATCCTGGCATCTGGAAAAGCGGCACCAGAAAAAAAACTTGGTGATACGTCGGCCAATTTTCGCAGGCTTAGTGAAGACGTTCTTGGAAATATGGTTTGCTTGATGGTGGTGGGAGAGCCGTTCAAATCAGGTGCGATGGTATTGTCTTATGCTGAATTTAAAACTATGACTGATATCGGCACAGCGAAAACCTTTGGAAGCGTTTCAGAGATGCTGGATGGTTTGAAGGCTAATAAGGTCGAGACTTCCATCGAACAGTTGAGGGCGGAAGGCCGATTTATACCGAGGGATCATCCATTCGCTTTGAAATATCTTTATCAAAGAGGTTCTTTGGTCTCTTAGCAAACGCAAATAGCCCTGCTGTTATTTCTTCCTCAAACGAGGTTTAGAGACAGAGGGCTATTTGCCGCTGGAATACTGCTCATGGTTCCTGTTGAGCAGCGATGGTGCAAGTACCTTTACCAGTGTTGTCTTATTCAAGTGGGCATAACCGTGCACTCATCTGAATGCTTCGGTGTCCCGCTGCTACGTCAACTTCCCATACTGCTCCGAACTCAGGATGAGCCAAACCCCGCCTGGTCTACCCATAGCGATGTCTCGCTCAATCTTTTGCCTAGCCTCGTGCGTGCGGATCTCTCCCCATCGTTCCTGAATCTCAAGAATCTTATCGGCGGTGGCAAAGGTAAGTTTGAGTTTTAGATTCGTTTTGCAGTCTTCCTCAAGGAAGCTGATGCAGAACCCATTCCGGCGCATGAAGTGCATTAGCACACGATGCTGTGATGGCTTCCTTGCGTTTGGCATTGGGTCCATGAAGTAGGTCATGGGCCGAGTATAAGCGAATTAAAGGCGAAACTAAGGTGACTAGTTGTGGAAGCAGATAAGGGCGCTAGGGATTGTGTTTTTGGCCTAACGCTGGAGTCCACGGTGCTAGTCTTACCCGCATGGGCGAGACTCCAGGATTCGGCGGAAACGTAGAGATTGAACAGAAAATTCTTGAACAAAGATTCCAAGCGGCGGCGAATCACGCAACCGATATGAATCAACGGTCTGTTCAGACCAGTATTGAGATAGCAAAAGAAAAGACGCAATTCTTTGAGAAAGTCATCTTGGGATGCGGCGCAACGGTGACGCTTATCGTGTCCTTTGTTGGGGCACATGCGGGGCGTTTGCAGCCAAGATGGCTATTGAGAGCATCCTTAATCTCTCTAGTGCTGGGGATCGTATCGGGCTTATATCGAAACTGGAAAGTCCAATGGTATTACCTGGCGTCCGCTCGGAGGGAAGATCGGAAAGCTCTATTGGCCAAAGAACAAGCACGAAAGTCCATTATTTTGACAGGGAGAGCAAGGGATACGGGAGACGGTCAACTCATCGACCCAATAACGTGGGTTATAGACCACGCAAAGGATGAGAATGCTCTCCTCGATGAGATAACTAAGCTTGAAAATATCGAAAAAGATTCCTTTGCACTCGCGAAGACGATGGAATACGTGACACTGAGTTTGAGCATACTCGGCGTTGCTTTACTAGTAGCACTGGCGTGGGTGAACTTCTAAAATCTGGTGTCAGTTGCGATTGTATTTCGGTGACACACAATCACACATTCCAAGTCCCCACCACTAAATCATCCAATCTGTTCTGCCTCGATTCAACCCAAGGCGCATAGGATTTCTCAGTGGTTTTGATTGAGGTATGGCCAAGCAGTTTCGATACTTCCTCAAGTGGTACACCCTTCTTCAACAGCCCAACAGCGAACGTATCCCGTAGCTGGTGTGAGTGACCGCCTGCCATTCCCGCCGCTTTAAATGCACGCTTGAATGCGCGTTCCCACACGTCCACTGCGGCTTTCGGCTTGCCATCGGTTCGATTCCAGAAGATGTATTGTTTATGACCGTTCAATTCCATTGCGGCGATGATTTCCGCTGCAACGTCAGGAGGGAGCGGAACTGATACATGGGTGCCTGTCTTCTGCCGACTCGTAACGACCCTGTAGATATTCTTTTTGGTGTCCTTGTGAATCTGATCCCGTTCTAGCGTGACTGCATCGTGAATTGCCAAGCCGCTATGACGCATCAGCCGTATCAGGGCATGGACTCGCTTTACCTTATCGGGTGAGCGGAACTCTTTAGGAATGGCATCTAACAGCTTCTTGTACTGCACACTAGTCAATGGGAGCGTTGGTGGCTCATCTACTTTGATTGGTGACAGCACGGGGATTTGTTCGATCATCTTTGCGTTGAAGCAGTACCTAAGAAAGCCTCTCAACCTCTCCTGAACTTTGGAGCGTGTCAGGGATGAGGGGTAAAGGCTCACCCATGTCGCACGGAACTCCGTTAGGTCAGACAGACCTATTTCGTGAGGAAACATTCGTCTACGCTTGGACATGAACTCCCTCAGTCTGCCCAACTCCCTGACATGCTTCTTGTATGCCGTAGGGTCTAAACCCTGGGTGAGTTTGTCAGAGAGGTACAACTCCACAGCCTTTTCAATCGTGGGTCTAGCGGACACCTTGACGCTGATAGGCCTGTTGGGGTCTGCCGCTCTAAATTTATCTTCGAGTGTCCGCTTGGCTTCCTCAGCAAGTCCCCAACTCCTTGTGTTGGCCGATACCGTCCTCTGTTTTCCGTTGTGGAAATAACGGAGACTCTTCCGACACTGGCAACGTTTGTATTGGCTGTTACCAGCGTGTGGACAGTCAGAAGAGTGTCTTACAGAGATTGTGATGAGCGGAATGGAGGGGAGTGAGACGGTGGTTTTGTGGGCGTTGGCGATCATGCCCCACATTATATCTAGTGCAAAAGTAGTGCAATTCTCATCTTGCTCTAGCTAAGTTATTGATTGTATTCGGTGTTAGAAGTGGTGGACGCGGTAGGGATCGAACCTACGACCAGTCGATTAAGAGTTCACACATCCGACGGCCCACAGCAGTACTTAACCGCTATATTAATCAATATCTTACGGGAAATAAACTGTGTGAAAATGTTCGTATTTGCTCGCTTTGTGACCCAAAAGAAATGTATGGTCCGCCGCACGACTGCAAGGGAAAAGCTGCGGACGAGGAGACAAGTCTGCGCAAATGTATGCGGCCTTTGAGTGGAGATCAGCTCTCCTGGCCATGATGAGTTGCGCGCGTGCCCTTCCTTATAAACGGAGC
>DATHHN010000066.1:0-29556 GCA_035317185.1 Edaphobacter sp.
CGATCAGTTGCAAGATGGCAAGCGCTTCCGGGCGTTGACGATCCTCGATGTTTACACGCGGGAAGGCGTTGCCATCGAAGCTGGCCGGAGCTTGAAAGGAGAAGACGTAGTGCGAGTGCTAAACCGAGTCAAACAGCAACGTGGAGTGCCGAAGTTCTTGTTCTGTGACAATGGAAGCGAGTTCACCAGTCAAGCCAGGGACCTATGGGCCTACCAGAATGGAATGAAGATCGACTTCTCGCGCTCGGGCAAGCCGACCGA
Source organism: Edaphobacter sp. (assembly GCA_035317185.1). Classification (GTDB taxonomy): domain Bacteria; phylum Acidobacteriota; class Terriglobia; order Terriglobales; family Acidobacteriaceae; genus Edaphobacter. Next base: position 262 of record DATHHN010000066.1, read on the forward strand.
CAACGCCTTCGTCGAATCGTTCAACGGAACCTTCCGAGCCGAGTGCTTGAATGCCCACTGGTTCGGCAGTCTGGCAGAAGCAAAACGGCTGATCGAGCAATGGCGGCAGGAATACAATGAGAGTCGTCTTCACCGATCTCTCGGTGAACGGACGCCGAGAGAGTTCGCCAGAGAGTACGCGGCTAGCCGCGTACTCACTGCAACCTAAACCAGCCGAAGACTAACTCTAGGCTTGGTACAGAAATACTGGTCCGATCAGTCCGATCATCGTTGCGCTACACTAACACTTCAATCGGTACAAAAGACCGGGTACTCCACAATCTACCTGGATGCGCGCGTCCGCTCGAAGCTTCCGATCCATGGAGAGATCGCCCAAGTGAATAACCTGAAGGGTCGTCGTCTGCGCAATCGAGTACGAACCGCCGTAAAACGAAGAGATCTAAATGATCGTCGGTCGGCCGGCCAAAAACGTTTGGGTCACCTCGGCAGCAGGCGAGAGAACAGTCATATTCACCACTCTGCCTACCTCCAGACTGCCCCACGCATCGTCAATACCCAAGAGCTGCGATGGGTTTCGAGACGCAGCGCGTACTGCGGTCTTCAGGCTGGCATTCGTGAATTCCATGAAGTGCTGCACCCCGCGGTCGAGCGTCAACACGCTTCCAGCCAATATGCCCTTCGAAATGCAGCGTCCATTATGGACCTCTATGTCCATCTCGCCCAAGACATAGGTTCCATCTGGCATGCCGGTTGCGCTGATGCCATCCGTTACCAGGATGATGCGGTCCTCGCCCTTTGCCTTGAGGTAGAGACGCACCATCATTGGATCAACGTGAATACCATCGCAGATCATCTCCGCAAATAAGGACGACTCGTCGAGCACAAAGGCAGCCAGGCCCGGCTCGCGATGATCCATTGCGCGCATCGCATTGAAGGTATGGGTCGCCGATCGCGCGCCGGCCAACAAACCCACCTTGGCTTCACATACCCTTGCGTCGCTATGGCCCAGGCTGCAGCGGACGCCCAGCTTCGTCGCATACGCGATCAGCTCAGGAGCGCCGGGCAACTCGGGGGCAATCGTCATCAGGCAGATGCGTCCCTCGGCAGCCTGCCAGAAACGATCGAACAGCGTAATCGAAGGTGCTTCCAGCAACGCCTCCGTATGCACCCCCCGTTTTGGGTGAGAGAGAAACGGTCCTTCGAGATGGATACCGAGCGGAGTTGCACCCGTAGGCGGATCCTGTTCTAGCCGTTTGATCTCTATTGCCAGGTCCGCGAGGGCTCGCTGCGTCTCTTCCCGGGGAGAAGTGACCGTCGTCGGGAGATACGCTCCGACCCCACGGGTCGCGAGGTAGCTGCCAATCGTGCGAAGCGCGTCCGGTGTCGCCTCCATCACGTCGTGGCCGGCGCAGCCGTGGATATGAATGTCGACGTAGGCAGGAACCAGTGTTGCATCAGGGAAGCGGTGCGTTGCATCCTTCCGCTCGTAGTCACTCTGCGTAAGGCTCTCAATACTGCCAATGCGTCCCGACTCGACCGTTATCAGCGGATACTCCACCACACTGTCCGCACTGATGAGTCGTCGCGCCGCTATCGTACTGGTCATTTTCCTCAACCTCTATTCGTCCTCAGCCCGCAAAGCTTAGTGATGCTCGGGAACCCTGATATTGCCGCGTTTCCTATTGTCGTTGTTGCGTCATTTCAGTGTAATCGTACATACAAGGTTGCCTGGCAAGAGACTTGGAAAGAATTCGGAGGGAGCGGTTTCTGGAGAAGTGAAAGGTTTAGTAGAATGGTCAGCGCTGTCTGGAGGCGGCGGGCTCTTTCGTGCTGTTTCCCTCATCTTTGCACTTGGCATGCTTTGCTGAAACTCAAAGGCGCTCCGCTGCCCGCGGCGTGCGACGCCGAACCGTGCCTTGGGGACTGCAGGCCGTGCTGGTGGCGAGTCTGGGCGCGCAGGCTCACAGTCCAAGCTCGCCTCCTCCACCGGGGGCGAAATCGCAGAGGTGCACAAACCGGACGGTGCCTGAGCTCGTGGACGTGACGGAGAAGTCAGGGATCCGCTTCCGTCATCTCTCTGCGCCTGAGAAGAAGTACATCGTGGAGTCGATGAGCGGAGGCGTTCTGATTCTGGACTACGACCGCGACGGCTGGTCCGACATCTACTTTACGAATGCGCCTACGGTAGAGATGGCTCTGAAGGGGGAGAAGGCCCGCAGTGCGCTGTACCACAACAACCACGACGGAACCTTCACCGATGTAACGGATAAGGCTGGTGTGACAACACCGTGCTTCGCTATGGGCGGAGCAGTCGGCGACTACAACAATGACGGCTATCCGGACATATACGTGACGTGTCTGGGCGGCAACGTTCTCTATCGCAACAACGGAGACGGGACCTTCACCGATGTGGCGAAGCAGGCGGGCGTGATTGATGGGCGATGGTCGACGGGCGCCGCCTTCGGCGACTACGACGGGGACGGGTTTGTGGACCTGATGGTCACCAACTACGTCGACTTCAAGCTGACGGACCTGCCGGGCTTCGGCAAGAGACCGACCTGCAAGTATCGCGGGATCGATGTGCAGTGCGGGCCGCGCGGACTGAAAGGAGCGGGTGACGCTCTGTACCACAACAACGGCGATGGCACGTTCACCGATGTTTCGAAGGCGGCGGGCGTAAGCGACCCGAACGGTTACTACGGCCTTGGGGTGGTGTGGTCGGACTTCAACAATACGGGCCGGCCTGACATCTATGTCGCTAACGACTCGACGCCGAACTTTCTTTACAAGAACGACGGCAACGGGAAGTTTTCGGAGATTGGGTTGGAGTCCGGGACAGCGGTGAGCGCTGATGGCTCTGAGCAAGGTTCGATGGGCGTCACGGTAGCCGACTATAACCACACGGGAAAGTTCTCGATCTACGTTACCAACTTCTCGGACGAGGATAACGCGCTTTACAAGAACCTGGGGAATTATGACTTTCGCGATGTTTCCTATGATGCCGGGGTGGCGGTGGCAACGCTTCCGTGGGTGAAGTGGGGCACTGCGTTTGTGGATCTGGACAACGACGGCTGGGCCGATCTGATCGCAGTGAACGGGCAGGTCTATCCGCAGGTGGATTCGCTTCCTTCTGGCGCACGGTATCGGCAGCCGAAGAACCTGTTCATGAATGAGCGCAATGGCCTGTTCTGCGATGCTAGTCAGCAGGCTGGGCCGGCGCTCGAGCAGCCACGGGTGAGCCGCGGACTGGCGGTCGCTGATCTGGATAACGACGGCAATGTGGATGTTGTGGTCTCGGATATCGATGGCACGGCGATGATTCTGCACAACAAGGGTGTCGCGGGCACACACTGGGTAAGTTTCGAGCTTGCAGGCACGAAGAGCAACCGGCTGGCGCTGGGGGCGAGGGTGACGGTAACGGCTGGAGGCATGACCCAGACCGATGAGGTGCGGAGTGGTGGAAGTTATCTCTCGCAGAACGATTTGCGTGTGCACTTCGGGCTGGGGCAGACAACGAAGATCGACTCGGTAGAAGTGCGCTGGCCCTCGGGGAAGGTGGAGAAGTTGGGTGGTGGGCTGGTAGCTGACAGGTTCTACGCAGTACTCGAGGGACGGGGCGTTGTGGATGCGAAGGAGATTGGTCCAGCAGACAAACGCTAAACCGAATCCACTGATTGATCACAAGGTTAGACCCTCTCAATTTCGTTCCGTCTGCTTGATTGAGAAAGCGAATCTACTGAGTTACAAGGTCCTTGACAAATGGAGTGCTAAAGCGTTTCAATGCTCGCACGATAAGGAAACCATTTAGGAATTATTCAAATTTCTCCTTGCCTATGCGTTTTTTGATTTGAATGGTTTGTGGATTTCGAAGACGCAGTTAGTGATCGTGTGTCTGCCAAAGAATCAGGCTAACCGGTAGCGCACAGACAAATAGACCAACATAAAATGGGCTGCCTCAGTGCAGCAATTATTAGCAGGGCTGTCCTTGATTTTTCTGAAAACTCAACGGAGGCAATACGATGAAGAGCTTAGCGAACTGGTCGCTTCTTGCGGCGCTGATTACAGTTTTATTGCTTGGCGCCAATTCAGCGCATGCACAAAAACTTACAGGTACCATCAGCGGCATAGTAACGGATGCTTCGGGAGCGGCCGTTCCGGGCGCACTGATTACGATAACGAACACAGCGACATCGCAGACGTTCAACGCCACGACGGATTCACACGGTAATTACACCGTCGCGGAGCTCCCGGACTCGGTATACGACGTTAAGATTTCGGCAGCCAACTTCAAAGAATTTAGAGCGCAGCGAGCGATCGTTCACGTCGCCACGACGACGACTGTCGATGCGCAGTTGCAACTTGGAAGCGTAACCGAGACGATCACTGTGCAGGCGAATGCGCTGCAGGTGCAGACCGATAGCGCCAGCCTGGGGGCGACCGTCGATGGGACCCAAGTGAGGGAACTACCACTGAACGGCCGCAACTTTGTTCAGTTAACGCAGCTTCAGCCGGGAGTCTCGGCAGCGAACGGCTTTCAGAACACAGGTAAGGGATTGAATGGCGGCGTGGATATGTCGGTCAATGGCAATCCGACGACGAACAATTTGTTCCTGGTCGATGGCGTGAACAACAACGACGTGGGATCGAACCGCACAATCTTGATCTATCCATCAAATGAGGCGATCGCTGAGTTCAAGATGCTACTGAACAGTTACGGGCCGGAGTATGGACAGGCTTCAGGTTCGGTGATCAGCATCATCACCCGCAGCGGAACGAACAGCTTCCACGGCAGTGCGTTCTACAACGGTCGCAATGATGCACTAAATACATACACGTACTTCTCTGCGCCCAATGCGGGCCAAGGCCTGCCATTGAACGGCAAGGACAAGCAACGGCGCAATGACTGGGGATATTCGATAGGCGGGCCCGTCCTCAAACAAAAGCTGTTCTTCTTTTGGAGCCAGGAGTGGAACCACGAGATTAAGGGACGGCAGGTAAGCGCTTGCGTGCCGACTGCGGCCGAACGCACCGGAGACTTCTCGGTGCCGGGCTGCAACACCTCGGGCTCGCCGGACTTTAGGAATGTTCCGGCAGGGGAGAAGGCGGGACCATTACAGCTGGCCGCGGTCGATCCTTCGGCGGCGACGATGATGGAGATGCTTCCATTGCCCACCACCCCGAATGGCGCTCTGAACTCGAACGGACAAAACTGGTCGGCGTCGCTTCCGACGGCATTGAATTGGAGGCAGGAAAACGTCCGTGCAGACTACGACCTGAACCACTCCAACCGCATCATGGGCCGTTATACGCAGGACACCTGGACCAACCCGGCCTTCAACGCAGGCTACTGGGGCGATACGGTGTATCCGGCTTTGAACAGCAACTGGGCGCAGCCCTCGAAGTCCGTTACGGCGCACTGGACCTCGACGATTCGCAGTACGCTGGTTAACGATGCGGCGTTCAACTACTCCAACAACCGGATTACGATTACACCCGGCGGTACCAACCCAGGCCTTTTGGCGCAGGTGACCGCCGCCGTTCCAACCTTGTATTCGGCTTCGCTTAAGCATAGTGCGCTCGGAGTTCCGCAGGTGAACTTCGGCTCCTACGGCGGAAATACAACGATGCAGGCTCCCTGGCAGAATCAGCTGGATATCTACAGCTTCCGGGACGATCTCTCATGGGTGAAGGGGCAACATAACTTTAAGTTTGGCGCGTTTTTCGGATTCAACGGTAAGAACGAGGATGTTAACAGCGCCACGGGCGAGCGTCCGACGGTTGGTGGCAGCATAGCTACCACATCTGGCGGCATCGACACCAACGATACGCTGGCTAACCTGGAGCTGACCGGAAATGTCTTCAACATCAACGAGACATCGACTAACATCCGGGCCCAGCTCCGGTGGCGCGACTATGAGTTCTACGCCGGCGATACCTGGAGAGTCGCGCCGCGGGTAACTCTTAACCTTGGTGTTCGATACTCGCTGCTACTGTCGCCGTTCCAGCCGGAAGACCAAATCACGAGCTTCCAACCGCAGCTTTACGATCCGTCCAAGCCTGCCAGCGACGCATGCAATGGTTTATTGGTTGCGCCCGGAAAGGACCCGTGCGGAGCTTCCAACAGTCAGTTCGGAACGAACTTCAGCCATGGAACACCGGGGCCGAATCGTTCGTTGGTCAATAACGGGCACAATCACTTCGCGCCGCGTGTCGGTGTGGCGTGGGATGCGCTCGGAACCGGGACGACGGTCTTTCGCGCCGGCGTGGGCCAGTTCTTTCAGCGGGAGCGCGTGTCGCGTTACACGCTGGTGTCCAACGCTCCGTTCGCTCTGACGACGAACAACTATCCCCGCACCCTAGGCGGAGCGACGCCGTCGAGCCTCTCTGGCACGGCCAGCCCGGCTGGTGGAGAAGATCCAAGCTCAACTCTTCCTAACTCGTGGCAGTGGAACCTTGCCGTCGAGCAACAGTTAGCCAAGAGCACGATCTTCCAGATGGCATACGTGGGAAATCGTGGCATACACCTGACCAACTCATACGACATCAACTCAATTGCGCCAGCCAACTGGATGACGGCGACCTTTGCCAATAGCGGCGATGTCAACATGCTGCGTCCGTACCCGGCTGGAGGGAACAACGGAACCTTGAACTACTGGGCGCGTGGAGGTGACTCAAACTATAACGGCCTGCAGGTATCGCTTCACACTCGCATTGGCGACATTTTGCAGTTGGGAGCGGCGTATACGTGGTCGCATGCCCTAACCAACGTCGTCACCGATGACTCGAGCGGGGGCACCGGCCCCCAGATGCGCACCTATTACACGATGCCGCGGCTGGACTATGGCCCTTCAAACGTGAACCGTCCCAACATGTTCGTGGCCAACGCGATCTGGTTCCTGCCAAAGCTGCAGGGATCCAATGCGCTGAAACGCGGTGTGCTGGGAGGATGGGAGCTGGCGACAATCGTGTCGGCCCAGAATGGCAACAACTTCGCTATCTTCCAGGGCGCCCACGAAAACAATGTTGTCGGCACGAGCCAATTGAACCAGAGCGGTGCCCTAGTTCAGACGGGCTTTACGTCGCCGCTGCGGCCTCTGATGACGGGACAAAGCCCCGTCTCCGGCCGTCACGGGAATACGATCATAAATCCTGGGGCATTCACCCTGATCGGGTATGCGCTTGGCACAATCCCGAGCAACATGGCCCCGAGGGGCTTCGTCGGCGGACCGAACTTCAACAACACCGACATGTCTCTGGACAAGAGCTGGCCCTTCTTCCACGAGAAGGCCACGATCAAGTTCAGTCTGGACTTCTTCAACCTCTTCAACCATCCGAACTTCAATCCCTCTTCGCTTTCGCAAGGGTCGCCTATCTCGGCGGTCAACTGCGGAGGTCCGATCGGAGCAGATGCAACCACAGGCCATGCCCTCTTTGCTCCCTGTAGCGCGACGAACAACATCGTCAGTTCGCAGGATCTGCAGCCGGGCTTCGGCACATCGAGCGCTTTGATCGGGAATGCACGGCAGATCCAGTATGGCCTCCATGTGAACTTCTAACCTACTTGCCGGGCAGACTCTAGAAGATTCGGAGTCTGCCCGGTGTAGTATTTAAAAACACAGCCCCTGGTGGGTGCTCTTTCGCGGACTGATTTGCTCATTCTTATTTTCGCGACGAATCCATTGCGGGCATGCTCCTATAGCCGCATGATCTCTATCGCTCGCCCCTCGTTGCTGTTCCTGCTGGCCGTTGGTACGGTGAGCGGAGCGTGCGGCCAGTCATCTCAACAGACGAGTTCCCAACAATCAGCTGCCGTCGTAGACTCTGCGACACGGAAGCTTCAGGACCTTCAGAACAAACAGCAGGAAGCTACTTCGTCGGGTGATCCAGAGGCGGTGATGGCGTCGTCGCAGGCACTGACGACGCTGACGATGCAACAGCTTGAGGATGTGAGTTCCAGGATCAAGCGTCCATCGGTGTCCACTGGGGAGAGGCAACGGCTTAAGATACGCGAGCATCAGCTGCGACAGATCCTTGGATCTACCTTCAACGACTGGGGAACAGCAGAGGCGCGTGAACAGCAGTACGTCGAAGCGTTGAAACACTTCCACGAGGCCAAGAAGTGGAATGCATCGGCGCCAGGACTGATGCGTAATCTCGGTACCGCGGCCTTCCAGCAGGAAGAGTACGGCGAGAGCGCACGGACTCTCGCCACTGTCGTTTCCGCTACTCCTGACGATCAGCGTTCAAGGTTGATGCTTGCGATGTCGCTGTTCTCCTTGGAGCGATTTTCTGAAGCGGCAAAGAATTTTACGGCGATCAGTGATCTGGCCATGCAGGACGCACGAACTGCTTATGCGTGGGCCTATTCTCTTGTGCGGACCAATCAACCAGAGCAGGCCAACGTGATCGCCGACATCCTTGCGGCGCGGGACCTGTCGCCCGATATTCATCTGCTAGTGTGCAAGTTATATACCGCTTCGGAGAACTATGATCATGCGATTCCTTGCTTCCGAACGATTACAGCTGAGAATCCAGAGACGCCAGGCGTTCACTATGAGTTGGGAGCAACCCTGATCCACCTCGGCAAGCCGACCGATGCGATTCCAGAGCTGAGAGAGGAGTTGAAGATCAATCAAAGTGACATAGATGCGCAGTACGATCTGGCGTATGCACTGTCGGAGACTTCGCATAAAGAAGAAGCGCTCTCCCTGCTGCGCTCCGTGCTCGCACTGAATCCAAATTATCCCCAGGTGAACTACGAATTGGGAAAGGTGCTGCTGGAGGAGGGAAAGACGGAAGAGGCCATTGGACACCTGGAGGCTGCGGCCAGGCTCAATCCTGACGACGAGTTTGCGCACTATCAACTCCAGGTGGCGTATCGCCGAGCGGGACGTACAGAAGACGCCAACAGGGAGTTGCAGCGATATAAGGTTATAAAGGCCAGCAAACGAGATAGGGACAGCATGGCATTTCATCATGGGAGTGAAACGAAGACCCCGTGACGGTGTCACGCTGCACTCAATTCCCGGAATCACGCTTGTTTGTTTTCAATCCATTTCCGGGCTTTGACTGCATTGCCACTGCACTGAAATCCTGGACTGTTGCACATAAAACCCGGACAAAGTTTTTGCTGAAGTTTGTCCGGGATATAAGTGCATAGATTTCGCTATGCCCTTTATATGCACCAGTTTCGTTCCGGGATTTAGGTACAAACAGGCGGGCTAATTCCGGGATTTAAGTGCCGAAAAATAGCCTTGTGGAGGCTATTCCGGCATTTGAGTGCAGCGTGACAACAGGAGAGGAAAAGCGTATGAGGCTCTTGCGTTGGAACCGCACTCGGCCAACCGATGCTGAACTCAGCGATGAATTGAAAGCTCATCTGCTTATGGCCATTGCTGAAAAGGTTGAACGCGGCGAATCTCCAGGAGAAGCTCGAGCGGAAGCGTTGCGCGAATTTGGAAACCTTCCCCTTGTGAGAGCGGTAACTCGGCAACAGTGGGGAGGACAATGGATCGATGCCATGGTTCGCGACCTGAAGCACGCCGTGCGTCAGATCCGCAGCAATCCGGGGTTGGTTGCAACGGTGGTCACCATGCTGGCACTCGGCATAGGTGCGAATACGGCCCTCTTCACCGTGTTTCAGCAGGTCGTGCTTGCGACCCTTTCGGTGCATGATCCGAATCAGCTGATTCTCCTCAGTCACAAATCGGCTAGCGATGAAGGCGCGTGGAGTACCTGGGGAGACCAGAGTCTCTACTTCAGTTATCCAGCGTATACAGCACTCCGTGACCAGAACCATTCGCTAGACGGCTTGGCTGCCAGTGCATTCAGCCCTGTGAACCTAACGACTGGAACATCTGTAGAAAAGGACAACGCGGAGTACGTGACCGGAAATTACTTTTCAGTACTGGGAGCCCGTGCCGTGCTGGGGCGACTCCTTGATGAGACTGACGATCGACTTCATGCGGGCAATGCAGTGGCAGTGCTGAGCGAAGAATATTGGCGATCGCGTTACGGTGGTGATGCCTCTATCCTGAATCGAGTGCTGCGCGTGAATGGGGTACCGTTCACGGTCGTTGGAGTGGTTCGGTTCCGGGGGCTGACGGGTGAGTACGTGTCATCCGTATTTGTGCCGATCGCCGTGCAGCACGTCGTGATGCAAGGCCGCGATCTTGACCACGACCGACTCACCGATAGCTTGTTTTACTGGATCACTCCAGTTGGGCGGTTGAAGCCGGGCGTGAGCCGGAAGACGGCCGAAGCTGAGCTCAACTCAATTTGGCTTGATTGGCACCGGTCGCAGTTGCCCCAGCTCCATGTTGGCGGGGACTTCCGAAATCAATGGATGAAGACGACTCTTTCGCTTAAGGACGGGTCGCAAGGATTGCGCTTTCTTGAAAGCAGTTTAGGCAGTCCGGTGCGGATTTTGTTCTGGATGGTGGCCGTGGTGTTGGCGATTGCGTGCAGCAACGTGGCGAATCTGCTGTTGGTGAAGGCTGGTGGGCGGAGACACGAGCTGGCTATACAGAACGCACTGGGAGCAAGCCGCTGGCAATTGTGCAGACAGGCCCTCGCGGAAGGACTGCTCTTGGGAGTTATGGGAGCTGCGGCAGGGATGCTGGCCGGTGTAGTGACGTTGCGCGTGGTCCTAGACATGATTCCAGAAACGAGCGCGCTGAAAACTGCACTCTCGCGGCATTTAGATTGGCGGGTACTGCTGTTTGCAATATTCCTGGGACTGGGAACGAGCATTCTGTTCAGTCTTGGTCCGGCGCTGACCGGTATGCGGGCCGATCCGCTGGGGGCTTTGCAGGCCGGTTCGCAAACGTTGATGTATCGGGGCACACAATGGCACAGCATTCTTGTGATAGGCGAGATTGCCCTGAGCCTGGCCTTGCTTGTTGGTGCGGGGCTGGTGGCGCTGACGCTATTCCACTTGCGCACCGTGAATCCGGGGTTCGCTGTCAGCCATTGTCTGACCTTTACTATCGATGCTTCAGCGCTTGCGAAGCAGAATGCGCAGGCCCGGAACGAGTACGACACTATTCAAGCAGCGTTGGAACGTATGCCTGGCGTCAGTAGCGCGAGCTATGCGTCGATGGATCTGTTAGGGGACGATGAAGGCGGTGGCTCCATTACCGTGCGAGGCTACACGGAGCCGGAACCTAAAACTCCCGTGGACTTTGACTGGGTGACTCCGGATTTCCTTTCGACGATGCAAATCCCTCTGCTCCTTGGAAGAAGTTTTAGCGCGCAAGATGCCGATAATTCACAGCAGGTCGCGATTGTGGATGAGGCATTTGTCAGGCATTTCTTCAAGGGCGATACTGGCGTCGCAATCGGTGGGCAACTGAGTTTAAGAACTGGAAATCGCGCCAAAACTGACATTCAGATCGTAGGAGTGGTTCCAGATGTTCACTCCATTAGCCTCTCTCGCGACGCCGCTGGACCGATGTTGTATATGCCCTACGCGCAAAGTTGGACCCGTGCCCATTCACATCCAGCCAGTTTCTATGTTCGGAGCACAGCGGTGCCGGGACAGCTGGAGGAGTTGATTCGGACTGCGGTGTTCCAGATAGACCGTGATCTTCCGATTGTAAGCTTGGGAACAATGCAGCAAAAAGTGGACGCTTCGATTTTTCAGCAACGACTGATGGCGTTTCTGGCATGCACTATGGCAGCATTGGCGCTGCTCATGAGCGCCATTGGGCTGCACGGGGTATTGTCGTTTGCAGTCGCGCAAAGGACGCCCGAGATCGGCATTCGCATTGCTTTGGGTGCTAGCCGTGCGGGGGTGGCGTCGTTAGTGTTTCGCAGGCTGTTGGGGCTTCTAGCCGCTGGTATAGTGATCGGTGCTCCGCTTGCGTGGAGCGCATCTCGAGTCCTCTTATCATTCACTAGACTTACGGGGAATACGGCGTACCTATTCGCTGGTAGCGTTTTGGTGATGAGCTTGGCTTGCGGATTTGCCGCAGTTTTCCCGCTTCGGCGAGCATTGGCTGTAGATCCCATGCAAACACTGCGCGCAGAATAAAGCCTCAACCCCCATTTGTCGATCCGATTCTTTTTACCTTTTCGAGGGGTTGGGCAAGAATAGGGTGATTTTACTTTCGCGGGGGTTGGACAATAATAGCCGTATTGGAGTCGGACTGGGACTTGATCGAATCTCCAAACCTGCTGCCAACGCTCCAGCAACTCGCACAGAAGCCGCTCAAAGACCCAGGAAGCAACGATTCAGGCATCTATACGACCAGAGAACTGAAGTCGATCGCTCTAGAACGCTGGTATCAGCTCGATCCTGATGGCGCACGTCAGGAGGCGCTTCGTCAGATCGGTTCAGCACACCCTTCGATGACCGCAGAATCCTTGTATTTTCTCGAAAATGAAAGCATTCCCCAATTTGAAAATATTTGGGCGGAGGCTTTCATGAGCACTACTGACTATCAGCAGGAGACGGTGGTTGCCTCTCTATTAGCGCATTTCGGCACTGGCAGCGCTATCTCAACCGTCCGGCAGAAGGCAGAAGCCAAGACTGGTGAATGGGCCTGCGCGCCACAAGGAGCAGCACTCGGCTACCTTGTAAAGTTTGATCCCGCTTCCGCCCGTCCGTTAGTAGAACGAGCGGTTCAGGCGCGGGGACCTGACAAGACCGCCTGTAATCACTCGATATTCCAGGATATTGCACATTATTCCCATGATTCGATGCTCAACGAGGTGGCGAGGCAAGCCCTCGACGATCCCGAAGTCACCATGGATGCGCTCATCTACTTGATGAGTTACGGCGAACCTTCCGATGAGGGACCGATTTCGAACCGCTACACAAAATGGAGCCAGCGCTGGCAGGGGCGCGCAGATGAATTGGACTCGCGCAAGGCTGGATCTTTGGCTGGCAACTGGCAGGAAGTCGGGCTAGGTGATGACCTGGCGAGCGCCTTTATCGCAAATCAAGGCTGGCTTGCGAGCGAAAAGTTAATCCAGAGCACCATTGAGCAGTGCGTCGGTAAGCAGATGTGTCAGCAACTCAGCCAACTCGCCGCCAGTGCCCGAAACGAGCCATATTTCATCTCAGCATTTGAGCAAGACGAAAACGAGAATTATGAGATTGCACAATACACTGCGAAATCCCTTGAGCTGCTCGGCGCCAAGAGCGCTCAATTTCCAAAAGGAACTCGGTTCGTGTTTAGGAACAATACGCCAGAGAGCAAAGCGCAGAAACAGCTGGACGACAGAGTGAAAGATATGCTTGAACAGCATAGGATGATCGTCGAGCGCGGCGCACACTGAATAGTAGCGGCCTCAGAAGATACCTTAGCGTACGCGGAGGGTGACTGAGCTTACCCCTGAAAAGTAACGCAGACACCATTTGGGTCTTTCGCGGCGAACTCCGTCGTGCCCCAGGGCTTCGTCTGCAGAGATCCGTTCGGGTGTACTTTGCCGCCACGCTGCTGATATTCGGCGTACATGGCCTCAACATCGTCCACAACGATCCGCACCATCGTCTGGTCGCCCACCGTTCGGGCAAGTTCCCTATCGCTCATTCCAGCGATGTGAAGGTGCGTGCCTTCGCGAGAGATCCCGGCATAGGTCGGTGGAGTGCTGTCACGAAAAGTCTCGGTGAACCCGCATACTTGAGTCCACCATTCAAGTGATGCCGCGGTATCGGCAGCGGGCAGGATCGGTACGGCAGACCTCACGGTTGCACTCATGGATAACAAGGATAAACCACAGCGCGATGGGAGAGCTGCCTCGAATTCGAGGAATGGGATACGAAACGTCTATCTCCCGCTCACGGTTATCTTAGGTGTGGTTTGAGGAATTATTTGTCGTAGCTTTTTTGGAGATATTTGTCGTATGCCTAGCCTGCGTATAACGACAATCGCTTAGGTCGACGAAAACCTTTGACAGCGATAGGCGTCTTTGCTTTCAGTTAGATAACCATGAAGTCAAGTGGGGAGGCACAATCAAAAAAAGAACCACGATTCCCTGCCCCTAAGCCACATAGCGGCGAAATATCTACGACAAATATCTTCTCAAGCTACATTCCAGTGGACAGAAACACGATCGTGGCTCTTATGCGCTTCTGGTTGTGGAGCATTGCATGGTTGTTATTGTTCACTCGCCGCCGGTACCCAACCGCTGTCGGCAGATATCAACTCTACGCCCGGTAATTCAGTGTCTATAGAGAACGATCGCAGACCTGCTCTCCGGTCTGGCCGAGCCGCAAACTCCAGGAGAAATTGGTTGTCAAGACTATTTTGGAGACGATCCAGAAATGGCCTGAAACTGACCGGAGCTTGAAGTCCAAGGAAGAAGGCTTCACCGCCGGTCTGTTCCGCCAGTCTGGCAATAGCATTCTGACCGTTAGTCGCTTCCCAAAAATTACGGCGCATGTGTCCAACGCCCGGGGTATATAGCCCATAAATGATGGTCCCCGTGCGCTGGGCGACAGTGGCTGTGGAAGTCGCGTCTGGGATTGTGTTGAGACCGGGAGAACGTGTCGTTCGTCTGGCTCGATCGATTCCGTCTGTTATTAGAATCAATGCGCGTCGGTTCGCATGCTGTGGCCATCGATTCATAAGGTTCGATGCTGAAAGATAGGGACTTCCAAACGCCCCGGCATTGCGCAATGGCAATCGCAAGGCGTTTGCGGCCAAAGCGTGGTCCGTCGTGAAGTTCTGCGCAATTTGAGTTGTGGCATTCCGCATGTAACCCACACCGACTGAAGTAGATGGTGGCTGAGCATTAATAAAGGTGCGGAGCTCGTTGAGCTGCGATCCCAGACTCGTATCGGAAGCGTCGTCTATCAGAATGAATAAGTCAAGACCCGCTGCGTCTCCGCGCGCGGGTTCCCACTTGGTCACTCGCAGAGTATCTCTGCGTTGTCTCACGACAACATCCTTCCGGGTTACGTCAGACACGCGTTCATCGCTTAGGCCGGCTGCGGTTACCGTCATTCGCACGGTGACTGTAGGTCCGGTTGGCTCATCCTGTGCATACACCGTAGCCACTCCAACAAACATCAAGACAAGAAAAGTGAAGAATTCACGTCCGATAGGGTACTGTTTCATCCGATCCTCCTTTATCTGATCTCTGCAGCGCCTTCGTCACACACTGAGCTAACACCGCGCTAAACTATTACTCTTGGCGGTTAGCGATCGCCCCAGCTACCGCACTATATGCTGAATAACCCACGACAACTTTGAATCAGCGGCTTTCGTAGTGAACTCGATGCATGGGTGTGCAAACAGAAGCAGGATTTAAGGCCTCAACTGTTTCAAACGCTGCAGGAGCCGTCTCCAATCTCCGGGTTAGCTACGAAGATCAGGTGGGTCTGCTGAAGCCGATGTTGTCGTCTATCACTGCACCTGGTCCTACAGGAACTCGTCCGGGGTTGGATAGACCGAGTTTTCGGAAGACGATTTTGTCATGCCAGACCTTGCGCAGGAAATCTTCGAAGACCTGGATCGTCAACTGTTCTCCGGGGCAGCGCCGGTAGCTGAAACCAAACGGCGCGAATCCTGCATAATCGCACACCGGTTTCGGTTGACCGTCTACAACACCGAATACCGTGCCGAAACTGCTATTGGTCAGACCGACCTTGCGACCATCCTTGACCTCGAAAGTCGTGATATCGAAGGGGCAACGAGCGAGGCCTATTTTCTTGCATTTCTCCTCGTCAACCTCAGCACTTGTTGGCACACTGCTATAGCGCCCGGGATCGAATTGATCCGGATTCGTCCAATGTACCGGGCTGTGACTTGTGCTTGTGTGTGGTGTGCTGACGTAACTGTTGCGCGTGAATGGTACGCCGAACTGGGTGTGTGGTGATCCGCCGTAGAAGGTCGCTTCCCGCGCATCGTCGATGCTCGAGATGCTTCCTCCATTAGGCGAGATGGTTCGAAACAGTTCCATCACTAACAATTCCAGCGGCGTATATTGTGCACCATTGGCGTTATCGTAATCGCCGCTCATCGTCTTTTGGAATGCGGCACGAACATCAGCGTTCCCACCATCTTCAAGGAGGCGCGTCATGATGCCGAACATCGAATTGCCCCACTGGCTGAAAGCTACAAAGTTGTGGAAGCACTCGAAGACGATATCTTTTTCGCTGAAATGTGAACCGTCCCCGGCATTTTTTAGCCAGTACCATGCCATTGTCTTCTCGGGATTCGCGGCGCGGCCGGAAGAGATGTCTTTAACATGTTTGTCGATCCATTCCTTCAGGAAGTCGAGATGCTTGCGCACCGTCATGTAATTTTCATACACGATGGGCAGCATGGGGTTCCGGTAGGCCAGGACCGTATTGAATGCCTCACCAATCTCCCGGACTTCTTTCGGAATGGCCTCGCCCTTTACGCCAAGGTGCAGGTCCCAATAGACGTCGAAGTAATAATCGAGGTAGTGCCGCATAAAAGGTTTGTTCGCAAATTGCGCGGACATGAGCTGATCGAAAAAAGAAACAACCTTATCGCGATATACCGGACCGTACAAATCTGGGGTGACCGCGGAAAAGTAGATCCGCTTGCGCAGGTTATTGTCGCCACGCTTCTCTAGCCCTTGCAAAAATACCGTGACGCCCTCCCCAGTCGTCGGCTTCCAATCCTTGAAGATCAAACCCCAAAGATCGTGGGGAAGAGCCATTTCCTTACTGAAATTGAGATCGATCATCGGGAGGAGAGGTCGTTCCCCTTCGAAGAAACTAGTAAGGAAGAACGGAACTACGGCATTCTCAACGTAGGTGCGATCGAAGTTGGCGGGAATTGTTTTGCGGAAGCGTGCCAACGCGGCCACGACGTCGTCTGAAGAACCACCGGAGGTCGTCTGAGCTTCGGCCACCTCGGTGTTGGCGGCCACGACACCGGCTGCTGATGTTCCGGCAGCTACGCCTACTGCTGCTGCAGTACCTTTTAGAAATTCACGCCGTTCCATAGCTTTACTCCTGTTGTAAGCGTAGAAAATGGCCGGAGCTAACTATAAGATATTTTGGGCCAAGGAAACAATTGGACTTTGGTCCAACCAACACACTCACGCTTACATAAACGCCTGCGTGTCGTTGCCTGCTTTACTCGATGTTGGATATTCTCGTTCGCCACACACGTTAGATTAAGGTCTAATTGAAGCCATCCGGGGGGGTGTTGTATTCTGGTTCGTTTCACCGGGTGAAAGACATGCATTGACTGGTCGAAAGTAGGAGTAAGCCTTTTTAGTCGTCTTCGAAAGATCCGCTTGGAAAGGCCTTGGGAGCCGTCAATATGGTTTTCGTTGGCCCACGCGCCAGGACAGTAAAGTGTCTGTGCATCGCTGCACTGTTGGGAATAACGGCGTTGACGCAGGCGGCGGCGCAGGGTCGGTCGGCGCGCGATTATTTGAATGCACCGGTGGACTCCTGGCTTACTTTCTCTAACTCAAACTATTCAACTTCTGTGACGCCGGAAGATGGCGCGGATATATCGTCGCGGATTCGCTCGAATGTCTATTCTCAATCGGTGATTCTTACTCGCGTCGTGGGTTTTGGCGGACGCACGGGTGGTATGTCCGTCATCATCCCCTACGTGGTCGCAAATGCGAGGACGGACGGGACTCATCTTTCGACCAATGGTCTCGCAGACTTTGGGGCGATGTGGCAGATGAATATATTTGGAGGACCGGCGCTGAAGCGTGAGCAGTTTCGGTTCTTCGTTCCGCAGACGTTTTCGAGCTTTCACTTTATCGTGCTTGCTCCGACTGGGAAGTACGACGCTTCGAATGCGCTCAATCCTAGTTCGAACCGGTTGACGTTTTATCCCACCGTCAATTTCAGCTGGACTCCGGACAAGGGTTGGACTTGGCTGGAGCTTTATTTGTCGACGAAGTCCTTTACGACGAACCGAAGCTTCGGTTTGGCTGGGACGTCAAGCCTCGCCCAGGATCCGTTGTACCTAGTGGAGTTGCATGCGAGCCGCAATCTCGTTCGCGGTTGTGGGCCTCTGGGGATGCTTACTACAACATTGGCGGCCAGACACACATTGATGATGTCCACCAGGGTAATGGGGCGAATACGCTGCGGCTGGGCGTTGGCTCAGGATTGAGTGTGTGGTCTGGAGGAGTGGTTATCTTCAATTACGAACAGATCGTGGCTAAACCCTCGGGCCAACCCACTTCGCGCACTTTCCGGATCAAGATTCAGCAGTTCTGGTGAGCCATCGAATCGACGAGCTCCATCGGCTTAGGCGTAGGGCGAAATTGGGCTACTCGTGGGCCGGTCGTGGTGCTGGTGATCTTATCGAAGGCTGCAGCGCCGAGGCTGCCGTTGGGTTGGGAGAAGGGGGTTGATGAGGTTGAAGAGCTCGGCACGGAACTCGAGGTTAGTTTCGCGGGTTAAGATGTGTGCTTGACGAAGGCGATGTCGAGGTTTCGGTAGGCTGGGCCGCGGACCGGGTTGCGGGTGGCGTCGCCGATGACGAAGCAAAAGAGAAATATCCACTCTGGACACACTAAAGAGAAAGGAAACGGCTTTCAGCGCGAGAGAATCTCTCTGCCGACCGTATATCCAAATTAAATGCAGCTACATTGTTCTGTGCGGAAACCCAGATTTATATCATCGCAGGCCGTGAAGAATTTCAACTAAAGCGCGGTTCGTGGGATCGGGATTAAAGAAGCCAAAACGCGGATATTCCAGATCCACAATCACGTAGATCGTTATCGACACCGCGGCAGCAAATATGACGCCATGCACGATTGGCAGGGAAGGATGAGCGGCCATCCGATAACCGGCAAGTAGCGCAGCCATCATGGCCACAGTAAACATGAGGACGTATATGACCAACGGCGGATGCCTATATTGAGCGGCTCGCTGCCTTACAGGTGCATCGAACATTTTATCGAAAGAATCGATTACTTGATTGGTAATAGCCGGATTTCCCGATGCGATTGCTGCATCAATGGCTTTTTTCCATATTTGTTCCTCCAGTTGCCGGCTGCGGGCAATAATGGCATCTGCGGCCGGCGAATAGATGACAGCCTGATAAGTATCAATGCGCGCCTGGACATACTGACGCATCAAAATACGCAATGGGGATTGGCTGATTGCTGGGAGTAAATCTATTCTCGCGTAGGCTCCACTAACAGCACTTGCCTCTTCCGCGAGAAGGTCGCGATGCACTTCGTAAGTCGATAGCGCGTCCGAGAAGCTGAACGCGAGCAACAGGCCGAGCAAGCCGAAGACTGCGGCATCTAGTGTTCCTCCGGCGTCCTTATCTTTAACTTTGAGCGCGGGTAATCGTCTCCCAACAAAATGACCGATCTGCACGCAGACTATCAGACCGATAAACAGACTGAAC
This sequence comes from Edaphobacter sp., assembly GCA_035317185.1. Classification (GTDB taxonomy): domain Bacteria; phylum Acidobacteriota; class Terriglobia; order Terriglobales; family Acidobacteriaceae; genus Edaphobacter. Next base: position 19,581 of record DATHHN010000066.1, read on the forward strand.
GCGTAAATTGAAGCGTAGGCGACGAAAGGCATATTGGTCATCAATATTACCCGAGAACGGTTGTTTCGGCTGTGGCGGCAAAGAGAGGTCTAGATATGTGGGACCTCACTTCGTTGATAGGCGGATGGACGAGACGAACTTGGCTTGCCTAGGAGCAGCGGGGTGCTAAGCAGAAATGAAAAAAGGGAGCACGCGGGTTCGCGTTCCAGGAAATCTAATATCCTTGCTGTGTAACAGCGCGCTAATTCTCAGGTTTTGTGAGCGAAATATTTTCTTTAAGCTTTGTTGCAAAGATGAAGTTCTGGTTTTGTTGTTGGACCCTTTTCTGTATCGTTAGCGGTGGGACTGTCATTCACCTTGCCCGAAGAATGAATGTGAATTCCCTGCCAAGTGATTCCCTGCTTCTTGCCGGCCAGCTGTACGTCTATCATCAGCGGAGTGGCCTCGAAGATCGAGTGTTTGAAGTTCCAATACCGCCGTTGTCACTGCTGCTCTTGGCATAAAGAGATCAGTTGAACAGGTAAGCACCCTTCCGGTTCATATCCTTCTGTCAGCGTTCAGCGTGCCGCGCTCAGAACACCACCGCCCTCCGGACGCACGCTCTCCTTTCCGTGATCCGCTATTCGCGCCTCTTTGAGGTGCGGACTCCTTCCCCCAGACGTGGCTGTTGTCCCCTTCCGCAGATCCCAGTCCTCTCGCCTTGGGAGGCGGTCGCGACGGCACACCCTCCGGGTAAGCATGTACCGCATCCAGCGGACACAAACCAAAAGAATCGGAGCTAAAAACCATGTTCAACAAGATCATCCTCATCGGCCGCCTCGGACAGAACGCAGAGGCAAAGACATCCCAGAACAACCCGCGAGTTCGTCGTCCTCAACATCGCTACCCAGGAAAGCTGGAAGAACGATAAAGGCGATTACGAGACCCGCACCGAATGGCACCGCGTCTTCGCCTGGAGCAATCTCTCCAAATTCGCCAAAACCCTTCAAAAGGGCCAGCTCTTCGCTATCGCGAGTATGAGGAAGACGTCCACGGACTCACGGTCAAGCACCGGATCGCTGAGATCCATGCCTCCAGCATGAAGCGGCTGTCGAAAGTTGAATCCGCTGACGATCCGTCCGACGGTGCCGACGACGAGTAATCGTCTTCTCCTAAGTGGGGGCCCGTCAGAAAACGGACAATAGAGCACGCTAAGGGTGGTTTGGCGTGCGAAGCGGCCTGAACTGACCCAGTGTGGGCCTCTTACCCTGCCATTGGTAGTCGCCGGTAAGGTTGATGTGCTCCCAACCGAACGGGGAGAGATACTTGAGCAGATCGGGATCGATAGCATATCCGCTCCGATCTGAGGCCTGAACGGCCCTGTCTATATAGACGGTGTTCCAGAGCGCGATTGCGGCTGTAACGAGGGTAAGGCCACTCGCCCGATAGCGTTGCTGTTCGAAGCTCCGATCTCGGATTTCTCCCAGGCGACAGAGGAAGACGGCTCTTGCAAGCGCATTGCGGGCTTCGCCTTTGTTGAGGCCGGCGTGAACGCGGCGGCGAAGATCGATGCTCTGCAACCAGGAGAGGATGAACAGGGTTCGTTCGATCCGACCCAGTTCGCGCAGGGCGACCGCTAGGCCGTTCTGGCGAGGGTAGCTGCCTAGCTTGCGGAGCATAAGCGAAGCCGTGACAGTGCCTTGCTTGATAGAAGTCGCGAGGCGAAGGATCTCGTTCCAGTGTGTTCGGATCGCTCTGAGGTTGATGGTGCCACCGATCATGGACACCAACGCCGGGTATTTGACCTTACCGTTCGGAGGTACAGCTTGGTGTCGCTGAGATCGCGGATGCGCGGAGCGAAGCGGAAGCCGAGCAGATGCATGAGAGCAAACACGTGGTCCGTGAAGCCCGCGGTGTCGGTGTAGTGTTCCTCGATCCGCAGGTCGGATTCGTGGTGAAGCAGGCCGTCGAGGACGTAGGTGGAGTCGCGTACTCCGACGTTGACGACCTTGGAGCTGAACGGTGCGTATTGATCCGAGATGTGAGTATAGAAGAGCTTGCCCGGTTCAGCTCCGTACCTGGGATTGATGTGCCCGGTGCTTTCGGCCTTGCCTCCAGCTTTGAAGCGCTGGCCGTCTGAGGATGAAGTGGTTCCGTCACCCCAGTGCTCCGCGAAGGGTTGTCGGAACTGGGCGTTCACAAGCTCGGCTAAGGCGGCGGCATAGGTTTCATCGCGTATGTGCCAGGCCTGAAGCCACGAGAGTTTTGCGTAGCTTGCCTCGGGGCACGACTCAGCCATTTTTGTCAGGCCGAGGTTGATAGCATCAGCCAGGATCGTGGTCAGCAGAGGTATCCGGTCCCTTGCCGCGTCACCTTTCTTCAGGTGGGTAAAGTTGTCGGTAAAGCCAGTCCACTTGTCGACCTCGAGAAGCAGCTCAGTTATCTTGATGTGTGGCAGCGATGCCGCTATTTGGTCGATCAGGTTCTGTGCTGCCTGCGGCACTGCCGCGTCAAGCGGCGTGATCTTCAAGCCGGAGTCGGTCAGGATCGCATCCGGCAGGTCGTTGACGGCGGCGAGTTGATCGACTCGCTGTAGTTGCTCATGGACCGCGTCAAGCCGGCCCTAAGATAGCGCTCGCAGTCCGAGTCGATAGCGAGCGGGAGCTCATCTGCTTCCCTAAGCATCGCAAACTTCTGAGCAGGCAGCAGGTATTCGTTGAAGTTCTTGAACTGTCGAGAGCCTTCGACCCAGATGTCACCGGAACGCAGAGCGTTCTTTAGTTCCGCCAAGGCGCACAGCTCGTAGTAGCGGCGGTCAATGCCCGTATCGGTAAAGATGAGCTTGGCCCAGCGTTCGCGGATGAAGTCGACAGGGGCATCGTCGGGAAGCTTGCGAGCGTTCCCGGCGTTCACCTCGCGGAGCAGCTCGATGGCGTCGAGGACCGGCTTTGCGGCCGGAGCGGCATGCAATCCGAGTACGTTCAACAGCTCGGGCGCGTAGCGGCGTACGGTCGCATATCCTTCGCCGATCCGATAGAGGAAGTCGAAGTCTTCCGGTTGCGCGAGCTTCTGTGCTTCCGTGATGCTTGCAGCGAAATCCTCCCATGACACAACAGCCTCGATGGCGGCGAAGGGATCGCGACCGCTCTGTTTGGCTTCGAGCAGAGCCTGGCCGACGCGCCCATAGAGCCGGAGCTTATCATTGATCGCTCTGCCGTCAGCTTGAAACTGCTCCTGATGCTTGTGCTTTGCAGTGTTGAACAGCTTGCCGACGATCCGGTCGTGCAGGTCGATCACCTCATCGGTGACGGTGGCCGTTCCTTCGACCGCCAGCGCGACGAGCGTTGCGTACCGGCGCTCTCGCTCGAACCTCATCAGGTCAGCCGAGGTCATCTGGCCGCCTTCGCGCGCGATCTTCAAAAGACGATTCTGGTGAATCTGGCGTTCAATCCCGGAAGGCAGGTCGAGAGCTCGCAATGCCTTGAGGCGATCGATGTGTTCGAGCATATGCTTGGAGTTCGGCTTGATCGGAGACTGCCGCATCCATCCCAGCCATGTCAGGCTGCTGCCTTCTTTCCGTTTGAGCAGGTCGTCCAGTCGCTCACGATGAACCTCCGTAAGCCCATCAGTCAGCTGTTTGTAGATTCTTCGATTGGCGCGTGTGATCGCCTCGGCGCAGACGCGTTCAATTGCATACAGGCGCGGGAGCAGGATTGCTCGACCTCGCAGCATCTCGACCAGGCTTGTCGCAAGCACGATGCCTTTGTCCGTCTGCATCGCCGTTTCAGTCAGTTCTTGGACGGCTAGCCGGTGATGCCCTGTCGTGAACGCTTCAAAGCCGAAGACTGTTTGAAGTTCGACCAGGTGTTCTCGTCTCGTCTGTGCGCGGTCGCCGTACTCAGCCCAATGCTCGACCGGAATCTTGATCTGCCCGGCCACCAAATGAAGCAAGGGAGCAAACGGCAACTGATCTACGCCAAGCACAATGCCGGGATAGCGAAGATAGCAGAGCTGCACAGCAAAGCCGAGCCGATTAGCCGCACCACGACGTTGCCGAATGACGGACAGATCGGACTCACTGAAGGTGTAACGCCGAATCAGGTCGTCTCGGTTGGCCGGCAACGCGAGCAAGCTCTCCTGCTCGGCGGCAGAAAGGATGGAACGACGGGGCATGTTTGCTCCTCTTGAAAACGGAGGTTTATGAGAACACTCAACAACTGCCCCCGAAAGCTAGGAAAGCTGGAATTCTTGATTCTCGTAAACAGTTCTCAAATGCTATTCTCATTCCATCGCCATGCCAACGACTTCTGAGAAGAAAACACCTGCAAAGAAGAAGTCTCTCTCCGAGAGCACCGGGAAGGACCGGACGATGTTGATCGGATACGCCCGCGTCTCCACGCAGGATCAGAACCTAGAACTGCAAACTGAGGCTTTAATAAAGGCCGGCTGCAAGAAGATCTTTGAGGACAAGATAAGCGGGAGTCGCGCAGAGCGCCCAGGTCTGACAAAAGCACAGGGGTCTCTGCGTGAAGGAGACACTCTCGTTGTATGGAAACTCGATAGGCTAGGCCGCAGCGTCAAGCACCTTGTGGATTTCGTTGGAGCACTTCATAAGCAAGGCGTGCAGTTCAAGAGCCTCACCGACGCAATCGATACCGGCACCGCATCTGGACGTTTCTTCTTCCATGTCATGGCCAGTCTCGCCGAGATGGAACGGGAGCTCACGATTGAAAGGACCCGCGCCGGACTCGAAGTCGCCCGCCAGCTCGGGCGCAGGGGAGGGCGCAAACGGCAGATGACCGACAGCAAAATCAAATCAGCCAAGAAACTGCTTGCCAGCGGCGTGCCACCCCGCGACGTCGCCAGCAATCTCGGCATCTCTGTACCGACGCTCTACAGATGGATTCCTGCCTCGATGCAGGTTGCCGGCGCATGAAAGCCGCCTACACCAGATACGGTCCTCCAGACATTGTCGAGGTCGACGACCTCGACAAACCTGTTCCCAGGGACAACGAAGTCTTGATAAAAGTCGCCTCGGCTTCCGTCAATCCACTTGACTGGAAAACAATGAAAGGCGGCCCCGGCCTCGTCCGTTTACTGCTCGGGCAGCGCAGACCAAAGATAAAGCAGCTTGGCGTTGATGTGGCTGGCCAGGTTGAAGCGGTTGGCAGGAACGTCAAAGATTTCAAACTAGGCGACGCTGTGTTTGGCACGTGCCGTGGAGCCTTTGCCGAGTATGCGTGTACGTGCGAGTCGGCAAGGCTGATGAAATCGGCTTTGGTCATAAAGCCGGAGAACGTGACGTTTGAGCAAGCAGCTTGTGTACCGATTGCGGCCCTCACCGCTTTGCAGGGTCTTCGCGACAAGGGACGGATTCAGCCGGGGCAGACGGTCCTCATCAATGGTGCAGCTGGTGGCGTGGGTACGTTTGCTGTGCAGATCGCCAAATCGTTTGGCACGGATGTGACTGGCGTATGCAGTACTACGAATGTGGAGATGGTTCGATCCATCGGCGCAGATCGGGTCGTTGACTACACGCAGCAAGATTTCACCAGGAGCGGGCAACGTTATGACTTGGTTTTCGACTCCGTTGGAAACCATTCGCTGTCAGCATGCAGACGCGTGCTGGCTCCACATGGGATTTTAATCATGGTCGGAGCACCAAACGACGCTCGGGTAATAGGTCTTTTAGCTAAGTTGGGCGGAGCGCTTTTGCTGTCGTGGTTCTCGAGCCAAAAGCTGGTCCCCTTCGTGGCTAGATCTAACAAAGAGGATTTGACCATCTTGAGCGAACTGATGGCAACGGGAAAGATAACAGCGGTCATCGACCGCCGCTTCACCTTGAGTGGGGTCCCTGAAGCTCTCCGGTATCTGGAGGAAGGACATGCTCGAGGAAAAGTAGTAATCACTATGGATCACAACCACAAAAAGTAACAGCGCACCAGCTGCCCTCGGTTCGTGCCTACACCACCATAGTTCCTCCCGAATCAAGGGCCAGTAGCTGCTCGTTAGGAGTGTCCATCATTACATTGAGCCATTGGGGAACGGTATGCTCTTCGTGCAACTATGGGCTAATTCTGTGTTCACGCGGTCTTAGCGTGCTCTATTGTCCGTTTTCTGAAGGCACCCCTTAACGACGAAAACAACCAGCAGACCTCCGAAGAGATTCTGCTATCCACCATCGACGCACTACCAGATGACAAGCTCACCGAGTTTGCCCTCCGTCTCGTCCTCACCGCACACACACCCATTCCACGCGAAGGCGAAATCGACTTTCTAACCGAAGCCGACGGCGCTTTTGCTCCACCCAAGAAGACAGCCAGCAAGAAAGCGAAGACACCCACACCGATGAAGGCCGCTCAGAAGAGCGCAGCGAAGAAGACGACAACTAAAAAGCAAGTTGCAGCCTAACCCGCAGCGGGAGTCAGCTATTCGGCTCCCGCTCTTTTCCAAAAGGAGGAGATCATGTTTCAGTTCATTTACAAACTCAGGGTTACCGAGCGAGTGAAGGCAAAGTGCGACCGGCACCCGCGCTACAACCCTGAACGTGACGGACGAGGAGGCATCAAGGGTGGATGCTCGACCTGCTACTCTCTCTTCGACCTGCATCAGGCGAGGCTATCGCTGGACGCCGCACATCGAGAGTTTTTTAAGAAGGGCATTGCCCTGGACGCGGGTTCGTCTGCCTCGTACTAAAGCGCAATCGATCAAGCAGGACGAATCATCCATTGATAGTGGGTTAGCTTGAAATCACTTGGCGTGATCGTTTCCGGACAGAGAGTCCAAAAATGGACACACTTTCGACTGCCGCATGCGGCAAAGCCGAGTCATAGCATAAGCTGGAAATGGCCCGTAAAATGCTTCATTCTTTTTGAAGCCAATGAGGGGTTCCGCAATGTTCCGTGCTTGCCAGTTCGCCTACCGTCAACTTCGACGTTCCCCGGGCTTCGCGATTACCGCAACGCTCATTATTGCAATTGGTATCGGCGTCACCACAGCCATGTACAGCGTTCTCTACGCTGTCATTCTTCAGCCTCTGCCTTTCGCGCACCCTAGTGAATTGGTCGCAGTGTCTGCCAAGCCTTGGGACTGGATTTCTTTGCCAACCATTCAAGATTGGCAACATCGCAGTCATACCTTCAGGTCTATTGCGGCATTTGGAGGCTGGTCGCCCCGCGTAGAGTCCTCCGCAGGCGAGGGCCATGCTAACGCTATTCTTGTGTCGCAAAACTTCTTGTCAACACTAGGTGCCAGTCTCGCGCTGGGAAACGACTTTGCTCAAACGGGGCATGAAGCCGATTGCCTTGAACAAGCAATTGTGAGTGATGCTTACTGGCGGCGTATGGGTGGGGGCAGTTCACTTGCCGATCGTACACTTCGGCTCGATCACAAGACTTATGCCATTGTCGGTGTTCTTGCAGCAAGCGCGGTCTTTGAAGGACCGGACGTTCCACCGTCCATCCTGACACCCATCGGGTGCGACCTAACCAAAAAGGTGGATGATCGTGGCTCTTCCTCTTTCCGGGCGATCGGGCGCTTGCTGCCTGGAGTGCCGCTCCATGAGGCAGCCACGGATATCGCAACGATCCAACAGAACCTCACACGCGACTACCCCAAATCATACCCGCCTGCATTAAGCCCTGCGCTCGAACCGCTGGCCGACTACATGGCGGGAACTGGAACACGTTCGGCTCTTTTCACAACGATGGCTGCTTGCGGCATGCTGCTGCTCATCTCGTGTTCGAATCTGATCAACCTCCTGTTGGCGCGCAATACCCGACGCCGGTCAGAGTTCGCGCTCCGCGCCACATTGGGCGCGACCCCGCGACATCTCCTTTGGCAAATGATGGCGGAGAATTGTTCGCTGACCGTCGCAGGAGCAGCTATCGGAGTTGGGCTCGCGGCAGTGTTGGTGCGTGCTGCTCGTCATGTCACAGTCGTTCATTTGCCTCGGCTAGCGCAGGCCAGGCTTAACTTCCCTGCGCTAATGTTTGCAGGGTTCGTCACAGTCGTCGTCGCATTACTGCTCACCTTGTTGCCGGCGGCGCGAAGCCTGCGGCCCACATTGCTTGCCGATCTTACTAATGGCTCTGTTCGAAGCAGCTCCGCGTCCGGCGGTTTACGGAGCGCTGGACGTCTACTTGTTGCCGCACAACTCGGCATGGCGCTCGTATTGGTCGCGAGCGCCGGATGGATGGTATCTTCGGTCCTGATCCTGCTCTATCAGCCGCTCGGATTTGAACCAGAGCGCTTGCTTCTTGCCAGCGTTGACCTCCGTGGCCACGCACCCAACGCCGCAGTAAAACCCGCAAAGACTCTTGCCGTTTTGGAACAGGCTGTGGCTAATCTACGTGTCCTTCCCGGCGTCCGTGATGTAGCCGCTGCCAATGACAAACCGCTCGGTGGCAGAGTCGATCGTTACGATTTCTGTTCCGACGCGCATCCCGAAGCTTGCAATCAACCGAACCCTCAAGCGCCTGATGTGTTCCTGGTCACCCCTGGGTACTTCCGTACCGTCGGACAAGAGCTCTTCCGGGGCAGATCATTTAATCCTGCCGACGATGGTCGAAATCACGTCGTGATCGTAAACCGCGCACTCGCCAGTCAGCAGTGGCCAGGCCAGGACCCAATTGGTCATCGCATTTATTCGGGTGATCTCCACGCTTGGGCGACTGTTGTGGGCGAAGTGGGTGACGTACACAGCTACTCGCTGGAACGTGCACCTGTTCCGAACCTCTACATACCCGAGGCTGATGGGCCCGACACGTCCATGACCATTATGGTTCGGACACAGGACGACCCGACGCTGATGGCCGAGACTGTACGCCGGACCTTGCGCCTTGATTCCGAGGTCACAGTTCGCTATGTGGAGAGCATGCCAGAACTGATGGCGCACCAAGTGGCCCTCCGTCGTTTTTCGATGTGGCTGGCTGTGGCATTCGGGAGTTTGGCTCTTGGCCTTGCGATTCTCGGTACCTACGGACTGATTGCCTATGAGGTCTCACTCCGAGAGCGCGAGATTGGTATACGTCTTGCTCTCGGTTCGTCTCGCTCGGCAATCGTCGGTCTGCTTCTTCAACAAGAGTCACGCTGGATCCTTGGAGGTATGTCTGTTGGCCTCATCGGTGCAGTGTTGACAGGCTTTCTCTTGCGAGCTCAGTTTTTCCATACTGGCGCGGCCTCTGTTCCTGTCCTGAGCGCATCTTTACTCCTGCTCGCCCTTCCGGCCCTCGCAGCGGTGGCTATTCCGGGACGCCGCGCTAGCCTACTCGACCCAGCAGTTACATTACGTCGAGAGTAGCTTCCGTACCTTAGCCAAGTACTACGACCATCCCACGGCTGCTGATATAGCGTTCTGTGGTGCCGCTTTTGCCAATGGCATGACCGAGGACCGGATAGAACGTGCCCTTGAAGACGATTAACTCTCCCGTGATCCCAGCACTTCAAAGCAAGCTGCCTACATCTGGAGAACTATGGAGAAGGCCAGGAGATGGGCCGAGCCATAGCGTCGCTGCTACGATTCGCCTTTGCATTCTTCTTCGAGCTTTGTGTGTGACTCTTCTAGTCTCTGATTTGACTTTTGCAACTCGCGCCATGAGAAGCCGTTGAACAGGGTGGCTCCCTTCCGGTTTGCCTTTCTATCTGCGTTCAGCGTGCCGCGCTCAAGACACCCCCGCCCTTCGGACGCACGCTCTCCTTCCCAGAATCCGCTGCGCGCCTCTGCAAGATGCGGACTCCTGCCCCAAAGCGAGTTTGGGTCCCCTTCCGCAGATTCTATCCAGTCGCCGAGGGAGTGGGTCGCTACGGCACACCCGTTGGGCAAGCATGTACCGCAGACAGCGGACACAACCAAAAGAATGTATGGTCCGCCGCACGACTGCAAGGGAAAAGCTGCGGACGAGGAGACAAGTCTGCGCAAATGTATGCGGCCTTTGAGTGGAGATCAGCTCTCCTGGCCATGATGAGTTGCGCGCGTGCCCTTCCTTATAAACGGAGC
>DATHHN010000067.1:0-5047 GCA_035317185.1 Edaphobacter sp.
AAGCGTCCGATCGAATGCATTCCAAGTTGCGTCGATGTACACCGGAATGGCGGCGCGGATGGCACAGCTTTTGGAGGTAAGCGCACCTGACGTGCTTCCGGATTTCGTCGCCGCTATGTAACTGCGTAGTCCTCGCCCGCGTAACATACACTGCGCATGGCTCCTTCCGAACTTTTTGACGGAGCTTATAACGTGAGCTTTGAAGGGCGAGCCATGAAGGTCAAGAAGATTGCAGGAAATTGGGAGCAGGGGAGGTCTGACTTGCGTCAACCTTCGCTTACACGGGATGGTAGTTCACAGCCTCGCAGAGTGTCATCTCGATGGACTTTGGCAACGCAGATTGAACGGGTTTCTGCCGTGCTGTTTCTTTCTCTGTCCTGTGCTTCCGAAACGCTGCGACTAGTTCTGGGATTGCTCCTTGACAGAGCCAACATCACCGGCAAGTTGGAGTTCTGCTCCGCACGAGCACGCGGCCTTCGTAACCCGCCAGTAGCTTCTCTCAATCACAATCGATTCATGCTTCATGCTTCGCCACATCCAAAGGCCACCCTGCCCCAAACCGTCAGACTGCACCACTTCTATGGACGAGGTGATTGTCGTTTGTCGGAATTGCCCGAGAAGTGAAAAGCAGGGAGCCAATTCTGAGAACGGACTCCCCTGCGTTCAGTGAAAAAGGGGGTACTGCCTAAACTGACACTATATGACCTGTCGACTGAGCACTGTGACCCGCATCACTCAGTTAGATTTGATTCTTAGGCGAGATTCGGGAAGCTCGGCTTCCGAGTTTTCCCATTATCCCCGTCAGTGCAAGACGTGCAGAACGCACTTCCGCAGCGAGAACCTCCAACACCTTGGGATACAGGGAAGGCTGAGCGTGAATCAATTCCTCAAATTCCTTGCGTGCAAGGAAATTCACCTCGGAGCCATGATGAGCCATAGCACTCAAGGTGTAAGGCACGTTGCCGACGATTGCAGGGAGACCTAGAATCGAGCCGGAGCCAACTGTGAGATGTACGACTTCCTGACCCTTGTCCGTCTTCATAATCAGTGAAGCTTTGCCGGTCTTCAGCAAGTAAAGACCGATTGGAGGTTCTCCCTGTTTGAAGAGAATTCGCCCTTCCGAACATGGCACAGATACCGACCGTTGTTCGAGTGCCTGAATCAGCGTTCGGTCAGCAATAAATGAATTCTGCATTGGAATTGTCTCTCTGCCGCGTTGATGCACCGTCAGCTAGACGGGCCGTCTCTATAAGCGATGGAGCATATTCGCATCTTTCTTCATCGAGAATGCGTGATGCATGTCACGGGCGGAGCGCATTGAGAAATTCCTCTTCTTGACACACGGAATTTGGACACTTATTGTCTATTTACGCGCTGCCCCTTCCACTAATTCACGAAGCCCCTCCCAAGGGGCTTCTGTGCTTCATTTGGCAGTGTTTTTCCACAGATTTTTCACACACAGAACATCAGGCATTGCCGAGGGGTTACCCGCGTCCCCACAATTCCCGGTTTTTCTTGCCACTGCGGAAGTAAGAGGTTTCACCGTGCCCCTCGGAACCATCTCGGAACTCGTGCTCCATCATCCAAATCCGACTGCTTGGGGTAGTAGTGTTGAGTGCATCGTGCGGCAGAAGCGGGGTTCTCACTCGAAGCCGCTGAGTTTGCAAAATACGCAGTCGGTGTCGTTTGGCATCTCAAGACTTTCCAGAGGGTTGGGCGAGTTTTGCACAGCATCACGGTCCTGTGTGACGAACGGATTCCGTCCGAAGTCAAGAGCTTATAACACGTGAGAGCCTCGCTCTTTAGCTACATGCCGCCATCGACCCAAAATCCTTCGAGCAGTTTGACCGCCATGGTTTTGCCTTCGAAGGTCACGTCATACCGGCCATCTGGTAAGTTCTCTGGGGCAAGATAGATGTCACAATTGACGTATTCCCAAATGTTGAGTAGCGGCAGCGATAACTTTACTGCGCTAACGGTGCATTCTGCCTCGCGGCCCATGCCCTTTAATCGTCCGGTCATCATGACGGTTTCACGATGCGATGTGGTCATTCATTCCTCATCCCGCTCGGACTCTCACGAACCGTATGCTCCCACGACTAGCTGAAGCGTTTGATTTCCGAGCGTACACACGTGCATGAGTAGGAAGTCCGCTGGATGAGCAGGGTTCTCGAACTATTTGCCGATAGCTTTCTGCTTCGCCCAACCCTTCCGTTGCGAGTCCCCTATTCTCTTTCGGGCGGCGGCACTTATCTTACGCTTCTTGGGAGCAGCAGGGTCGTTGTCTTTTTGGTTCCATCACTGGACAGCAGAGCACGGGCTTGTTTGAGTTGAGCAATTTTCGGAATCAATCGAAGCGACAATGTTTTCTAAGGTCATGCAGAGAAGTATAGCTAAATAGTGCCAGCTCCAACTTGTCTTGGAAGACCTCCTTCGGCTAGCGCCGGGTCTTCCTGTTTGCACACCTCGCACGTGCACGCCGCCTAAGCTTTGCTCCAAAGCAAGCGAGTGCGGCGTTGGAGTTTAATCTCGGTCGTTCGTGTCTTGAATCAATTCGTCGGCGTTGGGAAACATCGCATACAGGAGAGCCACCGTGTATAACGCGCACTTGCCATCCTCAAACGTGAGGATTACGCCGTCTCTCATCCTCAACGCTTCGATGATGCGAGGAATGCCCTTACCGTCTTCCATCTGTTAATTATTGACAATCAGACCAAAGGTAATCTGCCTTCCACCCGACACAAGGGTAGCAGTTCTGGCGTGAATGGCATGAGAAGGAAAGGGTAAAATATCGCCTATGTATCGAACTTGCGAGAAATGCGGAGAGGAATTTGAGTTGAGACCAGACCACCCCGGTCGTTCCGTCATGTGTCGGAGTTGCATCAAAGACCCGGAACGGGAGGCGAGAATGAACCATGAGATTGAGATTAATGGAGAGACATACAGAAAGGTCGGGGCTGACGATGCGAACTGAGCCGTTCCAAGAGACGAAACCGCGAAGTCCTCGCAAAACACGGGTTGAGTAACGCGGAATTGCAACTTCAGTTCAGGACGCTCATCGCCTTGAGTCTGTCGATTATCACAGTCGGATGGACGGGCTTCGCCAAGATGTCAAAATCATGCCCACGCTCGTGGGCGTCTTTCAACAGGTCAGCAGTCTTCTCGTTCCCGGACACGAGCAGCACTTTGCCAAATGACGAAGGAATCGTGACGCCCTTTCGATTGAACTCTTGCATATGGTCCCCTGCGGACTCACGCGTTGGCCACGTCGCTCCGTCTCTCGGCGAACTTGAGAACCAGTAATCGATGATTTGATTGTCGTCTCGAATTTTCCACCGTACGACATAGCCCTTCATTCGCCGCTCCTGTGGATTGACAGATACTGCGATCATTCTACAATTAAGTCATTCCCCTATGACATCCAAGAAGTTCTGGTCACGCTTCCGCTTGCTCAGCATCATCAAGCTTGCCGTCATTGAAGCCGCCGCGATCTATCAGATCCTCATCCATCTATGACACCGCTCCACGCTTTTGAATGGGGAATCGCCCTGGGGTTCGTGATCGGCGGGATAGTAATGTTTTGCATTTGCAATCTCTAATTCATAACAATCACCAGGTCGAAAAACAATCTAACAAATAGAAAGCAATGCTACAAATATTAGCGAAGTGGTGGGCGAAGAAACAGTACATCTGGAAACAGGAAGTGGAGGCGGCAACGAGCGATCTCCATGCCGGACTCTCGCTCCGGCTCGCCGGTGAGAAGCGCGCGCTCATCGAACAGTTGAACAAGGACGCCGACGAGATCGAGGCAAACATCAAAAGCGTTGATGAAAAGCTTACGACGGGTTATTACGAGTGCGAGAACGGGCATGAAATAAGCACGAGCTGCGGCTGTGCATTGCCCGGTAGTCACGCATTCTTTCATATCAGCGATTGTGTACTTAACGATTTCAATAAAGAACAGTGCCCGCGACCCGGTTGTAAGAAGCCAATGACGTTCATTAAGCGCGATGCGATGACCGGCCAGGAGAAGACTCAGTCCGACCGCGAGCGCGATGAAGCGCAGACGATCGCCGCGAAGAAAATGCAGTCGGAAGCGAGAAAGCCGCGCAGTATTTCATAGGGCAGGCCGCGAACAACCGACAAGTGGCCGATAAGATCCGAGCGCTATGATTCCATTCCCTATGAAAGGTCGAGATAAACCTTAAACATCAATAACAACATGGAAGAAGACAACCATTTCGTCGCGCACCCGGAAGGCGGGATCACGACCGCGTCAGCGCAGGCAGAAGCCACAAAGGCGCCGGAGGAGACGAAGGATCAGGCCACACTCGATGCAGAGGCGGAGGCCAAGAAAGAAGCCGAAGAGAAGGTCGCAGCAGAGCTTGCGAACCTCCAGGCGAAGGCTGAAGAATCTGCTACGGCAGCGTCAGATGCCCGGACCGAAGCGGACGAACTCAAGGCGGCGATCACCGATGCCTCCACCGATGAGGAAAAGGCAGCCGCCGAAACCGCAGAGCAAACGGCTGTAGAGGCAGAAGCCGCGGCTGAGGAAGCGAAGGCCGCTCTAGAAGCAGCTAGCCAGAAGTAGTTAATAAGCCGGGAACGCGAACCCGCAAGGGCGCGGCAGGACTAATTGGCGGGAACCGTTCTAGACGGTATTTTGCCCGAACAGGGCGACCATACCTGCGCAACCGCCCCACCCGTCGGGCAAAGGGGCTTCCCGATCGCAAAAAATCCCCCGGCATGATCCTGCATGCCAGGGGCTGATTGTTGGTACTCGAAATGGTCAAGGCTAGGAACGAGCGGCTTCAAGTCTTTCAGCTTTAGGCGGCGGGTCCCTCTCGGGGGATGGTCTCTTGTGGAGTTCCGTCTCGAAGGTCTCATCGTGTGTAGGCTTTGCAATCACCTTGTGCGCCCAGGTCGAGTGCTTTGTTGAGAGATGATTTTTTAGGTCGGATTTCTTTGGAGATAGCATGTGACCTCCATGCCGTACCTTGGTCTTTCGTGAGAGGTGCTCGTCAGGAGCAAGCCGTCATCAGCTAGA
>DATHHN010000068.1:0-17582 GCA_035317185.1 Edaphobacter sp.
GTCGCCGACAACCCAATCCGCTGCACCCGCCTTCCCGTCAGCGCTTCAAGCCTCTCCAGCGACAACGCCATATGCGCCCCACGCTTCGTCGGCACCAGCGCATGAATCTCGTCGATGATCACCGTCTCGACACTTCGCAGCCCTTCGCCTGCCTCCGAGGTCAGCAACAGATACAAGCTCTCCGGAGTCGTAATCAAAATATCCCCGGGATGCTTCCTGAACCGAGCGCGATCCTTCTGCGACGTATCCCCCGTCCGCACACTGATCTCAGGCATCCGCACCACAACGCCCTCGCGCTGCGCAATATTTGCAATCCCCACCAACGGCGACCGCAAATTTCGCTCCACATCCACGGCCAGCGCCTTCAGCGGAGACACATACACCACCCGGCACCCACGCTCTGCCTCAGGCACCGTTCGCATCATCAATTTGTCTATGCACCAAAGAAACGCCGTCAGCGTCTTACCCGTACCCGTCGGCGCCAGAATCAGCGTCGACTCCCCACGCGCAATCGCCGGCCATCCCTCCACCTGCGGAGCCGTCGGCCCATCGAACACAGCACGAAACCACTTCGCCGTTAACGGATGAAACAGCGCGAGCGCAGCCTCACCCGCGCCGTCGAAATTATTCTCGATCGCGGCAACCTTGCTCTTCGTAACAACAGTTTTCTTCGGTCTCTCTGTAACCCTGGGCATCCTTATGCACTCTCAGCAGCATAGACTGCCGCACATCGATAAGATGCACCCTAGGGCGCCTACGGCCCCAACACTTCTTCGCTACTCAATCTTTTTGGACAGGACGATAAAAGTAGGAATGGGATGCAAACTCCACCTCAAAAAGATTGGTAGAGTCCTCCGCCTGCTCAGCGTTTCCTAACACCAGATACCCCGCTGGCGCCATATGCCGATAAACCTGCTGAAATACGCTTCTTCGATCCTCCTGCGGAAAATAAAGCAGCACATTCCTCAGCAGTACTAGATCGAACACAGGCAGCCCAGGCATCGGTGCACATAGGTTCGCATTGTGGAACTCGCACATAGACCGGATCGTCGCAGACACCTCCCACTCGTCTCCCTCACGATGCATGTACTTCAACAGCATTCGCGCTGGCAGCCCACGGTTCACCTCAAGTCTCCGATATCTGCCCCTCCGCGCATAGTCAATCACCTGCCGCGAAATATCCGTTCCAATAATCTTCACATCCCATCCGGCAAGCGACGGAAAATACTCCGCAATCAGCATCGCCAGACTGTAAGCCTCCTGTCCGGTCGAACTTGCCGCACTCCATATCCGCAGCCGCCGCTCCCCTGCCCTTCGCTCGATCAATCGCGGAAGAATCACCTCCTGCAACATCTCAAACGGCTTCAAGTCCCGGAAAAAACTCGTCTCGTTAATCGTCATTGCCTCGGCGACCGCACGATGCAGATGCACAGGTCTGTCCGACTTCAGTATGTTGACGAAGTCCTCAAGATTCGAGGCCCCAGCCATCCGCGCAATCGGCGTCAACCGTGTATCGAACAGAGAATTGCGCGATGGATCGATCAAATTAGCCGACTGCGCCAGCACCAGTTCCCTCAGATATGCGTAATCCGAATCAGTACAAGCCATGGATCACCTCCCGCCGCATATGCAACGCATCAGTAGGGTGCAGCTCCGGCTTTGGCCTCATCGCCCGTCCAGCGCTCACTCTCTGCTCCAGTTCACCCGCCAACGCCCAAAGCGGCAGCGTCGCACTTGCAATGCCAGCCTCAGACACTCGTCCCGGCATGCCCCACACCGCGGAGGTAGCTTCATCCTGTGCCAGCATCACTCCACCCCGTTGATGAATCGCTCGTGCTCCTTCCAAACCATCCGCTCCCATTCCCGTCATCATCAAGCCCAGCGCCCCCGCGCCATAAACTCGCGCAGCAGAGTGAAACAAATAGTCCACCGACGGTCTGCAATGATTCAGCGGCTCTTGTTGATGCAGGCGAATCCTGCTCGATCGCAAACCCTCCGGATCACCCGGCATCGCTCTTCGCGGAGCCACCTCCATGTGTGTATTACCCGGCGCCAGCCAGACCTCGCCAGGTCGAATCACTGCGTCGTCATACGCCTCTTCCACGCTCAACGCGCAGCACTTGTCCAGCCTCTCTGCCAGCGCGCCTGTAAATAACTTCGGCATGTGCTGCACAATCAAAATCGGCACAGCAAAGTCCCGCGGAAGCTTCGGTAATAGATTCTCCAGCGCTGATGGCCCACCGGTCGACAGTCCGATCACGATCAGCTCAACCGAAGCACTGGATCTGCTTCGTCCATCCACAGAAGATCCACGAAAACTGTTCTGCGTCCGATCCCCGGCCTCCCGTTCCCTTCTCACGGCTCCTTTTGCCAAAGCCGCAATCTTCGGCAACAGCTGCATCGAAAGCGATTGCAACGCCTCCGCAAAATTCCGTTGCGCACTCGGCTTCATCACATAGTCTGAGGCCCCGCGAGCCAACGCCTCCAGCGTCGATCTCGCTCCATGCTCCGTGTGCGAGCTGCACATAATCACCGGCAGCCCTGGCCCCTCCCGCTGCAGCCGCTCCAGCACATCCAGTCCATTCAAGCGCGGCATCTCCAGATCCAGCACCAGCACATCGGGCTGTAACTCCTTCACCGCCTCAAGGCACTCCATGCCGTCGCGAGCCACCCCGCACAGTTCCATCCTTGGCAGTTCACTCGACCGGTCTTCAGTATGTGCAGCAAATAGATTCCGCATAATGCCGCGCATGACCGCGGAATCATCTGCCGCGAGAATGCGGAGGGTCCGACCCATCAAAGCTCTCATAACTTCTATCCTTTGCCTCTCTGGTTAAGCCGCTGCGGCAAATCCAAGCAAGAGCATCTTTTCCCTCAGACTCTCCGGTGTAAATGGCTTCATCAAAAACTCATCGGCTCCATTGTTCAGCGCCGCCGTGATGAACGAGTTGTCCGCCTCCGTCGTCACCATCATCACCTTCATATCCGGATTCAATCGCGCCTCTCGCAATGCCTTCACACACGCCAGTCCATCCATCACCGGCATATTCACATCCAGCAGCATCAGATCGAAGGCCTGCTCACACGACAACACCGCCAAAGCATCGCTACCATCAACAGCCTCAGCACACACAATGCCCATCCGCCCCAGGAGATGTCGCAGATACTCCCGTATAAAACTTGAATCATCGACAATCAGCGCTCTCATGCCTGCTCTCCATTCAGCCTGTGCTTGAACAGCTCAGCTTCCGCCAGCCGCGATGGCCGCAGCTTCTGCGGATCGAGCTGCACCATCAACCCCGTCTGCATCTTGTAAGCACCATCAAACAGCCACTTGCCTCGCGACTCCAGCGTGCACGGATTCGCCTCCAGCATGTTGCGATTCACTGTCACCACGCCACCAACTGCATCCACCATCAGGCCAAATCGTTCTTCGCCGTCCTCATCTTCGAGTACCAGTACGCAACTCGCATCGGTATGCTCTCCCATCCCCAACAGTGCGCGAAAATCAACCGTCGTCAACACCTCGCCGCGATACGGCACTACGCCTCCAATAAACGCTGGCGCCATCGGCACCCGTTGCAGATCGCGATTACCCAGCACCTCACGAATCTTCCTCGTATCGATCCCGAAGCTCTCGCTTCCCGCAAACATCGAGCAGAGCGATACTGCGTCATCTTCATTCAATATCTCGTTCACCGCATCCCGTTCTTGAATCTTCACGCTACCTCCTTCCACGCAGGCGCAGACTTCACGCTAAACTCGCGATGAACCATCGTCAGTTTTTCCTTCACGAGCGCAAGTTCCATCTCACCTGAAGCAGCATCCTTCTCAAGCAACGTTCCGCCAGAGACATCCAACACCCGCCGCACCACCATGCCAGTGCGCTGCATCTCTCCCTTACCGGAACCGCCGCAGATTAACACCGTCGCCGAAACCTCAACCCCACGATTTTGCTCTTCCTCCAGCTCCGCCAGCACACATCCGTCATCGCGCAGCGGCAATAACTCACCGCGATACTGCAACAGAGGCCGCCCACCCGCATACTCAATTTGCGTCAGAGGCACGCTCTCGATGCGTTCCACAACATCCAGCGGCAGCGCCGTCCTTTCGCGCACACGAGCCTCGAATACCAGCAGCGATACCTCGGCCCCTCCCACATTTCCTTCCTGCACCTCCACCACTTCAACCTCTTCTTCCACCGGCTTCACGCCCGCACGCGCCGCAGTCGCTCCGATATCAAGAATCAACGCCAGCATTCCGCTGCCCAGAACCGTCGCTCCCGAAAACAGACCAATCTCCTTCAAAACCGCCGATAGCGGCTTCACCACAATCTCCTCCGGCGCCAGCAGGTCATCGACGACCAGGCCATACCTGCAGCCCTCCGCCTCCAGCACGGCCATATAGAATCCATGCCGATCCTCGCCATTGCGCGTCTCCAGCCCCAGCAATCGATCCAGCCAAACGATAGGCAACAGACGCTCACGCAACCGGTACAGCTCCGCCGTCCCCATTCGTTCTACCGCTTTCTCCTCGTCTCTCTTCGGCACGTACACCAGTTCAACCAATGCACTCTGCGGCAGGGCAAAGCTCTGTCCTCCACTGCGAACCACCAGCGCCGGAACAATCGCCAGCGTCAACGGCACACGCAGCCGCAACGTCGTCCCAAGCCCAAGCTTCGATTCCAACTCAACGCTTCCGCCGACTTTCTCCACATTGGCGCGAACCACATCCATACCCACACCACGTCCAGAAACTGTCGTCACTGCCGCAGCCGTCGAGAATCCCGGCAGGAAGATAAGCTGCAGCGTCTCCCGTTCCGTCATGTCCGCAGCCTGCTCAGGCGTAACCAGTCCGCGTTCTATCGCCTTCGCCAGCACGCGCTCTATCGCAATGCCCGCACCATCATCGGCAAGCTCAATCACCACGGACCCGCTCTGATGAAACGCCCGCAGCCGCAAACATCCCTCCGATGACTTCCCAGCCATCACGCGAACAGCAGGAGGCTCAATCCCATGATCGACCGCATTCCTCACAGCGTGTGTCAGAGGATCCTTGATTGCCTCCAACAAACTCTTATCGAGTCCCGTCTCCTGTCCCGAAAACTCGATCCGCACCTCGCGCCCGCATGTCTGTGCCAGGTCGCGCACCATCCTCGGAAACTTGCCAAACAAATTTCCCACCGGCTGCATCCGAGCCTGCATCACCGTCTCGCGCAAATCAGCCGTCACACTATCCAGCCGCCTCGCCAGCTCCGGAAAGTTCGAAGCTTCTACACCACTCTGCAGCATCTGGTTGCGAGTCAGCACCAGTTCGCCCACCAGATTCATCATCCGGTTCAGCACCTCGACGTCGATGCGGAGTGTCTTATCGCTCAACGCTGCAACACCCACCATTGGTGCAGGCACAGGAACCGTTTGTTGTCCCACTGCAACTGCAGAAGAAACCGCACCAACAGCGACAGCAGGTCCTTCCACATTCAACGCCGCAAGCTCCGCAATCAGTGCGGTATCGTCGTCGCCAGCCCGAGTCCCTTCGCTCCCCGTTGCCTCAATCAGTGTCAGAATCGCGCGCAGCCCATCCATCAGCCGCAACAATCCGCTGATCAGATCCGACGTCACAGCCAACTTACCTTCACGCAGCGAGCCCAGCAGATGCTCTCCCGCATGAGCCAACTTCTCCAGCCGTTCGAACCCAAGAAACCCCGTCGTCCCTTTGATCGTATGCACCGAGCGGAAGATCTCTCCCACTAGTTGCGCACTATCTCCAGGCCGTGTCTCAAGCTCAGTCAGGCACCGCTCCATCCGGTCCAGCCCTTCCTGGCTCTCTGCGATAAATTCTCTAGTCAGGTCATCCACACACCTCTTATCGGGCGCATGCACCTAAGGCATTAGCTAACGCGACTTGCTATCCCTTCACGTACCCGATAGCCTCAAATTTATGTCGTCCAAAAACCATCCCGGCGACCTCACGCCATCGCAAATCGCTGACCTTCAACAACAAGCGATCGCCGTCGCACACAACGCTTACGCTCCCTACAGCAACTTTCGCGTAGGCGCCGCCATCCTCCTCAACAACGGCAGCATCGTCACCGGCTGCAACGTAGAAAATGCCTCCTACCGCCTCACCACCTGCGCCGAGCAATCCGCTATCGCCTCCGCCATCAGCCTCCACGGCCCTGCAATCCGCATCCGCGCTATCGCCGTCGCCAACCTCAATAACACCGCCAGCCAACCCTGCGGAGGCTGTCGTCAGACCATCCACGAGTTCAGTACCCCCGACACCGTCGTCTTCTTTCCATCTGAAAACGGCACCATCGCCAAAGCCACCATGGCCGATCTCCTGCCCGCAGCCTTCTTGTTAAACAAATGACCCACCCCATCCACCCGATCGACGTCATCCTCCACAAGCGCGACGGCCTCACCCTCACCGACGCCGAAATCCAATCCTTCATTCGAGCCATAGTCGACCGCACCCCTGAGCATCAGCTCGTCACCGACGCCCAGATCGCCTCTTTTCTCATGGCCGTCTTCCAGCGCGGACTCAATCAACACGAGCTTGCCGCCCTCACCACCGCCATGCGCTTCTCCGGCGACACCTTCGACGCCACGCCCCTCCACACCTTCACAATCGACAAACACTCCACCGGCGGCGTCGGCGACAAGACCTCCCTCCTCATCGCCCCCATCCTCGCCGCCGCCGGCCTCGCTTCGCCTACTCCCGCTGGAATTCCCGGCATTTGCGTCCCCATGATCTCTGGGCGCTCGCTCGGCCACACTGGCGGCACACTCGACAAGCTCGAGACCATCCCCGGCTTCAACACCCAGCTCAACCTCACCCAACTCCTCGACACTCTCAAGAAATGCGGAGCCGCCCTCATAGGCCAAACCCCCAAGATCGTCCCCGCCGACCGCATCCTCTACGCCCTCCGCGACCACACCGGCACCGTCGAATCCCCTTTCCTCATCACCGCCAGCATCATGAGCAAGAAGCTAGCCGAAAGCCTCAACGCCCTTGTTCTCGATGTCAAAGTCGGTTCCGGCGCCTTCATGCCCACCTACGAAAAATCCAAATTCCTCGCCGAGCTCATGGTGCAAACCGGCGAAGCCTCCGGCGCACGCACCGTCGCACTTCTCACCGGCATGGACGAACCCCTCGGCCGCTTCTCCGGCAATTGGGTCGAGGTCTGGGAGTGCGTCGACATCATGAAGCAGGACCGCCATCCCCTCTCCGCGGATCTCATTGAGCTCACCAACATTCTCTCCGGCTGGATGCTCTATCTCGCTGGCCACGCCGAGACTCCCGCTAATGGCGCCGCGCTCTCCGATGAAATTCTCCGCTGCGGCGCGGCCTTCGAGGCCTTCCTCGAAATCGTCCAGGCTCAAGGAGGAGACCTCTCCGTCTTCGAAGGCGACGCCAACCCCGCCGACCATCACAAACCCACCGCCACCCGCACCATCACCGCCACACAGGATGGCTATCTCTCCTCCATGGACTGCAAACAAGTAGGCTGGGCGGTCCAACGCCTGGGGGCCGGTCGAGCGAAACCAGGCGACCCCGTCAGTGCCCACGCCGGCATCGAAATGCACGCTAAACTAGGCGACCAGATCAAACTCGGTCAACCGCTCATCACACTCTTCAGCGAAGACGCGGCCCTCCTCGACGAACCCGAACAAATGCTCCGCGAAACGTTACAAATTACTTCCAACCCAATAACCAGACAATCCCTCATCCGGGAGATCGTCGCCATCTAAGCAAAGACCTTCAATTGCCTATGACGATCAACTCTCCATAGGTCGTCTTGCACATCCCGTAGATCGCCCCGGACGCGCACGCCCCAGCGGAGTACTTGTAGCATCCAGGCGTCTTTGCCACGACCGTAGCATCCTTGGCCGACCCGCCAATGATCGCTCCATCTGGATCAAACGCAGCTATTGGTCCGACATCAATGACGAAGCCGGTGTTCTTCGCCGTACTCTTCCAGATCACCTGGGTGCCCGGCTTCACGCAGAACAGCGAACCACTCTTTGCGCCCGGAATACTCGGTGTAGAGGAAGCCGAACTGGCAGTCCGTTTCACATCCACAGTACACGGCTCAGAAGCGGATCCACACGTATTGCTTGCGCTGCAAAGCTTCGCCGGATGTGCTTCCTTACAAGCGTAGGCGCTGCTCTTCGCCTGCGCCATGGCAGACGTCACCAGAACAACGTGGATCGCCAGCACAGCGCACCGCCTTGCAAAGTATCCTTGATTAATCAAAACGGACCTCACGAAATTGATTTTTTCAAAAGAGCCCGTATTGCAGGAAGCGTACTACCCGACAAAAACCAATCAACCTTCGCTAATTTCAATCGCCGAACTAGTTCACACCTGAAGTTCCAGCCCAATCAATAATCGCGCTAAGTCTCCACGGGTTCTGAGTCAGATCGAACTGGAGCTGTCCCTCTTTGTCGATCGTTAGCTGAGCCGCAGGATACAGAAGGCCCGTGCTCTTGCTCTTGTCCTGGTCGTTCAGGTCGAACTCGCCCGCCGTCAGATTGTACGACTGTGATCGGGAGTCGGCCCATGCCTCGCCAAACGTGATCTGGCGGTTCGTGATGAAGCGGATCCTCCGTCCAGTCGGAGTCGGGATCAGCCGAATGAAACTGAGGTCATAACCGAGAGTCCCCGTAACTGCTATTCGACCTACCGCAGGCATCTTGCTCAGCGCATTCACCAATCCCTGATTCTGGCCTTTCGAATAGGCATCCACCAGAATCTGCCGATCTTCCGCCGTCGAAAACTGGTAAATGGTGACAGTAATTCCGATGTTCTGCCCCATCTGTGACCCGGTGCCGAATGCCTGGGCATCAATAGTTTCGTATTTCTCTCTCGCGAAACCCGAAGAAGTCGCGATCGATAGCAGAACCATAACCAGCACGCCTTTTGCTGCAAGCAATAGAAGTTTTGCCGCTTTAGTCATATCTCGCTCCAGTCTTGCGGTGCTGGCCCTCACCGATATCATTCCATTTCTGCGGAGCATTATAGGACTCCTTAATCCAATCCGGAACTATCAGAACTACTATTTCGCGCGAAAATAAATCTCTAGAATGGACCTAAGGAATCAGTCACAGCAGGAGGCAACGATGTCTTCCCAGCAAGCACAGTCCATCGGAAATTCCGAAAAACAAAAGATGCTCGCCGGCGAACTCTACAACGCCGAAGACCCCGCCCTCACCGTCGAACGCCTCCACACCGCCGCACTCCTCCACAAATACAACTCCACCCCGCATCACCCCGGCACCCATCAACCGCTCCTTGAAGAGATCCTCGCCTCCTGCGGCGAGCACTCCACCATCCGTCCGCCCTTCTTCTGCGACTACGGCTATAACATCCAACTCGGCACCGGCGTCTTCCTTAACTTCAATTGTGTTCTCCTCGATGTCAACACCATCGAGATCGGCGACCGCACCCAGATCGGCCCCGCCGTCCAAATCTACGCCGCCGATCACCCCCGCGATCCCGAAGCACGCCGCGCCAACCTCGAGTGCGGCAAGCCAGTTCGCATCGGCCGCAACGTCTGGATCGGCGGCGGCACCATCATCCTCCCCGGCATCACCATCGGCGACGACGCCATCATCGGAGCAGGCTCCGTCGTCACCCACGACGTCCCGTCCGGCATCACAGTCATCGGCAATCCTGCCCGCAAAAAAGAAACGCCAGCCGGATAACCCGGCCAGCGCCTCTCCCATTGCATTTCAAACCTACCCCTTGAGGAACGCCAACAGGTCGGCATTGATCGTATCCGCTTGCGTAGTGGGCATGCCGTGCGGAAAGTCCTTATAGGTTTTCAGAGTTCCGTTCTTCAACAACTTCGCGGACAGCGGCCCGGCGGCAACATAGGGAACGATCTGGTCGTCTTCGCTATGCATCACCAACACCGGAACGGTGATCTTTTTGAGATCTTCTGTGAAATCGGTCTGCGAAAAGGCCACAATGCCGTCATAATGCGCCTTGGCACCGCCCATCATGCCCTGGCGCCACCAATTTTGGATGATGGCCTCCGAGGCTTTCGCGCCAGGTCGGTTGTAGCCATAGAAAGGCCCCGTTGGCAGGTCGCGATAGAACTGCGAGCGATTGGCGGCGAGCTGCGCCTGCAGATCATCAAACACTGCCTTGGGCAGACCAACCGGGTTGGCCGACGTCTTCACCATCAGCGGCGGAACCGCGCTGATCAGCGCTGCCTTAGCCACGCGGCTTTCGCCATGCCGACCCAGGTAGCGCGTCACCTCACCGCCGCCGGTCGAATGGCCGACGTGGATGGCGTCTTTCAGGTCGAGATGGGCCGTAAGAGCGGCCAGATCATCGGCGTAATGGTCCATATCGTGGCCATCGGCGGTCTGGCTGGAGCGTCCATGGCCACGGCGGTCATGAGCGATCACGCGATAGCCGTGTTTGAGGAAGAACAGCATCTGATTGTCCCAATCATCGGCCGACAAAGGCCAACCGTGGCTGAACACAATAGACTGTCCGGTTCCCCAATCCTTGTAATAAATCTCCGTGCCATCGTTCGTCTTGATAAAGCTCATGACTACGTTCTCCTATCTTGTTAGGTTTCATCATCGCGAAATTCCACCGTGCGTCCGGTCATTGTCTCACGCGTCACTTTGATGCAGCGGCTTCTGAAAAATGGTCTACAAAACTAACCTTCCTTAAATCTGTTAGGTCCCCTGGCTTTCGAGCCATTACACTCAAGCCATAGTCACATCGCTGTAACAAGCGTCGGAGCGCAACCCTTTGGCACGTTTCACCGGTCTTCTCGGACTCATCACCTTTCTCGCCCTCGCCTACGCCTTCTCCACCAACCGTCGCGCGATCAAGTGGCGCACCGTCGCCTGGGGCCTCGGCCTCCAGATCCTCTTCGCCTTCCTCGTCATCAAATCCACCGTCGGTCAGCGCATCTTCACGGCTGCAGGCAACGGCATCAACAAACTCCTTGCCAACTCGGTCGCCGGATCCTCCATGGTCTTCGGCCCACTCGGCGACAACACCACCCTGGCCGTCTTCGCCTTCAAAGTCCTCCCCACCATCATCTTCATCTCGGCCTTCTTTGCCGTCCTCTATTACATCGGCTTCATGCAGCTCGTCATCCGCGCCTTCGCCTGGGTCATGCAGAAGACCATGGGCATCTCCGGAGCCGAGTCCACCAACGTAGCAGCCAGCATCTTCATGGGCCAGACCGAAGCCCCCCTCACCATCCGCCCCTTCCTCGCCGACGCCACCTACTCCGAGCTCATGACCATCATGACCTCAGGCATGGCCCACGTCTCCGGCGGCATCATGGCCGCCTACATCGCCTACGGCATCCACGCCTCCGATCTCCTCGCCGCCGTCATCATGACCGCCCCAGGAACCATTCTCATCTCCAAGATGCTCGTCCCCGAGACCGAAGTTCCCGCCACCGCCGGCATCGTCAAGATGCCCCCCAACGAGGAGCACAGCAACGAAAACCTCATCGGCGCCATCGCCCGAGGCACCATCGACGGCGGCGCGCTCGCCTTCAACGTTGCCATCATGCTCATCAGCTTCCTCGCGCTCGTCAGCCTCGCCAATGGCATCTTCGGCGGCATCCACAACTTCCTCGCCCCGCACAACATTCCCTTCCCCTCCAGCCTCAACGCCATCCTCGGCTTCTTCTTCGCTCCCGTAGCGTGGCTCATCGGCATCCCCTGGCACGAGGCCAGACTCGTCGGCAACCTGCTCGGCACGCGCACCGTCCTCAACGAGCTCGTCGCCTACACCAACCTTGGCGCACAGAAGGGTCTTCTCTCCGCCCGCAGCTTCACCATCACCACCTTCGCCCTCTGCGGCTTCGCCAACCTCAGCTCCATCGGCATCCAGATCGGCGGCATCGGAGCCCTCGTCCCCAACCGTCGCAACGACCTCGCCCGGCTTGGCCTCCGCGCCATGCTAGCCGGAACCATGGCCAACCTCATGTCCGCCAGCATCGTCTCCATGCTCATCCGCTAGAAAGCCATGGCACAGTTCTGCACGCCACCTCCTACAGAACTTTTACGACAACGACAGTTAGATCATCCGCCTGTTCTGTCGTTCCCGCAAAATCGGAAACAGCCTCCGAAACATGGACTACAAGAGCCGCCGCCGATTCCATCTCATTGTTTCGGATAACCACCTCCAACCGATCGATGGCAAACTCTTCACTCGCCGCATTCTCCTGCTCCGTCACGCCGTCAGTGTAGAGCGTCAGAATGTCACCTTGCTCCAACGCAACCACCGAATTCGAAAACTCCGCGTTATCAAGAATTCCGAGGATAGGACCAGCCTCCTCCAGCAATAGAGCTTCGCCCGTCTTCGACCTCATTAGGACAGGAGGATTGTGTCCTCCGCTGGCATACTGCAAGGTTCGACTGGCCTGATTGAACCGTGCATAAAACATCGTGACGAAGGTCGCGGGATTCGTCACCTGCTTCAGTACACCATCGAGATCTTTGATAATCTCCGCCGGCCCACTCAGCTCTCTTGCACGCAGGCGCAGAGCCACAGCCAAGGACGGCATCAGCAGCGCCGCGGCAACGCCCTTGCCGGAGACATCGGCAATCACAACATCGACCACATCCTCGGATATTTGAAAAAAATCGTAGTAGTCCCCGCCAAGCAGCCGCGCCGTCTGCATAGCGCCAGCCAGTTCAAGACCGGGCACCTTAATAGGCTTCGGCAAAACCTGCCGCTGAACCTGGGCCGCGAGAACCAGATCACGCTCGAACTCATCGCGCTGCCGGCGCACCTCTGCTGCCAATCGACCGCGTTGTCTCGCGATCAGAGTGACCAGAAATCCAACCGCAAGAAACCCTGCTATACCGACCAGATTGTGGACAATCCTCAGATGAAGGGTCTCCATCGGTGGCCCAAAGATGTCCTGCAATACAGTGCAGATCCCAACTAATACCATCGTAAAAGGCAGCGGATTCACCAGCGCGCTTAGCGCGACCGGCAACACATAAAGGTAGCCAAGCGAAACATTAGCTACAACAACCCAGTCCGTGTAAGCAACGGCCACTATGGCCAGAATGACGACGACGTTGAGCAACCCTGCAACTCTGTTCTCTTCGACTCGCAGATGTTGTTTGCTATTACTATTCCGATCGATAAGCGCCATTCCTGATGCCCTCTCGCAACAGCCAACCTCGCGCCACTGGTGACGAAAGTCCTACTATAGCAGCCGATCAACAGCGTCAGCCGGAACCGTGGCCCGCTCATCCGCCGACCTCAACCATCGCCCCCTAGCCGTCGTCGCCTCGAATACGTAAGATAGCGGGCATGAAAATTGAAACTATTTCAGATCGCACAATCGCGCCCCTGAATCGCCGCACCTTCCTCAAAACCACCGCCCTCGCCGCTGCAGCTACACGATTTCAACCCTTCGCAGCCGCCCAGCAAACCTCCCCCAACGACCACATCCAGTTCGCCCTCATCGGTGCCGGCATCCAGGGTCAGGGCGACACCACCACCGCCCTCCGCGTCCCCGGCGTCAAGCTCGTCGCTGTAGCCGACTGCTACGACGGCCGCCTCGCCCGCACCAAAGAGCTCTGGGGTAACGATCTCTTCACCACACGAGACTACCGCGAGATCCTTGCCCGCAAGGACATCGACGCCGTCATCATCGCCACACCCGACCACTGGCACAAACAGGCCGCCGTCGACGCCATGCGCGCAGGCAAAGACGTCTACCTCGAAAAGCCCATGATCCACGTCTACCCTGACGGGCCCGAGATCATCGCCGCCGCCCGTTCCACCAACCGCATCATCCAGATCGGAAGCCAGCGCGTCAGCTCCATCATCTACGCCAAGGCAAAAGAGCTCCTCGCCGCCGGAGCCATCGGCAAACTCAACATGGTCTCCGCTCGCTGGGACCGCAACTCCTCCATCGGCGCCTGGAACTACTCCATCCCTCTCGACGCCAGCACCGAAACCTGCGACTGGCCGCGCTTCCTCGGCACCGCCCCCAAAATCCCCTGGAACGCCGAGCACTTCTTCCAGTGGCGCAAATGGAAGGCCTACGGCAGCGGAGTCGCCGGAGACCTCTTCGTCCATCTCTTCAGCGGCACCCACTTCATCACCGGCTCCACAGGCCCAACCCACGCCATGGCCACCGGCGGCCTGCGCTTCTGGAAAGATGGCCGCGACGCCCCCGACGTCCTGCTCGCGCTCTTCGACTATCCCGAAGGCTTCAACCTCAGCCTCCGCGTCAACTTCGTCAACGGCGGCGAAGAGAGCGAAGGCTTCCTCTTCACCGGCTCCGAGGGCACCATGGAGATCGCAGGCAACTCCGTCACCGTCAACCGCACCCCGCTCGAAAAAGAGCCCGGCTACACCGTCAGCACCTTCACTGCCGAAATGCAGCGCCAATACCTCGAGCAATACCGCAAAAAATTCCCGCTCGACCCACCACCCTCCGGCCCTCCCTACCTCGGTGTCCAGAAGTTCGTCGCACCCAAGGGCTACAGCGACAGCTACGACCACCTCTACAACTTCTTCGCCGCGGTCCGTTCCCGTAAACCCGTAGTCGAAGACGCCACCTTCGGATTCCGAGCCGCCGGTGCCGCCCTACTCAGCAACCTCAGCCTCGAAAAAGGCTCGGTCATCAAATGGGACCCCAACGCCATGAAAGTCACCTAAAAAACTATCGCAATTCGCGTTTTAAGTCGTCATCCTGAACGAAGTGAAGGATCCTGTATTTCGTCGTTGCTTGTTCTTACTCATTGACTGCATCAGAGGCCCTATGCGACCAGCCATCATCCCCACCATCCTCCTTTGCGTATGCGCCGCAATCAGCCACGCACAAGACCCCGCCCACGCCACCGAGTTCCGCAAGCCCACACCCGGCCCCGGTCCTGAAGGCATCATGCAACCCACCTTCATCGCCCACCGCCTGGGCAACGACCACGCCGAAGGCATCACCACCCTCGACATGAACAACGACGGCTTCCTCGACATCCTCAGCGGAGCCTACTGGTACGAGAATCCAGGCGCCCCATCTGAGTCCAAAACCGGCGACTGGAAGCAGCATCAATACCGCACCGTCGGCACCCACAACGAGTTCGTTTCCGACTGCGGCGAGTGGACCATCGATGTCAACCACGATGGCAAACCCGACGTCGTCACTACGGGCTGGATCAGCAACGGTCTCTGGTGGTACGAGAACCCCGGCAAAGCCACATCCGCCACCGCCATGTGGCAAAAGCACTTCATCACCGACAGCTACGACACCGAAGGCGGCGTCATGGCCGACATCAATGGCGACGGCAAGCCGGACATCGCCCTCGCCCACTACAACCACTCGGGTATCCTCTGGGTCGACTTCTCCGGCCCCATCCCGCGCATCCATCACGTCGGTGGCAAAGATGAGGACGGCCACGGCATCGGCGTCGGCGACATCGACGGCGACGGCAAACCCGACATCCTCACCCCCTACGGCTGGTTCCAAAACATCGACGCCAACAACGACAAGTGGCAGTGGCACCCCGACTGGCACCTCGGCGACGCCGGCTTCCCAATCCTCGCCTACGACGTCAACCGCGACGGCAAGGCCGACATCATCTACGGCCAGGGCCATAGCTACGGCCTCTACTGGCTCGAGCAATCAGGCACACCCGACCATCGCACCTTCACCCGCCACACCATCGACGAATCCTTCTCCCAATCCCACGCCCTCAAAATTGTCGACCTCGACGGCGACGGCGAACCCTATCTCATCACCGGCAAACGCTACCGAGGCCACTCCGGCAACGATCCCGGCTCCTACGACCCCATCGTCATCTACGCCTACAAGATCAGCAAAACCGCCACCTTCACCCGCACCCCCATCTCCGTCAACGGCACCGCTAGCATCGGCACGCAGATCATCGCCGAAGACCTCGACCACGACGGCGACATCGACCTCGCCACCGCCGGCAAGCTAGGAGCCCACTTTCTCGAAAACCTAAAAATCAATAACGTTCCCAAAGCCACCCGCGAAGCCCAACAACCCATTGAGCGCAAGTGGCCCTTTCCCGGCGAAGGCCAGGAAGTCCCACAAGAGGATGGCCCGAAAAATTAGGACCGTCCCAGAATCAAATCACTGATTATGTTCAGGGCGAAATCAGGGACGGCTAGCTTGTTTCTGAGTACCTATCTTTGGATCACTTCGGAGTTGCTGTCACTCGGGCACGATCTTCCCGGCGAAACCTCTTACACTAGACAAATTGATGATAGCGGTGCGAATCGCGCAGAAAGCCAGATAGAGACTTCCCGGCGAAATACCTTTGTGAAAACTTCCCCATTGCATGATATCTTCCATGCATTCAAGTAATTGATCTCCGGCAGGCTCTCCCCATCCACCGGCATATGGAGAAGACCATGGCAACCGACGCCATTTTTACGCCTGCATCCGGCCAACGGCTCACGTACAGACCTGTCAATCGAACCGTCGAACGCGTCTTCTACAGCGGCATGGCGATCCTGCTTTGCGTCTGCGTCTTCATCGGCTTCTCGCCAACTTACTTTCAGGCCGGCATGATGCGCGCGCCGCTTCCCAGCCCCATCCTTCACATCCACGGCGCGGTCTTCACCCTCTGGATGCTGCTGTTCGCCGTGCAGACCGCCTTCATCTCCGCTCGTCGCGTCAAATGGCATCGTTCCTTCGGCATCGTCGCCTTCTGCCTTCCCCCGATCATGATCGTGCTCGGCGTGATCGCTGCCATCGACGCGCTTCATCGTGGAGTGAAGATCGGCCCGCTCGACCCAGCCGTCTCTGCTGCCATTCCACTGATCGGCATCGTCGGCTTCACCATCGTCATCTACGCTTCCTGGCGCGCCCGGCGCAGGCCCGACGCGCACAAGCGTCTCATTTTGATCGCTACGATGGGTCTCGTGGCCGCAGCCTTCGGCCGCTTTCCCTGGGCCCGAATCGGACTGCCGCCCGCCGCTGGAGCCGTCACCGGCCTGGGCATCCTGCTTCTGACCCTCATCGCCTACGAACTCATCTCTATCCGCCGCATCCACCGCTCCACCATGTGGGCCGCACCGTTTGTCTTCGCTTCCGTCGCCCTCGCCGTCCCTATCGGTATGACCCCCGCCTGGCACTCCTTCGCCGCATTGCTCAACCGAACCATCGGATCGCACATCTAGCACGCAACACGAACTCGGCCGTGTCTTTCGCCGATCCCGGCGCGGTACCTGGCAAGAAGCATCGAGGCGTCGCACAGTTCTGCATTGTTCCCGCGGGACGGTCAATCAAAGATATCGATTTGACCGTTGACGAAAACAGAACCTTGCACGTCCCGAGGGAGTTAAATCTGGTCTGTCAGTGAACGGCCAACTCCTGGATGGTCAGCTATTGGGAAAGTAACGCCGGATCGTTCCCCCTAAGTCGTCTTGTCGTCAGTGACCTCCAGTCTGCTACCATGCCAGCCATGAACAAACTTGCGCCATTCCTCTGGTTCAATGACAACGCCGAAGAAGCCGCTGAGTTTTACCTGAGCGTCTTTCCGGATGCACGCAGGCTCGATGAGCTGCGTTCCAAAGGTGTCGGTCCTTGGCCCGTG
>DATHHN010000069.1:0-211896 GCA_035317185.1 Edaphobacter sp.
CGATCTCATCTTCGCTCAGCCCCTCGACAGCTTCACCGGCGAACTTCGCATCACCGAGCAGGGCGAAGTCCTCAACTGGAAGTACTCCGACGTCATCCTGGCCGAACGCAACCTCGAGCTAATGATCGCCGCCAGCCTCGACGCCCTCGCCCGCCCCGACGCCCTCATCCAGCACAAATCGATCTCAGAAAAATTAGAAGAAGTGTCATCCCGACCGGAGCGCGGCGAAGTGGAGGGACCTGCGGTTTCTACACCCCACCTCACCGGCGAAATCACCACCGCATGGGAGTCCGCACTCGAACAGCTCTCCACCACCTCGTACGACTTCTACCGCAAACACATCATCGACAATCCCGACACCTTCACTTACTTCGAGCAGGCCACTCCCGTAGCCGAACTCGAAAACGCCCGCATCGGCTCTCGCCCCGCCAAGCGCAGCGGCAAAAAATCCATGGCCGACCTCCGCGCCATCCCCTGGGTCTTCGGCTGGATGCAGTCCCGCCAGCTTGTTCCCGCATGGTTCGGCGTAGGCCACGCTCTCCACCACTTCGTCCAATCCACACCCAATGGCCTCACCCTCCTCCAAACCATGATGCGCGACTTTCCCCTCTTCGTCGACATCATCCGCAACGTAGAAATGGCCCTCGCCAAATCCGACTTCGGCATAGCCCGCCTCTATGCTTCGCTCGTCGAAGACGAGGCCCTGCGAGCCCGCGTCTTCACAACCCTCGAAGCCGAATTCAACCTGACCCACCGCATGATCCTCGAGATCACGCAACAAAAAACCCTCCTCCAGACCAACCCTGTCCTTGAGCGCTCCATACGCCTGCGTAACCCCTACGTCGACCCCATGAGCCTCCTGCAGGTCGAACTCATCCGCCGCAAGCGCACGGCCCTCAAAAACGGCGAACCTGACTCCCCCGAACTCAACCGAGCCATCTCCGCCACCATCAACGGCATCAGCGCCGGCCTCCGCAACACCGGCTGATCCTGCACATTATTCCCGGCGCTCGGTGCGTCGAGGTAGAAGGTCGTCGGGAACTACTCCAGCTTTCGCTTGTTTCCAATCCACCTTAAAGCTGCCGGTGTAACCAAACAACCGCCCCCATCGATCATTTGTTGCGCTCACTCGAATCTTAAAACACTTCGCCTGATCGTCGTACCACTCACACACGTCCGCCACACCGGACAGGGCCAGCGGAAAGTTGAACGCGACAGAGCCTTCGTAAAATCGCTGCGCGCCTGAACGCAAGCGTAATCCACCGTTATCCTCTACCGAGACATCAATATCGACAGCGAGATGTTGATGTGTCCCTAAATAGTCGACAATGCAACCTCTCTCTTCGCTGTAAACCATGTATGCATCGAAGCGTCTTTGCTTGGTCGTCTCAAATGTACGTATCCAAGTCACAGTCTCTCGTCCCAGTTCATCAAGATAGGCGTAATTCTCGATCTTGAACGGAACATTGCGTCCACGTTCGGGAAACATGATCCGTCGCCATGCTCCGACATAAAGGAAGGGCAACGTATAAGCGGCACCATGCCATATCTCTTCCATGACACCCGTGCCCACTGAAGCGATACCGCTCTCTGCGTTGAATCCGAATCTGCGCTGAATCTCAGGATGAAGCTTCGAAAAATCGGCACCCAAAGCCCTTTGATAGATCGACCTCATTGCTCTCCCCTCGGCTTTACTCGCAAACACCGTCCTGCAAACGGCGATCTTTTGCCTGCAACATAACCTGCGAGCGATAGCCCAATAATGGCCAAATTCAAAGTTACTGGATTGAACGCCTCCCAAAGATATTCAGGAGATTTCAGCGCCACCACGCCGAGCGCGACAATCATCAATGCGATATTCACCAGCAGCATCTTCTGTCGTCGCTATGTCAGCAAACTAATCAGAGCAAGCACTACTTCGACGCCACCCAGCCACGGCAACAGGTTCACGGATCCACCGCTGCGCACCAGCATCATCTTTTCCCCAATATCGCGGAAGATTAGCTTTGGAACTAATCCTTGCCAGAACCATATAAACGCAATCGTCACTCGCGCGACCGCATGAATCGACGCAAAGGCGACAGAAACTTCCGGCGTCTGGTCCTCTTCAATCCAAAGTCTCAAACGGTCAAAGCTCCACGCCGTCGCCCATCCCATTAGCGGTCGGAAGATCATACGATCCACGAGTCGGCCTATAGCTCCGAACCGAACCTCATAGTCGTACCAGGTCAGAAATCGCACGCTTGCATCCGTCGGGATGTAGCGCCAATATCCAGCTCCGCGTCGAATAAGAGATTTCGGATCATTTGAATCGAACCGCAATGATGAAATCGCACTCCCGTCGACGCCGATACGCTCCCCGACGCTCTCTCCTGTACCCGCAACGCTCATCCCAAACCCGATGCGAGTCTCATAAATAAATTGTTGGGGCTCAGATTCCGTATCGCGTGGCAGGTATTTGATTCTGGAAAACCGCAGATCCCAACGTTCATGAAGATCGGGAGTTTGGCTTAGCCTCCAGACATCGTCAATTCCCGCATCGATCTCTCGCTCGACATAGATGCCCGGATTAGATTGCGATCTCACCTGCACGCCAAAAGCCTAACAGAACCCATTAGTGGTTCTGCCTTACCATTTACACTTCCGCATGCACGCGCTGAGAATCTTTTCGCCGACCTCCGTAAACTAATAACCAACTCCCGACATCCCGTGCCAATCAAAACCATAATCCTCGACTTCGACGGCACCCTGGCCTCCTCTTTTGAAGGCATCTGGACTTGCATGCGCGAAACCCTCACCCACTACAACTTCGCCGACCCCACCCTGCAACAAGTCCGCAACACCATAGGCCTCACCCTCGAAGAATCCATGCACCGGCTAACCCAGGGCCTCTGCGAAGAACCCCTGACATCCGAGATGGTGAAGTTCTACCGCGCCCTGCACACCACCAAAGCAGCCCCGCACACGCGCCTCTTCGACGGAGCGATACCTACTCTCGCCGAACTCCGTGCCCGTAACATCTTCATCATCCTCGTAAGCAACAAAGGCCGAGCGGGCCTTCACCAACTCATCGCTCAACTCAAAATTGCCGACTACATCGATATTGTCCTGAGCGCCGAAGATATAGCCCACCGCAAGCCCGACGCCCGCCTCTACACCCACCACATAAAGCCTCTGCTGACCCTAACTCCAGCCTCACAAACCCTGGTCGTAGGCGACACCGAGACCGACATTCTCTTCGCCAAGAACGCCAACCTCTTCTCCTGCTGGGCAACCTACGGCTACGGCGACCAGCAGCGCTGCAAAGCCCTCTTACCCGACTTCGAACTCCAGGCGCTCGCCGACCTGCCCGCACTCATTTAGCAACCGGAAAGATTCGCGCAGAACTTCAAATTTAAACCCTCCTCTAAAAACGAAGTACGAGATTAACCCATCTGTTTCGAATACTTTGACACCAAAACCCGGGGACCGGGTACCACCTCAATACCCCTGGTCCTCCCGAAACGCCGTAACCTTATTCTTCTCAAACGTCACAGCCATCGGCTTTCCAAGATTCGCAAACACCACCATTCGGTTCCCATAGTCCTTGCTCGTACTCTTACTCACCTGCCCGAGCGCAAGCTCCACCTGCCGCTCATTCATCCCCAGGATGACGGTATGCGCGTCGACGGCCTTCCAAATCTCCGGTCCCCAATGCTTATACAGCTCATGCGGATCGTCATAGAACAGAATCTCATCCGCATAGAACGTGTACTGCCCTGCCTGCTGATATCCCATCGGCACTGCATACTGCTTCGTCTCATTCGGCTTCGTAAACACCATCAGCACCTGCTTATCCCCGCCGGGAATCCGAACTGTAGCCGACTTCGGAGCCACCTGCTCCACAAAATCCTTCACCACCAAAGGCTCTGCACCCAGCAGCGTCCCCGCCGCCTTTCCATAGCTCACCGAATGCCCCGCATAAGAGTAATACTCCAACTGCCCACCCGCCGAAACCCACACTGTAGTCCCCACCAGATCCTTCATATCCGCCATCGAGGACTGCCGCTTCTGCTTCAGGAACACTAGATCGTCATCTGCAATCCGCTCTCTCACCGGAGCCGTCACTGCCATCGGCTTATTCCTCTCGTGGTGCAGATAGAACAGCTCGCCACCCACTGCCAATATGAGCACCAACGTGGCCGCAATCGCTGCCTTTACCCCAGTCTTCATCCGTATCTCCTGAAATCTCACCCCACCATAACATCCTGAGGTTCGACTAATCCGCAGGCTCCCCCACACTCAGTTCCCGCTCCGCACTCATCAGCGACTCAGCCGTCAGAGAATCGGCCTTCCGTAACTGCGGAAACAACCCCGCGGCCGAAGCCGTCACCACCATCGACGCCAACCCACCAATTACTACGGCCCGCACCGCGCCCCACCACTGTGCCGTCAACCCGCTCTCAAACTCTCCAAACTCATTCGAAGCCCCAATAAATAGCCAGTTCACCGCACTTACCCGTCCGCGCATCTCCGGCGGCGTCGCCAACTGCAGAATGCTCGACCGGATCACCACGCTCACCATATCGCTCGCACCCACAAGCACCAACGCAACAAGGCTCACCCACAGGCTCTTCGATAATCCAAACACCACCGTAGCCGCCCCGAATATTCCCACACACATCAGCATCACCGCACCAGCCCGTCGCTTGATCGGCTTCACCAGCATTGTCAGTGAGACCGCCAGCGCGCCCACGCTCGGCATAGCACGCAACACTCCCAGCCCTCGTGGCCCAGCATGAAGGATATCCGTAGCAAAGATTGGCAGCAGGGCCACCGCCCCGCCCAACATCACTGCGAAAAGATCCAGCGAGATTGATCCCAGCAGCAACTTGGTCTTCCAAACATAGTCAAGACCCGCCAGCACCGTCCGCATGCTGAAGACCTTCTTCTCCGCCGCAGCCATTGACGTCCGAATCATACCCACCAGCGCCAGAAAGCCCAGCAGCATCGCCAGCGTAAACGCATAGACAATTCCTGCACCGCGCCACTTCAGCAACACCCCCACAAGCGGCAGCGTAAACAATAGCCCACCCACCGCGGGCCCCGACATATTCGCAATCTGATAAATAGTGGCGCCCCACGTCACCGCATTCACAAAGTGATCCTTGGGCACTAGGCTTGGTAACATCGCGCTAGCAGCGGGTCCACTAAAGGCTCTCCCCAACCCAATCCCCACCAGCACTGCATAGATTGGCCAAATCCGCCCACCTTCAAGCGCCCAGCTACTCAACGACAACCACAGCAACACCGCCGTACAAACCGCCTGCAACCCATAACAAGCCAGTATGATCTTTCGCCGGTCATAGCGATCCGCTACATGTCCAGCCGCCAACATAAAAACCAGGCCCGGCAGAAACAGCGCCAATCCAGTGAATCCCAAATCCAACGCCGAGTGCGTGATGGCATATACCTGCCACGCCACAGCAACCGATTGTGCCTCAGCTCCCACAATCACCATCAGCCGCGCCGCCTGATACAACCGAAAGTCCCGCGAGCGAAACGCAATCCCGGCAGGCACTCCAGTCGCTAACGCACTACTGCCACCCTCAGCCATATCCTATGTTTTCACATTTGGAACGCAGAGCGATCCATCGACGCTGATTCTTCTTCAAACCATAACGACAGTGGATCTACCTCGACTCACCCCAATGCTCCGACTGGATAGGTTTGAAGTCCCGTCCATCCTGAAACATCACACCTTCGTTAGCTCTCAGCGGCATAACAATAGTCTTCAGTCGCAAGACCAACTGCATTGGAATCATCAGACACCAAAGCAAACTGCTTCCACGAAGATTGTCCGACGAAATAACATAGCCTAACCAGACTGCTGGAGCTATAAAAAGAGCGGCCATCAACGCTGGATGGGCCAACCACCTGCGAAGTGGCTCCAATTCCTCTGCTGGCCATAAATCGTTTTTGATACCCTGCCGCAACTGTTTCTCGGCCCGTAATGAAATCGTCAGTCCAAAACCAAACGGGATGAGATACACAATAAAACGAACGAGGTTTTTCCATACACTGTGGTCAAGTAATTGAGGTGTAGGCAGAAACACCGTTAGAATCGATCCGATCATCATAACGCTGCCAATCACAGCCCAACAAACCAGCCGCATCGGCGATGACGACTTCTGCGTCTTCATGCCGAAAATCATAGCACCGTCGTTACCGCCCCAGGTAAACCTTGTACTGCGTCTCCACCACACCAGTATTCCGAGCCAGCATCAGCTTCGATTGGTTGTACTGATACAGCGTACTCACCAATCGTGACTGCGCATCCGCCAGCGTAGCTGCGGCCTGCACCACCGCCAGATTGTCATCCACACCGGCAGCGAAACGGTCTGAGGCCTGTTGCAGTTGTTCGGTCGCCAGACCTACGTTACTCTGCGCCACCTTCACCAGCTCAGCCGACGACTGCACATCCAGCATTGAAGCCCGAATCTGCTGCTCGATCGTCACCTTCAGCGAATCGATCTGCTGTTGCAGCGCACGCTTCTGTGCCTCGGCAACCTGAAGCTCCCCTCTCAGCTGCCCTTCCTGAAAGATAGGAAACGTCATCTTACCCGCCGCCGAAAACACGCCGTGATACAGCCCCTGCGTCTCACCCAGCACGCCGTAGTACCCATCAAAAGCCAGCGCCGGCAACCGCTCCGACTTCACTGCCTTCCGCGTCCGGTCCGCGACCTCAAGCTGCGCCTGCAAGCTCAACAAGTCCTTTCGCCGCTCAAATGCCAGCGCCTTCGCCTGCTCCA
This sequence comes from Edaphobacter sp., assembly GCA_035317185.1. Classification (GTDB taxonomy): domain Bacteria; phylum Acidobacteriota; class Terriglobia; order Terriglobales; family Acidobacteriaceae; genus Edaphobacter. Next base: position 6,792 of record DATHHN010000069.1, read on the forward strand.
GCGGCAGCTCGGCAAACTCCGCATACGGAGCCGTATCCGTCAGCTTCAGCTCCTGCTCGGCAGGCAGGCCAATCAACCGGTTCAGCTGAATTTTGTCCTTTGCAAATGTGTTCTCGGCGTTGATCAGCACCTGCTGCTGCGTCTGCAGCTGCACCCGCGCCCGAAGCATATCGAGGTTCGTTCCCACTCCAGCATCATGCGATGCCGTCGCCTGCTGCAACGCCACCTCATCGGACTTCACCAGTGCCTGTGCGTTTTCAATCTGCGCCGCATCGGCCAGTGTCAACAAATACTGCGACCCCACCTGCAAAGCAACGGTCCCGCGTGTATTCAATGTAGTCAAAGAAGCCGCGGTATCGGCCTTCTGAGCCGCACGATAGAGATAATACGCAGGCACATTGAACAACTGTTGGTTCAGGTTCAACTGCGCCGACGTCGTGCTCACCTTGACGATCTCTTTAATCGTTCCCGGTGGAAAACCAAACGCCTCCAGCGATCCTGGTTTGAACCCCATAGCCGCAAGGTTGATCTCCTGCGTCCCGGTCTGAGCTTTCGCGGTCATACTGGGCAGAAGGTTGTTCTTTACCGTCAGTACCTGACCATGCACGTACCGTTCATTCTGCCGACTCAGCTCTATCTGCAGATTCCGCTTCATCCCGCGCTCAATCGCATCATCCAGGCTTAGCGGCAGCGCGCCCGGCGTTGCCTGCTCCACCACAACCCCACCCGGCAACTTTATCGTCGCTACATTGGGCGTCGGAGCCAAAGGCAGATTGTTCGCATCCTGCGCCCACGCGCAACCACCAGAGACACCAAGGCAGACAAATGCCGCCAAAATCTTCATTTGTATCGAAGCAATATGCAAGGAACCTGTAAACCTCTCTATCGATTAGAGTCCATTGACCCCGGAGCGGTTGCGAAATCTTGGAAGCCTTTCCCTGGATCCCTGAAAAAATCAAAAGACCATTGCCTGCAGGAAGTTATAGAATTCTGGCCCCAGCCGACATTCTAAATCGGCCGCCGGGGGGAGGTACGGCACACATGCTGAAAAGGCACTGTCCACCCAAACCCGGCCGGTCCGTAACCACACCACCCGTTTCCCCTGATGGAAGGCCAACACCGGCATCGTCATTACCGATCTACTACCCCGTAAGACTACCCGAAACCACCATGCGCATCTCCAAATGGCATCCTGGCAAGCTCATCATCCTCTGGTCCTGGGGAGCACTCCTCGCCGCCCTGGCCCTCACCGGTTATTTTGTCACTCCCGTCTCCGTCTCTCCCCGCCTTCACCTTGGAGAGTTGCTGCTCGCCATCGTCATCCTGGCCGCGCTATCGGGCATCACCTGGCGATGGCTAAGTGGTCGTGAACTCGACATCTGAACTCCTACGGCTAAAATACAAAACATAAGCCTATGCGTCTTACCTTAATGAACCGTCTCGCCCTGGCCGTCGCGCCCGCCCTGTTTCTCACCCTTCTGGTTCCCGCCAACGCGCAGTACTCAGCGCCCCCCAACACTGGCAACACCTTCAAAGACACCTCCATGCTCAAGCCCCCCGCCGGAGCAAAGGTCGCCATCTTCACCTTTGAAGACCTCGAGTGCCCCGCCTGCGCCCGCGCCTTCCCCATGGTTCAGGGAGCCATCGAGCACTACAAGATTCCCCTCATCCGCCACGACTTCCCCCTCAAGATGCACCTTTGGAGCTTCGACGCCGCCGTCAACGCTCGCTACCTTCAGGACAAAGTCTCTCCCAGGACTGCCGAGGAGTATCGCGGAGCAGTCTTCGCCTCCCAGACCGCCATCGCCTCGAAGGAAGACCTTCGCAACTTCACTCAGCGTTGGTTTCAGTCCCACAAGATCACGATGCCCTTCGTCGTAGACCCCCAGGGCACCCTTGCCAAGGAAGTTCAGGCAGACTATGCTCTCGGCGAACGCATCGGTCTCACCCAGACCCCCACCATCTGGGTAGTCACCCCGAAGAACTGGATTCAGGTCACCGACCCAACCCAGCTCTTCCAGACCATCGACACAGCCCTGGCCCAAACCTCCACTTCCAGCACAGCCGCCAACTCCAAGCTTCGTCATCCCGCAACTCCTCAAAAATAGTTCTCACGTGAAGCCTTACAGCGAGAGCCCAGGGCTTCACTTTGGAATTCCTCACGCCACGCGCGAATTAGGATCGGAGTGCAACGCTTGCTCCGACTGACGTCGGGTTTTCGCGCAGGAGACGGTAAGCTACTAACAGGGAAGAAAAAGCAATATGCCACTTTACGAATACGAATGCACCCAGTGTCACGAGCGCACGGAAAAAATCCAGAAGTTCTCTGATCCTGAGATCACAATCTGCCCCCACTGCAGCGGGCACCTCGAGCGCGTCATCTCCGCCCCTGCCATCTCCTTTAAGGGCGGCGGTTGGTTCGCCGATGGCTATGGCAACGCCAAACCAAAGTCCTCAGGCGACAACAAGAACCCCTCATCCGGTACAAGCAGCTCCGAGACCTCGTCCACTCCCGCAGCCGCAGCCCCGACGACATCCTCAACTCCCGCCCCATCATCGGCGCCAGCATCCAACTCCGACAAAAAGTAGCGGTACGCCTACCCCTCCACTTACTTCTTCGACGGAACTTTCTTGCCTTCCCTCCGGGCCTCCGACAATCCAATCGCAATCGCCTGCTTTGGATTCGTGACCTTCTTCCCGCTTCCGCCGCTCTTCAGCTTGCCCTGCTTCATCGCCTTCATCTCGCGCTCAACGCTCTTGCCTGCGGCCGGACTATATTTGCGCGTTGAGCTCGACTTCTTCGCCGCGGCCTTCTTCGCAGGAGCCTTCTTCTTCGCCGCCCTCTTCGTTGCCTTCTTGGCTGCCTTCTTCGTTGCCATAGCTATTCTCCCTCTCGTCTAAGAGGCCGCGGGAATACCGCGAGTTGCATCACCATCGGCTCCCGCAACAAAAGCGAGCAAATGCGAACCCCACCAAAGCTAGGACCGCACCTCGAGTTGGCTCGCTCCATGGGCACCCACGATTACGTCAGTCCAGTTTCGTTCGAGTAGACGCAATCGGCTGAGGTCGGCGTAGACTGATCTCGCAGAAGTCCCATAAGACACTGATCTGGGAGAAGCCACATAAAACTATGACCCGAACCATAGGACGAATTATCAAGTGGGTATTAGCGCTGATCATCGTAGTTGGCGTTACGATGCTGGGAGTGCGTTCGTACAGGGTGCTCAGCGGGCCAGCATTGCAGCCGTGGCACACCTTCGTTCCCCATGAGTTGAGCGCAGATCAGATCGACATGGCGGACTGGACTCGTTACCTCGCGCAAGAGGACGAAATTATGGCAAGCGTTCGTGCCGAGGTCAGCCAGAAACTCGCACCCGGCGAGCGCGTTCCGATCAATCGCTACTTCGAGGCGAGCCCGATTTATCCGGCGCATTTCGCGCACGATTGGAATCGCTCCTACGTACTGGAGCCGGACGGCAAGCCGATCGGTGTTGTGGTCCTGTTGCATGGACTCACCGATTCGCCTTACAGCCTCCGGCATGTCGCGCAACGTTATCGTGATCGCGGCTTCCTCGCGATCGGTCTCCGTTTGCCTGGACATGGAACAGTGCCAGCCGGCTTGACCGATGTTCGCTGGGAAGACTGGATGGCGGCAACACGACTGGCCGTGCGTGAAGCGCGTCGGCGAGTTCCTGCCCCGGCGCCACTCCATCTGGTTGGATTCTCGAACGGCGGTGCACTGGCGATGAAGTATTCTCTGGATGCGCTGGAAGACCCGAAGCTCGCGCGTCCCGACCGTGTCCTGCTGTTCACACCAATGATCGGTATCACGCGCTTTGCGCGCTTTGCCGGACTGGCCGCCCTGCCAGCCATACTGCCGCCGTTTGCGAAGGCGGCCTGGCTCAGCGTCGTGCCGGAATTCAATCCCTTCAAGTACAACTCCTTCCCGGTTAATGGCGCGCGCCAATCCTTCAGGTTGACCGATGCATTGCAGGCGCAGATTCAGCGCCTCGCGCGTGCGTCACAACTCGGGGGCTTGCCGCCGGTTATAACCTTTCAGTCGGTAATCGATTTCACCGTCAGCACACCCGCGATTCTGACGGGACTCTATGCGTATCTCCCCGACAATGGGAGCGAGATCGTGCTGTTCGATGTAAACCGCACGCTCAAGTTCGACCCGCTGCTGCGCCAGTCGTCCTACGTCGCAGTCGATCGGCTCACGCCCACTACGCCCCAGACCTTCCGTTTCACTGTTATTGCAAATGCAGACGACAACACTGATGCAACCGTCGAGCGCAGTATTGCGCCGGGCCAATTGAAAGCTGAGATTCGTCCGCTGAATCTGCCTTACCCGCCTGGAATTTTTTCGCTTTCGCATCTGGCGATACCCATTCCGATGGACGATCCACTGTACGGAATGCAGCCTGACCCGAAAACCGCAGACACCTACGGCTACAACCTCGGCTCGATGGACGCCCGCGGTGAGCGCGGTGCACTGATAGTCGATCAGGATTTCTTGACGCGGCTGTCATCCAATCCGTTCTTTCCCTACCTGCTCGATCGAGTCGATGATGGAATTAACCATCCTTCAACTCCCTCGGGGCACCACATCCCCACACCCGGGTCTGCGGGCTTACCGGTGCGCCTCGAAGCCATCCTGTCGACATTTCGCCCGGACGACGGCGAGGGGCAGCCATTCGCGGGGCCGTAGTCCACCACATCGTTCCTTAATGACAGGGGAGCCCCGGCCCTTAAACCCCAAGCCGGCAGTTCTCGCCGCCTAACTATCCAGCTTTTTCACCACCAGCTCATTCAGCAGCGCAGGATTCGCCTGTCCCTTCGACAGCTTCATCACCTGCCCCACAAAGAACGCCGACACCGTCTTCTTCCCGCCGCGATACTGCTCCACCTGCTTCGGATTCGCCGCGATCACCTCATCGATCATCGTCTCAATCGCGCCCGCATCAGAAATCTGCTGCGGCTTCTCCCGCTCGTACACCACAGGAAAATCCTCATTCTTCTCAAATGCAGTATCCAGCAGCTGCTTCAGCATCTTGCTCGAAAGCTCACCCGACTCAGCCAGATCAGCCGCCATCACAATTCCATTCAGACTCACCGGAGACTGCTCTAACTCAAGCCCAGCCAGCCGCAGCCGCATCGTCAACTCACTCGTCAGCAACGAAGCTACCCGCTTCGGACTCTTCGTCTTCTTCGCCGCCGTCTCAAAGCTGTCCGCAAACGTCCGCGTCGCGGTCAACGTCGCCGCATCCTGCGTCGAAATCTCATACTCCGCAATCATCCGTGCGCGCCGCGACTCCGGCAGCTCCGGCATCTGCTTCAAAATCTCCGCCTGCCACTCCGCCCCTACAACCAGCGGCGGCAGATCCGGCTCAGGAAAATACCGGTAGTCATGCGCCTGTTCTTTCGAGCGCATCGAGTACGTCCGCCCCTCACCGCTATTCCAAAGCCGCGACTCCTGCACAACGCGCCCTCCATCCTCAAGCACGCCAATCTGCCGCTCGATCTCGTACTCCACAGCCGAGCGAATATACCGAAAGCTATTAACGTTCTTCACTTCAGCCTTCGTGCCAAACTCTTTGGCACCCTTCAGCATCACGCTCACATTCGCATCGCAGCGCAGCGACCCCTCTTCCATGTTGCAGTCGCTCACACCCGTATACAGCAGAATCTCTTTTAGCTTCGTCAGGTACTCGAACACCTCATCCGCCGTCCGCAGATCAGGCTCGCTCACAATCTCCACCAGCGGCGTCCCACAACGATTCAGATCGATATAAGTCCGATTCACCGAATCAGCAAATCCATCATGCACACTCTTACCCGCATCCTCTTCCATGTGCAGCCGAGTCACGCCAATCCGCTTTGTAATCGCCGCACCTGCCGCATCCAACGCCGGAACCTCAATCCAACCATGCTCCGCAATCGGCCTGTCGAACTGCGATATCTGATACCCCTTCGGCGAATCTGGATAAAAATAGTTCTTCCGCGAAAAAATACTCGTCTCCCGAATCTCGCAGTTGATCGCCTTCGCCGCTAAAACAGCAAATTCCACCGCCTTGCGATTCAGCATCGGCAGCGCACCCGGCAACCCCAGGCACGTCGGACACGTATGCGTATTCGGCTCACCGCCATACTGGTTCACGCACCCGCAAAAAGCCTTCGATGCAGTCAGAAGCTGAACATGAACCTCCAGCCCAATCACAGGCTGGTACTTGGCAAGAATCTCCGGCGAAAGTGCAGTGGCAGTGGACATAATCAACCTCGATTCTATCAAGTAGGCCGAGTCTTCCCGCTCAAACCGCTCCGATAGCGGCATCCCCTCTCATCGCCAAAGCTGCCGTCTCTTTACAATCCGGCTAAAATCTCTCTTCCAGACACAGCATCAGTGAATCGATTCACCGCACTCCGCGTCTCTCAACTATGAGGAGTCAACAGCGAACAGCTCGCCGGGTATATCTCGTCACTATCTTCCTCATCTATTTCGCTTGTCTCTCGCTACGTGCTTTCGCGCAATCATCGCCTGCTAAGCCTCTCCTTGTCGGCTACTTCCCTCAATGGGGCCTTTACAACGATCAACCCTACCTTGTAAAAAATCTCCTTTCCTCAACCAGCCGCAAACCACTCGTCGACCAAATCAACTATGCGCAAGGCTTCGTCACCAATGGCCGTTGCACCGTAGCCGACCCCAACGCAGACATCAACTTTACCTTCACCACCATCCAAAGCGTCAACGGAGTAGCCGACTCACCCAGTCACCCGTTCCGTGGCAATCTTCATCAGCTGCAACTACTCAAGCGACGATTCCCTCACCTTCGCATTCTCATCTCGCTCGAAGGCCGCGCCTCCGACTTCGCCTTCGACGCCCAGCCTGAAAATCGCGGGACCTTCGTCGCCTCCTGCATCGACACCTTCATCAAAGGAAACCTTGCTCCCGGCATCACCGCGCCGCACCTTTTCGACGGCATCGACGTCGACTGGGAGTACCCGCATGAACCGGACGCCGCTAACTTCCAGGCTCTGCTCCACGAACTTCGCCTCCAGATGAACGCCATCCGTCCTGGCCTCCTCCTCACTATCGCCGTGGGCCACACGCCACACATGTATCCCGGCACCGACGTCCCCACCGTCGCCAGCCTCGTCGATCAGGTCGGCCTCATGACCTATGATTTCATCGGTCCATGGAGCGATACCACCGGCTTCCTCGCTCCTCTCTTCGGCGACCACGGCGGCACTGTCGAACGCTCCATTGCAGCCTGGCGCGACGCCGGTATTCCATCTTCGAAACTCCTCATGGGCGTCCCCTTCTACGCCTACGGATGGCGCCAGGTCCCCGAAGAAGCCAATGGCCTCTTTCAAGAAGGCCAAGGCATCCACGGCGACCGCCCCTACAGTTTCGTTCTTACCCTGCTCGACCACTCCACCCTCTACCGCGATCTCATCTCACAAGCTCCATGGCTCTTCGACGGCGACGCCTTCTGGACCTATGAAGACCCCATCTCCATCGCACACAAAGCAAGCTATGCCCGCAGTCAACACCTGCAAGGTCTCATGATCTGGGAGCTAGGTCAGGACACAAGCACCGCCGCACTCCTTCGCGCAGCCCATACCGCTCTGCACAATTCATCGCCAAACGATTCCTCATTGCCGCCATCCAAAAATCGATCCTCAACTGGCGCAACGATCTCGTCTTCCAACTAACCAGAAACTTCTCAAACTCACTACTACGTTCTGCGGTCTGTTTCTGCATCTCACCAACATGCCTTTCCGTCTGCGCCCACGTCAGCCCGTGCCGCCCCCGGTCCAGGACTCCCAAAAGCACCTCGAGCGCCCAAGCGCCCAGGACATCTACGAACAAGTCGCCAACAACGCCCGCCAGGAGCTAGGCCGGTCCAGCATCTCCCTCGCCATCTCCGGACTCGCCGGCGGAATCTTCATGGGCCTCTCCGCCCTCGGCAACGCTATCGCCATCGCGCTCCTCACCACCCCGGGTACCGTCCCCTCCCACACCATCTTCTTCGTCGGCAAAATGTTCTACCCCCTCGGCTTCATCGTAGTCATCCTCGGTCGCTCGCAGCTCTTCACCGAAAACACCCTCTACCCCGTAGCGCTTGTCCTCGCCGAAAAGCGCCACTTCTGGCACACCATGCGCCTCTGGGGAGTCGTCCTCCCCTTCAACATCCTCGGAGCCCTCGCCTTCGCCGCCATCGCCTCGCTCACCACCGCACTCCAACCCGAGGTCGTCCGCGCCCTCTCCCAACTAGGCCTCGAAGCCATCCACAATCCCGCCTCCACCATCTTCTGGAGCGGCGTCATGGGCGGATGGATCATCGCTACCGTAGCCTGGCTCGTCTCCGGCTCTCACTCCATCACCGGCTCCGTCATGATCATCTGGATGCTCGCCTTCGTCGTCGGCCTCGGCAACTTCGCACACTGCATCGCCACCAGCGGCGAAGTCCTCACCGCTGTCCTCACCGGAAGCACTCCCTGGCTCTCCTACCCTCGCTGGCTCCTTCCAGCCGTAGCCGGAAACATCTGTGGTGGCGTAGGCATGGTCACCCTTCTCGAATACGGCCAGGTTATCTATGGCGGCGACGCTGAAGCCGAAGCTCTTCCCGCACTATCAAAACCCGAAGATCCCGTCGCATAGGCGACCAGAAAAATAGTTCGATCCTTATCGAAGTTACGTCATCTGGAGAACACGCCCGTCGCGGCCACAGCCGCTCCAGGACCATATCTCGGTAGAGAAGGTAAGAGCCGCCATGTCATCAGAGACCGCAAAGATCGTACGCTTCCACAAAGTCGGCACCGCCGACGTCCTTCAGCTCGATGAGCTTCCTCTCCCTGAGCCCGCAGCAGGTGAGGTTCGCCTCCGCGTCAAAGCCATCGGACTCAACCGCGCCGAGGTCATGTTCCGCGAAGACCAGTATCTCGTCACCCCCGAACTCCCTTCCAAGTTGGGCTACGAGGCATCCGGTACCGTCGAAGCCATCGGCCCAGGTGTCGATCCGTTCTGGCTCGGAAAAACCGCCAGCACCGTTCCAGCCTTCGCTCTCAACAAATACGGCGTCTGTGGTGAAGTCGCAATCGTCCCAATCAACTCTATCGCCGAGTACCCGGCAGGCCTCTCCCCCGAAGAAGGCACATCCATCTGGATGCAGTACATCACCGCCTACGGTGCCCTCATCCACCATGCTCACGTTGCCAAGGGCGACTTCGTCCTCCTCACCGCAGCCAGCAGTAGCGTAGGCCTCGCCGCCATCCAGCTCGTCAAAGCTGAAGGCGTCATCAGCATCGCCACTACCCGCACCTCCGCCAAAAAAGCCGAGCTCCTCGCCCTCGGCGCTGACCACGTCATCGTCACCAACGAAGAAGACCTCGTCGCCCGCGTCCACGAGATCACCGCAGGCAAAGGTGCCCGCGTTATCTTCGACCCCATAGCCGGCAAAGGCCTCGAAACCCTCGCAGCCGCTGCCGCCATCGGCGGAATCATCATCGAATACGGCGCCCTTGCCTCCGAACCCACACCCTTCCCTCTCTTCCCCGCCGTCGGCAAAGGCCTCACCGTTCGCGGCTATACCCTCATGGAGATCACAACCCACTCTGACACACTGGCCCAGGCAAAGAAATATGTCTTCGACCGCCTCGTCACCGGCCACTTAAAACCTCGCATCGACAAAGTCTTCCCTTTATCTGACATCGTCGAAGCCTACCGCTACATGGAGTCCAACCAGCAGATCGGCAAAATCGTCGTTACCGTCTAACTCCCCAAAGCAGGCGGCTCCCCAACCGCCTGCTGCTTCATTGCGGCCCTGCAGCCACCTTCCTGCTCAGTATCGAATCCGCATTGCTCTTATCCACCAGCGCAACTCCGGTATCGATAAACGCAGGAAACGGAGAAAACGGATCCAGTCCATAATCCGCCGCCAGCGGCTTCACTGGATAGTGATACATATCATCCAACGCCTTCAGCCCAAGCCGCGCCATTGTGTAAGGCTTCTGCGCAATCGTCGAATCGATCGTTCCATCCTTCACTAGCCGCAGCGTAGCCTCATCGGTATCCATCGCCACCAGTAGCCTGCCCGTATCGCCTTTGGTCTTGGCACGTTTCAACGCCTCGCCCACATCTTTACCCGAAGCCGACTCCAGGCAAACAAACGCATCCACCCTCTCCGCGCCCTTTCTCCCGATATACTCTTCCGTCTTATCCATCGCCGTGCCCGTATCGCCCTTGATATCGAACACATCTGCCACCTTGATCCCCGGATACCCCGAGAACACATCCTTGTATCCCTTCAACCGTTCATCAAGATTTGGCTGTCCCGGGTTCGTAAAGAACACGACATTCCCCTTGCCGTTCAACACCGCCGCCACGCGATGCCCACCCAGTCTTCCAGCCTCCAGGTTGTTCGTCCCAATAAAATAAAGCCGCTTGCTCTCCGGTGAATCCGAGTCCATGGTGATCACCGGAATTCCCGCTGCTATCGCCGCATCAATCTCCGGAGCCAGCAGCTGAGAACTCGCCACAGACACCAGAATCCCCGCCGGCTTCCTTCCCACCACCGTGCGAAACTCCTCTACCTCAGCCTGCGGATCGAAGTTCTTCGGGCCCCGCGTCTCAGCCGTAACCCCGAACTCCGCCGCTGCCTTCTGAAATCCATCCGCAGCCGTCTTCCAGTAAGCCACGTCAAGGTTCGTTGCAATCAGGTAGTAGTGCTCGCTCTTGCTATGCCGCGTGCAGCCTTCAAAAAGCGGAAGCAAGCCAATCAGTACAACGATGGTTCCTCTCATCCACACGCCCATTGCAAACCTCCAATGAGACACGCTGTCCGAGTCATCCATGCACCCGATAAATCGGGCAGCACCGCGGACTATCTCTCCGCGGAGCGGAAATACTACTCCAAACGAGCAAGCTTTGGCGCAGCAATACCAATTCTCGCGCTACCCCGGCCAAGATCGATTCCGCGCCTTCCATCCCTCGACGATCTGACTGACTGTTTCGCTCAGCGGCTGCATCGAGTCCACTTCCAAATCGTACTTACAAAAGGAGTGCGTTTTGAGATGGTAGAGCCCTTCCCCAACCGTGCGATCACCACGCAGCCGTTCTCTGCGCTTAACTTCATCGGCGGAAGCGTGAACCCCAACCCAGAAAACATCGAAAGGGGCCAACAGTTCCGTCAGTTCATCCGCCCAGCTCTGCTCCTCGACGATGTGCTCCACGAGAAGATCGTTTCCCGCAGCAGCAAAGGCACCAATCGATCGATGGAATCCCCTAAAAAATCTCCCTCTACCAGCCGAGCGAGCCTCCAACTGAAGAGGACGAAAGCCCGCATCGGCCAGTTGATCCGAAGCAAAGTAACAAAACTGAGGCTCCAGCGCTGGCCGCAAAGCCGTCATAAGAGTTGATTTCCCCGCACTGGACGTGCCGTTCAAAATGATGATTCTGCTCTTCATGCGTCGCATTTCGCCAATCCACGCAGCACGCTATCGCGCAAAATTATCTTTTCCTGGCCCATTAGCCGTAATCGACAGCGACCTCTTCATGCGCGCGAGAATAACACGACTTACAACCTCGACGCTGTAAACTTAATGCAGCATGGTCTTACCCTTCGTCCGCGAGCTCCTTGCGGACCTCGAGCACTCCGAAGCCTTCGAGCGTGTACGCCGCCACCTGAGCGGAGGCACGGGGCGCAGACGTGTCTCCGGCCTCACCGCTACCGCCCGAGCCCTCTATCTCCCCTACTTCGTCCGCGCCGCCGCTACTCCTTGCGTCATCATCGTCCCCGACAACAAGGCTGCCGAATCCCTTCATGCCGCTGTTCTCTCCGCCTGCGAGCTCACCGGAGCCCTTCCTTCTCACGCCGTCCTCCGTCTTCCCGCACACGACGTCCTCCCCTTCGAAAACCTCTCTCCTCACTCTGAAATTCAAGAGACCCGCGCCGCCACCCTTTGGAAAATCTGCCAGCACGCCCATCACACCGGCCCCCGCCTCGTCATCGCCCCCGTCGAAGCGGCCTGCATGCGTCTCTTCCCCCGAGACTTCTACCGCGGCCTCGCCCTCCATCTCCGCGTCGGCGAAGAGCACATCCCCGACATGCTCATCGACCACCTCCTCTCCGTCGGCTACACCCGCGTCGATGTCGTCGAAATGCCCGGTCAGGTAACCATCCGCGGCGGCATCATCGACGTCTACTCACCCGAGCAAGACCGTCCCGTCCGCATCGACTTCTTCGGCGACGAGATCGAGTCCATCCGCAAGTTCGACCCCGAGACCCAGCGCTCCAGCTCCCAGCTCGACGACGCCCTCCTCCTTCCCCTCACCGAAACACCCGTCACCGAAAAACTCCTCACCGCCATCAACGCCCGCCTCACCCGAGCAGGCGCATCAAGTGCAGCAAGCGCCGCGGCCCTGGAAATAGCAGGCGGCGAAGAGCCCGTCGAGCTCCAGACCCACGTCAGCACCCGCACCGGCGAAGCCACCGTCTTCCCCGGCTGGGAGTTCTTCGCCCCCGTCGCCGGAGCCACACAATCCCTCCTCGACCTTCTCGGTTCCACCACCCGCGTCTTCCTCGAAGAGCCCGCCATGATCAAAAATCAGGGCGAGCGCTGGTGGAACAAGATCGAGCAGCGCCACGACCGCTCCGGCATCGGCAATCTCATCCGCCCCGAAGACATCTACCTTTCTCCCTGGGACCTCGAAGACCGCCTCCGCCGCTTCACCGGCTGCGATCTCGATCAATTAGGCGCAGTAGACGTCCTCGACGCGGACCGCAGCGACCTCTCTGAAGTAGACTTCGCCACTCGCCCCACCCAGCGCTTCCACGGCTCCATCCCCGCCCTCATCGACGCCCTCAACGCCCTGATGAAGCAGGACGCCCGCATCCTTCTCACCGCCCCAAATCAAGGCGAAGTCGAGCGCCTCGCCGGGCTCCTGCAGGAATATCAAGTCCCCTACCGCCTCGGCTCCCGCACCGACCAACACGGCTCATCCAACGTCTACTCCGAGTCCAGCTACCTCGCCGGAGACCTCCGCACCCCCGTCATCGTCAAGACCACCATCGCCGCCGGTGTTCAAGTCCTCGACCTCGATAAATCCACCGCCCGCCAGATCATCATCTTCGGCGCGCAGGATCTCTCCGACGAAGCCGACATCACCGCGCGTCCCATCCGTCGCAGCAAATCCAAAACCGCCGCCTTCATCTCCGACTTCCGCGACCTCGCAGTAGGCGACTACGTCGTCCACGTAGAACACGGCATCTCGCGCTATTGCGGCCTCCGCGTCATCGAAGAAAACGACACCCCGCCACTCGAGCTGATGATCCTCGAGTTCGCAGACGACGCCAAGCTCTACGTCCCTCTCACCCGTCTCGACCTCATCCAGAAGTACCGCTCCACCGACACGGGCCCCGCCCCCCAGCTCAACAGGCTAGGCACGCAAAGCTGGCAAAAAACCAAGACCCGCGTCAAAAAAGCCATGGCCGACATGGCCGCCGAGCTTCTCAAGCTCTACGCCCAGCGCGAGTCCGTTCAAGGCACCCCCTTCTCCCCCGACACCAATATGCAGCGCGAGTTCGAAGACGCCTTCGACTTCAACGAAACCGACGACCAGCTCTCCGCCATCGCCGACATCAAGGCCGACATGGAATCCACCCAGCCCATGGATCGCCTCCTCTGCGGCGACGTCGGCTACGGCAAAACCGAAGTCGCTATGCGCGCCGCCTTCAAAGCTGTACAGGACTCCAAACAAGTCGCCGTCTTAACACCAACAACCGTCCTTTCCTTCCAGCACTACGAGTCCTTCAAGCGCCGCTTCGCCAACTTCCCCGTCAACGTCGAGATGATCTCCCGCTTCCGCACCGCGAAAGAGCAAAAAGAGATCCTCGAAAAAGTAGCCGACGGCAAAGTAGACATCCTCATCGGCACCCACCGCCTCCTCTCCAAAGACTTAAAATTCCAAGACCTCGGCCTCCTCGTCGTCGACGAAGAGCAGCGCTTCGGCGTCCGCCACAAAGAACGCCTCAAACAGATGCGTGCACACATCGACGTGCTCGCCATGTCCGCCACACCCATCCCCCGAACCCTCCACATGTCGCTCATCGGCCTCCGCGACATGTCCGTCATCGAGACGCCCCCCAAAGACCGCATGGCCATCCAGACCATCGTCGCCAAATTTGACGAAAAGCTCATCCGCACCGCCGTCGAGATGGAGCTGGAACGCGGAGGCCAGACCTACTTCGTCCACAACCGCGTCGAAACCATCTACGACCTCGCCGCAAAGATCCGCGAGCTAGTCCCACAAGCCCGCATCGTCATCGGCCACGGCCAACTTCCCGAAACCGAGCTAGAGCGCGTCATGCTCGCCTTCATGAACCACGAGTACGATGTCCTCGTCGCCACCTCCATCATCGAAAACGGCCTCGACATCCCTCTCGCCAACACCATCATCATCAACCGCGCCGACCGCCACGGCCTCTCCGAGCTCTACCAACTCCGCGGCCGCGTAGGCCGCAGCAATCGCCGCGCCTACAGCTATCTCCTCATCCCACCCGAAAAAGAGCTCACCGAAATCTCCCGCCGCCGTCTCGCCGCACTCAAAGAGTTCTCCGACCTCGGCGCAGGCTTCAAAATCGCCGCTCTAGACCTCGAGCTTCGCGGCGCAGGCAACATGCTCGGCGGCGAGCAATCCGGCCACATCGAAGCCATCGGCTTCGAGATGTACACCTCCATGCTCGAAGAGGCCGTCCGCAAGATCAAAGGCGAAGAAGACAAGCCCGCCCACGCCTCCACTGTCATCAACCTCGGCGTATCCGTCCGCATCGACTCCGACTACATCCCCGAAGAAAACCAGCGCCTCCGCATGTACAAGCGTATCGCTGGCGCGGAAGACTACGCCGCTCTCTCCGACGTCCGCGCCGAACTACAAGACCGTTACGGCACCCCACCCGAATCCGTCCTGAATCTCCTGGCTGCCGGAGAAATCCGTCTCCACTGCCAACAGCTGGGCATCGCCCAGATTGACCGCAAACGCACCCAGATCGAACAAGGCGTCGGCACGCACAAAATCAAGACCTTCGTCGAAATGCTCCACATCAAATTCGCCGACCGCAGCACCGACTCTACTGCCGCATCTGTCGATCCCGGCACCCTCATGAAGCTCGTCAGCCGCAACACCAAACGCGGAGCCCAGTTCACCCCGCAAGGTATCCTCCGCTGGCCCCTCACCAGCGCAAAGGCCGAAGATGTCCTCGCTGAAACCCGCGCCCTCCTCGACTCGCTCACCCCAACCAAGTGAAAGAGTCGAATTACAGCCCAGTCACCACACGCTGCAGACCGCCACCCAGGCCTGACTGTTACAGCGCCGCGACCTTCTTCTCCATCTTCGCGGCCCACTCCTCCCTGGCCCCAGGTTCCATGGTCTTCACCACGCCCATGGCACGCGCATACGCCGCTCGAGCTTCATCCTTCTGACCAACAGCAACCAAAGCATCGCCCAGCGCCACTTGCGTCTGAACGGCATCAGGAGCGATGGCAACCGCCTGCTGCGCCTGTGCCAGCGCTCCGGCCAAGTCCTTCTTTGCACCCAGCGCCTTGGCCTCCTGCACGTAACTCAGTGCCGAAGCCAGCGGAACCTGAAACGTTCCCTCGAACACAAGCACGCCATCCTGAATCGATGTTACCGGCTTCAGATCCTCAAATCCTCGATATGGATTCAGCACGTTCGACCCCAGCTCAAACCCCGTCAACGTACCTGCGCTGATTAATACCGGCCCTGTAATCGTCGCTGGTACCGGATGCTGCACATCCCCAAACCACGAGTCAGGCGTAGGCAGAGGTTTGCACGGTATGCCGTAATCCTCGGCACGCAGCTCCGGATCGGCGAAATAAGCAAACCAGCAGTCCTTGATGCCATGCTCATCCGTATACTTCTTCACCGCAACCAACTGCTGCGCCCAGTCCGTATTCGAGTCCGTCAGGTACTTGTATGTATTCGAAGGTCCACCCCAAAGTTCATTCGCGTAAGCCATGTAGTTCGGGAAAGTTTGTGCCGAAGAAACTACGTGCAGCAAAAGCAACACACCAATCACATATCCCCAGCGTCGTGACGAAGCAGTCCACGCCCACGCTCCGCCCGCCGCAAAGACGCACAGAAACACCCACACCGGCAGGATATGACGAGCCCCGATATTCAGATGCGAGGTCATCGCCACAAACAGATAAACCCCTGCAGGCACAAGCAGAAATAGAATCTCCCGCCAACGTCGAAACCGCCCGGCAACCATCGCAGCGAAGGCCAGCAATACCAGCGCCAGAAAGCCAATCGTCGACTTGATCAGCAATACAGTCGGAAAGTAATACCAGATTCCATGCGCATAGACTTTGCCAAAAAAGTAGCTCGGCATTCCATTCGCCATCGATCGCACATCCGCCAAACCATATAGATAGGATTCAGGCAGAACATGTCTCTTTGCGAGATACAAAATGCCCTTAGCCTCCGTATCCTTCAAAGGTTTCACATAATCCACCAGTGAAGGATCGAGTCTTAGCTCACCAGGGCGAGCGTTATAGCGAAACCCATAAAAGGCCCACAAAACCACCAGCGCAACCGCTCCAATCGCAGCCAGGGCACCAACCAGCCTCAACCCTCGTTTCAGACGCGCATCACCACTGAACCGAAAGACAATCTCGCACACAACCAGCAGCACCAGCATTGGCAGCAGCAGCACAGCCGAGTGCTTCGTAGCCAGGGCCAGCCCAACGGCCAACCCTGCAACCAGCAGCCTTCCCGCCGAAGGCGCCTTACAGTATCGATAGAACGCGTAAACCGACGCAAAGAAGAAACACGAAACCCCGACATCGGTCGTAACGAACGCTCCATGCGCCAGCACATTCGGCTCGAACACCAACAACACCAGCGCAACGAACGCAGCGCCAACCCCGAACATCTCATACGCCGCCAGAAACACCAGCAGCCCCAGCACAATCGCCAGAATCCCCGTGGCCATCCGTACCCGGAACGTCAGCATCTTCGCGTATTCAGGCCCATTCGCAAAGAGCATGTCACGTCCGTCGAAGTAGGCTTCAGTTTTGAAGTATCGATGCTGGTCCGGTGGCACATGCAGCGGCAATCCCAGCAACGGCAGCGTCCCCAGCAATTTCATCAGCGGCGGATGTTCCGGATTGAACCCAAAGTCGTGCGTCTTCCACGACATATACCCGGAAAAGATATGATCGCCTTCGTCCCACGTAAGCGACTCTTGATGCACGGTCAGGGCAATCTGCAATCCGAAAATGAGCAGAAGAAGACACACTCCTGCGACGACAAGGGAACGGCGCGGTTGATTATTCATAGACCGCACCATCCTAAAGCAAAACTACATTTCAGCCCAACGCCGCAGCAGATTGTGATATACCCCCGTTAACTGCACCCCCGAGGCATTGCCCGGAACCTCGACCGCCAGCCGCTGAATGGCCGTATCAAGATCGAACAACAGCGACCGGTCCCCATCGCTCCGAATCATGCTCTGTATCCAGAAAAATGAAGCCACTCGCGCACCTCTTGTCACCGGCTCAACACGATGCAGACTCGTTGCCGGGTACAACACCATATGTCCCGCGGGCAGCTTCACCGAGTGCGAACCATACGTATCCTCCACCAGCAGCTCCCCGCCCTCATACTCTTCAGGCGCAGACAAAAACAACGTAGCCGAAACATCCGTGCGAATCCTCTGTCCCGTTGTCACCATCGCTCGAATCGCCGTATCCACATGCGTCCCGAAGTGACCACCCCCCGTATAGCGATTGAACATCGGCGGAAACACCCGTAGCGGCAACGCCGCCGACATAAACAGCGGCGACCGAGCCAGCGAGCCCAACACCATCTCTCCTAGCTCCACCGTCACTGGATGTCCCTCCGGCAACTGATGATTGTCCTTCACCCTCTGCGCCTGATAGCCAGCCGTAACCTTGCCGTCCACCCACTCGGCCGCATCGAGCTTCGCCCGCGCCTGCGCTACCTCGCCTACGCTCAATACATCTGGAATCGTAATCAGCATCATTCACTCCTCTAACTCACAACCATCGACACGAGTAAGTCGGCCAGGTTTAGTTCGGCCGACTTACTCACCCACTTCACTTGTCAGAACTTGAAGTTCACACCAATCAAAGCACTTGCCCCAGCTCCCGGAACCAGATGGCTCGGATGCGGCAGATCGATGTAATACCTGTTCAGCACGTTGTACACATTTGCCTGCAACTCCAACCGATCCGTAATTGGCCGCCGCAGCATCGCGTTGAAGATCCAATACCCAGGAACCTGCTTCATCTCCGTCGACAACACCTCATAGCACGTTGTCGCAGTTACGCCGCACGGCGCCGCGCCAACGGCAAACTTCTGCGCCGGTCCGTAGCTGGTCGGAACGTATGGCACCGTCGAGCTCGCCGTTCTGCTTGCAACATAGTTGCCACCAAGTCCCGCATTCAATCTCCACGGCAGCTTATGCGTTACAAACAAATTGAAGGTCTGCTTCGGTACATTCGCCAGTGGATACCCAACCGAAGTCGGAAAGAACTTCGAGAAAATCACGGCACTATCGAGATAGGCGTAGCCTGCGACGATATCCATCCCTTGTGGCAACCGTCCCACGACACTGAACTGCACGCCCTTCACTAACTGATTTCCGGCAGCGACAATGTTGTTTGAGTTCGTCGGATCCGTCTCGCGCGCATTGTCTTTCTCGGTGCGGAACCATGCGCCTTCCATCAGCAGGCGTTCGTTCAGGAAGCTCCACTTCGCGCCCACCTCATACGTCTCGTTCTGCTCTGGCACCGCCGACCCATTCACCAGTCCAATGCTCAGGCTCAAAGATTCCGCCGCAGGATTGAAGCTCGTTCCATAGTCGAAGTAGAAGCTACCATGACTCGAAGGCTTGTAAACAAAAGCTGCTCGATAGCTAGGCTGCGCATCCACTCGCCTGATTGGCCGCCCTTGCGAATCCACCACCGGCGGCGTCACCGTTCCGCCCGCAGGCGGAGCCACCGGTTGATACAAGCTGTACTGAGTATCGAATCTGTCCCACCGAACGCCGCCGCTCAGATCGAAGTATCGCCCCAGCTTCAACGTATCTACAAAGTACAGACCCACGCTCTCCGACTTCGTATGCGCAACCGAGGTGATATACCCCGTCCCCGCAAATGGTTGCTGCGCATTCGGATTCAACAGCGAAGTCGATGGCACCGTATTGAGGTTGTTGAGCGTGTAGCTTGTCCGAATCGGATTCGAAATCTCCTGTCCACCCTCCACACCAGCCACCAGCGCATGTTTTACGCCGAAGGTTTTGAAACGCGCCGTCACCTCTGTCTGATTCCACAGATCGCTTTCGACGCTCTTCACCTGGATCTGGTTTCGGTTCACCACAATCGTGCTCGGATCGCTTGCCCCCGTAAACGTGCATGGCAGCTTCGTATTCACCGCAGAGGTCGGTAACGAACTTACAAATCCACCCACTGGCACGCTAGCTGGAGCATTCGAGCAGATCTGCGGTTCCGTTATCATCGCCTGCCGCGGATAGTTCGCCGCGCGCGCAATCGTATGCAGATTCACGTTCGGCGAAAACTCATGCTCCGCCTTTAGCGTAAGAATGTCATCATTCGTCTTCAGATAGTTCTGATCCGGAAAACCATAGTAGTTATGCCGAATCGGCCCCGGCGCAACTTTATTGAACAGCCACGGCAATCCATAGTCCGGCGTGTCGCTCTCAGTCAAATGCACGTAGCTCAGCGTTGCACGCGTGTTCGTATTCAGCCCAACCGAAACCGAAGGTGCAATTCCAAACCGCCGTATCTCAGCATAGTCACGTCCCGCAACTCCGCCTTCTTGCCCCATCACGTTCACACGTACCGCTGTACCACCCAACACATCCGTAATCGGCTTGTTAATATCAGCCGTAAGCCTTCGCGTTTTGTCCGTTCCAAACTGCGTCTGTACATGCACAAACTCCTGCCACGCCGGAACCTTGCTCTCCTGGTTTACTACGCCGCCAGTCGAGCCGCGACCAAACTGAATTCCCGCCGGCCCCTCCAGCGCCTCTACCTGCTCGTAGTTAAACGAGTCGCGATAGTAGCTGCCAAAATCACGAATGCCATCAAGGAAGATATCGTTGCGTGCTGTAAAGCCGCGGATCGTCAGGTTATCTCCCTGCGCCCCCGCCTCACCCGCCGCCAGGCTGATCCCCGGAACATTACGCAGCGTATCCCGTAGCGTAGATACGCCCTGGTCCTGCAACACAAACTGCGGCACCACGCTCACACTTTGTGGCGTCTCAATCAGCGGCTCCGTAAACTTCGACAGCGCCACCGAGTTCGCCTCCGACGTCGTGACCGACACCGAATCCTTCGCCTGCACTCCCACCACCAGCGTCGTCGAATCCTCGATGCGATAGTTCAAACCCGTACCATCCAGAAGCAGCCGCATCGCCTCTTCTTCCGGATACAGTCCCACCACACCCAGGGACTTGAAACCAGCCAATGTCCCTGAAGGCAGCACAATCTTCACACTCAGTCCCGTCGCCTGCTCATACTCCTTAATTGCCTCATCAAGCGGCCCCGCGGCGATATTGAACCGCTTCAGCGGAAGACTCGCCTCCGACCCCGCCTCTCCACCCGTCCCGACCGTCTTCTCCGCATAAGCCAGCGCCGACTTCGTGCCCCCCATCACCGCATAAGCCGCCAGCGTACCCATCGCGATCCATCCCCGCGACCCAGTAAATCGTAGACTAGCCTTACCCCGCTTCGCGCTCTTCTTTACTTCTGTACGTCTCATCACTGTCTCCGTAATCGATCCAACAACCCACCCGCCGCTCGATTGAAAAAATCGCGCACAAGGTCCATAACCGCTCACCGGCCTGCTCGCAGCGACAAGCGCTACGAACACCGAAGTTTCATTGACCCGAAGAATCGAGAGAGGAAGAGAAAGAATCAGGAGCCCGATTGAACCAGCCGCATCGTGACCCTATAATGCAGACAAACTGCAGTCACTTTTGGCGACTGTAGTTACCCCAGGTCCTCGCGGTCTCCGCCAAGAGAATAATCCGCGAGGGCCTGTTCTTTTCACTCACTTCGACCCTGCAAATTCGATCCTGCAAAATCTCTAACACCCACTACAGTTGCGATGAATTGAATATACGACATGATCAGTCGTACTTCAATAAAAATATGCGACAAAATAAGTCCTGATTCGATCACCGCACAAAAAAAGCGGAGAGCCGAAGCTCTCCGCTTTTTTGCCCTGTCGCCAGAGGTTTAGAAGTTCAACTTCAAGGAGAATTCCGTCGTACGCGGAGCGCCGGCAGCAAACGTTCCGGAACCGCGCTGGGTACGGGGGCTACCGTCATACACAGCCTGGTTGTTGGGACCATTCAGGAAGCTATTGGTCGCTCCTACAGTTCCACCAGCGGTAGCTGTATTGGCAAGTATTCCAGACAGCCGGCCGAAGTTGCTCATGTTCGCAAGGTTATACATCGACACGGCAGGCTCGAGGCTCATTCCCTCATGGACCCGGCTCAAATGGATCGGATAGGCGATAGTTGCGTCGAAGGCACGGAACGCCGGGTTGCCTATTGGCGTCGTCGGCGCAGTAGCAATCTGCTGTTGCACACCGTTCAGTGCCTGCAGTTGCTGCAGCGTCAATAGACCGGCGCTGATCAACGCCTGACCTGCTGGCGTAGGCTGACCCGCATGTGCTCCGTTGTAGTTGTTGATCAGCCTGTTCAGCCCGGACCCTTTTACCCGGTGCATGTAATCTCCCGGCAATGTACCCGGAACCAAGTCGCCGGTCGATCCATCACCTGTGACGTCGGTGCGGAAGATCTCTCCCGTATCGCCGGAGCCCTCATCCAGTGTCAGGTCCGTCGCACCTGCCGAGTAGAAGTGCCCAATCAGGGACACATTCAATCCATACTTCACAGCGATCGTGCCGCCAAAACTCAACTGATTGGTGTGGTCGAGGTTCGGACGACCCATGAACTGGTTCGGATCGTCGTAGTCGTACGGCAACGAGTTGAAGAACTGGTCGCCTGTGTTGGTGCCGGTGACCGGGTTCACAATCTTCGAGAGCGCATAGGAGACTTGGAACGTTGAGCTGGTGATTCCCCGTACCGGGTGTACGACCTGCTGCCTCAGTACGACCTGCAGCGCGTCGTAACCAGATCGTCCAACCGGCAGAATGAACAAACCTTTGCCCACATTCGGATTTGCACCGGCGAAAGCTGCCGGAGAAGACTGTCCTTGAGCTCGGTACGTAACACTATTCGAGAACTGATTGCCGGAATCGAGACCATTTCCGGCGAAGTCGGTGATCTGGGCGCCGGCGTTGATTGCGCAATTGATAGCATCCCCCGAGGCACCGCCTGGGCAATTGAACGAATCTGTCGTCGCCGCAATTGCCGCCTGAGCCGCTGCAACGTTGAGGTAACGAGCTGCTCCCACGTGGTTAACGTCGATCAGCAGAGGAACCTTGATCGTCGCGTTGTGAACGTAATCGATGCTCAGAACTGTGCCGCGGGCGATCTCACGCTCGACTCCGCCATTGAACTGGATTGCATATGGACTGAGGAAGCGCGAACCATAAATACCGTTCGCAAACAAAGCATTACCCGTACCGATGTAGCCTGGGTTCGGGCCGCCCGTCTGCGATAAAGCTTGGAACTGAGCCTTCAATTGGGCAATCTGGGGAGACGACTGTGCAATCGATTCGCCGCAGATCGTCGAGAGTGGAACGCCGTTGACCGAACTGACGGCGGAGCCATCCGGCATAGTTACAGTGTTCGCGCCACCACACGCCTGGACATCGTTGAAGTAATTGCCATTCACGTTTACCACAGAGCTGCGAGCGTTCCCCGTGTTATTGAAGACGTTGCTCTCATAGAAGATACCGATGCCAGCGCGGACCGAGGTTTTATGGTCGCCCGGGCTAAAGACGAATCCGACCTGCGGCCCAAAGTTCCCGTAGGGCTGATGCGTCGTCTTGCCCAGACCCTGCTGGTACTGGTCGAATAATGGCGTATCGCCTGTGCATCCTGGGAACCGGAATGCAGGGTCGACGCTCGAGCATAGCGGCGTCGGCACGTCCTGATTGCCACGATTCGTATCTACACTCCATCGGAGACCAGCCGACACGGTAAAGAAGGGAGCCACCTTCCACGTGTCGCCTATATAGGAAGCAATGCGCCAGGAATCTGCGCCACCGCCTGTCAGGCCAAAGCCAGGTTTCTCCGAGAAAAACCCATTTCCATTGCCCAGCAAGTAGTAACGCACAGAATATCCGTTGATTGGGTCATCGGGGCAGGGAGCTGCGCCAGCCGCACCACCGCAGTTGTCTAGCAGGTTTGCCCCGCTGAACCGCGTGAACAGAGACGCCCCATAAAACGCTGCAAAGCCGCCGCCCAGAATACGGCTCATGCTTGCACCGAATTTGATATTATGAGCGCCCTTGGTCCACGTGCCGTCATAACGCAACTGCTTGTTAGACTGGAAGGTCCCCTGCGGAGCAAGGTAGTTTGGCCCGGCGAAGAACCCATCCGTCGTGTTGTACAGCGTGACTCCTCCGCCCACGTCCGGTAGCGGGTTGTAGATCGAGGTCAGTCCGCCCGTTCCGTCTTCCAGAAGATTATGGAACTTCACATAGCTTCCTCGTATCGAGTGGGTAAACCGTTTCGACGCAAAGTCAACACCTCCAACAAAAGCTGGCGTATTGTTTCGCGTCTTATACAGAGAATAGAGTTGCCCGAAGTTCGACGAATCAGCGTTTACGTTGTAAGTAGCGCGGAAAAATAAATGCGCACCCTTCGGGCCGTTCCAGTCTAAGCGACCCGTGCTGTACGTGTCGCGGAAAGGGGACGGAATGGACGGATACTGACTCTGAATCGTTGCGAAGGTGGGGCTGGTTGTTGCCGAGCCTTGTTCATCCTGCTTGACGCGCTCCACATCGGCAAAGAAGAACAGCTTGTCCCTGAGGATCGGGCCGCCAACCGACCCACCGAACTGGTTTCGCTGGAAGGGTGCATCAAAGCCGCCAGTCGTCCGTGCAAATCCGGCGCGGTTGTCCTGAAACAAATAGAAGAGTTGCCCATGGTAGCCGTTCGTTCCGGACTGAGTCGCGATCAGCATCTGGCCGGTCGAGGTAACTTCACCCGAAACGTCCTGCGTGGAGCGGTTCAATTGAAACTCCTGAACGGCGCCAGTTGGAACGTTGAACAGTGTGGTTCCGACGGTCTCGTCTGTAATGTCCTGCCCGTCGAGCAGAATGCGTGTTGTGCGCCCTGAAACGCCGCCGACCGAGATAGCCGAGTAGCCTGCCTTGGTAGGATCGAACGTCTCGCCGCTCTGCAGGATGACGCCTGGCTGCACTTGGGCCGCATCGAGGATGTTGCGTCCATTAAGAGGTAAAGCTTCGATCTGTTGACGCGAGAGCACGTCCGACACGCCGGGCTGGTCTGTGTTCACCTGCACCTGGCCCGCGTTCACCTCGACCGTCACGCTGGATTCGCCAACCGTCAGCTTGAAACTGCCGCTCGTTGCCGTTCCGGTTTGGATGATGGTGTTGACGGTTAGCGTCCGGAATCCAGGAGCGGTCACAGTCACCGCATATGGCCCTGGATTTAGAGGTCCAACGCTATAAACACCAGCTGAGTCGGTCGTAACTGTCCGCGAGTACCCAGTGTCCGGTGATCGGACCACAACCGTGGCGTTTGGCACCACCGCATTCGTCTGATCTGTGATCGCACCCTGAATCGATCCACCGCTCGCCGAAGTAGCCTGGCCGAAGCTCAATGTAACGGCCGCAAATAGCACCACAAGAATGCCAAAAAACTTCTTCATATATAGACCCTCGAAATCGCCATACTAGTGTTCACGGGACAAAGCCTTGGTCCGGAAAAGTGACGAACGCACAAATATAGGGATGTAACTGGAAAATCCTGTTGCAAATGGCATGCCAATTCAATTGACAGGATCTTCATTGTTCTTGCTTGCAGTTTCAAACGACTTATCGCTGGATTGTCGTATTCCCTCAAGACAAACATTCAATGAGGCTACTGTTTCAAGAAGTAAATATCCCGAAAATTGTATTGACAGAACCACTGAAATCGGGTACGCCGTGCGAAAATCCATATACACGGATTAAAAATTAAAGTTTCGCGGATAAAAATACGATTTTGATTATCAAAAAATCTCTTGAAGTGGGATCGAAAATCGGTTGCCTCATATCCCTCTCTTTATGACTGATTTCCATCGCCACCGAACGTCACAATCTCTTCGAACCGGTGCAGATTTTATCTAGAATTCCCGTCATAGTCGAAAGGCCTCCATCCGTGTGAAAACCCTCTATAATAGAGGGATAACCATGGCTGACGATCAGAACCCGGAACTCCCCCTCGATCCACCTTCGCCGCAAGATGCTGGCTCCAACGCCCCACCCCCTGCTGGCAGCCCGCCCGATGGCGGCTCCACCGTCCAGGGCCGCGGCGCCGCATTTTTATTCCCCGTCAATATAGAAGACGAGATGCGCCGGTCGTACCTCGACTACTCCATGTCGGTCATCATCGGCCGAGCCCTGCCCGACGTTCGTGACGGACTCAAGCCCGTTCACCGCCGCGTCCTCTACGGCATGCAGGAGATGGGCCTCCAGTACAACAAGAAGTACACCAAGTCTGCCAAGGTCACCGGTCATGTCATGGGTAACTACCACCCCCACGGCGACGCCTCCATCTACGACACCCTCGTGCGCATGGCCCAGCCCTTCTCCCTCCGCTACCCCATGGTCGACGGCCAGGGCAACTTCGGCTCCGTCGACGGTGACCCACCCGCCGCCATGCGTTACACCGAATCCCGCATGACCCGCATCGCCGGCGAAATGCTCGCAGACATCGACTCAGACACCGTCGACTTCACCCCCAATTACGACGAGTCCACCCTCGAGCCCACCGTCCTTCCGGCCCGCATCCCTAACCTCATCGTCAACGGTTCCGGCGGTATTGCCGTAGGCATGGCGACCAACGTCCCGCCCCACAACCTCACCGAAGTCGTCAACGCCTGCATTGCCCTCATCTCCAAGTCCCCGCAGGACCCCACCAGCGATCTCGAGTTAGTCCTCCAGCACGTCAAAGGACCCGACTTCCCCACCGGCGGCTTCCTCTTCGGCAAGAACAACATCCCCCAGGCCTATAAGACCGGCCGTGGCCGCTTCATCATGCGCGCCAAGTGCTCCATCGAGAACATCTCCGGTGGACGCCAGGCCATCATCGTCACCGAGATCCCTTACCAGGTCAACAAGGCCCGCCTCATCGAGCGCATCGCCGAGCTCGTCAACGACGGCGTCATCACCGACATCGCCCGCGATGAGTTCCGCGACGAGTCCGACCGCGACGGCATGCGCATCGTCATCGGCCTCAAGCGCGGCGCCGAGCACCAGATCGTCCTCAATCAGCTCCACAAGCACACCCAGATGCAGGACTCCTTCTCCATGATCTTCCTGGCCGTCCACAACGGCCAGCCTAAAGAACTGCCCTTGGATCACGCCATCCGGGCCTTCTTGGATCACCGCATCGAAGTCGTCCGCCGCCGCACTGCTTTCCTCCTCGGCAAGGCCCGTGACCGCGAACACATCCTCCTCGGCTACCAGATCGCCCTCGATCACCTCGACAACGTCATCAAGGTCATCCGCCAGTCCGGCTCCCGCGCCGAGGCCCGCGAGCGCCTCTTCCAGTATTTCTCCGGCAAGTCCATCAACCTGCGCGGCACAGAACTCGCCGGCGTCACCCTCGACTCCGCAAAGTACGGCGTCGACATGACGTTCTCGCAATCCGGCACGTTGATCCTCAGCTACAAGCAGGTCGACGCCATCCTCGAGCTGCAGCTCTACCGCCTCACCCAGCTCTCCATCGACGAGCTCCTCAAAGAACTCGCCGAAGTCCGCAGCAGCATCGAAGAATACGAGTCCATCCTCGCCTCGGAGAAGAAGCTCCGCAAAGTCATCACCAAGGAGCTCGAAGAGATCCGCGACAGGTACGGCGACGAGCGCCGCACCCAGATCCTCGACGAGACCACCGAGCTCACCCTCGAAGACCTCATCTCCGACGAGCAGGTCGCCGTCACCGTCTCCAACACCGGCTACCTCAAGCGCACACCCATCTCCATCTACCGCCAGCAGCGTCGCGGAGGCACCGGCCGCCTCGGCATGAAGACCCGCGAAGAGGACTTCGTCGCCCAGCTCATCATCGACTCCACCCACGCCTATCTCCTCTGCTTCACCAACACCGGCCGCGTCTACTGGCTCAAGGTCTACGAAGTCCCCGACGTCGGCGCCGCAGGCAAGGGTAAGGCCATGGCCTCGCTCATCGCCCTCCAGCCCGGCGAAAAAGTCGTCACCATCCTCCCCGTCCGCGATCTCACCGAAGAGAACAAGTACGTCCTCTTCGCCACCCGCAACGGCACGGTAAAGAAGACCCCACTCAAGGACTTCTCGAACGTGATGGCCCGCGGCATCATCTCCATCAACATCGAGAAGGACGACGAGCTCATCACCGCCCGCGTCACCGACGGCCAGCAGGTCATCTTCCTCGCCACCCACGACGGCATGGCCATCCGCTTCAACGAGCAGGACCTCCGTCCCATGGGCCGTCCCGCCACCGGCAACCGCGGCATCTCCCTCAAAAAGGGCGACTACCTCATCGGCGCCGCCGTCACCCCATCCAATGAGGCCCGCAACAAGAAGCGTCTCGAACTAGCCGCCTCCAAGGGCCTCAAAGATCAGGTCGAAGCCGCGCTTGACGAAGCCGGCATCGCCACCGATCCGGGTGCCCCATCCTTTGCAGCCGTATCGCAAAGGGTGGGTTCCGACTCCCCAGATGGTCAGGAAGCCCTCGGCAGCGACGCTCCCATCGACGCCGCCGCACAGGCCAAGCTCGAAAAACTCGACAAGCAGCTCGGCCTCACGCCCTGCCTCATCCTCTCGGTCACCGAGCACGGCTACGGCAAGCGCACCGACGTCGACCAGTACCGCCTCCAATCCCGCGGCGGCAAGGGCGTCATCAACGTCAAGACCACGGCCAAGAACGGCAAGGTCACCGGCATCAACCTCGTCGACGAGACCAGCGAGATGATGGTCATCAGCCAATTCGGCAAAATCATCCGCATCGACACCAAGAGCATCCGCGCCGCAGGCCGCAGCACCCAGGGCGTAAAACTCTTGAACCTCGACGCCGACGACAAAGTAGCCGCCGCCGTAGTCATCCCCCCAGAAGAAGCCAAAACCCTACCGGAAGAAGGAACGCTGTTGCAATAAAGTCTGATTTGCGAATTTTGATTTGGTAAGGTCGCGGTTGATGAGGCGATTGATATTCACTATGTAGACGTTATCCAAAATTACCTGAGGGCTGGCTACGCCAAATATATATATATTAATCTCTTGGGCTCGTTGCCTGTAAATTAGTGCCCTTTCCCAATCTTTCATCGCCAGATATACCTTAGAAATATTTGTTTGTGTCTTCGCAACATCAGCATTGCAGTATCCCATCACTTGCTTTTGGATTTCGAGTGCTTCGAAATCGTACGTGAGCGATCTGACGAGCAGCGCCCGATCAGGCTTGGCTGGCGCACTTAATTCCTTATGCTCTAAAACTATTCCAATGGTCAAATACAGATAAGCCAGCGTTAGACTATCGGGTCTATATGTTCGCTAAGCAAGCCAAATAGCACGTTCAATTTCCTGCAGAGCCACATCATGCTGCCCTTTGTCATCAAGAATTCTGGAGAGAGTTTCAAGAGGTACGGCTAATTCTGGAGACTCAGAACCATAGATCTCTGTGTACGAACTTATCGAGTAGCGTGCATATTGTTCTGCCTCATCGAAATTGCCTGTATTCTGTAGAACTACTGCAAGGTTGTTGGCATCCAAAGCCGCGTTCGGGTTAGTAGATATTTTGCTGGACTTATCGTGTTCATCTATATCGAAAGCACGCTTCGCATATAGATAGGCTTTTTCGAGATTGCCTTGCTTCCTATAGACAACACCAAGATTTGCTGAAAGTGCGGCAACCCGATCCGAATTACTGCCATCGTGAGCTTCGCTTATAGTAAGCGCATCAAAAGCCAGTTTCTCTGCCTCTTTTAAATCCCTCGGATCACCCGCTGCCAGCAAAATATGTGATAAATCATTCTTAAGTTTAACGGTGTCAAGATTATCCGAGCCTTTGAGTGCCAGACCATTGCGTAAAACTTCTTCGGCCTTATTGAGGTCAGAAGACTCGACATATGCGCGCCCCAACGCTAAATAAAAAGCTGGAAGGGCCACGTTTTCGATCGCTTCCTTGAAATGCACAATTGCTTGTGTTGGATCGCCGTTGCCAAGCAACATATAGCCTACGTTGTATGCATTTTCAGCGATCTGAGCTTTGTCTAGTAATTTGGTTCGTATTTCGGATTTGACCTCGGTCGGGGTTTGAAGCGGCGTGCGCTGAAAGCTCGCCTTTAGCTCATCAATTTGATCTTGAAGGTTCTTGATTTTCTTTGTATCTTGAGAAATCTCCTCGTCCTGCTTACGCGAGTGGCTTAAAAGATAGTCGAGCTTCTTTCGTTCACCACTAACATCTGCGAATAGCTTTAGATTTTGGTAAAAGTCGTTAATTAATCCGTTAGTTGTTTCGGTGTCCGGCGTTTTATTGTCAATGATCCTATTTCGAATAAGTTCTGGTTTAGAAGCATCTTCGCTAAGTCGAGGATAGAGATGAGTAATACCTTCAGCGTACTGTTCTTTAGATATCGCGCAACTGTTATAACCAATAGCGAGAGATTTTACGAATTCATCCCATAGTTGCACGAGTTCTGATGCTTGCTGTAGCTGAATTGGTTCGACTTTTAGCGATCCGCTCATCGCGTTCAATGCACCCAACGTAACGACAAAAGATGATCCCTTATATTTGTTACTAAATTGGGCAACATCTATCTTGATATGCTTGCCGTCGCCACACATAATAGAGTCTTCACCCCTGCTCGTCCCGCGAAAAAGAAAGAGTGTGAAAGGCAGGAGAGTAATGCAGCGGGCTGAAGAAGTCTTCATCTTATTTTTGGTTCTGGGCGGGAGGAGATATCGCTTTAGTGTTTGCTACATAGTCATCGATCAATTTGGAAAGTGCTTGTCGTTCACTTGAGCTTAGCGAAGACTTTCCTAGCAAAATCGTAATTTGTCGCGCCAAGTGATCCAATACTTGAAAAGCCGACTCTAATTGTTGATAGTCCCGACCAGAGAGTGCGCAAGCGTTATACCCGTTGACGACGAATTTCCTAAATTCATCAGAACTCTGCAACGCTTCAGACAATTGTTGAAGTTGAACTGGATTGCTTTTTGCTGAAACCTTTGCTTTATCTTGGACGCTGACTTGCAACTCAAGCGAATACGCGCTATTTTGAGTTTCAAATTGACGTATATCAATCGAATAACGTTTATCTGATCCACAGTCAATCAAACGAGATCGCCCTTTTAGATAGTCAAACGTCAAGTAAATCAACCCTAGAAGAACGATCCCGCTTACGATAATTAATGTATTTCTAAAGCTCTTTTCGTGAGTCTTTGCGTTCACAACTTTTTCACTCATAGACACGCAGGCTTTCGAACTATTGGAAATACATCTACTTTAGGGCCATCCTGTTGCATTGTCCATAGTTTTGGGCGGCGGTCCACATCTCTTCCCCGATACCATGTGTGCTCCGTCCATTGACGCTCTCTATGCGGCTAAGATGGACATTCGCGCAACGCGCGAACCCGACACAGTAAAATCCACCGTGCAGCTTAAGCGCTACCAACACTACGCACTATAGTTCGCCACCACTCGAGCCACTTTCCCCACCCCTGACAGCTCCATGAACTCTGCCGTGTGCGTCCCCCTTTGATTCGTGTAGTAGAGCACCACACTGTTCACACCCCACAGCACATCCTCAAGCCGAAATTGAAGCTCCGGATAAGCCTCCAGCCCTCGCTGAAAGTAAGCTCTCAAGTTTGCCTTTCCGACTACCTTGCCATCGGACGTCCCCAACAGCCGAGCAGCAGCCGGCGAAGTCAACTCGACCGCATCCTCATAGTGCGTCATGATCGAGTCCAGATCATGACTGTTCCAGGCCGCTACCCAATGGTTGGCCAGATTCCAAGCCTCGTCTCTCGTCACTGCCGTCTCTCCAGTCAAGGTTCATCAACATAGTAATCGTGAACGGGTCACCCACATCTGACCCTCTCACCACAAATCTCGGATACCCCATCTTCGACGGCTTCATCTGACCGCTTAACTCAGGAGGGCGATTTTCAGCCAACGAAAATCCTAACGCAGTAGAATTCCACCCATACGCCGGGCCGCAAGCGATGCCAACACGAAGGTGAAGCAGGACAGGAGCTCCTCCAATGACAAGCAACGCTGCCACGAAACCGAGCTTCAAGGAAAAAGCCAAGCGTGAGCTCATCAACTACGCCGTAATCTCCGCGTACCTGGCCGTCTTCTTCTGCGCCCTCGCTACTTACACTACGCTGTTGTTGAGAAAGTACGATATCAGCGACGACGCCCTGAACTATACCTTCGCGATCATCAACGCTCTCGTCATCGGCAAAGTCATTCTTATAGGCAAGATGTTCAATCTCGGCAGGAGCGCCGAAGACAGACCGCTCTATCAGACTGTCCTCTTGAAGTCAGTCTTCTTCGGTCTGCTCGTCTTCGGCTTCCATCTCCTGGAAGAGTTCATCAAACGACTCATTCACGGCGAGCCCGCCGGAACCGTCTGGCACAACATGAACTACGAAGATCTAATCGGCCGGTCGGTCCTCATCTTCGTGGCTTTCATTCCTCTCTTCGCTTTCATCGAACTCCGCCGCCTAATCGGCGAAGAAAAACTCCACGCCATGTGCTTCCACCACAAAACCGCAACCAGTCCTGGCCTATCCGCCACCGACTGACTCATAGTCACATCAAAATAGCCCACATCCCATCACCTGATCCCTAGCAATCAGCCTGATGAGCCTGCGCATAGCCCCAACGATAAGCAGACTCATTCCCCAGAAGGATCGCGAGGATGATCACCACTTTGGCAATGTCGCAGATAAAGTCCTTGGATAGATCGCCCGTCGTAAACTTCCCACTCGTAATCAGCTTTCGCTTCCCGGCAAAAACCTTCCTCTCCGAGGCAACGCTCTTTCGAGCCGACCCCGCATAGCCCCGAAGCGCTCCGGAAAAGCCTTTCGCTTCCCCCACCAATCTCTCAACTTCCTTCTGCTCAGCTTCAGGCAGTGACGCCAGAAACTTCTGATCGTCAGCCGTCTTCTTCGCCACTCGTTGCGCGATGCGCTGCACCGTAAGCATCGCCGCCGGAACCCCCGTCAACATCTTGTCCATGCGCTTTCCCAACTCGAGGATAGCCTTGCGATCCGGACTTCCAATCTTGGAAGCGTTGTTAAGAAACCTGGTCCAAACCGTATCCGCATCGACCAACTCCTGCAGAGAAGCGATGATTCGCAGCACAGCGACTTCATCCGATAACGAAACCATGAGACTCGACCTCCAAAGGATGTGCTTACCAAAAAATTCGGGAAGATAACCTTGTAGCCCAGGTCACATGGAAAGACGTGCGCAGCCGTCAAAAAGCCGCACTCATACTGATGGAAGTAGCCCGTGTCCCATGCCCCACACATAGTCCGCCCGCAGATTGTCATAAAATCCAGCGTCCCGATACTCAATTCGGATCACGCAAGGATCTCCCACCTTTTGCCGAAGTAAAAATTCGCACTTACCGATTCAAATCATGAATCGTCTGCCCAACCGCATGGCCAAGCGTACCTGCGGCATCTTTGATATCCCCCACAGCCCGCTCTGCCGAGCCCTCACCGGCGATCTCATCGTCGCCAATGATCCGGCCAAACCCTTCCTTGACCGCTCCCTTAACCGACTGCAACGTTCCCTCGGCCCGAGTCTTTGTTCCCCATCCAAACGTCTTCCGCGCCGCGCCTTCCACGCCGTTATAACCCGTCGCATACTCCGCTTCGGGTTCGCTGAAAAACACAGCCGTGATCACCGCTCCGATACCGACACCAACCAGAATCCAGGGAAGAGCTCTCATACCGAACCTCCAGCCTCGTAGGATGCAGACTTCCATCCGAGAGTTCTGGCCAAAGTCAGATAGCATAGCGGACTCACCAGCACAGCCACATAAATCAAATAGATCCACGGAAACTGTCCAATATAGAAATCGTGCGGGCTCAGCGATATTGGGTTCTTGATCAATACAAAACCCACATAGTCCACCACCATCGCAGCCACCGTCCAGAAAAGCCCCAGCACAAATGCCTCCCGCCGCATAGCCAACTCATCTCCAAGTCGCTTCTTGAAGTACATCCCCGCAAACCCCATCCACACCACCAGGTTCAGAAGCGGCAGAAATCTCTGCGCCACCCGATAAGCCGGATTCTCCATCGGCGCCACCGGTCCTGTCACATGCATCGCCGATTCCACCCCCATCGAAAAAGCCGTGGCCACCACCGTGACCACCAGGTACGCCAGAAGAAATATCCAAAATGCCCGTTTGAAATTAAACCGAGACTGCGCCATCTGTGCCATGCAATTCACTCCTTGAAGGAAGCATCTGGCCCGCGCTGGTAATGGTTCCTGGGTTCCAGTATTTGTCACAGTTACGGCTACACACATTCACAAGTTCCTGATAAATCGTTTATCCATCGAAAAATCGCAACAAAATCGTTGTCAAGCCCAAAAACTACCCAAACCAATGAAACCAAAGAACATAGCTTTTGCGTAAGAGTTATCTGTCTTTTGGTACAATTAAAAGACAGGTTAGAAACAGAGAATCTAACATTACTGTTTGTAATCAATACTTTACATAAAAGTACTTCTGTAACTCTTTTATAATCAGTACTTTGCAATGCAAGTACGACCCTAAGTCACATGGAATGAATACTTTGCATAAATCGCCCGGGTGGGGCGGTATATCACGGCAAAATCGCATCCAATCCAGAATGAAGAAGATACGAAACAGCTTACTGCTCTCCCCTTTGCTGTTCGCAATCATCCTTCCCGCAGGCGCTCAACGTCACAATGACGACTTCAACCGAGGCGTGCGCAAGGGAGGTCATGGCGGCCAGTACTACGACAATCGCAACTACGACCACCACGATGACCACCACAGCGGAGGCATCGGCCCCGGAAAAGGAGCTCTCATCGGCGGCGCAGGTGGTGCCGCAATTGGAGCCATCTTCGGTGGCGGCCTCAAGGGAACTATCGTCGGCGGAGCCGCGGGCGCAGGCATCGGCGCCATCGCTGGCCAGGTCAATCAGAACAACCGCGACGACCACTACCAACATCACCGCTAAACTCTCCGATAGAAAGGGAGCCACCTATGAAGACCTCGCGACTCATCCTCCTCGCCGCCTCGCTACTCCTCCTCGCCGGCTGCAATTCCAACTCTCGCTCCCCCCTCCGGCCCGCCTCCCCCGCCCCTACCACCCCGCCGGCCAAATCCCCCGTCACCATCACCCCATCCGCCAATGAACCCTCTCACTCCTGGACCGACGAGCAAATCCTTACCTGCACCGTCACCCAGTGCTGGCGGCTAGGCGGAAAAACTGAAGAAGGCTACTTCGATATCATCCAGCAACTCGCCGTTATCTCCGCCCGAAATCGCAATCTCTCCTTGCCCGAGGACGAGAAAGCAGGCGAAAAGACCGGAGAATACATCAAGGCGGAGGCCCACAAAGATCACGAACAACTCCTCTTCGCGCTGGTCGACGCGGCAGTTCGCAAGGTTGGCACCCCTAACCCGTCCAACTAAGCAGACAATCGAAAGCCCCGGACATATTCCGGGGCTTTATCCAACATGACAACGTCCACCGCAGCCCGTCCCATCCAAACCCTCCGGGAGCAGATCACAAACCTCGAAGCCGCTATAACGGTCTGTCTCGCTGACCCCATCCAGAAATCGGTCCATAAGCTCCGCACCAGCATCCGTCGCATCGAAGCCCAACTCACCCTTCTCTCCCTGTTACCCGGCCTCCCCCCGCATCAGAAACCAGAAAAAAAAGCTCGGCGCTTCTTGAAGAGGCTTCGTCGCGCTGCTGGAACCATCCGCGATTTCGACGTTCAAATCCACCTCATCGAGGAAAAAACCTCGGCATCCACAAAGAAAGCATCGGACGAGCTTACTAAAGTCCTCAAACATCAGCGCATTCAAGGTGAAGCCGACTTGCTCCACATCCTCAACAAACATCAGGCAAAGCTCACCAGATCCCTCGAGTCCCTTCTGGAAGTGCTCGATCCCGCCAAATCCCAGACTCTTCTTGCCACCAAACTCAGCCATCTCGCACAGGATTGGTTTGCCCGAAATCTCCCATCCGAAACCATGCCAGAAGATCCAGACCAGCTACACGCCATCCGCAAGACCGCCAAACTGGCCCGCTACATCGCTGAAACCGCCCCCAAATCCGCAAGCACTCCCCGCAAACTGGCTGCAACCTTCGAGTCTCTCCAGCAATCCGGCGGCAAATGGCATGATTGGCTCATTCTCAGCGCCATAGCCCACGATAAGTTAGGCGACTCCCCCCTCACCCAAGCATTCCGCAGCAACTGCAAAACTGCTTTAGTCAATTACCGCCGCCACATCCAGTCATTCAGTGCATGAGCTTCTATCGCATTACCTGTTAATCGAAAGGTATACGGAACCCACCTGATTACTTACACTATCCCCAGACCCTCTCTAAGGTAGAAGATGCTCTGGCGTTCCGCGCCTCTTGAAATCATGATGCGTTCGAACGCCCCAATTCAGGCCTTCCTGGCGCTTGCAGCTTTGTTATTCCTGCCTGCTCCTTTGCACGCCAAACCGGCGCATCATTCTTCTGCTCACAAGACGACTGTCGCGGATCCTCCCAAAAAAAACATCCATAAGAAGTCGGCTGACGAAGCCACAGCATCCCCAAGCACCCACAAGTCCAGACACCATCGAGGTAAGACTCCTCAGAGTTCACCAGCAAATATCCAGCAGGTTCGTTCAAGCCACCGCAAGGCTTCGGCAGCCAACAATCCGACCAGCAAAACAGCCACCTCTGACAAAGAACCTGATACCGCCACGAACGAACCTGCCACCCAAAAGGCCACTTCGGCAGACTTTATAAAGGCTGCTTCAGGACATGTAGATGCGTCCGAAGCGAGTCCCGAAGCCCCACATGTCGATAAGGCTCTCGCAATCAAGACTCCGCCCGCCGAAAGCGACGACGCTGTTCTTAATTCTCATCCAGCGAGAACAAAATCAATATCGCCAGAAAAACCGGTTCCCGTCCTTAACGCCATCCGTAAAACTACAGAGCGTCCGCAACTGGAGCCTGTGGAAGAAGCGGCTTCAACACCCGTTATTCTGCCCGCGCTTTACAACAAGCGTGGTCACCTCATCGTCCCTCCCCCACTTAAAGGCTCACACGAAATACTTGTACGCCAGAATCAAGTAGCCGATCGTGACGGCCTCGATCGCATCCAGAACGACGATGATCTTGAAGATATGCGTAGCAAGAGACTACTGGTTGCTGTGCCTACCAACACCACTCTGCAGGTCGATGAGCGTCTACCGAGCAATCGCCGTTATTGCCGTCCTTGGACTGCACAATTCTTGGCCACGTTATCCCGCGTCCACTATGCTCGCTTCCACACACCGCTACAGGTGAACTCCGCAGTCCGCACAGTGGAATTCCAGCAGCGTCTGCTTCGGACCAATGGCAATGCCGCGCCGGCAGAGGGCGAAACGGCTTCCCCTCACCTTACCGGGCAGGCGATCGATCTCGCTAAACACGGACTCTCGCTCACTGAAATTGCGTGGCTACGCGGTTATCTTCTGCCCCTCGTACAGGAGGGTAAGGTTGATGTCGAAGAAGAGTTTCAGCAGGCTTGCTTCCACATCAGCGTCTATAAAAAATACTTGCCAGCAACCAACGTTCCCCGGCGCAACATCGCTACTACTCATGGCAGCGGGTCAGCAGCCCTGGCAGCAGCTATACATTAGCAGCAGGGGGTCATCACAAAAAACAAGCGCCCCAGAAGGGCGCCGCTTATTTTACTCTTAGCTTTTCTGAAGACAAATGCTATTTGGCATCGTTCTTGAAGATCTGCTCGGCAAGAAAGTTTTCGACCTTTGCCTGATCTCTCAGCATCTCGAAGTACGCGTTCTTAAGCAACTGTGAGCGACCATCGTGCAGTTGCTGTCGAATCGCTTGCTGGACTCCTGGATCTTTCAGATCCCGCTGTCCTGCTGGTTCACGCGAGATCAGCTTATAGATCGAGTATCCCGCCACCTTCTTCGTCTGAGCATCAAGAAGCGGAAGAATGTCCGTAAAGCCGCCTACTTTGAGTTTGGTCACTGCTGCAAAGACTGCCGGGTCAGCATGCATCTGCGATTCATCGACAAATCCGATATCGCCGCCGCTTGATGCGGTCTCCGGCCGCTCTGAAAAGTTCATCGCCAATGAGCCGAAATCTTCGCCGCTATCGAGCCGATTCTTTAACGCCTGGATCTTTTTCTTGGCTTCCGCGTCGTTGGTCGCCTTGCTGTTCTGCAGATTACCCGGCTGCGCCGAAGGCATGCTGGTCACCTGAATCTGCGCCAGATGATATTTCGTTTCAATTAGGTTGAATTCCGCCTTGTGCTGGTTATAGTAGTTGGCAATGTCAGCGTCCGTTACCGTAATTTTCGAGTTGATCTCTTTGTTTAGCAGCTTGTCGATCGTCATCGATCGACGGAGATCATGCTTCACATCATCCAGCGTATGATTGCTCGCTTTCAACTTCTCCTCGAACTGCTCTTCGGTGTATGGAGCCTTCATCTCGGCCAGCTTTGCATCCACCTCTTCGTTCGTCGCCGTTAGGTTTAGCTTCGCTGCACGTTGCTCGATGATCTCTTCGTCGATCAGGCCTTTCAACACATTCAACCGCAGAGAATCGGCCTGCTCACTCGAAGGCTGCTGCTGTTGCTGCTGCGCATCGCCAAGCTGTGCGGCGTAGGCTTTGTCCATCTCCGGACGCATAATGGCTTTGCCATTCACCGTGGCGACAACATCCGCGTTATGACTTTGATTGCAGCCTACGACCGGAAATAGTCCAGCAAGAAAAATCATTGCAACTGGAGCAGAGGCCTGACGAAATGAACGCACAGAGCTAAAAAGTTTAATATCGGTCAACAAAGTCGTCACGTCTAAATTTCTCCGCATTTGTTACTAGCTTCCGGGCTTCGGTGCCGGTTGTGTCTGGAGTGTCGGCGCAGGCGGCGGTGGTTGCGGCGGCGGCGTTTGGCCAGAGGCCGTCAGCGCATTGTCAATCATCTTATACACGTACTCAAGTGGGACTGCGCCTTCCAGCTTCTCTCCGTTAATGAATAAAGCCGGGGTAGAATCCACACCCAGTTCCTCTGCCGCTTTCATCGAAGCCTTCACAGCGGTATCGTCCTGCTTGGCGATACACGCGTTCAGAGCGGCTATATCCACGTTCTGTCGCTTGCCTTCCTCACGCGCAAGCGTGTCCAACGTCTCATTCGCCTTCGTCAGACTTTTTTCCGTTCCGCCCAACTCGCCTGCATGGGCGTGGATATAGTCCACTAGTTTCCAATATCCCGCTGGACTTTGCGTCCCTACACAATTCGCATTGATCGCAGCCCGCATAGCCCACGGATGTTGATCCAACGGGAAGTCGCGATAGACGATTCGCACTTGGTCTTTGTATCGCTCCGTAATCGCCGGAAATAACTGCGCATGCATCTTCGCGCAGTATGGGCACTCCAAATCGTCGAAGCCCACAATGACCACCGGCGCACCTGTCGGCCCACCTCGCGCAGGACGGTCACCCGCGCTCACGAGTTCTTTTGGATCCTTACTGATGTCGTATTTGCTGAACTGCGCCAGTGTCTTGCCGTCAATCGACAGCAAAAATGTGATGGGCTTACTCGTCTGTCCCTCGGAGGTAAAAATCACAACGATCTCATCGAAGCCAGGAACATCACTCTTCGCCCGAGGTCCAATTTGGATATCGTAGTTTGGCGGAACCTTCGTTTTAGCCCGAATCAGCACTTCAACACGCCGCGTCAGTTCCGGAGTAAGCTTCCCCGAGCCCTGCGCAGGAGTCTGCGCGTGGCAACCAAGAGCAGCCAGCATAATGCCAAAAACAAGGGGACGAATCAGCTTAAATCCAGTCAACACAATGTCCTTATTATCTCACGCGAGCCCTTCCCATCCCCCTTTAGCAGACTTGCATGCCGACCCTCAACAGGTTTAGAACAGACGTTCCGCTCGCCGCAGGTTACCCGCTGTCCCGATATTTGCCAGCGTGAAATTGAACCGGTAAGCATTCTCGTTCCTCACTGACCCCAGCTCATATTTCCGGTACTCCACGCTGAAACCGCAGCAATCCCAGTTATATGAGGTCTGCAGCGCCCCATACTGCACCGAGGTCATATTTAGATCCAGCCCCACATTTGCCGCAACTCCCAGTCCCTTCTTCGCCGGACCTCCATACCCCACCAGAAACCGAAGCTGGCTGAAATTCGACACCGACGACGCGATCCCTTCCGTGAAAAAGCGCCCCGGAGCGTTCAAACGCGCATAACTCAACCCGGAAAAGTAGTTCCCCTGCCGAACATCTACCAGCACATTGTTCGACGTAAACTTCTTCGCGCCCGTATCCAGGTCAAAGTCCCACTCGAAATCAACCTTTTCCGATGGATGCATCCGCAACCGCGAGATCAACGGCGAGATATTCCGTGGCTCCGTAAGAAACGCAATTCCCGAAAAACTAAGCGTCGTATCGAAGATATTCCGTCGCCCCGTGATCACCGCCCCGCCAAACGTAGGATCGAAGAAGTACTTCTGCGACACCCGCCAGCTCATCCACTCTCGCCGTCCGCAGTTGTTCCCCTCCTCATAAGAATCCTGGCCCGTATCCGGCTCCACGGCTCCATTCGTCTCCGCAACCGTCGCCACACACGGCGTGGTCGTCTTCTTCGGATGGATGAACAGCCGCTGCGTCACCCCATACTCCATCTCGTTCGTATTGCTCACCACGTCCACATCGTCAAATCGCAGGATATTCAGGAAATTGTCAACACCTGTTACATACCGGTACGTAAACTCCGGCTCAATCGTATGCTTCACCTCCGAGCCAAACAGCTTATTCAGCATCTTCGACTGGAACGTTCGCTCCACCACCGGCGCACGTACGTCCACCCCCAGCTCAAAGTCCGCCCTGTTCACCGCACTCCCCGACTCCACCGGAATCGGCGAGGTATAAGGTGTCTTGCGGCTGCGGCTATAGATTGTCTCGCGCGCGCCCACCGAAGTTCTGAAGTGCCACCCATCCGCATTCAGCGGCAACACAATCTGCGGATGAACATCCAACCGATGCGTCAGCCCCGCCGTGGCAAAGTTCGGCTGCACTCTCTTCAAACCCGCCACCGAGCTCTCCACACTCCACAGCACCGGTCCCTCGCCAATCCTGTGCTCCGTTGTCGCTACCTCGATCGATGGCGAATGAAAGATGCGTATCTGCTCCTCCGGCGTAGTCGCCGTAGCCGTCTGTTTTAGCCCCTGGTACCGATCTGCACGCACCATCCCCGAATAGCCGTTCTTCTGGTACACACCATACGCATACGAAAGAATATCGCTCGATACCGCCTGATTGAAGTTCTCCGTAAATGCCTGCCGGTACGCAAACGAGCTCAGATACTCCGCATCCCCCACCACCCTGGCGCGCGTCGAAAAATCATACCGGCCTGAAGCCTTCACATCCTCGCCGCCCTGGTTCACATACGTCCCGTTCGAGTAATATCCGCGGTCCAGCAGCCCGTTATAGTGCGCCCGCACAAAGTTGTTCTCGAGGCCTCTATACCGAAACGTCCCGCTTTGCTCCCATCCGCGCGTCGAGAAGTACTGCGCGCCGACCGTCAAATCCGCACTCCGGTTGATCGCCCAGTAAAACTGCTCCCCAAGAATCAATCCCTTCGTCGAAGACTGCCCCAGCACCGGAATTAGGAACCCGCTTTGCCGGCTCTCCGAGTCCACCGCATGGGTCACATAAGGCAGATACAGCAGAGGAACATTTACCAGGTGGAACACGCTGTTCTTCGCGCTCGCTTTATCGTTGTCCACCGTGAATTTAGCCGCCGACAGAATCCAGTCCGGATCAGGCAGTTGACACGATGTCACCGTACCGTCGTACACCTCATACGATCGCGGCCCTGTCTTCACCACCATGCGCCCGGTGAATAGAAACGGATTTCCGCTTGCATACACCATGCGCTTGCCTGAGTTCTTCAACCCCACCGACCCGACCACATCATAGAACCGGCCTGTCTGCTTCCTCAGGTTCATATCGCCATGGCTCGCCGAAATAACTTCATTATTCGCCCCGCCTGTCACCTTCAGGTGGCCAGTTGCGGTGAGGTCGCCGGTTTCCATCTCGTATTCAATGTGATCTGCCCGCACTATCCAGTCGCGATAGTGGATCACCACATCGTCATCCAGAACATAGCGGCTCCCGGTCTTCGACTGCGGCCCTGCCGTTGTGATCTCTACCAAGGTTGTGTTGTCCTCTTGCGGAACTACCTTCGCCTCGGGATACTTCACCGCACCCGGACCATTTGGAAAGCTTACCGGTGGTGCCTCATTCGTCACCTCCTGCGCCACCAACTGTGGATGACTTGTCCCTAACCCCGTGATAGTTATCAAGAGGTAAATAGTCTTCCGGATTCTTTGCAGCAATCGGTCTCCAACGGAAGACAGGTCGCGCACGAACACAGAGCCTGGTCGACAGGCCTTCATATTCTCCTGGTTCAATTCGCAACTTGTCAGACGTACCACTCTTTGAGGCTAAACGATTTCACAGGAAGCGGGTTGAGGTTTCGAGTAGATGAGCGGCGCACAACGAGATATACAACCACTAGACGATCTTTTCGCACAAACGGACGCAGCCGAAGCCCCCTTGGCACTGAAAGAACAAGTGGCCGAGCGCCTAGCCGCCCACCGTGCCCGCAAGTCCCGTGTTGCAGGCAGCTCCGTCACTCCAATCTCACAAACCGGGCTGCAATCCTCGAACCCAAAATCACGCTCCGCCCGCATCGTAGCCTCCGTCGCCGAACGCTACGCCCAATCACAGAGTTATCGCGCCTTCCTCGCCGAAGAAGCCGAGCGTGCCATCCGCCAAGCCGAAGCTGCAGCCCAGGTCGCTGCACTCAGCGCCCAGGCCGTCGTCGATGCCCAGAACCAACTCCTCTTTGAGCTCGATCAGTTGGCCG
The DNA here is from genome assembly GCA_035317185.1 of Edaphobacter sp. Classification (GTDB taxonomy): domain Bacteria; phylum Acidobacteriota; class Terriglobia; order Terriglobales; family Acidobacteriaceae; genus Edaphobacter. The sequence continues at coordinate 49,158 of DATHHN010000069.1, forward strand.
CCGAAGTTCCTCTCTTCGGCCCGGCTCAGGTCTTACCGGCAAACCCCGAAGCAGACCCGGCAACTCCCGCCTCCAGCAACCATGCTCCCACCCTCAACATCACCGAGGCTCCTCGACCCTCCTTAACCATCCGCCTCTATGAAGATGTGGGCCGCCATCTCCCCGAGCCCCGCGCAATCTCTCACGCCATTCCGTCTCACGATCCCTTCGACGAAGCCGAAGGCGAGGCCCTCGATGAAGAGATAGCCTTCCGGCAGTCTCCCGTTTTCGAGCCCATCACCGCACCCGTCGAAATTCCAGCCAACCTCATCGAATTTCCCCGCCAGCTCGTCGCTGCCCGCAAGGCACGCCCCCGTCTGGCTGAAGGCCCCCTTCGCGAAGAAGCCACCTTGTCTCCCACCTCGGCTCAGCTGCGTATCTTCGAGGTCGAGGCCACTCAACTCTCTACCGCTCCCGTCGTGGAATCCGTCGCACCCGAATGGTCCTCCATGATGTTGGGCGCCCAACCTGCCCCAGCCCCTTTCATCGAAGTCCCCGAAACCCGATTCCTGCCTATCCCAGCCCCGCAGGCTGCACCACTAAGCCTGCGCCTCATGGCTACCATAGTCGATGGCATTCTGGTTATGGCAGCCTTCCTCGGCTTCGTAGCCACCTTCGCCTTCACCTGCCGCAAATTTAGCGAGCCACTTATTATCAGTCTCCAGACCGCGGCCATAACCTCCGTCGGAACCCTCATCTTCTTGTACCTTACCTATCAACTCCTCTTCTTCACATTTGGCGAAGCCACTCCAGGCATGCGCTACGGCCGCATTGCTCTGTGCACCCTATCGGACGAAAATCCAACCCGCGCCCAGATACGCCGCCGCATTTTCGCCACCATTCTCGCGGCCTGCCCCCTGGGCATAGGTTTCCTCTGGGCCTGTCTGGACGACGAAGGCCTCGGCTGGCACGACCGCATCTCCCGCATGTACCAGCGCAGCTACTAGCCGAGAGCTGTTGAATCTTCGACCACCTCAAGAAATGTAGGTGGTTATTCGTATTTGAGAGTCTGAACGGGATCGAGGCGCGCGGCGCGGTTTGCGGGGAGGGTACCAAACAGTACGCCGACCAGAACCGAGGTGCTGAGCGAGACTACAGCCGACCATGCCGAGACGGGAATCTTGAACGGCGTGAGAAAGCTGACCGACATAGGAATCGCCAAGCCCAGGATAGTGCCGATCATTCCTCCGCATAGAGAGAGAAAGACTGCTTCGGTGAGAAATTGAAGGCGGATTTCGCGACTTGTGGCGCCTAGAGCTTTGCGGATACCAATCTCTCTAAGACGAGCCTGAACATTGGCAAGCATGCTATTCATAATGCCTACACCGCTGACGATAAGGGTGATAGCGGCAGCAAGCGTCAGCACAATAGTAAGCATGTTGGCTATCTGAGCCATTACGTTGAGGACCTGGGTTAGGTTGAAGGCCGTGTAGACAGAGGTAGGCCGGTGCCGGCTCTTAATGATGGCAAGAATCTCTTCTGAAGCCGCGGGAACAAGGGTGACATCCTTCATGGTAAAGAAGATCTGTTTCACGGCGTCTGTGCCGGTGAAGTAGCGCGCAACTTGATAGGGGATAAGGATAGTCTGATCGCTGATCTCAGACTGGCCAAAGGTCTCGACACTCTCTTTGAAGACGCCGATGACAGTAAAAGGGATACCCTTGACACTGATTGCGCGGCCCACGGCAGACGCGGCGCTGCCAAACAGGGCATTGGCAAATGGAGCGACGATGACGGCGACCTTGGTGTGGGCGACGGCGTCCTGATCATCAAAGAAGCGGCCGGCGAGGATGGCGAGATTCCGAACCTCTTTGTATTGAGGAGAGACACCGAGGATCATGGTGTCCTTGACGATGCCGCCAGGGATAGTAATACGGTCGTGGTCCTCAAGCATGGGGGAGGCGGCGATGATGCCGGGAACTTGCTCTAGGACGACGTTCATATCGTCCCGAGTCATGTAGTCGGGCGCGGAAGTATTCTCGGGTCCCGGTACGGTGCCCCCGTTGTACTGCATCTCGATCATGTTGGGGCCGATACTCGAGATGAGATTGAGCGCATAATCCTTGCCTGTGAGACCAAGGGTATAGACCAGAATAATAGAGGCAGAGCCGATGACCATGCCGAGCATGGTGAGCAGGAAGCGGACTTTACTAGCCTTAAAACTGTCCACCGCAAGGCGAACGATCTCGCTGAACATCATGGTCGACCGCGCACTTGCCAATGTACGGTCGAATGAGCTTGGCTTCGGGATGTCGGTGGTTGCCATCGCGTTGAAGATTAGACTCCTATCAGTATCGCAGCGGTGCGACATTTCCGGTGAATACTAGAGTTTGCTTCTCGTAACTAACTGGTTCCGAAGCATCAGTTTTGCAATATCCCTATTCTCAATCAGGTTAAAAGCTTCAAGGAAGCTTCGGATCACTGGGTGCAAGCCAATTAGCTTGCGTGAGAGTAATAGCCGAACGGCCAAACTGATCCTTTGCACTACGTGACTGCGGCGTACTAAACTTCAGAAAGGAAGAGTGGCCGAGTGGTTGATGGCTCCAGTCTTGAAAACTGGCGTACCTGAAAGGGTATCGGGGGTTCGAATCCCTCCTCTTCCGCCATCTTTCATTTGATCGAACTTTCTGACGCCAAATAGGTCTCGACATTGCCCTTGTATGGGCCTATTGGGTATCTTCTTGAACTTACCGACTTTCTATTTTCATGGCTACAGTCGCGATTGGCAACATGAAATGAATAGAAACGTTGGGTCAAGCGACCAGACAAAATAACTACCAGCGAATGGAAGGGCGCACAGATCCTTAGATGGTCGCATCTTCAAAAAATCGATATTCTGAGCCCTCAAGCTGGGTTACTCAAAACAGCAACATTTGAATCAAGGCAATATATTCAGATCCAACGGCGACTTTCGCAGCATTCGCATCCAGCCACTCGGAGCGAAAAATGTCTGCCGTGTCTGTTGGTTTGAAAGCACTTTCAAAACCAATGATTGAACAGTTGCCGCCCTGGTTTAAATAGATGTTCTGGTGATTTTGCTTCCAAACGCGAACGAAGTCATCCTCACAAGATGTTGACAGGTTGACGGTCTCTCGATAACGTTCAAGTTTTAGATCTCTGAGTGGTGGGCTATTGACCAGAGTTCGACCAAATACGTGCGGCAATTCGCATATCGTAAAGTGAATTTTGACACTTGGCTGGGTCTCGACGTTGGGGAGGACTTTATCGGAATGCCGCATATTGTGCGTTGTTCGTTGATTCAAGCTGCCAGCGTTGAGATTGAAGATAAGTCGCTAGCGGAGATTAAGCAGGCGATGATTGATAAGCATGTGCCACTGATAAAGCAGGCTGCTTCCGCAGGTTCGCAGATCGTATGCTTGCAAGAGATTTTTTACGGACCATATTTTTGCGCGGAGCAGACAACCCGGTGGTATGACTTGACCGAGCCCATACCGGATGGACCGACTACGAAGTTAATGCGGGCTTTGGCTAAGGAACTACACATCGCGATTGTGCTGCCTATTTATGAGGTAGATGGCGAAGGAATTTATTACAACACCGCTGCGGTGATCGATAGCGACGGAAAGTATTTAGGGAAGTATCGGAAAACGCATATTCCGCATGTTGCTCCGGGGTTCTGGGAAAAGTTCTATTTTCGGCCCGGGAATCTCGGGTATCCGGTGTTCGATCTTGGGTTTTGCAAGATCGGTGTTTACATATGCTATGACCGGCACTTTCCTGAAGGCGCACGGGCGCTGGGTTTGAATGGCGCGGAGATTGTGTTCAATCCTTCGGCGACGGTTGCAGGTTTGAGCGAATACCTGTGGAAGCTGGAGCAGCCTGCACATGCTGCTGCGAATGGATATTTTCTTGGTGCGATTAATCGCGTGGGGACGGAAGCTCCGTGGAATATTGGAGAGTTTTATGGGCAGAGCTACTTTTGCGACCCACGCGGACAGATTATCGCACAAGCTTCGCGCGACCAGGACGAGGTACTGACGACCGATCTTGACCTGGCCCAGATTGCTGAAGTGCGCAAGACATGGCAGTTCTATCGCGACCGGCGACCGGATATGTATGGAGATTTGGTGAAACCCTAGTTGCCGTACCGAGGAAGGAACAGACGGTGAAGGATCTGTTTCAGCAAAGTTCAGGGATTGCGACAATGTTTGAAGACCTGCATCCTCCGCTCCAGGCACAGGCGGCGGTGGTCGAATCGAACCGTTGTCTGAATTGTTTTGATGCGCCATGCACGAGCGCTTGTCCTACACACATCGATGTGCCGAAGTTTATTAAAAAGATCGGCAGAGGGAATTTGCGTGGGTCTGCGTTGAGTATTCTCGACGCGAATGTTCTGGCAGCCAGCTGCTCGCGGGTTTGCCCTGTGCAGGTATTGTGCGAGGGCGCGTGCGTGATGCATCGCTATAACGAACAGCCGATTGCGATTGGCAGACTGCAACGGTTTGCCATGGATGCGTTCCATGCGAGTGGCGGGCAGTTGCCGAGAAAGACTACTGAAGAACGGCCCGAGAAGATTGCGTGTATCGGCGCCGGGCCTGCGTCGTTGGCTGCTGCGGCTGAGTTGCGACAGCGTGGCTTTCAGGTGACGGTGTTCGATAAGAGCGAGCTGCCGGGTGGATTGAATACGTATGGAGTGGCTGAATATAAGTTGCCGCTGGCAGATAGCCTACGTGAGATTGAGCTGATTCGAGAGCTGGGTGTGGAGTTTAGGCTCGGCGTGGAGATCGATAGGGAAGCGGTACTGGCTGGACTGGAGCGTGAGTTCGACTTTATCTTTCTGGGCGTTGGCTTGGGCGCGATGCATCGGTTGGGAATTCCTGGCTCCGATCATGATGGAGTTTTGGATGCGCTGCAGTTGATCGAAGGCTATAAGACGGGACGGATAATGAAAGTTGAGGGCAGAGTTGTCGTGGTGGGTGCGGGGAACACAGCGATTGATGCGGCAGTTGCAGCGGCGAGGCTGGGTGCGGCGGAGGTTTCGATTCTTTATCGCAGAGTGGAGGAACATATATCCGCATTCGATTTTGAATATAAACATGCGAAACAGGAGGGCGTGAGGTTTTATTGGTTGACTCAGGCGGTGGCCGTTCATGCTTCTGAAGCAGGTATTGCCAGCGTCGAATGTGTGCGGATGGAGATTGTCGCTGATGGCAGCTCGAGGCCGGTGGATGGTTCAAATTTTCATGTGGCGTGTGACATGTTGATTCCGGCGATTGGACAGTCTCCGCTGCTGGGTTTGCTGGAGAACTGCAGTGGCATGCGCATCGAACACGGGCGTGTGGTTGTGGATCGTCCGACGGGGCAAACCTCGAATCCGAAGTATTTTGCTGGTGGTGACTGTGTGAATGGCGGACGCGAGGTGGTGGATGCTGTGGCTGACGGCAAGCGCGCTGGAGTTGGTATAGCAGCGATGTTGGAGGTGGCCCATGTCTGAGCAGAGAGTGGTGCCGAATCTGGCGGTCGATTTCGCGGGAATCAAGTCGCCAAATCCTTTCTGGTTAGCGTCGGCTCCTCCCACAAACTGCGGCGAGCAGGTGATGCGGGCGTTCGATGCAGGTTGGGGTGGGGCGGTGTGGAAGACGATTGGGGCGCAGGTGACGAATGTGTCGTCGCGCTACTCGTCGATCGACTGGAACGGCCAGCGAATGATGGGGCTAAACAATATTGAGCTGATCAGCGATCGTCCTACGGAGGTGAACCTGCGTGAGATTGCGGAGGTGAAGAAGAAGTATCCGAAGCACGCGGTGATTGCATCGCTGATGGTGGAGTCGACACGCGAGGCATGGCATACCATCGTGCAACAGGCGGAGGATGCGGGAGCTGATGGGCTGGAGTTGAACTTTGGATGTCCGCATGGAATGAACGAGCGTGGGATGGGCTCGGCGGTAGGGCAAGTGCCTGAGTATGCCCAGATGATTACGGCGTGGGTGAAAGAGAAGGCGCGGACTCCGGTGATTGTGAAGCTGACGCCTAACATCTCGGACATTCGCGTGGTCGCTCGTGCGGCGAAGCGGGGCGGGGCAGATGCGCTATCGGCGATCAACACCATCAACTCAATCACTGGTATCGATCTCGATACGTTTACACCTCGGCCTTATGTGGATGGAAAATCTTCACATGGTGGGTATTGTGGACCAGCTGTGAAGCCGATTGCGTTGAACATGGTTCAGCAGGTGATGAGCGATGCGGAGTCTGTGCTGCCGATGTCTGGTATCGGCGGCGTAGCTGCGTGGAGTGATGCTGCGGAGTTTATTTTGTTGGGGTCGGGGACGGTGCAGGTGTGTACGGCTGCGATGCACTACGGCTATCGCATTGTTGAAGACATGATCGATGGGCTTGAGAACTGGATGAGTGAAAAGGGATTTCGGAGTATCGAAGAATTTCGTGGATTGAGCTTGGCGAACGTGACAGAGTGGAAGCATCTGAATCTGAACTACAAGATTGTGGCGCGGATCGATGAGGCGAAGTGTATTGGGTGTGACCTTTGTTATACGGCTTGTTGGGACGGGGCGCACCAGTGCATCCATCTTGATCGTGTGAGCGGACCGGTGGATGGGCATGTGGAGTTGCATGAGAAGCCGTCGGCGGTGGAGGCTGCCAGCCGAAGCAGGATTACGGTTACTCCGATTCCTAAACTCGATACAGTTGATAGCGCTGCTCATGGGCCGTATCCGACTCCGTTGGCGCGGATTCCTCGCGTGGACGAGACAGAGTGTGTCGGATGCAATCTTTGCTCGCTGGTGTGTCCGGTGGAGCAATGCATCACGATGGTTGAGGTCGATACTGGGTCGGCGTCGGAGAGTTGGGAAGAACGTACGGCTGAGGGCTTGACGGAGAAGAGTTGCTGATGGGATTGCTGATTCAGAATGGGACCGTAGTTACGGCTGAAGCGACTTTTGCCGCGGATGTGTTGATTGAAGGCTCTGTGGTGAAGGAGGTTCGCCTGGGCATCGATTCCGGTGGGCATACGATTGTCGATGCGATGGGAATGCTATTGCTACCGGGCGGCGTTGATGCGCATACGCATCTTGATATGCCGTTTGGTGGGACTACTTCGAGCGATGACTTTGAGACTGGTACGCGGGCTGCTGCTATTGGTGGCACGACGACTATTGTGGACTTTGCTATCCAGGCGAAGGGCACGAGGATGCGCGATGCGCTCGATCTTTGGTGGAAGAAGGCTGAAGACAAGGCCTGCATTGACTATGGGCTGCATATGATTGTGACCGACCTGGGCAGCGATGCGGGCAAGGCTGGCCTGGACGATATGGACGAGATGGTGAATGAGGGCGTGGCGAGCTTTAAGCTGTTCATGGCCTACCCGAATGTACTGATGGCGGATGACGCGACGATCTTCAAGGCGTTGCAGCAGACTGCCAAGAATGGCGCTCTGATTTGCATGCATGCCGAGAATGGCAGCGTGATTGACGTAATTGTGCAACAGGCGCTGGCTGAAGGTAAGACTGCACCGATCTATCACGCACTGACGAGGCCGACTATAGCAGAGGCGGAGGCAGTACAGCGTTCAATCGCCATGGCGGAAATTGCAGGCGCGCCGGTTTACATTGTGCACCTGTCATCGGAGGATGCCCTGACTCAGGTGCGTGAGGCTCGTGATCGCGGAGTGCCTGCTTTTGCGGAGACTTGTCCTCAGTATCTGCTGCTGTCGCTGGAAGACAACATGAAGAATGAGTCGTTCGAGGATGCGAAGTTTGTCTTTACTCCTCCGCTGCGCGAGAGGAAAAACCAGGCGAAGCTTTGGGCTGGATTGAAAGATGACCATCTACAGGTGGTTTCTACCGATCATTGTCCGTTCTGCTTTGCGGACCAGAAGGTGCTTGGAATTAACGACTTCACGAAGATTCCGAATGGCGGGCCGGGTATCGAAAACCGAATGCACTTGATCCATCATTATGGAGTCAATTCCGGGAAGCTTTCGCTGAATCGCTTTGTCGAGATTACTTCGACTGCTCCGGCGCGCATCTTTGGAATGTACCCGCGAAAGGGCACAATTGCTCCGGGTAGCGACGCGGACATCGTGGTTTGGGATCCAGAGGCGCAGCATACGATCAGCGCAGTAACCCACAATATGCGCTGCGATTTCTCTATGTTTGAGGGGTACAAGGTCACTGGAAATGCAAGGCAGGTGTTCTCTGCCGGTGAACTCATCGTTGAAGGCGGCAAGTTTCTTGGGAAGGTTGGACGAGGCAACTATCTGAGACGCGAGGCTCGCGGAGGCGCGTGGCAATGACCGAAGTCCAGCGGGATGCGAGCCTTTATAACGAAGACCTGGCTCCAATACCGCTGAGCGAGCGGACGTGGGGCACTTATAACTATGCCTCGTTGTGGGTAGCGATGTCGGTTTGTATTCCGACCTACATGCTTGCGTCAGGTTTGATTGCGGGTGGAATGAGCTGGAAACAGGCAATCGGTACGATCTTGCTGGGCAATCTGATTGTGCTAATTCCGATGGTACTTAATGCCCATGCAGGTACGAAGTACGGGATTCCCTTCCCTGTCTATGTAAGGGTTTCGTTTGGAGTGCGGGGTGCGAATATTCCGGCGATGCTGCGAGCGCTGGTTGCTTGCGGATGGTTTGGGATACAGACATGGATCGGCGGGCAGGCGATCTATTCGATGCTGGTTGTATTGTGGGCGGGTGCGACGACGCATCCGTTGTTGCCGTGGATCTGCTTCTTTGCGTTTTGGACATTGAATATGGCGGTGATCTGGCGCGGAATTGAGAGTATTCGATTTCTACAAGGTGTGAGTGCTCCGTTCATGTTGTGTATTGGCCTGCTGATGCTTTGGTGGATTACGCGAAAAGCGGGTGGGTTAGGGCCGGTACTTGCGAGCCCAAGTAAGTTCAAGACTACAAGTGAATTTTTTCGTTTCTTTGTGCCTTCGCTGACAGGGATGGTGGGGTTCTGGGCTACGGTTGCGTTGAATATCCCAGATTTCACTCGCTATGCGAAATCGCAACGCGCGCAGATGGTGGGGCAAGCACTTGGCTTGCCTATCGCGATGACGGTCTACTCATTTATCGGTGTCGCCGTTACTTCGGCTTCGGTAGTGATCTTTGGAACACCGATATGGGATCCTGTTGTGCTGCTGGGACGTTTTCATGAACCAGTGATTGCATCTGTTGCTTTGGTCGCACTTCTGATTGCGACACTAAATACGAACGTGGCCGCGAATGTTGTCTCGCCGTCGAATGATTTTTCCAACTTGAATCCGCGACTTATTTCTTTTCGTACTGGCGGGCTTATCACTGGCGTCATCGGTGTGATGATGATGCCGTGGAAGTTGCTGTCGGATTTCAGCAACTATATCTTTGGCTGGCTGGTAGGTTACTCGGGTCTGCTAGGTCCGATTGCGGGAATTATGATTGCCGATTACTTTATCGTCCGCAAGAGCATATTGGACGTCGATGGCCTGTACCGGCGCGATGGCCCTTATGAATACAGCAATGGCGTGAACTATCGCTCTCTGATCGCCTTGGGGGTGGGCGTCACCGTTGCATTGATTGGGAAGTTTGTACCTTCCCTGCACTGGCTGTATGACTACGCATGGTTTGTGGGATTTGCGATCTCTGCTGTTCTTTACTCATTGCTTATGCGTCGTGTTGCGAGCCGATATGCGGTGCCGGCGCTGGAGTAGGCGCGTTAGCTGACCGGCAGATACAGAGTTTTTAACTAGCTGGCTTCCCGCTGACTGGCGAACGCAACCACCCCCTGATGCGCATGCGAAGGAAAGCCACTCATCGGCAAGCATCGTTCCAGCGCCACCTCAGCGCATTGCATCACAATCTTGCGAAAGACCGTCATCGCTGTGGATTCATTGCTCTCCATCGAAGCCAGTCCAAGCTGCAGCGCAGGCAGAGACTCGGCGAATGGCAACACTACAACATCCGGGAATGAGCAGATCGCCATTGATGCAGTCGTGATCGCGATTCCTTCACCCGCAGCCGCATATGCAAACTGCACCGAACACGATTGAGGCGACTCAACGATCCGCGGCGTAATTCCAAAAGGAGCCAGCAGACTACGCAGCCACGGCTGATGAAAGCGACAATCTTTTGTGCGCGAAGCGATCACGCTCGTCCGGCGCAACTCTTCCACTGAGATGCTTCTTCCCCCAGCCAGAGGGCTGCGGCGCGAAACCATCGCAACCAGCGTCTCTTTGCAGATCGGATCGAAGCGCAAGCCTTTGATCGGCAACGAACCAAACATAAGCAGGGCATCCATCTTGCCCTCGGGTAATCGCGACATCATCTCCTCGGTAGTAAGTTCACTTACCTCAAGCTCGAACTTCGGATATTGTTCCGCCAATGCACGAATTACCGCCGGCAACAGTACAAACTGTCCCACCGGACCACAGCTGACGCGAAGCCGCAACCGGGTATGCAAACCGCTCAGGCATTCCTGCGCTGCATCGACGGAGTCCATAATATTTTGCGCATATTCACGGAACGCAAACCCTGCATCAGTCAAACGCACCTGCTGCCGATCGCGCTCAAACAGCTTAACGCCAAACGACTCCTCCAGCGACTTGATCTGGAACGTGATCGTCGGCTGGCTCATATACAGAGCACGCGCCGTCTTCCCATAATTGAGAAGGTCCGACAACGTCAGGAAACACTTTAGCTGCCTGATTCTGAAGTCCAAGTAGGGCCTCGCGGTCGAATAAAAACCTGTGCGCTGCTACGAGCTGTTCCAAGCAAGTCAGAGAACGTATCAATTGTGTGGGGTGAAACCGATTATTTTGCTGAACTAAGGCCAAAAGTTCATTACATCTTGATCCCATATTCACGGGACTTTGTCGGTTTGTCAATGAAAACCACGCAGGAAGGCTGCACCCCTCATCATTTTTCTATCACGGGTGAAAATCTTTCGATTAGACTCCGCGCCAGAAAGCCTCTACGCTCCAATCATTCAACCTAAAAGGCGCCCGCTTCGTTACCCGACGATGCAGCCGCAACTGCACCATTGCATGGGATATCTTCTTCACGTTCAGCGTGATTTCCATCTGCACTTGAGATCGAACCTGACAAGCAATTTTAGATAGCGCTCTTTGTCGACCTCCATCCTTTTCCCGCTCAGTCTCTGAGCTATTTGAACGGGCTGACATAGAACAAGCACCTGACCCTGTTCCTCGAGGTTCTGCCTAAAATGAAGCCGACCTGTCGCATTATCTTCGTTCTCCTTCTCTCAGTCTCCGCAGTTCGCGCTCAGCAGACTGGAATCACCGGCCATGTCACCGATGCGCAGGGAGCCGCAATCGCTGAAGCTCGTGTGGAAGTGCGTCAGGTTGGCGGGGCCGCCGTCACCACCAAGACCAACACCGAAGGAATTTATCAGGTCCCTTCTCTTACAGCAGGGGACTACGTTGTTACCGTTAGGGCCCCCGGATTTACCACGGTCCAAGTGAAGACCTCCATGCTTATCGGTCAAACGCCAAGCGTTGATGTCGTTCTGCCCATTGGAGGCACTACCGAATCCGTCATCGTACGCGCCGACGAAATGGCGATCGATACAACCTCATCCACCGTCGCTGGGAACATTACTCCTGACGATGTCAAAAACCTGCCCATCAACGGCCGCAATTACATGGAGCTCGCAACTCTTGTCCCCGGCGTGCGCGTCAACGCTATCGTCAATGACACTCCGCTCGGTGGCGCCAACTCCGGCAAGTTTCAGATCAATCTCGACGGTTTGCAAGTCACTCAAAACACGGCGGACGCCAGCTTCGGCCAGCCGCGCTTCTCGCCCGATGCCATCAGTCAGTTCCAGATCATCACCAATCGTTTCGATGCTACTGTCGGACGTTCCGCAGGTGTCGCCGTCAACGTCCAGTCCAAGACGGGCAGCAATCACATTCACGGCTCCGCCTTCGGCTACTTTCGCAATGATGCCTTCAACGCCGCAGATCCAATAGCCAAGGTGGTCACCCCTCTTTCAGATCAACAGTATGGCGGTACAATTGGCGGTGCCATCCGCACCGACAAGCTCTGGTACTTCGGCTCCTATGAAGGCGAACATCAGTCCAGCGGTATCACCAGTTCGCCCCTTCTACCAGGCAGCGTCGGCAACCTTGTCTTTCCCCAAATCCTCAAGGTCAACGAGTATCTTGGTCGTGTGGATTATCAAGCGACCGGCAAAGATCGTATCTTCGCTCGCATCAATGGTTTTACTTTCAACAACAACAAGACTTTTACCTCTGGCACTGCCGACCCAAGTTCAGCTTTTTACGCTACTCGTTCCAACTACACCATCCTAGGTGACTGGAATCGCGTTATCAGTTCCAACCTCATCAATGAAGTTCACGGCAGCTTCAGTCACTTCCAGTGGCAGAATCTTCCCCTCTTTACCTCGCAGGCCATCACGTTCGGCGCGGTCACTGTCGGAGCTCCCTACAACTATCCTCAGATCTTCAATCAGGACGTCCAGGAATACCGCGACGATGTTTACTATCTAATTGGCAAACACAGCCTCAAGTTCGGTGGTGAGTATCTCTACAGTTCGAACTCCGGTCTCTTCCAGCAGAATCTCAATGGCACGGCAAGCGGCTGCGCTGCTATTGCCGCCAAAACAGTGAACGGTGTGTCCTACACCGCCGCCCAGGTTGCTGCCGATCTCTTTCCCAATGGCACCACCGATACCAGCAGCTGGAATTACAACAACTCGACGACCGATCCCACCCACACTAGCATCAACTCGCTCTGCGCTTTAGGCACCTTTACTCAGGGCTCGGGCAACTTCAACGTCTCTCTTCCACGCAGCCAGATTGCTTTTTGGGCTCAGGATGATTACAAGGTCCTCACGCGCCTCACCCTCAATCTAGGTCTTCGCTACGATAATGATCTTGGCGTCTTCGACACCGGCCTCAGACTCAACAACGGCCTGTTGACACCAAAGGGCAATGACAATCATCAGTTCGCTCCACGCGTCGGCTTTGTCTACGATCTGGCTGGCAACGGCAAGACAGTCATTCGTGGTGGCGCAGGAATGTTCTTCGCCGATGTTGCCGCTAACCAGACCATAGACAGCGAGATCTTCAATGGCGTCACATCGCTCCAACAATCTGTAACCGGCAGCACGCCATCTCCGCTAAACCTGCAATCCCCTTTTGCTAATCCAACTTCCACACCACGTCAAGCTGTCCAGCCCCTTGGTCCCAACGTAGCCACGCCTTACGCCCTGCAGATCTCTGTCGGCGTTCAGCGCGAACTGCCATTCCGCAATATCATCACCGCAGACTACGTTCACAGCCGCGTCTACCATGACTGGATCCGCCTGAACTCCAACCTCCTCCAAAATCCCGCCAATCCTCAGTTCAACCTCAACCCTAGCGGCAAGCCTGTTGCAGGCGCGGCAGTATCCTGCCCAACCGGCGGAGTCACCCCGGATACGACCCTGCGCGCCTTCAACGTCTGCGCTCAGGCCTTCACCAACGTCAATCAGTTCTTCACTCCTAATGAGGCTGGCGCTATCTACGATGCCCTGCAGATGGGTATTCGCCACTCTCTACAACACGGCTTCGCCAGTGGATTCGCTTACACTTACTCCCGCCTCAAGGACTCGAGCGAGTCTCCCTTTTACTACCCCAACAAGCCTTTCGTGAACGGCATCCATGACGAGTGGGCCAACGGTCAGGACGACCAGCGCCACACCCTCACCGTTACCGGCGATTATGCCTGGAAGTTCGGCCTCTCGCTTTCCGGTCTCTTCCACTTCGGCTCCGGAAATGCCTTCCCCACCACTGTCAACACCACCCAGCCGACCGGTTACGCGCCCAGCTACAACCGCACCTTCGCTCTCAACACAACTCCAATCGCTCCTGGGGCGACCTGCCCCGCCGGCAGCACGTGCGTCACTGTCTACAACAATTCGGCCAACAACTATCTTGACCCTTCAACCGGCTACTACCTCACAAAGCGAGACGCCCTCTATGGACGCAATATCTACCGCATGGACACCCGGCTGCAGGAAGCACACCAAATCAATGATCGCTTTCGCGCAATCGTTGCCGTTGAAGCCTTCAATCTCTTCAATCACTCCAACTACGGCAACTACAACGGAATTGCGAACTCACCGCTCTACGGCACTCCGTCCGCTACCACCTCCTCAGCCACCGGTATTCCCGTCGAGTGGCGTCCACGTTCTCTTCAATTCTTAGCCCGCTTCGAATTCTGATCCGTCGTAAGCTGAACACTTAATTCATAAGATCCGCAGTGCATTACAGCATTGCGTCTCTGTCTGAGGGAACACAGAATGTGCCTCGCATCACCCCGTGTACTGACCGCCCGCATCTTCGTCTGGACTGCTCTCTTCACTTGCTTGGCTGCAACCGTCTATGCAACTCCTCCCGCAAAGCCAAAGCTAATCACGATCTCCGAAGGCACCGACGCTCAGATCACCGTTTCCCCAGACCAAAAGACCGTCATCGCCGACCTTCAGGGGCTCCTCTTCTCGATGCCCATTACCGGCGGTGCTGCAAAACAGCTCACAACTCCCGAGCAGGAAGCATCGCACCCCGACTGGTCTCCCAAAGGTAACCTCGTCGCCATTCAATCCTACTCCGGCGGTACTTTCCACATATGGACGATGCGTCCTGACGGTTCTGGCCTCAAGCAGATCACCACTGGCCACGGCGACGATCGCGAGCCGCGCGTCTCCCCCGATGGCACCACCATCGCCTTTGCCTCCGACCGTGCTTTCAACGGCAGCTACGACATTTGGACCGTCAACATCGCCACCGGAGTACTCAAACAGATCACTAGCAGTGAAGCCGACGAGTTCGAGCCTGCATGGTCGCCTGATGGCACACAGATCGCCTTTGTCAGTGGTACCGGAATCCAGGGTAAGACCATTGAAACCATCACGCTCGCCACCGGCAAACAAGCTACCGCCGTCACCAGCATCGCCGCTGGCCGGGTCGAAGCTCCAAGCTTTTCTCCTGATGGCAAATCGCTGGCCTACGTCCAGTTTCATGGCGTGGGCATGTTCATGAACACAGCTCAGCTGAATATTATCGGCGCAATTACTTACGCCGGCACAGCGGAGGACACCTTCCCCTTCCCGGCCATCTGGCTTTCAAACACAGAGCTTCTCTACACTGCCGACGGACATATTCTGCGCACCAACCTCGCTGCCAAATCCGAAATACTCATCCCCTTCACAGCTACGATCAAATCCATTCGCCCACAGTACCCACATAAGGTGTACGACTTCGACACAACTACTGCGCGTCAGGTGAAGGGAGTTTACGCTCCCGCGCTCTCACCTGACGGCAAACAGATCGCCTTCATAGCCCTCAACCAGCTCTACCTCATGACTATCGGCGGCGCACCCGTCGCTCTCACGCACGACACGTTCTACAAGCAAGGCCCAGCCTGGTCGCCTGACGGTAAGACCCTCGCCTACGTTTCCGACCGTGACGGAATCGAGAATATCTACCTCCACAATGTCTCCAACCCTGATACCTCCGTAGACAAACAAGTCTCTGCCAGCAAGACGGCCCAGATTATGCCCGGCTGGTCGCCCGACGCTAAGCTTATAGCTTTCCAGGATCAAACCGGGGCTACACTAACCGTCGATGTAGCCACCGGAGCCACCAAACCCCTCGCCCCTCTGACCTTTTTTCCCGGTCGACCTGCCTTCTCCGCCAACGGCAAGACCGTAGCCATCGCCACCATCAAACCCTACACCAAGCGTTTCCGCGAAGGCACCAGTTCAATCCTCAGCGTCGATGTAACCACCGGCAAGACAGAGTTCTTCTCCCCGGCTCCCTACGAATCCATCACCACCCGCACGGAGGACGGGCCCATCTACTCTTCCAATGGGAAAGAGATGGCGTTTGTGATGGACGACCTCCTCTACACCATGCCTGTCGATTCTGCTGGCCGCCCATCCGGCCCCGCCGTCAAGTTGAATGATGAGACCACCGACTCGCCTACATGGTCCGGAGACTCTTCCAAAATTCTTTATCTTAACAACGGCAAGCTCAAGCTCATCAACCGAACTACTCGTGCCGTCACACCAGTTCCGCTCACCCTCACGTTCTCTCCCGCCAAACCCCAACAGAAGCTACTCATCCACACGGCCCGTTATTGGAAGGGCTCCGGCCCCGAGGAACAACCCGATGTCGACATCCTCATCACTGACAATCGGATCACCAGCGTGACACCACACAACGCCACTCCACCCGCGGGCGCGACCCGCACCATCGAAGCCACCGACTCTACTGTCATGCCCGGCCTCTTCGAAAATCACGCCCACCCCGATTCCGACAACTCGATCTACTATGGAGATCGCATGGGCCGTCTCTGGCTCATCTATGGCGTCACCGAACTACGCGGCATCGCCGACAACGCCTACCGTGCCCTCCAGCACCGCGAGGCTTACACCTCAGGCGCAGCAATCGGTCCACGCCTCTTTACTACAGCCGAAGCTGTCGACGGCGAGCGCGTCTACTACCCCATGATGATTCCCACCACCTCCGAGGCTCAACTCCACCGCGAGTTCGAGCGACTCAAGGCCCTGGACTTCGACTTCGTCAAACTTTACGTTCGTCTGCCCTACGCCTGGGCCGAGCAGGGCATCAGCTTCGCTCATAACCAGATGGGTGTCGAAACCGCCTCGCATTATCTTCTGCCAGCCGTTGCTTTGGGGGAAGACGGCATGTCACACATCTCCGCCACAGCTCGAACAGGCTGGGCCTACTCTCGTTCGCTCACTGGTAAGAGCTACTCCGACGTGACAACACTGCTCGCCCAGTCCGGCATGTGGACGATCTCCACCACATTCGCACAGGCTCAGTACGCCGAAGATCCATCCCTCGCTACCGATCCTCGCCAGTCGATCTCTCCACCCTGGGAAAACGCTCGCCTTAAGTTAGCCCTCCGTACCGCCCAAACAACAGATCAGGGCTCCTCCTACCAACACCTCAAAGATGAGGAAGCTACCATTACAAAGGTGCTCGACGACGGAGGTCTTATACTTGCTGGAACCGACTCACCCCTCGATCTCCCAAGCACGTCACTCCATCTGAACTTACGCGCCCAAGTCAAATACGGTCGAGCTCCCTGGCAGGCCCTTGAGACCGCGACCATCCTTCCAGCAAAAGCCTATGGCCTTACAAAAGATCTCGGCACCATCGAACCCGGCCACCTCGCCGATCTAATCATCGTCTCGGGTGATCCTCTCAAAGACATCAACGACACAGCTCGTGTTCAATGCGTCATGAAAAATGGCCACCTTCAATCAGTCGCTTCTATCATGGCACCTTTCGCCAAATCCGCAATCGGCGAAGCTATTTGTCCTTCACAAAAGCCCTGATGTACGTTTGTTACCACCCTACAACATCATTTATTGACCAACACCGTGTGAAACAGTTTACCTGCCGGTCGACGGCCTGCTTGAAGCATCGTCAACTTGCTCGATTCGAATTTACTCCTCGCGGAGCAGCATCAACGGATCGGCCTTTAGCGCGCGACGAGCCGGAATCCAAGTAGCCAGCAGTCCCAACAGAAGCATCGTTCCCACAACACCAGCCAGCACCAACGGGTCACGAGGCGTCGCCTGGTACACAATGAAAGAAAGTACCCGGCTCGACGCCAGCCCCAGAAGCAGGCCGGCCACGAACCCTACAACCAGCAACCGTGCCGCTCGCCCCAACGCGGTCGCTAATACCTCCCGCTGCTGTGCGCCCAGTGCAATACGAATCCCCAGCTCTCGCAGACGTTTGCTCACCGCATAAGAAGCCATGCCGAAGATACCCGTTGCTGCCAGCATCGCACCAAGCCCACCCAGTACCCCAAGCGATATCGTCGCTACACGAGAGGCGAACAAAGCGCTGTCCATTTCCCTGTCCCACGTCCTGATGGAAAACGGAAGTCCTCCATCCAAACGATTCAGACTGTTCTCAATCGCCCCGGCCAACTCTTGCGGATCGCGGTTTGAGCGGACGATGAGCCACGTAGAACTCGATGGTGACTGCAACATAGGCAGGAATGTCGCCGGCTGCGGATCTTCCGTAAGCATTCTGTACCGTCCATCCTCTACGATACCCACCACCTGTATGCGCGTTCCATTCATCGTCTTAGTACGCGCCCATCGCCTTCGCTTCGGAGCCGAAGACCCTCCGTGCAAACTCCCGATTGACCACCGCCACCCGCGGAGCTTGCCTCCCATCGTGCAGCGTAAAGCTCCTTCCCGATAGGACAGTGGTTCCTGCCGCCTCAAAGTATCCCGGAGAGATGTTCTGCATGTAAGTGTTCGTCACCGCATTCGACACGAAGGTCAGTCGTACTGTCCTTGAAAATCGCCACGTTGCTGAAGTTCTTCCCTCCAAGCACGATCATGTCTGTAACTGCCGCCGCTGTTACTCCCGGGATTGTCCCGACTGTGTCCAGCATCCGCTTCTGCATCACGGCGACCTGGTCTCCGCTATACCCCGCCATGTCGAGGTCCGTATCCACTAGCATCGCGTTCTGCGGTTCAAAACCAAAGTTACTGTGTAGCGAACGCAGCAAACCTCGCACAGCGACCAGTGACGACGTCACTAGCACCGCGCACACCGCTATCTGCACAACAAGCAACAGGTCGCGGATCGTAAGCCTTCGTTCGCCCGCATCAGCGGAGCCTGCTTTGACGATCTGCCAGGGATCGGCACGCAGTATCTGACGCAGCGGCACCATTCCAAAAAGCAATCCGCTCACCAACGCCGGCAACAGCGCCACGCCATATACATTTACATCAGGGTTCACCGGCACATTCGCGGGAAAGCTCGATATAGGCTGCCATACGCTCAACCATCGCAGCAACACCACGGCGCCCGCCAGGCCCGCCGCCCCTCCCATCACTGAGATCAGTACAGCCTCCGTCAGCAACTGCCGCAGAATACGTCTACGGCTCGATCCAAGCGCGAGCCGCAGGCCAATCTCTCTCGATCGGTCCGCCGTACGCGCAGCCGAGAGGCTGCCCAGGTTGGCACATGCCGCCAGCAGAATCAGCCCCGCCAGCAGCATCATCCCCGAAAGGAACGCCCGCACCGGACGCCCAAGAAAGTCGCCCATCAGCCCTGGACGCGCCAGTGAAAAAGTTGTCTGGTCATCCTCCTTCGGATAGTTCTTCGTCATGTATGCCGCAACCGAGTCCAGATCGGCAGTGGCCTGCGACGTAGTCACTCCGTCCTTCAACCGTCCCACCAGCGACAGGGTCGCGGACCCCACGTCCGTTCATATCGCCTTCGCCCCCCACCTGCTCTTCGTTCACATACGGCACCCAGAAGTCGGGCGTGAAGAACAACTCAGTTCCGCGAAATTTTGGGGTGCTACGCCAAGAATCGTAAACGGGTGCTTGTTCACCTCAACCCTGCGTCCCACCACACCACGGTCACCCTGGAAGTGGCTCATCCAATACCCATAGCTCAGCACAAGGTAAGGACTGCTGTTCGGCCCATGCTCATCCGAGCCATGGAAGAACCGCCCGATATACGGTTGTATCCCCAGCACCTTAAAGTAGTTCCCACTCGCCTCATATAGCCACGCCGTCGAAGCCTTGCCGTCTGTATTCAAGCCCGCCCGCGAGAAGCTATAGGCAATCACACCATCAAATGCGCGGCTTCGATCACGCAAATCCACGTAATCGGGATACGACTGCATTGGAGCAGGATCTTTTCCACGCTGAATTGCATACAGCCTCTCCGCCTTTGGCACATTCAGCGGACGCAGGATCAGCCCGTTCAACACGCTGAACACGATTGCATTCGCGCTGATTCCCAAGGCTAGCGTCACCACGGCAATCGCTGTAAAAGCGGGGGATTTTCGTAGCATGCGCACGCCAAAACGCACATCCTGCAGCAAAGTCTCGATGAAATGTCCGGCAAATGCCTCGCGGCTCTCCTCCTTATATCGCTCATAGCCGCCGAACTCCACACGCGCGCGTCGCTCGGCCTCAAACCGGGTCAGACCGGACCGCTCGAGATCGTCGGCCCGATGTTGCAGGTGCGATCGAAGTCCCTCCTCCACCTCGCGATCGATCTGCGAACGATGAAGGATCGTGAAAGCAAGTGAACGAAGCGACGCAAACAGTCTCATATCTCCTCCGGTTGTGCGGCAAGCGCAGACGCAATGGCCACGGCAAGACGGTTCCACCCCTTTGTCTCCTCCCGCAGCCGCTTTCGTCCCGCGACGGTAAGCTCGTAAAATTTCGCACGGCGATTGTTTTCTGATGTCCCCCAACTCGCTGTGAGAAGCTCCTGGCGCACCAGCCGAAACAGTGCCGGATAAAGCGCCCCCTGTTCAATCAGCAAAGCGCTATTCGTGATCTGCCCGATGCGCAAAAGCACCCCATAGCCATGGAGAGGGCCAAGAGAAACTGCCTTCAAAATCAAAAGATCAAGAGTTCCGGGAAGAAGTTGTGCCTGGGCAGCCATGCATCCTCCTAAATTGATCAGGAGACTAACGACACTCTCCTAAGATGTCAAGGAGAGCACCCCACCTCGCTATTCATTGAATGCCATGTGGCCAGCGTAAGACTGCCGGTACTCACTACCGTTGCCGTCAGCGTGTAGTTGCCTGCAATCCCGCTGGAAGCAATGCTGCGCCGTCGCATCGCAAAAAGTCACCAGCCCCGGATGAACCGGCGTGGCACCGGCCACCAGCGTCGCCATCAACGTCACCACAGTAGGGGGGCACTAACGGTCCAATCGACGACACCGCCAGCGTCGTCGTTTGCGCCAGCATCCTCGTTCCAGGCAACGGCCAGGCCACCATGCTCGACTAACAACTCCACTTCGTTTCAGTCCCATCAAAATATGGAGTCGGGATAGATGGGAGGATGGCCATTTTATGGCCACACGCTTGGACCCATAAAGCTCGGCAGTCGTTATAAGTGATTGGAAGTAAATGGTCGGGACGACTAGATTCGAACTAGCGACCTCACCCACCCCAAGGGTGCGCTCTACCAGGCTGAGCCACGTCCCGACTATGGTTTGCACGCGGCCCGGGAGGGCTGCGGCGGGGTATGTTGCAGTGTTTAGTGTACACGAGTTATGGGGCTGAAACCCGGTCGTCAGTGGGTGGGAGCGACGTATTCCTTGGGTAATGTGCCGCCTTCGCCGAAGAAGAATTCGTTCATTTGTTCGACGAGGAACTCCTGGGCTTCGCGGGTCCAGGGTTGGAGGCGGTATTCATTTAACAGCATCTTCTGGCGCTCGATCCACTCGCCCCAGGCTTTTTTGCTGACGTTTTTGTAGATCTTCTGGCCGAAGTCGGAGTCGAAGGGGGGCTCGTCCAGACCTTCCATCTCGGCTTTGTATTTTGTGCAGAACACCATGTGCGCCATTTTTTCGTCAGCTCCTTTTTATATTTTACGCGGAATTTTTCCGGCGTGGCCGAAGGGTGTTTTTGCAGGGGTTTTTGCAAAAAACGGGTTCTGAACATGGTTTTTTTGTGGACAAGGTGTGGTGAATTGCGTGGCAAAGATGGACGGCGGATTGTCGTTTTCGAGGAGTCGAGATTAACGCAATTTCGCGAAGTTTATTTTTGGTGGGCCTGTGCGTCAGGTTTCAGGGCCGACTGGCGATCCTGAAGGAAGCGGCGGATGGAAGGGTCGGTTTCGAGGCCGATGGCGATCTCGTAGGAGCGGCGGGCTTCGGAGTGGTCGCCGGCGCGGGCGAGAAGGTCTGCTCGTGTGGCCCACCAGGGCTGGTATGTGGTGAGGCGCTCGTCGGCGGCTAATGTCGCGAGGTCGTCGAGGGCGGCTGGCGCACCGTGCAGCTCGGCGATTGCGAGGGCGCGGTTGATGGTGACGACGGGCGATGGGGCAAGAGCGAAGAGGGTGTCGTAGAGTTGCACGATCTCCTGCCAGTTGTCCTGGCCAGTGCGTCGACGATGGACGTGCGCGGACTGAATTGCGCCTTCCAATTGGTAGCGACCCAGAGAGCCCAGCGCGCAGGAGCGGCGCAGGAGGTCTTCAGCATGGGTGATCCTCTGCCAGTCCCACTGCGCGAGGTCCTGTTGGGCCAGGGGGATGTATTCGCCATTGGGGTTGCGCCGTGCCGGGCGGCGGGCTTCGGCGTGGAGCATGAGCGCGAGCAGGCCGAGGGTTTCGGGCTCCTGTGGGAGCAGCTCAGTAAGAAGCGTGGCAAGGAAGAGGGCTTCCTCGGTGAGGCCGCGACGGGTGACGTCGGTGCCGCCGGGATCGGTCCAGCCTTCGGTGAAGGCCGCGTAGATGGCGTCGAGAACGGTGCCGAGGCGGTCGGTAAGCTCTTCGCGCCCGGGGATGCGGAAGGGAATTCCAGCCTGGCGGATCTTGTCCTTGGCGCGGACGAGACGCTTGCCCATTGCAGCCGGCGACGTAAGGAATGCAGAGGCGATTGCCTTTGCATCGAGGCCGAGGACTACCTGCAGGATGAGCGGTGCGCGGACAGCGGCGTCGATGGCCGGGTGGGCGCAGACGAACATGAGGGCGAGGCGCTGATCGGGAATGCGATCTGTGCCGGTTGCGGTTTGATCCAAGCCTTCGGCCATTACCTGCAACTGCTCGGCGGCGATCTCGTGGCGACGGCGTCCACGGGCGATATCGATTGCCTTTCGGCGCGCGACGGTGAGCAGCCATGCTTCTGGATTTGAGGGACAGCCATTGAGAGGCCAGTCCGCCAGCGCGGAGGCGAAGGCTTCAGAGAGCGCGTCTTCGGCGGCGGCGACGTCGCGTGTGCGGGCCGCGAGAAAGGCGACGAGCTTGCCGTAGCTGCGGCGTGCAACCGTCTCTGCCGCGCTGCGCGCTTGTGCGCTGCTTCCGGAGGAGTCCATGGGTTCACGCGAGAGCTCGGACTTGTTTGGGCGGGATGCCAGGTGTCGTTACCTCTGCGGTTATTATCTGGCCTGTTCGTGGACCCTCAGCCATATGCGCGGGACCGCGCCACTCGGTTGCCACTATAAATAACGTTCGCATGCCGGGGCCTCCGAGGGCGCAGGAAAAACAGCCGCGGTCGAGGCTGATGGTTTCGAGTATCTCGCCGCCTTCGCGGACGCGCACGCAGCGTTTGTTCGGGACGTCTGCGTACCAGATGGCGCCTTCGACATCGAGACAGATTCCATCGGGAACACCACCTGCGAGGTCGGCCCAGATGCGGCGATTTGTGAGTGTGCCGTCGGTTGCGATGTCGAAGGCTGTGAGCCGCTTGCCATAAGACTCGGCCACGATAAGGGTGGAGTTGTCGGGGGTTACGACCATGCCGTTGGGAAAGGCGATGCCATCCGCTACCTGTCGAACTGAGCCATTGGGTTCGACGAGAGCGATGATGCCGGGAGCGAATTTTTCACCGGCCATCAAGTCGAAGCCGCCTCCGTTGATGTAGGCGTTGCCGCGGCTGTCTACGACGATCTCGTTGAAGCCTATGCCGGGGAGACTGCTGAAGTCGGCGTAGGTCACGAGCGTCCCATCGCGTTCCCTGCTCAAGAGGCGGCGCTCGTGTGTCGAGATAACGAGGAGGCGTCCATCGGGCAAAAAGTCGATGCACATGGGGATGGAGGGAAAAGGGGCGTGCAGGATGACTTCGCTGTTGCCTGCGAGATCAAGGGCGATGATCTCTCCGGCAACCCAGTCGGAAAACCACAGGCGGTTGTCGTGCCAACGCGGTGATTCGCCGAATGCGATGCCGGTCATTAAGGTTTGCCTTTGAGTCATGGTGGAGTCCTCATGTTTTGAATCGCCGCGTTCGTCTTTGGTCTGCCTAAAGAAGCTGTACGAAGGCTGAAGGCGGAGATGGATTTTTAAGAACGGGCAAAGACGGATAGCGACGTAAACATGCAACGGCAAGAGATCTTTCGGTTGTGGTTAAGAGTTGCTAGGACGTCGGCTCGTAGCAGAGAAATATCTTGCCGTTGTTGAAGGTTCTTGTTCTTGCCAGCTTGAGGGTCAGCATCTGCTGTATGCCCTGGAACATTGTGCGGCCGCTGCCGAGAGCTACCGGATCGATCATCATCTGGTATTCGTCGATTAGATTTTCTGGCGCCAGCTGCGCGATGATGCTACCGCTGCCGAGGATTGCCATGCCGGGGCCGGATTCGTTTTTCATCTTGCGAATCGCCGAGACCATGTCGTCTTTGACGAGCTTTGTGTTGTTCCACGATGCTTTATCGAGCGTTCGCGAAAACACGACCTTCGACATGCTGTTCATTCCGGCGGCTACGGAGGGATGATGCTGGTCGGCAATTGGCGTGGGCCAGTAGCTGGCCATGAGTTCATAGGTGACTCTGCCGAACAATAGCTCGCCGCCGCCGCTGGCATTTTCTGCTACGAAGGCGGCGTACTCGGGATCGTCGTTGCCTTTCTGGGCCCAGCTAAAACCGCCGCTGGCACTGACGAAGTAGCCATCGAGCGTTACATGATTGAATGCAATTAATTTCCGCATAATGCTTCTCCTTTTTGCGTTGGATGAGGATGGTTAGAGAAACACTTTATCGAGGATGGGACGCACCTCGACGACGCCATGAATTGCGGTGGGACTGCGCGCGGCCCATGCGATGGCGGAGTCGAGGTCGGGCACGTCGATGATGTGAAAACCGCCGAGCTGCTCTTTGGTGTCGGCGTAGGGGCCGTCGAGTACGTATGGCTTGTTGGTTACGAGGCGTACGGTGGTGGCCGCCGAGCTGTGCTGCAGACCGTTGCTGTGCCTGAGGACACCGGCCTGTGTCATGGCCCGCATGTAGGCTTTGTAGGCTCCGAGCCAATGCGTCTGCTCGTCGGGCGTGAGCTTGTTCCAACCGTCTTCCTGCACGTAGTCCATCAGGATGTATTGCATGTGGCGTCTCCTTTGCGAATTTGGGACGGTATTATGATCCGCTACTGAGATGACGCTCGAGAAGCGGGGATTTGGACATTGGCACAGATTTTTTGTGGAATGAAAGAAAAGGCAACGGCGGCAGAGAGCGACGAGAGGAACAATAAGGCAAATTAGAGTTGCCTCGACGGCCGCAAAACTGACTTTGGGAGCGAGTCCATCCCAAGACGGCATCGTAGAATCAAACGACACTATGAAGCCCAAGGCTAATCGATATCTTGTTCCAGGATTACTGTTTGTCGCTACTGTAATTGTCGCTCTCAATGCGTGGTTTGCGTTTCGCGCGGTGGGGTCTCTGCTTGAGAGCGAACATTCGGTAGAACATACGTGGCGGGTGATCAATACGGTGGAGCGCATCATGAGCTCCGGCAAGGATGCGGAGACGGGCAATCGCGGATATCTCATCACCGGTGATGAGGCGTATCTGCAGCCTTATAACGATGCTGTCCGCGATCTTCCGAAGGAACTGGATGACTTTCAGCACCTGACCTTGGATAACCCAAGCCAACAGGCTCGCGTGACGGAGATGCGCGCAGTTCTGGAACAGCGGCTTGCGCTTCTACAGCAAGGAATCGATCTTCGCCGCAGCCACAGCACCGATATAGTTCGTCCACTGGTGCTGAGCGGTACGGGGAAGGTCGAGATGGACCATCTTCGGCGTATCGCCGACGATATGGAGGCTGAAGAACGAAGGCTGCTGGCGCAACGCACAGCCCATGCGAGATCGGACAGTACGCGCACACGGTATACGATCGGCCTGGCCAGCGGCCTGGACTTTTTGCTGATCGTGCTGATGTTCCGGTTTTTGGCGAATGAGCGGCGGCTGCGTATCTCTTCGGAACTGGATGCGGAACGGCTGGCTGTGGCGCGTGCCGAGACGGAGGAGCGCGCGGAGGAGGTTCGTGCGCTGAACGCAACGCTGGAGCAGCGCGTTGAACTTAGGACGGCGGAGCTTCAATCGATTAATAGGGAGTTAGAGGCTTTCAGTTATTCGGTGTCCCATGACCTTCGCGCGCCGCTGCGAACGATTGACGGATTCAGCCTGGCGCTGGAAGAAGATTACGCGGAAGTTGTGGATACGACGGGCCGAGACTATATCCATCGTGTTCGTACCGGCGTACAGCGCATGGGGCAGCTTATCGATGCGCTGCTTCAGCTTTCGCGGATAACACGGGCCGATATCACCCGTGAATCGTTTAACTTCAGCGAACTTGCGGAGTCGGTCGCGGCGGTTCTGCGAGAAGAAAACAAAGGACGCGATGTTACGTTTCACATTGAACCTGACTTGCAGGTGGAAGGTGATCCGAAACTTCTTCGCGTAGCGCTTGAGAATCTGTTTGGCAACGCGGTGAAGTTCAGCTCTAAGAAGCCAAGCACTGTTGTCGATTTTGGCTGGGACAAGAAAAAAGATGCGTGGTTTGTGCGAGATACCGGAGCCGGCTTCGATATGCACTATGCCGACAGACTGTTCAGCGCCTTTAATCGGCTTCATGGAGATAAAGACTTTAAGGGATCAGGAATAGGTCTGGCGACGGTCGCCCGCGTCATTCACCGGCATCACGGGGAGATATGGGCCGATAGCGTAATCGATCATGGCGCGACATTCTGGTTTACGTTAGGATAACGTGGATGACTGATACGACAAAAATGATACTACTTGTTGAAGATGACCCAGATCACGAACTGCTTACTATCCGCGCACTGAAAAAGTCAAATATCGCGAATGATGTTCGGGTAGCGCGGGATGGAGAAGAGGCAATCAATCTTCTATTCGGCGAAAACGCTATTCAGCCGCAGGTTATTTTGCTCGATCTTAAACTTCCGAAAATCGATGGCCTTGAGGTGTTGCGGCGGATCCGAACAAGCGACGCAACGCGAATGATGCCTGTAGTTGTTCTGACCTCCTCCGACGAAGAACGTGACGTCGTCCGGAGCTATCAGCTTGGAGTGAACAGCTACATACGTAAGCCTGTAAACTTCAATGACTTCGCTGAGGCAACGCGACAGCTTGGAATGTACTGGCTGGTGCTCAACGAATGCCCACCGAAACTCTAGGATCGCCACACTTAAGCATTCTGCTCGTCGAAGACAATGACGACGACGCTGCACTTCTGGAACGGCATTTGCGTCGGAGCGGCTTTGTGCCGCATATCACGCGTGTTGAGACAGAAGCTGAGATGGTTGCGGCGCTAAACAGCCCGCAACTTCAGCAGCTGGTGCTGGCCGACTACAACCTGCCCAACTTCAGCGGGCCAGCAGCGCTGCAATTGCTTCGGTCGAGTGGCCTGGACGTTCCGTTCATTATGCTGTCGGGTGCGGTGTCGGAGGAGACGGCGGTCTCGTCGATGCGGGCGGGGGCGCACGATTATGTGTCCAAGGAAAATTTTGCGCGGCTGGTGCCCGCAATTCTGCGCGAGGTAAAGGAAGCCACCACACGGCGCAACCGGATTGTGGCCGAACAGGCGCTGCGTGCCAGTGAAGCTCGCTTTCACTCTTTGGTGGAAGCGATGCCGCTTGGACTGCTGATCAGCGATGCCAACGGGCGCATTACGTATGCCAACAGCGCCGCCGAACGCCTGTTGAACTATGATGAAGCCGGCCTTCTTGGCGATTCGGTGACACTGACATCGATCTGCCCGGCGTTCGCCGATGCCGCGACTTCGCTTGCGTCCCAAAAGACCGGCGAGACTTTTGAAGCTGTCTGTATTACCCGAGAGGGCATCTCGCTGGAGGTGCTGATCGGCGTGGCGTCTCTCAATCCTGACTCTCCAGCCGAAGAGCGCCAGACGGCCGCCTTTATTGCCGATCTCTCCATGCAGAAGAAGAGCGAAGAGGTGCTGCGACGCACTGAGAAACTGGCTGTTGCGGGGAGGCTTGCCGCATCGATCTCGCATGAGATCAACAATCCGCTGGAAGCGATTACGAATTGCCTTTATCTACTCTCGAGTACAGAACTTTCGGCTGAGGGGCGCCACTATCTGGAGTTGGCTCAGAAGGAGCTGGACCGCGTAACGCAGATTACGGTGCAGACGCTGCGGTTCTACCGGAGTTCGATGCGCCCCGCGCTTACGGATGTCCATGAGCTTGTAGGGACTGTGCTGGCATTGCTGGAATCGCGGTTTCGCCACCAGAGGATCGAGGTGGTGCGCGAGCTGCGGTCTAATCCGCTGATTGTGGCGCATGACGGCGAGATACGTCAGTTGCTGGTCAACCTCATCAGCAACGCAATTGATGCGGTTAACGAAGGCGGCTGCATTATTATTCGCACGTCGATGGCGCGGGACTGGTCGCTCAACCGTGAAGGGATCGCGATTACCGTTGCCGACAACGGCATGGGTATGGATGTGGAGACACGCGAGCGAATCTTCGAGCCGTTCTTCTCGACGAAGGGAATTACCGGGACTGGTTTGGGGCTATGGATCTCGAAGGAGATCGCCAGTAAACATCAGGGTCGTATCCGGGTGCGCTCGAAACTGAGGTCATCGAGCGACAGAGGCGGAACTGTCTTCCGTCTTTTTATTCCTGCCCAGAAAGACTCTCTCTCGAAAACGAAAGCGGAATAGCAGCCTATTGAGGACTATGCTGCTGCGCTTGCGATTGTTGCTGCGCGCGTAATTGCAGCACACGCTGATATACCTGCTGTGTGGTTGGATCTGCCGGGGGCATCGGCTGCCCGCTTGTTCCTGCGGCTTGTGTATTTTGCGCTGGCTCGGTTGCCGGGTCAGCAGACGATTCCGCGGCCTGCTCGGTTTGTGGCGTGTGATTCGTAGATGAGGTCGCAGATGCCGGAGCGGGCGGCGTGGGGCCACCTTGTTTTGGCGTGAGTATAAGCTCTGCGGGAGCGTTCGATGCATTCATCGTCAGCAGCATGTTGCTGTCTGTTCCATCGAGCAGGCTTGCCAATACTTTGGCTGGAGCAGCCGGGCCATACTTGCCATATACCTGTTCGTCGGTGACGGTGCCGGTGATCTTCATGCCGGTCTGAAGAGCGACGTCGTGGAGAATTTGATTGAGGCTCGAGTTGTTTGCAGTGATCTCAAGCTGGCCCTGCGAATAAACGATGTGTGCGCGATGTTCTGGATGCTGCACTGTGCTGGGCTTGGATATCGATGGTGGCTTGTCGGCAGCATGATGCGTCGCAGGCAGGCCAGGGGATTGAGCGAACGCGACACCACCGCCTGCTGATAAGAAGATAAGAACGGCGGCATGATGTATTGCGACGATCCTATTTGTCATCTGAATCTCCTTCCTTTAGTCCAGGCTGTTCAGCGAATCAATCGGCCGATTTCTGCTTCGCAGCGGTGCTGTCCGAGAGATGATTTTGGCTGGAAGCGGATAACTCCTCGTTGATGATCTTTTCGAAGACGGCCGGGGGCTGGGCTCCGTAGACGAAAGTACCGTTGATGAAAAATCCAGGCGTAGCGACAACGCCGCCGCGGTTGCCCATCTGAATGTCCTGGTCGATTTGCGATTTATAACGACCGCTGGTCAAGCAAGCTTCGAACTGCTTGTTATCCAGTTTCAGTGTGTTCGCGTTCTCAATCAAACCATCGCGGTTCTGCTTTTCATAGTTGGCGAAGAGGAGATCGTGGTATTCCCAGAACTTACCTTGCTCAGCTGCACAACGCGAGGCCTCGGCAGCCAGCTGAGCCTGCGGATGCAATTGCCTGAGCGGAAAATCGCGATAGACGAGCTTTACTTTTCCTGGATATTTCGTGAGCAGATCCTTCATCGTGGACTCGGCCTTTCGGCAGTAAGAACAACTGAAATCAGAGAACTCGACGATCGTCACGGTCGCGTTGGGATCTCCGCGGAGCCGTGCGGCATCCACAGGCATTTCGATGCGTGGCGGACTGAGCAGGACGGTAAGCTCTCCATTGTTCACCGCGTGTTGAAAGAGGCCCTGCACATAAACCATACGCGCTTTTTGGATTTCGAGATCTTTCAAGCCTTGCCGGATCTTGTCTTTGGCTTCGTCATACGGCCGATTCATCTGGCCTTGATGCGCCCGATAGTACGTGCTGATTTGATCTTCAGAAGGATCCGCAACTTTGGAGATGACCTCTGACGTAAGGAGATCCTGTACGCTGACGTTCTTCTTTTTCGCTTCGGTCTCGACCAGCTTTTGATCGAGGACGGCGTGAAGCGCGCGAAGCTTCACGGAATAGACCTGCTGCATCATCCTCTGGAGTTGCGCCTGATCTTCAGAAGCAAGCTGGTTTTCGTAAATGGGCTGACCATCAACGACTGCCAGCGGTTCCGAAGACCGCGAGCTCGTATTCTGGGCGGAAGCAAAAGGAGAGAGAAAGAGGCAGACAATCGCCACCGGTAATGCGCGTGAGGGCCAGGAAACGCGTGAGCCCAGACTGGTTGACAGTGATCGATTGGAGTTACAGAACGTCATATCAAGACACCTTAATGCAACTGCGTAAAGACTTCAGGGAGTGACTTTGAATAGAGCGTACATGCCGCCATCGAGATGATCGTTGACATGGCAGTGGAAGAGCCATGTGCCGGGATTGTCCACCAACATGTCGGCGACCATCATTCCCATTGGGCCCATGTTCAGCGTGTCGGTACGCATGGCGTTGAACAAAACTGTATGGCCGTGCCAATGCGGGGCGTGTACGTCATCTTCGTTGCTGTTTGCCAACATGTACCAGCGCACACGTTCGCCTTTCTTCATCGTGAGTAACGGAAGCGTACCCCTGATAAAACCGTTCAGAGTAAAGTATTCGAGCGTCTTGACGAAGTTTGGGTCGTTGATCGTATCCGTTGAATACTGCTGATCGTGCACGATATTTTGCATGAAATATCCGCTGGTATTTTCTTCAAAGGTGGCGAAGGCTACCACAAATTCGCGGTCCACATCTTTGGGCGTGCCGTCAGGTTTCGTAGAACCTTTTCTCGATACGATGATCGGTCCAAACAGACCGGAGTTCATATCCCTCGACTCATTGAAGTGTGAGTGATACATCCACAGGATCGAGCTGGGATCTCCGGGGCCTGGTCCGGCACGCTCGGGAACTGTCCAGGTATAGGTGAAGACTTCACCTTTCTGAACGGCATTGCCTTTTCTTGTGGGATCAGGCGGCACTCCCGCCGCTTCGCTGTAGTAGGCTCCCTCGGATTCTCTTTCATAAGCAAGGCCGTGAGGGTGCATGCTGCATATAAACCTTGAGTTGTTCTTGAAGACAACTTTGATGACATCACCGACTTCGGCGCGGATGAGTGGCCCAAGTATGCCGAGGTGTTCCCAGTCCGGAGTGCGCGGCTTAAGAGTGGTGAAAGTATCGGATGTGTACTCGCGATAGATAGCTTTGAGATATGTGTCCGACTTGGCTTTGGGTACCGGGGGAATTTCGTTTTCTCCGCGAAGAAGATATGTCGGAGTGGTCGGCATGTAGTTCCACTGCACTTCGTCCGCAGCGATGTAATAGGTATGAATCTTGCCCGGTGAATTTGTCTTGATAGACTTTCCCCGGGCCTCCATGCGCATGCCCCCGGAACTTGTCTTGGCGGACGTTTGCGCCTCGACGCGCACAAAAAAAGTTAGTAGGGCAACAGCAAGTCCTGCTCGACACCACCCCGTCATCTGTTTCTCCTCATGTCCGGGAATCTTATGGCTCATCCGAGCGAATTGAAGAGGCCTCAAAAATATGGCTGAGAGAGGAATTCGGACTGCCTCTCTCAGCTACACGCAAGAGCGAACTCTACCATGATTGCTCTGAGTTACGGGATCGCCACGTACCGTGTGCAGGAAGTCGCGTTCCCGACGACATTATGAGTTCCCACTGTACGAGGCTGGGTCAGCACGCAGGCTAAGTCAACGACACCAAGGAAGTTCGGCGTGCCGGTGGCATAGTCCACAAACACCGCGTAAGACTTGCCGGAGTTCGGGCTTGTGTATGCGGTTATCGTGTGTGGGTCGAAGCCGGCGCTAAAAAAATTACCGTCCGGCGTGGTTGGCATACTACCGACATAAGCGTAATCTGCAAGGGTTGGTGTGCCTGTACCGGCCGTGGAAGGAAGTTTCAAAGCCGCATAGGCGCTGCCGCCAAACTCTCCTGTGACTACGGCTAAATGACCCGTGCCGGGTGCGGAAGAGATCCCCGAAGTTCCAGCACTGTAACCGCCATCGTGGAGAGCGATGAATTGCCCGGGAGCGGTCCAGGTTCCTGGTGAGCCGCTTGTGAAGGTGGCCTGAGTGAGATCCGTGATGTAGATGCTGTCGGAGAATTCATCGGCGGACATGGCGATTCCAGTGGTGCAATCCTCGGCTGCCGAATCGAGTGTGCCTCCGATCGTGTTGCCGTATTCGGTTAAGGTCCTGTCCGCCGCAATCTTCAACAGATCATAGACACCACCCTCACCGGGTGACAGGATGAGCTTGCGATCCGGATCGATGGAGATATTTTCCGAAACATCGTTGTGCATCGGAAATGCCTTATCGAAGCTATTGTTCGTAAGGTTGACGATTTGAATTCCTTCGCTGGCGGGGCCGCCGATAACGCCCATGGCGATTACTGCGGTGTTGGTTTCAGGATTGATAGCGACGCCGCAGTTTTTACAAGAACCACCCGAGAAACTCGCAAACGCATTGGATCCGCTGGTGATGGTGGTCAAGGTGGATCCGTTGATCAGATCGACATTGGCGGTATTTTCCGTGCAGACCACCTCGTCGGTCACGGAGTTTGAAGCGCAGGAATTCACAGCGCCCGAAGTGGCGAAATGGATCGCCGTACCGGTGCCCTCAAGCGGCACTTCTTCGATTCCTGTGGTGCCACCCTCCCAGTATCCGAACGGAACATATGCGTTCACATTCTTTCCAACGGTCACGGCCAGCGAGCTTGTTGGCACGCAGGCAGCAAGGGTTGTGGTGGTTTGAGTGACATTAATTTCGGAGCAGTCGCTGCTGGTGAATGAAATTCCGCCAGCGCTGGTACCTGCGATCGAGACGAAGTAAGTCCCTGTAGTTAGCGGACCAGGCACGAGGAACTGTGCTCTGTCGGTAGTGCCAAGGATAGTGCTTATGGAGGTGGGAGCTTCGGTTGTGGCTACTGCACCACCACAAGTCTTGCTGAACGTCAGGGTAGCCGACGCGGGATGAATGACGCCGGAGGGAAACCCGCTACCGGTGATGGTAACGACGGCGGAGCCAGCCAAACCTGAGGAAGGCGAGGTCAAGGTATTCAGTTTGACCACGGATTGGGCGCGTGCGGCAACACCCGTGGCGAGAAAGACCACCGCAAGCAGGAAGGCCCCTCCGGCGCGGGTGGTCTTGCGAGAGCAGAAACTGCGGAGCGCCGTCACATAGCGGCGACGAAGACCAACAAGACCGGCAAGTCCACTGCCGACCATTACAAATGTCTCGGGTTCAGGAATGGTCGAAGGTGGTGGCGGCGGTGGAGGGGGCGGTGGAGGGCCGCTGCCCGTGGTTGCGGTGATTAGAGCGAGGTCCTCGTTCGCCAA
The DNA here is from genome assembly GCA_035317185.1 of Edaphobacter sp. Lineage (GTDB taxonomy): Bacteria > Acidobacteriota > Terriglobia > Terriglobales > Acidobacteriaceae > Edaphobacter. The sequence goes on from DATHHN010000069.1 coordinate 82,542, forward strand.
ACCAGACGAGTCGCTGATGGTTGCCGAGAAGGTTGGGTTGACTGAGATCGTAGTTCCATCGAAAAGCATGAGACTGGTCGTGGAGAACGTACCAGTGAGAACCGCCTTGATAGCTCCCTCGAGTCCAGAGGGTTGGCCGCTGGTGAGAGACAACAGTGCACCATCAAAAGACTCACTGTCAGAATCAGCGGTAAAGTACGAAGGACCAAAGACTTCGTTGGGGCCGCTGTTGAAGCTGACGACAAGACTCAGATTCGAGAGACCAACGGTTGTGGTTACGGGAAAGGTGGCGTCGCCGGAGCTGTTGCTTCCGCTCAGCCCAACGATATCAAACTGACCTTGACCGGGAGGATTGGTTACATCGAAGCTTACATATCCGACGATTGCATCGGCGTGGGCGGATGGCACAAATACAGCACCAACCAGGGCGAGTGTAAAGATGGAGAGCAGTTTCCAACTCATTGGACACACCTCACGATTCAAATAAAGCATCAACGAGTGCGAATGATGGAAGGGCCCAGAAAGATCGAATTCCCGAACGGGAATCGAGTGGCACGGATAGATGCAATTGTGCTGCCACTTGTTATCTATATAAATTCAGATACTTACTAGAGTGGGAATAACTGTGTAAGCAAGGTTTTGCGCAAGTTAGGAAGGCACTTTCCGCACCAACAGGCATAATTCAGCCCTATGCCCCTACCTGTTCGCTAGTTACTCTGCAGTTGCACTCTAACTACTATTTTTCGTCTGGCGAGTGGAATTTAACGCGCTAACTATTGCAGTAGCTATTTTTGCCTACTCTTTTTTTTAAATCCAAATGGAGATGAAGGAGCTTTTACTATTCTCTGTCTGAAAACAATGGATCGGACCCAGGTTTCAACGAGGTAACTGGTCTGGCTGAGTTGCCGTACTCGTTGACGTATACAGTGTCGATCTTCGCGCCGTGACTGCGCGTGATGTTGTGACCGCCGATGAACATCTAGGCATACGTCTTCGTTTTTCCCCCATATGTTATCGCGACGTTCTTATTTGCCGGCGTGGCTGCAAGAAACATTGTCATCAGACCTAATGCATCGTTAAACATAGGTGTCTTTTGTATCGCGTTCTTGAGTTGGCTCGCGAAAGTTTGCCTGCGATCGAGAAAGCCTTTGTCGTGCAGCGGATAGATGCCGGAGTTTTGTGCGAGATATTGAAGGACTGCTTGCAATGCCTGACCCGTCGAATGCATTGCGGAAGCCCAGAAAACAATGTGGAGAGTGTAGCTGAAAGAAACGACCGCTGATTGCGGAGGATTGATCAAGTCCACGCCGATCGTGGAATAGAAGGCTTGAGCAGTGCCTCCGTCACGTAACTTTTTCCACTTCGCATCATCCTGAAGATACTGAATGAAGCCTGGATGAAGATTCAGGCCTGGTGTGCGTAGTAAGGCAAGGCGGCCAATCTTCTCGAAGTCTAAGGTGCTCCGCGGATTCGCATTCTGATCGAGGAATAAATTTCTGCCGCTCACACCGTCATAGCCCAGGGAAGCGAGCATCGATGCTTGTTGACTGGGAGCACCCGAATTCAGAACTTGCTGCCAATCGCTTGTCACGGTTGACTCGCCTAACTCCGTGGCAGTACTTACGAACAGGCTCAGATCGGATGTCTTAGCGTGGTCCTTATAGTTGAAGTAGCTATAAGCCACTTTTAAATTAGGAACGAAGTTACCAAACGATACCGAGTAGCCGACGGTGGCAACACAGTCTTCTGTAAATACCTTGCGCAGTTGATCGCTTTTGACGAATGGTGTCGCCGTGGCACTGAGACGATTGAGATGAGCTGTATCCGTCATGATCAATTGGCCATCTTCAGTGATCTTTGTCGATAGGCCAAGTGTCGAATCCTGAACGCTCGCGTGATCAAACAGGCCCAGGAAGTTGAAGGTAAAGGTATGCTTTGTCTCTTTGATCCGGTCGAAGATACTTCCGGCCTTGGTGATGCCGGCCGGCAAGGGCTGCCCGCTCATTAAGGAAGAGAGATTGCCGCCGATCAACTTGACGAATGACGCCTGTGCAGCGGAATCCATTGCGGCTAAATCGAAGTTCCACGAGAAGGCCGCCTCGTCTGTGATGGAGGTGTCGCATTCCTCATCGATTGAGATCGAAAGCTTCGTCTGGACAGCGCTCTGGTATGCGTTCTGAACATCATCGGCAACAGAGGCCGGCACATTTGCCTGAAGCCAGGCAGAGTCCAGCTTTCCGGAATCACCGAGAAGGCTGTAGACCTTGGAGATGACGTCATATCCTCCTCGTGTCGTCACATCGATGCCGGCACTTGCGTCGAAGGATACAGCGAAGCTCGCACCATGCTTCTTGTAATAGCCGATTTGAACCGCGTTCGGCCCCTTCTTCCATATGCGGACCTTAAATTCTCCGCTGAGCGAGAACCCGCCACCGATCGTGACGGAAGGACCAGCCTGAATGTTGATGGGTCCGTAGCTTGTACTGATGCCTGGAGTAGCAGTGGGACATACAGCCGCAAGCACATCAAACTGCGCCTGGAATGCGACTGTTCCGTGCGTGTTGTACACAAAGACGGCTCCCGTAGGAAGACCTTTGATGTCATCGATGGAAGATGGAAGCTCGAATGAGCTGTAGAGCGTTTCCAGTGCGCTCCTAAGTTTGGGATAAGTGCCGTTGCCATCACGGCCAAATGGCAGATAGATTTTTGCATTCCCCGTAGCAGAGATGGCGGGCGTGAGGGCAAATGCTCCCGGTGCCATGCTAGTTCCGCTTCCAAGCGCAAGTTGAAACGAGAGGGCTAAGTAGTAGTTGTCCGCCATCTCAATGTTTGTTCCAAATTGATCTACAGGAAACAGTGGACTGGGTGTTCCAGCGCCAGCGGGTTTGTATAGATCGATCTCTCCCGTGGATGAGCCGCCTGCCGTAAATTGAGCAGTACCGCCAGTGAGCGAAAATGCAGGGTTGTAGGAAAACCCGATGGACAAAGAGTCTATTTGAACCTTGTCGAGTGTCTGGTCCATTGCGCCGATAACGTCTGAACGTAGAAATCCGACAACAGCAGCGGGTGTCTTTCCGAGGATCGAGTCGTCTGCAACAGTCGCATTAATGGCGATGGAGGAGGTATCCGTCAGCTTGATGGTTGCCATTCACATTCCTCAAGGAACCAGAGATAGAAAGGTCTCTACTCTGCACGAAAGGCTGCTGCGTGGCAAGTAAAAAGTTCTGTGCTTCAGTTTCAACTCAAACGGTATTAGCGGCCTTCGCGTAGTCGCGCGGCGAGCCGCTCGGGCAAACCTGCCATCAGGATGCGACCTTGAGCCGCAGTAAGGTCATAGGGCACACGGTGGTAGATAATCTCAGCCGCATCAGTGTCGTAGATTGCGAATGCTGCGCGCCAATCGTTGTCGCGAGGCTGGCCAACCGAACCGGGATTGATGAGATGCCGAGTGCCCGGCGGAATTGAAATAGTCCACGAGTCGGCTTCGTTGCGGGTCTGATACTGCGGACGCAGCTCGTGCCAGTCATGCTCCTTCTGAGAGAAGCCACCCTGCAGATGAGTGTGCCCGATAAAAGTAATGGCAGTTGGCATCTGCTGAAGCGGAGCCCAAGCGTCGCGCATGCTGAGAATGTACTGGTCTTCGTTGAGCGGCGAACCGTGAGCAAGCGTAACGCCCGCGAGCGTGACTGGCTGTAGCGGGCCTTGAGGAACGACGCGGAGCCAAGCGAGGTTATCCGGGGTAAGCTCATCGTGCGTCCAGGTAGCGGCGGCGCGCGCGACAGGATTGAACCCAAGGGCTGAAGTAAGGCCACAACAGACGCGGTCATGATTTCCGCGCACGTTGAGCTCAGCGGCAGGACGAATCAGATCAATAACTTCGTTTGGACTGGCGCCGTAGCCGACTACATCACCGAGGTTCCACAGAACATCGAATGGAGCAGCCGCTTCGAGGACGGCGTTCAGTGCTTCGAGATTTCCGTGGACGTCGGAAAGGATCAGGGCGCGCATTCAGTCAGTGTCGGTATCGAGGTAAAACCAATTTCTAAGCTTATATGGATTTGCAGCTGGGCGAAAGTTTCCCGGAAACGCTTATGAAGCGGGCGAGGCCAGAGTAGCGAGAGGAAGCGAGCGGTCGGTGTGCATCGACGGGGCAGAGGCCAGCAGGTTGCGGGTGTAGGGGTGCTGGGGATTGCGGAAGAGCTCTTCCGTTTTGGCTTGTTCGAGGATCTGACCGTGCTGCATGACGGCGACGCGGCTGGCGATCTGCGAGACGACGGCGAGATCGTGTGAGATGAAGAGAATGGAGAGATTGTGGGTACGGCGCAGCTCGTTGAGTAGAGCGATGATCTGGGCCTGCACGGTGACATCGAGAGCAGTGGTGGGCTCATCGGCGATGAGGAGGCGCGGGCGGTTGACGATGGCCATGGCAATAAGAATGCGCTGACGCTGGCCTCCGGAGAACTGGTGGGGATAGTCGCGGAAGCGTTTTTCGGGGTTAGGGAGGGAGACTTCGTGCATGGCTTCGAGGGCTTTTTGTTTGGCTTGTTTGGGAGTGAGTTCGGGGTGGTGGGCGGTCACGGCCTCGGCGATCTGGGCACCTACAGGCATCACCGGATTGAGGGCGGTCATGGGCTCCTGGAAGATCATGGCTATGCTGCGGCCTCGGTGGCGGCGCATGGATTCGGCTGGGAGGGTGAGAAGATCTTCGCCAGCAAACGCAATGTTTCCTGTAACTTGCGCGGAGTCCGGAAGGAGCCGAAGGATGGCCAGCGAGGTGGCCGATTTGCCGCTGCCGGACTCGCCGACAAGGCCGAGGACTTCGCCGGGATGGATTTGAAACGAAATATTTTTGACGGCCGGATGGGGGCCGAAGGCGATCGAGAGATTGGCAACGTCCAGCAATGGCGCGGATTTCATTGGTTTGATGGTAGCGAATTCGTGGACAAGGCGTGGTGGAATGTGTGGCAAAGGCGGTTGGCGGTTTGCAGCAAAACGGACTTTGCGGAGGGCTTGAGCGTCTAAACTCGTGACGAGCTATGAAGAAGATACTGGCGGGTTTGGTTTTCGGTGGCGTGGTACTGACGGGATGGACCGGGTGGGGGCAGACCCATAAGGTTGCGAAGCCCGAGAGCGTCGTGCGGGCGGTTGGGGTCTACGAGTGGACGGGGGATCTGACCAAGCCGAAGGCCAGCCGGTTGATTCCGGTGTCGCTTTACATCGAGAGTCACCTGGAGGATGCGGGTGTCTATGTCGCGAGGCCGGTGCCGTTTGCTTTGCTGACGGGGAACGTCTACGAGCTGCAGGACGCGGGTATTACCAAGGGCACGCTGGAGCTGGTGTATGCGCGGCATATGCAGGCCGTCGACCGGACCACCGGCGATGAAGCCTATGACGACGGTTGGTTCGGGTATGGGACGTTTCATGGACCTGTAGTGGCCAAAAAAACGTCCACGCCGCTGCGTCCGACGAAGACGACTTCGGCGATTACAAGCTCGGCGTCGGACTCGAACAAGCCGCATCTTTCGGACAAGAGCGGGAGCACTGCTGGGACTTCGAGCGGCAGCGACGATAAGACAGCTAGCGGCAGCTCTACCACTGCCGACCCCGACCGGCCCACGATGAAGCGCCGCGGTTCGGATTCGGATTCGAGTACGGCCTCGACGCAGAGCACGGGGAGCACACCGGCGGACGATCCTGACAGGCCGACGATGAAGCGTCGCACGAGTGATACTGGCTCGGACTCGGGCAGTGGGTCCTCGAACGGATCTACAAACGGGTCCACGACGGCTCAGACCGGTGGCAGTACACCGGCGGACGATCCCGATAGACCTACGATGAAGAAGCGGAGTCCGGACACGAGCGATACAACGGCTGATTCCGGCACAGCAAAGAGTGGGGACAGCGATCCTGCGAACGATCCGGACCGGCCAACGTTGAAGCGGCGCTCACCTGAAGAGGCGAAGAAGCAGAGAGCCCAGCAGGACGATATCGGCTCGGTAACGGCAGTGGGCTCGTTGAACGAAGATCCGAACCGGCCGAACCTGCACAGAGGCAAGCCCGCTTCTGCGATGACGGAGGCGGATCTGCCCAAGCTGAACGGTTTGCCGCAGGACCTGCACCAGATGGTTGCAGTGTCGGACGCGAAGAATCGCGATCCGCATGAGTTTGCGCGTCCGTGGGAGGATGCGGCGGAGAAGGCCGCAGTGCTTGGGAAGATGCAGGCGATGGCCCGGGCTCAGCTTGCGGCCTATGCAGCGGGCAAGACTGCTCCCGCTACCGTGGCAACGCCTTCTACTGCGGCGAAGAAAGCTCCCGCGAGCAGGACGACGCATAGGACGACAACGCCAGCGCCTGCCGCCGTTGGTCTGCTGGATGAGGAACTAAAGGGGTACACGCTGAGCTACGGCGGCGCAGCGACCTATGTGTACACGGCGCATACGGCAGGAACGGGTACGGATCTTCGTTATGTGACCGTGGTGGTGCAGGCCGATGCCCTGGGCGAGCTAAAGCCCGCGATGCAGAGCGTGACGGATGCGGCGCATCTCGATCGCACCCCGTGGATGCGGTTCGTCGATGTAGTGGATGTGGAGGCAAGCAATCGGGCGAGCATGCTGTTTGAGTTGCGGGGACAGAGCTCGCGGCAGTTTGCGCTTTATCGTGTGATTGCAGACAGGCCGGAGCAGATCTTTCTGACTGGGACCACACAGTAAACCTCAGGGTGGCAGACGCTTAAATCTCTGTAATCGGCTGTACGTCCTTTCTCCTCTTGACAATCGAGAGGAACAAATGGTCTTATCTTGACCATCAAGAGGAGACCGGCGTGGCAGAGAAAATACATGAAGAAAAATTTGATTCCAAGTCGAGAGATCTAGTACAGGGAACGCTGGAGATGCTCATTCTCAAGACTCTAGCGCTTGAGCCGATGCATGGGTATGGCGTGGCTCTGCGAATCGAGCAGATCAGCGACGGTGTCTTCCGCGTGAATCCTGGTTCGTTACTTCCTGCTCTCAGCCGAATGGAGCGTGCAGGCAGGGTCAAGTCCGAGTGGGGCGAGACAGAGAACAATCGCCGCGCGAAGTATTACTCCCTTACGGCGAACGGACGCAAGGCTCTAACCGCGGAGACCGATCAATGGCGGCGCCAGATCTCTGCTATCTCGCGCATTCTCGAAGCGTAATTTTCAAGGGTCAAGCGTGTGTTCCCAGGAGGACCTATGAATTGGCTAACCAGCTTCACCTCCGGCTTGAAATCACTCTTCCAAAGGCGGCGTGTGGAACGCGAGCTTGATGAAGAGTTGGAAAGCTATCTGGAGGAATCGGCGAGTCACAAGCGAAGCAACGGCATGACTGCGGATGCCGCGCGACGGGCCGCACTGGTCGAGATGGGCAGCACTAATTCGGTCAAGCACCAGGTGTGGACGTCACGATGGGAGTCGGTGCTCGACAGTCTTCTTCAGGATCTTCGCTTGTGCGTTCGCTCGCTGAGGAAGAGTCCTGGCTTCACTCTGGTTGCGTTGTTGTCGCTCGCACTTGGAATCGGCGCCAACACGGCTATCTTCACACTCATTCATCAGGTAATGCTTCGTGATCTTCCGGTTCGCGATCCACATGAGTTAGTTACTTTTGGCGAATCCGAGGGCGGAGGAATTGCCGGCGGTATCAGCTTGGGTGAGTACGGTATGTTCCCGTGGTATTTCACTCGCCAACTCGAGGCCAATCCGGGGCCATTCCAAGGCATAGCGAGCTATGGAAGTTTCTCCGGGAAGGTCAGCATTCGCCCACAAACCGACACGAACGGCCCTGCCATTCTGTCTCCCGCCTACCTTGTCTCTGGCAATTATTTCAGCGTCCTTGGTGCCCAACCGATCCTCGGACGCACGATCACTCCTTCCGATGACGCGACGCCCGGCAGTGGTGCGGTTGCGGTTCTCAGCTACCATTTCTGGCAGCAGACACTCTCCGCCGATCCTGGCATTCTCGGTAAAACGCTCTCCATCAACGGGACTCCTTTCACAGTCATCGGCGTAATGCCAAAGGCGTTCCAGGGCATCAAGCTGGAGGTCGAGCCGATCGCCATTTGGGTGCCCGTCGCCATGCAGACAGTGGTGTTTCAGGGAGCATCTCTACTCACGCCGCAATCGGGAGCTTATTTCTTACATATGTTCGGGCGTCTTAGTCCTCGGGCTGCAAACGATAAGACTGTCTTTGCGCAGAGCCAGCAATGGCTCAATCAGCAGATACATGCAGGGATCCGCACAGTTGAAGGGGCGTCGATCACTCCCGCTCGCGAGAAGGAGATTGAACATGCCACGGTTCCGCTGATCTCCGCTACTCACGGTGTCTCCTATCTGCGTAACGAATATAGCCAGCCTCTGAAAATTCTTATGGCTGTTGTGGTGTTGGTTCTTCTTATCGCCTGTGCCAACCTCGCTAACTTTCTTCTGGCACGCGCCGCTACACGACAGCGCGAGATCGCAACCCGCCTTGCGTTGGGCTCGAGCCGCGCACGCATCATCCGCCAAAACTTAATCGAAACTCTTCTTCTCTCTCTTACTGGTGGGCTTCTTGGACTTGGTATCGCCTTTGTTGCAACTCGCGCGCTGATTGCCTTTGTCAGCCGTGGCACGGCTACGGTTGTTATGAGCTCATCGCCAGACGTGACTGTTCTACTTTTTACACTCGCTACTTCCGTGATCACTGCGCTCCTCTTCGGGCTTGCGCCAGCCTTTGTCGGCGCTCGATCGGAAGCAGCATCCATTCTCAGTTCCAATGCACGTACGACACAGAGCAGCGGAGGCCGTTCCGGGCGCTTCTGGCCGAAAGCGTTGGTCACCATTCAGGTGATGCTCTCGCTTCTGCTTCTAGTTGGAGCAGGTTTATTCCTGCGCAATCTGCGCAACCTACAGAAGCAGGACTACGGCTTCGAGCGCACGCATCTGCTACTCGCGGGCTTTGATGCCCGGCTTGCCGGCTATAAGGCGATCCAGACTGACGCACTTCATCAACGCCTTCTGGAGAGCCTCTCTACTATCCCGGGCGTTCGTTCGGCTGCACTTTCTGCGACGCGTCCGATCAGCTATGGAGCGTGGAGTTCGACGATCTCGTTTTCGGGAAACACTCCGGCGCCGAAAGAAAACAGGATGTCCCTACTGAATCGTGTCTCGGACGACTACTTCACGACTGCAGGCATTCCCATCATCGCGGGCCGTGCCATCGCGGCCTCGGACTCCGCTACGAGCCAGAAGGTAGCTGTCGTCAATCAGACGCTTGCCAATCACTTCTTTCCCAAAGGGAACGCACTCGGCCAATCGCTCATCATTGACATCAACTCCGTCAAAGGGCCGTGGCGGGTCGTCGGCATAGCACGAGATACCAAGGTTAGTGGTCCGCGCAATACCGAACCGATACGAATGACCTATGTTCCTCTCGCTCAGATTGAACCGTTTGTCCCTATGGATTCGGAGACACAAAAGGGTGGCGCTGCTCAAAAAGCCTTACCGGAAGAGAATCAAAACCGCTTCGCGGGCACGATTCTTGTTCGCACAATCAACGATCCGGCACACAGCATCGCCGATCTGAGAGCTGCCGTTGCGGCTGTCGATCCTAATCTGTCGCTGGTCGATGTCATGACCATCGACCAGGAGGTTTCAGGTTTTATGACGCACGATGAGCTGATCTCGAAACTTACCGGATTCTTCTCGTTACTGGCGCTGCTGCTGGCCGCGATCGGTCTGTATGGAGTCATGAGCTACAACGTGGTGCGGCGTACCAACGAGATCGGTATCCGTCTCGCGCTGGGTGCCCAGACTCCTGCAGTACGGTGGATGATCCTTCGCGAATCACTGCTGCTGCTCGCCGTCGGTCTGTCGTTAGGGCTGCCGCTTGCGCTTGCATCAACACGAATTATTAAGGGACAACTCTTCGGCCTGGGACCTGTGGATCCCGCCAGCTTCTCGGTTGCAATCGCCGTTGTCAGCGGAATGACCTTGTTTGCGGCGTGGCTTCCTGCTCGGTGTGCGACCAAAGTTGATCCCATGGTGGCTCTGCGGTATGAGTAGGGGATAAATAGATCACTTTGAATTGAATCTTCCCAGCGCTGTGCGGCGGAGCGATCTAGAATTATTGAGTCATCCCTTCGGAGCCCACATGAGCCGGGTCCTGGTTATTGGAAATCACAACCAAGTGAGCCGCGAAATCGGCGATGCACTTACTGCAGCATCTTTCCCTATGGAGTACGCGGCCGGTCACGCCGACGCTCTGCAGCGATTGCGTTTGCGATCGTTCGGAGTCGTCATTACGAGTCCAGACAGCGCCGTCGATGAAGACCTGGCGCTGCTGGAGGAGATGCGCGCCATCAGGCCAGGGGTAAAGTGCATCGTGCTGGCTCGCGGCAGCACGCCGGAAGAGCTAATCGCTGCGATGCGCGCCCGCGTGTTCGCGTGTTTCACGCCTCCGTTCGATTCTGCGAATATTGCGCACTTAGCCAGTCGCGCAGCATCCGACAGTGAATGGCGAGACGATATCCAGATTTTATCGGCGAGGCCTGGATGGGTGTCTGTCCGCGTAAATTGCCGCCTGCTCACAGCCGAGCGCCTTATGACCTTTGCGCATGAGCTGAGCGCGCAATTGCCTGAAGACACACGGCAGGAGATCATGCAGGCGCTGCGGGAGATTTTGCTGAACGCAATGGAGCACGGAGCGGCATTCAATCCCGAACAAGTGGTTGAGGTCACCGCCGTTCGCACGGGAAGAGCCTTGGTGTTTTACGTACGCGACCCCGGGGCTGGCTTTCGCCGCGAATCGCTTAGCAACTCGGCTATGGCGAATCCGTCTGACGATCCCACAGCACACATTGCGCAACGCGAAGAAGAGGGAATGCGTGCCGGGGGATACGGTCTGCTTCTCGCAGCCGGCACTGTCGATGAGTTGATCTACAGCGAGATCGGTAACGAGGTGCTGCTCATCAAGTACGTGGACTCAAAAGAAACTTCGGCCTAGCAAGTCAAAACTTCAACCCGTGTGAGCCATGCTTTCGGTGTGGGATTCTACGGGGCCTGCTGCCATCAGGATGGGAACGATGAGCTGCAGGATCGATGGAACAATCTCTTCCGCCGAAACATGGTTTGGGGTGTAGAACCATTGCTTGACGGCGCCGTAGATGGCCCAGCTTGCCGTGGTCGCAATGATCTCCGGCGATAACGCAGGAGTGGCGCTCTGCTGCGGCATACCCCTCATGATGACGCGGCGGATGGCGGTGGTGATAGCCGCTTCGATGAGGGGCTCGAAGGCGTTCTGGCGGGTGCACTCGACGGGGTTGGAGTGAATCTGCGTGATGTAGTCGCAGGTGGCCAGAATGATCGCGCTGGCTGCCGAAGGACATGTACCGTCGAAATCGACGTTACGCTCGTGCAGCATGAAGTGGAAACCACCCGCGACCATGGCGTCGAGGAGGGCGTACTTGTCGTTGTAGTGGTCGTAGAAAGTGGCGCGGTTGACCGTCGCGGCGTCGGTGATATCCTGCACCGAAATCTCTTCGATGTTCTTTGATTGCATCAAGTTACGCAGCGCACCCTGAAGCAGGTGGCGGGTGCGGCGGATGCGGGGGTCGCGAACTTCGCAATCGGAGATTGGCATGGCTTCTCATATTAGAGGCTACCAAATGAAAAAAGAATCGATAAACCGACACTTGTCGTCTTATATTTACGACATTCGTTGCTTAAACGTCTCATGTCGACTAAGGAGATCTTCGCTATGCCTACACTACTTCATCTCGATTCAAGTCCTCTGGAAAGCTCGATTAGCCGGGAGCTCACGCGCGAGTTCGTCAAGACGTGGAAAGCTGCTCACACCGACGGCACCGTGATCTACCGCGACCTTGCGGCACGCCCTGCAAAGCCACTCGACGCACAGTGGATTGGCGCTGCCTACACGCCGGAAGCTGGACGTACTCCGGAACAGAAGGATGCCCTTGCGCTGTCGGACGAGCTCATCGGCGAGCTCGAAAACGCGGATGAGTACGTGATCGGCGTGGCGATGCATAACTTCAGCATTCCGTCGGTGCTAAAACTCTGGATCGATCAGGTGGCACGCAATGGAAAGACATTTGCCTACGGCGAGGGTGGAGTTCAAGGGTTACTGCAGGGGAAGAAGGCGACGATTCTGGTTGCGAGCGGCGGCGTCTATGAGTTGGGAACACCGGCTGGCGCGATGAACTTCGTTGAGCCTTACCTGCGAGCGGTACTCGGCTTCCTTGGCGTGAAAGAGGTAAAGGTTGTCACGGCTGGCGGAGTTGCGCAGATCATGATGGGCGCTGTCGATCGTGAGGCATTCTTGAAATCGACATTGGAGCAGGTGCGGTCACAGGCGGCGTAAGCCTTCTGCGTTCCGGCTTGAGAGGAGATCTACGATGAAGATCGCCATATTGATTGCGCGTATTCTGTTGGGCCTGTTGTTCACCGTCTTCGGGCTGAATGGGTTTCTGCACTTTATCCCGATGCAACCGCCGGCAGGATTGGCGGGGCAGTATATGGGCGCCCTGTTTGTATCGCACTACCTGGTAGTGGTGTTTCTCGTCCAGCTTATTGGCGGAATTCTGCTGCTGGTAAACCGTTTCGTTCCGCTGGCGTTGTTGCTGTTGGGTCCAGTACTTGTGAACATCCTGCTGTTCCATGCATTCATGGCGCCGGAAGGCCTGCCAATAGCTCTGTTCGCGATTGTGCTTTGGTTGATTGTGTTTGCGGGAGTGCGACAGGCTTTTGCGGGAGTGTTTGCGCAGAGGGTCGCGGCATAAGAGAAGAGTGACGGCCTGTTTCGAACAGCCGTCACTCCTGAAGTAATTAGTCGGCGATACCGGGATTCGGCGGATCGATGCCGAGAGCTGTAGCGAGAGCGATGAGATGATCCTGCTCCTGCATGAGGATCTCGCGGATCGATTCGCTGAGGGCGAACTCGTTGAGCTCGTCACACTGCTTGACGCGGCGCCGATAGTTGGCGATGGTCTCGCGCTCGTTTTCGAGGTCGAAGCGCAGCATGTCTTCGGCCTTCTCGGATGTCTTGACGGGCTTGGGGACGACGGTGGGCATGCCGCCGAGATAGTCGATGTGGTTAGCAATGGCGAGGGCGTGGGTGAGCTCCTCGGTAGCGTGGACTGCTAGCTCATCAGCGATGTTCATGTACTGCGCGCCTTTGAGGACCTGCGAGTAATTAACGTAGGCGATGATGGCCTGGTATTCGCGGGATAGATCTTCGTTGAGAAGGTCGACAAGTTTTTCGCGAGTAATGGTGGGCTTCGGTGTTTCCGGCATGTTCGGTCGTCTCCGCTCTGTCTGAATAGCTGATCTTACAGTGAGATGCGCGAGGGTTGAATTTCGTTCTCCGGGGGCCGCAACAGGTTTGATGTTGCGGCCCCTTTTTTATGCCTGCAGCGATGGATAGTCGATGTAGCCGTGAGGACCAGGAACGTAGAAGGTGTTGGGCTCGGGACGGTTGAGCGGCGCATGCTTCGCAAAGCGGATGGGAAGGTCCGGATTTGCGATAAAGAGCTTGCCGAAGGCCACGGCGTCGGCCTTACCCTCGTCGAGGAGCTGCTGGCCGGTCTGCTGATCGATGGCTTCGTTGGCAACGAAGACTCCGCCGAAGAGCTTTTTGAGATTGGGGCCGATGCTGTCAGGTCCAACATGCTCGCGTGCGGCGATGAAGGCAAGCTTCCGCTTACCCAGCTCAGTAGCAATGTAGCTGAAGGTAGCGGTGAGATTGGAGTCGGAGATACCGTGGGAATCGCCACGCGGTGCAAGGTGCATGCCGACGCGGCCAGGGCCAAATACCGAGATTGCAGCTTCGGCAGCTTCGAGCATGAGGCGCGCACGATTCTCAACAGGACCGCCGTACTCGTCGGTGCGATGGTTGGAGCCGTCCTGCAGGAACTGATCGAGGAGATAACCATTGGCTCCGTGAAGCTCTACACCGTCGAAGCCCGCGGCTTGGGCATTTTGCGCGCCGCGGCGGAAGGCCTCGACCACTCCTTTGACCTCGTTGGTTTCGAGCGCGCGAGGAGTGGGATAGGAGCGCTGTGGACGCAGAAGACTTACGTTTCCAGTCGCGGCAATGGCGCTCGGAGCGATGGGAAGCTGACCATTGAGGAACTCTGGATCGGAGATGCGACCTACATGCCAGATCTGCGCGAAGATATGTCCGCCTTTATCGTGGACGGCTTTCGTGATGGGCTTCCACGCCTCGACTTGCTGCTGCGACCATATGCCAGGAACATTCGCGTAGCCGACGCCGAGCGGATCGACGGGAATGCCTTCGGAGATGATGAGGCCCGCAGAGGATCGCTGCGCATAATACTCAGCCATGATGGGAGTGGGAATATGGTCGGGAGTGCCGCGCAGGCGCGTCAGCGGAGCCATGAAGACGCGGTTGGGAAGATGAAGATCGCCGACTTCAATCGGGTCGAGTAGGGAAGGCATTACTTGCTCCTTTGCGCTTGCTTTAGGTGAAGATTGGATGATAGTCGCGTGGCAAGGATGCGGACGGAAGATTGCACACCGATAACACCGATGAAGGCCATCTCTCGGAAAGGAGATCGGTGTCATCGGTGTTATCAGTGTTACGTCTTGTTTTAGACGGGGAAGGATTTTAGCCAAGTGCGGAAGGCAGGGCCAAGGTCTTCGCGCTTGAGGGCGAACTCCACGGTGGCTTTCAGAAAGCCAAGCTTGTCGCCGGCATCGTGGCGCTTGCCTTCATAGCTGAAGCCGTAGACCTTCTCGTACTGGAGCAGCGCTTTGATGCCGTCCGTTAGCTGAAGCTCGCCACCTGCGCCGGGAGTAATCGTCTCGAGCATGTCGAAGATACGCGGAGTGAGAATGTAGCGGCCAATGATGGCGTTCTGCGATGGCGCTTCTTCAGGCTTAGGCTTCTCGACCATGTTCTTCACGGCGAGCAGGCGTGGATTTTTAGTATCGGGTGTGCAATCGAGGCAGCCGTAGTTCTGGATCGCTGCACCTTCAACAACCTCTGAACCGAGGATGCTGGACTGCGTCTCATTGAAAGCTTCGACCATCTGCTTCATGCATGGAACGGTGGCGTCCACGATATCGTCGGGAAGCAGAACGGCGAAGGGCTCGTTGCCTACGATCTCCTTGGCCTGAAGGACTGCGTGACCGAGACCGAGCGGTTCGGACTGGCGTGTGAAAGTGATCTTTGCCAGCTTCGAAACAGAGCGCGCAATCTCCAGCAGCGCGGTTTTATTCTTGGCGGCGAGAGAGGCTTCGAGCTCCGGAGAACGATCGAAGTGGTCTTCCATGGTTGTCTTACCGCGGCTGGTGATGATGATGATCTCCGTGCACCCGGCAGCGACGGCTTCTTCGACGCCGTACTGGATGAGGGGCTTGTCGACGAGGCAGAGCATCTCCTTCGGCGTAGCCTTGGTGGCGGGAAGAAAACGGGTGCCCAGGCCAGCGGCGGGAAACACGGCTTTGCGAATCTTCTGGGGAGTGTTGTTTTGTGTCATGGATTCCTTGGATGCAGTTTCGTTGTGGGAAATCCTAGCAGAGCCGTAAGAAAGGTTGGATAGCACTGTTGGGGAGCGCATTACGACCACAGATCTTCACGGATAAAACACGGATCTTTGAGCAACACAGTTCTGATCCGTCCTTATCCGTTGATCCGTGGTCGATTCGGCTTCAAAGCACAGGAGAATTGTCATGCAGCATGGCTTTGCGAACAATCTTTATTGGCGCGAAGCCCTGCTTCATCAGGTTATTGTGGAAGTCCTGAAGATTGAAGGCCGCCCCTTGTTTCTGCTTGAGGTCTTCGCGGAGCTTCATGATCTGCAACTTGCCTAGCGTGTAGTAAAGATAAGTTGCATCGGCGGTGCCGCGCTTGGTTTCGACGAGGCCGATGGAGCGCGATTGGTAGCCTTCAGTGACGAAGAAGTCGACCGCCTGATCGAAGGTGAACTGTCCGGTGTGCAGCTTGATGGAGTTGACAAAGCGGGCATCGCGCAGCAGAGCATCCTGCAACTGGCCCAGCCTGACCAGCTTCGATTCGCGAACCTGCTCCGCCGTAGCGTTGGCTGGAGGTGCAGCGTAACCCTGGTCGAGCATCATCTGCTCCGTGTAGTGAGCCCAGCCTTCAATGTTGGTGTTGGCACCGAGAAGCTTCCGAATGTTGCTGGAGAAGGTCGGCATCCAAAGGAACTGAACGTAATGACCGGGATAAGCCTCGTGGACGCTGGTGCTGATGATCGTGCCCACGTTGAACGCCGCCATATGCTCGGCGATATGCGCCTGGGTCCACTCTCTTTCCGGCAGCGTCACGTTGAAGTAAGCAATGGTGGAGTGATTTTCAAACGGGCCCGGAGGGTCCATGGAGGCCTGCGTGGTAGCGCGCATAAAGGGCGGCGTCTCCTGCAGCGTAGGCTCGACGGTACTGGGAATCGTAATGATGTGGTGCGTATTGATGAAGGAGATCAGGCTCGCGAAAGTATCTTGGAACGATCCGAGAAGTTTGTCGGGTGCAGGATGGATCGTGGCCAGTTCGGCGAGAACCTCTTTGGACGTCTTGGTAGGGTCGACTTCTTTAGCAACACGATTGAACTCAGCCTGATTGCGATGGAGATCGTCGAAACCAATCTGCAGAAGATGGTCGAGCGGGATGTCCACCATCTCGTCGTAACTCAGCTTCCTGCTGAAAGTTTCTGCCCCAAGCTTGAAGTCACCGTTGGAACGCGGCAGCAGATCCGACTTCATCCACGCGCCGTAGGATTTGAGAGCTTCAATAACAGCACCATTGGTGCGAGCGAACTCTGCTTTGGCCGCCTGGTCGGTAGCATCCTTGAAGGCCAGCGGAACGTCGTTCTGGAAGAAGCTGATGATGCCGTCAATCTGCTCGAGAGCAATCTCGGTAAAGATTCGTGGCGGATTCTTCAGATTCTTGCGGGCTTCGACAAAGACCTGCGGAATCTGCTTCTCGCGGTCGATTGCGGAACGCAACCGAACATCCACGGGAGCGAACGGGCGCTCCATCAGGACGAAGATGGAATTAGTAACACCGGACGAGTAGTTATCCGGATTCTTCTCCCAGTTGCGAATCACTTCGAGAGAAAGAAGCTGCGAGCGGATATTGTTCAGCAGAATCTGGTAGTCGCCAGCTACGTTCGCATCGAGCGCCGAAGGATCAAGGGCAACAAGCTTCTTCTCAAAAGCATGCAGAGCGGCAATTTCTTTTTGGACATTTGCTGCAGAGTAGTCTTCTAGCTGGGAATTGTACTGATGAAGACCAGCCTGTGTTCCCGTTGTAGGCGAGAAGTGGAAGTAGACATCGGAGAAGTACTGTTCCGAGACGAAGCTGAAAGTCTGGGTGGCTCCGTCGGCAGAGACACGCTGAGCGGGGGCTAATGGTGTGAGCATAAGAGCTCCGAGGATGAGAGCAGCAAAAAGGGTCTGGGTGCGCATAATAGTGTTGAGGGAAGTCTACGGGATTTTGGTTTTCATATCGACAAGCATTCTTGCACCACCCGCCAAAATCCTGACTTCAAAAAAATCCCGCACTCAGATAAACAAACCTGAGCGCGGGACCGATAAAAACTTCAACCCACTAGAACTGGAACCGTCCCGAGATCTGCATACGCCGATACTGCGTCAGCTGCGCGCTATAAACGCCCATCTGCGGTCCATCGGTCGATCCGGTATCAATCGAGTGAACGTCGAACCGCGCCGTGTTCGTCAAATTGAACACTTCACCAGCGAGGTTGAACGAGTAGCGGTCGCCAAAACGGAAACCTTTATGGAGTCCAAGGTCGACGTCGAAGTACCCGTCGCCAATGAACTTGTTTCTCTGGCCAGCCTCACCCGGATACGGGTCGCGCATGTTGGCACGGGCTGCAATGGGATCGTCAAACGCCTGCGGGCTACCGTTCGAATCCTGATGCTTCCGCATCTTGATAGGCCCGGTCTGCACCATGTAGCTCTGCCACTCCCAGTTCGTTGACCATCCATCGCCGTCGTTGATCGAAAAAGGCAGCCCGCTCGACACACGCGCAATTCCCGACAGGTTCCAATTGCCAATCACCGCATCCACCAGATGATTCACATTGCCGCCATAGTGCTGGCCGCGCCCGAAAGGCATGAGCCATATCCAATCCGCGGTTAGCAGATGCGTCGTATTGAAGTCGGACATCGCATAATTCTTGCGTGGGTTCCAGGCATCGAGAATAAACCCGAAGTTCGCGGAATTTCCATTCGCAAAGGTTACGTTCGTTGGATTGCTCTCGGAGTCGGAGCCCAGGTCCAGCGACTTCGAATACGTGTAGCTCAAATCGATCTGCACGTTGTGCTTCATCGGATGACGAAGCACAAACTGACCCGCGTTATACGAGCTCGTTCCGTTGGAGGTCGTCACAAACAGTGAGGAGTACTGCTTAGGCCAATAACGGCCGGTCTGTCCTCCGCAACCCGGAAAGCAGCTTATATCAAGGTTAGCCAGCGCATTTGTTTCATTCCCCCGATTAATCTGCACGGGGTTGCCTTCCTTATCGGTAGTCAACCACAGACCGGAGTAGATATTTTGCGTCGCGCTGTTGCCATCGACACCGTTTCCACCCGCCGCTCCAATCGCATCCGGGAACATATTCTCCCAGTACGCAATCGTCGGAACCTCGATACGATTTTGATCGGCAAACTGCGAGAGCATCGTCGCCGCAGTGTAGTAATCCATGCCAGACTTTGGATCTACGAGATCAAGAGGCTGAGCAAGGTCAATCTGTTGCAGCAGGTGTCTTCCCAGACGACCCACATAGTTGGCCTCCATCGTGAATCCACCGGGAAGTTCGCGTTGCAGCGAAAGATTGAAGACATGTGAATAAGGGGTTTGCAAATGATCGTCCAAACCATTCGTAATCGCGAACCCTGTAGTGTCGGGATCGTTTGAAGGAGTCTGCGGATATGCAATAGACGATGGCGCTGCTGGAAGCAGACCAGGCAGGTTATGCAGTCCCGTGAAACGTGGCGTCGTATCTGCCGTCTGCACATTTGCAGGATTTGAGATTGAGCTCGACAGCGAGTAAGAGCCCGCTCGGCTATAGTTTGTGATCAATCCCTGACCGTAGTGATCGTAGTACATGCCGTAGCCTGCCCGGATCGAACTCCTTCCAGCGCCTCCCAGCAGCTTGTTCATCCACGTACCTCCCTCAGGCGCAGGCGCGAAAGCGAGTGCAAAGCGCGGTGCAATGTTGTGCCAGTTCATCGGATAGAACGGCTTTCCGCCATGAGCCTTTCCGGAGGGCGCAAACGAAATATCCGGCTGTACGCTGTTACCCAGAGCTGCCTGCTGGCCTCGCGTCTGGAACCACTGATGCATGTCGATTGTCGGCTGCACCTGCTGGCCATTCGTCTCCCAGGGCGTCTGCAGGATGGTGTGGCGAAGGCCCGCGGTAATTGTCAGATTCGGCAGCGGCCGGAATGCATCCTGTACGTAGTACTCGAACTCGTTCGAGCGGAAGTTCCGCTTCACCGGTGCCCCTACGCCAAGCAGCGTTCCCGTCTTGCCATCGGCGGAGAGCTCATAGTTGAAGTTTCCCGTCTGCTCGTTCGTCAATCCGGCCAGCATGCTGACCGCATAATCGTAGTTCTGGCTGAATCCATCCGATACCACAGGAAGACCGAAAGAGTTCGGATCAAAGGTACCGCCATAACCAGCGATGCCTGCGTTCGCCATCCAATTGGGATTCGCGGTGGCGCCAGAGAATGAGTTTGCCGTCGTGCTGTTTTGATAAGCGAACCGCCGATAGTTCACGCCCACCTGTACCGTGTGTCTACCCTTCGTCCAGGTGTAGTCATCAATAATGTTGTGCGTCGGTACCAACGTCGAGCTGCTGCGCGTCGTCGCCTCAGGCGTATCCAGCCCACGGAACGTCACATACTCGCCACTGCCCACGCCCGTCGTTGCGATGCTCTGGCGGATAAACCCGTACCGCAGGTTATTGACGATGTTCGCAGTCGGCGTCCAGGTGTAGTTGGCCGAAATGCCCTTCGAATCATCCGTATTCTTTTGGCTCGCCGGCTGGCCCGGAAAGTAAGGAGCAGCCGAATCGGTATCGTTCTGCATGCTCGCTCGAATATAAACACGGTGCTTCTCATTGATGTTGTAATCGAGCCGCGTAATGTAAACGTTCTGGACCAGCGGCACTGAAGCAGCGAAGCTGTACGATCCCGTGTTCAACCCATCGCCGGTTGCAAATCCATTGCTCAGCGGATACTGCTGGAACAATGCGAGGGAATTCGGATTCACACCCGGACCCGACGGACACGTTCCAGTGGTCGAGCAGTTAGGATCCATCGACGCAAACTGACCAGGAGTCAGGACCACGGTGCTTCCATCGTCAGCCGTGTACGAAAGGTTTCCCGCACGCAGCGATGCTGTCGGAACCGTCCGGACCGTTGGCAGCGCTTCATTCTGCCGGTTGCCTTCATAGTTTCCGAACAAAAAGATCTTGTCCTTCTTCAGTGGGCCACCCATAGAAATTCCATAGGTGTTACGGATCAAATGCCCGGGCCTGTTCGGCTCGCCTGAATTGATCTGCGCTGCCTTGTTGAACCAGTCGTTCGCCACACCAAGGTTGCTGCGGTTATACAAATACAACGATCCATGAATCTGGTTCGTTCCCGACTTCGTCACCAGGTTTACCTGACCACCCGAAGAACGTCCCGTATCAGCGTTTGAGCTTGAAGTCGTCACGCGAAACTGTTCCGTTGCATCGAGACTTGTCCGAAGAACACCGGTGAAGGCAGATGGCGCTACCTGGTCGTTGTTATCGACACCGTCCAGCGTAACGTTCGTCTGGTCGGAGCGCGCTCCGCTCACCACGCCGTTGCGGCTCTCCATCGAGTTCGTATTTCCAATGAACAAAACACCTGGTTGCAGTGCCAGCAACGTCTGCGGATTGCGGCCCTCGCTCGGCAGCTGCATGAGCGTCTCATTGTTGATCGCGTTGCCAATCGTTGCATCCGTCGTGTTGATCGTCTCTGTTGCGCTAGAGACATCCACGGACACCACATCGATATTTACCTGGAGCTTCACATTCACCGTCGCCGGCTGCGCCACCAGCAGTTGCGCCGTCGTGGTGAATTTGCCAAACCCCGGAGCCGTCACGCTGATCGTGTACGTGCCTGGCGCAATCTGCTGCAGCGAGTACTCTCCCTCAGAGTTCGTCACCGCGTCGATTCTGGATCCGTTCGCTCCATTCACGATGGCGACCGCCGCGCCCGGAATCGCAGCTCCGGTCGGATCGGTCACAAGCCCCCGCAGTGAAGTGCTGGCATTCTGGCCAAAACTCACACCCGCAAGAGACAGAACTAGAAGAACAAAGGAATACCTAAGAAGTCGCAAGAGGCCTCACAAGAATTAGAAAATTTAGAAAAAGAATGTACGTGTCCACGAACCGTAAAAGTCTGGATCGTCTAAAGTGTTTAGCAAACTAGCGGAGCTGAACGCTCTCGGAAGTATTGTCGGTGTGAATCTATGATGTCAGAGCTGTTACATTCAGGCAACTCAGAATTCCGCTGTCTTCCCCTTCGGTGTAATTATTGTGACGAATAACGGAAAACCGATCGCTACGACATCCGGCCGGAGCCGCAAAAAAATAAATCTGAAAAATGTGCGTAAAACTCACTCGCTCCGCAGCGCACATCCGCTACCCAGCTTAGCCACCCGTTTCACCACAAGTTGTCCACAAATTTGCCACGCCTGCGACTCGTGTTTTCCGAAAACCCCTGCAAAATCACACCAATCGCTCTCTAACTTCAGGCCGCACCAGGTACAGAAAAAAAAGCAGCGCAAACAGCGCCCGCACCAGAAAAAATCCTGCGTGGGTCTTCTCAAACCACAGGAAATCCCCCAGGCTCAACAGCAAACATCCCGCCGTCACCAGCGCCCATCCCCACTTCTTCAGTCGCAGCAATCCAAAAATTCCCGCAGCCAGCAGCGTACACAGCGCCAGCACACCATACTTCCCAGTCCCCTCGCCAAAGGCCCCGTGCAAGCTCGCATAGACATTCAGCATCGTCATAAAAATCATGAACATACAGATGCCCGCAATCCCCGGCAGCATCTGTCCCTTCTTCGTCGCCACTATTCTCTCGTCACTCATAACGTATGTAGATAAGCCAGCAAATCATCCAGATCCTGTGCATCCAGCTTGTTTCCCTGCGCCGGCATCAGATTGCGTCCATGCACAATCGTCGCCGTCACCCGTTCCTCATTGGCCGGCGCGCCGCTCGGGAGATACTGCTTCTTGAACACACCCAGCATCGACGGCCCGTTCAAAGGCCCGTTCCTGCGGTCATAATGACAGATCATGCAATGCGCCTGATACACCGCATGTCCGCGCGCCTGCTGCGCATTCAATTCCTCAAGCGGAGTAGGCGGCGGTATCGATTTGCACCCCGCCAACGCCACAACACCAATCAACAGAAATTTAGAAATCCTCACAAAACCATTCTCGCATCCCGCACCAATTCTCAATTAGTCGCCGCAATCGCCGCGACAATCTTGTCCATCGCATCCCGATCCGCATTCAAGTGCGGCATATGATTTCCCACCATGATCGAAAAGATCACCGTCCGCCCACTCGCAGTATCCAGATAGCCGGACAGAGCCCGCGCCTCGCCCAGCGTGCCTGTTTTAGCAAACACATGATCCTTCAGCGGGGCCTTCGCAAACCGCTCTGTCAGCGATCCATCCTCACCACCCACCGGCAGACTTTTCTTCCAATCCGCAAACCACGGCTGCGTACTCGCATAGTGCAACAACTGCACCGTAGCCCGCGGAGTCACCAAATCATGCCCACTCAATCCCGACCCATCAAAGAAAACAAAGTCATCCTTATCTATCCCAGCATTCTCCAAAAACGCCCGCACCATCCGCGCGCCTCCCAGAGTCGATCCGTCACCACAAAAAGCCTTCCGCCCTAAATGATGCAGCCACAACTCCGCGTGTAGATTTTGGCTCACCTTGTTCGTCACAATCACATCTTCAAGCAATACTGGCGAGCTGTGCGATGCCAAAGTTTTTTCAGGAGTGTCTGGCGGCGTCCCCAGACAGGAACCTCCGGTAGGGCCTCCGGTCACCACCGCTCTTTCCTGCCCCGGCACCTTCATCCCCTCCAGAAATCCGTCCGCATCCCTTGAAATCCGATGCTTCGCCCGCGCCACCCCCGTCACCACAATCCCACGCGCCTCAAGCATGCCCTTCAGCGCCACTGCCGCGTACTCCGCAGGATCATGGATCGCCACCTCCTCTTCATCGGGATGCGCATCCACCGCAATTGACCCATACACCCGCAACACCTTCGACCCCAACGCCCGTTCCATCTGCACATGGCTGCCGCTCTTCGCCGCTCCAGTCGTCAACCCCGACACATCAAGGGTGTAATACGGCACCGCCGGATCAATCACCACCGTCGCCGGCTTTCCAGCCGCCGTCCCTGGAGTCACCGTCACCCTCAATTGATTGTCATTGATCGAAAGCGCGGACACCGGCGCCCCATATCCCCACACCGCATCATCGATCGCCCATTCCTCCGCATAAGGCTCCCACGGAAACAGCGTGTCATCCCCCACCACATCGCCATTCACTACTTTCAGCCCGGTCTTCGCAACCTGATCTGCCATCTCTTCCAAATACCGCAATGCAGGCGCAGCAGGCGGCGTAGGCTTGGGCCGCAACGCCGGAGCAACGTAAGGAATATCACGTCCCGAGAGATTCGCATCCCCACCGCCAACCAACGCCAGATCCCCCGTCAGCCTTTCTGTACCGTCAAAAGCGCCCTTCGCAACCACCTTCGTCTCAAACGTCGCATCTGCACCCAGCAACGCCATCGCCGCAACCGTAGTAAACAACTTCGCATTACTCGCCGGCTGAAAAAGCTGCCCCGCATTCATCGAGTAGATCGGCGACCCATCCATCGCTGTAACTTTGATCCCCCAATGCGCACGCACCACCGCCGGATCAGACAGCAGCGCATCGATCCGCCGCGACAACGCTGAATCCGCGGCCACCTGCCCCGTGCCGTTCCTCACCTGCGCCACGCTGACGCACGCAAATACCCCAACCACCATCAGACAGCGAATCATCCTCACCATCCGCGCAGTCTAGCATCCACGCCGACTTTGTCTGCTTTCTCTTCCTATTCATCTAGAATCCATCTATGCCTTTTGCCCGCCGCCGATCCTTCGAGTGGCACCTCCGCACCCGCACCCTATCCCTCGGCCGGCAGACTGCCATCATGGGCATCCTCAACATCACTCCGGACTCCTTCTCCGACGGCGGCCATTTCTATACCCCGCAAGCCGCACCCGACCGTGCCGTTACCCAAGCCATCCAAATGCTTGAAGAGGGAGCCGACATCCTCGACATCGGCGGCGAATCTACCCGCCCTAACGCCGCTCCTCTCTCCCCCGAGGAGGAGCAGGCCCGCATCCTACCCGCCATTGAAGCCATCCTTAAGGCCCAGCCCGACGCCATCCTCTCGGTCGATACCTTTCACGCCACCACAGCTCGACTCGCCATTGAGTCAGGCGTCGAAATAGTCAACGACGTCAGCGGCCACCTCTGGGATCTCACCATGTCGGCCACCTGTGCCAGCCTTGGCTGCGGAGCAGTCCTGATGCATACCCGAGGCCGCCCGAGCCAATGGCCCAGCCTTCCACCTCTCGCGCCGGATCAGATCCTGCCTCTAGTCATCAGCGAACTCAACGCTCGTCTGGAAGCCGCCGTAGCCGCCGGAATCTCTCGCAACAAAATCGTCCTGGACCCCGGCCTCGGCTTCGGCAAACACCTCGATGAAAACTATCCGTTACTGGCTCATCTCGACGAGTTTCATCCACTCAACCAGCCCATCCTCATCGGAGCCTCACGCAAAGGCTTCCTCGGCCATACCCTCTCCGAACGCCCCAGCCTGGCGGTTCTTCATGCCGGCATTCCACCGGCCCAGGCCCGGCTCCACGCCACAACCGCCGCCAACGTAGCCGCGATCTTCGCAGGAGCCCACATTCTCCGCGTTCACGATGTTCGCCCTGCCGTCGAGGCCGCCACCATCGCCGATCGCATCCTCGCCAGCTAGCGTATTCGATTTGCGATCAGAACCGCTAGCGACTTTTCTTATCTAGATCGACTGCCTCGCCCTCGACATCAACGTCTGCGTCTTCCGCATCGTTTTCGTCTTCTTCCCCGTCGTCCTCGTAGTCCACAGCGTGTAGATCAGCATCATCCGCACCGGTATCAATGGCATCCGCTGCAAGATCGCCGACCGGAACGAAGTCTTCATCGACGATATCGCCTTCACCTTCTACCGTCGTCGCTGAGTTCTGCGCCTCGCTGCTGGCATACTCAGTCGGATTGCTTTGAGAGTTATCGAATGTAGAAGTCGCATCATGTCCTATCCTGCGTATCGGATCGTCGAACGTCTCCAGGTCCTTCTGTAAATTCTTCTTTTGTGACGGATCGTAGCCCATTGTGCCTCTCCTGATCGGTAGAAATCACGTGCTCACTACCGTCTTTGGATGCACAAAACGCCTACGCCCACTCTTTCATAAGTTGGGTTAATCACTGAACCTTGTTCGACTTCGGTTTGCACAAGCTTAGGCTGGATTTCCCTTCTCATCTGTCGTCCACGACTCGGTCTGGAACGCAATAAACACAGCCGTCCAGGTTCCCTTCGACGGCAGATGAATAAACAACGCCCCATCCTGCCAAATCCCGTTATCCCCTCCATGGTTCTTTACAGGATTCCCTTGATTCATGTGGATATCGTGAATCCCATCCACTTTCCCTTTATCCGCGAACGCACTCCCAAACGCATAGATCACGCCGTCCTTATCCGCAATCGTCATGTTCAGCAGAGTCACCACGGCATTCTGCAACGCACCCGCCCGCGCACGGCTCACCATGCGTTCCTCTTCGCTCAACCCTTTGGAGCGCACCTGCGGCAACAGAGTCATCTGCTCCCGTGTAATCATCGGCCTGCCATTAATCTCCGACCGTACGAAATCCAGTGCCAATCCACCCGGCTCGCTCTTCAGCGAAGTCATTCCCATCGGCAACGCCAGCAGCCCTGCCTCATCCGGTGGAGTAAACCCCTCTTCAATGGCGTACAAAACCTCCGACCCATCCACTGACTGGATATTAACCGCGACGGTAAACGGCCCACCCTTCGCATTCATCGTGATCTGATAGTGCGTACTCGCCCCCGTCACCACCTTTCCGGAGACCGGATCGCCCGCCAGCACACTGTAGTTCGTAATCGGCATACATTCTCCCCCATTCTCCATGCCACAACACGCTTACTCTTCAGTTCCCTCCGACTCCGCTGCAATCAGCGATAGCCGGCCCTGCCACTCATCGCTGATCATCGGCCGCAACTGCACAGGAACGGGCTCCAGCTGTGGAAGATCCTTCTCACCGATCTCCAGCTCCCGCAGTCGCCGCGAGATCGAGAACAGTCCACCCTGCCCTTCCACCTTCACCAGCATGTCGTCATACGCTTTGCCTGCGTTACGCAGCGTCTTACCCAGCTGCACGATGGCATCATGCAGACCCACCAGCTTCGACTGCACCTTCAGCGCTTCATCGCGAATCATCTGCGCGTCGCGTGCGATCTGCGATTGCTTCCAGCCGTAAGCCACTGCCTTCAACAGCGCGATCAGCGTCGTTGGTGTCGCCAGCAGAACTCGACTCTCTGCGCTGTACTCCAGCAGAGACGGGTCCTGCTCAAGTGCCGCCGAAAACAATACCTCGCTCGGCAGAAAGCACACCACAAAGTCCGGCGACTCCGGAAACTGCTTCCAGTAGGCCTTGCCGCAGAGCGAATCGAGGTGCTTCCGCACCCGTGACGCATGCGACGCCATATGGACCGAGCGCTGCACCTCGTCCTCGCACGCGCTTGCATCCAGAAACGCATCCAGCGGAGTCTTTGCATCCACGATGATGCATCGGCCGTTTGGCAGCTTCACCACGAGGTCCGGCTTGATCGACTGGTCCTCGCCGCGCACAAACTTTTCCACCTCAAACGAGGCGTACTGCACCATCCCGGCGAACTCCACGCAACGGCGCAGCTGCATCTCGCCCCAGCTTCCGCGTACCTTCGGGGATCGAAGCGCCGCCACCAGTTGCGCGGTCTCCTTGCGCAGATCGGTATGCGACCGCTGCATGTTCTGGATCTCGGCAAGCACCTCGCGATACGCTCCTTCGCGCTTCACCTCAAGATCCTGACTATGCGTCGAAAGCTTTGCCAGCGACTCCTGCATTGGCCTCAGCAGGTTTTCGATTGCCGACTCCTTTGCCTTCAACTCTTTCGCCGACTCCATCTGCTGTTTGTCCAGCTCTCCCTTTGCCAGCCGAATCAATTGCTGGCTGTTCTCGTGCAGCGCACTGGCCGCTAACGCCTGAAAGCTCGTCTTCAGGTTCGCCTCTACATCTTTCAGCGCAAGAATCTTCTCTTCAGCAGCTCTCTGTTCGGCATCCAGGCGTTCTTTCAGACGTCCGGCATCCAGGCGAGCAGCCTCACCGGCCACTCTGACGGCATCGAGCTCCCGAGCCTTCTCTTCAAGCGCTCGATCTCTCGCGCCCAACCCCTCCCGAAGGTTGGCGACCTCTGCATCCCTCGTCGCCAACTGTGCTTCCGACGAGGCCCGAGCCCGATGCACACGCGTGCTCCCCATCAGCCACGCAATAACGCACCCCACCAGACATCCCACTGCAAACCATATCGCCATCGTCACTTCCATCACCCAAATTTACGCCAAATCTTCGCCAAACCCAACCCAAACCTTATCCTCTGCAGGTACAACAAGTCAGGGTATGACCTACCATTAAAAGCGCTGTGCGATGAGAGGCTATTCCCCCATGAAGCTGACCCGCCGGACCATTCTCAACACCTTCGCCCTGGCAACTGCCGGCACGCTCACCCACCCTTTAGAAAGTGTCTTCGCCGAAGCTCCCGAGTTACCCCTCACCGACCCGCAGCGGCCTGCCTTCCACCTGCAACCCGCCCGCGGCTGGATGAACGATCCCTGTGGCCCCATCTACTGGCGCGGGCGATATCACATGTTTCATCAGTACAACCCCAACGCAGCCGTCTGGGGAGACATGCACTGGGCTCATGCCGTCAGCACCGACATGGTCCACTGGCAGAGGCTTCCAATAGCACTTACGCCCACACCTGGTGGCCCCGACGCGCAGGGTTGTTTCACCGGCACCGCCATCGTCCACAACAACACACCACACCTCCTCTACACCGGCGTCCAGACCGTCCCGCCAGCCGATGCCACCCTCAGCGACGGCCACAATAACTTCCGTGAATCCCAGTGCCTCGCCATCGCAACGGACGATACCCTCCGCAACTGGAAAAAACTCCCCCAACCTGTCATCCCCGCTCCACCACCTGGCATGCACGTCACCGGATTTCGCGACCCCGCACCGTGGCGCGACGGAGACACCTTCTATACCCTTGTCGCCTCGGGCATCCCTCGCCTCGGCGGAAACGTCCTCCTCTACCGCTCCAGCGATCTCCGCACCTGGCAATATCTTCACCCCATGGTCCAGGGAGAGTGGACAGGCACACCCGGCGCCAATCCCGTCGACACCGGCGAGATGTGGGAGTGCCCCGACTTCTTCCCGCTCGGCACCGGTGGCAAGCACGTCCTCATCTATTCCACACAAGGCCGCACCATCTGGCAATCCGGCGTCCTCGATCGCAGCACCATGCTCTTCCACCCCGAGCGCACCGGCCAACTCGACTACGGCAAACACTCCTTCTACGCCCCCAAAACGCAGCTCGACGCCCAGGGCAACCGCATCCTCTGGGGCTGGATCCCCGAAACCCGCCCCGAAGCTGACTTCAAGGCCGCAGGCTGGTCGGGCATGATGTCCCTTCCCCGCATCCTTACCCTCAATGGCAACGACCTTATGCTCGATCCGGCGCCGCAGACCGAACGCCTTCGCGCCTCGGCCAACCCCAACCCAGCACAGCTACCCAACACCCGCCAGGAGTTCCGCTGCGTACTCCAGGCCGCAACCGTCGGCGCTCCCCTCCCTTACCGCATAAACGACCCCGCCGGAACTCTCGTTGAAATCCGCTCCAATCAAACCCAACCGGCTCACACCTTTCTGGTCGACGACATTGCCAATGAGATGCCCGAGCCGCTTCCCGCCCAGGCCGGGCTCCACATCTTCATCGACAACTCTGTCGTCGAGATCTTCCTCGACAGTCGTTTCTGCGTCACTCGGCGCTTCTATTCCCGCACCCCCGGCAAGCCCGTTGTCACGCTTACTCTTCCCGGCCAGCCCCGCATCTCAAGGCCTCAGTCCTTCTCCCTCAACTCCATCTGGAACACCTGAATCAACGTCACTTCAGGAGAAGACGAATGGCGCGTACGCTGGTTCAGAGGAGCACACAGTGATCTCGGCTATCAATCACATCACTCTTTCCGTTCGGAATCTGGAGACATCCTTTGACTTCTACACGAACATTCTGGGTCTCCGGCCAGTCGCCAGATGGTACAACGGCGCCTACCTGGAAGCAGGCGGCGACTGGGTATGTCTCAATGTTGATCCCGATGTTCGCTCGACGGCTCTCGCGGAGTACACGCATACAGCTTTTACCGTCTCCAAAGATGACTTTTCGATCCTGACCGACAGGCTTCGTCAATTCGGCGCAGTCTGTTGGCAGCAAAATCGGAGTCCAGGCGAGTCACATTATTTTCTCGATCCTGACGGTCACAAGCTTGAAATCCATACCTCAACTCTGGCCGATCGGATGAGAGCGATGACACATAACCCACCTAAGGATCTGATTCTTTTCGACCCTTAGATTGAGGAGCCTTAAAAAGCGCAACCGAATTTTTACGCACCTGAGTATGCCTAAACTCACTTAGCCACTGCGCCATCCCCGGCTTTGCTTTACACTCTGCTAGGCGCTCAGTATTCTTGAGGTTGGCGTGCAAGAACCGCAAACATACGTCAAAAGTTCGATTACAGAAGCAAACAGGAGAACGACATGGCAGCAGTAGATGAAAAAGTAAAACAGATTATCGTCGAGCAGCTTCAGGTGGATGAAGCAGAAGTGACCCCGGGCGCGAGCTTCCAGGAAGATCTCGGCGCGGACTCTCTCGACGTAGTCGAGCTCGTCATGCAGTTCGAAGAAGCCTTTGACATCCAGATTCCCGACGAGGATGCCGAGAAAATCAAGACCGTCAAGGATGCCATCGACTACATCGAAAAGAACCAGAAGGCGGCTAAGTAGCAATGGAGCAGCGTCGCGTTGTCGTAACCGGCCTTGGCCTAATCTGCGGGGTCGGAAATACCGTGCCCGAAGTCTGGCAGGGCCTGCTCGCCGGTAAAAGCGGCATGGCCGAGATCAAGGCATTCGATCTCACCGGCCATCCCGTCCGCTTTGCGGCCGAGGTCAAGGACTTCGACCCGCTGCAATTCATTGACAAAAAGGAAGCCCGCAAGATGGGCCGCTTCATTCACTTCGCCATCGCTGCTGCGGACGAAGCTATGAAGCACTCCGGTCTCCAGGTCACCCCGGAGATCGCCGACCGCTTCGGTGTTCACATCGGCTCCGGCATCGGCGGATTCGACGTCATCGAGCGCGAACACTCGGCCATGCTCGCCGGTGGGCCGCGCAAGATCTCGCCGTTCTTCATCCCGGGCTCCATCGTCAACCTCGCCGCCGGCCACGTCAGCATTCGCTACAACGCCAAGGGCCCCAACGAGGCCACCGCCACAGCCTGCACCTCCAGCGCCCACTCCATCGGTGACGCCTTCCGCATCATCCAGCGCGGCGACGCCGACGCCATGATCGCCGGAGGCACCGAAGCCGCCATCACCCCCATGGGTGTCGGTGGATTCGCCGCCATGAAGGCCCTCTCCACCCGCAACGAAGATCCCGAGCACGCCTGCCGTCCCTTCGATAAAGACCGCGACGGCTTCGTCGTTGGCGAAGGCGCAGGCATTCTCATCATGGAAGAGCTCGAGTTCGCCAAGGCCCGCGGCGCAAACATCATCGCCGAGGTCATCGGTTACGGCATGTCCGCCGACGCCTTCCACATGACCGGCATGGCCCCTGAAGGCGAGGGTTGCTTCCGCGCCATGACCGCCGCCCTCAAAGTCGCCGGCATCTCGCCCGACCAGATCGATTACGTCAACGCCCACGCCACATCGACGCCTCTCGGCGACGCACTGGAATCACAGGCCATCGAGAACGTCTTCGGCGAGCGCGCAAAAAACGGCACTCTGCTTGTCAGCTCCACCAAGTCCATGACCGGCCACCTTCTTGGCGGCGCAGGCGGACTCGAAGCCGGCATCACCATCATGGCCATGCTCGAGCAGACAGCGCCTCCCACCATGAACATCGTTGAGCTCGACCCCCAGTGCCGCCTGAACTACGTTCCTAACAAGCCCCTGGCCGCAAAGATCGACTACGCTCTCTCCAACTCCTTCGGCTTCGGCGGAACCAACGGTTCTCTCGTCTTCAAACGCTGGACCGAATGACATGACCCGAGGCGCTGGATGCTCACTCCGATGTGCAGCTTCGCCCGTCTTTCCGTGTTTCATACGAAGCGCAAGCAGATTGTTGCGAAGCCTCGCCTCTTATTCGCAATAGCTCTTGCGCTCTCGCTCTTAACGCACAGCCTCACAGCTCAGATAACACCAGAGTCGGCGCCCCCCCCACCTTCAGCCGCGGTTACACTCGGCGATCGTACCCTCTTCACCATCAATACCCCCATAGGCTCCGCAACAGCCGCAGCCCGTGCCGCAGGTGTCAGCGCTCGCCTCGCGCAGGTGATGCACGACCACAGCCAGAACCCGGAAGACATCCACACCGTCGAGTATCCCGGAGTCACCCGAATCGTCTCCAACGACCTCGTCCTCGTTAATGTCACCGACGCCGACGCCGCAGCTCACTCCACCTCTCGCTTCCTCCTCGCCGAAACCCAACTCCGGATCATCCGCGACGCCATCCCTAAAGTCCGGGAAGAGTACACCACCCGTAGCATCACCCGCTACACACTTTACGCCCTCATTACTACCTTCGTACTCGTCTTTCTGCTCCTCGTCCTTCGCCGCGTCTTTACCGCGCTCTACTCTCGCATTGAGCGCTGGCGCGGCACACGGCTCCACAACATCCAGGTGCAGAAGCTCGAGCTACTGTCGGAAGACCGCTTCGTCGATCTGCTGCTCACTCTCCTTCGGCTGATCCGTTTCATTCTCACCGCGCTTCTGCTCTATTTCTATATTCCCCTCGTCTTCAGCTTCTTCCCTTGGACGCGCGCCTATGGCCGCATTCTCTTCGGTTACATCTTCTCGCCCATCCGCACCGGATGGGTGGCCTTCATCCACTACCTGCCGCAGCTTCTCGTCGTCCTCGTTATTGCCTTCTTTGCATGGCTTGCCCGCCGCTTGGCTCGCTTCGTGTTTCGCGAGCTCAGCCGTGGAACCCTCTCTTTGACTGGCTTTTACCCCGAGTGGGCCATACCCACTCTCAAAATCGTCCAGGTCCTCATCATCGTCTTCGCTGTAGTCGTCGCTTTCCCCTACCTGCCCGGCTCCGAGTCGCCTGCCTTCAAAGGCGTTTCCATCTTTCTCGGAGTCCTCCTCTCGCTCGGCTCCAGCTCTGCGGTCTCCAACATTGTCGCAGGCGTCGTGCTCACCTATACCCGCGCCTTCAACATCGGCGATTTTGTCCAGATAGCCGACACCATGGGACAGGTCACCGAGAAGACCCTCCTCGCCACCCAAATCCGCACCATCAAAAACGTCTTTGTTGCCGTTCCTAACTCTCTCGTTCTGAGCAGCCACGTCGTCAACTTCAGCCGGTCCCCTCAAAACCAGCCCCTCATTCTTCACCTGACTGTCGGCATCGGCTATGAAATACCATGGCGGCAGGTCAACACCCTCCTCATCGCCGCGGCCAGCAATGCCAGCGGAATCCTCTCAGACCCTGCTCCCTTCGTCCTGCAGATTGGCCTCGAGGACTTCTGCGCCTCCTATCAGATCAACGCTTACACCAGGGAACCCTCTCGCATGTCCGCCATCTACAGCGAACTCAATCAGAACATCCAGGACGAGTTCAACAAAGCCGGCATCGAGATCATGACCCCGCACTACAGCGCACTCCGTGACGGCAACACCGTCGCCATGCCCAGCACCTTCCTGCCGCCCGGCTACGAACCGAATTCCTTTCGCGTCTCATCCACCAGCTCCGAACGCACCCCGCCCGCCTCCCCCTCGAAGACAAGCTGATTCCACACTCACACAGTTCCTTACCGCGCGGTAAGATTCTGGCGGAGCTTCTATGAAGCATGCCGCCGTTGGCTTTCGCGCTCATTCAGGCTGGACCGCCCTCGTCGCGATATCGCTCGAGGATGGCTCCCCTCTGGTGCTTTTGCGTCAACGTCCTCACCTTGTCAAAACCTTCACGTATGAATTCCGTCAGCCCTATCACAGCGCGGAAAAAAGATCGCCTGCCGAAGCTCGTAGCATCATCTCGCGCGTCCGCACCGACGCAAGGGGTCTCGCCTATCAAGCCATTCAATCCGCCCAAACCAGCCTTCAAGAGCAGGACTATGAACTCAAGCGCTGCGGTCTGCTTCTTGCCTCCGGAAGACCACTTCCGGCCCTCCCTCAAATCCTGTCGTCTCATGCGCTCATTCACACCGCTGACGGAGAGCTTTTCCGTGAAGCGCTGACTCACGCAAGCCTGCGCTGCGGCATCAAGATGTTCACTGCAAAAGAGAACGTACTGCTTGAAACCGCCTCACACGCTCTGCATCTTGAGCCTGATGAGCTTGTTCGTCGCCTCACCAGTCTCGGATCCGCGCTTGGCTCTCCATGGACGAAAGACGAAAAGTTCGCCTCACTTGTCGCCTGGCTTTCTCTCCTCTAGCAAAGTCGGTATAAAGGTTACCTCTGGAGATCACGCATGAAGTTGCTGTATAGCCTTGCCCTGTTCGCCCTCGCCCTCACCGCAAACGCCGAAGTCACCCTTCCCAAAGTCTTCTCCAGCCACATGGTCCTCCAACGCGACATGCCCATCCACATCTGGGGCGACGCCGCACCCGGAGAGCAGGTCACCGTCGACCTCCACGGCACCACCAACACCGCCACCACCGACAACCTCGGCCGATGGAGCCTCCGCCTCCCCGCCCAATCCGCCGGCGGTCCTTTCACCCTGACCCTCCACGGCACCAACACCGTCGAGCTCAATGACATCCTCATCGGCGACCTCTGGATCGCCTCCGGCCAATCCAACATGGAGATGCCCCTCGCCGGCTTCCCCGGCAGCGCCGTCGTCAAAGACGCCGACAAGGAGATCGCCGCAGCCAACTATCCACAGATCCGCCTCTTCCTTGTTGAAAAAGACTCCTCTGACTATCCCCTCGAAGACGTCAAAGCCGCCACTGGCTGGTCGCAGTGCACGCCCGAAACCGCAAAGAGCTTCTCCGCCGTAGCCTACTTCTTCGCCCGCGCTCTTCAGCAGAAAGAAAAAGTCCCCATCGGCCTCGTCGACACCACCTGGGGCGGCACCCCCGCCGAAGCCTGGACCAGCCTCGACGCCCTCGGCGCCGACGCCTCCCTCATGCCCGTCTTCTCCGCCCGCGCCGAGATGACCGACCATGAGTCCACCGAACAACGCGCCGACCTCGCCGACAAGCAAGCCAAAGCCGAGGGCAAGCCTCTCATCCCCGGACGCAGCTGGCACCCCAACCCCGTCTCCTGGCGTCCCGCAGCCCTCTACAACGCCATGATCGCCCCCTTCACCCCGCTACCCATCCGCGGAGTCATCTGGTACCAGGGCGAAGCCAACTCCGCCCTCGACCGCGCACCGCTCTACAGCCGCCTCTTCCCCGCCATGATCCAGGACTGGCGCACCCAGTGGCGTCAGGGCAACTTCCCCTTCCTCTTCGCGCAGATCTCCGCCTTCGGCTCCTCCGACAGAGAAGACTGGGGCCTCCTCCGCGACGCCCAGCGCCGCACCCTCCACCTCGTCGACACCGGAATGGCCGTCACCATCGACATCGGCGACGAGCACAACGTCCACCCCTCCGACAAACAAACCGTAGGCGACCGTCTCTCACTCCTCGCCCGCAACATCTCCTACGGCGAAACCCTCGTTGCCTCCGGTCCCCTCTTCCGCCTCGCCTATCCCGACCACGGCGCCATGCACGTCTGGTTCACCAACGCCTCTGGCCTCAAGGCTCACGGAGAGATTCAAGGCTTCGAAGTAGCAGGCCCCGACGGCAAGTTCGTCCCAGCCACAGCCAAAATCGAAGGCGACACCATCATCGCCACCAGCCCCACCATCTCCGACCCACGCTACGTCCGCTACGCCTGGCCAAACTTCCCCACAGCCAACCTCTTCAACGGAGCAGGCCTACCCGCCTCCACCTTCACCTCATACCCCGTTCCGTAACCAGACGATCGTGCCGCGCCGTGGTATTTGCATCGTCGCAAAGCCACTAAAGCCCGGGTGCCCCATCCATGCCGTAGCTTTATCGCGGCATGGGTGGGAAAGTATGCCTCTCCCCAGCCGGTATCGGCTTCTTACATCGAAGGCTGGGCCATCCTCCACGGCGACACCGTCTTCCACCCCTGCAACTCCTTCGACGCCCACGCATTCGTCTTGTCCTTATGACACGACGTACACGGATTCGGCACACCCGCCTGCTCCGTCAGCGTAGGCGTAATAAACCGAAACGTATGGCTTGCCACGAAATTGTCCTTGATCGTCTGCGCGATCAAGGGCATGTGACATGCCACGCACTCGCTCCCCTTGCTACCCTCCGCATGATGCGTATGCTCACTCACCGTCCCATGCAAACCCGCAGCATTCTCCATCGAAGCCGCATGGCACTGTAGACACAGCGCATTTCCCACCGCCTTCAGATTCGACGGATTCTTATCGCTATGCACATCATGGCAATCGAAACACCGCAACTCCCAGTGATACATCGTGCTTTGGATAAAGTCATTGCCCTGCATCCGGTTTTTGCGTGCCGTCAGGTCTGCGTACTGGAAGAAGTTCGTCACCCCATGTTTCAGCTCTTCCAACTGCCAATAGTCGGCCAGTCTCTCACCTGCTGTAAACCCGACCGGCCAATCAAACCGTTTCCCCGCAAACGTCTCCTGCAGCGGCCGCCCCTGACTATGGCACTGGATGCACGTATCATTCGCCCGCACATAATCCAACCTCGCCGGATTCACAATATTCGTCTTCGTAGGATGCGCCACATGCAGACTCCCCGGCCCATGGCACTTCTCACAGCCGACGTTCCACTCCGTCACCTGCTTCGTCTCCACGTTGTAGTTCACCGAGTGGCACCCATCGCATAGCGGCCCCGTCGGCCGCTCAAAGTTGCTCGTTCCATAGAACGGCACCCACCAGTCCGTCCCCGCCTCCACGTGGTACGGAAGCCATCGCTTCTTCGCTACGTCCCACTGCGCCGGCTGCACAAAATAATCATCGCCGCGCTTCGTGAAAAACCTCTGCTTCCACCTACTTCCATAAACAAACGCCACATCTTTCAAATCAAACGTCACCAACGGATCGGCATGGCTAAAGTCCGCCAGCACCGCCTCAGGATGTTCCTTGGGGTCCTGCACCACCTTTGCCATTCGCGTCTGCTTCCATCCCGCATACGCCTCTGCATGGCAGCCCTTGCAGCTTTCGGAACCAACGTACCGCGCTGCCTTCCCACTCGTCTGTGCATCACCGCATACAGTCGCCAGCAGCAATAGAAGCACCGTCGAGAAAAAACACCGTCGCATCGCGAACCCTCACCAATAGCCTAACTGGTCGCCACGGCAATCCCGACGCTGACGATCATCCCAACGACCCACCACCCCACAACCACAGCCGCCGCCTTACCCTTAGACACCTTCGCTACAATCGCCGTCCCAATCACCAGCAGGGCAAGCTGCCATAGTCCGATCACATCAAAGAAGCTGAGAATCGTCTTCACCACCGGGCTCGCATCCGGCATAAAGTAAGCCAGATTCGTGCCCACAGGATTCCGCATATCGTAAGCCTCTCCACTTCCTCCAAACAGCAGAGTCACAATCGACAGCAATCCAGTCAGCAGTCTCGGCAGCGAAGCGTACATCCACACCGCGAACATCTGGCTATACGTCGTCCGCGCGCCCAGCCCGAAGTTGAAGCTGGCCACATAAAGCCCCGCCCCAATCGCCACAAAAATCAGAATGAAAACAAAAGCTCCATAGCTCGAGTAGCGATACCCAACCCCCATCCCACGCATCTGCGCAGCCTTCTGCGCATCCGTCATGCCCGACATCTTCTCTTCCTGTTTCGGATTTTGATGGACCTGATTCTCCGCCACACGCTCGAACCCGACCTGCTTATCCACCACCACCGTCGCGCCTAGCGACACCACCACCAGCAAAATAAACGGCAGCCACCAGCTCGTGCTACGCAAAATGTCCGTGAAGGTCTTTGAAGGAGCGATAAACGTATCGACCACTCGCTCCACCTGGCTCAACCCACCCATAACCGCACCATCGCTCATCCGCAGTTCCTCGCTGATTTAGTTGAAAAAATTCGTTGCAGGATTGTAGCCCGCCGCACTGGACTGAGTAACAAAATTCTCTCCTCACCCGCCAGCAAAGCCAAAGCTCAGTCCACCATCGTGCCGGGTGCCCCATTCATGCAGTCTCACCGCATGAGTGGACATTCGTGCGAAAGCACGAACCGTTCTCTTTTTCGCCTGCGGTCCTTCGCTTTATCTTTCCTTAGGCGGCGGCTTTGTCCTTACGCAAAATCAAAAATACGCTCACAACTACGATCGCCGCTCCAACCAGCATTCGTGTCGTAATGATCTCTCGCGCAACAAAATATCCCAGCGCAACCGCCACAATCGGATTCACATAAGCATGACTTGCAACACGCGTCGCCGGCATCCGCCCAAGCAGCCAAACAAACGCAGTGAACCCGAGAAGCGAACCGACGATAATCAAATAGAGAATGGCCAGTCCAGCTCGAAGCGAGACATGCGGCAGAGGATGCATCTCGCCAAACATCGCAGACAATAACAGCAACCCTCCACCACCAAGCATCATCGCCGCACCCGAGGTCAAAGGTCTCGACTCCGGCAACTCCAGCGAACGATTCAACACCGAGCCCGTGGACCATGCAATCGTCCCCAAAAGAATTGCGATGCACGGGAACACACCGAAGTTCCGTTGCCCGCCCGGAAGCAGCAAAATTGCAATCCCGCAAAAGCCCAGCAGAGCAGCGCCCAACAAGCTCCAGCGAAAGCGCTGCTGCCGGAACACAAGCATCTCCATTACAATCGTAATCAGCGGAATCGATGCCGCCAGCACCGACGTCACTCCGGACGGCACATACTTCTCGGCCCAGAACAGCGGCCCATACTCCGCCACGAACATCAGCAGCCCAATCAACGCAAGGTTGCGCCATTGCTTTCTCTGCGGACTAGGTTGCCCCTTCACCCGCATGAACCCGTACAACACCACGCCCGCCACAAAAAACCGGCATCCTGCAGCAAACAGCGGAGGAACCTCGCTCACCGCAATCCGTATCGCAAGAAATGTCGTTCCCCACAAAACGTAAATCGCAAAGAACGCCAGAATGACCCGGATATCGAATCCTCGTAGCGTAGAGCTTGCCGATGATCCACTAACTGTTGTAGAAGTCATAAGTGGTTACCAAGTTATAGGATGCTGAGTAACCTGTAAATGTTTTATAGAAGGTTAGCCATGAAAATTACCGAAATCGCTCCATCCCGGGTCTTCCAGCTCGTCGCCGCCCACCCCGCGCTCGACTTCATCAATACCGTCGACTGGCGGTTTCGAGAGATCGGCGGTCCCGAAGAACTCCTCAAGACGTATAGTGATCTGATTCACTTCACCGCACAATCAAACCTGCTGTCTTCCAGACAAACCCTACACCTCCTCCGTACCGTGACCCCTCGCAAAGCTGCAAAGGTCCTCGAGCAATCCAAAGAACTCCGCGAAGCCATGGCGGAAGCCATCTACTCCGCGCTCGATGGCCTGGCCCCCGGCGCAACCCAGCTCAAAACAATGCAGCACTACTTTCAGGCCGCGCATCTCCATCAAAATCTCCAATGGAAAGACCCACATCCCGAATGGAACCTTACAAAAGCAGAGAATGCCGCCGAACTCCCCTTGTGGCTCCTGGCCCTGAGCGCCTCCGACCTCATTACTTCGGAAGCCATGTCCATGGTGCGTGGCTGCGGCAACCCCGAATGCAAGTGGCTCTTCCTCGACACCAGCAAAAACCACACCAAGCGCTGGTGCGATATGAAACTCTGCGGCAACCGTATGAAGGCCCGGCGATTCAAAGCCCAACGGGCATCCTAGAGCAACTTCATTTTTGAGATGCAGACAGAGCTCCACTCACCATCTGCTTTTGCCTGTTTTTGATCGGTGTCATCGACGTGGATCGGTGTTAGGTCTTAAGCCAAATTCGTTACTCCACCACAGCCAGCACGTCCCCCGCGCCAACCGCATCCCCCACCCCCACCGCTACCCGAACCACCCGGCCAGCCTTCGGCGACCGCAGCTCGTTCTGCATCTTCATCGCTTCAATAACCACGATTGCCTCTCCTTCCGTCACATCTTGTCCGTCATTTACCATCACGCGCACCACGCGTCCCGGCATGGGAGCCTTCACCGGCCGAGGCCCATCCACTCCTGCCCCACCACCCTTCCGCCCGCGTAAAGACCGGGGATCGTCCACCTCAAACCCATATCTCCGCCCCTCAATTACTACCCCGTCCCCATCCAAAAAACACCGAAACTGCCTCCCCCCCACCACCAACGACATCACACCCGCTTCCAGCACCCGCATATCCACTGCCGTCCGCTGCCCATCCACAATGCACTCTACGGCGCCACTGACAGCTCCCACAGGCAGCTCCACGGTGTGCTTTCTCCCCTCAATCTCAAGCCGGATCATCACTACTGCAAACCCTCCCGCCGCCCTGCCAAAGCCCATCGGCTCTCTTCAGCCGTCTCCACAACGGGAGAACTCTTCGCCAAAGCCGCAAACAGAGAGGCCGCAATAGCCACCACGTCCTCAGGGACGGGCTCGTGACCCAACACAGGCGTCGCAGCCAGCAAACGCTCCAGATATCCCGTATCGATCCTCGCAGCGCGAAAGTCCTCATCCATCAGGATCCGTCGAAACAAAGAAATATTTGTTTTGATCCCGCCGATGACATACTCCTCCAGCGCACGCAGCATCCGCTCGATCGCCAACTCACGCGTCTCGCCAAACGCTACCAGCTTCGACAGCATCGGATCGTACTCCAGCGGCACCACCCAACCCTGATAGACCGCACAATCCTCCCGAATCCCCGGCCCACCCGGCTGTACCAGTCTCGTAATCAATCCAGGTGACGGGAAAAAACTATTCTCCGGATCCTCCGCGTAGATCCTGCACTCCACAGCGTGACCTCGCAGCCGAACATCTTCCTGCCGCAACGGCAGCGGCTCTCCCATCGCTATCAGTAGTTGCATCCGCACCAGGTCCAACCCCGTCACCATCTCGGTAACCGGATGCTCTACCTGCAGCCGCGTATTCATCTCCAGAAAGTAGAAGTTCTCTTCTCCCGGATTTTCGAGGCCATCTACCAGAAATTCCACGGTCCCCGCATTCACGTACCCCGCAGATAGCGCCAGCCTCACCGCTGCCTCTCCCATCCGCCGCCGCAGATCCGCGCTGACCATCGCCGACGGAGCTTCCTCAATTACCTTCTGGTGGCGGCGTTGCACCGAGCACTCCCGCTCCCCCAGGTAGACACATTGGCCATGCTCATCTGCCATCAGCTGAATCTCAATATGCCTCGGTCTCTCAATCAGCTTTTCGAGATATACCTCGCCCGATCCAAAGCTTCGCTCCGCCTCGCTGCTGGCTGCCGCATAAGCGTCTCGAAGCTCCTCCTGCCTGAGCACAGCCCGCATCCCCTTCCCACCGCCACCCGCCGCCGCCTTCAGCATCACCGGATATCCAATCGTTTCGGCAATCCGGACAGCTTCCTCGACGCTGCCCAGTCCCGTCACTGACCCAGGCACTCTCGGCATGCCCACGGCGTCCGCGGCCTGCCGCGCTCTCGTCTTCGATCCCAGCGCCCGCATCGCGCTCGCCGATGGCCCAATAAAAGTCACACCCGCCACCGTGCAGGCCTCAGCAAACTCCGCATTCTCAGAGAGAAAACCGTATCCCGGATGCACGGCATCTGCGCCGGCGCGTTGTGCAATCTCCAGAATCAAATCAGCCCGCAGATAGCTTTCCGTCGCTGGCCCAGGTCCCAAGCGATAGGCCTCATCCGCGTGAAGCACATGCAGCGCTGCACGGTCTACATCCGAGTACACCGCCACCGTCGACAGTCCCATCTCACGGCAAGCACGAATCACCCGCAGTGCAATCTCACCGCGATTCGCAATCAAGACTTTTTTTATCGTCCGTCGCAAGCGGCAATTCTACTCCAGATCATCGTTGCCAACCTCCGCCAAACTACCTTGGAAACCACCAAAAAGAGAAGGCCTCCCGCACCCGGGAGGCCTTCTCCAGCTTTCAGAAAGATGAGCAGACTACTGCAGCGTTACGCCGCCTGCATTCTTCTCTTCCTTCTTCCGTTCATTTTCCTTACGAGCGCCCATCGCCTTCTGGCTCCACTCGTCCGCACTGGCCAGATCTGCCTTGCGCGCCGCATCATCTCCACATGCCAGATCAGCTCTGCGTCGATAGGTCAGGTTCAGATACTGCATCGCGTCATCGTAAGTCGGATTGATCTCCACCGCTTTCCTCAGGAACGTCAGGCCTTCTTCGACCAGGGCCGCATTGGCCTCCTGCAGTTTCTGGCAAGCACCTTTGCTCTTCTTCGCATTGCCGTTTCCATCATCTGTCAGGCCGTCGGCCGCGAGAATCGTGATGGCGTTCTTGTACGCCTGCATCCAGTTCACTACGCCGATGGTGTAGTAAGCTTCCGCATCATTCGGAGAGAGCGCAATAACCTTCTTCTCATACTCCTTCGCCTCATCAAGCTTCTTGATGTTGCGATCGATTGATGCGATCTGCTTCAAAGCAGTCAGGTCGTTCGGATTTTTCGCAAGAACATCCTGGAAACCGTCTATCGCCTTCTGCGCGATTTTCAAGTTCTCCGGCGTATCGAGATTCGGTACCACCTGGTACGAATAAGCTGTGGCAAGGTAAAGCTTGGCCTGTTCGTAGTTGGGGTCCAGCTCAATCGACGTCTGGAAATGGTTTACCGCTTCTTCGTAGCGCGCATTCTTGAAGGCTTGAATGCCCTTGTTGAGCTGGTCGCGTGCCTTTAGGCGATTGCACCCGGTTACAGTACCAAGCAGCAGCGCCAGCATAGCGGCCGTAACCGGAATCCGTGCGGTCAATTTCATGGGGCGTGTTATCTCCTTCAATTAGGCGCGTATCGTCCGTTGGACGGTAAAACATATAACAAAAATTTTCTGCTTGCCGCTAGATTGTAACGGTATAGCGTGCCCTGTGACCAGAGGGCCATCGAGACATATTAGTTCATATCTCTTCTTCTTGCCTATGGAAAGTGCGGAGTCAACGCAATTCCCAGACTTCCAATCCTAACTGCCGGCTAATCCGGCACAAAAACAGCCTCTCGCATTCGCGACTACATATTCTTCGTTTTGCTCAGGGGATTCATGAACGAAGCTGTCTCTGTATATTCAGATGCCGATAGCTATACCAAAGACAACTTGAGGCGGTCCGCTGCAAGCCGGACCGCCCCAGAGAGAGTTCCACCCATGCAATGACCTACTGTCCTGCTTCAACACGCGGGGTGATCAAGCCAATATTGTCCACGCCCGCCTGATGGCCGAAGTCGATAATTTCGGCGACCTTACTGAAATCGAGGTCTTTATCGCCTTTTACGAACATCACTTTTTCCTGTCGGGTCGCGAAGATCTCCGCCAGCTTGGGTTCGATATCGGCTTTGTTGAAGGAGGAGTCGTTAATCTTATACGCCGGAGCAGCCGCGCCATTCGACAGAACCTGCACCACAATCGTGCGGTCATTCGGCTGATCTTGGGTCTTATTCTTGGGCGGCTGAGGAACCAGCGTATCCAAGCCCCTTGGCGTGACCGGTACGATGACCATAAAAATAATCAACAACACCAGAAGAACGTCGATCATCGGCGTCACGTTGATGTCCGCTATCGCTCCGCCTTTATTTCCACCGCCCATTCCCATAGCAAATCTCCTTTAGTGCACTGGCTACTCGCATATCTTGCAAGCCTGCCGTTTACTGCGTCAGAATCTTATTTCTTCGTTGCAGGCGTAGTGGGAGCAGGCTCATCACGCCTCTCTGTAAGCAATCCAAGCTGGCTCACACCAGCAGAGCGAATGCCATCGACCGCGTCCATAACCTTGCCGTAATTCGCCCGCGTATCGGCGCGCATGTAGACCTCTTTGCTGGTCTTATTCTCCAGCTTCGCCGAGATCTTGCTGCCAAGATCGTCAAGTGTCACCTGGTCGCCGCCCAGAAAGGTTCGTCCATCCCGCGTAACGGCAATGATAACTGCGTCTTCCTTGTTAGCGTCTTCCATCACCACCGCGGCGTCAGCCTTCGGCAGGTCCACGTTTACCTTGTTGTTCAGCATGGGAGTGATGACCATGAAGATGATGAGCAGCACCAACATTACGTCCACCATCGGCGTCACGTTGATGTTTGAATTTACCTTCTTGCCTTCATCCCGCTTATTGATGCCCATAACGTCGGCTCCGTCCGGATTTGCCCGGCTCTTGCTGTCTTTTGATTCTCCTGCGGGTTGCTCTACCCGCCAGATACCGTTCGCTGGCGGTATCTGGCGGGCTGGATAATGAGCGGTGACTCTCGCAGGTTCGTGCTTTTGCGTCTTTTTAGACGCAGCTTTTAGCGGTGGCTCTGCTTGATGAAGTAATCCACCAGTTCGCTGGAGCTGTTGTCCATCTCGACGTCGAACGCCTCAACCTTACCCGTGAAGTAGTTGAAGGTCATAACGGCGGGAATGGCGACCAGAAGACCGAAAGCCGTCGTAACCAGGGCTTCCGAGATACCGCCGGCAACCGCGCCGATACCAGAAGTCTTCTGCGTTGCAATCTGCTGGAAGGCGTTCAAAATACCGACCACAGTTCCGAACAGGCCGATAAACGGAGCCGTCGAACCGATCGTTGCCAGACCACCAAGACCACGCTTCAGCTTGGCGTGAACGATCGCTTCAGAGCGCTCGAGGGCGCGCTTGGAGCTCTCGACCTGCTGCTCGGTGATG
The DNA here is from genome assembly GCA_035317185.1 of Edaphobacter sp. GTDB lineage: Bacteria > Acidobacteriota > Terriglobia > Terriglobales > Acidobacteriaceae > Edaphobacter. The sequence continues at coordinate 126,896 of DATHHN010000069.1, forward strand.
TTGCCGCCTGAACCGAAGCTACGAAACTCCTGCAGACCGGCGGTGACAACCTCGGCAAGGTGGGACTTCTTGGAGCGGTCTGCAACCTTGATCGCCTCATCGAGACGGCCATCCTTCAGAGCTCCGGCGACCTTTGGCGCAAACTCGCGCGACTGCTTGCGAGCGGCCGAGAAGTACAGGGCGCGATCGATAATGACGGCCAGCGACCAGATCGACATAATGAAGAGCAGAATAACGACTGCACGGGCAAGGTTACCCATGTTGCCCCAGAGCTGCAGAGGGCTGAATCCAACCTGCGCCTCATCGAAGAAAAGGGCAAGCGAGGTGGGTACGTGAGCGAAGTTTGCGAGATGAGCGAGAATCACTGAATGTTTCCTCCTGGTAAAACTCTAACCTTCTGAATCTTTCCCCGTGTATCCCCCAAAAGTTCGCCTTGCAAGGGATAACGAGAGCTGCCGGTGATGCCTCTTTTTAGCCGCCGCCAAAGTTGAAGTTGACCGTAATCGTCGTCTCAACCTCAGTGGGTTCGCCGTTCAAAAGATACGGCTTGTACCGCCAGTTCCGGACAGCATCGAGCGCACTCGCTCGCAGCATCTCCGGCCCACTGATCACCTGCAGATTCTGAACCGTCCCGGTCTTCGAGATGATCGCATGCAGCACCACCGCTCCCGACACGTGAGCTGCGCGTGCAATCGGCGGATATACCGGGCGGGGCTGGGAGATCGCGAGACCGCTGACAACGCCGCTCGATACTCTCACTGGTCCTTTAGGAGCCGCCACTTTAACTACCGGAGCCGGAGCGCTGCCGATACCACCCATCACGCCGCCAGGAACACCGTTTCCGCTACCCATGCCGGACATACCCGCAACACCGGCGACCTGCGGAGGAGGCGCAGCCTCTTCCTTCAGCATCTTGATGTCCTTGGGGATCTTCGTCGGCGCATGCAGCCCCTGGTCGATCTCCGACACCATCTTGATCGGCTTGATGATCTGCGCCGGTGGTGGAGGAGGTGGTGGAGGCGGAGGCGGAGGCGGCGCAACAAGCATCTGCGTCAGGGCCGTCCTCGGTAGGGCCTCAGGATAAAGCAGTGGGATCAGGATCATCGCACCCAGGATGGCGCCGTTGAATGCAAACGTCGCAATCATCCAGTACTTGGACTTTGTCTTGATCTTCCCGCCGGATTCCAACAATGAATCTTCAAACATATCCAGCCTCTTTGCTGTGAAGAAGAGCTATTTAACCTTAGACACCGAGCTGTTCAGATTTGTTCCATTCTTAACCAGGCCGCTGAAACTATTTTGAAAAATTACGCCTTGGCCTTTCTTCCGGCCGGAAGCGAAGCCACCTTGCCCCGCTTCACCCGCCAATCCTGGTAAGCCACCAGCATCGGTGCCGCCACAGCGATCGACGAGTACGTTCCAATCAAAATTCCAATCACAAGCGCGAACGAGAACCCATGCAACACCTCGCCCCCAAACAGATATAACGACAGAACCGTCAGAAAGGTTAGTCCCGACGAAATGACTGTCCGGCTCAACGTCTGATTGATACTCCGGTTTACGACATCTGCCAACGACTCTCGCCGTGAAGTCGCGAGGTTCTCGCGAATACGGTCGAAGACGACGATGGTGTCGTTCATCGAGTAACCAATCAATGTGAGGAGAGCTGCAATGACGGTAAGGGTAATCTCCTTGTTCGTCAAGCTGAATGCGCCAATCGTAATCAGCGTATCGTGGAACACCGCCACGACCGCAGCGACCCCATAGATCAACTCAAACCGGAACCATAGATAAATCAGCATACCGATCAGCGAGTAAATCGTTGCCAGCAAAGCCTGCTTCTGCAATTGCCTACCCGCGGTCGGACCAACAATCTCGACCTGTTCAATCGTAAATGTCGAGTCGTGATAGTTCGTCGAAAGCGCGCCCTCCACTTGCTGCCGTCCTGCGTCATGCGAGGTATCCGCAGCCTCCGGAAGCGCCACGATGATCTTGTTCGCCGCGTGGCCGCTTGGATCGCTGATCCGCTGGATCCGGAAATCGCGCACACCAGCCTTGTCCATCGCGGCACGGATATGGTCTTCATTCGGCGTCTGGGCAAAGGCCACTCGAATCTGCGTTCCGCCCTTGAAGTCAACGCCTAGCGGAATGTGATGCCAAAACAGGATGCTGAGCAACCCAGCGATTGAAAAAATCAGCGAAAACCCAAGAAAGTACCACTTCTTCCCGAGCCAGTCGATATTCGTGCTACGAAACAGTTCCACGCTCTAAACCCTCAGCGGATGCCTTCAAGACTCCGCAATCTCTCAAAAACTCAAAACTAGATCGACAGCGCCGCGCCGCGTTCCTTCTTCTGCAGGTGCGACTCGAAGATCACGCGCGACACAAACACAGCGGTAAACAGATTTGCCAGCAAACCGAAAACCAACGTTAGAGCAAATCCGCGAACCGGCCCCGTACCGAACAGGAACAGGATCGCCGCCGAAACAATCGTCGTCACATGGGTATCGATGATCGTCACCCACGCATGCGCAAACCCCTGCTGCACCGCAGCCGCAGCCGACTTTCCGGCACGCAGCTCTTCGCGGATGCGCTCAAAGATCAGCACATTCGAGTCCACGCCCATACCGATGGTCAGGATCACGCCCGCGATACCCGGCAGCGTCAGTACCGAACCGGTAAAGCCCATGAACCCAAGCAGAATCACAAGATTCAGAATCAACGCCAGATTCGCATTGATGCCAGCGCCGCGGTAATACACCAGCATGAACAGCATCACGGCCGCCATGCCTGCAACTGCAGCGATCACGCCCTGCCGAATCGAAGCGGCTCCCAGGCTCGGCCCAACCGTCCGCGTCTCCAGGTACGAGATCGTCGCCGGCAGCGCACCCGTCCGCAGCATCAGCGAAAGGTCCTGCGCCTGCTCCTGCGTAAAGCCACCTGTAATCTCTCCACGGTCGCGAATCGCAGACTGAATGCCCGCAACCTCGTGCACCCTGTTATCCAGCACAATCGCCATCGAGCCAGTGCCCTTATGCTCGTCGGTGTATTTGTAGAACCGATTGCCCGCCTCGGTCGTCAGGCTGAACGTAATGTTCGGCCGCCCGTTCTGGTCCTGCGAGGGCTGCGCATCGCGAAAGTCCGTGCCTTCCACCTCGCTCGCCCGCTTCAGCAGCCACACCTGCTCCGGCGCTCCGGCGGATCCCGACCCCTTGACCAGCATCGCATCTGGAGGAATCACTCCCCCATTCGCCTGCAGCGCATCCTGGTCCGTGGCAAACGGTCCACCCACAACCTGGTGAATCGACAGCTTCGCCGTCGACTGAATCACATCTTCAACCCGATCCAGATTTTCCACGCCGGGCAATTCCACCAGAATCTGGTTCTCGCCCAGGCCATACTTTTGGATCACAGGCTCGGTCACACCCAGCTTGTCGATACGCTCCCGGATCGTCTCAATCGACGTATCCAGCGTCCGCGTCTCCAGGTCGCGAATCGCCCCCAGCTTCATCGTTAGCGTCGAGCTTCCATCCGCAGCAGTGGCCACGTCATAGTTGGCGTAGTCGGTACCCTGCAGTATCGCGCGCACATCGCTCAGCTTGGCTGCGGGAATCCCCGAAACCACAATCGTCTGCGGATGCGCCGCGTCGGTCTTACCCACAGTAATGCCGCTAACCCCGGCCTTCTGCAGATCCTCCTGCAGTCGCGCCACGTCACGGTCCGTCGCAGAGACCAACGCCTCCGCAACATGTACCTCCAGCACCAGGTGCGCGCCGCCCTTAAGGTCCAGTCCAAGGTGGATGCGGTCCGTAATCGACTGCTTCAGTCCGCCATGCGGAATGCCCACAATGCCGAAGATGAAGACCACCAATATCGCAACGATGAATGCCGTTTTACCGGCCAGATTCTTGCCCATGATCTTTATCGAAGGTGCAGCCCGCGTCGCCTGTTCCTGCCTCGCCGCCGCTACCCTGCTTCTTCCTCATCCGTTTCTAACGGTTCAATCTAGAAATTCTGATATTTCGTTTTGCAACTACCGCTAATCTAAGCCGCCTCGTCCGTCGTCACTGCGGCAATCGAATTCTTCACAAACTCGAGCTTCACGCCATCCGGCTGCACGCGCAGAATCACGGCATCATCCTTCACCGTGAGAATCGTTCCCCGAATACCGCCATTGGTCGTCACACGGTCGCCGGACTTCAACTGTTCCAGCATCTGCTGCCATTTTTTCTGCTTCTTCTGGTTCGGGGCAATCATCAAAAAATACAGCACCACGAAGAAAAGGATCGGCAGCGCCAGTCCGCCCAAGTTACCCAGGCCAAATCCGCCTGCTATATTCTGCAACCACATCGCCAACATCAATAGAAGCTCCGTTCCGTTCCCGGCAAATCGACACCAAAACCTCCGCAGAGCGCGCAAAACGGCGCGGCTTCGCGAACAGGCATTGAAAATGTCGCCTAGCCCATAAGCATCGCGTAACCGACACCCTCTGTCAAGGAAGCCCGGCAATCGCCTGCGTCTGGGCCTCCATCTTCGGCAACACCTTCTGCGCCTGAAAACCTCTTTCCCGCACAAAAGACGGGGCTTGTTACGGCACTGCTTCAGAGCTTGCTGAAAAAAACCCCTCCTTCGCTCAGGAACTTGCTGAAAACCTGCCTTGCTTAAGACCTTACTGAAAAACCGCTTTGCTTAAGGGCACAGCTTCAGCCGTGCCGTGACGCCGCAAAGCACCGGGGGCTTTAGCCCCTGAGGTACAACTGCAGGGATAACACCAGCCAGGAGAACCGCTTTTAGTGTGAACTCCCGGCGCTAGCGACAGCGATATGGGCTTCCATCGTATGACTCTCTCCGGACCCCAACGTGATCGCATTAACGGCAGCGTTTACCGTCTCCACGCATAACATTTTTTGCCATTCATCAGGCCCCATATCTACTAGGTCTTTCCACGGATTGAAGACCACTGTCGTATTCGAATTCGTCTTGGCAATGGTGATATCCCGCTTGTTAGGTTTGTCGTGGATCACACAGGTAGCCCCAGTATTTGGATAGACCCTATCGGTAGCGCCCGCGAAGGTAAGCGGCGCATTGGCAGCCGGTTTTTCGGTCATATTGTCGGTCTTGTCCACAAACCCCGTCGGCTCAAGTCCAGACACCGTTACCTCGCGTACATCACCCACCGCAAAGTAAGTATGTAACGCCTCCTCGAAGACCAGCGGAGCCTCCGCCTCGTTCGCCACGGTAAGCTGCATCGTCAGGCTGCGCCCAATAGTCAACTGGAAGGCCAAACGGAAGTGGTCGAACCCAAACTCACGACTAAGCTGCGTGGGAGCCAGCGTAAACGTAAGGTGCAAATCCTCACCCGAAATCGCCGCAAAGGCAAGCGTCCAGTCCTGAATGCGTGCAAATCCGTGCGACGGCCCGGCCTTACCATCATGGCGATTCGAGAACCACGGAAACGAGATAGGAACGCCACCCCGAATAGGCTTGCCGGCAGCGAATTCACTCTTACTGCTAAGAAAAAGAACCGGCTTCTGACCAGTGGACTGCCATGCCGTAATGTGCGCGCCTTGCAGATAGACCGTAGCCGTGGCCACAGCAGTGCTGATGTTTGCCCGGACGAGGCCATTGTGCTCCTCGAAGAAAAGAACGCCGGGAATACCAAAATTGTCGTTGAGTTCCATTAGATTCATATCGATAGCCAGTGTAGATGAACGGGGACTGACTAGCTGCATTCGCTTTTGCCGTTGCTCCTGCTGTTACTCCCAACCAGCCACCAAAAGATCGGGTGCCCCATTCATCGCGGCCTCATCGCGATGAGTGGGAATGTAGAACCTTCCCCCACCTTGCCGCCGTTGCTTTTGCCTTTGCTGTTTTGTTTGTCATCCCCGAAGGGGATCTGCTTTGGCTTTGGCTTTGGCTTTGGCTTTGGCCTTCGTCTTCGCTCTTGCTGTTGCCTCTTGCTGTTGCTGTTGCTGTTGCTGTTGCTGTTGCTCGTCATTCTGGAGCGAAGCGAAGAACCTCGCATTTCCGAGGGGAGCGAAGCGACCCAAGCGCTTATCTAAAACAAAATAAACAAGTTGCAAAATTAATCCCAAAAATCCCCAGCAAATTTGCATGTCAAGCCCATAAATCCCCTAAATCCATAAAAACAAAAGGACATCCATATTGCGCGGGAGTTATCTCCAAACCACTACAATTAGATTAGAGATCAAAAAAGCCCCGGCAAAAGCCGGGGCTTTTCACATTAACCCATCACCCTTTTATTTGGACGAATTTACCCGTAACCCATTTGATTGCACGAATTTAGCGAACGTAAAATCGGTAACTTATTGCAACCATTACACTTATTGACACCACCCCTGGGGGGGTACACCCCCGAGGAGAAGTCAAATACAAACAGCAAGCTCTGCTTACAAAACCGTTCTAAATCTGGGAGTAAGCCGCCGGACTAAGAACCAGATTCGTAATGTTACTCACGATAGCCTCGTAGTTATATCGCGGTGAACCCGAAAGCTTCTTCCATTCGGGATCTGTGCGAAAGGCATCCCAACTCGCCGTAAGCGCCGCCATATCCGGAAAGGTAAGCATGTAGGTGAGGTTCGGCATACGAGCGCCAATAAGCGTGTCGCCGTAAAAGACCTGACCGAAGCCGGTTCGCTGAAAGATCTCGAACTCGCCGTGGTGAAACATCTCCACCTTGCGAACATGCGCTTGGCTGCTTGGGCTCTCATACGTCCGAAGCTGAAAGATGCGCTTGCCACCTTTGGCCGTAACTGCAGGAACAGTCAGCTTAGGCCAGCCCTCAAAAGCGATCATCAACGAGCTTTCGATCCTCTGAAAAGCAGGTGAAACAGCCGGCGCATTCCAGAAAGGCTCGGCGGCTTTCATAAAAACTCCGTCCTGCGCAAGCTTCAACTCTGCCGTAGCCAGCGTCTCGACACTCGCGCAAGGCAGCAGCAGATACAGCGTCGGCGTCTCCGGACCGAAGTCGAGATGGAATGCACCAACCGGCGCAATGCCCAGACGATTGAGCGCGGGAATCAAAGCATCGGCCACATAACTCTCCGTCAGCTTCACCTGCGGACCGGATTGCAGATGATACTTGCGAAGTTCATAAAACTCCCGGGCCTTCCCATCTGGAGCTTCGCCCGAAGCCTGACGCGCAAGAGCAAAAGCTGAAGCAGCAAGCGAACCGGTCATAAAATCACGTCTTTCCATCAACCCTCCTAATTCGACATACAAGTCAGCCAAGCAAGGATACAACCCAATGATTTCCGAACGTCTACCAAGCCTCATCTCACACAAACCTTTATTCTTAAAACACTATGCGTCGTTTCTCGCTTGGCTCGTTCCTTGTCTGCAGCCTTCTCCTTGTCTTGGTCCAGACCTCCTCCGCTGCTGAGCTGAAGATCTCCGCCAACGCCCTCGAGCGCACACTTCGGACACAGCTCTTCAACGGCCCCGAAGGCCGCTATTACATCCGCGGCGATGCCAACTCGCCCTGCTATGTCTACGCCGAATCCCCGCGCGTCTCCTTCGTTCAGGACCGCATCGTCGTTCATGTCCACACCAAAGCCAGATTCGGCACCACAATGCACGGTTCCTGCATTGGTGTCTCGCTCACTCGCGACGCCGATGTCTCACTGATTCCCGATGCCGAAGGCGAAAGTATTGGCTTCCGCGACGCCCGCATCGAGCACCTCAGCGACTCCAGCGAGCTGAACTTCCTGCTCGTCCCGTTCCTCGATCGCAAACTGCCCCAGCAGATGAAGGTAAACGCCGCCACACTTATGCGTCAGCTGCTCAGCCGCTCCACCGAAACCACCGGCTATGCGCTCTCCCTCACCAACCTCAAGATCCATTCCATGATCGTCACCGGCGAACGACTGATCGTCGACATCGACGCCGCACTGAACGTTGACTAAGATGCAGACAGAAGCTCTTGCTCGTCATCTGCTTTGTCTGTTTTTGATCGGTGTCATCGGTATAAATCGGTGTTGAGTTGTACCTCAGTTGCGGCCGCTAGAACGACAGCCTCGCCCCAAACTGGAACTGCCGCGGATCTGAAGCCGCAGTCTCCTGTCCCGCGTTGGTATAAAGCAGGTTCACATCGAGCGTGTTGTTCTTGTTGATGAGATTAAAAACATCCGCCGTAAGCTGCAGCGCTATCTCATGCGCAAAGGTAAAGTCTTTGCCAATGCGAAGGTCTGTGAAGACTGTATATGGCTTGGTGCCGACGTTGCGTCCCAGCGACCCATTGAAGTAGCTGCTGTTGGCACTGGCATCCGCCGGAGCGTCGATATAGCAGGGAAGATTGAAGGCTCCCGTCGACGAATACTTCGATAACACAGGCGATGTGCCGCAGCTATTGGTTCCGCTGCCAATAGGAACAGCATTAGGCCGATCGGTCAGAGGATTGAAGTCGAAGTTAGTATCTGTTCCGGTAAGGATATTGAACGGCCTTCCCGAAGAAATTTCGAAGATAGGCGCAACAGTAACACCCGAAAACACCGCAGGAACAAAGCCCGTACCGCCTAAGCGGCCAGAGTTGTAGACACCGCTAAGCACAAGACGATTACGCTGATCGAATGTCGATGTACTGCGTTCGGCATTTGGATTGAAATTATTCTGCGGAGCATCCGACGTCGAGACGACATCGGTCGAATCATCGATAGCGTGCGACCATGTATAGCTCAAAAGAAATTCGTATTTGGTGGAGACGCGCTTCCTCAGGTTGACGCTGAGCCCGTTATAGCTTGATGTTCCGCTAGTGAGATTAGGAGACATGTCACCGAAAGGCACAGAGAGCCCTACGCCAAGTCCATCGGCAGCCGCCACCTCACTTGCCAGTGCAACGCACTGACCAGCTCCCTGGCTCACAAGAAACTGCGCAAGCGATGTATTCAATCCAGATCGCCGAAAGAAGTTCAACAGAGGCGGAGCAACATAAGGGCCCTTCGGCCCCAGCCCGCACGGAATCGTTCCGCCGGCAGTCGCAACGGTCAACGGATTCGATGTCCCGCTCGCTACCGCAGAGATCGGCGTTCCTGGAAGCACAGACGCAGTTCCCGCATTTACCGCGGCAACCGCGTTACGCCAGTTTCCCACCAGCAGCGCCGGATTAACAGGATTCACATTCACTGGACGATTCAAATGCCGTCCTCCTGTGGAGTTAAAGGCAATGTTGAGCGATATATCGTGCCCCATGTCCTGCTCAATGCCAAACGAGATCTGTTGCACGTACGGTGTAACGTAGTGCAGATCGGCAGGCAGTCCCGACGGCAGAATCGCCAGAGGAAACCCTGTTGCGAGAAAGTTCTGATTCACGAAGAGCGAATTGGGATTGCTGGCATCGAAGCGTTGTTCGCCAGGTTGATAGTTGAGGCCAGGAACAGGTAAACAGTTGGGATTTGAAAGTGAGCCCTGAAACGTATTCGTGGCATTCAGATTCAATGGACTAACCGTGCTCGCGGCCGTACATGGCGAGCCTCCCGCAAGAATCACAAGTGGGACCGTAGTGGAGTTGAAGACGCTCGACTGAGCCTGCAGATTACCCGGCGCTCTATCATAAAACAGGCCGTAATTGGCGCGAATAACAGTCTTCGCATCGCCGTGCGGATCGTACGAGATGCCGATGCGCGGCGCAAAATTAGTATCCTGCAACCGAATGCCCTGACGAATCCCGTAGGCACGCTCAGCCGCATAAGTATTGGCATTCAGAGCGCCCTGCGTCGGAAAAGCTTCGACGTCATAGCGGATGCCCGCGTTCAGCGTTAGCCTGCTGGTCACCCGCCAGCTGTCCTCCAGAAACGCGCCCAGCGTCTTCAGATCGTATTTGTACGTCGTAACGCCGATACCCTGCACGAACGATTGCGGAACACCCAGCCCATAAGCCTGAATCGGCGAGAAACCCGGCAGCCCTGCAAGCTGCGGCGAAACATCAGTAGCGTTGAGCGCGGCAAAGGTATAGTCGCCACCGCTGTAGAGCTGACCCTGTTTCAAATTGATCGGGATATAGCGCAGATCAACACCGAATTTGAAGGTGTGACTGCCGCGTGTGTACGTGAAGTTGTCCTGCAGCTGATTCTGATTCTCAATGCGGTCAACGACAGAGAAAGGCGTCTTGCCGAAATAGGCGAAGCCTGGAATATTCACCGCAACACCGTCACCCCCCGGAGAGTTCGAATTGGCAAAGCGAACCGGATGCCGCGCGTACTGGAAGCGCAGCTCGTTGACCTTATTGCTACCGAGCACAAGCGTATGTTGCCCCACAATCGAGAAGTCGTGGAAGCTCTGCGTCGCCGTTCGCGAGAACGAATTCTCGCCGAGATTCTGATTGGCTGCACTCTCCTGAATGCCGCTAATGAAGCTTGGGCTAACACTTGCGCGCACAAAGATTTGCTGATTGTTTGTCAGCTTATGATCGAGGCGCAGCGAGTAGATCTCTGTCTTCTCCGAAATCGGAAAATTGCCCACGAGTTGATTCAGCGGAGTAAAGGAGGTCGGCGTTACCTGTCCCGAGGTGACGAATCGATTGGCCCCGATCGTCGGTTGCAGAAATCCGGGATTCTGACCGGTGAGCGCCAGCGAAGAGCTGGATCCAATCAACGCCACGTATTGCTGAATGCCCGGCGTCGCAGCGGGTACGGCGGAAAGAAATGCCTGTTGCTGCGCCGTCCCCTGAACCGTCAGAGACCCAGTGGGCGCTCCGTAAAATTTGCTGACATCGATGCTTGTCAGGCCGAAGTTGTTCCTGCCGATAACAGAAAAGCCCGTCTCCTGGCGCCGCGTAATTTCGGTAGAAAAGAAGTAGAAAGTCTTGTCCGGGATAATGGCTCCGCCGATAGTAAAACCTGCCTGGACGCGTGTATATGCTGGCTGGTCGACTGTAGAAAAAGGATTGGTCGCCTGAATATAACGGTTGCGCAGAAAACCGAATGCACTGCCGTGTATTTTGTTTGTGCCTGTTTTAGTTACAATATTTACAACCCCGCCCGATGCACGTCCATACTCGGCGGCAAAGCCATTTGTGATTATCTGAAACTCTTGTACGGCGTCCTGAGAAACCGTCGCCCGCGTTCCGCCCGAAACATAATCGCCAGCATCTGAACCATCCACGTTGATCGAGTTAGACCGTGCGCGCACACCGCCGAAGTTCAACCCTGACGTTGGAATCGCTCCTACCGATGGCGCCGCATCACGAGCAATCTGCGAATTTGTCAGTGTGAAGTTGATGTAGTTGCGGCCGTTAATCGGCAAATTGTTGATCCTCATCTGATCGACAGTTGTCGATTGCGAGCTGCGCTGCGTCTCAATGAGGTCGGCGCCCGCATTTACATTTACGGTCTCGCTGCCACTGATCGACAGCATGATCATAAGCGAAGCCTGCTCTCCTACCGTAAGTACGACGTTACTCTCAATCGTCTTCGAAAAGCCTGGAGCATTTGCCGTCACCGTATAGTTTCCCGGTGGCAGCAGCAGAATCTGGTAGTTTCCCTGGCCATCGCTCGTCGTCGTCCGCGAAAACCCCTTAGAAACGTTGGCAATCGTGATCGTTGCGCCAAGTACAACCGCTCCAGTCGGATCATGTACGCTGCCGTTCAGTTGCGCGGTCGAAATGTTCTGGGCAACCAGTCGTGTGCTGACGATATGGGTTAGAACAAGTAGAACGGTGATGCAGGCCGAGAACAGAAACCGGGTTTTGCGTATGCGCATGAAGAATGCTCCTTGCCGCGTGGCGCACCATCCGAGTTGGCAACGTCAGCGACGGCAAATTTCGAGACGCGAAGTTCTACATGAATGAGCATTCATTTTGCAAGGGGCAAGAGATAACGATCGATAGGCAAGGGACTTTCGCCTCGAACAGCGACTAGGTTGAGCTGATCTGAGCGCTCGTCTGTTTTTGCCCATAGGGACACATCGATAGCAGTGGACACCGGGAACACTTCGGATCGGAGAAGGTGCATATCTCCTGGCCGTGCCGTTTGACGAGCCTATGGTCCTCGTCGAGCATCGCTGCATCCCAGCTGTCGGGCACAATGCGCATCAGACGCTCCTCGGTGAGCGCGACATCTCCGTGACGCACGAGACCAAGTCGCTGAACGATCCTCAGATGATGAGTATCGAGACACAAAGCGCGCCGCCGAAGCACACTAAAGTTGACGACAGCGCCGCTGGTCTTGGGACCAACGCCTGGAAATTGTTCCAGCCACGCGCGAATCTTGTCCGTTCGGTAACTGGCCAGAAAATCCAGCGTTAGCGTTCCGTAACGCGCCGTAATCTGTTGCAATGAAGCTTTTAGATTTACCGCTTTCTGCTCCGGAAAAGTTATGTCTCCGATCGTGGCTTCAATCTCAGCCAACGTAGCGTCGCGAAGATTTTCCCAGGTTCCAAATCGATCCTGCAGACGGTGTACTGCCGCGAGTGTTATCTCGGACTTGGTGCGTGAAGAAAGCAAGGAATAGATAAACTGAGTTAAGGGATCCCACTGCTCGCGTGGCTTAGGCTTGCCGTAAAAGTCCAGCAGCAGTTGGTGAATACGCGGCAGCCGGTCATCCTCCACGACCGGCTTTGGAAACAAAAAATCGTTCATCGTTGTATTAGATGCGTTCGCCAGAAAAGATCAGGCGTTACGCGTCACTCCCCACGTCGCTCCCGCCGAAGTCTGCAGGCCCCACGCCATCCGCGGCGTATTGTGCGCCAATCCCACGCGACCATCGGGGCTGAGCAGAATAATTCCGCCGTGGCCGCCAAGCCGGGCAAACAGATAGTCGATAGCCGCCTGCGCAGCCGCCTGCGGACTCGATCCCGCTGCCACGCGATCGACCGCCCATTTGCCCAGCACGAGCTTCATAATCGGCTCGCCCCAACCCGTCAGTGATACCGCAGCCGAGAGGTTATCGGCGTAACATCCGCAGCCGATCAGCGAAGAATCGCCTACACGTCCGGGAGCCTTCGACAGTGTTCCGCCTGTGCTGGTCCCTGCGGCGATGTTCCTATCGACGTCCAGCGCCACAGCACCGACAGTATCGTGCGAATCGAGCGGTCCTGAGAATGTGGTGTCTGTAGCACCCTCTAGTTCCGCCTTCTGGAAGGCCATCAAACGTTCACGCTCGCGTGGAACGATCAACTCTGTATTGTCCACCAACGCCATACCATGCTGACGGGCAAATCTCTCCGCTCCAGTCCCGACGAAGTACACATGCGGGCTGTGATCTAACACTAGCCGTGCCGCATGGATCGGATTCCGCAACCGCTCGACGCAAGCTACGCCTCCAGTGCGGAGATTTCCTCCGTTCATCAGCAAGGCATCCAACTGCACGCGGCCATCCTGCGTCAAGAACGATCCTCGCCCAGCATCAAACGTGTCGTCGTCTTCCATCACAGCGACTGCAGCTTCCACAGCATCCACGGCAGAAGCGCCTTTTTCCAGCAGAGCATAACCTGCGGCCAGCGCATTGGCGATTCCGTTTTCGTGTGCGGCAACAGCATCGTCGGGCATGGCCCATGCGCCGCCGTGAATTAACAAAACTGGTTGCGTCTTCATTGCATCTCAAGTTTACGGGAGTCTTAGCGGGAATGCCCTCCAGCGTCATCGCCGCGATGTCCTACAACGCCGACGCCCGAATTCTAACCATCGTGTACCGAGCGAATCGAGGAACTTACCGCTATTTCGACGTTCCACCGGAAGAGTATCAAGCCTTCCGCGCTGCGCCTTCGAAAGGCACCTACCTTAACGAGATATTCAAGACCAAACAATATCGATACGAACGAGAGCATAAGCTCTGATCAACATCACATCTCAACCATCAGTCACCAAAACAGTCCCCGGAGAGACCCATGGCAAAGACAATTGCAGAACTGATCGTCGAAGCTCTTAAGAACGCTGGCGTCAAGCAGGTTTATGGCTTGCCTGGCGACTCACTCAACGGTTTCACCGATGCTTTGCGAAGGGATGGGACCATCGCGTGGGCGCATGTTCGCAATGAAGAGGCGGCCGCTTTCGCCGCTGGCGCCGAGGCTCATCTCACCGGATCGCTCGCCGTGTGCGCGGCAAGCTGCGGGCCTGGCAATTTGCACCTCATCAACGGGCTCTTCGACTGTCACCGCAGCCGCGTTCCCGTCCTTGCCATCGCCGCTCACATTCCCAGCCAGGAGATTGGCACCAACTACTTTCAAGAGACTCATCCACAGAACCTCTTCAAAGAGTGCAGCGATTACTGCGAGATGGTGGGCGTGGCGGAACAGATGCCGCGCACGCTCGAGATTGCCATACGCTCGGCCATCAATCTCTCCAGCGTCTCGGTCCTTGTCATCCCCGGCGATGTCTTCACCAAAGATGTGCCCAATGGCCATGTTGCGCCACCGATCAGGATGGCGAAGCCAGTCGTGCGACCCAATGACGCAGAGCTGCGCGAGGCCGCGGAGATTCTCAACGCCGGCAAAAAGATAACGATCCTCGGCGGCGCTGGCTGCAAGGGCGCTCATCAGGAGCTGCTCGCCACCGCCGAAGCGCTAAAGTCTCCCATCGTTCATGCGCTGCGCGGCAAAGAGTACATCGAGTACGACAATCCTTTCGACGTGGGCATGACCGGTCTCATCGGCTTCAGCTCCGGGTACCACGCCATGGAAGACTGCGATGTTCTCCTGATGCTGGGCACTGATTTTCCTTACGCGCAGTTCTTTCCAGCACACGCCAAGGTCATCCAGATCGACATTCGCGGCAACCAGATTGGCCGCCGCACCAAAGTCGATCTGGGTTTCGTAGGCTCCATCAAAGAGACGCTGGCCGCGCTTCTTCCTTTACTGACCAGCAAGACCGAGCGCAGCCATATCGACGGCAGACTGAAGGACTACAAAAAGGTCCGCGAAGGCCTTGAAGAACTAGCCAGCTCGGACAAGAACCAGACCCCAATTCATCCGCAGTATGTCGCTCGCCTTATCGACAAGCTTGCGAGCGACGATGCGATCTTTACCTGCGATGTGGGGACACCCACTGTCTGGGCCGCACGTTACCTCAGCATGAACGGCAAGCGCCGTCTGCTTGGCTCGTTCGCCCATGGCTCGATGGCCTGTGCCGTACCGCAGGCTATCGGAGCGCAGGCGAGTCATCCGGAGCGTCAGGTCATCACGCTTTCGGGCGATGGCGGTCTGGCGATGATGCTTGGCGATCTTCTTACCCTCCGCCAGCTCAACCTTCCAGTAAAGATCGTCGTCTTCAACAACGGTTCGCTTGCCTTCGTGGAGCTGGAGATGAAGGCTGCGGGAATCGTGAACTACGGAACTGAACTGAACAATCCCAGCTTCGCGGAGTTAGGGAAAGCGGCGGGACTGCATGCAGTACGCGTCGAGTATCCCAACGATCTCGAAGCTGCGTTGCAGACTGCTTTCGCCACGTCAGGACCGGCGCTGGTCGAGGTGATGGTGAATCGGCAGGAACTATCCATGCCGCCGAACATTACGTTTGCCCAGGCGAAGGGATTCTCTCTGTGGGCCGCGAAGAGTGTTCTGAGCGGACGTGGGGACGAGATTATCGACCTTGCGAAGACCAACATTATCCAGAGGATCCTGTCGTAGTTTTGCCATGACCTGTGGTGGTTGCTGAATAATCTGACTCTGAGAGTACCCCCCCCCCCAGGGGGTGTATTTATAAACCTTTTGCAATCAGCGGTTTATGGAATTTTTAGTGCGGAAAATCGTCATTCCAAAAGGGTTACGGGTAAATTCGTCTTTCTAAAAGGTTTATGGGCATTAATGGCAAAAATCCCGGTTTAGCCGGGACTTTTTTCATCTCTAACTTCAATTGTAGTGGATTGGGAATAACTCCCACGCAATGCGGATGTTATTGAAAGGGATTGAGTTACGCGATTATCGGGCTTGACATGCGATTTTGCTGGGGAATTAGCGTGTATGTTTATTTGCACTTTTAAAGTGCACACTATTTTCGTGTATTCTTGAAGAGTGAGAAATGTGACTTTAAGCGCGAATGAAGACCTCATTGAACGGGCACGTTTGGCTGCGAAGGCGCGGCACACGACTCTTAATGCTGCGTTTCGTGAATGGCTTGCTCAATTTTCGGAGCAGCAGGGACATGCCCAGGAATTCGACACTCTTATGGACCGTCTGAAATACGTGAAGGTCAATCGAAAGTACACGAGAGACGAGATGAATGAGCGATAGATATTTCCTAGACACAAATATCTTCATTTATTCGCATGACGAGCGCTATCCCGAAAAAGCAAAGACGGCAGTCGATCTCATTCGAAACGCAACTACCCGTCGAGCTGGCGTGGTCAGCTACCAGGTTGTGCAAGAGTTTTTCAACGTCGTTTTGAATAAGGCAAACCCGCCAATGCGACATGATGATGCGCAACAATATCTTGCGACCGTCTTTCGCCCGATACTAGCGGTTCACTCGTCTGCCGCGCTTGTAAGTGAAGCCATTCAGCTACAAGGGAGGCATCGGCTTAGCTGGTACGACAGTTTGATCGTAGCGGCTGCTATGGAGGCAAAGTGCGCCATTCTTTATAGTGAAGACCTTCAGCATGGCCAACGATTTGGCGATCTAACCGTGAAAAATCCGTTTCGCTGATTTCTGAGAAGCAAAAACGAAAAGTACCTGAACGGGTACTGAAGGCCGGTCGCAGATTTGGGCGGATGAGACGGATTTAAGAACGAGAGGGCTTAACACCGATCTGCACGGATAACACCGATTTTGTAGTGCTCGACCACGGATTTTCGCGGATTTAGGTAAAAGCAAAGACGAAATACAAGGATCCTTCACTGCGTTCAGGATGACGATTTCAAATTGCTGCATTCAGGTGACAACGCCGCAAAATCTCTGTCGAAACCTCTAATGGACAGGTTCTAAAAACTGTTTCTTCGCCGATCTAGCTGGAAGCCACCAGCTTGCGGCGCTCGGTTTCAAGGTAGGTATAGCGGATGCGGTGGATGACGGTGATCGTGGAGAAGAGGGCCAGAACCCAGAGGGCTGGAGCCATTACGCCCCAGCGATTACAGAGTGCGCCAAGGATGACGCAGACGATCCGCTCGGGCCGCTCCATAAAGCCGACCTTGCATGTACCGATCAGCGCCTCTGCGCGAGCGCGGGTGTAGCTGACCATAAGACTCGCCGTCATTACAAAGGCCACGAGCCCGACGTAAAAGAGACGGTTGCCGCGAGCGTAGTAGACGAGCAGGCCAAAGAAGATTGCGACGTCGGAGTAGCGATCCATCACGGAATCGAAGAATGCGCCGAAGACGGAGACCTGGTTGGTCTGGCGGGCGACGCGGCCATCCACCATGTCGAAGATGCCAGCGCCGATGATAATCAACCCGGCGTAGAAGAACATGCGATTGGCGTTGCTGCCTCGCGCAAAGCCAAAGAAGAATGCCGCAACAATGTTGATCAGAAGCCCGATAAAGGTAAGCGCGTTCGGCGAAATCCTGGTCAACGCCAAGCCGTTGACGATCTTCTGCAGGAGCCAGCCACTGCCTTTTCCGAATGCGCTTGTCCAGGTCAAAAACCTTGCCCTCAGGGGCCAATGCCCCGTCTATCGCTTCTTTCTTATGCACAGCTACAGCCGTGCGACCGAATCTACTCGCTGACGTCGTGGATGGTGACGAGCTTCAGGACTTCAAGCTCGCGCTTGCCATTCGGCGTTACGACGGTGGCTGTATCCCCAACTTTTTTGCCCAGCAATGCGCGTCCGATCGGCGATGTCGTCGAGATCAATCCCTGCACCACATCCGATTCTTCGCTCGTCACGAGCTTGTAGCTGATCTCTTCGTCCTTGCTGGAGTCGAAGACCGTGACGGTAGCGCCGAAGCCGACTTTGTCTCTCGGGATGTTCACGAGGTTGACCATTGCGAGCTCGCCCATACGCTTTTTGAGCTGGCCCAGCCGGGCGTTGACGAACACCTGCCGCTGCTTCGCCATGTGGTACTCGGCGTTCTCACTCAGGTCACCAAGAGCGACGGCTTTTTTGATCTCTGCGGGTAGCTCGGTCGTGAGTTCGTGTTCGAGCAGCTTGATCTCTTCTTCTAGCCTTTTCTTTACTTGTTCGGGCATGGGGCCTTCCGGATCCTGCTGGCCTGCTCGCACATGATTTCTCGCGGCAGCGCGCTGAAGTGAAAACTTGATTATACGATGCAATAGCGGCGGAGATGCGTTGGCAGGGCCTAACCACTCTCGATTCCGTCGTCTAGCGGTTGCGCTGGTTGGACCTCGCATCGAGGAAAGACTGCAGGACGAGACTGAGTGTAACGGTTCGCAGGAGGCGCGAACGCCGAAAACACAAAGCAGAAAGTAAAATACAAGGAAAACCAGGGCATCGGGCCGGGCTCGATGGAGGCACGCAATTTTGAAGTTTTTCGGGATCCTGTTTCTGCTCGTTCTTGTCGCCGTGGCTGCAGCCGGCTATGTGATCTATACGCCGTTCGGCCCCCATGCGGAAACCTTCGTCGATATCGCTCCAGGAACCGGAACGCAGGCGATCGCAGAGCAGCTTCAGCGGAGCGGCATCATCCGGCACCGGTTAGGCTTCGATTTGCTGCGCGAGCGTCGGGGCGGGACGCTCAAGGCGGGTGAGTACCGCTTCGACCATCCTGTGCCCATGACCGAGGTGTACGACCGCATCGCCCGCGGCGATGTTTATACGCGCGCCCTTACCATTCCCGAGGGTTACAACATCTTCGATATTGCCCAGGCAGTCGAGGCTGCGGGGCTCGGTTCGCGAGCGGCATTTCTCGCGGCTGCACGGCAGCACACCGAACTGATTGCCGAATGGGCGAAGCCGGGTGTAGCGCCGGATTCTCTTGAGGGATATCTCTTCCCCGATACTTACCGCTTTTCGCGCCATACGACGCCGGTTCAGATGCTTACAGCGATGGTGCATCGCTTCCGGCAAGCGGCGATTCAGCTCGGCTTGACCGAGGACGTTGCCCGTACGGTCATCATGGCCTCCCTGATAGAAAAAGAGGTCAGCCAGGACGCCGAGCGGCCGCTTGTGGCCAGTGTCTTCGTCAACCGACTCGCGCAGGACATGCCCCTGGCCACCGACCCTACGGTTATCTATGCGGCGTTGCTCGAAGACCGCTGGCGGGGCGCCATCTATGCCTCCGATCTCCAGTCGCCTTCGCCTTACAACACCTATAAACACACGGGTCTGCCGCCGGGGCCGATCTCCAATCCCGGGATGGCCGCTCTCAAGGCGGCAATATCTCCGGCGAAAACCGATTATCTTTATTTTGTGAGCGATGCAGCCGGGCACAGCCGCTTCTCCACCAGCCTTAAAGAGCACACCGAGAAGGTGCAGGCCTATCGTCAAGCTCAGAAGACACAACTCCAATGACTTTGTTTACAAATCTCCGAAGCTACCTATGCTTTGGAAACATCTAAGACAAAATAGGGACATCTTTTCTGTTGCAGGTCTTGATCCTTCGAGACTTAGCGTCAGGGTATCCGTGCGGAGAAAGATATACTTGCAGTTTGTGACGATAAAGTTGCGACATGCGTTGGCCATTGGGCTCATCGGGGTGGTTCCAGCGCTCACTGGATGCATCTCGCGTACTCGCATCGTCCCCAAAACCCGTCTTGCCGATGTCGTCATGAGTACGTCGCTTGATGAGATGTCCCGCCAGCTCAATGCGCGGTTCGACTCCATCCAGACCCTGAATGCCTCGGTAACGGTAGCGGCAGTCACTGGCGGCGGTCTTCAAGGCAAAGAGAGGGAGTACACCAGCCTTAGCGGCTACATCTTCATGCGCAAGCCGGCAAACCTCCGCGTTCTGCTGCGTGTTCCGGTTCTTGGTTCCACGGCGCTCGATATGGTCAGCGACGGAACCAACTTCAAGCTGCTGATCCCGCGCTATAACAAGGCAATGGAAGGCACCAACGAGGTAACGAAGCCGTCGAGAAACGGTCTCGAAAACCTGCGTCCGTCCGTCTTCTTCGACTCCATGTTCGTTCAGGGTCAGGGGCCGAATCAGATCCTTTCCATGACGACCGACATTCGCGTCATCCCGAGCGAAAACAAGAAGGAACTCATAGAAGAGCCTGCATACGCCCTTCAGGTTCTCGCCCAGCCCGAAGGCCAGACCGCCCGCACCATCCGCGTGGTCCACATCAACAGCACCGATCTGTTGCCATTTCAGCAGGACATCTACGACAAGGATGGCCAGATCGTCACCAAGGCGCTATACAGCAACTACCACTTCTACGGGGACATCCCATTCCCCTCGACTATCGTCATTCAGAGACCGCGTGACCACTACAGTCTCACTGTGACCATCGTTAAACTGACGCTGAATCAAAAGCTCGAAGACGACCAGTTCGAACTCAAAATCCCCGAGAACATTCCTATCCAGAAGATGAACTAGTTCCACCTGGTCCCTTCTGCCGGCAGATTTACGTTTCGGATGAAACGGATTCACCCCTTCCCACACCATTGCTATAAGCATGTCGCTCGCTGATCCCGGTCCTTGTGAGACCAGACGGCGGAGCGCGCTGGTCATGCGAAGCGGGCCCGCCACGTGACGACATGCACGTTCTCCCCCGCACAAGGCGCACATCACTTCATCCGAGGGAGAACACTCATGGCTTCGACCAAGTCAAAAAATACCGCCGCCGCGCGTAAAGCATCTGCGCCCAAAGCAACGAACGGACAAGGGCAGAACTGCGCCGTCATCAACCCCTACGCTCTTGCCGAGCTGATTGCAGGCCGCAAGATTTCCTGGAAAGATCTGCCGGACGCGCCCAGTATGCTCGAACAGATTCTCGGCACACCTTACAATCAGCTCTTCGATCCCAAGTACGGCGGTCCTCTCTACACCGGTCTCAGCCTCGATAAAAATCTCAAGCTCGTTCCCGTACGCTCGCCTTTGCTCGACCTCGTCGAACCCACCGAGGGCAACGATACCCAGACCAACAGTCTCATCGATCTTGGCCAGTACACCACGCTGCGGCAGGCGATGGAGAACAAGCAGCTCACGAGCATCATCGACTGGCCAATCACCTGCTTCAACCTGGCGAATCTTTCGCAGTTCAGCGTCTCTCTCAAGCTTCCTGAGGCACTTCACACGCTGCAGCTCGGTCAGGTTCTTTCCCCTTCCATCGTTAAATCGGTCATCTTTGATCCGAATATCAGGGTGAGCATCGATAGCGGGTGGACGCCGCCAAACGGCCAGTGGGCCCGCGCGGGCACCTTCTTCCACGAGACGGCAGAGTTCTTCGACCCGATCCAGGGAGCAGTGGCCAACTGCTACTACATCGCGTCACTCTCGGCCATTGCGTGGGCGACGCCGTTCCGCATCGCACACCTTACCCGCGCCACTGGCCTCAATCAAGAACAGTTCAACGACCTCATTCACTTTTATAAAGCCGACTCCGGCGGCGCCATCGACAAGGACATCCAGATCACCGAAAATCTTCCGCTCACCGCAAGCGGAGACTTCATCTATTGTCGCTCCAGCGAGTCTGGCGAGACATGGCCCGCCGTCTACGAGAAGGCTTTCGCCAAGCTTAAGACCGGCACGTCAACCGACATGCCCGACATTACGCAGACGGCATGGGGCGACTGCGTCTATGCGACGTCGCAGCTTAACGGGGGTGCGCGTCACTACTACAACACCGTGGACCACAGTGCCGATGATCTCTGGCAGATTCTGCGCTCCAACTGTCTCTCCTGCCGCACCTTCAATCCCATGACCGCATGGACCTACAGCTCCGGCGATGCGGCACCCGATCACGTCGACTACAGTTCGGCTAACGTCGTCGGCTCGCACTGCTACACCGTGCTGGGCTGGGCCTACGCCAATTGCAGACGGTGGATCGTTCTCCGCAATCCGTGGGGCAATACTGAAGCGACGGCAAGCGTTCTCGACACCACCATTACGATGTACGACGTTAGCTGGTGGAGGCCCATCACACTGAAGACAGTTGATGGCGTCTTTGCTATGGAGATCAGCGCCTTCAAAAAGTATTACGCGGGGTTCGGCACAGCGTTTTAGCTGTCCGATCACGGAACGCGGCATATGGGGAGATATGCCGCGTTCTTGAAGAGTGGAGCAGTAATCCTGTGAAGTTTTGTCATCGATTTGCACTACGGCTCGGCATGAAAGAAGCTGGTTATACACGTCTTCAATCCCGTGTCAGAGGTCCGTCAAGCTGGATATGCGAATCAAGTCGATCTGCCTGTTATTTCCTTTTGTTCTTTCACTACAATCTGCGCATTCGCAAGGCACTGTACCAACTTTCGTATATTCCGCGGGCCAAAGCTCGTACACGCTCGTAGGCCGCGACCCGGCACAGGGAGGCACTACAACCATCCCTACCGTGCTGGTTCCGGTTACGTTGTCGTTCGAGGCAAAAAAGACAGCCGGCAAGCCGTTCGTTATGGATGCAGCCGCTGATGTATCGCACATTCTTCGTTCGCCTATCTTCTCTGAGTTTGCCTTCGCGCCCGGCAACACCACGCAATATGGCGACGCTATGCTGCGCACTACTTTTCCGAAAGCTGAAGGATGGCACACGCCGCTTGGCAAGCCGGATGTGAAGCCGGTGGCGATTACCGTCCCCGTCGGCTACGGCTACGTTCTTACATCGAAGAAGACTGGCGGCTCTTTTGCGGTCGTCGATGTTGAGTTTCTGCAAAGGGAGATCTTCAAGCAGATTCCCCCGCAGGATGGAAAGCTTATCGTCGCCGTGACGCACAACACTACTTATTACGTTGAGGGCGACGCAACGGAGTGCTGCTCCTGGGGAACGCACGGTGTTGATTCCGCTACTGGAAACTCTTTTGTGCTTGGATCGTATCTTCATGGAACACCCGCCATCGTTGAAGATAGCGATGTACAGCCGCTGACTCAGCAACTGGCGGAGTTCATCAACGATCCCCTGCACGATCCCATGTTTCATGGAAGCAACGGTCCCTCGACTCGGGGAAACAAATTTCCAGCATGGATGCGTCTCGCCTCCGTGTCTGCGGGAGACCAGGGTCATTGCGGCGGCACCGGCGTTGCGTCTGCTTATTTCCTTCTTGAACCGACGAACACAAACCCTAAAAACAATGTGCCGGCATCGAAGGCCTTCGTCGCGCATGCGGATGGAGCTGTGTATCACTTGCAGAACGTGGCGCTGCTGCCGTGGTATACCGGAGCTTCGGAAAATTTCGGCAGTATCTATAGTTTTCCTGATACGCAGACGCTCACCGAATCAGCAAAGCCATGCCCTGCGCCCACGGGTTTCTCTGCTGCTGCTGCGCCAACAGCTGCAGCCATCCCGCTCAGCGGCGCGCCGAATGGACATAAGCTCATTGGTTACTGGGCGGGTTACGGTAAAGCGGGTTCCACCTTTCCGTTACGCGGGGTATCGCCGCAGTGGGACGTCGTCATCGTTGCCTTCGCTACACCGGATAAGAACGCGCCCGAAGGGACTATGCAGTTTCATACGCCTGCGGGACTCGATACAGCAGAGTTCAAGGCCGACATTGCGTATCTGAAGGGGCAGGGCAGGAAGGTCATGATTTCTCTCGGTGGAGGCGGTCAGCACTTTACACTTGCCGATCCGAACCGCGTTCCGAACTTTGTCTCTTCTGTAATTCGCATCGTCGAGGAGTATGGCTTCGACGGTATCGATATCGACTTTGAGAGCCCATCGCTTTCGATCGATCCGGGCGACACAGACTTCAAGCATCCGACGACGCCCTCCATCGTGAACCTGATCTCGGCGTTGCGTCAGGTGCACGATCACTTCGGACCCGGCTTCATGATCAGCCTTGTGCCGGAAGGGACGCAGATACCGTCGGGCTATCCGAGCTATGGCGGCCAGTTCGGTTCCTATCTTGCCATTACTTATGCGATCCGCGACATTCTCTCGTTCATCGATGTGCAGGACTACAACACGCCGCCGCTCCAAGGTCTCGATGGCGAGATCTATCAGCCAGGCACGGTGGACTATCACGCAGCCATGACGGAACTTCTGCTGCATGGTTTCAATGTCGGAGGCGATCCGAAGCATTTCTTTCCACCCGTGCCAGCCAATAAGGTTGCCGTTGGATTTCTGACTGGAGACACAACGCCAGAAATCGTGAGTCAGGCGATGGACTACATCATCACGGGCAAGGCTCCCGCCGGGACAACGTACAAGCTGCGCAATCCTTCGGGTTATCCGGGCATGATCGGCGCGATGTTCTGGACGATCGACGGCGATCGTCGCGGTGACTACAACTTCTCAAACATAGTCGGCCCGCAGCTTCACGGCTATCCGCCGACGAAGTAGCGATCGACTGCAAAATTGGGCCGGGGCCCCGAAAGGCATCCGGCCCGATGTATCAAAAGACTAGGCAGCGTGAGGGTGGAGGATAACTTTGGTCCAACCTTCGTCGCGGTTGTCGAAGTGCTTGTATGCGGTGGGGGCTTCGGCGAGAGGAAGCTCGTGCGAGACGATGAAAGATGGGTTCGCCCTGCCGTGGTGAATCAGATCCATCAACCGACGGTTGTAGGCTTTCACGTTGCACTGACCGGTGCCCATCTTCTGGCCCTTGAACCAGAACTTACCCATGTCGAAGGCGATCTGCCCTTTCTTCTCGAGCTTGTCGCTGGAGCCTGGGTCCTGGGGTACAAATACTCCCACTACTCCAAGCACACCCGTGGACTTTACGGCATCGACCAGAGCGTTCATGACCATGTTCGGAACCTCTTCGCCACGTGAGTTGTGGCACTGGTAGCCGATACACTCGGCTCCGCAGTCCGCACCCAGGCCATTGGTGTGTTCGCGAATCTGTTCGGCCACGTCATCGTTAGAAGAGTTGATTGGAGTGGCACCGATCTTCTCTGCAAGCGCAAGCCTATCGGCCTTATGATCGACCACGAAGATTTGACTTGCGCCCTGAATGCGGGCAGACATGGCTGCCATCAGACCGACAGGACCCGCTCCATAAATCAGGATGGACTCGCCAGGTTTGAGATCGGCCAGGCGAGTTGCATGCCAACCCGTCGGAAAGATGTCGGAGAGCATGACATAGTCTCGCTCCTTCTCGGTCGCGTCCTCGGGAAGTTTCAGGCAGTTGAAGTCGGCATAAGGAACGCGCAGATATTCGGCCTGTCCACCGGAATAGGGGCCCATCCCCGCGAATCCGTAGGCCGCCCCGGCCATACCGGGCATGACAGACGGATCCGCACACGTCAGGCAAAAACCCGTGAGCCCGCGCTCGCAATTTGCGCAGAACCCGCAAGCAATGTTGAACGGAAGGACAACCTTCATGCCTTTCTTGACGGTGTCGACTGCCTTGCCGACCTCGACCACCTCACCTAGATTCTCGTGGCCAAGGATTTTGCCTTTTTCGACGTCAGTGCGGCCTTCGTACATATGAAGATCGGATCCGCAAATGTTTGTGGTCGTTAGCCTAATGATTACGTCGGTCTGCTTCTCAATTTTGGCGTCCGGAACCGTGTCGACGCTTACCTTTTTAGGGCCGTGATAGACGAGTGCTTTCATCGATTGAACCTTTCATTCGCTGCTTTTGCGCGCGACGTTTCAACGGCAAGAACTTCAGCCGCTTCGGAGACGTTTTTTAGTCGTGCTGTGTCTCACCGCTGTCTTCAGGTGAGTAGAGGGCTCTTGCTGGCGAGATGCTTTCAATCGCCTTATACCGGTGATAGATGCGCTCTAAGGCTGACGGGTTGGGTTCGTTCGCTTGTAGAGCGACGTCAATCCCGACGCGATCTTTGGCCGAACGGCCCTGGAACTGTGAATCGATGAGAACAGGGCACTTGCACTAACTGAGGTGTTAGTGGCTTTCTACATGAGCCGGTTTGAGCACTCGATTCGACGGCAAAGTGCGCTCCAGGCAGGACACTAAAGGCCCGCACGTTCCGTATGCACTTTGATCGCTGCGTTGATCTCAAGCGCGAGCGCCAGTGCAGCGCGGCCATCCTTGCCCGAAACTACAGGTGTACTTCGTTGCCGGACGGCACGAAGAAACGACTCGATTTCGAGTCGCAGGGGCTCGCCCTGCTCCACGGGAATCTTGTTTAACGAGAGTCCTGCCGAAGGGTGGCCTCCAGCCTGCTGCACCATCTGCGCCATCGCCGCAAGTTGCGCAGGGTCCATACCCGCGGCAGCCGTCACGTCAATCATCAACAGATCCTGCCGCGCAAAGTCGAGCGACAGATACTGATGCGGTTGAAAGAAACGCAGCTTGCGCACGCGCTCGGTGCTGACGCGGCTCGCGGTAAAGTTGGCGACGCAGCCGTTCTCGAATTCCAGCCGAACATTGGCGATATCGACTTTGCGCGAGAGCACCGGCAGTCCCACGGCGCGCACCTCGAGCACCGGCGAAGCCACAAGGCTCAGCACAATGTCGATGTCGTGGATCATCAGATCCAACACAACATCGACATCGAGAGACCGCGGCGTAAAGACGCTTAGCCGATGCGCCTCAAAAAACATGGGTTGGTGCAGATGTTGTCGAGCAGCGGTGACTGCCGGATTAAATCTTTCCAGATGCCCTGCCTGAACGATGCGGTCATACTTGTCGCTCAGTTCAAGAATCCTGTCGGCATCAGTAAGGTTCGCTGCAAGAGGCTTCTCGATCAGAAGATCGATTCCCGCAGCCAACAAGGGCTCAGCGGCCGTGGCATGATGCACCGTCGGCACACAGACCGACGCGGCATCGACCTGTCCGGCGGCAGCCAGACAAGCCTCGATCGTATCGAAGCCACGAACCTCGAACTTTGCAGCAGCGGCGGCCAGCGTGGCTGGATCGCGGTCTACAATCCCGACAAGCTCAACATCCTTGCCCGCTTGTTGCAGCTCGCGATATACCCGCAGATGATTGCGTCCGAAGGCACCCGCACCGACAACGACGACTCGCAGTGGAACTGAGGCAGACACTACTTCGAAGAGACCGGAGCCTCAACGGCCTGGCGGCAACGCCCGTACAACTCCAGCAATTGCGCCACCTGGTCTTCCGGCTTAGCGGAGGAGATAACGCCAAAGCCTGTGGAGCCTGTGCCCTTGCTTCCTACATTGGCATGCGCCGCGACAAACTTCAGCAGATCGAGCGCGATATCTTCAGTACGACGCGCCGTTGTGGTGGATTCCATGGAAGTGTTTCCTCTCATTTCTTTCAAACCCGATCTTAACGGTCGATACGGTATGGGTGCAAACCGTCACGGCATAAGATGCGCAGCAGACCGCACGCCGCAGACGATTTCATACGCAATCGTCCGCGCCAACAGCGCATGATCGTCCGCCGTGATGCCATCACCCAGAACGACCACCTCATCGCCAACGGCAACATCGGGGATCCCGCTTACATCAACGATCGTAAGGTTCATCGACACCCGGCCAACAATTGCCGCACGCTGCCCCTGCACGATCATCCATCCACCCGCAGCTGTATTTGAGCCTGAAAGCTCTCGCCGTAGACCATCGGCATAACCTACGGGAACCAACGCCAGCCGCATGGTCCGCTGCGCCACAAAGGTCGCGTTATATCCGACGGTTTCTCCAGCCTGGACGTCGCGAACCCCGATCACCCGCGTCTTCCACGTCATGACCGGAAGCAATTCATTCCGAACCTGCGCGGCTCCATGATCTCCCTCGATCGGCAGACAATATCCATAAAGTCCCAGCCCGCTGCGTACCATGGCCCGCGCACCGCATCCCGCCGCGATACTCCGAAGCCACCCCAGCGACTGGGTCGCATCCCCATTGTTGTCGAGCGTAGAGGAGTTTCCCGCGTGGACCCATGCAGGCCGGAAACCTGCGTCCTCGACCAGCCACATCGCCTCTTCGAAGCGTCCCTGCTGCGCCAGCGTCTGCGCTGAGCCCGCAACCTCAGCCGAGGCAAAGTGCGTCATTACTCCGTCCAGCACGATTTTCTTTTGCCCACGCAGCCATTCCAGCAGCTCGCACAGTTCTTCGCCGGCCGCAACACCCTGACGAGCCATTCCGCTGTCGATCTCCAAATGCACCGCCACCGGCCCCGATCCGCACCGCTCCGCAGCCTCCGCAAGCCACTCCATCTGCTGCCGGTTCCATACCACAGGCGTCAGCGAGTGCTGAACGACAGCCTCGGCCTCATCCCCCAGAAGCCCTGACATCACCAGCACGGAGACTTCCGCCCCTGCCAAAGCCCGCCGAACTGCCATTCCCTCCGCAGCATCGGTCACGCCAAGCCATTTTGCCCCGGCCCGGACCAGCACCGGAGCACAAACTTCCGCGCCGTGCCCATAGGCATCTGCCTTCACGACCCCCAGCACGGTGATCTCCGCCCCAGCCGTCTCCGCCAGCAGTCTGTAATTAGCCGTCAGCCGCCGCTCTGATACCTCCACCCAGCTCTTCACACTTCCTATCCTAAACGCCGTCAGGACGATGCCCGCCAGTCCCCATTCCAAACGTTACCCTGCCTGTGATACAAAGCCACGTCTGGAAAAAGCATCACCGCCGCGACAGCAATCGAGTCCGCGACGTTCTCAAAGGGGTTAGTGCGCCGCCATGAAAATGAATACTCGTTCAGCATCAAAGACCAGCCACTCCCTCCTCGCTGCGATCGTCGCGATTGCCATTGCCGGGTGCTCCAGCGGAAGCTCCAACCCCCTCGCCGCCATTCAAGCCGCCCAGGCGAAGAACGTCGGAAACTTCAGCAACACGGTCTTCCTCGGAGATTCGCTCACCGCCGGCTATCAAAGCAGCTCCCTGCTCGACATCCAGCAGGTTCACGGATGGGCACCGCTTGTAGCGGCCCAGGCAAAGTTCAACATTGTTTTGCCGCTGATCGCCCCTCCCGGCGCACCCAGCGTCCTCCAACTCGAATCTCTTGGCCCGCCTCCGGTCATCATTCCTACACCCGGTACGACCACGGGACGTGATAACCCGGCGACGCAGGCGACCAATCTCGCCGTCCCCGGTGCGTTCCTCAACGACATCGCCAACACCGTTCCACTTCCCAATCCGGCGCCCGGCCAGCAGCAGATCAATCAGCTTGTCCTCGGCTTCCCCGGCCTTGGCTACGGGCAGAGCTATAGCCAAGCCACCTTCGCCGTCAAAGCTCAGCCCACCACTATCTTCCTCTGGGCCGGCAACAACGATGCGCTTGTCGCCGCGCTTACCGGAACGCCCACGTCCATGACCTCCGTGGCCAACTTCACCACGCAGTACACCGCGCTCATCACGCAGCTCTCCTCACTTGCGCCTGCCCACCTCGTGATCGCTAACATTCCTGATGTCACGCTCGTGCCCTATCTCCAGCCCGCCGCTCTCGTCCTCGCGGAGTACTCCGCCGCCACGCATCTGCCCGTGGCCACGCTCAGCGCACTCTTTGGCATCGTCCCCGGAGACTACGTCACGCTCGAAGACGGCTTCGCCGAGATCTCCGCCATTCTCGCGGGCACCCAGAAGACGCCAATCTCCGACGCCGGTGTCCTGACCGCAGCTGAAGTCGTCATTGTAAAGGCACAGGTCACCGCTTATAACGGAGTCATCGCCCAGCAAGCCAAGTCCATTAATGCGACCCTCGTCGATATCAATGCTCTCTTCAATAAGGTCGCTGCCTCCGGCATCACCATCAACGGATATACCGGCACAACCGCCTTTCTGGGCGGTGTCTTCTCGCTCGACGGCATTCATCCCACCAACACCGGTTACGCTGTCGTAGCCAATACCTTTATCGACACCATGAACGCAGGCATGGGAACCAAAATCCCCGATGTAGACCTCGGACCCATCACTGCCACCGACCCACTCTGGCCACCCAACCTCGTTCCTCACGCCATCACTACGACTCCAATGACAGCGCCCACCACCCTGGGCCGCAAAAAAGACGACATCATGCTGGGATCGTGGAAACACTAGTCGTAGCCGATCACAGATCGACACGGAACTACGGATCAAGGGAAACAGCACGGTGTTTAGTTCTTCATCCGCGTTTCTCCAGGCAAATCCGTGGTCGACTCAGATCGCCGTGTGCAAACCGACGTGATTTCCCTCAGAATCCCTCATGCAGGCGAACGCACCGTGGCCACCCGGAACCAATGTCCTCGGCACGATCACCCGTCCTCCAGCTCCCACAACCTTGCTGAGCACGGCATCCAGCCTGCCATCGCAGCTGAGGTACACCATCGTTCCGTCGCTTCCTGGCCGTTGAAAGTTGCGCTTCACTAAAGCACCTGAGACGCCGGTCTGCTCCGCCGGAAAGATGCAGATCTCCTCATCCTTGCTCGCGAAATCGTCCGTCTTCATCGTGCACTCCAGAATCGTCTCGTAGAACCTCTTTGCCCGGCTCAAATCACGAGACGGAATCTCGAACCAAGCCACCGCCGACGTCCGTTTCGTTCTCTGCTCGCTCATAGATCTCTCCTCGTATGCCTCAACTACTCCTGCAGCATAAAAAAAGCCACTGACAACCTCCTGTCAGTAGCCTTTCAACTTTGTTATCGCCTTCGATACCTGCTCTTAGTATCCCCCGGGGTCACTCTGCGACAGATTCTCAAACCGCGTGTAATCTGCGAGATACGCCAGGTGCACGCTGCCGGTCGGGCCATTTCTCTGCTTGGCGATGATGATCTCGGCTTTGCCTTTTAGATCCTCGTTCTCGCGATCGTAATACTCCTCGCGATGGATGAAGCACACCACGTCGGCGTCCTGCTCAATCGAGCCGGATTCGCGCAGGTCGCTCAGCATCGGCTTCTTGTCGCCGCCGCGCTGCTCACTCGCACGTGAAAGCTGCGACAGCGCCACCACCGGCACCTTCATCTCCTTGGCCAGAGCCTTCAGTCCGCGCGAGATGGCCGAGACCTCCTGCGTCCGGTTCTCAAAGCTCTTCTGGTTCGCGCTCACCGAGCCCGTCATAAGCTGCAGGTAGTCGATCACGATCAGATCCAGCGACCCATGCTGCTGCTTCAGACGCCGAGCCTTCGCCCGCATCTCGGCCAGCGTAATTCCCGGCGTGTCGTCGATGAACATCTTCGACTCCATCAGCCGTTCCAACCCGTTGATCAGCTTCGACCGGTCGTCACGCATCAGCATGCCGGTCTGAATCGCCTTCGAGTTCACCAGTGCCTGCGACGCCAGCATTCTGCGCAGCAAGCTCGCTTTGCTCATCTCGAGCGAGAACACCGCAACGACCTTGCCGCCGCGAACCGCCGCGTTCTCCGCGATGTTGATCGCCCACGCCGTCTTACCCATCGAAGGCCGCGCCGCAATGATGATCAGCTCCGACTCCTGCAGCCCGCTTGTCATCCGGTCGAACTCGATGTAGTGCGTCGCCAGCCCTGTAACCTCGCGCCCCTGCTCGTACAGCGCGTCGATCGAGCCAAACGACTCCTTCACGATGGCAGTAATGTCGGAGAAGCCGCCCGTAACCGCGTGCTCGGAGATCTCCGTCAGCCGGCTCGAAACCTGGTTCAGCACGTCGAGCGCCTCGCGACTCTGGTCCGAAGCCTCCACCATGCCCATGTCGCATACGCTGAGCAGCTGGCGCATCAGGCTCTTGTCCCGGACTATCCGGACATAGCTCTCGATACTCAGCTTGCGCGGCAAACCCTCGCTGAGCGAAGCCAGATACGGCAACCCGCCCACTGAGTCCAGCTCCTTGCGCTTGCTTAGCTGGTCGGTCACCGTCACGATATCGACGGCGTGCCCTGCCTCCGCAAGCTGCAACATCGAGCTGTAAATTTTGCGATGCGAGTCCAGCGCAAAGTCATCCGTCTTCAGCAGCATCGTCGCGTCGATAATCGCGACTGGCTCAACCAGCATCGCGCCGAGAATCGTCATCTCCGCGTGAACGGCTACGGGCCGTTCGTGCTGCTCTCCGACGATCTGTGGGTACGTAGCCATCTGCAACCTCTGATCCTAAAGCGTCGCAAAGTCCATCATGGCTTCGATCGCCGTTAATTCCTCTGGATAAAAGAGGAAAACCACGTATTTATGTCGAAAACATCAGTGGCCCTGTTGAAAACTGGACTAGCAACTTCGGCTTCCGGCTGTTTCACTACTAACAAGATCATAAGCTTTATGTTTTTCACAACGAGGACACCGAAAATCATGGGAAGCGAGAAAGTACTGAGCATTCCGCCCGTCGCGCAGCGCGACAAGGCCTCCTTCGAAGTCCTTCGCGTCTGGATCGCTGAGCAGGGACAACATGTCAGCATCCGCAGCGGAGCCTGGGACGACCCCTTCGCCTGGGGGATCGTCCTCGCCGATCTCGCCCGCCACATTGCGCTAGCCCACGAGATGCAGGACGAAAAGATCGGCAAGGAGGCCTTCCTCGAGCGCCTCCTCGAAGGCTTCACCGCCGAGATCGACAGTCCCACCGACGAACCCGAAGGCGAAGTCACCCACTGATTCCATCACTCCCTCTTTAGCTGATCGAGAAACAAACTTACAGAGTGATCCGACCAATCCGCTGCGCCCACATGCTTCGCAACCAGCTTGCCATCCTTTCCATAAATGAAGGTGGAGGGAAATTGATTCAAATGCATAGACATCGGAATATCTTCATCGTTCGTTACGTAGAACGGCAAATTTAGATGGTTTCGCCGCGCATACGAACGAACCGCCCAAGGTGAGTCCAGGCGCGAAACAATCATAAATTTTATCTGCGGATCGTCTTTATACCTGTCATAGAGCTTCTGTACTGTCGGCATCTCCGCGACGCACTGAACGCACCACGTTCCCCACAGGTCAAGAAACACTACCTGCCCCTTCGTCGAAGACAGATGCTGTTGCTCTCCCTCCAAGGTGCGATACACCATATCGCTGGCAGCTTCGGGATTACGTTGTAAGTGAGGCGGTTGAGCGCGTGCGGCAATCCAATGTTGACCAAATTTGAAAACGAACATACCGCTCAAAGCCGCAAGAAGCAGTAGTGATACAACACTCACTGCGACACGCTTCAGAACCCTTTTCAAATTCTTATCTCCTCGTTTAACTGTTCCCCGTACGGAAAACAAACGAGGCCTTATTATGCGCTCAATGCCCCTTATAAGTCTGAAATAAATCCGGAAACTGAGCCTTCAGCGCCGCAATTTTAGGCACATCGCAAACCTGAATATAAGGATTATCCGGGTTCTTCAGCGCGTAGTCCTGGTGATAATCCTCACCCGCGTAGAAACCCTTCAGCGGAACCACCTGCGTCACAATCGGTCCCGAAAACGCCTTCGCCGCGTCCAGCTGCGCGATGTAGGCCTCGGCAATCTTCTTCTGCTCGTCGCTCGTATAGAAGATGGCCGAACGGTACGATGTCCCCACATCCGGGCCCTGCCGGTTCAATTGCGTCGGATCATGCGCTGCACTGAAAAAGATCCGCAGCAAGGTCCCATACGAGATCTTCGCTGGATCGAACACAATCTCCAGCGACTCAGCATGTCCCGTCGTCTCCGTCGTCACCTGCGAGTACGTCGCCGTCGCAGCCGACCCGCCCGCATAACCAGCGGTCGTCTTCTCCACACCCTTCACGCGCTGAAACACCGCCTGCGTTCCCCAGAAACATCCACCCGCAAACACAGCCTTTTCATGATGCGCCCCTGCCGGCTTTGTTTCGTCAACCACCGCCGCCGGAATCGGCTCTTTACGCTCTGCCGCAAAAGCTCCCATCGAAATCCTCCTCCAACCAAACCACGTCAATCCGAGCAAAACCACGACAGCCAGAAAAACTCGCATGCGCATCCTCGCCCATCTTCCAATTGATTAGATGCGGTACCCCAACATAAGTAACAGGCTAGCCCACTGCCTGCCGCTTGCCCTGGATTTCGATGTACACATGGATCAAGCTGATCGCCGCCGGCGTCACTCCAGCAATCCGGCTTGCCTGCCCCAGCGTCTGCGGCCTCACCCGCGACAACACCTGCTTCATCTCCGTCGATAGCCCGCTCACCGAGCTGTAGTCGAACCATTCCGGAATCGACCGCCGCTCCGCCTTCTTCATCTTCTCCATCGACCGCCGCTGCTGGTTCAGATAGCCGGAGTACTTGATCTCCGTCTCCACCGTCTTCATCTCGTTCCGCACCCAGCTCGGCAGCCTCTCGCCGGAACGAATCGCCGCAACCCACGGCTCCAGCACGCCGCTCATCCTCTCGCGCAGCAACGGTGCCAGCTCCTCAATCGGAACCTCAGGCCGCTTTAACAGCTGCGCAAACGTCTGCCCCGTCACACCAGCGGCATCGCCATCCATCCTCGCCAGCAGAGCCCCTGGCAACTCCTCCGCTCGCACACGTACAGTCTCTAAAAGCGTCTCAAACGCCACCGCCCGCGCCTGCTTGGCCTCGTAGTCCATCCACGCCGCATCATCAATCAGCCCCAGCCGCCGACCATGCGGAGTCAGTCTTCGATCCGCATTATCTATTCGCAGATGAAGCCGGTACTCGGCCCGCGATGTAAACATCCGATAAGGCTCGTTGGTCCCCTTGCTGATCAGATCGTCAATCAGGATGCCGGTGTAAGCCTCGGTACGATCGAGCGTGAACCCAGCCTCACCCTTCACTGCGAGCGCCGCATTGATGCCCGCCATCAACCCCTGGCACGCAGCCTCTTCATACCCACTCGTCCCATTAATCTGTCCGGCAAGATACAAGCCATCAAACGATTTCACTCGCAGCGTGCGATCAAGCTCCGTGGGATCAATCGCGTCATACTCAATCGCATACCCGGGCCGCAGCATCTCCGCACTCTCAAGCCCCGGAATCGACCGCACCATCGCCGCCTGAATCTCCATCGGCAGACTCGTGCTCATGCCGTTGATGTAGACCTCATGCGTGTTCAAACCCTCCGGCTCCAGGAAGAACTGGTGCCTCGTCTTCTCCGGAAACCGCACAATCTTGTCTTCAATCGAAGGACAATATCGCGGCCCAATCGCCTCAATCTGCCCTGTATACATCGGCGAACGGTGCACGTTCTCGCGAATCAGCCGCAGCGTCTCTTCGGTCGTGTGCGCGATATGGCAGTTGATCTGCCGCAGCGGCAGCGCACCACCCTTCGCAAACGGAGACCGAAAGCTGAATGGCGTAGGATCGACATCCCCCGGCTGCTCCTGAAACTGCGTCCAATCAATCGTGCGTCCATCCAGCCGCGGCGGCGTTCCCGTCTTCAACCGGCACTCGCGCAACCCCAGCCGCTTTAGACTCTCACCCAGCAACACACTGGCCGGCTCCCCGCTCCGACCCGCCGTGTACTGCTGCTCCCCACAATGAATCAACCCATTCAGAAACGTCCCTGTAGTAACAATCGTCGCGCCAGCAAAAATCACCCGGCCATCCCGCAGCTTCAACCCACGAACAACCTTTCGAGCCGCAGAATTACCCGAAACAGATTCACTCGTCACAAAACCGGATGCCCCATCCTTCGCGCCTTCTGCGAAGGGTGGGGTATCGGGCAAAGCACGACCGCTCTCCCCGACGGAGACAACATCCTCCACCACAAGATCCACAACTTCAGCTTGCTTGATAAATAGATTCCTCTGCCCCTCGAGCACCTCACGCATCCTCACCCGATACAGCGCCTTGTCGCACTGCGCCCTTGGCGACCACACCGCCGGCCCCCGACTCGTATTCAGCAGCCGAAACTGAATCCCGCAGGCATCCGCAACCTCGCCCATCACGCCGCCCAGCGCATCCACTTCACGCACCAGGTGTCCCTTGGCGATTCCACCAATCGCCGGATTACAACTCATCTGCGCAATTAAATCCAGATTCAGCGTAAAGATCGCGGTCCGCAGCCCCATCCGCGCCGCAGCCATAGCCGCCTCGCATCCGGCATGCCCCGCACCCACCACAACAACATCGTATTGTTCCGTAAAAGCCATCAACCTTTATTTTACTGGGGTTTGGTTCTTTTCACGCCATTTGTTCGGCCGGTTCAGTTTGGTTCGAAGCAATCCGAGCACCTCGCAGGCGGCGGTTCATTGGTTCGGAAAACCATCGTGCGACCCATGCGCCAATCACGACGGACAACGCGACCATCGCCGCAATCCACATCAGCACCGACCCGCGCTGAAGCTTGACATACAGCAGGGTCATCCACACGACGACAAATTCATGTGTCAGGTAAATCTCGTAACTGCGACGGCCTATCCAGCGGATCGGTTCGCTCCACGGCTTACCCACGCGTCCGCTGAGTACCGATCCAAACATGAAGCAGCATGTTCCCAACGCCAGAACTGTGCCGTCAATGCCTGTTCGACCAACAAAGAGCATCCAATGCCAATGCGGCCATGCGATGATCAGACCCATCAGAAACGCTCCGGCAAACTGAATCGCGATTAGAAGGCGTGTCCGGATTTGCACACGATCTCGCTGCAGCCGTTCCACAAGCAGCGCCGTCAGGCAGCCCAACGCAATACCATCCATGCCGCCAAGGTAAGATTTCTCCTGCCAGATCTCGTTTGTTGTCCAAACCGTGCGTGCGAACGGCCCCATCCCTATGAAAAGGACAAGCGCCAGAACAAAGAGCACCGTCCCTCGTCGCCAACGCAGAAACAGAAGACATACCAGCGGGAAGAACAGATAGAACATCTCTTCAACCGAGAGCGACCACAGAACGTCCCAATTCGCCGGCAGAAATCCGCGCCTGGCTTCCAGCCAATTCAAATGAAACGTAAGAACCGAAAATACCGCCTGCGGCAAACTACCGCGCGACGACGGAATACGGAAACCTTCCGCGTGCATCAGGTGCAACAAGCTAAGTATGGTGAGCGTCAGCAGTAATAGAGGTGCGATGCGAGCAAACCGGACACGATAGAAAGTTGCAGCGCGCATTCGTGCGAGCGATCCAAAACGACGCAGCGATGTGAACGTAATAAGAAAGCCTGACACCGCAAAGAAAACCGTCACGCCATTGTTGCCATTCGTAAAAAGAACTTCGAAGAGCCAACGCGGCATCAACGGCTCGATTGAGTGTCCCGCGAAAAACATCCGCAAATGAGCGTGCAGCAACACAACCGCAAGGATCGAGAGGCCTCGCAGGGTATCGACTCCATCGAAGCGCGTCACCGGAACATCCGGAAGGTCATTTAATTGCATATTGCATTATGCGTGGTATCTCGACCGACCTGATTAGTTTAGAAAGGACGAGCTCAGGTCGCACCTGAGCTCGTCATCATCGCTGCATCGAATAATCAGTTAGAAGAAGCCGCCGCAAACGCCAATCGCCCAGCCGCACGCCGCGAGTCGGTCACATTGCCGCGATGCATCGTCTGGTGCAGCGCCAATACAAGAAAGCTCTGCCCATACGTCGCAAACTCCCGCTCACGTCCCTTTGGAGGAGCCAGTGTAGGCTTATCAAGATCTGCCTCGCTCAGCGAATCAAGCAGCTTCAGATTCTCCTCACGCAAGTGAAGATACTTCTCTCGAACCTCACCGAACGATGGATACGACGATGCATCGTCCACCGGCACCGAGTTCTCACCGAAGTACCGTTGCCAATCTGCCGCAGGATTCTTGTCTCCGAAAAGTGTCGCCGGAATCATGCCCTCAACCAACGTGAGATGACCCAAGACCCAAAGCGGATGACATCCTCCATTCGGCGTCGGAAACGTCGTTGCAGCATCGCTCATCTGATCGATCTCGCTCAACACCACTTGATTCGAGACCGTAAGCGCAAATTTAATAGCGTCTTTCGTGTTCATTTTTCCTCCGTGAACTGTCTTTCTAACTCGTATTACGAGCGCCAGGCTGTTCAGGATACGCAGCCTGCAATGTTCCGGGGGAGGAGCCGGTCATGACTACCGTAGTCGCCGCCGAGAGAATCCACGGGCAATGCGCATAATCCATGATTCGCACGACGCGCTGATCGATCACTTCGAGCCGAGCAACGGAATAGGGGCCCCACTCAGCCTCGTGCTGGTGCAGCACAACAATTGCCAACTCGCCATCCACCTCTGCCACCGCCAGTCGCCACGGCACCACCTGCCGTCCATAGACTCCGAAGTACGGCGCTTCGTCGATGGGGCCAGCAAAGCGATCTATGACGCGAAGTTGAGCATCGGCGCTGATGAGCTTACGAAGCCCGTCCCAATCACGTTCGTTGAACCGGTCGACATAGAGATGCAGTATCTGCGATAACTCCGGACTCACCTCCCGGTGTGATGTCACAGGTTCCGGCGCGGCAGCCAACTTCGATCGGCCCCGGCTAAGCGCGGCCTTGACGCCGCCAACGGTGGACTCGACCAGCTCCGCAATCTCTTCGAGCGTGTAGTCAAAAACATCCTTGAGCAAAACGCACGCTCGCTCTTTCGGAGGCAGGCTCATCACAAGCTGTTCCACCGCTCGACCAACACCAAGCAAAGCAGGGTCCGCAGGCATGACGTAATCCGGGCCGATAGCAGCGGTCTCGGCCTCAACGCGAACACCGCGCCGCCGCAGGAAGTCGATGCATCGATTGTGTGCAATGCGAAATAGCCACGGTCCAAGCGGTCGACTCTCGTCGTATTGGTCCAGCTTCCGATACGCCTCGAATAACGCATCCTGAACAACATCCTCGCCGTCCATCACTGATCCAGTCATGCGCGAGCAGTACCGGTGCAGGCGAGGCCGCAGTTGGGCGATCGTCTCAATAAAAGCGATGTACCGTGCATCGAATTTGCCGATCGGATCTGTGACACTTTTTCCGTTCATATGGATAGGTACGCAGCCGAAGCTCTCCAGGATACGGGGTCGCGAAAAAACTTGATTTCGAACTGGTCTCATTATCTTTGAGAACGTACCAGCCGTCGCATCACCTTTGCGTGCGTAACCGGAAGGTTGCCCAATCATCTATTTCCGACAACTTCAATATTGAAGCAGCCGGAAACTCCAAATCTCTCTTTACAATCACCGCATGACCCTACGACGTCTCGTCCTCTCAGCAGCTCTGCTCTTTGCATCGCTCTCCGCCGTCGTACCTGCATACGCGCAGAACACCGCCATCACCACCGACCCCGCGCCCGACAAATCCAACCCAGCCGCCATGCAGTCCTTCCAGCTCCCCAGCCACGGCGCGCTCCTCAACGCATTTGTCTATATCGCCTCCGGCCCCGGCCCGCACCCCGCTGTCATCCTCCTCCACGGCTTCCCCGGCAACGAGCGCAACCTCGACCTCGCGCAAACCCTCCGCCGCGCCGGTTATGACGTCCTCTACTTCAACTACCGCGGCTCCTGGGGCTCGCCCGGCGACTTCTCCCTGACCCACTCCATTGAAGACACGCAGTCCGCCATCGCCTTCCTGCGCGATCCCGCCAACGCCAGAAAATTCCGCGCTGACCCATCGAATATCATCCTCATCGGCCACAGCATGGGCGGCTTCATAGCGCGATACACCGCCGCCCAGGACCCCTCCATCAAGGCCGTCGGACTCATCTCCGCCGCCGATATGTCAGTTGACATCGTCGAATCGCTCAAGCCCGAGCAGCGAAAGGCCGCCGTCAATCCCATCGCCACACACCTTGCTGCCGAAGGCATGGCACCTCTCGCAGGATGCACTCCGACCAGCCTCGCCGAAGAGATCGTCGCCAACGCCGACACCTGGAACATCCCCAACCTCGCCCCCAGGCTCGCTACTCGCCCAATCCTCGTCGTTACCTCCAACGATGGCCTGGTTCCATCAAACGACGCTTTTGTCGCCGCACTCCGCAAATCCGGCGCTACGCAGACCACCACCCTCCACCTAGCTACCGACCACTCTTATTCTGACCACCGTATCGCGCTCCAGGAAGCTATCCTCAACTTCCTCAACCACCTCCAGCAAAACCAGCCAGCGATATAGAAACACCTTCGCCGTTATCGCGTCTAATCACACTAAGCTCGAGGCTGTGCCAAACTACCGTTAGCCATGCAACTGCCCTCCTCCATCGCCGAGCACTTCCACCACCCCTGGTTCTTCGCCATCTTTCTGTTCTGCGCTGTCATCGTCATCGCCAACATTGCGCACTACGTCATCTTCCGAATCCTCCGCCGCAAAGAAGCTGAAAACAAGATCATGGGATGGGGCATTCGGAAGTACCTCAGCCATCCAGCGCGCGCCATCTTCTTTCTCACCTGCCTGCGCATCGTTCTACCGGCCATCCCGAGAATTTCCGATAACATCGCGCATGTCATTCGCCAGGGTATCGCCATGGGGATCGTCATCGCACTCGGATGGTTCGCCATCGGCTGCATCTACGCCTTCCAGTCCGCGACGCTACGCCGATACGACCTCGCAGTCTTAAACAATCTCCAGGCGCGACGTATCCATACGCAGTTCCAGCTCTTCCGCCGTATGCTCATCACGCTCATCGTCATCACCACGATCGGCGCTCTCCTCTGGACCTTCAACGATGCCACCGTCCTGCGCTGGGGCTCCGGTCTTCTTGCCTCCGCCGGTGTCGCCTCCGTCATCCTCGCCACCGCCGCCCGCTCCACCGCAGCCAACTTCTTCGCCGGCCTCCAGATCGCATTCACCGAACCCATCCACGTCGATGACGTTGTCGTCATTCAGGGCGAGTGGGGCCGCGTCGAAGAGATCAACTCCGCCTATGTCGTCGTCAAGATCTGGGATCTCCGCCGCCTCATCGTCCCCCTCAGCTTCTTCATCGAAAACTCTTTCCAGAACTGGACACGCGACTCCGCCGACATCCTGGGCACCGCCTTCCTCTACGTCGACTACTCCATCCCCGTCGAGGCCCTGCGCAAACAACTCGATGTCATTGTCCACTCCTCACCACTGTGGGACAAAAAAACCTGCGTCTTGCAAGTCACCAACCTCACTGACCGCGCCGTCGAGGTCCGCTGCCTCATGAGCTCCCGCAACTCCAGCGAGAGCTTCGAACTCCGCTGCATCGTCCGCGAGCAGATGACCACATGGATCCAGCAGAACTACCCCAACGCCTTCCCCCTCACCCGCTTCACCGCTCTGCCGGACCCCACTCCAACCCAGGAAGCATTACCCTTCTCAACCCTGACCGATCCGCCAAACAATTAGGCATCCTTAGCAAAAGCGAGTAACCCGCTGGTTTGATAATTTGCCTCGCGGATCTAAGTCGAATTTGCTACTTAGACCAACTGCTCGGCATCTTGAGATCCTTTGGGAGCTGCGTAAGAAAATCGCCGAGAGCAGAATTGAGCTGTTCCTGAGTTAGCTGCGTTATCCCGGTGAGGTGCGCACCGCGGAGATCGGCGCCGCTGAGGTTCGCATCGTTGAGATTTACACCGATGAGGTTTGCACTGATGAGCTTGGCACCGCGGAGGTCCGCACCGCGGAGGTCCGCACCGCGGAGGTCCGCCAAGCTGAGGTAGGCACCGCTGAGGAACGCACCGCGGAGGTCCGCACCGTGGAGGTTCGCCAAGGTGAGGTGCGCATCGATGAGGTACGAACCGCGGAGGTCCGCATCGAGGAGGTCCGCAAAGTTGAGGTGCGCACCCTCGAGGTAGGCACCGCTGAGGTGCGCACCGCGGAGGTCAGCACCGCTGAAATCCGCATCGATGAGGTCCGCACCGCGGAGGTTCAACTCGCGGAGGTCCGCACCGGCAAGCGAAATGCGGCTAAGATCTATCAGTCCCTTGTCGTACTTAGCTTCACGTCGACCGATTACAGTGAGAATCGCGTAGATGTCGGCGCCAATGGGACTCTTCTTCGGTCCCGCACTCTTCCGAACGGCATCTGCTTCTGTGTCTATCTCCACAGGTGCAGGTGCATGCGTTCGAACATACGCGGTCAGCACCTCCATCACTGCCGGATGGTCTCTATCAGAGTCGCGCGCAATCCGCTCCAGCGCGTAGATGCCTCCAAGTCGAACATCCAGCTTAGGCTTTCCCGCCGCATCGACCGCTCCCAGTTGTTCAATTGCCTTCGTAAATCGATCGGTGATCTGTCCCTGACGCACCAGATCTTCATTCTGACGAGATAGCTCCAGAGTCCGTGTCGACGAATACAAACCAGCAAGCAGAAAAACTCCGCCGACAATCTGAGCCAGCGTCTTCCGCGCCTCATTCTCCCGGTCGAACCGGTTTGCGTTGGTTACACCCTTCGACCGCGCAACCTGCCAATGAGGGAGCTTCCAAAGCAACAGCACCACAACCAATCCAAGGACCAGGAGCGAAGGAAACAAACCCGGAACCCAATGTGTCCTCCACGCCCGCGCTAACCAACCCGAGCGATAAAGGTAGATGAGCCCCGCGACCCCAGCCGCGACCGCCGCCCCAATCCATATCCAAGTCGCTTTAGTACGCGCCTTGTTTCTCCCGCCCACCAACCCACCACGACCAACCCTCATCCCAGCACGTCGGATCATGATGCCCGTCCTCACTAAAAGGGGGCCCCAAATCTACGAACCAATCTAGACCACGATCCTCCCGATATCCACTAAAAACGCCCCATTACCAGCCGCTGCAACATTCAACCAGGAATCTTCGTATACCCTCGCATCGAGGACACCTCATGAGACACAGCCTTGCCCTTAGCCTGACGCTTGCTCTCCTCGCACCATTCGCACATCAGCAAACAAGCGGCACCAAGCCCTCTCTCACCGGCCACTGGACCGCCACCATCGACTACTACGGCACTCCCGCCAGCTTCGGCTTCGACCTCACCCAGCAGGGCGACAAGCTCACCGGCAAACTCCGCGGCGACCCACTCGAAGGCACAACCGACGGCACCTCATTCCACTTCCTCGCCAAAGACACCGACGGCGGCACCGAGCAAGTCAAAGGCACCATCGTCAACAACATTCTGCAGGGCGAAGTCATCGAGACCGACGGCTCCACACCCACCCATCCCGCCACCTACACCTTCATCGCCACCCAGCGGCCACCACGCCCCTCCGCCGCGCCCCAGCGCCACGACTTCTCCCCCACCGTCTTCTACCGCCAATTCTCGCCATTCAACAAACCCGTCCTCACCGTCAACCCCGGCGACACCATCCACACCACCACCGTCGACGCCGGAGGCAACGACTACAACAGCCAGAAGCGTGTCATGGGCGGCAATCCACAGACCGGCCCCTTCTTCATCCAGTCCGCCATGCCCGGCGACATCCTAGTCGTCCACATCAATCGCCTCCGCCTCAACCGCGACTGGGCCATGAGCGACGACGACCTCGTCAGCCGCGCCACCGACAGCGATCTCGCGGTCAAGATGAAAGACGCCGGCAAAACCATTGTCTGGCATCTCGATCTCGCCAACGGCACTGCCTCACCCGCAAAGCCCACCGAACACATCGCCCACTACACCGTCCCGCTCAAACCAATGCTCGGCTGCATCGCCACCGCCACCAGCACCGCATCCGCGCCCCCTGGCACGGGCGACTCCGGCTACTACGGCGGCAACATGGACTTCAACGAGATCACCGAAGGCGCCACCGTCTATCTCCCTGTCTCCAACCCCGGCGCGCTTCTCTATCTTGGCGATGGCCACGCATTGCAAGGCGACGGCGAGCTCAACGGCAACGCGCTCGAGACCTCCATGGACGTCGAGTTCACCGTCGACGTCATCCCCAACAAACATCTCCCCAGCCCCCGCGTCGAAAACCCGGCCTCCATCATCGCTCTCGGTTACGACGGCTCACTCGACTCCGCCTTCCGCGACGCCACCTCCAACATGGCCCAGTGGCTCGCCGACGACTACAACCTGACCCCCACCGAAGTCGCCCAGGTCCTCGGCACAGCCTCCCAATACAAAGTCGCCGAAGTAGCCGACCGCAACGCCGGCATCGCCCTCAAAGTCGACAAGGCTCTCCTGCACCCAATCTCTCGCGCGTCAAATGTTCCACCGAAGTGACCGTTCCGATCGACTTCTCGATGTCCGGTATCTTCCACGTCTTATCGAACTACCGCAGTCTTAAGATTCGGGCATGACCACAAAAGGCGAGGGCGTCTCCTGGGGGCCGAGGAAGGCGGGTCGGCGAAGGTTGGCGGAGGAGAAAGCCAGATCCCACACAGGAGATTGAAGTTCGGGCATGGGTTTGGCCTGGAAGAGCTTTCGGCATTGCCTCGCAGTCCACCGCGCCCAGGTCTTGGATTTCTTGCGGCGGGCGCTGTCGGTGGAGATGCCGGTCCCGGCGTACATCTGGCGATAAAGCTTGGAGAGGAACATGAAGGCGACGCGGGCCCGGAGCGTGGGCGTACAGGCCGAGCGCTGCCAGATCGCGCTCCAGTTGTAGAAGCGGTCCCAGACCTTTTGGGTCCGCTGGCTGATTTCGACGGAGCTCATGGACGGGTGCGGCGTAAACATCTTTGGCCGAACAGCGGTAGGGATAAGCCAATAGCGGGTAATGGGAATGTCGCCGACCATCTCTGGCGCTTTGGCCTGTTCCTTTTCCCAGCGGTTGAAGTCGACAGTGCCGGGGAAGGGCGTCATCATAACGAACTGGGCGAAGGTGACACCGGCTTTGAGCGCCATCTCAACGGTAGCGTCAAAGGTGGCGGGCTTGTCGGTGGGCAGACCGAAGATGAACGACCCTAAGACATGGACACCGTGCTTCTTGAAGGTCTGGAGTTGCTTCGCCAGCGCTTCGCCGGAGTAGTTGAAGTCTTTGAAGACGGCTTTGAGGCCTTCCGGGGTTACAGCTTCAACGCCTACAAGAGCGCCCTTGATGTTGGCCTTGCGCATGGCGTCGAGGTATTCGCCGTCTTCGCCCGCTTCCATGGTGATCTGGGTGAAGAAGACCATGTCTTTGGGGAGCTTGGCGAGTTCGGCCA
Source organism: Edaphobacter sp. (assembly GCA_035317185.1). Lineage (GTDB taxonomy): Bacteria > Acidobacteriota > Terriglobia > Terriglobales > Acidobacteriaceae > Edaphobacter. Next base: position 171,539 of record DATHHN010000069.1, read on the forward strand.
TCAGCAGGAAGCGCTCGGCGCGGATGGCGGTGAGCTCGTCGAACTTGGCCGTGTTGCCCTGCTCTTTGGCCAGGCGGAGGTCCGTGAGGGTGACGGGGTAAAAGTTATCGTCGGCCAGGGCGATGAAGCGGAAGCCTATTTGGCGGAGGTTGACGATCTCGTCGATGACGGACTGGAAAGCTCGTTGGCGAGGCTGCTGGCCGTCCGTGCGCCAGACGCTGCAGAAGGAGCAATGCTTCGGGCAGCCGCGAATAGTCTGCACGGAGGCCCACATGTATTTATCGCGGGGCATCAGGTCCCAGCGGGCGGCGAGAAATTCAGTTCCACCGATGCGGCCGCCGTCGTAGATCTTCTGCGTGGGTGCGCCGGCGAGGACGTCCGTGACGACTTTGCCCCACGCGATGTCACCGTCGCCTTTGACGACAGCGTGAGCCTGGCCGCGCTCGAACGCTTCTTCCGGGAAGAGGGTGGCGTGAATGCCGCCATAAACCACCCAGGCCCCGCGTTCGTGCGCGATGCGGCCGACTTCGTAACCGCGTAGGGCATTGCCTGTGTGGACGCTGATCCCGACAATGTCGCCGGGCTGGATGGATTCAGGAACGATCTGTTCGATGGACTCGTCGACGAGGATGGGGTCGCCTGCTGACGACGGTGTGGCTGCGGCAAGAACAAAGAGCCAACGGGGAGTGATTACAGCGGTCCCAAAAGAGTTGTCGCTGGGATTTACGAGATGAACGGACAAGAACCCAACCTTTCCTCGTGCAGAGTACGGTTGGTTCACAGAGTGGTTGGGAGTGGAACGAATCACGGCAGGGCTGCGGCCAGGCGATGAGTGCCGGCCAGGACGATTCCTGCCGGTCTTATATGTGTCCATCATACAGAGCGAGGATGATCGGGTATACTTGACCCCATCTTCGGCGTTGGCATGATGAACCGACGGGTGCCGCGCGCGCGCGAACCGCATTAGGCTACTTCACTTCGCCACCATCTCCGCACTAAGCCGAACCGCCCCACTTCCCACCATCATGCTTCGTGTCCAATGTTGACACCTTACTTCCACCATGAATACCCAAGGCTGAATTGAAGACTCACAACAACCCCGGGATTGTATTCTCCCAAACCTGCGCTTGAGATATGCACCGCCTTCACTGCCATATTCAAGCTCTGATTCTTCTTAGTGAAGATGTTCTGCCCAACGCCAACTTGAGGCGTGAAGTTAATCCTGCTGGTGTAATAGCCTTGCCCTTCCCCTTGCGGAAAGGGTCGGGCGGTCCACAAAAGACCCGATCCAAGCTGAACCCAGGGCACAATTCGGCTTGAATCGCGCTTCATAAAGTTCCAGCGAAATAGAAGAGGTGTAACAGAAACCCCGTGAACGCTGTAAGACGGAAATCCGCCAATACCCGGATATTGATTAATAGGATCGTAGACCACATCTTCTTGTTTCGGAGAATACGCCAGCCAGAAAGGAATGACTTCGACGACCGCCTCACACCTTCCTCGGAGAAAAGCAGGACCGCGCAAAGCGGTCAACATCTTTCCGCCTTCAAAGCCTGCGTTATACAGTTGAAGCTCCTCCTGATAATGAATCTCCCCCACATGCATTTCATAGTTTGGCGGGAAACCTCCTGTGAAAAATCCACCTACTCGCCAGGATCGATGAATCTCGTCCCCCTGGCCTTGCTGGCCTGCGGCCACCCGCTCAGGAGCATCCTCGGAACGAGCGCTACTAACAACCGTGCAGGCAATTCCAATCGTAAAAACAACCAATCTGAAGAGCTGCAATGACGCGCATAGCTTTCCCCTTACCGCATTCATTCATACGTATCCTTTTGGGCAGCATTGTTTGTGCTTCCTCCTCGTTACGCAGTGACGAAAATCCACCCTGTCAGTCTGCACCTGTCACTGGAGCAATTATTCGAGATCAGACAGAGGTTTCGCTCGCCATCTTCTCTCCTGTTTTTGATCAGTGTTTTAAACGGCGTCAAATATGGTAGATAGGCTCGCTCGGAAAAAGTATGTATCTATCATCGGTAATCTCAATAGCTACCTGAGACAAAGTGTGACATGAGTTGTGAGATCGTCAATCACCAAAGAAATCCAATATCGCAAAGACCTATCAGCGGTATAACAATCTATCCAGCAACCTGTCACACCCGAGCCAGCATCTCCCTCACCGTCAAACCAAGCACAGGATGCACCAACCCCGACGCAATCTCCGCCAGCGGCTCCAGCACAAACCGCCTCCCCATCATCTCCGGATGCGGCAGTGTCAACTCAGTCGTGTTCATCACCGCCTGCCCATGCAACAACAGATCCAGATCGATCACACGAGGTCCCTTCGCCACCCCTCCCACCCGTTCCCGTCCCATCGCCTGCTCAACATTAAGCAGCGAGCGCATCAGCTCCGTCGGCTCCAGCGAAGTCTCGAGCAACAGTGCCGCGTTCAGAAACCTTGGCTGATCCACATACCCCACCGGCTCCGTGTCATAGCTCGACGAGACCGCCTTCACCTCGCCCAACTCGCGAATTCGCTCAACCGCCTCCCACAGGTTCGCCTCCCGGTCGCCAAACTTCGACTCCAGGTTCGACCCCAGCGCAATTGCTGCGAGCTTCTTCATCCACGCACCGCAAACAGGGCATGCAAACTAGCCATACAAATCACCATACCTTGTTCACGTTTTCCACCCGGAAAACCACGTCCTGCACTACGAAAACGACTATGCGTGCGCGGCTTGCAGCCTCGCCGACACCATCTGCGGCTCAGCGACTTCATCGTACCCATGCGCCAGCTCCCACGCCGAGCGATCCCGCATAAGTCGTTGTACAAGAGCAGTATGCATCGCATGACCGGCTCTCTCCGCCACCACCCTGCCCTGTATCCGCCGCCCCGCCAGCGCCAGATCCCCAATTAAATCCAGAACCTTATGCCGTACAAACTCATCACTGAACCGAAGTGGCCCATTTTCAACACCTTGCCGCGAAACAATAATGGCATTCGCGTCTGAAACCCCACGAATCAGACCCATATCTCTCAACTGAGCTTCATCCTCTTTAAACCCGAACGTCCGTGCCGGAGCAATCAACTTCACATAATCCCCGGTCGCTAGGTCGCCTGTAAATGTCTCATATCCAATGGGTTGCGGGAAGTCAATGGTGTACTGAATCCCATACCCGGAGCCCGGATAAACGCCGATAAACTTCGACCCATCCCGAACTTCCACTTCTTTCAAAATTTTTATGTATTCCCGCCGCCGTCGTTGCTGCTTAAGTCCCACAGAATGAAAAGCTTGCACATAAGACAGAGCGCTTCCATCCAGTATCGGAACCTCCAGATTATCCATCTCGACAATGACATTATCCACCCCAGCGCCAATCAAAGCCGAAAGCAGATGTTCGGTAGTCGAAATCAATACACTACCGCGCATCAGGCTCGTCGCATAGCTGACCTTGGCGACATTCCGCCCGACTGCAGCAATCTCAAAATTGTCTAAGTCTGTGCGTCTAAAGACGATACCGGATCCAGCCGGCGCCGGCACCAGTCGCATCGAAACGGGCGCCCCACTATGCAAGCCCACACCCGAGAACTCAATCTCAGACCGAATTGTCCGTTCAAAGTGGGCTTCCAATGCCACGAATCAACATCTCCTGCAAATTCCATCCTTAAGCTTACAGTCCGATCCGTTTCTGTCGATGTGGCAAAATTACCACACTTTGTCGTCATGACCACCGATCTTCAGACTCTGAAGTATGCCAGTAAACCATTTACCTGCTATAACATCCATCCATGGACTCCAAAGCTGTTCTGCGCGACGTTGAAACTCGAATCGATTGGATACGTTCCACACTTCGGGAGTTCGTTCTTCAGGAATCGCCAAGTGAAGACAGACATGCAGTTAACGCGGCCATGGCCATCGCCGAGCGTCATGCACTGGCTCTCGGGGGGCGTGCTAAACGACATAAGCAGAAAGAATTTGGCGACGTTCTCGAGTTGCGTTTTGGTTTCCCCGCTTCTTCCCATAAACCACTGATTTTATTAGGACATTTGGACACTGTGTGGCCAATTGGGACACTTGCAGGAATGCCTTGGAGAGAGGAAAAAGGACGGTACTGGGGACCGGGCGTACTCGATATGAAGGCTGGCGTCGTGATGGCACTGGCGGCGGTAAGTACCTTACAAAAGTTGAAGTTAGCACGACCCGTCACCCTCCTTCTCAATAGCGAGGAGGAGGTGGGGAGTCCGGTTTCGAGGAAAATTACGGAGAAACTGGCGCTGGCGTCGGCTGCGGTTTTTGTTCTGGAACCAGCTCAAGGGCTTGCTTACAAGACGGCTCGCAAGGGAATAGGCTTTTATAATGTGAAGGTTACGGGGGTTGGCGCGCATAGTGGAGTGGACTTCGAGCGTGGTCACTCTGCGGTTCTGGAACTGGCAAAATTGGTCCAGACCATGTCGAACTTTACCGATTTAAGACGTCAGCTGACGGTAAATTGTGGTGTGGTTGCTGGTGGAACGCGGTCTAATGTCGTCGCTTCCCAGGCTCACGCCGAGGTCGACGTCCGGATCGCGAAGGCGAGCGACGCAGTCTACGTGGAAAAGCTATTCCGTAGCCTCAAAGTCTCCGACCCGCACTGCAAACTCGAGATCACCGGCGGGATCAACCGGCCACCGATGGAGCGCAAGGCAGGAACGATCGCTCTCTTCAAAAAAGCGCGCAGGCTTGCCGCTGAGATCGGCTTCGAGCTCGATGAAGCGTCAACCGGCGGAGGCTCCGACGGCAACTTCACCGCCGCGCTGGGAGTTCCTACACTCGACGGCATGGGAGCCGTGGGTGAGGGAGCCCACGCCGCACACGAGTCCGTCGTGATCGAGCACCTGGTTCCGCGCACAGCTTTACTGGCTGCGATGATTGCCAGCGTGGACTAGCCAGTCAGCGTATCTTGGCGCTGGCTTCATCGAGCAGCGTGATTGTGCGAGCGATCGGCAATCCAACCACATTGAAGAAGCAGCCTTCGATACGGGGGATCCAGCGAGCGGCATACCCCTGGATGCCGTAGGCCCCGGCTTTGTCGAGCGGTTCGCCTGTGCCGATGTACCGTGCGATCTCGGTTTCGGGAAGGATGTTGAAGGTCACCTGCGTGATCTCCACATCGCTAAGTATCTTGCCTCGGCTTGCGGCGGCGATGCCGGTAAGGACGGTGTGCGTGCGCCCGCTGAGAAGCTGCAACATGCGTTGGGCATCTTCAGCATTGGTTGGCTTGCCCAAAATGTGACCGTCGCTGACGACACAGGTGTCGGCGCCGAGAACAAGCAGCGGGTCATCCGTCGTATCGAGCGAGCGGCGAAGGTTCCAGACGGCCTGCGCCTTTTCTTCCGCGAGACGCTGAACGTAGACGGCAGCGCTCTCGTGTTCCAAACGATCTTCGTTGATATCGGACGACTCGACCGTAAAGGCAAGGCCAGACTGTGTCAGCAGTTCGCGACGACGAGGAGAAGCGGAGGCAAGAATGAGCATCGCAGGTTTGAGACTATCGGCTCAGCCGCTACCGGGCAAGAAATAACTGGTCCCAAACCCTCGCTCCAACATCTGAGAAGCAGAGGCCATTGATGACTCCACTCGCTTCGCAGCAGACCCTCGCAATCGACTTCGCTACTCGTCGTGCCGACTTCCGCAAACTCCACGAAGCAGGCTTCTTCGTCATCCCCAACCCCTGGGACGCAGGCACGGCACGCTATCTTCGCTCGCTCGGCTTCAAAGCACTCGCCACTACGAGCTCCGGCTTCGCCTTCACCCAGGGTCTGCCCGATGCCGAGTGGGCCATTTCCCGCGACGCTGCGCTGAAGCATATCGCCAGCATTGTCGCTGCCGTCCCCGACATACCCATCAACGCCGACTTCGAATCCGGCTATGCTCACGAGCCTGAAGCTGTCGCAGAGAACGTCCGCCTCTGTATTGCTACCGGCGTCGCGGGCCTCTCGATCGAAGACGCCACCGGCAATCCCAACCAGCCGCTTTACGATCTTCCTCTCGCCGTTGAAAAAATCGCAGCAGCACGCGCCGCTATCGACGCCTCAGGCTCCGGCGTACTGCTCACCGCACGCGCAGAGGCTCACCTTGTAGGTCACCCGGATCCACTACGCGAGTCCATCCGCAGACTCGTGGCCTACGCCGAAGCAGGCGCCGACGTTCTCTTCGCACCCGGCCCCAGCACTCGCGCCGACATCGAAGCTATTGTCGCCGCCGTCCGGCCCAGACCCGTCAACATCCTTCTTTTTTCCAGTGACGGCCCCACGCTCCCGGAGCTGGCCGACATCGGTGTGCGTCGCGTAAGCGTAGGCTCAGGGCTCGCACGCGCCGCATGGACCGGCTTCCTCAACGCCGCCCGCACCCTCGCCAATGAGTCCAGCATGGCTGGCTTCGACAACGCCGTCACGTTCGGCGAACTCAACAAGTTCTTCCACAAGGACCATGCCGAACGGCAGTAGCCGTCAAGATCGGCCATGTGGGAAGGGATCCAGAGTTCAGGCGGCCGGCATATTGCCGCTCGAACAGCGCGGCTAATCCGGTCTACTCGATATTTCCGAGGAACATTTTTATCGTCCTAATCGACCTTGTTTTGAAACGTCCTTCGAGGTTCCGTCACTAATAGATGCAAGACGACGAAGGAGTTGAGATGAAAGTGCTTACCGATTTCGCAGGCCAAAATTGGCTCATCACGCCGGCGGCTCTCGCCGTAGGAGAGAATCCGCCAGCGAGCATCCACGATCAGAAATTTCTGCTAGTTCTCTCGGGTGTGGCGATTGCAAACCTCGAAGGGAACAGCACGTCGCAGTACCTCCACGAAACATTGTCCTTCCTTCCGGACATGGCGGGACCGCAGAATTCAGGGCCTTTGAATTGGGCGATTGGCCGATTTGGCATCCCGAGGCCGCCCAACCAGGACGCTACCGTTGCCTTCTCGCTGGAAGGATGGGCACCGTTTGTCTCTCTCAGTTCCATCTTTGACCAGGATCAATCGATCAATGCCGGCTTTGCTGTGGACGTCTGGCGGCCCAATCATTTCACCACGGGGACAGATGCCTTCACGAGCCTGCCGGTCGGCAACATCTTTACCGGGATCAATGTTGACGTGGCCGTCATTGATACCGACGCCTGGATCTATCGCATTGGCTACAACGTCACGCTCGTTGGAAAAATAGTGTTTCTGACCGTTCCAAAAATATTGTTCAGTTCGAACTTCGATCCGACACCGGATAATGCGCCGCCATTACCCGCGCAGGCCGTGGGAACTTCGAGCGTGGAAGGGTCGGCGGGGAGCGTTGTTGTCGTTGATCCTCCCTTTCCTCATACCAACAAATGGGTGCAGATCACAGGAATGCCACCCGATCCCAAAACCGGCAAACTCCCCAGCTTCTTCGGTCTGCTTACCGAAGTCGATGGCGAGGGCGTTTACAACTTTTCCGCAGCAGTGTACGTGCCGGGTCCTTCTGAGCCGAGTCAATCTGATGTGGCATCAATCAGCTTCGGGACCGCAACCGGCCAGGAATTCATGCACATCGATTTCACACCGGAAAACACGGTACGCATCGACGACCTCGTCGTTGTCGGCTCGTTTGTGCGCAATCAGGTCTTCCTTCTGCAGGTGACTCTGAATATTACTGCAGCTGAATCCACAGCGCATGTGGTGGTTTCGGGCGGCGGAGCCTCGGGCGACCAGGTCTATACGATGCCTCCGCCTTTCCATTTCCTCTCGCTACAGTTTGGTTTGATCCAACTGTGGAAAGGGTTCCAGAACACGGGAAGCTTCGACGTGACGGATATTGTTGTTTCACGCGAGTAGCTTCGAAAATGCAGGGAAGCCTGGCGGTGTGAGCGGCGCAATGAGGAAATTGAATCTTCCGCAACCTCAATGAGTCACCGAACATCCAGCAGCCGACGCGATAGCTGCTCCACCGTCATGCCCGGTTCCTCACAAAGTCCACTGTGCACCGGAGATACCTGAATGATCGTGCTGCGCGGCGAAACCAGCCAATGAAAGCGCTCTCGCTGGCTGAGCTTTGCAATTGGCCCAGCGGACTCATCGCCCGCGCAGATCTTCGGAATCGCCTCCAGATGTTTCCGCACCAGCTCTACATCAATCTCCGGCCACAGCGCCTTCAGCCGTGCCTCATCCACCTGCACGCGTGCTTCGAGATATCTGTGCTCCAGGCAAAACACAATTACGCCCGCATTGATAAACTCTCCCCGCTCCACGCGAGGAACCACACGCACCACGGCGTAATCAAACGAGCTCGGCACGGGCACGCATCGCCTCCTCAACAAAATTTACAGACGCCTTTAGCCGCCGCACAAAGAAGTCCTCATACACTCCGCGCTTTTCAATCGCACTCAACTCACGAGCCTCCGGCAACAGCCATGCCTCCGGCACACTCTCTAGAATCTTCGCGAATACTGCAGCATTCAGTATCTCGTGTGCAAACGCATCGGCCTCTTGCAACGCTGCAGCCCACGGCAGCAGGACATGCTCCTTTACCTGCGCAAACCGAGACTCCGCTTTCGCGGCCATGCTCTTCCAGTCATGATGAAAGTACAACGCCGCACCATGATCGATGAAGTAAAGCTGGCGATGCCAGCACAGCAGATTCGCATTTCGCGCCGTCCTGTCCACGTTGGCCACAAACGCATCGAACCATACCGCCAGCGACGCCGTCCGCGCATCCGCCGTGTCGCCCGCCGCTGGATCGAACATCGAAGACCCCGGCAGATAATCCAACGCAAGATTCAATCCGACGCTAGCCTTCAACAAGTCACGAATCTCCTGGTCCGGCTCATTCCGTCCCAGCGCCGCATCGACCTCAACAAACACAAGCTCCGGAACCCGCAATCCCAACGCTCGCCCAATCTCGCCTGCCACTAGCTCCGCAACGAGGGCAAGCGGTCCCTGTCCGGCTCCGCGAAACTTCAGCACATACATGCCCTGATCGTCCGCCTCGATAATCGCAGGCAGCGATCCGCCCTCCCGCAGAGCCGTAACGTATTGTGTCGCGCGAACCGTCCTCAGCATCCCACCCAGTGTAGCGGCTACCGATCTCGCACTCTCTGCCGTATCCTTCCTCCATGCCCCTCGCAGAAGACCTCGCCGCGATCGTCCACCAGGAAGCCGAGCTGCATTTTCCCCACTTCGACCACAACACCGCGTGGAACCTTGGCCTCACATTGCGCGAGCTCGCTCTCTCGCGCAAGCTCGCCGTCGTCATCGACGTTCGCCGTTTCGGCAACCCGGAGCAGCCTCTCTTCTACACCGCGCTTCCCGGCACCACGCCCGACAACGCCCGCTGGGTCCAGCGCAAATCGAACGTCGTCGCCCGCTTCCATCGCAGCTCCTACCAGGTGGGCTTGCATCTTCAGAAGAGCGGCGCCACGTTCAACGAGAAATACTCCCTGCCCGACGCCGACTATGCCACCCATGGCGGATCCTTCCCCATCCACATCACCGGCTCAGGCGTCATCGGCAGCGTTACCGTCTCCGGCCTGCCCCAGCGCGACGATCATAACCTCGCCGTCGAAGGTCTCTGCATCGAACTCCGCCGCGATTACGACTCCATTCGCCTGCCGCCTTCTTAGCGCCACTTTAAAGAGGGATTAAGCCCACTCACTACAGGGACTTCGCGGCCAAGCCTGTGCTAGCCTGACCCCATGCGCGAGCTCACAGTCTTCGTCGGCGGCTCTCTGGGCTCAGACCCCTACTCCCCCAACACCTGGTCCGGTTCATCCAAGTCTCTCGTCGAAACGCTGAACGCAGCCGGACTTCTCGACAAGGCAGTCGGCCTCAAGCTTCCCACGCTCCAGAACTACTGGTACCTCGGCAAAAACTTCACCTCCAACCGCACCGTCTGGCGCAAACACTTCTACTTCGACCCCGCCTACCGCAATGCCCTCACTCAGGCCGCCCGAGCCGTTCCTGTTGCCAGTCCCTTCTGCTTCCAGATCGGCCACATGTTTTCGCTCCCCGCCGCCTTCCCCAACAAGAAGTGCATCTCGTACCACGACGGCAATCTCCCAGAGCTGCTCAACAGCGGCTTCGGCATGGAGGGTGTCTCCCGCCAGCGCATCGACCAGGCTCTCCGCTACGAAGAGGAGACCGCGCAGCAGATGACTGCTGTCTTCACCTTCAGCGAGTACCTCCGCGAGTCTTTCATCCGCGACTACCGCGTCCCCGCCGAGCGCGTCTTCAACGTCGGCGGGGCCGTCAATCTCACCCATGTCCCCGCGCCCGACCTCGCCAAGGACTACACCCTCAACCGCATCCTCTTCATCGGCACCGAATTCAAGCGCAAAGGCGGCCCCCAACTCCTCGAAGCCTTCGCCACCGTCCGCCGGGCCATCCCCACAGCCGAGCTCCACATCGTTGGCCCACACTCGCTCGACAATCCTCCCCCCGGAGTCGTCTTCCATGGCCACCTCTCCAAGGCCGACCCTGCCCAGAGCGCCAAACTTGAAGACCTCTTCCGCACCTCCACCCTCTTCGTGCTGCCCTCGCTCTACGAGCCCTTCGGCATCGCTCCCCTCGAAGCCATGCTCTACGGCTTGCCCGCCATCGTCACCAACGCCTGGGCTCTTCGCGAGTGTGTCACCCCCGGAACCAACGGCGACCTGGTAGAAAAAGGCAACGTCGAAGACCTCGCCACCAGAATCACCCAGCTACTCTCCGACCCCACCCGCCTGGCCGTCATGGGTCAGCAAGCCCGCGAGATCGTCCTGACGCGCTACACCTGGCCCGCCGTAGTCAATCGCATCTCATCGGCGATCAAATCACTCTAACCTACCCGCGAACCTTTACATCACAGCCGGGAGTTCAGGAAATGCGCTGCCGAAAGAGAAATAGACGGCCCCACGATCACCATGTGGATGACCACCTGGATCCAAACACCCGCTCGCGTAGCAGGCCTCTTCGGCTGTCTTGAGAGCGGCCTCACGATCAGGTTCATCACCAGAAAAACTGCGATGCCATACAGCGCACCCGAAACAAGGGGATACCGAAGCAACACCGCAGCATGAAGCGCCGCCAGACAAAACGTTCCCGCAGCAGCGAACGCGATAAAGAAGTGCAGCAGCAACCCAAGCGCTGCGCTTTTTGCTCCTTGCCGAAACGCACTCTCACCCAGCAAGCCGCTCGCAACGGACTGCCAGACGCGCATCCCGGGAACTCCCTGAAACTTGAAGGCAGTCGTGGCCGCCACAGCGTCCAGCACACCGCAGAGACTCCCTCCCCACACAATGGCTCGGGCAACATCTGTCATCTTCCCCTCAATCCGCTTTTCAGCACGTCACCATTCAGATGATCGCCCCTGCGGAAAAGGTCCAGCTTTCCCCAGCGTCGATTAGTGTGCCTCGATGAATGAACTGCCAGCTCACCGACCGACGTTCACGCGCCGAAGACTTTCAAGCAGATGCTTCTGATACTCGGGGTGATCTGTCTGCGCAAGATGAATCGCAGTAGCGATAGCCTGTTGCCCTTCTGCTGTGCGTCCAGAGGCAAGCAGGCATTGCCCAAGGGCTGCATTCACCTCTGCCGAATCCGGTGCCTGTTGCACGGCCGATTGAGCTAGTGCCACCGCCTCGGAAAAGCGTCGTTGAGGGAGCAGGCTCGTGGCAGTAACCGCGTTCGTCTGAGCAGCAAGCAGCGGCACGTCGAACGTACCGTGATAGACAAGGATAATGTTCCCGATCAGAGCATCAGGCTTACGATCACGGAAAGTTCGATAAGGGTTCATCTCATCCGGTCCCCATAACATCCCGTCGAGGTCCGTACTGCTGATCAGTATTGTGCCGGTAAGGGTTCGCGGCACGGCGTTAGGTGCCACACCAACCAGATGGCCAAAGCCAGTGATCAGTGGCTTGCACTGAATTCCGTAATAAGTCGGACTTAAAAACGGATCATAGGCATCGAACCAGCAGTCGGGGGCCGGGTGTTGATCCAGATAAGTCTTCGTCCATTTGAGTCCTTGGCCCCAGTCCGAGTTTGCGTCGGCGAACACGAGATAGTTGTGAGAAGGACCGCCTATAAGTTCGTTCGAGTACGCAAGGTAGTCAGGAGATGCATGGAGAGACGACCCAACCAATAGCAGAAGAAGAGCCGCAACGAAGACCTTCCCCAGGGCAGAGCGGGTGACGAACGATGCCGCGGCAGCACCTGCAAGGACGATACAGAACGGATAGATAGGCAACAGATGCCGAAAGCCGATATTCAGCGTCGAGAAGATTGCGACGAGCGCGTAGAAGGCAATCGGTAACGTGAGGAATAGGAACTCCCTGCGATGGCCTCGAATGCGAGCGAACGGGACGAGCAGAAGAAGCAGGATCAGAGTGAGCGACGTCTTGAGAAGAAAAGCAACGGGAAAGTAATACCAGACACCGGAGCCCAGCACCCGTCCCAGGACAAAGGTGGGTCTGTTTCCGGGAATCAGCAGAATGTCCACCCAGCCGAAGAGATATGCCTCTGGCAAGATGTGGTGGCGCGCGAGAAATTCAATGACAGAACGCTGCAACGGATGTGTAAGAGCAGCGGAGTAATCTGCGAGCGAGGGAATGATTTTGAGGTCGCCCGGCCGCGCCGCGTATCGAAAGCCATAGATGGCCCAAAGCAGGATATAGCTGACAACCGCAATAACAACTAAAGCCACAGCCAATCGGGGGAGAATGCGCCCTCGTCTTTGCAATTGTGTGAGATCGCCGGACGAGGCCTGCGGAGATACGAGGAAGACCTCCGCAAGGCCGAGCAGAACAAGCGTGGGAAAGATGAGGACGCCGGAGTGTTTGGTGAGAACGCACAGTGCCGTTGCTCCAGTGCAAAGCGCGAAGCGTAGAAGGGACGGCCTCTTGATGTAGCGATAGAAGCTGTAGACCGAAGCGAAGAAGGCGAACGTCAAAGGCATGTCTGTCGTGATCAGCGCACCATTCGCAAGCAATATGGGCTCGAAGCTGAAGATGCCGAGTGCCAGAACACCAGCCAGCGGATTAAACATCTCCTGGGCCGCAAAAAAGACCAGAACCGCCAATGCGATGCTGAAGAGAGCTATAACGAGGCGACCTCGAAGCAGGATGGCATCCGCATTCCCGGAGTAGAGAAATTGACTGGCATTCACGATGTCCTGCGCTTTGAAAAAAGGAATAGGAATCGGTTGCGGCTCTTTGATGCCCATTGAGAGAACAGGGAACGCCGCAAGCATCTTTGCGAGGGGAGGATGTTCAGGATTTCGGCCGAAGTCGCCATGCTTCCAATATTGCGTTCCGGCAAAAAGATGGTTTGCCTCATCGAAGGTCTGCGATTCCTGCCGCACAGACCCAACAAGCAGCACGGCGAATAGAACGAGAAGAATGACAACCACAACACCCGTCGTTCGAGACGTCATCGTAAAGGGGGATACCGGCGGAGTCGCAACCATGGCGCCATCCTTCGCGAGTCATTTGAACAAAGTCGATGACTTTGTATTCGAGGGGGCCCATGCAGATGCTGATTAGCTGGCATCAAGCTACAGCTTCGGAGATCAAATTAGCAACGTGAATTTGCCTCGGCAAAGACATCACAGCGCACGTCTCCTGATGTCGCTGCAAGCAAACGGCATCACGGACGCATCGCAAGCGGCGCCCCAACCAACCCTACCAGCAAAGCGATATTCAGCCACGCAAACCAGTCGCCGAACTTCGTATACAGCGTCGCATCGTGATGCACCGGAATCGTCGTGATCACCGTCGTAAACGGTGCAAACCCCGTCTCTCGTTCACCAAGCACGCGTCCACGATCGTCCGTCGCATACACAATGCTCTTCTTCGCCGAGCGAGCAATGCTGAACCCGCCCTCCACTCCGCGCATGATCGCCATCCGCCCGTGCAGCCATCCATCCATCGTGAAGTCCCACGCCGGCACCAGCATCAATCCAACTCCATCCTGCGCATACTCTCTGCTCAGCCGTGGAAAATCGAGGTCTTTGCATATCTCAAGGCCCCACTTGCCCGACGTCTCCGGCACCGTCGTTCGCGTCGTCGCCGGTGTAAATCGATTCTCAAACGGCGGGAGCAGATGATGCTTGTTATACGTCCCCACCAGCGTACCGTCCGGCCCATACAGCCGCTCCTGATTCCAGGCAAGCGTCGGCGTAATCCGATCCACTCCCACCGCGATATAGGCATGCATCTGCTTCGCCTGTTGCTCCAGCATCGCATCAGTCGCGGCCTCCGACGCATCCGTCACCAGCCCGCTATGCTCCGGCAGCACAAACACCTGAATCCCCTGCCCGGCCAGCGACTGCATCTTCTTTCCGAAGCGCTCGAACACATGCTGCGTCTCGTCCACCGTAGACGCCACCAACATGTCCGAGTCGTCTGATGCAATCAGCCCAACCTTCACCTTCGCCGAATCCTTCGGCATTGCTGCCAGCCTCCAGAATCCATAGCCAAACACGCACACAAAGAAGATCAACGCCGAGCACGCCAGCGCCATCCTCTGCTTCCGAGGATCGGCACTCAACAAGGCCGCAACCGAAGCCGCGAAGAAGAGCATCGAGAAGCTGATACCCCATATCCCCGCCACCGCCGCCACCTGCAAAATCGGCAGGCAGTTCATCTGGCTGTAGCTGATATTTCCGATCGTTCCATGAATTGAAACAATAGAAGTTACATATTCATACACCACCCAGAACGCCGGCACGACCAACGCCGCCTGCCAGAGCTGTCCCTTCACGACGCGGCTGCTAAATAACACCACGGCAACACCGAAGATGCACGCAGGAGCAACCGCATTCAGCAACGTAACCCATAACGGAGTCACCACTCTCAGGTAATACCATTCATTGAACCCACCCAGTCCGAATGCCGCCGCGCCAATCAAAAACGCCGCTGAAGCCGGGACCCGCGGAGCCAGCCAGAGCACCGGAATCGGTGCCAGCCATGCAAGCACCCACACCGGCGCAAGTCCCGTCCCCAGAAAAAACAATGCAGCCGAAGCCGCCAGACAAACAGCGACAAGGGTTGTACTACTCAGCTTTAAGGCCATAGATCAATCTCCTCATGGATCGGCGCACCAGCTCGCGAAATTCTGTCTCCGACAGGTTGAAGCGTCCGCCGCGGTAAAGCGCGATGTATCCATGGGCATGCGCCCACAGCTCGAGAGCAACCTCCCACACATCGTCGCGTTTCAGATAGCCCGACTCCATCGCGTGCTCGATTGCATCGGCTATCGGGTTCAGGGTTGGCGAACGCCGCGCGCGAAAGTCATCGGGATAACGGCGCGCATTCGGTCGGGCTTGCGAAAAGACATAGTCGAATATGCGCGGCCGATCGAACGCATAGTCGACATACGAATCCATCGAATCCAACAGGCGGGATTCTTCCGAGCCCTGCAAAGGACGTGCCTGTATATACCCAAGAAACTTCTCGAACTCACGATCCACCACAAAATCCAGCAACGCCTTTCTGTCTGGAAAGTAGTGATAGATCGCCATCGGTGTAACTCCCACCGCATTGGCTACCAGCCGCATACTCACCGCAGCCTCACCCTTCTCCTCAAGAACCTTGAGCGTCTCTTCGACAATGCGCTCCGATGTGGCCGTCTCTGTCATAGCTATACACTGTACAGCAAGTAACTATACACTGTATAGCAAGAGACAGAAATAAGGTAACCCAAGAAACCACTGCAGTTCCCAGTGTTACGATTCAACCCACGACAGCGCCTTATTCCAGGAGGCACCTCCGATGAGCATTAAAGCCGCAGGTTTGGACCCCGGACAACGTCATCTGAATGGCCTGCAAACGACAGGCCGCGAGTATCGCCACCTGAGTGATGTTGAATTCAACATAAAGCGGACCAATGACGTTGCCATCAGCATGCGTGACGGCAAAAAACTTCTCGCCGACCTGTTTCAACCGGATGCTGAGGGAAAGTTTCCGGCGCTTCTTTCCGTGTCGCCCTATCCTCGACAGATTCAGGACTTCGGTATACCGCTTGGCCTTCTCGAAGCAGGCGCGTCCGATTTCTTTGTCCCACGTGGCTATGTCCAACTCATCGTCAATCTGCGTGGCACTTGCGGATCCGAGGGCACATGGACATTCATGGATCAACAGGAACGAGATGACCTGTTCGATCTCGTCGAGTGGGCAGCCGTGCAGCCCTGGTGCGACGGCAACGTCGGCATGCTCGGCATCAGTTACTTCGCAATGACACAACTCACGGCAGCCGTCACACAGCCACCGCATCTCAAGGCCATATTTCCTCTCGCCGTAACCGACGATCCCTACGATGCCACCTGGCACAACGGTCTACTGAGCTCAGGGTTCATCTCTTCGTGGATGCCTGCAATCGGCATTATGTCGGGCAAAGATCCGCAGATGTGGCGCAACGATTTCTTCAAGCTCGTCAAGGAAGTCTTCACGACACCGGTGATTCACAAAAAGTTGGACCACATCAACGGCGAAGCCATCACGGTCGTGCTCAAGAAGGCCATGCGCTCTCATTACAGCGAAGAGCCTTACGACCGCCTGTGGCAGCAGATGTGCGTCGAGCATCCGACTCACGACGCGTTCTGGGATGACCGGGATCAGAACGCTCGACTCGGTAACGTAAACATCCCCGTCTATCTCGGCTGCGATTGGGACAACGTGCCCATGCATCTGCCGAGCACGTTCAGAGCCTGGCGAGCGCTTTCGCAAAACCCAAACGTACGCGTCGCAATCTTGGCGCCAAGCAGTCTTACATGGCCTTGGGAAGGCATGCATTACGAAGTCCTTGCCTGGTACGATCACTGGCTGAAAGGACGCGACACAGGCATCATGGAAGGTCCGCCCATCCGGTATGTTGTGCCCGAAACCGAAGGCTGGCGAACCTCTACGACATGGCCGCCACCCGAAAGCAAGCTGACCGCATTTGCCTTGCGTGCTGACGGTGTCCTCGGCGCGGAGGAAGGCACTGCCGGTTCACGAGCCTACCTCCACCTGCCCGCCGACTCCGGCCGTCCAGCCAACGCAAATCCTCCTCAACTACCGGCGTCACTTACCTGGGAGACTGCACCCATGACGGCCCCTCTCGATTTCGCCGGCGACATCGAGCTCCAGCTCGATGCAACCATCACAGCGTTCGACACCGGCTGGATCGCTGCACTGTACGACGTCCCACCCGAGGGCGAACCAGTTCCCATTACAGTCGGATGGCTCCGCTCCACACTCTCCCGTGTCATCGCAGAAAAGAGCCAACCGGGCACGCCCGTGCTCGACAACCGGAAGCCCATCGCAATCCCAGTTGGTCAGCGTGTCGTGTATCGAATGCCCATCGTCGCGAACGCCCGCCGCATCGCCGCCAACCATCGTCTGCGGTTGATACTTGCATCGGCGGATGAAAACGATAAAAGGCTGGCGATGCTCGGATTCACCCACACCACGGTTCGGGAAACGAGCGTCAACACCGTCTACAGCGCGTCTCGTCTTCTTCTACCAGTTCTAACCTCCTAGCAGGATCACTTCCAAAGTGACGAACTACATTCCATCACGCGATTGATCAAATGACGTGGCGACGAAGCATTATCTGCTCGATCTTCCACGTCTTGCCGTTATCTTGGCTGATCTCACCACGCCAGAGAAATGAGTTCGTCTGAATATCGTTGAAGGACCAGCGAAGCCGCGATCCGTCTTTGTCCACTCCGTCGAGAACGATCCGATCACCAACGGCTCCGTCTGCTAATAAAATGATCTTTCCGCTCTGTGGAACGACAAAGATCACGCGCCAGTCTTTGGACTCGGTGTCATAGAAGCGCAACGTTGTTCCTATGCCGCGGTTCTGCCGTTTGTCTCCGTCCTCACAGCCGATCCAAACGTCCTGCAATGCGTATGGCGGAAGGGCGCTCAAACCTTACCGACCTTGCCCTCGATCTAGGTTTCGCTGATCACAGTCACTTCACCAATGCATTTCGGCGCGAGTGGGGAATCTCTCCTTCTGAATTTCGCACTCGGTTCCGATTGCCTCTTCTCAACCCGGGAGTCAACGGAAACGCGGATAGGTCCGACGATGGCGCCAGCGCTACGCATCTGCTTGAGCAAAACGCACGGCATCGTAATCCGAATGCATTTCTAACCATGCAGTGACCACACCGAAACCACGTTTGCCACCCAATTCACCACGTCCCGACCAGCGAAATCGCCCAAAAATCCAGGAAAACGCCTATCCCACGCGACAAATCAGGCACTTTAAATAACTGGTTTCAGGCAAAGTCAAAACCGCCGGATGATCCGGCGCAGCCCGTCTTATTTCAAGCACTTGCACCCGTTTCCCAGCATCCGAAGCAGCCGCCGCAACCACATTCGTAAACTCCTCCAGCGGAACGTGGTGCGAACACGAACAAGTCACAAGCGTTCCCCCCGCCCGTAACATCTTCATAGCACGCAGGTTAAGCTCTTTATACCCTCGCAGCGCTCCCTCGGCTGCGCGCTTCGATTTCGCAAACGCCGGCGGATCCAGCACAATCGTGTCGTAAACCTCGCCCGCAGCCTCATATTCCCGCAAAAGCTCAAATGCATCTGCCTCAATCCATTCGACTTGCGCTCCAAGTTCAGGATTCAGCGCCATGTTCCTATCCGCCACCTCTAGAGCCGACCGGCTCGCGTCCACTCCCGTAACTTGTTGACAACGCTGGGCCATATGCAATGCAAACCCACCTTGGTACGTACATACATCAAGCGCCCGTCCCGCGGCGTATCTTGCTGCAGCAGCATAGTTTAGCCGCTGATCGAGGAAAGCTCCCGTCTTCTGCCCTGACCCGGCATCGAAATTAAAACGCAATCCATTGATCGTAAAAACCGTACTAAGCCTAGCCGAATCAGCATCATCCGAATACAGCGGCCCCGTCACCGGAGCCGCCAGCTGCTCCAACTCCCGAATCTTGGGATCGGGCCTCTCCCAAACCGTAATTCCGGAAAATCGCTCCCTCATTACTTCAGCCACTACCTCGCGAACGTCATCCTGCGCCGTCCCCTGCGTCAGCAACTGCAAGATAACAAGATCGTTATATCGATCCGCCACAACTCCCGGCAGCCCATCTGCCTCCGAAAAAATCAAGCGGCAGGCATCATTCTCCATCGACTCTGGAGCCACCTCATCCCGCAGCGCCAGCGCCGCCATCGCCCGCTCCCTTACCTCCTCCAGATATTTGTCCCGTGTCAGCGCAGCTTCGGCGGAAACCACCCGCAGCATAATCTGCGAAGCTGCACTATAAAGCGCTGATCCCAAAGGGATTCCACGGCCGTCCATCACTGTAACCAGCGCCCCGGCAACGATCTCTGAAGCCTCCAGTGCTGGTACAAGCGTCTCTACATCCGACCGGTACACCCACAGATGCCCCGCCCGTATCCGATCTGCCGCTCGCCTCGTAATCACCACTGCCGGTCCGTGCGCCTGCCCTGCAACTACCCGCGGCTCGCGCTCTACCACTCGTTTCACCATGATTTCATGGTCGCACAGCTGGCAAAACGCGGCTATGGACGCTGATTGAGCGCATTACTCTGGACCGCCATCGCCAGCGGAGTCACCACCGGAGACGCCACCCCTACAATCTGCGTTATCAGCCCAGATCCCACCACCGAAGTACCCAGATTTGCCACCCAGACATTGCCTGATCGATCCAACGCCACACGAAACGGATTGACCAAAGCTGCACTCCCATAGCCTGAAGCGCCGGACTGTGGCCTACCCGTGCTCAGAAACTCCGACACGCTGTTGCTTCCAGAGTTAGCCAGCCACACATTCCCCAGGCCATCGACCGCAAGATCGACCGGAGCAGTCAACCCACCCCCGTAGTAAGGGCTCCCGGCGACGGTATCGCCAAAACTGGTCAATCGGCTGAGACTGCTTCCAATGCGATTCGCCACCCACGCACCGCCAACCGAGTCGATCGCAATAGCAAACGGACCGTTGATCCCGGCACCTGAATACGGCGATCCCGGGATGGCCGCCCCCGTTTGGCTCAAAACCTCAATCTTGTTATTGGCGCCATCGGCGACCCACACATTGCCGGAGGTATCCAATGCCAGCGCCGTCGAACCAACTCCACCGGTATTGAACCCTGCGCCTGAAGACAATGCAGCGCCATTCGCACTGAGCTTGCTTACGGAAGGACCGTTGTTTGCGATCCACGCGTTCCCCGATCCATCGAATGCAAGTGCACCGGGCCCCTGAATTCCCGCGCCACTGAAGGGATTCAGCGTAGCCCGGCCTCCGGAGCTGTTCAGTTCGACGACGTTCGAGGCAAATGGATTCGTGAGCCACGGATCGTCATACGGATCGAGTGCAATACGTCCAAGATTTGCACCAGACTGGGTAAACGTCGCTGAGATTCCGCCGATATTGAGAATGCTGACACTGGATGAGTTACTTCCAGCAGAGCTCAGCACCCATGCATTGCCCTGTGAATCGATCGCAAGGTCGCTCGGCGTTTTGAAGGCAGGCGAGGCATACGTAATCGCGATCGTCCAATCAGACGGTGCATTGGTTAGCATCGGCTGAAAAGGACTGTTCGACGGAACAGTGTTGTACAAGGTTCCTACATTGTGACTGGGATTTCGAGCAATATCGAGCGCTGCCGCAACGGTATCGCCCGGCGTAGTGCCACCGACCGGGGTTGCAGCAGAAAAGAGTTTTCCGCACGAAGCCGTCAAACTCGTGCTTCCGTTCGAATTGACGCACCCAGCCAGAATTCCTCCCAGCGTATTGATCTCCGCCTTCGGTAGAGTCGCAATCGACGGTGCGGTGCCCGGTGTCGATCCAGTCTCGATCGCGACCAAATTTTCCGCTGTAGCAAAGGCATTAAGCAGTCCTTGTACATTGCCGGCACTGGTGCCGATGTGAGCGTAGTCGACCATGAAGGGAGCAAGCGACCACACTGCGGCAACTGTGGTTAGCTCGTTGATGACGAAGTAGCTGCTCGAGTTCAGGTTCCCACAGCTTCCAAGCAGACCCATCATGACGAGGGCCGCGTTCTTAGTTCCCGATGCGAGACCGGGGTTGCCGCCCGTAACGACCAGGTAGACCGGTGTGGAACTTGAGGGGCAAGTAAAGGCGTTTGCCAAAGAGAAATGACCGGTGGCGTCCGTAGTTACCTGCCGGTTCAGCAGCGGTGCCGCAGAGGAGCCATATCCATTGGTACCCGGGGCATACATCTGAATCACAGCGTTGCTTACAGGTTGATTACCGCCAAAGATCTGTCCGCCATAAGCCTCACCCGCTACCTGGGATGAAGAAGTCAGCGAAGACGGAGAGGCGCCGCATCCAACAAGGCCAGTCGCAATCGCCGCTGCGACGACCATCCGGCCAAGGGAGCGTGGCCATTGTTTGGGGGTTGGCATGGCCGGAACTTTCCTCACCTTCTATTAGCTTCTTCTAATGTGTAGAAAGCCCACGAAGCCAGCAATGACCCAAAAGTGTCACACTCTAAAATGAGAGAGTGCAAGGGAGAATCCGCGCGGTGAGGGTGTGTGCATAAGGTCGATGTCGTCGTACTGGGTGGGGGCGCAGCTGGCCTGATGTGTGCGCTGGAAGCTGGGCGGCGCGGACGACGTATCGTGCTGCTCGACCACGCTGATCGCGTCGGCAAAAAAATCCTGATCTCCGGCGGCGGCCGCTGCAACTTCACCAACATTCACGCCCGCGCGGAAAACTTCCTCTCGGAGAATCCTCACTTCGCCAAGTCCGCCCTGGCCCGCTACACCCCGGCCGACATCATTGCCCTCGTTGAAAAACACGACATCCGCTATCACGAGAAGACGCTGGGCCAGCTGTTCTGCGACCGCTCCGCAATGGACATCGTAACCATGCTCGAGCGGGAGTGCGCCGAGGCCGGAGCGCAGATCAAGGCTGGCGTGCGTATCATCTCGGTCGCTCACGATGGCCAGTTTCTCATCGAAACCACCGATGGTTCCCTTCGCGCCGACTCACTTGTTGTAGCGACCGGCGGACTTTCGATCCCAAAGATGGGAGCTACCGGCTTCGGCTATACCCTGGCCGAGCAGTTCGGCCTGAATATCATCGAGTGTCGGCCTGCGCTCGTTCCTTTTGTCTTTGGCCCGGAAGATCGTGACCAATGGTGCGACTTGGCAGGCGTCTCCGCTGAGGTTGTAGCCACCGCAGGATCGCGGAAGAAGCGCGGCATCTTTCGAGAAAAAATGCTCGTAACGCACCGCGGACTCAGCGGCCCTGCTGTACTGCAAATCTCTTCATTCTGGCGCCCGGGCGAGCCTGTTGAGTTTGATCTTGCCCCCGGCGCAAATATCATCGAGCCCCTGCTTGTCCGGAATGCCCAGCGCGATCCCGCGGCGACCGCACAGGCCATACGCGCTTTTCTTCCCATCCGCATGGCGGAGCGATGGACCGTTATCAACGAGCCTCCTGATTGGACGAACGTCTCGCTCGCCTTGATGGAAAAGAAGCTTCACAGCTGGCGCGTTACTCCCGCCGGCACCGAAGGCTACGCAAAGGCCGAGGTAACTGCAGGTGGTGTAGACACGGCGGAGCTTGATGCGAAGACAATGGAGAGCAAAAAAGTTCCCGGTCTCTACTTCATCGGCGAGGTGGTCGACGTAACCGGTTGGCTAGGAGGATACAACTTCCAATGGGCGTGGGCCTCTGGGGCCAGCGCCGGTCGTGCAGTTTAGTGTCGGTATTACTGGACAATCAGGACAAGGTTCACCGTTCGCGTAAGCCCCGCGCTTGCAGCTGACACAGTAATCGGATATGTTCCAGCGGGCGTCACCTGTGTGGGTGGCGTTGGACTCGAACCTCCCGTCCCTGGAATCAGCCGGCCCGCTCCACAACCGCCAGCGCTGATCAGGCAGCAAAGAACTATCAGGCAGGCGATACGTGACTTCCGCCGCCCGAGCGCAAGCAAACCCACAGGCAACAGCACAGTAAACCAGAGAACACGATGTTCTGTAGCTCTCGAAGAACTCGTCACGCCGCTAAGAACCGTAACCGAAATGGTTGTTGTCGTGTCGAGCCCAACGCTCGAAGGCGTCACATTGCAGGTCGCGTTCTGAGGCGCACCCGTGCAGGTGAAGCTTGCAACTACCTTCGATGGAATACCCGCTGCAGGCGACAGAAGCAGTGGAAAGACTGCATTCTGGCCGCTTTTGATCGTGACCGTCGTGTCACCATTCGGATCGAGTGTGAAGTCCACGCCAGTTCCATGAAGTTGCATTACGTGCGGCGAGTTCGTCGAGCTATCTACAATAGAGAGGGTGCCGGAGCGAACTCCACTTACAGTTGGTGTGAACGCAATCTGCAAGGTGCAGGCGCTGTTCGCAGCGAGAGTGTCGCCACAGGTATCGCCCTCCGCGAGGATAGCGAAATCGCCCGAGGTAACTTTGTTCGCAATCGCTAACGAAAGATCGCGATTGTTCGTCAGCGTAACCACAGACGAAGACACACTCTGGCCGATACCGGTTGCAGGAAATTGAAGACCGGACGTAGGGGCCAGCGAGACGCCTTGCGGCGCGATGCCAATTCCACTCAGCGAAACCGCCTGCGTGCGATACACGTCGGAGATACTGAGTATGCCGGTGCGAGTTCCCAGGTCTACAGGAACGAACGAAACACTCATGGAGCAACTCGAATGTGCATTCAGGGAATTGCCGCAGGAGTTCACCACGGCAAAGTCGCCGCTGGTGATCTGGGCTGCAATGAGTGTAAGTGCAACATCACCGGTGTTGGTGAGCGTAATGATTTGACCTGCGCTGGCCGTGGTAAGTTGCTGAGGCCCGAAGCTAAGCGCTGCCGGTGAAAGCGCATCCGTTGCCGGGGACGTTCCTATCCCGATCAGCGAAGCCGTTTGGGTGCCCGCATCGTCTGTAATGCTGAAGCTTCCAGTGCGCGTCCCCGACGTCGTCGGAGAAAAGACAACCGAAACGGTACAGCCCGTACTGGCGGCAAGCGAAGCCCCACAGGTATTAGCCGCAATTTTGAAATCTCCTGTGACTGATGGCGTCTTCAAACCCACCGGAGAATTACTGGTGTTTGAGATCGTGATATTTTGCGCAAAGCTTGTAGAGCTAATCAACGTAGAAGCAAACGTGAGACTGATTGGATTCAGAACAACGGCTGCGGCGGCCGTGGCAGTACCTGCGAGATTCGCCGTAGCCTGACCGCCCGCTACATTGCCGTACACCGTAAGCACGCCTGTTCGATTTCCAGTAACCGTCGGTAAAAAACGTGCCTGGATCACACAGGTTGAGTTCACTGCGATTGGGCTCGCAACACAGGTATCAGTCTCGTTGAAGTCGCCAGTGACGACCACTTTGCTTATCGTCAACGGAACGGTTCCGCTATTTTTAACTGTAATGGTCTGTGTATCGCTCGCCGTGGCTACCGCCTGCGCTGCGAATGTAAGGGAAGTGGGCTCGAGTGACATTGCAGGTTGCAGCGCAGTATTCGCAGTGAGCAACGGAATCTGCCATATTCCCCGCCCATAAGTTGCAGCGCGAAGCTCGCCCATGCGCCCATCGCCTGTAGGCAGCGAAGACGCCACAGCCAGACTGACTACCGGAGCATTCGGCAGGCTCGCACCATAGACGCTCCAGCAGTTAGCCGTGCTGCATGTTGTCACCTG
Organism: Edaphobacter sp.; assembly: GCA_035317185.1. Taxonomy (GTDB): domain Bacteria; phylum Acidobacteriota; class Terriglobia; order Terriglobales; family Acidobacteriaceae; genus Edaphobacter. The sequence continues at coordinate 196,173 of DATHHN010000069.1, forward strand.
CGTAGTCACATAGACACCGGTATCGAGAGCGATGTACACCGTATTGGCATCATTCGGATCGACCACGGCACTGTTGGCCGGCGCATTGGGCAGATTGCTACTGATGTTCGTCCAATGCGCTCCTCCATCGATCGAGCGATAAAGATGCGCCGTGGCGATCAAATTGTCACCGAACCCCATCACCGTGACGTAGACGGTCTCACCTGTAGCATCGTGCGGATCCGCGACAACCGCTGAGATATCGAACTGACCGGGATTGAATGTCTGTTGATCGCTTGCTGCACTTGAAACGGGCGAGGTTGCAATGTCCTTCCACACTGTTGCGTTGTTGGCAGTAGCTCCGGAAGTCGTCGAGAACAGATGCCCACCGTAGCTGCTACCTCCGCCATCCAGCGCGCCAGCCATTCCTGCGTAGAGCACCGGCGACCCGGAATTCTGAGTAGCCGCCGCATTGTTCAAAAGGCCTCCCGCTCCGAGAGATCGAACCACAGCGGGGGTCGCAGCCATACAACCCGCTCCGGCAGAGCCCGCAAATGTAGCGCTGATCGCATTCGACGACGTCCACAGCGTTCCATCATCAGCCGGTCCGCGCCACACGCGACACGTACCGATCAAAACGTTAGATGGAAGTGTCGGATCCAACAGCCAGGGCACATCGATCAACGAAACATCTCCAGCCACCTGCGTTGGGCCCAGTGTAGGCAATCCGCTGAAATCCGCAGCCGTACAATTAGCCCCGTTCGTGCATTGACGAATGCTCACGCCTTCAGCCGTAGAGAGATACCAAAGCTGCGGATTGCTCGCGTCGATGCCAACCGTGCCGCCCTCGCCCACAGAAAGCTGCGTCCATGCGGCGTTCGTTGTCGCTGACGAGGTTGCCGCTGTACCATTCGCTCCTAGTCCAGTAAGCAATGTTCCAGGCGAGACGGGGTCCTGCGCAAAGCTCACAATCTCCGCCAGCGAACCCAATCCCGCATTGAGATTCTCAAAATGCGTCGCGTCATCGGCGGAACAAGTCGTGCCTTGTGTGTTTGCTCCGTCACGCGATCTCCACAGACCGCCGTCGTTGCCTATGAAAAGCAGCGGCTGCGTCGACGTAGCCAGCGCCGCAATCGCGTGTTGCGCAGGCGCGACCATCGCAGAGCCATTGCAGGCGTTCCCTGCGTTCGTCGTATTTCGGAAGCTGCACCCACCTGCCAATGAGCAACGATAGAGATCAACCGTTCCTGCATAGACCAACGTATCCGCATTAGCTCCTACAGGAACTGCCGTCAATGCCATGTTGTAATCAGCCTGCGGAATCACCGCACTCCCACTGCCAACTTCCAATGCTGTCGAGCCCAGCCTTGTCCCAAACGTAACCGCGCCGGAGCAGCTACCACCGGAGATCGCGCAGATGTCCTGCCATAGTCCCTGATCGATATTGCTGCTGTCCGTCGTAAGCGCAAACGTATCGCCCGTCAGCGGCTGCGCCGCAAGCACACCACGAAATATCGGGCAGGCAATGCTCCCAGTTGCGTTCGGATTGACAGGGCAAGCTGTCGTCGTCAAGCCGCTTCCAGGCTGATGATCAAGACGGGCCCATGTAATGCCATCGAGCGACTCATAGTAGCCGTGAAAGCGAACGGCCGCATAAAAACGCTGGCGGATCGGATTCCACACGACCGAAGTAACAGCATTTCCGCCATGTGTGACACCTGCGGGCTGCGGCGTCTGCACCACCTGGCTGCCATCCTTGATCACTCCCATCTTCCACGTCACGCCCGCATCGGTCGAATAGTAAAGACCCATCAGGCTATTCGTGTTGTCCACCGCGTTGACCAAGGCGCCTTCCGCAGCCTGAGATACCGCCGCTACAACGGTCGTCGGGTTGCTCCATGCGAATCCCGAAAAACCTAACCCTACAAAAGAATGATTCCCATTGACATCGTCGTGTGAGTTACGAATAAGCGTCCACGTGAGCCCACCATCGGCCGAGCGCAGAATTCCACTCCCGTAAAAAGAATCAGTAGCATCATTAGGATCGCCAGTCCCCGCAAGAATCACGCCCGACTGCACACTGACGGCTCCTATGCTCAGCGATGGAACAGCAACGGACTCAGCATTGGGGCTGAACACTGGAAGCGTATCCGTTAGCGGGGTAAAACTCACGCTCGCCGCTGGCCCTGCCGCGCTGGTCGACTTCCATACACCACCGCCCGTCGTTCCCAGATAAACAGTGTTCCCGGTAGCATCCACAGGATCGATCACAACTGCCGTCACCCGCCCTGTGATACTGCCGTATGTCAGGCTGGCCACCTGTGCTGGCCCAAGCGGTTGCCATGTCGCGCTCAAGGTCGAATCTCTCGGCGCAGCTTTCAGCATCGCCACATGCTGCTTCCGTGCCGTATCCATCGCCTGCGCGGCGGAGACGTTACCGGCGAGCGTTCGGCCACCAAGAAAGCGCCGAGCCCGCACCGCATGCCACGGACTCGTCGTATTCTGCGCCTCAGCCGCAACAACGGGTGCAGAGATTTTCTGCGCCTGCAACTGCGATAGAAGCATCCAGCTGGAATTAATAAAAAAGAGGAAGAAGAGCCAACCGCTGCGACGACACAGCGAACGGAGCAGTCGCGCGAATTGAAAAGACTCGATCGGGCCCATGGAGCTCTACGCGGGAAGTTGAGATACGATACCTTGATGCTGCAAGGTATCGCCCGCGGAGTCAACGCAAGACTGCAGAAGAACCTATTACGGTTCCAGAAAAGGATGAGAAGATTCTCATCCTCGGGTAAGAGTTCTGTTTGTGTTATGCATGTTCGGAGATTCCGACACACGCCCTTTCAGCAGCGAACGATTTTATGAGAATCGACCGACCGCGTAGCATTTCTCGTATCCACCACCAGCTTCGACTGCGCCACGATCTCTCCAAAGTTATAGATCGAGTGATCCGTGACAATGACCACACAGTCAAACCGGCCGAGATCGTCAAGCGGTGTGGAGTGCATCTGCAGGTCGTACTTGCGGCCGCTGCTCACCGTCGGAAAGAAGGGATCATTATAGAAAACCTTTGCCCCGGCGTGCTGCAGCATCTCGATAATCGAAAGCGCTGGCGATTCACGCAGATCATCGACATCGCGCTTGTACGCCACGCCCAGCACCAGAACGCTGGCATCCTTCGCCGCGACACCGTTCCGCTCCATGGCGCGCAGTGTAGACTGCACCACATGCTGCGGCATTGACTCATTGATCTCGCCAGCAAGCTCGATGAAACGTGTCGAAAGCCCAAGCTGCTCGGCCTTCCAACTCAGATAAAACGGATCAACTGGAATACAGTGCCCACCCACACCCGGTCCCGGATAAAAGGCCTGAAAGCCAAAGGGTTTCGTGGCAGCGGCGTCGACAACCTCCCAGATATCAATCCCCATGCGCTCGCACAGCTGCTTCATCTCGTTTACCAGCGCAATGTTCACGCAGCGGTAGATATTCTCGAGCAGCTTTGTCATCTCTGCTGCTGCCGGGGTCGACATCGGAACTGTCCGCCGGAAGACGCTGCCATACAGCGCACTTGCAGCCGCTGTGGCGCGGTCGTCCATTCCGCCGATCACCTTCGGAATATCACGTCGCGGGACCATAATATTGCCGGGATCCTCCCGCTCAGGCGAGAACGCCACCATCACGCCGTCCAGATCTTCCAGCGCAGGCTTTCCGTACAGAACCTGCAGATTTTTTCTAGCCCCGTGGCGATTGATGGTCTCGACGATCAGCTCTTCCGTCGTACCCGGATAGGTTGTGCTCTCCAACACCACCAGCTGGCCTGCGCGCAGATGCGGCGCAATCGCCTCAATGGTCGATACAACATAGCTCATATCTGGAGTGTGGTCTTCGTGTAGTGGCGTCGGAACGCAGATCAACACGGCATCCATAGCGGCGATCTCGGCAAAGTTCCACGTAGCCTGAAACCCAGCCTTCTGCGCTGCCTGAATATGCTCTGGCTCAATGCGATGAATATACGATTGGCCATTGTTCAGGCTGTTCACCTTGGACGGATCGATATCGAATCCCGTTACCTGAAAGCGTTCCTCGCTGAACAGCAGGGCCAGCGGTAACCCGACGTAACCGAGACCGATGATACCGATATTCGCAGTGCGCTGATGAATGTTCTGAAGCCATTCACCAAGCCCAAGCACAGATGGCGCTGCAACGTTAATAGGTGTCAAAGCTTATCTTCCTAACTGGCAAATTCGTCGCGATACCATGCGACGGTGCGACCCAATCCCTCTTCAAAACTGACCTGCGGCGCATATCCTAAGGCCTCGCGGGCTGCGGATATATCGGCAAGTGAGTCCCTGACATCTCCATCGCGATCTGGCCCATGTTTAGATGGATGCTCGAAATCGAGCAAGGTTGCGAGTGTGTCGTAGGTTTCATTGAGGGTGTGGCGTTCGCCGCACGCGATATTGAACACGCGGCCCGCCACTAAAGTTGCGTCTGCCTGGAGAGATAGAAGGTTTGCAAGAACAACGTTGTCGATATACGTAAAATCACGGCCCTGTTCGCCATCACCGAAGATAACTGGCTGTTCACCCCGCAGCATCTGCAGAATGAACCGCGCCATCACCCCGGAATACGGCGAATCCGGAACCTGTCGTGGTCCAAAGATGTTGAAGTACCTCAGACACACTGTCTCCAGCCCATACACACGCCAATACGACTGCATGTACAGTTCGCCGTTCAACTTCTGAACCGCGTAAGGGGAAATAGGCTGCGGCACCATTGATTCGACGCGGGGAAATCCCGGCTGGTTGCCATAAGCAGAAGAAGATGCGGCATAAACAACCCTCTTCACTCCCGCCAAACGCGCCCCTTCGAGTAAATTGAACGTGCCGTCGATGTTGGTTTCATGGCTGGGCCGAGGCTCTTTTACCGACCGCGGAACGCTCGGTAACGCACCTTGGTGCAGCACATAGTCCACGCCCTCGCATGCCTCGCGAACACCTGTGGCATCCCGCAGATCGACCTCGCGCAGATCAATCCGACCGAGGATACCCTCCAGATTGCTCCGCAGGCCAGTCTCGAAGTTATCCAGTCCCCGAACCTGCTCTCCACGATTCACAAGAGCATGCGACAGATGCGACCCGATGAACCCAGCCGCGCCGGTAATGAGATACCTCGCCAAGTCCCTAGAATACCAGCGAGCCCTGCTCCGGAAGCAATCCCATCTGCTCGATGTACCGTTTCGAATCGAATTTCTTACCCGTAGAGGTACCCGACATATAACGAATCTTGCCGAATATCGCACGTTCCCCCCACGCCCGGTCGAACTTCCCTAGCACTGCCCAGGCAATTCCGGCATACCCATTCGGATCGCGCCCGTCCAGAAAATATTTGTCGTTCAGATGAATGCAGTACTTCATCGCCGTGGCAACGTCAGGCGTCCACTCCAGAATCTTCTTGGCCCAGTACATCCGCACATAGTTGTGCATCCACCCATACCGCACCATCTGCATCTGGCCAGCGTTCCACAGATCGTCATACGTCTCGGCATTCTCCAACTGCTTCAAGCTGTAGATATGTTCGCGCTCATCCCGCGCATGTTCAGCAATGGTCTGCTTCGCCCAGTTCTCCGCGCACTCCGGCGAATCGTAGTTTGTCGTGTACCGGACAAAGTTGACTGCAAGCTCACGCCACACAATCAGCTCATTGAAATATCCGTCACGCGCAGATTTCAGCTTTGGGTCTTCCTTCACCGCGTCTTCGACCGCAAGCGCAATGGTCACAGGCCCGATATGTCCAAAGTGAAGATATGGCGACAAACACGAAGTGCCATCCATCTCAGGATGATTTCGCTTCGCCTCATAGTCGTTCAGCAGTTTCCCGGTAAAGTGCTTCAACCGTTTCAACGCAGCGTGCGTTCCACCCTGCCACGCTTCAACCGGCTCAACACTGCGGTCAAGCTCCTTCCAACCGCGCGTCATATCTTCATGTACGGAGTCGACATGGAAGCCACCAGGCCTCTTCCACTTGTGCTCTGCACGCAGATTCCGGTAAGACTGAAGAAACTCCGGCATCAGCCTATACAGTCTCGGCCGAATCGTATAAGCCCCATATTGTGCCTTCTCAATCAGCTTCGATGGAACAACGACATCGGTATCCACCGTCCAGAACGGAATCCGAATTCGTGAGGCAAGGTGTCTTCGCCAGCGCTCAGGCTCTCGCATCGGGTTCTCATCCCCTATCAAAAAAGCTGCATGAACGTCAGCCAGCAGCTTCTCATGGGACTCATGGGGGGGCCGCCGCATAACAAACGCAATATTCCGCTGCGCCAGGTCGTCTTCGATATCCCTCAGTCCCTGATTGAGGAAAACGTAGTGTCGCAGGTTCGCATGGGGAAAGTTCGATATCCCGGCAAAGTACACCACCACCGGCAGACCAAGCAGATTGGCCACCTCCACCGCAAGATCGACGGCATGGTTATCCACGCCACGTTGCGCCCGCTGCATCCAGTACACGACGCATCGCCCATCAGGATCAGGCTGCCCATCCCGTCTTACCGTAACCCGCGGATCTTCCGAAAGAACGCGCAATACCTCTTGCACGCGAGATTCCTCCTTCGCCATACAGGCAGTGTACGTGTGCCGTTTGTAAACCTTTGATGACACTAAAAATGCGGCCCGCAGGCCGCACTTTGATGAAACCATTGTGGTCTACCAGAGACCCCATGCCCTGCTCATATAGTCCGTCAGGGTCATCGTGACCAGCACAAGGAAGGTAAAGAATCCCGCGCCGACCGTCATCTTGATAAGCTTTGACTGATATTTGACGTGCATGAAGAACAAGATGACGATCACGGCCTTGGTACATGCAATCGCCAAAGCCACAACCGGATTAAAGATGCCGAGATCGATATACGCCGCACCCACGGTGATTGCAGTACCAATCAGCAGCGTGGCGAAGACCATGATGTAGGTCGCCGGCGTGACGATGTGATGTTCGGCGTGCTCAGGGTTGGTCACATTCGCCGGATCATGAAATTCAGACATGGTCTTCTCCTTCCAGCCACAGCCTCGTGGCTGCGGTTTCGGCTACGTGCCGGGGTGTCGGTTGATGAGATAGAGCAACGGGAATAGGAACAGCCACACAATATCGACAAAGTGCCAATACAATCCAAAGTTTTCTATAGGAGCAACATACCCTGAAGAGAACTCCCCTCGACGGGCTCGCAACGTCAGCCAGACCAGGAGGCAGATGCCGATGATCATGTGCAGCGCGTGCATTCCGGTCATCGCGAAATACAGCGAGAAGAACACCTGAGTCTTCTGCGCCATATCAGGAGACATCGGCTCTTCTTTCAATCCGTAAGCGTGCGGGTTAACGAACTCGGAGACATCGTAGTGCTCGCCCGGGATGTGATGCTTCTCCCACTTTTCGTGGTACTCCACATACTTCACGCCAAGGAAGACCATCCCCAGCACCGTCGTGAGGACGAGAAACAGTACAAGCAATCCCTGCTTCTTTACCTCGGCCGCCCATACGCCCAGCGCCATGAAGAAGCCCGAGGCGATCAGCACAGCGGTATTGAATGCGCCGAGCGGAATGCTGAGCTGGTTCGATGCCCCGACGAAAGCCGCAGGATACCAGTTGCGGTACAGCAGATAAGCGAAGAACAATCCGCCGAAGAACATGATTTCGGTCAGCAGGAAGAGCCACATGCCGAAGGTTCCGGCCTCGCGCTGTTGCTGCTCCGTCTCGAAGTGATGACGATGCTGTGGCAGGGCAACATGCGTATGCTCCTGTGCCACGGCAGTCTCGTGCGTGTGGGGACGTGTTTCTACGATCGTATTATCCAACGGTCGTCACCTCATGTTCCGTCTTGTGGGCGAGCCACTCGTAGTCATAAGCTTCATGATCCACGATGGGAGTTTCAATAAAGTTTTCAGTCAACGGCGGCGACTGTATCTGCCATTCCAGACCAGTTGCCTGCCATGGATTGTTGCCTGCGATGGCGCCATATTTCAGCGACCACGCAAGGTAGAGAAGGGGAAGCATGTAACCCACCCCAAGAACCGTGGCGCCCGCAGTCGAAAGCACATTCAGAACCTGGAACTCAGCCGGGTAGGAGTGATACCGCCGCGGCATACCCAGGTAGCCAAGAATGAACTGCGGCAGGAAGGTCAGGTTGAATCCGATGAACGTTGTCACAGCGGCAAGCTTCGACAGTGACTCCGAGTACATGCGCCCGGTCATCTTCGGCCACCAGAAGTGGATACCGGCCAGAAATGCCATCAACATTCCGCCCACCATCACGAAGTGGAAGTGCGCAACGATGAAGTAGGTCTCGGTAAGGTGAATATCCATTCCCAGAGCACCGAGGAAGACGCCTGTCATACCGCCGATCGTGAACAGCCCCATGAAACCGAACGCATACAACATTGGCGTCTCAAACGTAATGGAGCCCTTCTGCAACGTAAACGCCCAGTTGAAGATCTTGATCGCCGAAGGCACAGCGACAAGCATCGTCAACAGCGAGAACACGAGAGCCGAGTAGTTCGACACACCCATGATGAACATGTGGTGCGCCCATACGAAGAATCCGAACAGCGCAATGGCCACCGAAGAGAACGCAACCGCCGTATAGCCGAAGACGCGCTTACGGCTGAACGTGCTGATCACCTCAGAGATAACGCCCATGCCCGGCAGAATCATGATGTACACGGCAGGATGCGAATAGAACCAGAACAGATGTTGGAACAGCAGAGGATCGCCGCCCTTGGTCGGGTCGAAGACGCCAATACCGATCGTCCGCTCGAGCGCGACCAGTACAAGCGTGATAGCCAGAACCGGTGTACCTAACACCATCAGGATCGAAGCAGCATAGTTCGACCAGATGAACAGTGGCATCCTGAACCATGTCATACCCGGCGCGCGCATCCGATGGATCGTTACGATGAAGTTCAGCCCGGTGAAGATCGACGAGAAGCCGATGATGAACACTCCGGTCGCCGCCGTCACAACGTGGGTATTCAGATAGTGCGTCGAGAGCGGAGTCGTAAACGTCCATCCAGTATCGACGCCGCCGAGCACCAGCGCCGCCAGCGTGAACAGACCGCCAATCCAGTACAGATACCAGCTCAACAAATTGACCTTCGGGAACGCCAGGTCCTTCGCCCCAAGCATGATCGGCACCAGAAAGTTCCCCAGCGTAGCCGGCACCGACGGCACCAGGAACAGGAAGACCATGATGATACCGTGCATCGAGAACAGTTTGTTGTACGTATCCGAGGCCACCAGGTCAGGCTGCGGCGTCAACAACTCCAATCGAATCAACCCAGCGAACGCTCCACCGATAAAGAAGAAGAACGTAATCGAGATCAGATAGAGAATCGCGATGCGCTTGTGGTCGCCTGTGAAGAGCCAGCTAAGGATCCCGTCCTCCGCATTGATGTAGCTCTTCTTCGGAAGGGCCGCCGTGCTCTGATCAGGCAGGTTGAGAATTGTATGTGCTGCACTCATGGCTTCACCACCCCTGGCGTTGTCGGCGCCACTTGGTTCGACTCTGTCGTTGTCAGCGTCTGCTGGACACGATAGTTGGTTTTCAATGTTTTCAAATACTCGACCAGGTCAATCAGACCATCCTCGCTGATCTGTCCCTGATACGTCGGCATGATTGGAGCGTAGCCCGCCGTAATGTGCTGCGAGGGATTCAAAATTGCGTCTCGCAGATAAGCATCGTTGACCAGAACCTCAGAACCATTCGCCAGTCTCAGCTTGGATCCGTAGACCCCAGCCAGATTTGGTCCGCGCGCCGTGGCGCTGCCCGAGTGGCACGCGTTGCAGCCCATGCTGGCAAACAGTCTCTCACCGTTCTGCGCAAGCGACATCCCGCTCGTCGAACTCGCCGTCCACTTCTCGTAGTCGTCCGGAGTCAGAACCGTAACTTCACCGATCATCGCTGAGTGGTTGGTCCCGCAATACTGCGTGCAAAAAATATGGTACGTACCCGGAGTCGTCGCCTCAAACCAAACAGTCGAGTAACGTCCAGGAATAACTTCACGCTTCACGCGGAAGTCAGGAATCGAGAAGCTGTGAAACACGTCCTGCGAGATCATCGTCAGTTGGATCGGTCTGCCAGTAGGAACGTGCAGCGCATTGATCTCATGCTGTCCGCCCGGATGCTCCGCCTTCCACATCCACTGCTTACCTACAACGTAGATGTTCATCGAATTAGCCGGAGGCGTGTAAATACGGAAATAAAGCAGTGCGCCCCAGACGAAGACGATAAGAAACAGGGCCAGCGGAATAATCGTCCACGTCGCCTCAAGCAGTGTTGAACCTTCCACTGGAATCGCGACCGGGTGCTCCGCCTTGCGATAGCGGATCGAAAAACCAAACACGAGCGCCCCTACCAGGACGAGACCCACCACCGTGATCAGCAGCAGGAAAAAGTAGAGCGCGTCAGTGTAGGGCGCAATGGTCGATGCTTCGCGCGGAAAGAGCGCCGAAGCGTTGAGCCACTTCACCAGAAATTGCCACAGTACTGGACTGATATGCATCGTTACCCTTTATCCGTTCTCTTTCTTCGTCAGATCGTGGTCGCGTCCGAGCTTCAAATCTCTTCGGAACATCAGGAAGATGAACCCCCCAAGCCCCGCCATGGTGACCATCCCGCCAAACTGGACAATGCGCGCAATGATGAGCGAATGCTTATTGGTCTGGGGATCATAGTGGTAGCAATAAGTAAGAATGTTCGCGACAGGTGAACCAATCTTGTTGTCCGACGCTTCGATCAGCCCAAGCAGCATGTCCTTGGGTGAGTACTCGACGCCGAGATAATACTGAGCCAGCTTGCCGTCCGTCGTCGCAATCTCAACTGAGCTTGCATGAGCAAATTGGGAGAGCTTCCCATCAGGGCCCGGTACGCGAACGTAGCCAAATCCAACAGCATCCGTCACAGCATCAATCGCAGGACGCTGCCCCGTAAGGAAGTGCCAGCCCGCTGCCGTCTCCGGACGTCCATACCGCTTGAGGTAGAAGGCTTTCTTCTTGGCAGCCTGCTCCGGCGTCTCGCTTGGGTCGATGCTGATGATAATGATGTCGAAATCTTTGCCCGGCGTCAGCTTGACCATCTCAAGCGCACCCGTCAGACCATCCAGCTCCTCGGAGCAAAGCATCGGGCAGTTGTAATAGACCAGCGATAGCACCGCGGGATGGTTGCCGAAATAATCGCCAAGCACAACCGCCTTGCCCGTCTCATCAACAAAGGGGGCATTCAGCGGCAGTGGCTGATTCAGGCGCTGAGTAACGCCGACCTTCTGCAACACCTGCGGCAGCTGATCGCCCGAGTTGTCACCGCTCTGCTTGTCCCCATAGCTTGCGACCTGCGCCAACAGAGGTGCGCTCAGCAGCGCGCAGCAAACTGCCACTCGCCAACCGCCTCGTATTGTTCGCCTGATCATCATGCCGTCTTCTCTCTACCGTTTCTTTCTCTACCGCTAAATCGCTATTACTTTGTCGGAGTCAGCTCTGCGTGCGCCGCTTCCGTTGCCTTGCCATAACTCATCTTCTGTTCCCGCGCTTCAATCACGCTAAGCTCGAAGCCAGTCCGCGCAAAGCCGGTCGTCAATGGAACGCGAACCTCCGGTTTCACCACGCCGAACATCTGAACCGCAGTCGAGGCCGGCCGCTCGTACACAGGCAGGCCACGCTGAGCGATCAATTCCATCGCCCGGTCAATCGGAATGCGGATCGCATTTCCTTCTTCAGGGGAGCGGCTGTAATGATCCAGCAACAGGTCCTCTCGCGCGTGCAGGTCCGCCGTCGATTGATTGCCATCATCGATATCCAACCGCGGCTCAGGGAACGAGGTCGTCAGCTTGTTCAACTCCTTCTGTTGCATCTCCGGATTACTGGCGAGATCCTGCCGCTTGCCGCCAGTCGCTTCGCCTGCAGCAGCATTCCACTTGCTAACCGCACCATCTGCTTGCGTGAGCGCATTGTTGATCACCCTGCCCATGACAAAGCAGAAAATGAAGAAGACGAGGACGGACCCGAAAAGGCCGGCCAGGAAAACAGCAACGCCATTCACATTGACATCGGTCGTCTCATATCCAGGCGAGTCTGCGTCGCGAACATGATGCTCGTGTTGGTTCAAATCGTGGTCATTAGTGGGCATGTTCAGGCTCCAACATCTCTTCCAGGTGCGGATCGTTCACGTTGACCAGTGGCCGGCTCTTCAGTTGTGTCAAGTAGTAAGCAGCCCAGAGCGACAGAACGCTCACGGGTACGGTGATGTAAGCAAGAATTGAATAATTGCCGCTGAGACGCAGATTTCCAGCTGCATCCGCAAAGTTCGGCTCGATCAGCCAGAACATATCGACGCAGCGCGCGAAGATCATGAAGCTCGTCAACCAGATCATCTTCTGCTTGTTCCGCTTCAGATCGCGCGACAGCAGCAGGCAGAAGGGAATCAGCCAGTGGCAGATGAAGTTCAGCGTGCAGATGTACCACCATCCGCCGTGAATCCGGTTCAGATACCACGGAATCTCGTCCGGAATATTCCCCGACCAGATAATCAGGAACTCCGCAAAGGTCAGGTAGATGTTCAGCATGACGAACGCAAATGCAAGTTTGCCCAGGTCGTGCTGCTCCGTTGTACGCAGTAGCGTCTTCATCGGTTCATAGCGCGACAACAGAATCACCGTCAGGATGCCCAGTGCAAGAACGCCATAGCCTTGTCCCACCAGGAACTGGAGACCCCATATCGACGAGTACCATGTAACGTCCAGCGATTTGATCCAGATAATCGCCCCATCGGTCAGCAGGATCACATAAATGAAAATGCCGATGCCGGAGAGATTCTCAAATTTGACTCGCCAGTAATCGAAGCTCGCCTGCGTTCCGGCTGCGGGATCAGCATCGCGCTGTAACGACCACCTATTGAGAAAGAAGGCAAACGTCAGCAGCACAGCAAAGATGAACACTGTCTGGACAATCACCGGAACCGGAGCCAGCATCGCTCGCTTTGCGTTCGCCGTCAGCGCCTGCTCCAGCGTAATCGCATGATCGGCCAGCGCCTGTGAAGTCGCAGCAGCGGTCGGATACTTCGCCCACTGATACAGATGCTTCATGAACACCGCAATCGGCACAAACATCAACGCGACCAACGGAAGTGTACGTGTCATCGCCTCCAGAGGACGGCGGATGAGCAGGCCCCACTTACCACCCGAGACATGCTGCAGCATCAACAGGACAAGGCCGCCGCCGGCAAAGCCGAAGCAGGTCATATACCCCATCAGGTAGGCGCGCAGAAGGTGGTTCCGGCCTTGTGACGTAAAGGCAAAGATTAGCGAGACGGCCGCAGCGACCACCGCAAGTACCAAAAAACGTGTGCGCCAGGCGGAGACACCCTCTGGTGCGGCGAGCGACGCAGGAAGCGTACGCGGCCCATGGTGGGCGTCGTAATGCCCGCCTGCTTCTCCGTGATGTTCGTGTCCATGTGACATGCGTTTCAAGCCTTCATTCGGAAGCTTCCGAGGTTACTGCTTAGCTGCTGTTGGTCCGGCGGGTGCGGCAGAGGCCGGCGGCGCGGGCGTTGTCTGGGTCTGGCCCGGTGTCGCCTTTACTGGCGCACCACTATTGTTCTGAACGGGAAGATTGAACGTCTTGTTATCGGGCGTACCTGTGACTGCGGTCGGAGGCAAAGTCCACTCATTTGCAAACGAGGCTGGCAGCCCTTGACGTTCCGCGATACTCGCCAGCGGCTCGACATGAGATCCAGTCGGCACATCCGCCTGCGTCGCACTCTGGCTCAACTGCAGCGCCCGAATGTAAGCCACAATCGCCCACCGGTCAGCCGGAGTCACCTGTGCCGAGTAGTCAGGCATCGCGCCGTAACCATTCGTAATCACGTTGAAGAAGTGGCCCAGCGGAGCCGTCTGCAGCCGTGTCACATGGAAGTTCCCGGCTTTCGCGTATCCACGCTGCACAATCATGCCGACGCCGTTACCAACCCGCGAGTGGCAGGGCGTGCAATAAACGTTGTAGCGCTCCTGGCCACGAGCCAGAACGTCCATTGTGACCGGGAAGGGCATGCCATCACCCTCTTTACCGCCGGAGAAACCGGTATAGAAGTAGCCGTCTTCGCGAAGCTGGTTGCGTGCGACTGTATTCTCCACCTGCGGACGGACGGAACGGCCATCGGCATAGAACGTAGTGCCGCGCTGCGGAAGAAACTTCGGCTGGTCATGCATATCCTGCCGACAGCCGAGCGCGGAAAACAGCGCAATCGTCGCAGCGGCAGCAACAGCAAGCCTCGGAGCGCGTGTGCTTAGAGTATTAATGGTCCACCTCCACCACGGAGACCGCATGGAACTGCTCGAGGAACGCTCGAGTCTCAGTTGGAGAAAACATTGGATCGACCGCCTCCAGGCAAAGGAAAAACTTGTCCGTCGTCGCGCCATTCCGGAAGTTAGGCGCATTGAAGACCGGATGATAGAGCTGCGGCAGACCGTTGAGTCCAATCATTCCAAAGGCAGCCGACAAGCCCGCGAACAGAATCGTCCACTCGTACGCCGGAATGATGAACGCCGGCCACGAGAACAACGGGCGGCCCGCAATATTCAACGGATAGGCCCACACCGAAATCCATGTCTCCATCAGCGACGCCGTCGTTACACCCAGCAGCCCGCCCAACAGGCACAGCAGCGGCACGCGATTCTTGTGGAAGTGAAGGGCAGACGCCGCCTCTTCAACCGGATAAGGCGTGTAGCACTCCATGCGGCGGTAGCCCACGCGGCGGGCCTCCTCCGTTGCATGCACCAACTCGCTCGGCGTATTGAACTCCGCCAGCAAACCGTAGATTCCTTCTCTGCGCGGCATCAGGCAGTCTCCTCGATTACGGTCTCTGCGTCAGGCCCGCTGCGCGTGATCTTGGTCTGCGGCAGCATCATCCGGATCTCAGACATCGGAATCATGGGCAGGAAGCGGACGAAGAGCAGGAACAGGCAGGTAAACAGACCCCACGTTCCGATAAAGATCATGTAGTCCCAGCGGGTCGCGCGGTACGTTCCCCAGCTTGAAGGAAGGTAGTCGCGATACAAGCTGGTCACAACGATGACGAAGCGCTCGAACCACATACCGATATTCACGATGAATGACAGGATGAACAGGTACGTCACGTTTACGCGCAGCTTGCGCGACCACAGCGTCGTCAGCGGAATCGCGAGGTTCGTCAGGATCAGGATCCAGTACGCCCAGCCCATCGGCCCGAACATACGGTTCCACATCATGAAGAACTCCCAGTGGCTCGCTGAATACCACGCCATGAAGACTTCCATGGCATAGCCGTAGCCCACAATCGATCCCGTCGCGAGCATGACCTTCGCCATGTTGTCCAGGTGACGCAGCGTCACCAGGTCTTCCATGTGGTAGAACTTGCGGATCGGAATCGCCAGCGTCAGCACCATCGCGAAGCCCGAGTACACAGCGCCCGCCACAAAGTACGGCGGGAAGATCGTGGTATGCCACCCGGCGAGGGCGGCCACAGCAAAGTCGAAGCTGATGACCGTGTGTACCGAAAGTACCAGCGGCGTTGAAAGCCCTGCCAGCAGCAGGGAAGCGGACTCATACCGAATCCAGTGCCGCGTCGATCCGCGCCAGCCCAGCGAGAGCATTCCGTAGAAGTACCTCGCCGCCGGCATTGTCGCCCGGTCGCGCAGCGTACCGAAGTCCGGGATCATACCCACGT
>DATHHN010000070.1:0-95497 GCA_035317185.1 Edaphobacter sp.
ACAACCTCACCTGCCCCGCCGCAGTCATCGAGTTGGCTCCGCTCAACCCCGACACCGCCGTAACCAGCGCTACCTACCAGCAACAAGCCGCCCAGGCCATCGTCACCGCCCTTACCTCCTACCGCACCCACAACGCGCCGACGGCCAATCCGGCAGGAGTTCCCCGATGATCCCCCGCTACCAGCGCGTCCTCTTCTGGATCCTCATCGGCGGCATCGCCCTCATGGCAGCCTTCCTCCTCCACGGTTGCCAGCAGGCCCACAAGCGCCTCACCGCCTTCAACGACGCCACCCCCATCGCCGCTCCCACGCCGGCCACCACTGAAGACGTCACCCTCTACCTCGCCAGCGACGCCGATGGCTCCATCACCGCCACCAGCTCCCAAGTCGCCCTCCCACAAGACCCCAGCATCCGCGCCCGTATCCTCCTCGACCACCTCATCGCCCAATACGCCCTCCCCACCTCCGCACACCCTCTCCAGCCCGGCTCCGCCGTCGATGACGTCTTCCTCCTCAAAAATCAAGCCGTCGTCAACCTCCGCGGCTCCTTCACCGACAATCACCCCTCCGGCGTCCTCGTTGAAGACCTCACCCTCCAGTCCATCATCGGCACCCTCCACGCTGCGCTCCCCCAAATCACCGAGATCCGTTTCCTCGTAGACGGCGAACCCCACGACACCCTCGCCGGACACGCCAACCTCCAGCGCACCTACCCCGCTACCGACACCACCTTCAAACCCACACCACCCAGCGAAGAAGCCACCCAGCAATGAACGATCCTGAAACCACGCCCAAGCCCCTCACCATCGGAGTCTTCGACTCAGGCTTCGGCGGCCTCACCGTCCTTCGCGCCCTCCTCCCGCTCATCCCCCACGCCCACTACATCTACCTCGGCGACACCGCTAGGCTCCCCTACGGCTCCAAATCCCGCGAGACCATCGCCCGCTACGCCGTCTCCAGCTCCCGCTTCCTTCTCGACCAGGGCGCCGACATCCTGGTCATCGCCTGCAACACCGCCACCGCCCTCGCCCTCCCCGAAATCGAGTCCGCCGCCGCCCCCATCCCCGTCTTCGGCGTAGTCCAACCCGGAGCCCAGGCCGCCCTGGCTTCCGCGAACCATAGAGCAAAACATGAAGCGAACGACAACGCAAACGATGATGCGAACAACAACGCGACCGATAAGATGTGTCATCCTGAGCGCAGCGCGAAGCGCGAAGTCGAAGGACCTGCGGTTCACACTGCTGGTGCCCCCAACGTCCTAGTCCTGGCCACCACCGCCACAGTCCAATCCCACGCCTATCTCGAAGCCCTCACCGCCCTCGGCCTTCCCGCCACCGAAAAGGCCTGCCCCCTCCTCGTCCCCCTGGTAGAAGAAGGCTGGATCGACCACCCCGTCACCGCCGAAGTCCTCCGCATCTACCTCATCGAAGCCCTGGCCGAAGCCCCCACAGCCGACACTCTCCTCCTCGGCTGCACCCACTACCCACTCCTCAAGCCGATGATCGAGCGCACCCTCGCCTCCCTCAACCACCCCATGCACATCATCGACTCCGCCCAGGCCACCGCCCACGCCGTAGCCTCCCATCTACCCCCGTCCAGTCCCAATCAACCCACCACCTGCACGTTCTACGCCACCGACTCCATAGAAAAATTCCAACACCTCGGCACCAGCTTCCTCGGCCAACCCCTGACCCACGTCCACCACATCGACCTCGGCGGCTAAACTGTCTTTTTCAACCATCAACTCCAATTTCGTGTCATCCTGAGCGCAGCGGAGTCGAAGATCCTGCCCTGAGCTTGTCGAAGGGACCTGCGGCTCCTCTGCCTGGCCACACATACCATTGAGGACTTCATGCCTTACCTGCTCAAGACTGAACCTAACAAATACTCCTTCGACGACCTCGTCCGCGACGGCGAAACCACCTGGGACGGCATCTCCAACAACCAGGCCCTGCTCACCCTTCGCAACATGAAGAAGGGCGACAAGCTCGTCATCTACCACTCCACCATCGGCAAAGCCGCCGTAGGCCTCGCCAAGGTCGTCTCGGTAGACGCGACCGACCCCAAAAACCCCAACGTCCGCATCGCCCCCGTCAAACCCCTCAAGCGCGAAAAGCCCTTGGCCGAGATCCGCGAAGCCCCCGTCTTCCACGGCTCCATCCTCTTCCGCCAATTCCGCCTCTCCGTCGTCCCCCTCACCGACGATCAATACGACTGGCTAACCCAACCCTAAAGCTCAAGATAAGTCCAGCATTACGCGATAGAGGTGTCATCCTGAGCTGCGGTTGCCGTTGCATTTGCGGGGTCGCATTTGCGAGGTGCATTTGCCGTTGTTTGTCATCCCGTAGGGATCTGCTGTTGCTGTTGCCTTTGCCTGTCATTCTGAGCGGAGCGAAGAACCCCCGCATTTCGCTTTTTGCTTTGCCTTATCTTTACTTTCTTTCTATGCTATTCAAACAACTGCATAAAAATAAACAACTTACACCAACTACCCGCAAAAACATCAGCAAAATTTAAAGACCTGAAAGATCAAATCAACAAGGCATCTCTCTCAGAAAAATCGACTTTCTCCATACACGAATTCGTTCACTTCTTCGATGAGACTCGCTGGAACCGAACTCTCCGTTTAGTCCTATAACCTGCAGCAAGGAGACGTCTGACCCTCTGCTCCGCCATCTGGCAACACACCTCGACAGGCTGAAAGATCGTCTTCCATCCGGGCACAATCGTCCAGATCCCTTGAAAATCATTCACTAAAAATGCCCGCCCCGAAGGACGAGCATCTTCTTTTCCAACGGTCGAGCTATTTGTTCTTGCGGTATCTCTTAATCAAGCTATTCGTCGAAGAGTCATGCGATCCATCGGATTCATTCGAGCTTTCAAGCTCTCCAAGAATCCGTGTTGCCAGCACTTTCCCCAGCTCCACGCCCCACTGATCGAACGAGTCAATATTCCAGATAGCGCCCTGCGTAAACACGGCGTGTTCATACAGCGCAACAAGCTTGCCCAGCACCTCAGGCGTCAGATGGTCGGCCAAGATCGTATTCGACGGACGATTCCCTTCAAACACACGATGCGGCACTAACCAATCCGGCATGCCCTCTGCTTTTACCTGTTCCGCAGTCTTTCCAAAAGCCAGAGCCTCAGCCTGCGCGAAGACGTTCGCCATCAGCATGTCGTGGTGCCGTCCCAATGGATTCAGCGTCTTGTAGAAGCCGATAAAGTCGCAGGGGATCAACCGCGTTCCCTGATGAATCAATTGATAGAACGAGTGCTGCCCATTCGTACCCGGTTCGCCCCAGTAAATCGGCCCTGTCTCAGTTGCGACGCGAGTTCCATCAAGCGTCACATGCTTGCCGTTCGACTCCATCGTCAACTGCTGCAAATAAGCTGGAAATCGCTTCAGATACTGCTCATACGGCAGAATTGCAACTGTCTGCGCATCAAAAAAATCCGTATACCAGACCGTCAGCAAGCCCAGCAGCACCGGGAGATTCTTCTCAAACGGCGTCGTCCGGAAATGCACATCCATCTCGTGAAATCCTGCCAGCATGGCACGGAAGTTATCCGGCCCTATTGCAATCATCGTCGATAGACCAATGGCCGAATCCATTGAGTATCGCCCGCCAACCCAATCCCAGAACCCGAACATATTCTCAGTGTCGATGCCAAACTTCGCCACCTCTTTCGCATTGGTCGAAATCGCTACAAAGTGCTTCGCCACAGCCTTCTCATCGCCTAGCTTCGCAAGCGACCAGTCGCGCGCCGTATGCGCATTCGTCATCGTCTCCAGTGTTGTAAACGTCTTCGACGCCACCAGAAATAATGTCTCTTCGGCATCCAGATCCTGCACTGCCTCCGCAAAATCCGTTCCATCGACATTCGAGACAAACCGAAACGTAAGATCACGTTGGCTATAGTGCTTCAACGCCTCATACGCCATCACCGGCCCAAGATCCGACCCGCCAATGCCAATATTCACTACATTGCGAATCTTCTTGCCCGTGTGTCCCTTCCATGCTCCACTCCGCACACGTTCCGCAAAGCCCGACATCTTATCCAGCACGGCGTGCACCGCCGGAACCACATCCTCGCCGTCAACAATGATCGATTCATTCTTCGGCGCGCGCAACGCAACATGCAGCACAGCCCGATTCTCCGTGATATTAATCTTGTCCCCACGGAACATCGCCTCAATCTTCTCGCCCAGTCCCGACTCCTCGGCCAACTTGACCAGCAGGTTTAGCGTCTCGTCGGTAATACGGTTCTTCGAGTAGTCGAGAAAGATCCCGCCCGTCTCTGCCGTAAAGCGTTCACCGCGAGCCGGATCCGCCGCAAACAGTTCCCGGAGATGTTTCCCTTGAATCTGCTGAAAGTGGACTTGAAGGGCCTTCCATGCCGGGCGTTCGCCGAGAGGTGCGAGTTTTGTTGCCGTCTGCATCGCTTTGTTTCTCCTTATATTGATCTGCTGATATTGATCCGGTGCTTGTGCGATGTTCTAGTTTAGAACCCGATTGATGATCTTTTCACAGACACCAGCCCTGTCGTATTAAAAGCTCGCTCCTTGCGGTGACATAGCTTGTGCGTTTATCGTAGAGATAGTCCGGCTATCGCCCTTCTGCCATTTGCGATTGCCGCGACGGAAAGGGATTCTCTTGAGCCTTACTCCCCGCCGTCCCCTCGCTCCCGCTGTTCCACCTTCTCTTTCTACTGCCGCGGTCCCCGTCGCTCCCGTTCCGAAACCTACCCCAGCCTCTTCGCTCGACGTCTTCACCGGCGACCCCAACTTCATGACATCGCTCGCTCGCGGACTCATCGTCATCCAGGCATTCACACAACAGAATCCGCAGATGACCATCTCGCAGCTCAGCGTTCGCACAGGTCTCTCCCGTGCCGCCGTCCGCCGTTGTCTCTATACCCTCACAAAACTTGGATTCGCCGGAGCCGAAGATGGATCACGATATTCTCTTCGCCCGCGCATGTTGACCCTTTCCCACACCTACACCACCTCCAACACCCTCTCCAGCGCGGCCCAGCCCATCCTAGAGCGCATGTCGTCGGCCCTCCGGGAGTCCTTCTCTGTCGCCACCCTCGACGGCGACGACATCGTCTACGTCGCACGCACCACCGTCAATCGCGTCATGGCCGTCGACCTCCACATCGGCAGCCGCCTGCCCGCTTATTGCACCAGCATGGGCCGTATCCTCCTCGCCTATCTGCCCAGCGAGCAGCTCGAGCAGTACTTAACCCGCGTCGTCCTCACGCCTCATACCACCCGTACCGTCAACTCCATCGAAAAGCTTCGTCTTCTCCTTCGCAACGTCCGCCGCAACGGCTACGCCCTCTGCGATCAGGAATACGAGGTCGGCCTCCGCTCCCTCGCCGTACCCGTCTTCTCCTCCTCTGGCCGAGCCGTCGCTACCATCAATCTCAGCGGCAGCGCCCCACGCATGTCGGTCATCGAGATGCAGACTCGCTTCCTTCCCCATCTCCGCAACGCGGCCAACGAGCTCGGTGTCTTCCTCCGCTAACTAGCCAATTTCTCCGTATCGGCAAGCCCGGTCTTCGCCAGCCGATACGCCACGATAGTGATCAACAGGAATATCCCCGCGACCGCCAGATTCGGATAGAACATCATCCCACCAATATGCGGCTCCGCCCCTGGTTTTCCCGCCCACCAGGTCGACGACGGCAGAATCAGCGGAATATAAAACAGCGGTGTCCAGTAAGCAATCGAGACCGCCGCCGCAACAACAAACGCAATCTCTGGTTCTTTCGACCGCCTCCACAACAGCCACGTCGCCGTCATCGAAACCCCACCCAGCAGAAACAACAAAAGAGCACCATGAAACCGGGCATGTGGGTTCCAAAGCGGGTTCATCAAATGATTTGGGCTCCAATCCAGCACAAAGGACAGGACGCTCCCACCCACCAGGACAAGCGTCATAAGCACTTTCGCAATCACAATCCGCTTCATTACATCTCCATTCAGCATTTACTTAGTAAACACTCACTATTAATTACTCTTTGATTTGTTTCACGTCAAACCGCGAATGCCTCATACTGAACTTCGAAGATGAAGAAAGTGAAATCCACCACCCGTGGCCGGCCCAGCCGTCGCCCTGAAATCATCGCCGCTGCTCTGGAACTTATCCGCACTCAAGGCCTGGCCAGGATCACCACACGCTCTATCGCAGAACAGGCAGGCTGTTCTGAAGCAGCCCTCTACGTCCACTTCGAAAGCCGTCTTAAGCTCCTGCTGGCAGTTTTGGAAGAAAGCCTCCCCGAGATGCTCGTGCCCCTCCGCGCCTTGGAGCAATCCATCGGGAGTTCCACGCCACAGCAGAACTTAACCAAAGCGCTCCGCGCAATCTTCGCCTTTCACGAGCACGTCGTCCCCATGGTCTGCGGTCTCTTCGCCGACACCGAACTACTCGCCGCCTACCGCAAGTCCCTCACTGACAACAACAAAGGACCGCAAGGCGCCATCACCAGAATTCAGCGCTATATCGCCGCCGAGCAAAGGCTGGGCCGCCTCGACAAAAAGCTCGACGCAGATCTCGCCGCGACCACTCTTATGGCCACATCGTTCTTCAAAGCCTTTACATCCCAGTTTCTCGGCCAACCGGGACCATCCGACGCCGCATTGAAAAAAATCGTGGCCACTGCGATCAATAAAAATTAGGGAGCCACGCACCGTACAAACGAAACTCCAGACCCGGTTTCGACGATGGTCCCCGTATTGCCCTCCGGCACCACGATGGCCCGTCCTGGAGTCAACTCGACATCACCATCGACCGTGACCACAACTGCACTCCCAGCCAGCCCAACCAGACATCCGGGACCGTCAAACGCGACGGCGACCTCATGCGCCTTATCCAAATCGAACCGATCCACCACAAAATACTTTTGCTCAATCAGCCGGGTAAATCCATCCATCTCCCGCGGCTCAACCTTTCCCGCCGCAGTCTCAGTCTTGATCACAGCGATCCCCTTCTCGAGATGCAGTTCACGAGGCCGACCATAGTCATACAGTCGATAAGTTACATCGCTAGTCTGCTGTGTCTCCAGCAGCACCACTCCCGGCCCAATCGCATGCACCGTCCCCGCATCCACAAACAACATATCTCCCACCGACACCGGAACCTGCTCGATCAACGACTCCATAGTCCCGTCCGCCACCGAAGCTGCAACATCCGCAACCGTAACGCCCTTCTTCAGACCAAGCGAAACATAAGCCCCCGGCTCCGCCTCCAGCACATACCAGCACTCCGTCTTTCCACGAGCCTCTCCAACCGTCTGTGCTTGCGCATCATCCGGATGCACCTGCACCGAAAGTTTCTCGTTAGGAAACAACAGCTTCACCAGTAGAGGAAACTCCCCACCCACCTTCTCCGCAACAGAAGCCAGCGTCTGACCGGCAAATGCCCCGGTCTCCACAATGCACTGAGGCCCCGTCAACCAGGCCTCCCCCACCAGCTCTGTTGTTCCAGTGTCCAGGTACCATGGCGACAAATCTCTCTTACCCCAGACTCTCTCGCTAAACCATGGCTTCAACCGAAACGGCGCAATATTAATGGTCATCGTCATCCTTATCCCTGGTCTTCTTACGTTCTCATTCCGTGAAGCAAAGTTGCTCGTTAGCATCCGTCAACAGAATACCGTTGACCGTCATGTATCCGAATCGCCGATATCTCGAAAGTCCAATCGCCCAATTGCAACCAGGCTATAACCAACAATTCATTCACTTTTCCGAACCCGTTTCCTCGGTCATTTTCCGTCTTTGAAGAGCATTACAAAAGTCTTACACCCATACCTGCCCGACCACTGATAGCGTTGGTATTAGCAGTTCAAGGATAGCGAATCGACATGAGCCCCTCCCTGATCACCACCGAAGAAGTAAAGACCGCACAGGCCACCGCAACTCGCCCTGCAGCCGTTCCCGAAGTCACGATGAAGGTCAAGCAGGACCTCCGCATGGGCCGCGAGTACCAGCAGGGCCGCATCAACTGGATCACGACCATTGCCATGGGCCTTTTCCATGTAGGCGCCATTGCCGCGCTCTTCTTCTTCTCCTGGAAGAATCTGGCCGCCTTCGCCATCATGTACTTCTTCGCCATCAACGTGGGTATCGGCGTGGCCTATCACCGCCTCCTTACGCACCGTGGCTATCGCACCCCCAAGTGGGTCGAATACTTCGTCACGATGTGCGGCTGCCTCGCGCTCGAGGGCGGTCCCATCTTCTGGGTAGCCACTCACCGCGTTCATCATCAGAACTCCGACCACGAGGGCGACCCACACACCCCGCACGATGGCACCTGGTGGGCTCACGCTGGCTGGATTCTCTCCGGCCGCGCCATGCACTCCGAAACCGCCCTCCTCGGCCGCTACGCTCCCGATCTTACCCGCGATCCAGTTCACGTTTGGCTCAGCAAATACCACTACGTTCCTCTGATCGCCACTGGCATCCTCCAGATCATCATCGGCGCAGCCCTCGCCGGCCCTGGCCACTATGTAGTCGGCGCGCTCGGCATGCTCCTCTGGGGAACCTTCCTCCGCGTTACCATCGGTCTCCACGCCACCTGGCTCGTCAACTCCGCCACCCACCTCTGGGGCAAGCGCCGCTTCGAGACCAAGGACGACTCCCGCAATAACTGGTGGGTTGCCATTCTCACTGGCGGCGAGGGCTGGCACAACAACCACCACGCCCACCCCGTCAGCGCTCGTCACGGTCTCGCCTGGTACGAGTTCGACATCAACTACTACTGCATCTGGCTTCTCTCGAAGGTCGGCCTCGCCGAAAAAATCCAGATCGCCAAGTTCGATCCCAAGAACCCCAAGCCCGCCGGAGCCTAACCAACCGGCATCACAATCCAAAAGGCGCAGAGCTTACCCTCTGCGCCTTTCCTTTTGCCTTTCCCCATACATACCCACCACCAAAAGTCGCATCACACTCGACAAGTCCCAACAGCATCGCTATCCTCTACTCCGAAGAGAAATACGGGCCCTTGAAGTTTGATTGTTTTGTTTCGTTGAAACAAAATTCAGCGTGAGAGAGGCGTCATGAAATCTGCATCGAAACTTTTCCTGCTTCTCGCAGCCACAGTCATCGCGACGGTCTTATTCGTATCTCCTGCTGCGGCTCAGCGAGGTTCCTCGCAGCAGCGAATCACCTGTTCTTCCAACAACGGTAACCGAAACTGGTGCGACATCGGCGGAAACCGCGATGTTCGTCTCGTCCGTCAGATCAGCGGCTCGGCCTGTATCCGTAACAGCACCTGGGGCGTCGATCGTCGCGGCCTCTGGGTCGATCGTGGTTGCCGTGCCGAATTTGCCATCAGTGGCGGCGGCTCCTCAGGACCGTCTGGGCGCATCGTCACCTGTTCGTCCAACAACGGTAATCGAAACTGGTGTGACATCGGCAATAATCGCGACGTTCAACTCTCTCGCCAAATCAGCGGTTCCGCCTGCATCCGTAATAACACCTGGGGTGTCGACCGTCGCGGTATCTGGGTCGACCGAGGCTGCCGAGCCGAGTTCCGCGTCCGCTAGCTATAACCTCACAGGAGCCGCCTCGGCGGCTCCTGTTTCTCTGATCAAATCTTCGGAGAAAAATCCGTCATCGTCATATACGTGGAGTCGATCTTCTCCACCAGCTGCCCCTTCGCCTCCGACTCCCCTTTCACCTTCACCCATTCCGGATCCGCTTGAAAGCTCTTCCAGTTTGCTGTCGCCGCCGCCCGGCTCGGATGCTCCAGAATGTAAACCAGCGTCCGTCCCTTCAGAGGCTCATCGGTCGGCGTCCAGTACGCGACGCTCTTCAAGCCATGCCTCGTGAACAGCGTCACCGTATGATCGCGGAACCGCCGCAGCAGATCATCCAGCCTGCCCTCAATCGCGTGGTACACACGCAGCTCATACACAACCGTATCGCTCGCGCCATCACTCTGAGCCCCAGCGCTAGCCGCAGACATCATCATCATCGCCCCCATCCCCTGCAACACCATGCGTCTGTCCATCAGATTCCCCTTCCCTGATCACGCAGATATTACCCGACCCTCTATACTTCTTCAAGCCATGAACATTACCCGACGCCGCGGAGCCATCGCCACCTTCATCACCCTGGGCGTCCTCCTCGTCGGCGTCACCATCACCCTCAACATCGCCTACATCGTCCACAACAAGGAGCGCGTCGCCGTCCTCATCGTCGGCATCATTCTCTTCGCCGTCCTCGTCGCCGGCGTCGTCCTCAACACCGTCTTCCTGGTCCGCGAGATCCGCCGCAATGAGCGTCAGGATTCCTTCCTCAACGCCGTCACCCACGAGCTCAAAACTCCCATCGCCAGCATCCGGCTCTATCTCGAAACGCTCCAGCGCCGCCCCGTCGACGAAGCCCAACGGCAACAGTTTTACTCCATCATGCTCGCTGACTCCGACCGCCTCCTCGCCACCGTCGAGCAGGTCCTGAAAGCCGGCCAACTAGGTCAGCGTCACCGCCAGCAAAACCGCACTCTCGTAGATCTCGCCGCACTCGTCACTGACTGCATTAATATCACCCTCCAACGCCACCATCTCCCCCCGGAAGCCATCGTCATCGAGCCCGTCCCCGGCGCCGTCCGTCTCCACGTTCAAGGCATCGCCGAAGACCTCCGCACCGCCGTCCTCAACCTCCTCGACAACGCCGTCAAATACTCCCCCAATGGTGTTCACGTCCGCTGCTCCCTCGCCATCACCCACTACACCTGGGCTACCCTTCGCATTACCGACACCGGCCTCGGCCTGCCGCCCAACCAGTACAAACGCATCTTCAACCGCTTCTACCGCGTTCCCGGCCGCTACACCGTCAGAATCAAAGGCACCGGCCTCGGCCTCTTCCTCGTCCGCAACATCGTTCGCCAACACGGAGGCGATGTCTCCGCCGACAGTCCCGGCCTTAACCAGGGCACCACCATCACCCTGACCCTTCCCCTCGCCACCTCCACCACTTCGCCGACGTATCCCACGCATTCCGGTGCAGCCGTCCAATAAATCAAGCGCTCCAACGTACAATCACCAGGTACATCTCGACCATGGAGAGCCATGTTCCTGCTCTGGAAATATTTTGCTCTGGGCTTCAGCGCGCTTCTGCCGCTTATCAATCCCCTCGGATCCGCCCTGGTCTTCCTCGGTCTCGTGGGCATCTCTCCGCCGCCCGTCTATCGAGCGCTCGCACGCAGAATTGCCGTCAACACTGTCATCTTTCTTGCCGTCATCGAACTGATAGGCTCGACCCTCCTCGGATTCTTCGGCATCTCCCTTCCCATCGTTCAAGTCTCAGGCGGTATCGTCCTCGCAGCAATGGGCTGGTCCCTCCTCAACGAGAAAAGCTCCGCCCCCAATCCTGAAAAAACACAGGCGGCAGCTCCAGCGGAGACACAGTCCGAGATCGACAACCTCTCCGAAAAAGCCTTCTACCCTTTTACCTTCCCGATTACCGCAGGCCCCGCTTGCATCGTCGTCATGCTCACCCTCAGCGTCCACGCCTCTCAGGGAGATCTCACCAGCAAGATCCTCTCGCACGTCGGTCTTTTCCTCTCTGTCATCGTTCTCAGTGTCCTCATCTATCTCTGCTACGCCTACGCCCCTCGAATCACGCGCGCTATCTCTCCGTCCACCGCCCACGGCATCCTGCGAGTCATCGCATTTATCCTTTTGTGTATCGGCGTCCAAATCGCCTGGAACGGTCTCAGCCAACTCATCAAAACCGTTCTCGAGCGAACCTAGCCGCAGAATTCTCTTCAAGCCATGACCGAAACCATCTCCCCTCTTATCGCCGTCGTAGAAGATGAAGACCACCTCGCCCAGGGCCTTCTCTTCAATCTCCAGGCCGAAGGCTATCGCACCCACCATGAATCCGATGGCGATGCCGCCCTGAGTTGGCTCCTCTCAACCAAAGAACCTATCGCCGCCATCGTTCTCGACTGCATGCTTCCAGGCGCCGACGGCTTCACCATCGTCCGCGCCCTCCGCGAAGCCCAGCACTACACGCCGGTCCTGATGCTCACCGCCCGCTCCCGTCCCGAAGAAATCCTCGAAGGCCTCGAAGCCGGCGCCGACGACTACCTCCCCAAACCTTTCGATCTCAACATCCTCCTCGTTCGCATCAAATCCCTTCTCCGCCGCACCGCATGGCAACGCACCCAGGCCTACGAACCCAGCGAATCAGAACCGGCAGCACAGCCATCCGAGTACGCCTTCAACCACCGCACCATCCGCTTCGACATCCTCGAGCTCGTCGCACCCAACCGCACCACACACCTCACCCTCATGGAAGCTGACCTCCTCCGCTACCTCACCGAGCGCGAAGGACAGATCGTCTCCCGCAAACAAATCCTCGAAGAGGTCTGGCGCGTCCATGAAGATACCGACACCCGCGCCATCGACAACTTCATCGTCCGCCTCCGCCGCTACATCGAAGACGACCCCGCCAACCCGCAACACCTCGTCACCGTACGCGGCATAGGCTACCGCTTCCTCGCCAATCCCTAACAAACCCGTTGCCATATTCCATTCACAGGAAAATTGCTCACTCCTGCGCAATTCGTCCTGAACAAATAAATCCACGCTCATCATTCCAGATGCATAATTGCCTCATCCACGGAGACAATTTATGCCCGACACTCTAACCATTCGCGTCACCGGCACCACAATGGAAGGCCTCGGAGCCAAAGATCCCCAACTCACCGTAACCGTTCGCGGGCAGGATCAGCTCAGCTCCTATATCCAACAAGCCGTCATCAAAAACTTTGACACTCAGTGCGACATAGTCATCCCCAAACCCGACGGCTTCGGAACCCTCCTCGTCGAAACCGCCTTCACTCGCTTTGACGCCGGAGTCATCGGCCAGTTCATCATGGCCGGCGGAGATCCTCTCAAGCTCGTGCCTCTTAAAGTCTCCCGCATCCCCAGCCAGTGGAGTCCACGCTTTGACCCCTACATTTCCCTCGCCGAGCCCCGCTTCGTTCCATTCAAGAACGTTATTGGTAGCAGCACCTTGGTCGACCTCAAGAACGGCCCATCTATCGGCAATCTTCAAACCGGCTACGACACACTCGCAGGCACACAGCAGATCCTCGCCAAAGCCGCTCTCCTCAACCTCTTCTCTGTCCTCATCGAGGAGCTGGACCCCATCGCCCAACTCCCCTGGTTCAATCATGTCCAGAAGATCGTACGCATCGATCAAGAACGCTTCGTAGCCGAAGCCACCCCCGCTCTCTACGAAAATGTCCAAACCATCCTCAACCAGCTCAGCACCGTCTACGGACGTCAGGGCTACTTCACTGAACTCTCCACCGCCGATCACCTGCCCAACTTCCCCGCCCAGTACGGCCACCCCGCACTTCCCCTCATCACAATCAAAAAAGATTACGAACAGGGCAATTTACAGCTCACCATGGGCTTCTTCCGCATGAACGGTGTCGCCTATCATCTCCTCGACTGCGATCTCGACGAACACCACAATATCCTCAAACACAGCTTCGACCTCGCCAAACACCTCCTGAACGGTACCGGCACCAACCCCATCGACATGCATGAATACATCGTCGAAGACTCCGCCGAACAAGCTGCTAATCACATCTCCACTATCGATCTCGGCTATCAGCTCGTCTAATCCGTAATTGCAAACAGCGTCACCCAAACCGCTGCTGCTGCGCGCCAATCTGGATATGCGGATCTACGCGATACACTAGGTCAAGCACCGGCATGCGCATCTTCACCCGTTACATCCTCCGCGAAGTCATCTCCTACGCCCTCCTCGGCGGAGCCCTCTTCACCTTTGTCCTCTTCATGCGCGACCTCGGCAAGATCCTTGAGCTCGTCGTCCGCGATTCTGCCTCCCTCACCGACGTCGTCCGCATCTTTGCCTACACCCTTCCCAGCGCGCTTACCCTTACCATTCCCATGGCGGTCCTGGTCGGCATCCTCCTCGGACTCTCCCGCCTCGCCTCCGACAGCGAAATAACCGCCATGCGCGCCGCCGGCATGGGCGCTCTCGATTTCGTCCGAATTGTCTCTATCGTCTCCGCCGTGGCCCTCGCCCTTGGCCTCGTCAACTCCCTCTATATCGCCCCCCGGTCCGCCGCCGCCCTCCTCGCCCTCGAAGAGTCTCTCAAGTCATCGCAGGCCTCCTTCGAGATCCAGCCACGCGTCTTCTATGAAGACTTTCGCAACTACGTCCTCTACATTCAGGACGTCCGCCCCGCTGCCGGAGCCGCCGTATGGCATCACGTCTTTCTCGCTGATCTCACCCAGCCCGCCACACCTCACATCACCACCGCCGAGCAGGCAATCGTAGTCAGCGGCGACGCCTCGGACGGCGATGCCCAGTCCATCCGCCTTCATCTCATCAACGGTGGCCAGCATCAGACCTCTCCCACCGACCCTAACCAATACAACATCTCAACCTTCGCCTCAACAGACCTTCCCATCCAAACCGGAGCCCCGGAAGACGCTCACCTCGGCCGGGCCGACACCCCAATCCTCGCCCTTCCCCTCTCCGAACTCTGGCGCCTCGGTAGCTCGCCCAACAGCAATGTTCCCGGCCACCCCGCGCGAATCTATCGCATCGAGTTCAACAAGCGCTTCTCCTACCCCTTCGCTTGTCTGGTTCTCATGCTCGTCGGCGTTCCCATCGGCCTCTCCTCCAAACGCGGAGGCATGTCCACCGGCTTCGTCCTCACCATTTTCCTCGTCTTCATCTACTATTTTCTCTCCTCCATCGGAGTAGCCTTCGCCAAGACCGGCAAGCTCTCGCCATTCCTTGGCGTCTGGGGAGCCAACCTCATCTTCGCCGCCGCCGGAGCATTCCTTCTCTATCAAATGTCACGCGGAGGCATCGCCCTCAGCCTCTTCTCCTCCATCGGCGTCTCCATCAATAAGCTCCTCGCGCGTTTCACCCGCGGCAGCGACCCCGCCTCTCATACCAAGCTGGATATCGCCACGCTCCTGCGCCGCTTTCGCAGCACCTTCCGCATCCATTTCCCTCTCCTGCTCGACGACTACGTCATGCGCGAGTACGCGACCAGCCTCGCCCTCGTCCTGTTCAGCTTCTCTACCCTTTTCATCATCTTCACCTTCTTCGAGCTCATCGGCGATATCATCCGCAATCGCACTCCCCTCGTAACCGTAGGCGACTACCTTCTCAACCTGATCCCCTTCATCCTCTATCAGGTCACACCCCTCTGCGCCCTCGTCGCCGTCCTTATCACCTTCGGTGCCCTCAGCAAGTCATCCGAAATCACGGCCATGAAGGCCACCGGCACCAGTCTCTATCGCATCGTCGCGCCCGTTCTCGTCTTCACTCTTCTTATCTCCGTCGGTCTCTTCGTCTTCGACGAGTTCTATCTTCCCAACGCCAATCGTCGCCAGGAAGCTCTCCGTTCCATCATCAAAGACAAGCCTGCCCAGACCTTCCTCCGTCCAGACCGCAAGTGGATCTCCGGTCAAACCACCGCCGCCGGCCAGCCCGCCCGTATCTTCTACTACCAGTTCTTCGACGCCGATCATAACGTCTTCGCCAATCTCACCGTCTTCGAGTTCGAGCCCAATACCTTTATCCTCAAGCGCCGCATCTTCGCCGCCACCGCTCGTTGGAACTCCAACGACAACACCTGGGTCTTTGAAAACGGCTGGCAGCGAACCTTCAGCGGCGAAACCATCGCATCCTACCAGCCCTTCACCACCGCCACCTTCCCCGAGATCCACGAACAGCCCGGCTACTTCAAGAAGGAAGACCGACCCTCGCAGGAGATGAGCTACAACGAGCTCTCTCGCTACATCTCCGACCTCAAGCAATCCGGCTTCGATACCAAGCGCCTCAGTGTCCAGCTCAACCGCAAGCTCGCCTACCCGCTCATCACACTGGTTATGGCCATCCTGGCAATCCCCTTCGCCTTGTCCATGGGCAAACGAGGCTCCCTGGCCGGTATCGCCACCGCCATCGGCCTCGCCATCGCCTACTGGGTCATCGACAACATCTTTCAGTCCATGGGCAACGTCAATACCCTTCCCGCCGTCCTCGCCGCCTGGACCCCCGACCTTCTCTTCGGAATCGCCGGCACCTATCTCCTCCTTCGGACCCCCACCTAATCTGCACGAGAAGTCTTGTTCTCCCGTAACGCTATCTCTTCGCAGAGTTTTCGCCCTGCCGCCCCGCTATTCCATACAAAAATCATTCAAAACGTCCTAAACTGAGACAACGATGACCTTCAAGCTTCCTTCACTCACCCTCCTGGCTACCCTCACCGCCATCGCAACAGCTCAAACCTCAACTGCTCCAAAGAAGCCTGTAACTCATCGCGCCACAACTTCTGCAACAGCAGCCAAACCCGCAGTCCCCGCCGCAAATCCCGCCGACAACCCACCCGGCGTCCCCAAGGTCGAAGGCACCCCCAAGCCCCTCTACTCCCTCCGTTACATCGATACCGTCATCGGCACCGGGCCCCTCGCCGAATCGCGCAAGTTCTACACCGTTCACTACACCGGCTGGCTCACCGACGGCACCAAATTCGACTCCTCCGTCGACCGCGGCACGCCCATTACCTTCCCCTATGGCGCACATCAAGTCATCCCCGGCTGGGACACTGGCTTTCAGGGCATGCACGTCGGCGGCAAACGTCGCCTCTTCATTCCGTACCAGCTAGCCTACGGCGAAGCCGGTCGTCCTCCCGTCATCCCTGCCAAAGCCGACCTCATCTTCGACATCGAACTCGTCGATCAGTCCGACACTCCGCCCCAGCCCAAGCCTGCTCCAGCAGCCCCGTCGGATCCCACCAAGCCAGCCACCGATCCCACCAAACCAGTTGACCCGACAAAACCCGTGACCGACCCAACCAAGCCCACAACCGAGCCTCCGCCCGCCGAAACCGCCGCACCCAAAACTCCTCCGCATCCTGAGGGTCTCTAAGCACGTCTAATCTCGGAGCGCACAGTAAATCAATATGTTTGAAAGACTTAAACCGCTAAACCCCTACCTCAGGCGATATTGGAAATCTCTCGCCTGGGGTGGGGTTTCGACCATTCTCTACAACGTCATCAAAGTCCTCCTCCCCGCCGTCATCGGTCACGCCGTCGACGACATGCAGCACGGCATCACCCAGCAGAAAATCCTCTTTCACGGCCTCCGCATCCTGCTCATCGCCGCACTCTCCGCCGTCTTCCTCTACATCACCCGCCAGGTCATCATCGGTGCCTCCCGCGAGATCGAATTCGATCTCCGCAACGACCTCTTCAGCAATCTTGAGCGCCAGGCGCCCATCTTTTTTCACACCCACCGCACCGGCGACATCATGGCCCGCACCACCAACGACCTCAACGCCGTCCGCCAGCTCCTCGGCCCCGCCATCATGTACAGCGCCAACACCATCGTCTTCATGGCCGCCGCGCTGCCCTTCATGTACCGCATCAGCCCCAAGCTCACCTTCTTCGCCTTCATTCCCATGCCTGCCGCCTCGGTCCTCGTCCAGTACTTCGGCAATCGCATCCACCGCCGCTTCGAGCGCATCCAGGCCATGTTCTCCGACATCTCCGCCAAGGCACAGGAGAACTTCTCCGGCGCCCGCCTCATCCGCGCCTTCGCCCAGGAAGAAGCCGAGATCGCCTCCTTCGAAACCGCAAACATCGAGTACATCAAGCGCAGCCTTCACCTCGTCCGTCTCATGGCCATGCTCTGGCCCACTCTCGAGTTCGTCCTCGGCCTCTCCCTGATGATCACGCTCCTCGTTGGCGGCCACGAAGTCGTCTCTCATCGCATCAGCGTCGGCCAATTCACCGCCTTCAATGTCTACATGGTGCAACTCACCTGGCCCCTCATCGCCGTCGGCTGGGTCATTAACCTCTTCCAGCGCGGCACCGCCTCCATCGTCCGCATCGACGAACTCCTCAAACAACAACCCGCCATCGCCGACGACCCCGCACTCATCCAGTCGCCAAGCATCATCTCGACAGAAGCACCCCCAGCCCACGTCATCTCGACAGAAGCACCCCCAACCCACGTCATCTCGACCGGAGCGCAGCGAAGTGGAGAGATCCCTGTATTTCCACTCTCCACACCGGCATCCCCCCTCACCGGCGAAATCGAATTCCGCAACCTCACCTTCGCCTACCCCAACGGCCCCATCATCCTGCGCGACATCAACCTCCGTATCCCCGCAGGCTCTTCACTGGCCATCGTTGGCCCCACCGGCTCCGGCAAATCCACCCTTGTAAACCTCATTCCCCGCCTGCAAGACGCCGCCCCCGGCTCCGTCCTCATCGATGACCGTCCCATCCGCTCTTTTCCCCTCACCGACCTTCGCCAGAACATCGGCTTCGTCCCCCAGGAGACCTTCCTCTTCTCCGACACCATCCGCCACAACATCTCCTTCGGCACGCCCGACGCCACCTCCGACCAGATCGAACAAGCCGCCTCCATCGCCCACATCGCCACCGAGATCCTCGAATTTCCCCGCGGCTTCGACACCATGGTCGGCGAGCGCGGCGTCACCCTCTCCGGCGGCCAGAAGCAGCGTACCTCCATCGCCCGCGCCGTCATCCGCAACCCCCGCATCCTCATCCTCGACGACGCCCTTGCCAGCGTCGACACCTACACCGAAGAGCGCATCCTCTCTGGCCTCCGCCACGTCATGGAAGGCCGCACGACCATCTTTATCTCCCACCGCATCTCGACGGCCCGCAACGCCGATCAGATAGCCGTCCTTGTATCCGGTCGCATCGCCGAGCTGGGAACCCACGACGAACTCATATCCCGCAACGGCTACTACACCAGCCTCTTCGAAAAACAGCGCCTCGAAGAAGAGCTATCCGTAGCCACCTAACCGGCTCTTCACAACCTAAGCTCGCGTCGCCATCTGAACCGGTGTAGCCGTTCTTCTTGTTCGAAACCCTTCTTCATATTCGTTGCTATTCTTCATGTTCGTCCCTGTTCTTCATGTTCGTCCCCTATTTCTTCTTGTTTGTCGTTGTCCTTTTGTTTGTCATCCCGTAGGGATCTGCTTTTGCAATTGCCTTTGCAGTCGCTTTGCGGCTGCACCTGCCATCCTCGTTCCTATCGCTGTCCTCACGTTTGTCGTCATTCGGAGCGAAGCGAAGAATCCCTGTATTTGTTGTTGCCGTTGCATTTGTTTTCGCTCTATCCCCAGTCCAACGAAGCATCATCCATTTCAACCACTTACAAAATTTATTCCCAAAATTCCCAGTAAAATCGCACGTCAAGCCCCGAAACCCGATAACCCCATACACACCAATAACATAACCATTGCGCGGGAGTTACCCTCAATTCTCTACAATTGAACTAGTACTAAAAAGTCCCAGCAAAAAAACTGGGACTTTTCACCATTAAACCCATAAACCTTTTAGAAAGACGAATTTAGCCGTAACCCCTTTGCAATGACGATTTTACACGCGATATATTTGCTAACCTACTGATTGCAAATAACTTACACACCATACCCCCCGGGGGGGGTGGTCCCCAAAAGAATGGTCTATCCGCAGGGTAACGATGTCTTCGCTTTGAATAGATACCCTCTGGAAAAGGGAGTCAGTATCCTGTTGACAGAGGCATTCACGATCTATAGGGTTAGCCCGACGTTACCGCTTACTAAGTGAAGGTTTTAGCCATGGAGATCGAAAGATGAGCTTCGCGCGTGGGGTCAGGGCGGTCGTCACGGATAGTCATTTCTGGGTGCCGTTTCTGGTGCTTTTAGCTGGAATTGCACTACTTGTGGTGTTGCATTAAGCAGCCAAGCGCTGGAGAGATGGATGGCAAGTGTGGTAGCGAAGGTGGAAAAAACTGGCTTGTCCCTGCACGGTCTGGGCGTAATCTGCGGATTGACAGCAGGAGTCTGGCTCGGCGCGGCTGAAGCTCCAACGAAACTGGTGAATGCAGGATTCTCCCCGTTCGCCATCTCGCTCTGCATGGTCGCCGGTGTGTTCACAGCCCGCTGGACCTTTCCCACGCTGCTGAAAGGTACCGGTTATGTCTTCGCAGACCTGGCAGAGAAGAAGCACCTCATCGTCTGGGCCCTTCTGGCCGGAGCGTTGTGGGCAGTAGCCAACACGCTGACCGTCTTTGCGATTCGGGATGTTGGCCTCGCAGTGGCCTTCCCCATGTGGAATGCGAACTCGCTCATCGGTCTGTTCTGGGGGCGAGTCCTCTTTCGCGAGCTGGAAGGCGCGAGCGGCAGAAACATCGCCAAGGTCGTAGTAGGCGCGGTTGTGATTGTGATTGCAGCGGTAATGTTGGGATTCAGCACAATCCACGGCAGCGGAATGGGGAACCATGCAGTTCGCGGAATCGCCGCTGCCCTTGGCGCGAGCCTCATGTGGGGAACGATGTATGTGCCGTATCGCAAGGCGTACCTCAGCGGGATGAATCCGCTCTCGTTCGTCACAGCCTTTACCGTGGGTGAGCTCGGAACCGTGCTGGCTTTGACCCTCGCATTGGACGGCGGCCTGCACTCTTCGGCGTTCCAGCTACTCCACATGCCTGGAATGCTGTTCTGGCTGTTCCTGGGTGGGTTCGTCTGGGTTATCGGCGATCTGTTTCAGCAGTTTGCAGCGAAGTACCTTGGAATCGGACGCGGAATTCCGCTCTCGAATACGAACCAGCTTTGGGGGCTGGCCTGGGGCGCACTGGTCTTCGGTGAACTCGCTAATGCCGACCGCCAACACATGCTTCTGGTGATCGGCGGATCGGTCATGATGATCCTCGGTGCCTTGGCGATCAGCACCGCAGTGGCCACAGCGAAAGAACACAGCTCGACCAATGAGGCCATATCGCGGGAATGCCTCCGATACGGTCTGGACTATCACCGAACGATCATGGCTCAGGCCGGAGATGAATTCAGTGGCAGAGACGAGCGGAGGCGTTGGTGGGACTATCTGATTGTCCTCGTGGCAACCGGCGTATTCGTTACCCTCGGCGTTCGAGCGGTCGTGCCTCCGCTGACGATGAACTTTACGTGGATTGGGGTTCTGGGGGCAATACTGTTTATAAGTCTGATTGTCGGTAGCTGGAGTCTTTGGCGGCGAACGCGATTCAGCTAAGTGTTGGCAGTCAAGTCTTAAGATTGTGTGCGATTCTTAACAAACCTGTGACATCATCCGTCAGGAGCACTATGGCTGTCAGGTTGAAAGATATTGCACGTGACCTTGGGGTCTCCGTCGTCACCGTATCGAAGGTGTTGCGGGGAAATGCCGATATCGGCGAAGCTACGCGTCGGCGTGTGCTGAAGCGGATGAAGGAGCTGAACTACCAGCCCAATATGATGGCTCGCGGGCTGGCGAGCGGACAGACTTACGCAGTCGGCCTCGTGGTGCCGGACCTTGTGCATCCGTTCTTCGCGGAGTTCGCAAAGTCGCTGAGCGGAGTGCTTCGGACGAATAGCCGAGCACTGATTCTTGCTTCGTCGGAAGAAGATCCCGAGGTGGAGCGGCAGGAGATTCGCACGTTGCTGAGCCGCGGTGTCGACGTTCTGCTGATCGCCTCATGCCAGGCGAATCTGCGGAACTTCTATGAGCTTGGAGACGTTCACACACCGTACCTTCTGTTCGATCGTAACTTCCCACACCTGGCTGCGCATTTTGTCGGATCGGACGATGTGCAGGTTGGAGAGATGGCAACCAAGCATCTCGTGGACATTGGCCGCAAGCGAATCGCACACATCGGCTCGAAGAACACGAGCCCGGCGTTTGACCGGCTGCGAGGTTACAAGAACGTGATGACGGAAGCCCGCCTGACCGTGCCGGAAAGCTACGTGGTGGTACGGGAACGAGTGGAAGAACTGGGCGATGCAGTCGGGTTTCAGGCCATGCAGGAACTTCTGAAGCTGAAGCCGAGGCCGGACGCAGTGTTCTGCTACAACGACCTGACCGCGCTTGGCGCGATTGAAGCAACACTCCAAGCGGGTCTGCGCGTTCCGGAAGATATCGCGTTTATAGGATGCGGAAATTTTCGATACGCAAATTACCTGCGTGTTCCGCTGAGCTCAATCGACCATGGGACGACTGAGCTAGGAAACATCGCAGGAAAATTTGCCCTGGAGCTTTCAACCAAGCCGGAGCAGGAGCCCAAAAGCATCTTCGTACCGTCAACACTGGTGGTACGCGAGTCAACTGTAAGAGCTTCGGGGAAGTAATTAACTTCGAACTGTCACAAAACACTCCCTTGTCCTGTCTATTGCAATGAGGAGTGAAGTGAATGGGGAAGAATGACGATGTTGGTGGAGCGCAGATGACTGATCCTGCTGCGGTTCCGATTCGACTCGCAACCTTCGATCAATATCGCAGTCTGCTCTTCTCGATTGCTTATCGCATGTTGGGGAGCGTGGCGGATGCCGAGGATATGCTGCAGGAGACATTTATCCGCTGGCAGCAAACCGCCGATGACACCATACGATCGCCTCGAGCATTTCTGGTCACGATTATTAGCCGGCTATGCATTAATCAATTGCAGTCCGCACGCGTAAAGCGCGAAGAGTACGTTGGACAATGGCTTCCGGAACCGATCGTAACCGATCCAAATAGTGATCCGTTGCGAATCCTAAAAATAGACGAGTCGCTATCCATGGCGTTTCTGGTATTGCTTGAACGGCTAACGCCGATTGAGCGCGCAGTGTTTCTTCTACGGGAAGTTTTCGAGTACGAATATGCCGAAATTGCGGCTGTTCTAGATCAGAGTGAAACCAATTGTCGTCAGATTCTTCGGCGAGCTCGCCAACATGTCAGCGCAATGCGCCCACGATTCAAGACCTCGGAGAGGAAGAAGAAAGATCTGCTGGAGAGATTCCTCAAAGCTACCGCCAGCGGCGACATGGAAGGACTGGTCGCTTTGCTCTCAAGCGACGTCGTACTTCACTCCGATGGCGGCGGTAAAGCGGTTGCCGTGCCCAATGTCATCCATGGTGTCAACAATGTGGCCCGCGGAGCACTGGGCGGTCTACAAAAACTAGTGCCGAAAAATCTCGTCAATCGATTGGCGCAGATCAACGGAGAACCCGGCATTGTCAGCTATCTCAACGGAAAGCCTTATTCCGTTGTGACTTTAGACACCAGTGAAGAAAAGATTCGCGCGATCTACGTTCTAACCAATCCTGAAAAACTCTCACACGTACCAGAGTTACCCGCTGATCAAAGTTGAGAATCTTGTCACAGATCTCCATCTCCGCTGGTCTTCTACAGCAGAAGTGGAGGAGACAATGAAGACGAAGAATACGGCGTATTGGATAACAACCATATGGGTTGTGTGCGTAATGGCAATTTCCGGCGCGCTTTCTGCAACTCATGAGCCGCGCATGATGAAGTCGCTTGCACATCTGGGCTATCCTGCATACTTTGCAAATTTGCTTGGTATCGCAAAGTTATTGGGGATCTGTGTCCTTCTGATGCCGGGTTGTATCAGATTGAAAGAATGGGCCTACGCGGGATTTGGGATTACTATTCTCAGCGCCTCTTACTCTCACCTATCAGCAATGGATGGCGGTGGCGCAGCGCTGGAGCCATTGATCACCTTTGCTGCATTGGCGATCTCATACATAACGCGACCCGTTGATCGCAGATTGTTTCTATCCACAACAGAACGTATCTCTTGAGCTACATGGTGTCATAGGGGAGGACCGTAATGAAACTAGTTGTACTGGGTGCCACGGGAGGCACAGGATTCGAGATCGTTCGGCAGGCAACGGAGGCTGGCCACGAAGTGACGGCGTTTGTTCGCTCGGCGGAACGTCTCAAGCCATTTCTTAATCGCATCAGCATCAAGCAAGGAGATCTGCTGAATAGTATCGAACTCGAAGACGCTATCAGAGGCCATGATGCGGTTCTATCGGCATTCGGCCCCCGTCTACCTATCTTGAAGGGAGACGCTGATCTCCTGCATCGATTTGCGGTTGCTCTTACCGGCGCAATGAATCGTACTCGGATAAGACGAGTCGTGGTTGAATCATCTGCCTTTCTGTTCAAAGACTCCTTAGTGCCGCCGACGTATCTACTGGGTCGTTTGTTCTTTCCGGGTGTGATCGTTGATTGCTCTGCGATGGAACGGGTCTTTCAAGAGAGCCAACTCGATTGGACCATTGTGCGGCCACCGAGACTTACAGACAAGCCGCATACAGGAAAATATCGTGTACGCGTGGGCCACCTGCCTCGTTTCGGATTCGCAATCTCGCGCGCTGCTGTGGCCGATTTTTTTATTAAGACGATGGAGGATCCTGCCACGATAAAAAAGGTCATAGGGGTAAGCAATTGAATCCTGCCGGCATAGGACTGCGGTAGAGGAGATGTACCGGACTCGAATTTCTAACAGCACGACGAAGAACCTGCCATTATGGTGTAGTTGTTTCGCGACAGGAGTGGGTGCTGTGAACGATCACATGTTCATTTTTCGCGACATCGCAATGGTTTTTGCGAGCGCCTTTGTCTTTGGCTTCCTGTTCTGGCGTCTACGACAGCCACTCATCCTCGGCTACGTCCTTGCTGGTCTCTTCCTCAGTCCGCTTACGCCCGGTCTTCGCGTCCATGACGTTCACACGTTCGAAATCATGGCCGAAGTTGGTGTCATTCTGCTGATGTTTTCTGTCGGCATCGAATTTTCCGTTCCAGAATTATTACGCGTAAAGTGGGTCGCGCTTGTTGGCGCGCCGATCGGCATTGTACTTTGCATTGGGCTGGGCGCCGGCGTGGGCATGCTTCTTCGGTGGCCGTTTGCACAAGGCGTCGCTGTCGGGTGCATCATTTCCGTCGCCAGCACAATGGTTTTAATGCGCTTACTCATGGACCGTGACGAAGTCGGTTCAGAAGCGGGTCGTGTCATGATCACCCTCACGCTCGTCGAAGATTTGGCCGTTGTTATTCTCACAGTTCTGCTTCCCGAATTCGGTTCTTCGAGCGCTGCGAACTATGCCCAGGTCCTCTGGAAGATCGGTAAAGCCCTTCTTTTGCTTATTCCTGTCGTCTACGCTGGTTGGAAGATTGTTCCACGACTGCTCACGCGAGTAGAGAAGACCGGCAACGACGAGATCTCTCTTCTTCTGGCACTCACCATTTGCCTCGTCGTTGCTGCCATTACAGAGGCGATTGGTTTGTCGTTCGCGTTAGGCGCGTTTGTTGCTGGCTTACTTTTTGGCAGCTCAGACTATGCGCACAAACTCGCCGCGAAGACCCTTCCCATTCGAGATGCTTTCGTTGCACTCTTTTTCGTCACCATTGGCATGCTCATCGATCCGCGCACATGGCTCTCGAACTGGCGAATTCTCGCTGTGATGGTAGTGCTGATTCTGGTGGGAAAATTTACGATCTGGTTCGCAATCGTACGACTGTTCGGCTATCCCTCGCAGACCGCATTGCGTGTCGGTATCGGCCTCACGCAAATCGGCGAATTTTCCTTCATCCTTGCACAAGTTTCTCTATATTCGGGCTTGATCGGAAAAGATGTTTATAACGCCACTCTGGCAGCTTCGCTTGTCACCATTTTGATCAACGCTACGCTCTTCAAACTTATAAAGCCTTCTAGTACGGCTTTGACACCGCAACAAATCAGCGTGTGACATTTGCAGATGCAAAATACTCGCTGTGATATCGAGAGCCCGTCGCCATTAGTTTTTCAATTGCCTCAACCGGCTCAATGCCGCCCCGAGCTCCGACTGCCATGCAATTCAATGCAGCGGCAGCGCAGGCAAAATCGAGTTGCCGTTCAAGCGGCCAGCCTTGGAGCAATCCGTAGATGAACCCCGCGTGGAATATATCTCCAGCTCCAGTTGTATCCACCACTGGGACACAATATGCCGAGACGTGCTGGAACTGACTGCCATTCCAGGCAATCACACCGTCCTGACCCAGCGTCGCGGCTGTGAGAAGACATCCATAGCGTCGCTGCATTTGTTGCAACGCCGTTTCGAGATCAGCCTCAGCCATGAGACGGCACGGGAGGTCCCTGCTGACAATTAAGTAGTCAATATTCACAAGAAGTTCGTCGACCCCGGAATAAATCTCATCGAGATCAGCAATTACAGGTACGCCAGCAGCACGAGCCCAGCTAGCAGCCAGAGTAGCTGCAGCAGTGTCATGACCATCGACGTGAAGCGCTCGCGCGTTGATGATCCATTCGCGATTGAGATCACTGGGCTGAAGTACGAGCCTTTCATCTCGCCTGCAAAGCACCGTCCGTTCGCCCCCGCCGTCAACCAGAATTAGCGACTGCGGACTGGCGCCTCCTGAGACTGTGATTAATTGCGTCTCTACGCCTGCTCGGGCAAATACTTCGCGATGAAGCGTCGCGGCAGTGTCATCACCTAGTTTACCTACATAACGGGTGCGCATACCCCAGTGCTGGCAGGCGACTACAGTCGATGCGACCTGTCCTCCAGGCAACACGGTTGCGGTCGGGTATTCAACCTTGGAACCTCTTGCCGGGTATTTTGAGAGAGGAATAACGGTGTCAGTGGCATTCAGTCCGACGCCGACCAAGTCGACCTTCGACGATTTCGTCATATCGTTACTGTAAATGGAAGATTAAGCTCCGCGATACCAGGTATAAAACCAGCGAAAGATGAATTTACATCAATAATTTGCTTGCCATGCATTGGATATCACTCCTATAGTAGGCAATACGTTAGCGGTAACGCAACTTACCGACTCCAAACGGAGGAAAACCCTATGGCAACGAATGCTGTCTCGAATGTCGCGCCCTTGAAAGACATGGATGAGTGGGATGATTTTCTGACAGGACGCTACCAGGAAGGAAAGAGCGAGGAGGAGTTCCGCCAGTATGACGCCGAGGCGAACCCAGGCGTCGCGGAGTTCTATCGACTGAATCATCAGTTCCAGACGTTCGACTATGTAATGGCGAAGGAGAAGCTGTACTTCGGCCTAAACAAAGGCGAAAAGAGCATCTGGGAGGCAGCCGAGTTTCTGAACACACTTGTAGACGATAGCGATCCGGATACAGACCTGACTCAGATCGAACATTTGCTCCAGACTTCAGAGGCGATACGGAGGGACGGGCATCCGCGGTGGTTTGTGCTGACAGGATTTATTCACGACCTTGGCAAAGTACTATGCCTATGGGGCGAGCCTCAGTGGGGCGTTGTGGGGGACACCTTCCCGGTGGGTTGCGCCTATTCTAAAGACATTGTGTTTCCGGAGTATTTTGCGGTAAATCCGGATCTCAAAAATCCCCTCTATCAGACAAAATATGGCGTTTATGAGCCCAACTGCGGACTGAACAAGGTGCATATGTCGTTTGGACATGACGGCTACATTGGCGAGGTGATGAAGAATTACATGCCGAAAGAATCGCTGTATATGCTAAGGTATCACTCATTTTATTCAGCGCACCGGCACGGAGCTTACCGACACTTGATGAACCATCACGACATTGCGATGCTTGAGTGGGTCAACAAGTTCAATGTGTATGACCTTTACTCTAAAGGCCACACCAAGCCTAATCTGAAGGAGCTAAAGCCTTATTACGACGATCTCTTTGCTGAATTTTTTCCTCAAAAGATCGCCTGGTAGTACTGAAATCAACAGGTTGCAATAAGCCCTGAGCCGATGTTCGCTCGGGGCTTATTGTGCGCGTGTCCATTATGTGAATCACCATGATGGATAAGTTTTGAATCGACGGTTTCATCTTTACGTTACCGCTTATTCACCTTCATTTCATATACATTGACCAAAATCGGCTTCACATGCATATTTTTCGAATTAGAACGTGCCGGAAGATGTACGCATTGTAAATGGCGTAGTTTACGCTAATACCAGCAAACCACGCCTTATAACCTACTGATTGCCATGCACTTATAGATTTATATCTTTGCGTTTTACGTTAGCGGTTTCGTAAGAGATTTTGCTTGACAGTGATTCACGGCGTGAGTACCTTTCTCGCCATCCACAAAGCCATCAAGACAACGCGGCGCGGAACCTGAAGAAAATTCTGCGTTCGCCTACAGTTCGATAGGACAAGGACGGTCATAAATGCAGATCATAAGGGCAAGAAGATGCGCTATTCCGGGAAGCGCATGGAACAGGACAACGGGTTTGAGAATGAAGTCGGTCTGGCTTCAACTCGCAGTCGTATTGCTACTAATCTTTCCAGTGTTGAGCGCTTACGCTCAGTTTGAATCGGCCTCAGTTCTGGGATATGCGAGGGATACATCGGGCGCTGCAATTCCTGGCAGCATAGTTACACTCACGAATATTGCTACCGGCATCGCACAGACTGCAACCACGGACGCCGAGGGCCGGTATGAATTCCCGAGTGTGCTCATCGGGCAATATAAAGTGACGGCGGAGGCAGGGGGATTTCAGCGTTTCCAAACGGAAGCCTTCACAGTAACGACGAATGCGCGGCAACGTGTAGATCTGGCCATGAAGGCCGGTTCCGTTAACGAGACGGTTACAGTGACGGCCGCGGCAGCAGCGCTTGAAACTGAAACAAGCTCCCGTGGACAGGTAATTGGCAGTCGTGAAGTCGAAAATCTGCCCTTGAATGGACGCGCTTATGCCGACCTTGTCTTGCTTGCCCCTGGCGTGCGCAAGTCGACGCTGCAGAATCAGAGCGCATCGAGCCGCGAGGGATCGTTCAATGTCAACGGTCAGCGTTCTGCTTTCAATAATTTCCTCCTCGACGGTCTCGATAACAATAACTACGGCACGTCCAATCAGGGCTTCGCGAACCAGAACATTCCGCCATCGCCCGATGCAGTCAACGAGTTCAGAGTCGAGACAAACAATTATTCCGCTGAGTACGGCCGGGCATCTGGCGCAGTCATCAACGTGTCCACACGCCG
Organism: Edaphobacter sp.; assembly: GCA_035317185.1. Taxonomy (GTDB): domain Bacteria; phylum Acidobacteriota; class Terriglobia; order Terriglobales; family Acidobacteriaceae; genus Edaphobacter. Next base: position 28,823 of record DATHHN010000070.1, read on the forward strand.
GGGCTCGAATGATTTTCACGGCAGGGCATATGACTACCTTCGTAATACAAGCCTGAACGCGATTGGCCCCTTCCAACCTGCGGGCGGCGTGAAGCAGACTTTCATCCGCAATCAGTTCGGTGGCACCTTTGGCGGTCCCATCATCAAAAATCACACGTTTTTCTTTGCAGATTATGAAGGCCTGCGTCAAATATTCCGCAATCCTGTAACGACGGTTACGCTGCCTAACGCGGAACAGCGTCAGGGACATTTCCTATTTCATTATGCGGACTCCAGAACTCCGACCCCGATCACGCTGCGCAATCCGATCACAGGAAGTGTTTTCACCTCCGGGGATATATCAGCAGAAGCAACTCCGTTTGCCAAGGCTGTCATGGGCGCGTTGCCGGCCAACAACTCTACGTCCTCTACCGGCACTGGTCCCGGCTCCGTTGCATACGACACGATCTCCAATAATTACATCGCTTCGCCGCGCGGCACGATCCAGGACGACAAGGGCGATGTGCGGATAGACCACTCCTTCAATCAGAAGTGGAGCCTGTTTGGCCGCTACAGTGAACACCGCGGTACTATCTTCGATCCTCCCACTGTATTGGGTCGCGCAGGTGGAAATGGTAACGCGAACGTTCATCTGCTCAACCGACAGATCGCAGGCGGGGTTACATGGGTGATGTCAGCGAATAAATTGCTCGACATTCGTTTTGCCTATACGAAGAACGAGGGCGCAAAGACGCCGTATGGTCAGGGAAATTCCTCTCTACTTACCGAGAATGGGATCACGAATGGCGTTCCGACAGATCCGAGTATCGTGCGCGATCTGAATGCGCAAAGCGTATCTGGATTTACGCAATTTGGCGCGCAGCCATCGAGCCCGCAGTTCCAGAACCCAACGATCTACAACCCTAAAGGTAATTTCAACTGGGTGCATAGTAATCACTCGATGAAGTTTGGTTACGAGTATCAGGCCGTGAATACACAAGTGAACGATTTCAATCCGAGCTTTGGACAAGACAATTACGCAGCAGGGTATGCGGCCGTTCCAGTTTGCACGAAGCCACCTGCCGCGCCGATTACGCCTTGCGTTCCATCGAACCCTACCGACTCCGGACAGACGAGCAGCAGTGTAAGCAGCCAATTGACTCAAGCTGCGAACATGGCTGACTTCCTCTTTGGCAACCAGTCTTCATACTCGCTGACAAACTTCACCATCGTCAATCTGCGGCAGCGGTTCAACTTCATGTATTTTCAGGATGATTTCAAATTTTCACCAACGATTACACTCAATGCCGGCCTGAGGTATGAGATCGTAACTCCGCAGTGGGAGCGCGACAATAAGCTCGCAAACTTCGATCCGACCTCGAATAAGCTGATTCAGGCTTCTAATGGGAGCATCTACAACCGCGCACTTGTACACGTCCCACTGAAGAACTTTGGACCGCGCTTCGGCTTCGCATGGAGTTCGACACCGAAGACCGTAGTGCGTGGCGGCTACGGAATCAGCTACACCCAATACAATCGCGCCGGTGGCGAGAATAACCTGACTTACAACGGGCCAAATGTTGTAAACGCCTCGATCAACAATCCAAATCCGACGACGATCAATCGTTGCATCAACGATACGCAGGACCAGACAGCATGCTTCCGTCAGATGCAGCAGGGTTATGCAGTCGGCCTTACAAGTTCTGCCAACTTCGATCCGAAGAAAGTAACCTCGCGTTACATCCCGAAAAACTTTTCAACCGGTTATGTACAGAGCTACCATATTGGTTTCCAGCAGCAGATTCCATGGGGTTTGGTGATGGATATCGCCTATGTGGGCAATGTCGGCACACACCTCCAGGTGCTTGCCGACTACAACCAGGCGAATCCCTGCTTGAACCCTGGAGGAGTTGGCTGTGCGACTTATCAATCCCGTCGCCCGGTGACGACGTTCGGCGATGTTGAAATCGCCTACGGCGGCAATTCGTCCAGCTACAACTCCTTGCAGGCGAAGCTGGAAAAGCGTGCCGGTGCGCTCTACCTGCTGAATTCCTTCACCTGGGGTCGCACCTTCGATCTTGCCTCCGGACATCTGGAGACCTCCAACAACGATAATTCACGCGTCAATTTCGCTAACCCGCGCAACGATTATGGCCCTTCCGGTTATGACCAACCGATCAATAACACCACATCGATCTTGTACGACCTGCCATACGGCCATGGCCGTAAGTTCGGCGCGCAGTCGAATGGCTTCGTCAATGCAGTCCTTGGAGGGTGGCAGGTCACCGTCATCAACACAATGACGAGCGGGTTGCCATTCAACTTTACTTACAACACGTCAGCCTCCAACCCTCTCTTTACAACAGACCTGGTGACGGTCCGGCCGCAGTTGACTTTGTCAACGGCAAACATCAAAAACCCAGCATCCAAGCGAGTCAAGACGGCTACCGCTCTAACCCGTTACCTGGATCCCACGTATCTGGCCGTTCCATCTGTCGCATTGGGCAACACATCTCCTTATGGCAATGTCTCGCGCAACAAGCTACGTTCGTACGCTTACTTCAACACGGATCTTGGTCTGCATAAGGCCTTCAACCTCTGGAGCGAAGCATCCAAGCTGGACTTCCGCGCTGAGGCCTTCAACGTGCTAAACCAGGTCAACTATCAGGCTCCTGACGGCAATATCTCCAACGGCAGCTTCGGATCCATCACCAGCGCCTATCCTGCGAGACAGCTACAGCTTGCAGCGAAGGTGATCTTCTAAAACAATAGGCAGAAAAAGGGAGATAGTCGTGAAGATGGATCGTCGTATGTTCGGGCAGTTAAGTGCTGGCACATTAGCTGCCTTGGCAACACAACAAGCGTGGGGAGGAGTGGCGCAGGCCGCCTCCTCCACACTGTTTCACTTTGCCGTTGTCAGCGATACGCATATCATCGACGAGTTCTACCAAAAAGGCACGGAAAACGGAATCGAAGACAACGAGAGCATTCTCCGCACCACAGAACGGCTTGTGGCCGCGCGCACTTTGATTAACTCGTTGCAGCCGAAGATTGAAAGAGTCTTCGTTCCGGGCGACTGCTTCCACAATTATCCTTCCGTTGACTACGAGTTCTACTTCAAGAATCGTACGCGCATTGATACTGCTAAAGAATTATTCGATGGCTTTGAGATGCCTGTGCATCTCGGCTTCGGTAACCACGACTACGATGTTCCTCACGTCTCGCGCGAGATGTCTCATAGGCTATTTGCAGAGAAACTGAAAACGAAGCCCTACTCTTCGATCGACTACAAAGGATTTCGTTTCGTACATTTGAATAATTTCATTGGTTCGACGTGGGATCAGAATTCCAGTGGCTTCAATAAAGGGATGGGCTCTTTAGGGGAAGAGCAATTGAACTGGTTCGAAGGATTGCTTAATGAGCGCAAGCCTACCGTGGTTTTCATCCACTACCCGTTATGGATTGTCGCACCAACTGAAATAAAGGACTACGGTATCCACCCGATCCTGTACAAGTATCGCGATACGATTCAACTTGTTATTGCGGGCCACTGGCACAAGTGGATCGACTTCGCCCATACTTACGGTCCACAACATTATATAACCGCAGCCACACGATACGACCCCAATGCATACATGCTATTTGAAGCGGACACTCAAAAACAGACCCTACGCTGGATGAATGAGGACCTGGTTCAATGGTCTACACATTACAGCAAACCGTACCCCGCAAGAAGCCGATAGCCTTCCTCCCTTGAGGATAAAGTGCGACCGAGATAAAAATGATTATTAAAGATGTTTTAGAAATTGTCGCTGGCGTAACCGTGCTTGCGATTGGCCACTTGGCAATGGCACAGCACACCACACAAGCGGCACAGGACGAGGTTGTACGCATGAACCAGCTCCAGGTGATCGGATCGCACAATAGCTATCATGCGGGCTTCGCACCTAGCGAGAGAAAATATCTGGAGATGAAAAATCCAAAGGCACTGCGGGGCCTCGACTATTATCATGCTCCCCTTGCAGATCAGCTTTCGGGAGGTGTACGGCAGATTGAGATCGACGTCTTTGCCGATGCCAAGGGCGGCCGCTTTGCACATCCTGCGATTGTTCGTGGAGTGGCGGCGGCGGGACTGCCCGCAGATCCTGACTTTGACCCTCAGCATGAAATGGACAAGCCTGGCTTTAAAGTGATGCATGTTCAGGATCTTGATGAGCGCAGTACCTGCCACACCTTTGTCGCATGCCTCACTGCTGTGAGGATATGGTCGCAACAACATCATCAGCATGTTCCGATCTTCATTCTTGTGGAGACCAAGGAGGGCGGATTGCGAGACATGCCGGACGCGGTAAAGACTGAGCCTTTTACCCCTGCCGTTTTCGATGCTCTGGATGCAGAGATACGGTCGGTGTTCAAGCCCAGCGAGTTGATTACACCCGATGAGGTTCGAGGTGATGCATCGACGCTGGTTGAGGCGATCCATGCGGGCAGATGGCCGACGCTGGCAAAGGCTCGCGGGCGCATAATCTTCCTGATGGATCAGCAACATGCCGGACCTGTCTACGGTCAGGGACATCCTTCACTACGAGGACGCATCCTTTTTACGAATGCGATACCGGGCGCTCCAGACGCGGCCTTTGTTGAGCAAAACGATGGAACTCAAGAAGGGATCGACGCACTGGTAAAGCAAGGATACCTCGTACGGACACGCACAGACGAAGGCACCGAGCAGGCGCGCACGAATGACACAACGAGGCGTGACCTCGCGCTGACAAGCGGAGCGCAGATGATCAGCACCGACTATCCCTCATCGGAACCATCATCTTGGACGACGTTTTCGGTTGGGCTCCCCAATGGTCTTGTGGTTCGCTGTAATCCCGTCAATAAACCTATGGGTTGCGTTGATGAGCTTCTCGAGCCTGTGGGAGGATTGCGATAGGAAGTTGCCATGGAACGATCAACTTCACAACTTAAGGTGTCGGTGCGGTCTCTGACTGCGCTTCGGCAGGCTGAATGCGCTCGATCTTGAAACCCGTGAATCCCAAAAATAACGACACAATGGGAGCGGCGATGTTAAAGATCGCAAACGGCAAATACGCCATGGTGGTTACACCGAGCGCGGCGGCCATGTAGGCACCGCAGGAGTTCCAGGGCACCAGCGGAGACGTCACTGTTCCTGCATCCGCGCACGCTCGTGACAGGTTCTGCGCCTTGAGGCCGCGCTTCTCGAACTCGGTGCCATACAGGCGCAAGGGCAGCACCAGTGCGATGTATTGATCAGCTGCGACGATATTTAGCCCAAGCGCCGTCCCAACGACTGCTGCAATCAACCCTCCTGGGGTTTTTGCGCGTTCGAGAATCGGGTTGATGAGTTTGGAAAGCAGATTGAATTCTTCGAGCAATGTGCCAAAGGTCACCGCACCGATGATGATCCAAAGCGTCATCAACATGCTGCCCATACCGCCGCGTGAAAGGAGGCTGTCCACCTCTTTGATGCCCGTATTCACGTGATAGCCATTGGCCATCACCAGCCAGATGCCTTTGACGTATAAGAGCGGGGCCGAAAGCGTCGAATCGCTGACAACGCGTAAGACTGCTTGCGGTTGCAGAATCGCCGCCATAATGCCCCCCAGTAATGCCGAGCTACAGATGGCAAGTGAGGCCGGTACTTTGCGAAACGAGAGCACCAGCAAAAAAAGCAGCGGTATCAAGTTCCACGGCGTAATCCAAAAGATCTGGTTCAGCTTGTGTAGTTCGCTCCCAGTGTCGACATTATGGACGAGAGTGCCTTCCCGCAGGCTGAGAACCGTGAACACAATGGCAGCGATGAGGAAGGAGGGCACGGTGGTCCACAACATGGCGCGGATATGCGTGAAGACGTCGACCTTCGCTAGCTGAGCCGTCAGGACGGTTGTCTCAGAAAGAGGGGATATTTTGTCGCCTACGTAGGAGCCAGAAACGACGGCTCCGGCGGTGATAGCTGGCGAGACGCCGACCATCGTTGCGAGCCCGACCAGACCTACGCCGATGGTCCCGGCCGTCGTCCAGGAGCTCCCAATGCCGAGTGATACTGCGGTACAGATGACTAACGAAGCGACATAGAAATAAGCCGGGTGGAGCAAATGAATACCATAGTAGACCATGGTCGGGATTGTGCCTGACATGTTCCAAGTGCCAATCAATGCGCCTATGCCAAACAAAATGAAAAACGGGGTGGTGACGGACCCCATTGCGGTTTGCGCGGATTTAGAGATGTCCTCCCAAGGATGCCCATTCTTGAGAATGATTACCGCGACAACCATGTCGCAGAAGATCAATGCGACCTGCACCGGGCCGTCAAGAGCGTTCAGCCCGAACATAAAGACAGCTCCTGCAATCAGGACGATGAGGGTAACCGCCGGAATGATCGCATCTGCGTACGACGGTTCTTTGACGCTGCGTGCCATGATGGGTTGGTCAGCCATACGTTCTCTCCTTTTAGACAGCTCAGGCTAAAACACTTAGAGAACCGTTATCTCAGGACTGTCAAATAGATACCACGATTCATAACCACAGGAGAGTTGTTTAAGAGCGATACATTGACCAGAAGATTGTAATCCCATGCGCTCGTTGGCATGTTAATGCCACACTTTCAAATTTTTATCCAAGCTTGATTCAGAACGTTCAGATCTGTTTTGTGCAATTCAATGAATTTTTAATGAAATCGCTTCCCACTCAGATCACATCACAAACGCCTACCGAAACCAAATTTTGACCTTCTCATTGGCAGTCGTTTTTTTGAAGTTTTTCGTCGCCTCCAGGAATGTGATTAATTTTCCGATACAGTTTTTTAGAACTAAGGTCATTCGAGTGACGACGTCAGCGGTTCTCGAATGACAAGACGGATCTGATGAGCTTCACTACAGGCCATGAGGGATGACATTGGAAGGCGGGTAGAATTCCACTCCCTAACCTAACCGTAAGAATTCAATAAAGTCATTTGTTTCTTCATTACCATTCTGCTATGATCTGCAACCCAAGGCATCCGTTGGGAAAACGGTACTTTGAGCAGATGAAATTTGTGTCCCTTGGAGGAACACGTGTAACTCACAGGAGCAACTTGAATTTGACGGTAACGTCACGTTCAAGTTTCGCCGTTCGCATCTTATGCTCGAGCTCGGGACGAGATCTTTGGCTGGGCTGGCGCTAATCCAGCTCAGCGATGTACCCGGGCCTGCCCGATGGATCGAAAACCTTCCTCACAGGTTATGTAGCCGATGCAAACGTTCAAAAAACTCTTTTAGGAGGAACGGCATGGCTTCGTCTGACCAAAAGATGTCGCGGATGCAATTAACTGCGATGGTGGTGGGTGGGATGGTTGGAGCGGGCATCTTCTCACTCCCGCGCACCTTCGCAAATGCTACCGGCCCCTTGGGTGCTGTCATCGCGTGGCTTATCGCAGGTACTGGCATGTACATGCTGGCCCGCGTATTCCAATCGCTCGCAGAGCGAAAACCCGATCTGGATGCTGGCGTATTCGCGTATGCCAAGGCCGGTTTCGGCGACTACCCCGGCTTCCTCTCTGCCTTCGGTTACTGGATTGGCAGTTGCATCGGCAACGTTTCGTACTGGGTGCTCATCAAGGCGACCCTAGGGGCGTTTTTCCCGATCTTTGGGGATGGCAATACGGTCACCGCAATCGCCGTCGCCTCGGTCGGGATATGGCTTTTTCATTTCATGATCTTGAAGGGTGTCCAGCAAGCAGCGTTCATCAATCAAGTTGTGACGATCGCGAAGGTCATCCCGATCCTCGTATTTATCGTGATCATGATCTTTGCATTCAAGATGGACATATTCCGCGGTAACTTTTATGGCGGCGACCTGACGGGAAACATGTTCCAGCAGGTCAAAGCCACGATGCTGGTCACGGTGTTTGTCTTCATCGGGATTGAGGGCGCGAGCGTGTACTCGCGCTACGCGAAGAAGCGCGAGGATGTAGGTTTAGCCACCATCGCCGGCTTCATCGGTGTCACGTGCCTGATGGTACTTGTGACGTTAACCCCATATGCCGTTCTACAGCGGGCTGATATCGCGGGCATGCGCCAGCCGTCGATGGCGGCCGTCCTGGAGGCCGTAGTCGGACACTGGGGCGCGGTTTTTGTCAGCCTCGGACTCATCGTTTCGGTACTCGGAGCCTACCTTGCGTGGTCGCTGATCTGCGCCGAAGTGCTTTTCGCTGCGGCAAAAAATAAAGACATGCCAAAGGTTTTCGCCACCGAGAACCCGAACCGTGTCCCCGCGGCGGCTCTCTGGCTGACCAACATCGTCGTCCAGCTTATTGTCATCAGCACGTACTTCTCCCGAGACGCGTTCTCGTTGATGCTGAATCTAACTAGTGCGATGTCGCTCATCCCCTACCTGTTCGTAGCCGCTTACGGGTTCAAAATCTCGAAGCGCGGCGAATCCTACGATACGCACCCGGAGGGGCGCCAGCGCGATTTGATCATTGCTTTCGTTGCTGTGGTCTATACGGCTTTCATGATCTACGCCGGCGGCCTGAAGTTTATCTTGCTCTCTGCGATCCTTTACGCGCCCGGGACGCTGCTCTACATCTGGGCGCGCCGCGAGCAGAACACCGCGGTATTCAAACCGGGGGACTGGGCCATCTTCACTATTGCTATTATCGGCGCCTTGGTAGGAGTCTACGGGCTCGCAAGTGGTGTTATTCAACTCTAAATAGGGGTAAATCATGACAAAGGCAAACGAAGTAAAGTTCGGCGTGCACTCAGAAGTAGGTAAGTTGCATAAGGTGCTGGTCTGTGCGCCAGGCTTGGCTCACACCCGCCTTACCCCGTCCAACTGCGATGATCTTCTCTTCGATGACGTGCTATGGGTCGATAACGCCAAACGCGACCACTTCGACTTCATCAACAAGATGCGCGATCGTGGTGTCGATGTGGTGGAGATGCACAATCTGTTGGCTGAAACGGTCGCTGTTCCCGAGGCCAAAAAATGGATCCTCGACAATCAGGTCATAGCCGACCAGGTGGGTCTGGGGCTAGTGGACGAGATTCGCAGCTACCTCGAAGGACTTGATTCCCGCAAGCTCGCCGAAACGTTGCTCGGCGGTTTGTCGACCGAAGATTTTCCGGAGACGCATGGCGGCGAAATGCTCAAGCTGGTCAAGGACGCAGCCGGCGTCACCGAGTATCTATTGCCCCCGCTGCCAAACACGCTGTACACGCGTGACACAAGTTGCTGGATTTACGGTGGCGTTACGCTCAATTCGCTATATTGGCCGGCGCGTCACGAAGAACCAATCCTGACGACTGCGATCTACAAGTTCCATCCTGACTTCGCCGGCAAGGTGAATGTCTGGTGGGGCGATCCGACGAAGGATCACGGAATGGCGACGTTTGAAGGCGGCGATGTGATGCCCATCGGCAAGGGCAATGTGCTGATCGGCATGAGCGAACGCACATCGCGTCAGGCGATCAGTCAGGTCGCCGCTGCACTGTTCGCGAAAGGCGCAGCGGAACGGGTCATCGTAGCCGCGATGCCGAAGCTGCGTGCGGCCATGCACCTCGATACGGTATTCACCTTCGCAGACCGCGACTGCGTCTTGCTCTATCCGGATATTGTGAACAAGATCGAGGCCTTCTCGTACCGTCCCAGCAGCAAGTCTGGCGGCCTTGAGCTGACCAAAGATAAAGGGTCGTTCGTCCAGACAGTCGCCGAATCTCTAGGGCTCAAAAAACTTCGCGTCGTTGAGACCGGAGGCAATGCATATCAGCGCGAGCGCACGCAGTGGGACAGCGGTGCCAACCTCGTGTGCGCATCGCCGGGCGTCGTCTACGCCTACGATCGTAATGTGTACACGAACACACTGCTGCGCAAGGAAGGCATTGAGGTGATCACGATCGTCGGTGCAGAGCTGGGCCGGGGCCGCGGAGGCGGTCATTGCATGACCTGCCCGATCATCCGGGACGCTGTCGACTACTAGCAAAACCACGGGATGTCCATTGCTGCTGAGATTCACTTTGGCGTCAGTAGCAATGGACATCCCAGCATTCACTGCAACATTGGCTCAGAAGACACGATTCACTCGTAGCCGCAGCTGGCGACGCTCTTTGTGGAATAGCATTACTGGATCTCTAGGTTGATATAAGATTTTCGGGAGGTATAAGTCATGGGTTTAGTGACAATTTCCCGGAGATCGCTGAGCGGAACGATATCGGATGCTCAGGCGCGGGCTTGGTGTGAGCAACTGGAAGCTGGCGACATTCTTTATTTTCCAGAAACACCAGTTCAGATTCGACAGGAGGATCTGGCATTCCTGCTTGGTCAGCAACAGACGGATAGTTCCCTACACAAGAACATCGCATATAAACCAAGGATTGACAGGTTGAGCGGTTTGGATTCGAAAACTACCAACCCTACAGCCGAGGCACGGCTGCAGTCGATCATGCGGCAGTATTCAAAGAATGTGGTTACGTTTCTCACCGGTTTTCTGTCGCCGTATCAAGCGAAATGGGAGCTGGACTTCGCGAGCTTTCGTCCGCAGGAGGAACAGGGCCGCGACCTGCCCTTGCGGAAGCGGAACGATCTTCTGCATACCGATGCCTTTCCTACAAGGCCAACGCATGGTGCACGTATTTTGCGATTCTTCAACAACATTCATCCCAGCCGCACGCGGGACTGGGTGGTCGGCGACCCCTTCGCTACAGTCGTGAAACAGTTTGCGCCTGCCGAGATCGCTCCTTCACCCGACAGCGCGTTGAATCATGCAGCAAAGGAACTTGGGCGCGCGATAGGACTAGGAGCTGCGTTTCCTTCAATCAAGCGATCGCCGTATGACGACTTTATGATGCGATTTCATAACTTCCTCAAAGAGAATGCGCGCTTTCAGGCTGAGTGCACGAAGTATCCTTGGCAATTTCCCTCCGGATCGAGTTGGATGGTTTACACCGATACGGTTCCGCACGCGGTATTGGCAGGCCAATATGCGCTGGAGCAAACATTACTGGTAAAACCCGAGGCATTAGTGGCTCCTGAAACCTCTCCGCTGAAAGTGCTAGAGGACATTGCCGGAACAACACTGGTCTAAAATCGAGCGACCATGCGAATCGATTGAGAACGGATTGCCAGTCTCTGATCTTGTTGCACACGCGCTAACTCTCAGCGCATGTTGACGTTTTTATCTGCACGGGAGATTTATTATGCCGGCTGATATCTCCAAAGGAAAAGCGCGTGTCGGATCGAGATCATCACATAGCAAACTTGCCGGTACCCTCGTCAACACGTTTTTGGAGCATCATGAATCGATGCGTTCCCGCATGGCAACAGGGAAGGCGGTACGCGACAGAGTCTCCCGCTTGAGCCATGGCAATTTCAAGCGAACGGATACCGCCGATCCGTTATCTATCCTTCTCGCTCAGGCACGTACAAGGCTCCCACAATTGGTACCCATCCGACATGCGAGAATGTTGGTCTCTCCATTTGCGTTTCTTCGCGGATCAGCTGCTGTGATGGCGGCTGACCTGGCTACCAATCCAACGACAGGATTTACTGTTCAGGCATGCGGGGACATGCATGTATCGAACTTTGGTGTCTTTGGTTCAGTCGAGCGCCAATTGATATTCGCTATCAACGACTTCGACGAAACGATGCGTGGTCCATGGGAATGGGATGTAAAGCGTCTGGCAGCTAGCGCCTACGTTGCCTCCAGCCATCTGGACGGTAATAGGACGCATTGCCAGGATGCTGCCTGGGCTGTTGTGTCTAGTTACCAACAGCATCTGCGCAGCTACGCTCATATGGGCTATCTCGAAACGTGGTACGACACCATCGACAGCGATAAAGTTCTGGAGTCACTTTCTCCTGAGTGGCACGACCGGGCAAATACCATTCTTGACAAAGCGCGCACCCGCACACATCTTCAAGTACTCGAAAAGATGACGGATCTTGTCGATGATCGACATCGAATTATCGAGAACCGACCCTTCATCGTGCGCGAACGGCGAACCTTCACTGGACGATCTATCAAGGAGGCATTGGGACATTTTTTGAAGGCATACCTGGATTCATTGTCACCTGAGCGACAATTATTGTTATCGAATTACCGAATCGTGGACGTAGTACGAAAAGTAGTAGGCGTCGGAAGTGTTGGCACGGGTTGTTGGGTAGTGATGTTACAAGGTGAAGATTTCGACGATCCTCTTTTCCTGCAGATTAAGGAGGCTCAACCTTCGGTGCTCGCTCCGTATCTGCCGTCCTCAGTCTCAAATAGTAACGAAGGTCAACGTGTGGTGAATGGACAGCGGCTAATCCAAGGTTCGTCAGACATCTTTCTAGGCTGGGGTGAACTTGATGACACACATTTCTACGTCAGGCAACTCCGCGACATGAAAGGTGGTGTCAATCTCGAACCTGGCGTTATTCGACCCACGGGTTTCGTCGAGTATTGCAGGCTATGTGGTTGGGGACTCGCGTTAGCGCATGCCAAATCCGGCGATCCTGCAATGATCAGTGGCTACATCGGCAAGTCTGACGAATTTGTCGAGGCCATAGTTCACTTTGCCGGTGTCTATGCTGAACAAACGGAGCGAGATTACGACACACTAGCAGCAGCGGCAAAAAACGGTAAGCTAAAGGTGGCAGCTAGGGGATACTAGGGAGCAATCTATCTACCCCCTCGCCTAGGCGAATCATTGATTGCCAGAAGCCGGCGTGGCCTCAGAATGCCCATTGGGAACATTACCGGGGACATAGTTTGGCAGACCTCCGGCTGGAATTATCACAAGTAATGCCATGCCCGCCAAAAAGAAAAGTGACAGTCGCAGCGCCTGCAGTCGCGCATCCGCATTAACGCGCACCGCTTCTTTGACCTGTTCGGGTGTCGCCGTGGTGTTAGCCAGCGCATCTATAAGGTGAGCGTTGCTGATGAAGGTCACGTTGTTGAGGTCCACCTTTTTGATTAACGCAGGAGGAAGGATCGGATGGTCTATCAGGCTCCGCTCGAGGTTAAGGCTCAAAATCCCAACCATAAGCGCCCCTGCAATGGCGGTGCCTACTGCCCCGGCGAGATTGCTGGTAGTGCCCCGCAGGGACCCTACGTCGCCGGCGAATTGCTTTGGCAAGGCAGTTACCAGCACATTGAAAAGAAGCGTCACCAGCGCGCCCTGACCGATGCCGATCACGACAAGAAATAGGATGACCAGCATGTTGCTCCATTCGTTCTGAAACTTTATACCCAACCCTAGAAACCCAATGGCAACGATGACGAATGCGTAACGCGCGATCTGCCGTGGCGACAGTATGCTGTATAAACGCACGACTAGCACCGCGGCAGCGAAAAGCGCGAGCTGGTAAGGAATAAGGTAGATCGCAGTCTGGAAGCTCGACCTGCCTTGAATGATCTCAATGTAGAGTGGCATCAGGAAAGTCAGAGCTTTTCCCAGCATGACTATAATCAGCATCGACAGCACCGCCACCCGCTTCTGCGTACTCTCAATCACTTCCAGTGCGAGGAGAGGCGTCTTGCCACTCGTTGCGCGGCGATCTGTCCACGCAAAAAAACTTTGCAGCAGCACCAGACCCAGCACAATCATCACCGGCGCAGGCGATAGGCCACCGAAATTAAACAAGGCAGCGGGCCTCGCAAGAAGGACACCCCAGCTATTGAAATTATTGAAACCAAGACTGATGAGAATGATGGCAGACGCAGCCAACGCAGCACCCAGGCCATCGATTTTGATCTCGGGAACTTTGTCTACTGGATCCAAGTAGTGGCTGAGGAATACTACAGCAAGCGACCATGGAATGAGGATCGCAAAAGTGAAGCGCCAGCTTGCCAGCGTTTCCAATGTTCCAGCTACGAAGAACGCCAGCATTCCCGCAAGCGCCTGGACGCCGCCTAACAGACCCAGTGCCTGGACTTGCTGCTGTCCCTTGTAGTTATTGGCGATCAGTACCACTAATGTTGGTACTGCAGCAGAGGCTGCCAATCCTGCGATTGCCTGCGACGCAACTACGACGAATATGTTGGGAGCAAGGGTCATCGTTGCCATAGCTACAGCAAACACGGCGCACGTCGCTTGGAACACGTTTCTCGATCCGAATATCTGCCCAAGCTTGGCGCCCAACATCACGAAGGCCGCGACGCACAGTGAGTGCACGACAATCACTGTACCCACAGTTGTAGGTGCCACATGGAAGCTTGTGACGATGCCGTTCATACAAACTGGTAGTGCGCTGACATTGAATGTCATCAACGCCTGCCCCAGGCCAATAATCGTCATTGCTAACCAGGAGGCTCTATGATCGATCTCCGCAGCCGCTGTAACAACAGGCTCTTCCTTCATAATGGCTCGGACGCGTTCATGATCGAGAACTTATCTCAGCATTATTATCGACTGCATTTGTTGCTGCTGGTAAACGATCCACCGTTTTGTATCAGAAATCGAGCGCTGATGGGCAAAGGCTCATTTAGGCAATGTATTTTTGTAGATCGTGCCATCCTTCATGATGACGAGAAAGTTTTTGCCAGGGTCTTCGATAAGCTTGAGATTCTCTAATGGATCGCCATCGACCAGCAAGAGGTCTGCGTACGCTCCCTCTTCCACAACGCCAAGCTTTGCAGGGTAAGGGTTGATAAACCCTGAAAGTGCCATCAACACCTGCTGCGATCGCTTGGCGAATCGCACGCGGTGTATAGGCATGGACGGTCACATAGGTACCCCAATTTTCGGCGGCTTCTACGGCGGCACGAATCTCTGGCTCCGTAAACTGAACGGATTGGATTGGATTGTTCGCTGAGTTGACTCCGCCACCTGCCATCAGCTTGATCTGACTGGCCCCCTGTCGCAACTGTTCTCGCGCTCGCAGTCGAACCTCATCGGGGCTGTCAGCGATGGCTGCTATGCCTTCAGCTTCGGAATGGCTCAACGGGCCACCAAGCAGGCGCGGAAGCTCGAAAGAGGGCCGAAAATCGCCATGTCCAGAGGTTTGCGAGATCATAGCACCCGAAGGATAGATTCGTGGACCAACCATCACACCTTCGTCAATGGCACGCTTGAGTCCGAATACAGGTCCGCCCAGGTCGCGCACTGTCGTGAACCCTGCATCAGTGTCGTCTCAGCCTGTCTCGCGGCCAGTAGAACAAGATAATCTGAACTCGCGGTCATGAGGACCATTTGCGGCGTCCCCGCCATAAACGCATGCCATTGCGCATCGATCAGACCTGGCATCAGCACGTGTCCATTCCCTGCAATAACACTGACATTCGCGTCGGGGGTAATTGGATTTATAGATACGCGCTCAATGACGTGGTTTCTAACCAGAACATTGGAGGGAGCCGAAAGCACACTACTTTTGCCATCAAAGATGCGGACATTTTGAAACAGCGTGGCCGGACCGCCGCTGGCTAAAATAGGTGGGGCCGCCGCACCCAGGGCAGCTAAATCATAGTCTTGTGCTTGACCCGTCCGGCAAAGCATAGCTAAGAGTGCCGCGAACACCAATAAAGGATGTTGCGTGAGTTTCAACGGCATATCCTCTCAGCATGAATACTGGGTCAACACGTTAAATATCTCTGAGACTATCAGGGAAAACAGAGATGTATATTTATGTAGTCCGTAAAAGAAGTGTGGCCCACCATACGGCGGGCCACACGCCTCACTAGACTACAGAGCGCGATTTCCTGACCATCGTCAGGCCGAACGACGCACCAAGGAGCAGGATTCCCAAAAGCCCGATAGAGGGAACAATCGATCCGGTTTTAGGCAGCTTTTCAGGGGCAGGCTCCGCAGCTGTTTCAGCCGGTGCCGGCGTTGGCCGTGACACCACGATCAGGATCGGCGTGTTTGCAGGCGGAGCCGGCGGAGGCGGCGGCATGGAGCCGGTAACTTTCCTCTGCTGATCCACTACCGTTATTGGTTCCTCGACGACCCTAGTAGCTGTAACCGTCATCCCTCTCCGCAAGTCCCGAGCATCCGTCTCACGCCCGTTTATCATGAACTTCTGTCCCCTGGGAATTCTGAACTGTTGGTTGGTGCCATCTTGCAGTGTGAGAATCACACTGGTTGGCGGAGTTACGTGCCAGACGGTGCCCGTGACAGATTCGGTCGTTGTAATCATTTTCGGAGTTGTGGTCGTTGTGATCGTGCGCTGCAATTTCATACCGGGCTTCAAGTCATGAACACTAAGTTGCTGTCCATCCACGGTGACCCGAGCGCTTTCCGGGACGCTAGGAAAGTGCAAAATCTGACCGTCGTCCCTCTTCACGATTAGATCGTTGCCGTCGACCATAACCACTTCGCCGCGTTCAACCGTTACATCCTTCGTTGCCTGACCATGTTCTGTATCGGTTGTTGTTTGTACCTGCGCGCTGATGCTCAGGGCGAAGACCAGGTAAATAGCCCCCACCGCCAGCACCGGCCCAATTTGTGCCCAGCTGCTTTTTAAGTTCATTGTGTATGCTCCTTTTCAGCTTTCCTGACTACAGGATTGAATTCAGACACGGCAGCTTTGTCGGGATCTACAATCGATGCATGGACTATGTAGCGTTGTGGTGCATCGCCGACAAAATAGAATGGATAACATGTCACCAGTGTGACTGAAGAACTTGAGCGATTCTTCAACACAGATACGTCGGTAGGTTGCACGATCTCGATATCGTCAACTGTGTAAAGGAATTCAGAGCTTTCCGCCCGTAGTTCGATGCGGTCACCTACCTTAATATCCTTCAAGCCTCGAAAGAAACCATCACGGTGCGCCGCAATGCCCATATTTCCTGGCTGCCCTGGTCTCGCAGTTCCTAAAATTCTGCCCGCCCCGCGATTGAGAATGAGTTCGTCCGTTCCATCGAATACCGGCACTTCAACTCCTATCTTGGGAATCGCAAGAATCGCTAGCGGCGCTTCCATTTTCATACCCAATGCCGCTTTGTAGGCGTTAACCCGTTTCTCCGACCAGAGACTGAAATCGAGCGAAGAGCCATTTGGTTTACTTCCGGCAGAATCTGCGGTTGATGATTCCGATTGGTGTGCCTCAAAACTCCAGACCGCAGCCCGAGACATCACTAGTCCATCAACGCGCGCAACAACACATACAAGCAGTAAGGCTGAGCCTGCAATCAACAAGAAACGTTCGATCCGCCAAGCAAACTTCATCGCGTCACTTCGCCGCCTTTCCGCTGACAGCGCCGACACGACGTTGTCATCCGTAGTGGCTAAATCGAACTCGGAAATCTCATTTCTTACTCGCGACAAGCTGATCGTGAGTTCTCACACTGTGAGGCGAAACGGACTATAACAACCCCATTAAAGAGCTGCAATTGGACCTTAGTCCAATTGTCGATGGCAAATCAGCTCCCTTAAACCCACTATAAGTAGAAGGCCCAATTGCGCATTCAAGCCACGACCATATATTCATAGTCCTAATTAAGGCTGCATGCAATCGATGATCGATTGTCTTCCAACTGCGACGCGCATTGGATTGGTCGATGATGACCTTTCTATACGTAAAGCTATGAGCCGTTTACTTCGGTCTCGAGGGTCCGAGTGTGTCACATATGAATCTGCTGAAGCCGCGTTAGCTGACCCCTATTTATTAGGTGTACATTGCCTGATTCTCGACATTGAGCTCCCTGAAATGAATGGCTTCGATCTGCGGGATCATCTGATTGAAGTTGGCTCACAAATTCCCCATCTTTTTCTCACTGCTCATACAGAGTCCGATTTCGCCGATTGGAATCGGCGCATGGGCGATAGTCTCTGCCTAAGGAAGCCGGTAGATGAAAATCAATTAATTTCATTGATCATTAAGCTGCTCACATGGCAATCCCAGTGCTAGACTGCGTAAGCAGTCGTAACTGGGCCCCTTCAACCCTTGCGGGACGCCGACCGGCGAATATTATGGAGCCGCGGTCTATGACGCAATGTACCGTTCACGTTATCGACGACGATTTGAGTGTGCGCTGTGCAGTCGCTCGACTTCTTCGCTCACATGATCAACGAGTCCGAACCTATCCTTCTGCCAGAGAGTTTCTCAGCCAACAACTCGATGCCCGTCCTTCGTGCGTTGTCCTAGACCTTCAAATGCCGGAGATGAGTGGGCTTGACTTACAGGAGATGTTGACACGCGGTCACGAAAGCCTGTCCATCGTTTTTATCAGTGGTCACGCCGATATTCCAGATTCTGTTCGTGCTATGAAAGCAGGAGCTGTCGATTTTCTAACAAAGCCTTTCGATGAGCACCAACTCCTCGCCGCCGTTGATGCAGCGCTTTCCAGATCGCGACAAGCTTGCAGTAATCGCGACGCACTCCATAGAGATCGAGCCATTTTCGAAACCTTAACTCCAAGAGAGCGAGAGGTATGCGTACGCGTAGCGCAAGGAATGCTCAATAAACAAATCGGTGGTGAATTCGGTACTGCAGAGAAAACGATTAAGGTCCAACGCGGTCGCGTTATGCAGAAATTGGGCGCGCAGTCGGTTACAGATGTCGTCCGGCTCATTGAACGCTTACGGGTCGGCGGTCATCTTCCGCCTTTAAACTACCTTGGAAATAGTGCGGATCAGGCTGGTAAACTACCAGGTCTTAGCCCCCACTTGTATTGACTATTAGATGTAAGTGATAGAATCTCCACGAATGTAATCCTGCGATAGGTTACACAAGATTGTTGGCATCATCTCCTGTTATTTTGCTGTATTCGATGGCCATTTTCCGGGTCTGGAATCGAATTACACGCATGTCGGAGGTGCAACATTGGCCGGCAGTCTGGATAATCGAACTTCGTCCGTTCGTTCTTGCATCAATAGGCATTTCTTTTCGTGCATCTGCTCAAATTTGTACGCTCGCCGACTGCAAACTGCGTTTGTATTCGCCCTACTGACATGTTCTCTTCCACTCCAACTAAGTGCGGCACCTTTTGCACATCAAGTCCGAAGAATTCTGATTATCTATGAAACGGGGCCTTCGGCACTCTCCTTCCGCCTCATTGATCCGCAACTCCGCGCCACTCTGGATGAAAAATCGCCTTACCTGGTTGAGCTCTACACGGAGTCCATGGAGACTGGTCTGTTTCCAGATGAGGTGTCACAACAACAGATTCGTGAAACATATATCCGCAAGTATCGCGATCGAAAACTCGACCTCATCATTGCTGCCGGACCATCGCCGATTCAGTTCATGGTCGAATCGCACGAAACTTACTTCAAAGACATTCCGGTCGTCTTCTGTGGAGCGACAAAGGAACAGACAGGAAATCCTCAATTTGACTCTCACTTCACTGGTGTTTGGTTAGTCTGGGAACCGGCAAGGACTGTCGATGCTGCTCTACGGCTGCTTCCTGGTACAAAGCACGTCGTCGTGGTGGGCGGCACCGGATTGTACGACAGAGAACTTGAAGCCACTGTCAGAAAGAGTCTGACCAGCTATGAACATCGATTCGAAATAACGTATCTCACAGACTTGGCAATGCCCGCGCTCCTTGACCGATTGAAACAATTGCCGAGCGACACAATCGTCTTGTACACCACACTCGAGAGAGATTCCGCGGGAACATATTTTCCCCGGACCACGTCACTCGAGATGCTAACCAGTGTGTCTAATGCACCAGTCTTTGTCCTATTCGACACACTTATGGGCCATGGAACAATTGGCGGCTACCTGAGTAGTTTTGCAGGACAGGGTCGAGAGGCCGGAAAAATAGCATCCAGGATTCTCAGCGGCGAAAAACCGCAGGACATCCCTGCCATCATGGGCACCAACGGCTACATCTTCGACTGGCGGCAATTACAGCGATGGGACATATTGAAGTCGAAGATCCCTCCGGAATCTACGATTCTGTTTCGTGAGCCGACGGATTGGGAAAAATACAAATACAAAGTGATTGCTGTGCTCACTTTTCTCGTTGCTGAGACTGCCCTTGTATTTCTCTTGATCTGGCTCATCAAACGAAGAACACGAGCCCAACAGCTTTTGGAACGTCAGATAGCGATAAAAGAAATCTCTCACCTGAACCGTGTGGCGTCGATGGGACACATGGCCGCTTCACTCGCACACGAATTAGCCCAACCGTTAACAGCGATTCTCGGTAACGCACAGGCCGCCGAACGTCTCGCTTCCAGACCTTCACCAGATATGGAAGAGATACGAGCCGCTCTGATCGACATCCGCGAAGATGATAAACGTGCTCGAGCAGTCTTGGAAAATATGCGCGCAATGTTCAAGAAAGAAACGATTGCTCGTCACGAAGTAGATCTCAATGAAATTGCGACTAGAGTGAGCAGGTTGGTGAGAAAGGACGCCATGTTACGCGGTGTCGAACTCCGATTGATGCTTTCACTTGGAGTGCCAAAAGTGCTGGGTGATGAGATCCCCTTGCAGCAGGTCATTTTGAATCTCATCAACAATGGTATGGACGCTATGGGGGATCTCCCGGCCGACGGAAGAGTTCTTACCGTGACGACGTGTGTTGGCACAGACATAAACTATGGAATCATTCTTGTCGAAGACAACGGCTCGGGCATCGCCGAAAAGGACAAGATGAAATTGTTTATGCCGTTCTTCACTACGAAAAGTGAAGGGCTTGGCATGGGTCTGTCGATCTGCCGCTCCATCCTCGACTCCCTAGGAGGCCGCATTAGCTTCGATAACCGTCCTGAAGGAGGGTCCGTTTTCAGAGTGGAACTACCGTTGGCAGTAACGCACGAGCTTTTTATCTGCGCTTGATCCTCAATTGGACCAAGGTCCAATTGCCACACCGAGCAAAGCTTTTTATAGTTAGCGCGGCTTCAACTCAGCCCGACACGAAGCCTCGGCGGGAGGTCTTCCTCGATGGCCACTCTATGCAACCGGCCTATGTTAGTCCCGTTCAGCGACGTTGGGCGCGCTGCGGAGGACCAGATGAAGGAGAATCGGATGAAACAGTATCGTGCCAGGCGTGAAGCTCTCACTTTTTTTCTTTTGATATTTGTATTTGCCGGTATTACTACGGCACGGGCACAAGATGAATCGGCTGGACCGACAGTCACTGTGCGAATGACTGTAACCGCATCGGGCCTGAGCGACGGAAGGGTATCCGATGTAAGTCGAAATGATGTGGTCGTGAGGCAGCGCAGAGATACCTTGCGGGTAACTAAATGGGAACCGGCTCGTGGAGCTGCAGCGGGGCTCGATCTGTTTATCCTGATCGATGACGCTTCCGATTCAAGTCTGGGATCCCAACTCAACGATCTGCGAGCCTTCATTAATGCTCAGCCACCCTCTACGTCCATCGGCGTAGGTTATATGCGGAATGCCACGACTCAAATCGCACAGAACTTCACAACGGATCATGCTCTGGCAGCCAACGCCTTGCGCTTGCCTTTGCGCAACGCCGGTGCGTTTGGCAGTCCTTATCTCTCTGCATCGAACCTGATGAATCGCTGGCCGCAACACGCGAACCGCCGCGCACTGGTTCTAGTAACAGATGGGATCGATCGTGCCAGGCGCACAACACGCTCTCCCGGTCTCAACACAATCCCGGACGCAACTTCCACAGCCACCGTTGCACAACGTACGGGAACCATCATCTACGGGTTATACACGCCAGGTGTTGGGCATCTGCAGCGGAACTTCTGGGAAGCGACCAACGGGCAGAATGCTATTGCCCGGTTGGCGGACCAGACTGGTGGCGAGGCCTTCTTCCTTGGGCTCCGCGCACCGGTTAGTTTCAGACCATTCCTGGATCGTCTCCAAAATAATCTTGATAACCAATATCTCCTGGAATTCGGGGCACGGCCAGATCGAAGGGCCGGTTTGCGATCGTTTTCTATCAGTACTGAATTAGCGGGCGTGGAGTTACTATCCGCCGATAGCGGATGGGTACCGGCAGCGGGGGAAAGATGAACAGTGACATGGTGTTCTTGCGGTTCTTCGAATAGAAGATTGTAAGAGCAATTATGTTTCTTTCATTGCACCACACATGCCTTAACAACTTTGTGAAAGGTGGTACGACATGAAGGCAATCAAGGGAATGCTACTAGCCTGCATCATCGCTTTACCGTTTTTGACCACACAATCTGCGTTTGCCAAAGACGCCAAACCGACTAATGATAAGGAACTCAATATTCAGGCATACGAAAAACTTCTCAGAGTCGACGTTAGCTCGAAAAGAGAAGCAATCGTGAAGGAGATCATGCAACTGAGCGATAGTGATGCCCAAAAGTTTTGGCCAATCTATCGAGATTATGTAAAAGAACAAGCGAAGCTTGATGCCACCGAAGCTCAACTGACTAACGAATACGTCTCGGCCTATCAGAATATCTCCGATAGTAAGGCTGATGAGCTGCTAAGCAAGTCTTTCGAGCTGGAAGAACAGCGCGCCGAATTGAAGAAGAAGTATTTCGGCACGATGAAGAAAGCCTTGTCTGCATCAACTGCCGCAAAGTTCTTCGAGGTCGACAGCCAGATGCAACATATCCACGATCTTCAAATATCGTCACAGCTGCCAGCAAATCAATAGTTATGGGGATCAACCCACAGCCACGGTAGGGCAGGAAGGATCTAGAGATGAAAAAGCTATTGAAATTCAGCAAAAAACCTGCAGCCACACTTCTATTATTTTTGTGCGCTGTGATAACAACGGCATGGGCTCAACAACGGATGGTAGCGGTTCCAGCTGGGACACGGCTCCTCGTACGAATGGTGGATTCGATAGATGCTGGCAGAAGTCGCGCGGGCACATTGTTTACCGCACGTCTCCAGGGAAATCTGGTCGTTCAAAACATGACTGTTGCCCCGGATGGAGCGATGGTTCATGGCCGAATCGTTCAATCATCAAGCGCTGGACGTGTGGCCGGAAGATCGGAACTGCAGTTGCAACTGAGTGACATCATGGTGAATGGCACAGCCTTTCCGGTCCTCAGCAGCGACTATAGCGTTCAGGGCAGCAATGCCCTCGGCTCAACCGCGAGGCGTGGCCTCGGTGGAGCTGGACTTGGCGCCGCTATCGGTGCAATCTCTGGAAATGCCGGCCGTGGAGCAGCGATCGGTGGTATTGGAGGCGGCGCGAGTTCACTGATTAGCAGGGGAGAACAGATCAATATTCCTAGTGGAACGTTGCTCGAGTTCCGTTTGCAGCAGCCAGCTTCTTTGCCGCGCCCCTAAAACTGCGTCCCAATAGAAATACCTTGCAGGAGAATACGAAGATGGATACCTCGATTGACGCAACCCCTCGACAGACTTTTAGGTCATCAATACTGTTTGCGATACTGCTGATAGTCCTTGGGATACTGGCAATCAGTTTGCCGATGATTGCGTCAATCGGAGTCGCCAGAGTGATCTCGTGGTTGATCCTTATCGATGGGATAGCCCAACTCGTCTACGCCTTCAAGTCCAAAGGCCTTGGGCGTACAATATGGAAGATCTTGATCGCTGTCCTATACATCGCAGCCGGGCTTTACCTACTGGTGCATCCTCTATTAGGCCTTGCCAGTCTAACCTTGCTCCTCGCGATATTTTTCTTTGTAGAAGGCATTGTGGACATCGGCACCTTCGTCATGTCTCATAAAAGTCATGGTTCAGAATGGTTGCTTCTGCATGGGATCGTAACTCTGATTCTCGGTGTGATGATCTGGAAACATTGGCCCTCCAGTTCCCTCTGGGCCTTGGGAACACTAGTAGGTATCAGCATGCTTGTTACAGGCATGACTCGTCTCATGATGGCTGCGAAAGGCCGTAAGCTAACAGTCAATCCTGCGACTTGATCTTTTGGCTTTTGCAGCAATCATATAAAGTGTGGGGCAGGACATCTCGCGGTGTTCTGTTGGGGATATCCATTTGGCACACCCTGAAAAAAGAAAAAAATGGATTATCTGGCTGGTAACCGGGTTCGTCCTGGCAGCGGTGATCGTAGCGATCATGTGGTTCCTTCACCGCCCAAAGCTGGTCACAATCGCGCATCCAGCACCAGTTTCACTTACAGAAACCATTGCTAGCAGCGCCAGGGTTGGCGGCATCAAAGAAAGTGCCATCGGTGCCCAATTTTCGGGAACAGTAGAACATCTGTTCGTGAGGGAGGGTGACCGTGTAAAAACGGGCCAACCACTGGCAACCCTCAGAAACATCATTACCCAACAGCAAAAAGTGCAGGCCCAGACTGCCGTGCAAACAGCTCGGGCTCGTCTGGCACAGGTTTCAAAACCACCCTTGCGTTCCGAGCTTGACGAGGCGCTTCATCAAGTGACGGAAGCTCAAGCGCAACTTGCCCAGGCAAATGCCGATCTGCAACTTGCCAAGAAGGAGTTCTCACGCAGCCAACAATTGGTAGGTCAAGGCCTGATCGCCAGAAGCGAATTCGATACGGTGGATGCAAACCTCCGAAGCCTTGAAGCACGCACTCATACTGCAAAGGCAACGGTTAAAGTTCGCGAAGCAAGACTGGAAACTCTTAAGAACACCCCCCTCGTCGAAGACGTACAGGTTGCACGCGGACAACTAGCTGAAGCAGAACAGGCCCTCCAGGTTGCTGAACACCAGACTAAGGAGGCGACGGTCAGGGCACCATTTGCCGGGGTAGTGACCGCGATCAACGCAGAGCTGGGACAAACTGTGGGCGCCACGGGCGTTGTAGACCTGGTCAGCGACAGCCTGGAGATTCGTGTTGATCTTGACGAAAATAATCTTGCTGACCTGGCCATAGGTCAAAGCGCTATCCTCAGCTCATCGACCTTCGGAAGCAAGAGCTTTAAAGGACGTCTAACCGACATCGGTGCTGCAGTGGATCAGGCTCGTGGCATCGTCACAGTCAAGATCATGCCCGAGAATCCTCCGGACTGGCTGCGGCCCGGACAAACCATCAATGTAAATCTGATTACAAATGAGAAAGTCGACAGGCTGGTTGTTCCATCCACTTCGGTTCTTCGCCAGGGCAGCCGCTCCGTCGTCCTTGTACTGCAGGATGGCCATGCGCTCGAAAAAGTAGTTCTCACTCGACCAGCTATAGAACAAGGCATTCCCATCTCCGCTGGCCTCACCAGTGTCGACGAAGTAATCGTGAACCCATCCGGCATCTCTGCTGGCGATGCAGTCCGAGTGCAAAGGCGACGGTAATGAGTTCACTTTCGTTTGTTCCTCTCAAATGGCGATTTGAGGCGAGACTCGCATTGCGTCATCTACTAACAGGCGGCGGCCAAACCATCCTGACGGTTGGCGCTGTTGCCGCAGGAGTGATCGTTATCATTTTTCTGACCGCACTTATCTTCGGAATGCGGAAGAAGCTTACAGAGACCCTGACCGAATCCATCCCTCATGTAACCATTAAGGTGAAGGACTTGGAACCCGTTCCACTCTCCGAGCTACAGGAATTAGGCTCTGCTATGAGCGGCAGCAGAATCGAAAAACAAGCGCCTCAGTTGAAGAACATCGACGACTGGCAACACGTTGTTGATGTTGTCCGTAAACTACCCAATGTTCGCATTGCACTTCCCGCCGTTCAGAATCAGGGTTTCGCTTCAAGAGGCGGCAACCCAATTGGAGTGAGCATCACGGGTGCAGACCCGGCCCAGCAGGACGAAGTCTCTCCTGTAACGAAGAATCTTATCGCAGGCAGATATATAAGCCTCGCAAGCGACGAGGTAGTAATTGACTACGAATTGGCAAAAGACCTAACTGTTTCGGTAGGCGATCGTATCCGTGTCACTTCCAGCACGGGCAACTCCGAACCATTAACTATCGCCGGCATCTACAGCGGCGGACGAGGACGAGGCGGCGCTTTTGTAACTTTGCGTACAGGCCAGAGTCTTTTCGGAGTCGGTAACTCGGTCAATGTCATCCTGGTGAAGGTCTTTGACCTTTTCAAGTCTGATGAAGTCGCCGATCGTATCGAAAGTCTGGTGCCCTATCAAGCCCGCTCCTGGTCTCGCGAGTTTCCGAGTTTTGTTTCGTCTCTGACGATGCAGGCAGCTTCCGCCTACCTTATCTCCGGATTCAGCCTGATCGCATCCTCCTTTGCTATCGCATCTGTGTTGATTGTGTCGGTTCTGCAAAAGTCCAAGCAGATTGGAATTCTGAAAAGCATAGGTGCCACACGCAGTCAGATCCTAAGGGTATTCAGTCTCGAAGGACTAGCGATTGCAATTGCTGGAAGCATAAGTGGAGCCATTATAGGAACGGCAATCGTCTACCTGATCGGCCTGCCTCTGCAGCCTACGGCCCGTCCCGGGCATACGCCGGACCAGTTATTCCCCGTAGCGATTTTGCCCGTCTATATCATCGGAGCAGTGGTCGCAGCAATTTTTTCAACTGTCATTGCCGCGTGGTTTCCTGCACGCCGTGCAGCAAAGATGAATCCCGTGGATGTCATGCGCTAAGAGGCGCCATGGATAACTGATGAACAATGTAGCAATCAATGACCGGCAACCTCAGCAGATCGTCGTCGAAACACGCGGACTGAAGAAGACTTACTTCGGAAAAATAGCTACGCCTGTTTTACATGGCATCGACATTGAGATTCGGTCCGGGGAGTTCATTGCCATCATTGGACAATCAGGAAGTGGCAAATCTACTTTGCTGAACATCCTGGGCGCGCTGGACGTGCCAACGGAGGGCAGCGTGCTGATCGACGGCGTGGACATAGCAACTCTTTCAGAAGACGGCCTCGCTGCTCTACGGAACCGGGTCGTTGGTTTCGTATTTCAATTCCACTATCTGTTGGATGAGCTAAGTTGCCTTGAAAACGCGCTCACCCCTATTACAATTCGCAGAGGAGAAGCCACCGACGAGGAACGCGACCATGTCATTGCACTACTCGACCGAGTGGGACTCGCCGGACAGATTCATAAGCGCCCAGATACGATGAGCGGTGGCCAGAATCAACGCTGCGCTATCATTCGAGCTCTGGCGAACCAACCAAAGATCGTGCTGGCGGATGAGCCCACAGGAAATCTCGATAGCCGATCTGGAGACGAAGTCTTCAATATCATGCGTGAGATGAATCGTGAGAACGGCGTTGCCTTCATCATGGTTACCCATGATGATCGCCTCGCCCAGGAAGCTGATCGTATTCTGATGATCGAAGACGGATGGGTGCATGAGGTCGACAAAAACGAACATCGCAGAAAACTGATGGATACCATGAAAAAATCATAGGCTGCTTCCAGCCATCTTAGTTCCTACTCTAACTCCCACCCATATTCACTTTAATGAATCCTGAGTGTCATAGCGTGTTGCTCGACACTACATAGAAATAGGACCGTAAAATCTGCACTCTTGGGAAAGTCAGGAAAGTACAAGTAGCGGTTCAGAATTTTCGCCAGATAATCGCTGGCATCCGGGACTCTATCTCCAAAGACAAGATCGGCAAAGAACCACTCTCGCCCGCGAGACAACTCGGCGAAAGTCCGCTTGCGAGTAATTGATAAATTTCAGGGCCTATTACTTCAGCAAAAGCTAGTTGAGGTATTCGATTCGAGAGTGAAAGCCGAGTTTGTGCAGGCCGGACTGCAAGAGACTGGCGCCGATCGCCGGCCTCTGGAAGTCAACGAACGACAAGGCCGCGAAGGCAACATCTGCATACGCAATTGGCCGGCCCATTTCCACTAACTGACGAGGTTACAGAATCTCCGCCTAGATATTTTGCCTTAGCAATGTACCCACCCCTCTACACGAAGGCGTCGTTTACTCCGTGGCTATCGACTGGCCCGCGCCAAAAAACTCCGGACAAATCCAGATCCGATCAGTGGTGAGCGCCACTGGCGGCAGGGGCTGGTGCTCCGCCCGATGGGGCGGATTGAGGCGCTGGCGAAGACGCGCGTGCGCCGCCACCTGACCATCCGCCATATGATGACGGGCTTGATGAAACGTGCGATCCGCCACCAGAAGCCGCAGCGTTCTGGCCCGCGTGCGCTGACGCATTATTGGACGCATTGTTGGAATTGATGGATCTGTTCTGAACCCCTACAGTATGCGAGGCTACCGACGGATTATTTCCGTTATTCGTATGCATGCCTGAAACAACAGGGTTTGATATGACAGGGGTAGACACGGAACCATGCTGAACCACTCCCGCCGAAATCTTATTCAACTTACCTAATGTTTCGCGAGGCACTCCTAATCCCGCTGAGTCTTTGCGAAAAACAAAAGTATCAGGCGAACTGAGCCGCGAAATAGCAAGAGGTTTGGTCTCAACCACGACGAGCGTGGAACGACCGGAAACCGGTGGACGTGGCGGTTTCGGACACGTCGCACACTTCGTGGTATTCAACGCAATCGGTTGATTCTGCAATCCATTCCATTGGCCGCCCGGACGCCATCCCCAACCTCCACCAGAGCAGTATGACCAACTACCGGAGTGGAACGGAGTCCAACCCCAAGGATAAGGAGAAACCCACGAATAGCCTGCACCGGGATACCAGGCCCACACGCCGTTGGCAAAGGGATCCCAGGCTGCACTAGCCAGATACGGCCTCCACATCGAGCCGCATCCTCCCACATTCATAAAGCTTCCATAGTAGTTCAGATCGTTGATGCCGTAGAGAGAGGAACCTCCTCCGTAGGCCGCGGGTACTGAACGAAGATTGTGGTGATAGTCAGTCGAATTTTTATCCCAATTGTCAAAAGGTCCAGGTTCACCATTGCTTGCTACAACGGGCGGAGCCTGGCTCGTCGCATCGAAGCTGAGAGCCTTCTTTTTTCCTACCGTCGTTGTACCCACCGTATCCGTAAACTGTACGCTGCCATTGAATACTGCAAGTGTCGATTTGGGAGTGCCAACATCGAGGCGAATATGGCTGGAAGGCGTCAGTGTGACCGTGCCATTACCGGTGACGACCGTAAACTCATTCCCCTTTGTGTTCGCCATGCTCACATATAGACTCCCGCTCAGAATCTTTACGCTTGTGATCGTAGCTCCTGTGGCGCTGCGCCGAAGAGTTGGGAATTCAATCAAAGTATTTGGTGTAATGCGCAGCGAGGTGTTGTCCTCGAACTCCACCTCGGCTAGACCTTCATGTGTCTGCAATCGCTGATCCTGCACAATCGGAAGATTGGCAAACGCTACTTCAAATCCCCGATCCGTCTTGCGATCCAACTGCACTTCGCCATTTACCTGGCTGAGACGCACGATGCGCACTCCGGAAGTGCCGTTTGGTACGGGAGAGGATTGCGAGACTGTTGAAACGGTAGCTTCCGTCTTGTCATCGGACTGAACTGGATTCGAAACTTCCTGTCCTTGCAAGGCAGCCCCGAAGAGAGCAATAGCCAATACAGCTGCGATAGATCCAGAGGTGGTCGTCATATTCGCCTCCAACGGTCCACAGGAACCTGTTCTCAAATATTTTCTGAGAGCGTGCCAAGTATAGTCCTAATCTGTCACCGAAGAACAGCAGCAATCACAGCCAAGCTCTTTAGCCCCAACGATGGTTAACTTGCAATTTGTGGGTCGAGGCTCTTAGTCTCATTGACCGGGTGGAATTCGGAGATTCGAGCTAACCCAAAACAATTGAATACTGGAGTTATCTGCATGCAATTAAACCCGCCGCGGCTGTTGATTTTTGCCCGACGGCATCCCCGGCTTCATTCATAGGAGAGCGATTACAACCATGCAACGCCGCGATTTTGTCAAAGCCATAGTGGCGGCAACAGCGACCGCTAAGACGATGTTAGGCCAACAGGCGGGAACTCCCGTAGCACCTTCAACGCCTCCTCCAGTACCCACAGCCCCAGGCCCGCTTCCATGGATGCGGGGACTCATGGAAGCAAAGCCTCTACCCATGACTCCAATAGTTCCCGATGCAGTGGCGCAGACGAATGCTCATTTCTTCAACGACCAGCAAATGGCAACATTGCGGCGGCTAAGCGAAATTCTGATGCCTCCCGTAAAAAACTACCCAGGAGCGATAGATGCCGGAACGCCCCAGTTCCTTGATTTTCTTATTGGAACTTCACCAGTGGATCGGCAGCAGATGTATCAATCTGGCCTCGACAGGCTCGATACGGAGGCAAAGCAACGTTTTGGCGTAGCGTTTGCTGCAGTTGATAAGCAACAGGCCGATCAACTCCTTCGCCCTTGGTTGAGAACATGGATGACGGATCATCCTCCAACAGAGTCCTACGCACATTTCATCAACGTCACGCACAGCGATATCCGCACCGCGACAATCAACTCGCAAGCCTGGAGCGAAGTCGCTACGGCGTCGGGACAACGAACGCCGGATATGGGCTTATATTGGTTTCCGATCGATCCGGATCTCCATCGAGAAACGTCAACTCCCCCTCGTCGGCCGGCTCAAAACAAACGCCATGCCTGACTATCGCCTATATTCGCCTCAACTTGTTTCCGAATCACGAATAGTAATTTGCCTCGCATTGTGGAGAGATTAAGAAATTATGGCTGAAGAAAAGGTTGACGTTCTAATCATCGGGTCCGGCCACTCAGGAGGAATGGCCGCAAAAGTTTTAACCGAGAAAGGCATTTCATGTCTGATGCTCAACGCCGGACCTATCGCCGATGTTCACAAAGACACTGAAGTAAAACCCGCCTACGCATTGCCCTTTCGTGGATTCAAACAGCCGGGAATTTTGCCGCATGTCTTTCAGTCGAACGAGTTCAATGCGAACACGTGGGTCGACGAAAAGGAGATTCCTTATACCTACGATCCACAGCATCCTTATAACTGGGTTAGAGTCCGTCTATTCGGCGGGCGGTCGCTCTTCTGGTCGCGCCAGTCCTTCCGCCTCAGCGACTATGAATTCAAAGGCAAATCCCACGACGGCTATGGTGACGATTGGCCTATCAGTCTGGCGGACATGGATCCCTATTACTCACGAGTCGAAGCGATCTTTCGTGTTCTCGGACGTGCCGATGGTCTGCCGCAGTATCCGGACGGCAACTTCGTTCCAGACGATTCCCCGTGGTCGGAATGTATGCAGCGCTTTATCGCAGCAGGAAAAAAGATGGAAATCCCTGTCTGCAAACCTCGCAGTTCTGTCGGCGTAAATGGATTGGCAAGCTCGGTCAATCTACTTCTGCCGGACGCCTTCGCTACAGGCAAGCTCAGGGCAATTCCAAATGTAGTAGTACGCGAGATCAGTGTCGACAAGAATACAGGCCTCGCGAACGAAGCACACTTTGTCGATCGCCTCTCTCGTCGGGAGATGTCTGTGAAGGCGCGCGTGATCATTTTGGCCGCCGGAACTTTGGAAAGCACACGCCTCCTGCTGAATTCAAAGCTAGCCAATTCGAGCGGCCTGATGGGTCACTATTTAGTCGATCAGGTTTATGGGCCCGGCATCGTCTGCTCCGTTCCAGAAGCACGCGACGGCAAAGCCACGCCGGAGTTGATAGGTGGCGGTGCACTTATCCCCCGCTTTCGCAACATCAATACTAAGGCGAAGAATTTTATCCGCGGATACGCGATTAACGTGCATAGCAGTATGAATCCTATGGATCCACGCAACTTCGCGACGTACGGAGAAGACCTGCAAAACAAGCTGGACAGCTATAACGGAAGTGGCTTTACGACCGGCATCATGGGAGAAGTATTGTCTCGCTATGAAAACCACGTAAGTATCGACAAGAACGTTGTTGATGCATGGGACGTTCCAGTGCTGCGCATCGACACGAAATACACCGACAACGAGTTCAACATGGCGCGCGATGCAGTCGATACAAGCATCGCGCTGGCAGAAGCAGCAGGCTTCGAAGTTCTCTCCAAAAACTACGATCCGAACCCTCCCGGCTACAGCATTCACGAGCTAGGCACCTGCCGCATGGGTGATAACCCAAAAACCAGCGTGCTGAACAAATGGAGCCAAAGCCACGATATTAAAAACCTTTTTGTCGTCGATGGAAGCAGCTTTGTAAGCGCAGGATGGCAAAACCCAACCATCACGATCGTGGCGTTAGCTATGCGAGCTTCGGATTATCTAGCCGAACAGATGCGTCAGGGAAATGTTTAACTAAATCAGAATTCCAGCAGCTTTTTTACAACTGAAAGAAGGAGGTTCTTCTCTTGAAATATTCACGAAGGGATTTTCTCAAAACCGGCTCAGCCTCTCTCGTCTGTACTTCGTCGCTGCTTCACGCCGCTGGATCAGACACAAAGACCCTCAATGTACCGCTTGCCTTGCAACTTTATTCTGTGCGGCAACTGTTGCCCACAGATTACGATGGCACGCTCAAAGAGATTGGAGCCTTGGGTTACCGCGAAGTCGAAGCAGCTGGCTACTACAATCACACCCCGGCAGAGGTCAAGCAGGCCATGGACAATGCCGGGTTGAAATTGGTCAGCGCACATCATTCCTCGGACGATCTGCATAAGCAGTTCGATCAAATTCTTGCATTCAATAAAGAGGTGGGCGTCAGTTACATTATCTGTTCCTCACCCAGGCTTAAAGATCCATCGCGACTTACGAATATGACTCCGAGCGAGAAAGCCAACGCCTACACACTCGACGATTGGCGTTGGAATGCAGATGAGTTTAATGCGCTTGGAGAAAAAGTAAATGCCGCTGGCATGAAGTTCGGCTATCACAATCACATCACGGAGTTTCATAAAACAGATGGCGTCGTGCCATATGTCGAGCTTCTGCGGCTCACCGATCCGTCCAAGGTTACGATGGAGCTGGATTGTGGATGGGTCATCGTCGGCGGTGGAGATCCAATCGAATATCTTCGCAACTATCCCAGCCGCATCACCATGCTTCACGTGAAGGATTTCAAACGCGCCGACACCCCTCCATCAAACACCAATCGCCCCTCGGTCGCAGAGCTGGGACAGGGCACAATCGATTACCGTCCCATTCTCCAGGAAGCGGCCAAAGCTGGAAACATCAAGCATTGTTTCGTCGAACAGGAAGCCTTCAACGTCGCGCCCATGCAATCGTTGAAGATCGACGCGGACTATATGCGGAAACTAGGTGTGGCATAACTTATCCATAAGCAAGCACACATTTCGATAGCTCTAGGAAGGTCTGCGCAAACCAAAACAAGTTCTCTGGACTCCTCACATTATCCGGCGTATCATTCCGGCCCATGAGCCAGCCGGATTTCCAATCGACCGAAACCTACTACTTCAGTGTGGCGCACTACCATCTCGTTCCCTTGACGATTTGTGTGCTCCTGATCGCTCTCATCATCATCATTCCCTACTGGAAAATATTCGGTAAGGCGGGATTCCCGCGCATCTTCGGCCTCTTTATGATCATTCCCCTGGTAAATCTGATTCTCTTGTACGTTCTCGCTTTCTCGCGATGGAGAGTCCTTCCATCACAAACCGAAAATCGATAGACACCCTTTCCAGAGACATCCTGAATCCTCATTAACTCAGTATTTAGAAATGGAAATAAGACCGACATGACGTCGTGCTTTGTCATAGAACTGATCTAACTCAAAATCAGCACCGATTTTTTATTTGAATACCTTAGAATTTTTAGCGGTAAGCAGGGATACTATCAGACAGTCCAACCAACGATCAGAATCCACGAGCGAGCACCTTAATGCAGATGGACCTTCAACAACCAGCACAACACAATGTCCCTAAAAATCTCTGGAAGCAGATCGCTCTCTTCCTCCTTACTCTTGGCGTCATTGGCGTCTGTCTTCTGATCCTCTGGCCGTTTCTCTCAGGCATCATCGGGGCCATCGTTCTTGCCGTCATTACGCAGCGCCCTTACAACTGGCTGACGCATAGAATCAGAAATCGCAACGTATCCGCCGGCATCGCGCTCATCCTCGTCATCCTCAGCGTCATCATTCCCAGCTTCTTCGTTGTGCAAGACCTCCTTCAGGGCACGAGTACAGTCGTTATCTTTCTGCGGAGCGATGTGCCCCAACGAACGCTTACCGGACTTATCATCCGACATCCGACCCTCGCCGCCGACATTCAAGCTGTCTCCAGCAACTTCGACCTCCCAAATACCATCCGAGCCGCTGCAGCCTTCCTCGGCAGCGTACTCGCCAGTTTCCTCGGTTATTCCTTCGGAGCTATCACCCAGATCGTCATCATGCTCTTCATCCTCTTTTTCCTCTATCGCGATCAAGAGCAGGCCATCTCCTTCGCTCGCTCTCTTCTACCCCTCAACGAGGAGCAGAACAACGAATTACTCGAAAACATACGCAGCACTATCCACGCAACTGCACTCGGAAGACTTGTGATTGCCGTCATTCAAGCCGTCCTCGCCGGTATCGCCTTCTGGCTCCTCGGAGTCCCCAACACGATGCTATGGACCGTCGTGACGGGCCTCGTCGCGATACTCCCCGCCGTTGGCACCAGTCTCGTCTGGATTCCCATCGCCCTTTACCTCGGCTTTTCAGGCTATTTGGGCAAGGCCGCGCTGCTTACTGTCTGGGGAACCTTCGTCGTCAGCAGCATCGACAACTTTCTCTATCCCGTGCTCGTGGGCTCCAAACTACAACAGCACACCGTCGGCATCCTGCTCGCAATTCTCGGCGGCGTTGTCGTCTTCGGCCTTTCCGGCGTGATCCTCGGCCCCCTCGCCTTCACCGTCGCCACCACGCTTTTAAACTTCTGGCGCAGACGCGATACCGATTTGCACCCAAACGTTTCACAATAATCAGCTAGTCAGCGATCTTGCACCAAGTGCTCATCCGTAGCCTTATCAAGCCGCCACCTCCCTA
The DNA here is from genome assembly GCA_035317185.1 of Edaphobacter sp. Taxonomy (GTDB): domain Bacteria; phylum Acidobacteriota; class Terriglobia; order Terriglobales; family Acidobacteriaceae; genus Edaphobacter. The sequence goes on from DATHHN010000070.1 coordinate 63,405, forward strand.
GGTTGACAGCCCCTTCACAGAGGCGAACACTTATCTATTGGAGGAACCAACCTCTCTTTATGAAGACTGAAACGGCTAGCTCAACCGCAACTCTCACCATCCCTCCCACAACAAACAAGCACCTCATCCGCTGGGTCGAAAAAATGGCCGACCTTACCCAGCCCGATCACATCCATTGGGTCGACGGCTCCCGGGCCGAATACGACTTCCTCTGCGACCAACTCATCAAGGCCGGCACCTTCACCCGTCTCAACCAGGACCTCTGGCCCGGCTGCTTCTACGCCCGTTCCGCTCCCAATGACGTCGCCCGTGTCGAAGACCGCACCTTCATCTGTTCTCTTTCCAAGGACAACGCCGGACCCACCAACAACTGGGAAGATCCCTTCACTATGCGCCGCAAGCTCAAGCAGCTCTTCCGCGGCTCCATGCGTGGACGCACCATGTATGTGCTCCCCTACTCCATGGGACCCATCGGCTCCCCCATGTCACAGATCGGTGTCCAACTCACGGATTCCGCCTACGCCGTCGTCAACATGCGCATCATGGCCCGCATCGGCGCTCCCGTCTTTGCCGAGATCGACAAAGACATCAAGCGCGTCGTCCCCTGCATGCACTCCGTAGGCGCCCCCCTCGCCCCCGGCGAGCAGGATGTCCCCTGGCCCTGCAACGACGAAAAATATATCGTCCACTTCCCCGAAACCCGCGAAATCTGGTCCTATGGCAGCGGCTACGGCGGCAATGCACTTCTCGGTAAGAAGTGTTTCGCCCTCCGCATCGCTTCCAATATTGCCCGTGACGAGGGCTGGATGGCCGAGCACATGCTCATCCTCGGCGTCGAATCTCCAACACACGAAAAGACTTACGTAGCAGCTGCCTTCCCTTCCGCTTGCGGCAAGACCAACTTCGCCATGATGATCCCGCCCGCCGGTTTCGACGGCTGGAAAGTCTGGACTGTCGGTGATGACATCGCCTGGATCAAGCCCGACGCCACCGGCCAACTGCGCGCTATCAATCCTGAAGCCGGCTTCTTCGGTGTCGCTCCCGGCACATCCGCGAAGACTAACCCAAATGCAATGGCAACGTTAGCCAAAAATACCATCTTCACCAACGTCGCTCTCACTCCCGAAGGTGGTGTCTGGTGGGAAGGCATGACCGACACTCCCCCGGCTGAATGCCTCGACTGGCGCGGCGAGCGCTGGACGCCCCAGTTTGATGAACAGACCGGCAAGCAGACTGGACCGCCCGCAGCTCACCCCAACGGCCGCTTCACCGCACCCGCCAGCCAGTGCCCCACCATCGATCCCGACTGGGAAGCGCCCAATGGCGTCCCAATCTCCGCCATCATCTTCGGTGGCCGTCGCAGCACCACTATGCCGCTGGTTTATCAGGCATTTAACTGGTCTGGAGGCGTCTATGCCGGGGCCACCATGGGTTCCGAGACGACGGCTGCCGCCGGAGGCGCATTAGGCAAAGTCAGGCGCGATCCCATGGCCATGCTTCCCTTCTGCGGCTACCACATGGGCGACTACTTCCGGCACTGGCTGCGCATGCAGCGCAATCTCACATCTACGCCGCGCGTCTTTCACGTCAACTGGTTCCGCAAGGGCGAGGACGGTAAGTTTCTATGGCCGGGATATAGCGAAAACATGCGTGTTCTCAAGTGGATCGTAGATCGCGTCCGCGGCCGCGCTCTGGGCAAGGAAACGCCGATTGGCTGGACTCCGCACTTCGATGACATCAACTGGAAGGGATTGGACTTCCCCCGTGAAACCTTCGACAAGCTGCAGGAGGTTGACCGGACGGCCTGGCGGCGCGAGGTAATGGACCATGAGGAACTCTTTCTCGCACTGCATGACCACCTGCCCCCAGAGATGATCTACGAGCGCGAACTGCTGATTTGCAGGCTCTGATTTCGCAGATTTTTCTCGCGCGGCGTTTTTCGCGCTTTTCAAGGGAGTTTTGCTAAATCCTGCGTGTAGCCGTGGTGTTTTTGCGTGGTTAGCGCGGACAGTTTATGACCAAAACGCGGTAGCCGGCGGCATTAAATTGGAGGCATCAAAATTTGACAGATTTTTCCACAACTTTCGCTTTTTATCCCCATCTTTTGTCCCAAAGATAGTCTGAGCAGCGCTTCATTTCCCCATAATCCTCTATTGACTCGATCCGGTAATCGAATTATCTTAGAGAAGTGGCAAGACTCCCTTCGGGTTGAGTCAGTCATAACGAAGTCCACCCACTTCGTTGCTTTACAGGAATACCCACGCAACAGCCCCCACCGCGCTGCGTGGGTTTCCCTTTTAAGCCCTTGTTTTTTGATCAATCGGCTTGACGCAGCCTCCTAAAACCTCTAGCCTCACAACATGGGATTGATGCACATCGCAGCCTGTAGCTGTTGCCTCTGTTGTATGGGCAACTGTTGCTGCTGCGTCGGATCCTCCCTCACCTAAGCCAATCGACTCAATTCGAGCTTAGAGAATCTCAGGAACCCACGTATCAGCGCACAGCGCGATATGTGGGTTTTTTCTTTTGCACCGAAAACCCAAACACTGAAACCGAATCAGGAGTCTTCATGGCAAACCTCAACCACACCCTCCCTACAGCCGGCCGCATCAATATCGATCTCATCGCGATCGGCATCGGCCTTACGCTGGCGGCACTGATCCGCTTCAATATCCTGCCTTCCATCTCCTTCTAGCAACATGTCGGCACATACCATTCCGAGTCCCATCGAAGCCACAACGCTCTCACCTGCGAGACGTCTGCTCGGTGTGCTGCCTGGAATGGCTCTCCTGTTCGGCATCGGTCTGCTTGGCAAACTACTCGAGCAGGCGCAGACGCTGCTTCACACGCGTTATCCGAAGGTCGCGGTTCCGCACATCGAGTATGTCTTGTGGGCGATCGTACTCGGCCTTCTCATCAGCAACACCGTAGGCGTCGCCTCGATCTTTCGCCCCGGTGTTGCGACCTACGAGCTTTGGCTGAAGCTGGGCATCGTCCTTGTGGGCGCGAAGTTTCTTCTACAGGACGTCTTGCACATCGGCGGTCTCTCACTAGGATTAGTCGCCGTAGAACTGATCCTTTCGATCAGCGTGATGACATTGCTGGGCCGCCTCTTCAAGCTTCCACCGAAGCTGACAAGCCTGCTCGCCATCGGCAGCAGCATCTGCGGCGTTACCGCAATCATGGCCGCGCAGGGAGCGATCGAGCCGGAAGAAGAAGACACCTCGACAGCCATCGCCGCAATCCTCACACTCGGCGCAATCGCCCTCTTCACCTTCCCTGCCATCGGCCACCTGCTCCACATGAGCCAGCAGGGATACGGCATGTGGGCCGGACTCGCTGTAGACAACACCGCCGAATCACTCGTCACCGGCGCACTCTATGGAGAAGAAGCTGGCCGCTGGACTGTATTGGCCAAGACGGCCCGCTCGTCATTCATCGGCTTCGTCGTATTGGCCTATGCGGTCTACTGGTCCTCGCGCGGGCTTGCCCCCGACGTGCCGCACAAGGGTCTCTTCCTGTGGAACAAGTTTCCCAAGTTCATCCTTGGGTTCCTCGCTATCTCGATTCTGGCGACGGCTGGCTTCTTCACGCACGGTCAGCTCACCAGTCTCTCGAACCTGTCGCGCTGGGCTTTTCTACCAGCCTTTGCCGGTGTAGGCCTGCGAACGAATCTGCGTGCACTGATCGGCCAGGGATGGCGGCCGCTCGTCGTCGGTATCCTCGGCGAGATCTTCATCGCGCTGATTACGCTTGCGCTGGTCTACTGGAGCTTCAATCACGGAGTCAGCCGATGACACCACATCGCTCCAACACCGCTCTCTCCGTCGCGCGCATGCTTATGAGCAAAGTGCAGGACGACCTGTGTCTACGCTGTTGTTGTCGCGGCTAAGCAAGAACCAGCTACTCTCTTCCCTTCAAAAACAATTAAGCGCATCGTCGAAACAGCGAGCGCACTGCCTCACATCTTCCGGAGTCCTTTATGCAAGTCCGTACCCGCAAGTTTTCACCCGCAGAACTTCTTCTCATCGGCGCCCTGCTTCTCTTCTTCGCGCTTACAGCTTTCCATGCCCATGCCCAGGTCGTCGGCGGCACTCTTTCCGGCGCCGTTACAGATGAGAGCGGAGCCGCGCTGCCTAACGTTGTCGTCCTCGTGCACAACGATGAGACCGGCAATGAGCGTAACCTGACGACCGGCCCGGACGGCCGCTACTCCGCACCATCGGTCCCCGTGGGCAGCTACACCATCACGGCGCAACATGACGGATTTGCTATACAGCGTCGTACCGGCATTCCCCTCGCCGTGGGGCAGAGCAAGCAGATCGACCTTACCCTCACCGTCAATGCGGTGACCCAGGAGGTCACTGTCGAAGACAGATCGCCCGTCGTCAATCTTTCCACGGAGCAGACCTCCGGACTCGTCGATGAACGGCAGATCAAACAGCTTCCGCTCAATGGGCGCAGCTATGACCAACTCATTACGCTGAACCCGGCCACAGTGAATTACACAGGCCAGCGCTCCGGCGGCGTAGGAACGTCGAACTCGTCCGTGGGAAATATGTTCGCCATCTCCGGCCGCCGCCCGCAGGACAATCTCTTTCTGCTCAACGGCATCGAGTACACCGGAGCCTCGCTGATCAACGTGACACCGGGTGGAACCAGCGGTCAACTGCTTGGCGTCGATGCTGTGCGTGAATTCAACGTCGTCAAAGACACTTATTCCGCAAGCTACGGCAAGCGGCAGGGCGCGCAGATCTCAATCGTAACTGCATCAGGCACAAATAGACTCCACGGCTCTGTGTATGAGTTTATCCGCAACTCCGCGTTCGACGCACGCAACTACTTTGACCAGTCTCACATTCCCAACTTTCAGCGCAACAACTTTGGCGGCTCGCTCGGCGGCCCCATCCGCACCGACAAGCTCTTCCTCTTCGGCAACTATGAAGGCTATCGGCAGAACCTCGGACTCTCCGATGTAACGCTCGTGCCTGACAACGCTTCGCGCGCCGCTGCTGTAGCCAGCGTCAAACCACTGCTCGCACTGTGGCCGGTCCAGAATGGACCGGAGCTCGGCAGTGGAATCGCATACGCTTACTCAAATCCGATCCAGCATATTCGCGAAGACTTCGGCACCACACGATTCGACTACAACGTAAGCCCGAAAGATCTTGTCTTCGCTGTCTACACCATCGACGACTCGATGGCGAACACGCCTTCGGCCAACCCGTATTCTCTGGTTAACGAGACGCTGCGCGAACAGGTTCTCAGCACCCAGTGGCAGCGAGTCTTTTCGCCAACTCTACTGAACACCGCACGCGTGGGTTATAGCCGCGCCGCCTACTTCTTCACCGGCTCCATTCCTTCCGATATCGGCGCAAACATTCCCGGCTGGGTCGCAGGCAAGCCGGTGGGCGCCATCGTCATCGCAGGTTCCACGGCTTCAAACGGAGCTTCACAAATCACTGGCGCTGGCGCCAACGTGGGCAGCAACAATACCGCTGTACGCAACCTGTTTACGTTCGACGATCACATCTTTTACACCCATGGCCGACACCAGATCGAGGCCGGAGGCTGGGCACAACGACTTCAGTCCAACGACAACCTTGCACAGAATCAGTACGGTCAGGCCAGCTTCTCCACGCTCGCTACATTTTTGACCGGCACCGTTGCCACGTTTACAGTCGTGCCTGCGCCAACGTCGCTCGGCTGGCGCTCGACACAGTATGCAGGCTACGTCGAAGATACCGTCAGGCTCACTCCTCGTCTCGAACTCCGCGCAGGCTTTCGCTTTGAAGGCACCACCGGCTGGAACGAATCGCAGGGACGCGCGGCTAACTACGCCGTCGACAACGGCGTAATCGCAACCAATCCCACCGTTGGCTCCAACGCGCTGACGGTGAACAACGCAAAGTTTCTGCCTGAGCCACGCATCGGCCTCTCGTGGGATCCCTATGGCCACGGTCGCACCGCGATTCGCGGAGGCTTCGGCATTCATCGTGCACTGCTCGACAATCTCGACTATCGCCTCGATCAGACCGCGCCCTTCAACACGACGGTATCGGTAAAGAACGTCGCCGTGAGCAGCCTGCACTTTACAACGACGAGCACGCCTCCCGCAGGAAGCCTCGTCTCTCCATCAAACGTTCAGCCCGACATCCAGACGCCCACAGTGCTCTCCTGGTACTTCAAAGTCGAGCAGCAGATCGCGCCCAATACATCGCTGACGGTCGGCTACATCGGCTCTCATGGCTATCATCAGATTCTCTCCGAAGATCAGAACGAGCCTATTCCTGTGGTCTGCCCGAGCCCCGCCTGCCCATCGAAGCTCGCGGCCGGCACCGTCTATTTTCCTTCGACCGTCAAGGCGAATCCGCTGGTCGCGAATACAACGTCGTGGGTCTCGGAGGGTACAAGTCTCTACAACGGTCTCGAGGTCGATGTGCGGCGCAGCTTCGGCAATGGCCTGCAGTTTCGCGGAAATTACACCTGGTCAAAGAATCTCGATAACGGGTCGGCCTGGAACACGAGCGTTAGCGGCAACACGCCCGCCTTCGTCTCGAATCCCTTCAACCCGAAGGCCGACTGGGGTCCAGCCGCAACCGATGTCCGCCACCTCGTGAGCATCAACGGCACATACGATCTTCCCTTTGGCCACGGCGATCTGAGCACGTCGAATGCTTTCACGAACCGGGTGATCTCGGGCTGGACGGTAAGCACCATCGCCGCACTGCAGAGTGGCTTCCCATTTACGCCGCAGCTCGGATATAACCCCACGGGCTCCGGCGACACGCGCAATCCTGTGCGGCCCGACGTCAATCCTAACTTCCACGGCAAGCTCTATCCCGGTACCCCGACGCAGTTCTTCAACCCTGCCGCGTTCCTTACGCCTGCCGCCGGAGCCATTGGCAATCTGCGCCGCGATACGCTTACCGGACCAAACCTCCTCAATCTCGATGCGTCGCTGCTAAAGTCCACGCACCTTACCGAGCACGTTCGCGCGCAGTTCCGTGCGGAATTCTTCAACGTTCTCAACCACACCAACTTCACTACGCCGAACCCGGTCATCTACTCCTCCGGCCCAACGCCAACAACGCTGACGGCCGCCTCTGTAGTCAGCCCAACCGCTGGCGTGATCACCGCAACCTCCACCAGTTCGCGGCAGATTCAGTTCGGCCTCAAGCTGCTCTTCTAGGCGCTCGGCGAGGCCGAAGATTCTGCCTCGCCGTCCTTCCCTGTTCCTTGGCCCGCGCAACCCGTAAACTGGATTGAGCGATGCCACTTGAAACCCCCAATTCGGGCCCGCTGGTTGCCGTAGCCAACCCAAAGCCCAGCGGCTTCGCTCCGCTCAAGATTCCTCTCTTCCGCGATCGCTGGATCGCCAGCACCGTCTCCTCAGTCGGCACATGGATGCAGGACACTGCCGGCACCTGGCTGATGACCTCGCTCACAGCATCGCCGCTGCTGATCGCACTCATGCAGACTGCAGCGAGCCTACCCGTGCTCCTGCTCGGCCTGCTCGCCGGAGCCACCGCCGACATCTTCGATCGCCGCAAGCTGCTCATCTTCTGGCAGGCGTGGATGCTGGGCTCGGTAGGCATCCTTGCCGTGCTCACGTTTATCGGCTACGTCTCACCATGGACTCTGCTCGCATTCACATTTCTGCTCAACATCGGTTCGGCGATGAACAACCCGGCGTGGCAGGCCATCGTGCCTGAGCTTGTTCCCCGCGAACTCATCCCCGACACCGTCTCGCTCAACGCCGCCAGCAATAACCTCGCCCGAGCCGTCGGCCCCGCACTCGGCGGTCTGATGGTCGCTGCATTCCAGCGCGTCCACACCGGCGCGGGGTCGGTCTTCTTTCTCAATGCGCTCTCATTCGCCGGCGTCATCTGGGTGCTCTACAACTGGAAGCGCATCCCGCTCTTCAAATCCGCACTGCCCTCAGAGCGCATCGCCGCATCCATTCGCTCCGGTCTTCGCTACGTTCGCTACGCACCCGATCTCCAGGCATCCCTCGCCCGAGCCTTCACCTTCACCTTCTTCGTCTCCGCCATCTGGTCGCTGCTTGCCGTCGTAGCTCGCCGCGATCTCCAGCAGGGAGCCTTCGGCTACGGCATACTCAACGGCTCACTCGGCCTCGGAGCCGTCACCGCCGCCACACTACTGCCTCGCATTCGCCATCGCTTCAGCGCCGACCAGATCCTTACCGCCTCCACTTTCTACAACGCCTTCACCCTTCTCATTCTGGCTTTCGTCCACTACCCCGCCATCATTATCGTCACTCTCATCGTCTCCGGCTTTGCCTGGACCAGCACCATGTCGACCATCAACGTCTCCGTGCAGCTCGCCGTTCCCGCCTGGGTGCAGGCGCGTGCGCTGGGTACCTATCTCATGACCTTCCAGGGCGGCATGGCCCTCGGCTCCGTCCTTTGGGGCGTCATCGCCGAGCACACCACCACCCCCATCGCTCTCGCCTCTGCTGCGGGAGGCCTGCTCGTCACGCTTCCTCTCGTCCAGCGATTCCACATCCTTCAAGGCCCCGTACCCGACCTCTCCCCCTATCAATGGAAGCGCCCTGCACCCGAGCTCATCCCGATTCCGGGCGTCGACGACGAGCCAACCGACGGCCCCGTCCGCGTCTCCATCGACTACCGCATCCCAACAGAAAACTACGCCGAGTTCACCCAGGCGATCCACGAGCTACGCGGTGTCCGGCTTCGTGACGGAGCCCTTCGCTGGGGCATCTACCGCGACGCCGCCGATCCCGAACATCTCAACGAAACCTTCCTGATGGAGTCGTGGCTCGACTATCTCCGCTCCCGCGAGCGCCACACCGCCGCAGACCATCAGATCAACGACCGCGTCCGCGACCTCCATCATGACGAAGCTCCACCCCGAATCTCGCACCAGATCTACGCAAAAGAGATCTCCAACCCTACGCCACCCACTGGCTAGCCGAAAACTGCCGCAATCGCTTCACCGCAAAAATATAGGCGAGCCTATCTGTCTCCATGTATCGTGTTTTATCGATTTAGTTCAATAAGATTCGTCGCAATCGGGGGCTTTTTGGAAACTGCTCTTCCGCCGCATACTCTTGACTCCTCTGTCACCAGCAATACGCGACTCGTCTCGCTCGATGCCTTTCGTGGCGCAGTCATCGCCGGAATGATCCTCGTCACCGACCCCGGCACCTACACCGCCGTCTACAAGCCGCTCCTCCACGCGCAATGGGACGGCCCCACCGCAACCGACATGATCTTTCCTTCCTTTCTCGTCATCGTCGGCATAGCAATTCCGCTGTCCTTTGCCTCGCATCTCCGCCGCGGCAAAACGCGCAAAGAACTTCTCTGGCACGTCTTCAAAAGAAGCGTCATCCTCTTTCTCCTCGGCCTTTTACTCAACGGATTTCCGGACTACAACCTGCACACCATCCGAATTCCCGGCGTACTCCAGCGAATCGCCATCTGCTATCTCGCTGGAGCCGCGCTATACCTCATCGCCAGCTCCACCACTGATAGGGACTCCCATCGTCAGCGCATCAGAAGATCCGCTGTGATCGCAACAACTCTCGTCTTCCTTCTTGCACTCTACTGGGCACTTCTAAAGCTCTATCCAGTCCCAGGCTTCGGAGCCGGAAGGCTCGATTCCCTCGGAAATCTCGGCGCATACATCGATCGCGCCGTCTTCGGTATTCAGCATCTCTGGCCCTGGGGTCTCACTCCGGGATACGGTGTCACGTTTGACCCCGAAGGCCTTTTATCGACACTGCCCGCACTCGCCACACTTCTAATAGGCGTACTCACAGGCGACTGGCTGCTCACAATCCACTCTCAGCACAGAAAAGTTACCGTGCTCGCAATCGCCGGAGCCAGCCTCGTGCTCGTCGGCCTTGCGCTCAGTCCCTGGCTCCCGCTCAACAAAAAGATATGGACCAGCACCTTCGCTCTCTTCAGCGGCGGAGTCGCGCTTCTCGTATTCTCTGTCTTCTATCTCATCCTCGATATCAAGCGCTGGCGACGATGGTCTACCCCTCTGCTTATCTTTGGGACGAACGCCATCCTTGCCTTCGCGCTTTCGAATATCATCACCACCCTGTCCGACCGAATTCACATCGCAACGGCTGACAGAGGAAGCATCACGCTTCACAACTGGCTCTATCTGGAATTAGCCACCTGGCTCACGCCGATTCACGCATCGCTCGTCTATGCAGTAGCTATCGTCTTTCTGAATCTCGCCCTCATCTACCCGCTCTATCGCAAACGCATCTTCTTACGCATATGACACCGCAGAACGCTCGCAATCCGACCCTGCGTCCCACCGAGACCAGTTGCCGATAGCCGCCCTACCCTATTTCCGCAGCAAATATGAAGCAACTGATATCATCGAATTTGAAATGACGACCAACGTACAATCGCGCGCGCGCATCGCCGGCAAGTCCACAACCATCGCACCGGCCGTGATTCTTATCGCCGGCTGGCTGGTCCCAGGCCTCGGACACCTTCTGCTCAAAAAGTGGATTCGCGCCTCCCTCATCTTTGTCTCCATCGTGTCGATGTTCCTCATCGGAATTGCCCTCAAGGGCAAGGTCTACTCGGCCAATACGGCCGAGTTGCTCGACATGCTGAACTTCGTCGGCGACCTTGGCACCGGCCTTCTCTACGTCCTGGCGCGTTTCTTCGATATCGGCCAGGCTTCCGTACAGATCGCCATAGCGGACTATGGCACCAAGTTCATCGTCGTCGCTGGCCTGCTGAACATCATCTCCGCCGTCGACGCCCACTCGCTGGCCACAGGAAGGAAGGCTTCGTGACCATCTCTCACTTCGGCGCAGTCCTTCTCTTCTCCCTCTTCACCTCGGTAATCTTCGGCATCACTCAGCGCTCCGAACCCCGCATGATGATCCGCTTCGGCGCCTTCTGTTTCGCCCTCTTCGTCGGTGGTACCATCGCCGCAAGCTGGGTCATGTGGCTCATCAAGCACTAAGCCGCCACACCTTTGCCTTTTGCGGTTGGCCCTTTGTTTGTCATCCCGTAGAGATCAGCTTCTGCCCTTGCCTTTGCTGTTGCTTGTTTTTACATCGCCGTTCTGAACGCAGCGAAGAACCGGTATTGGGTCAGTTTGTAATTTAAGGGAGCTGGTGGGATTATTCGTATGTAAGGCAGCGGGAGCGGCGTCATGAAAAGCCGAATCGCAATTTGGGCAGTTGTGGGCGCGTCCGTCGTGGTCTTCTGGACACTCTACATCTCTGCAACGTTCCCAACTCCTCTAGGGGTTATGTGGACTCTGGCCTATCTGACTTGCCCGATCACGCTTGCCCACCATTACACGCTTAGTTTCTTTTTTGTCCTTCTTGTAAATGCTGTTATGTACGCATTAGTCGGTATGGTCGTGGAAACCATACGGCGGCAGCATCATACCCGCCTCTTTCCAAACTGAACCACTACCGAAGAACCCTATTAACTTTCCAGACGAAGCGAAGCCCGTAAATATTCCATACCTAACCCAAGTAAAATCTGCCATTTACAAAATTATTCCTACAATTTCCCCACAAAACAATGTGTCAAGCCTAATAATTACCTAACTCCAACACCATCAACAACATCGCATTTGCATGGGAGTTATCTCCAATCAGTTACAATTGATTTAAAGAGCAAAAGCCCCGGACACCCCGGGGCTTTTACATTTAAATATCCCTAAACCTTTTGTTTGGACGAATTTACCCGTAAGCCCTTTGTTTGGACGAATTTAGAAGAACGAATTTATCCATCTCATTGTAAACAATGGATTTATTCTCACGACCCCCTGGGGGTACCCGGAAAACCGGACTAACCGATATGGTCGGTTTGGGTGATTGACCATCGAATACGCAAAGGCGCCTGATAGTGGCAGCAACATAGCAACCTCCTCTTAAGTTGTAGCGAAGTGCTGCAATAGCGAAGGTTACTTTAGGCTGGCGTCGAACAAAAACCGATGGTGTTAACACCTTTGGGGACGGTATCCTAATATTCATCAAACGGTGATAGATGAGTGTACGTCGTTCCGAGAGTGAAGACGCAAGATCCAGGGCTCTTTGGACAAGAGAGCTGTTGGCCTGTCAGCCCGAGCAGGACTGCGATGAACTGGTGCGCCTGACGGCTATTCTGTGCGGCGCTCCGGCCGCGATGCTGACGCTGCTCGACGAACGCCATCAATGGTTCCGTTCCTCTGAAGGTCTTCGTCTCGGAGACACGCCGCGCGAAGTCGCTTTTTGCGCTCACACCATCCGCCAAAGCGGTGTGATCGTTGTGAAGGATGCAATGATGGACGCCCGCTTCGGCACCAATCCATTGGTGACCAGCGAGCCCGCGCTCAGGTTTTACGCCGGCATCCCCCTCCACACCGGAGATGGACACGCTCTCGGCACTCTCAGCGTCATCGACACATCGCCGCGTATCCTCACTGCCGAACAGGCTCACATCCTTCAGGTGTTGGGACGCCAGGTTGCTGGACGTCTCGAGCTGCTCGTTCAGCGAAAGATGCTCGACGACATCGCGAAGGAGAAAGACAAGGCAACAGCCGGATTGCAGGCCAGCGAAGAGCTCTTTCGCGCCTTCATGAACGCCAGCCCCTTTCTCAGCTACATCAAGGACGCCGCGGGACGTCTGCTGTTCTACAACCGCAGCTTCGCCCAGCGCTTCGGCGTTAGCGAATACGCTTGGCTCGGCCGAACCGACGAGCAGCTCTGGTCGCGCAACCTGACCAAGTCCGTCCGAACCCACGACCTCGAGGTCATGGCTGGCGGTCAGATCGTCGAGACGGAAGAACACATACGTGGAGCCGACGGAGCTATCAGTTCCCTTCGCTCCTTCAAGTTCCCCTGCCACGACTCCGCCGGAAACGTCCTGCTCGCCGGAGTCGCAGTCGATGTCTCGGAAGAAGTAGCTCACAAGGCCGAGCTTGAGCGCTATCATCGCGAGCTCGAGGAAGCCAACGATCAGCTTCGCCGTCTCGCCGTCACCGACGAGCTCACCGGCCTCCGCAACCGCCGAGCCTTCGAGGAGCGTCTCGTCATGGAGTTCTCCATGGCGCGCCGCCGCAAGCGTCAGCTCTCCATCCTCCTCATCGACGTCGACGACTTCAAGGCCATCAACGACCAATGGGGCCACGCCGCAGGCGACGAAGTCCTGCGGCGCCTGGGAATGATCCTGCGCACGACAGTCCGCCTACCCGACCTGCCCGCCCGATACGGCGGCGAAGAGTTTGTCGTACTGCTGCCCGAGAGCGGTGAAGAGAGCGCAATGGGATTAGCCAGGCGGGTGATGCAGCGAATCGCCGCCGAAGAGTGGGAAAACGGCGCGGTAACCATCAGCATGGGCATGTCCTCTATGAACGAGTCACTCATGAACGGCTATCAACTGGTTGAACTCGCCGACGAAGCCTTGTACGCCGCTAAGCGCGCTGGTAAGAACCGTGTAATGGTCCACAGCGGCTAGATAGAAACTGGGTACCAAACAAAGAGGCGCACCCAAAAGGTGCGCCTCTTTGTTTGGTACAGTGAAAGGTTTATGCCTCGGCGCTTGGAGCTTCGCCCGGGTTCTGCTCTTCTAGCTGCTTCTGCAGCTCTTCACGCTTCTTGGTGCGTGCTTCGGCGCGCTTCTGTGCCTTCTCGTTGAGCTCGTGTTCGGCTCCGAGGAGTTCGATGAAAGCCATCTCGGCAGCGTCACCCTTGCGGGCGCCCGTGCGAGTGATGCGGCTGTAACCACCACTGCGCGCACCATAGCGCGGCGCAACAACGGAGAAGAGACGGTCAACCGACTCAGGCGTCATCAGGTAAGCAGCAGCCTGACGGCGGGCATGGACATCACCACGCTTGCCGAGAGTAATCATCTTCTCGACGATCGGGCGAGTCGCCTTGCATTTGGTGATGGTGGTCTCGACGCGATCCATCACAATGATGGAAGTTACGAGGTTCCGCAGCATAGCGCGGCGGTGACTGGTGTTACGTCCTAATTTAAATCCTGCATTGCGATGGCGCATGGTGTTTTCTCCTTCGACTCGGCTTCTGCCGTGAGTCGGAACTACTGAAATAAATTACGGGGAAGATGGGAGCAGAAATGTCGCCTCTGCTCCCTTTCCCTGGTGTTAAAAGTTCTCGGTTTCGTTCGGAAGATCGAGGTCGTCATCATCGTCCTCGTCATCGTCATCGAAGTTCCCGAAGCTGGCGGCGAGAGTAGCTGCCGGCAGAACGGAGGTAGGTCCGGGCTGCGGGTTGCCGTTCTCGTCAATCTTCATGCCCAGCGAAAGTCCCATCTGCGCCAGAATCTCCTTGATCTCGTTCAGAGACTTGCGGCCGAAGTTCTTGGTCTTCAGCATCTCGGCTTCAGTCTTCTGGATGAGCTCACCGATAGTGGCGATGTTGGCGTTCTTCAGGCAGTTGTAGCTGCGAACCGAAAGCTCAAGCTCTTCGACCGAGCGGTTGAGGTTCTCGTTGCGCAGCGCAGGACCGTCGTGCAGGCCATCGTGCCCAGCTTCCAACTCCTCTTCGAAGTTGATGAAGATGGTCATGTGGTCTTTCAGCAGCTTGGCAGAGAGGCCAAGTGCATCGGCCGGAGCAACCGTTCCGTTGGTCCAGATCTCGAGAGTGAGCTTGTCGAAGTCGGTAATCTGACCGAGACGTGCCGCCTCAACGAGATAGTTGACCTTGCGGACGGGCGAGTGAACGCTGTCGACCGGAATAAAGCCAAGACCAAGATCGCCGTCGAAGTTCTTGTCGGCCGAGATGTAGCCGCGGCCACGCTTCAGACGCATCTCCATGTCGATCTTGCCGCCCTCGGAGATGGTGCAAATGTAAACGTCCTTGTCGAGAATCTCGACGTCGCCGTCGGCCTCGATGGAACCGGAAGTAACAACGCCCGCCTGATCAGCACGGAGGTACAGAGCCTTGGGACCGTCGCCGTTCAGCTTGAACGGGATCTGCTTCAGGTTCAGAATGATGTCGGTCGCGTCTTCAACCACGCCGGTGATCGACTGAAACTCGTGCAGAACGCCCTCGATTCGAACAGCCGTGACAGCCGCGCCTTCGATGGAAGACAGCAGGGTGCGACGGAGCGCGTTGCCGATGGTCGTACCGAAGCCGCGCTCAAAGGGCTGCGCGGAAAACTTGCCGTACTTGTCGGTGAGAGTTTCGTTCTCAACTGCGAGACGCTTGGGCTTTTGGAATCCTCTCCAAAGCATATGTGTTTCTCCTTTCCGTCCTGGCCGCGAAGCATTCTGCGGACCGGCGGGTGGTTCTGTTGCGGGTTAGGTTGTAAATACAGAAAGGCAGGAGCATGAAACTCCAGCTTTTCTGATTGCACTTTGAGCGCAGCGAAGAATTTTCGCTGCGCTCAAAAATGACAAGCTTGTTTGTAACCGTAAACTCTGCGATTACTTCGAGTAGAGTTCGACGATCAACTGCTCGTTGACCGGCAGGTTGACATCCTCACGCTTCGGCAGGGCAACGACCTTACCCGAGAGGTTGTCGCGGTTGATGTCGAGCCACGCAACGGAGCGCTGGCCACTGGCGAAGTTTTTCGACTCTTCCAGAATGACGAGCGACTTGGAACCCTCACGGATCGCGATCTCGTCGCCAACCTTGCACTGGAACGATGGAATGTTGACCTTACGGCCGTTGACACTGACGTGGCCGTGCCGAACAACCTGACGTGCCTGGCGGCGGCTCATTGCAAAGCCAAGACGGTACGCCACGTTGTCGAGGCGCGTCTCAAGCTGCTGCAGCAGCAGTTCGCCGGTAACGCCGGTCCTATTGGAAGCCTTCTGGTAGTACGCGCGGAACTGTGTCTCAAGAGTGAAGTAAATGCGCTTGGCTTTTTGCTTCTCGCGCAACTGCAGACCGTAGCCCACAACCTTCTTAACCTTGCGGGACTGACCGTGTTGGCCTGGGGGGAAGTTGCGCTTCTCGATGGGGCACTTTTCGGAAAAGCACTTGGCTCCCTTGAGGAAAAGCTTGGTGCCGTCGCGGCGGCAAAGGCGGCAAACGGGTCCTGTAAAACGTGCCATATCTTTCTATCTCCTGACTTCGGTTGTCGATCGCTTTACACGCTGGCTGCGCTTCATCGCGATCCGGGTTGAAAGCAGCTTTGAGTTCCTGAACTTCGCTGAAAGCCAGAAACTCAAAGCTCAAAACTGTCTTATACGCGGCGGCGCTTGGGCGGACGGCAGCCGTTGTGCGGCATCGGCGTAACGTCGCGGATGCTACGCACCTCGATACCTGCCGAGGCGAGCGCACGGATCGCCGACTCACGGCCGGAGCCGGGACCGGAGACGCGCACATCGACCGAACGAACACCGTGATCGCGGGCTGCGTTGGCTGCGCCAACAGCGGCCTGCTGCGCGGCAAACGGAGTTCCCTTACGGGAGCCGCGGAAGCCGAGCGAACCAGAGCTCTTCCAGGACAGCGTATTGCCTGTCTGGTCGGTGATGGTAACGATGGTGTTGTTGAAGCTCGCCTGGATGAATACGAGACCGAATGGAACGTTTTTCCGCTCGCGCTTCTTGAACTTCTTATTCTTGCCAACCTTGGCGCCGGTTCCCTTGTTCTGAGTCTTAGCCATGGCTTATTTCGTCGCTTTCTTCTTACCGGCGACGGTGCCCTTGCGAGGACCTTTGCGGGTACGAGCGTTGGTGTGGGTGCGCTGGCCGCGAACTGGAAGCGAGCGGCGATGGCGGAGACCACGGTAGGACTGAATTTCGATGAGACGCTTGATGTTGAGCGAGATGTCCTTGCGGAGATCGCCTTCGATCTGGCCCTCAGCTTCGATAACCTGACGGATGCGGTTCAGCTGATCCTCGTCGAGCGTGCCGATCTTCACGAAAGGATCGACATCCGCCTTCGTGAGGATCTTGGCCGCGCGAGAATCGCCGATGCCGAAGATGTAAGTGAGTCCGATGCGCGCCTGTTTGTTGTTAGGGACATCGACTCCAGCAATACGTGCCATGGGGGTCCTTTTCGGTTGGGCTCTGTAGCTTCGCCACGAGAGCGGGTGACTGGTTTGCGGCGGATTCGCGGGGTTCAACGCAAGCCTTGACTTCGGCTAACTAGCCCAGCGGGCCGGGTAGAGCTTCTTAGCCCTGGCGCTGCTTGTGCTTGGCGTTCTCGCAAATAACGCGAACGACGCCACGGCGGTGGATTACCTTGCACTTATCGCAGATCTTCTTTACTGATGCACGAACCTTCATATAACTCCTAAAAGCAGCCTTGATCCCTAGCCGTTTGCTTCCGGCTAGACGCAGGGCAAAGTGTTCTTGTATTGCTTGTTTTCAGCTCCAAATCAAGAGCTGACGTCGATACGCATTATCTACTTGTAACGGTAGACAATACGGCCACGATTGAGATCGTACGGGCTGAGCTCAATCGCGACGCGGTCGCCGGGGAGGATGCGGATGAAGTTCTTGCGCATACGTCCAGAGACGTGTGCAAGGGCCTGATGCTTGTTCTCAAGCTCGACCTTGAACATCGCATTCGGCAGGGTCTCGACGACCACCGCCATTACCTCAATTGCATCTTCCTTCGACAAACGCTCTCCTTTGGAAGGGACAGGGCATAAACCCTTTACTTCCACAACTGTTCAGCGGGATTTATCCCACCGCTCGATTCAAACTGAGAAGTCTGGGGCCCGATGTTGCCATGCAACACATGAGTGCACACAGCAACTCTTATAGTAACCTAAAACCAGGGTAAATTCCTAGCGTGTCAGCACTAAAGGCCCATCTTTTGTCAGTGCGACGGTATGTTCGAAATGGGCGCTGTAGCTTCCGTCCACGGTAACAGCCGTCCAGCCGTCCTTCAGAACCCGAACTTCCGGCCCCCCAGCGTTGATCATGGGCTCAATCGCAAGCACCATTCCAGCCTTCAGCCTCGGTCCCTTCCCCTTGGAGCCAAAGTTCGGTACTTGGGGATCTTCGTGCATGCTGCGCCCAATTCCATGGCCAACAAAGTCGCGGACGACACCAAATCCCTCCGCCTCACACAACTCCTGCACTGCTGCCGAAATATCCCCCAATCGACCACCCACCTGACACTGTTCAATGGCTTTCTCGAGCGAAGCCTTGGTAACGTCAAGTAGCTTGTGAGTCTCTGGCGATACCTTACCAATCGGATAGGTCACCGCAGCATCAGAGTAAAAACCATCGATGATGACTCCACAGTCGATGGAGAGAATATCGCCCTCTTTGAGGACGCGCTTCGCATTCGGCATCCCATGCACAACCTCCTCGTTGACCGAGGTGCAGAGTGCCGAGGGGTAGCCGTGATATCCCTTGAACGCAGCGATACCACCCAACTCAGCAATCTTCTTTACAGCGATCTCTTCAAGATCCATCGTGGACGCGCCAGGAACAACATGAGGAGCAATGGCGTTATGCACCTGGCGGAGGGCCTTGCCGGAGATTCGCATCTTTTCGATCTCCTGCATCGTTTTGATCATGATGGCCATAGTTAGCGATCCGCCTGAGAGTTGAAAGTTCCGCCCGGAAATTGACGCCTCAGTTCTTTCAGTGCATTGATGATGCTCTCTTCCACGAGCTCAACGGGGACCGCCCCATTAATATCCCGGAATCGCCCGCTCGATCGATAGTGCTCGATCACCGGCGCTGTCGACGAGTCGTAAGCCTTCATCCGTTGAGCAAAAGCCTCTTCCGTATCATCCGAGCGATGCTGAAGCTGCGCACCTTCTACATCGCAAATCCCGTTCCTCAAGGGAGGATTCGAATAAATATTATAGATGCGCTTGCAAACCGGACAGATTCGCCGACCTGTGATGCGGCGCAGCAGTTCTCCCTCGTCAACGCGAATGCTTACCGCGATCAACGGCGCAGCTTCCCCGGAATCACCGAGATGCGCGTCGAGCCAGGTAGCTTGTGCCAGCGTCCGAGGAAATCCATCGAGAATATAACCTGCATGGACATCTGCCGCTGCCAGGCGCCTGCCCACCATATCATTCACCAGTTCGTCGGGAACAAGCTGGCCTTGATCCATAAGGTTCTTCGCAGCTTTACCAAGCTCCGTGCCATTCGCAATATTTTCGCGAAGAATGTCTCCCGTCGATATCTGCGGGATGCCAAACTTCGCCATCAGGAGCTGCGCCTGTGTTCCTTTGCCAACTCCAGGTGCGCCCAAAAGAAGAACCGGCCCGGGCAGAAAATGATCGTCTGCCGGGGCCGGAGGATGAGCTGCGGAATCAATGGTCAACGTCGACACTTCCTACCAGCTCTTGCGCCCACGGATGCGACCGCTCTTGGGAGAGAAGCCATCATAGTGGCGCATGATGAGCTGCGATTCAATCTGCTGTACCGTATCCATCGCCACGCCGACCACGATCAACAGCGATGTGCCGCCGAAGTAGAAGTTGACGCCAAGGCCATTGGTCACCCACGTCGGCAAGTGATCGAAAGCAGGGCCAATCAGCCAAAGATGGTTGAAGTGAATACCACTGATAAGAAGCTGCGGGATGATCATAATGATGATCAGGTAAACAGCACCAACCAGAGTGATACGTGTCAACACATCATTGATGAAATCAGCGGTCCGTTTACCAGGACGGATGCCCGGAATGAAGCCTCCATACTTGCGCATATTGTCCGCGATGTCATCTGGACGGAAGACAATCGAAATATAGAAATATGCGAAGAAGACGACGGCAACCATGTAGAGCAACTCATACCATGGCTCGCCGGGAGCAATCGCACGAAAGAGCGGACCGAAGAACGGCGAATCCTGCAGCGAGTATCCGAAGATGTGTGCGCCCGAAAAGAGTAGTGGAGCCGACAGAATCGAGCTGGCAAAGATGATCGGCATAACGCCACCGGAGTTCACCTTCAGCGGCAAGTGCGTCGACTGGCCACCCATCATCTTGCGACCGACAATACGCTTGGCGTACTGCACAGGGATGCGGCGCTCAGACCGTTCGACGTAAACGATGAAGGCTACGACAGCGATCATGCCTGCAATCAGGATCACGATGGCAATGGGAGTGAAAGCTCCCCAGGCGCTATCACGTGCCTTGATATAAAGCTCCTGAATACCGCGAGGCAGGCCGACCACGATACCGGTGAAGATCAACAGCGACATACCGTTGCCGATACCGCGCTCCGTGATCTGTTCACCCAGCCACATAATGAAGGCAGTTCCTGCCGTGAGCGTCAGCACGCACATTGGTATAAACGCCCCACGGGAAATCGTGACCATAGGCGCGCCGGTAGAAGTGCCGGTCAGCGTAAGCGCAATAGCAAACGACTGCACGATACCCAACAACACCGTGACGTAACGGGTCCACTGCGTGATCTTGCGGCGGCCAAGTTCGCCTTCCTTTTGCAGCTTCGCCAGCGGCTCATAGATCACCGTCAACAATTGGAAGATGATCGATGCCGTGATGTACGGCATGATCCCGAGCGCGAAGACCGTCAAACGGCGAAGGTTTCCGCCGGAGAACAGGTCGACCAAGCCGAGAGCCGAGCCGGAGTTCTGATTGAAGAACTGGGCCAACATGTCGGCGTTAATACCGGGGGTAGGGATGTGCGATCCGAGACGATAGACGGCCAACATACCAAGCGTGAACAGAACACGCTTGCGGAGGTCGGGAATGCGGAAGATGTTTGCGATTTTCTCGAACATCGAAGAGTAAGACCTCGGGATAAAACGTAGTTCGGGTGAAACGGCAATGCGAGGGCGGATGCCCTCGCCTGCCATAAAGTCTAAATGCTCTCGTTAACCAATCAAAATTGCCTTGCCGCCGGCCTTCTCGATTGCTTCCTGGGCAGTCTTGGAGAACTTGTGTGCGTGGATCGTAACAGCCGTCTTCAGCTCGCCGTTGTTGAGAACCTTGATCAGGCCGTTCTTCCTGCGCAGCAGGCCAAGCGCGATGATCTTGTCCAGCGTGAACTCGGTCTCGTTCGAAGCGGCATTGATCTCGGCGACGCGGTCGAGGCCAAGCACGGTGTATTCCACACGGAAGATATTGGTAAAGCCGCGCTTCGGCAGACGGCGGTGCAGCGGCATCTGGCCGCCTTCAAAGCCGCGCATCAGCGATGAACCCGATCGGGAGCCCTGACCCTTGTGACCGCGGGTCGAGGTCTTACCCATGCCCGAACCCATACCGCGGCCGACACGCTTCTTGTTTTCATTCGCCTTCTTGGGGGCGCGGAGATTGGAGAGATTACGGATTGCCATTGTTTCCTCGCTATAACGCCGGTTCACTCGCAGTGAACTGACTCGCATTGTTTGGCCGGCGCTGGGCTCGGCGATTATTGAACTACTCGACGACGCGGACGAGGTGAGGAACCTTCGCCACCATGCCGCGGATAGATGGTGTGTCCTCGCGCTCGACGATCTGGTTCAGCCGGGTAAAGCCGAGGCCCTTGATAACGAGCTTGTGCTTCACCGGGGTGCAGATCTTGGAACGGAAGTACTGCAGTTTGATCTTGGCAGTTGCGTTGTTGTCAGCCATCGGACTAGAGCTCCTCTTCAGCTTTGCCACGCAGGGCGGCGACTTCGGCCTTGTTCCGAAGCTGGATGAGAGCATCGAAGGTAGCCTTGATAACGTTGTGTGGGTTCGCCGTACCGAGCGACTTCGTCAGCACGTTCTGAATGCCGGCAGCAGTCATCACCGCGCGGACAGTCTTTCCGGCGATAACCCCGGTACCTTCAGCGGCGGGCTTCAGCATCACCTGACCTGCTCCAAAGTGACCGAGCACCTGATGCGGAATAGTGGTCGCGGTAAGGTTGACCTTATGCAGGTTCTTCTTGGCCGCTTCGATCCCCTTGCGGATGGCCTGGGGAACTTCCTTGGCCTTGCCGGAACCATATCCGACCACACCCTCACCGGGATCACCGATGACGACGAGTGCGGCGAAGGACATATTCTTACCGCCCTTGACGACCTTGGTGACGCGATTGATGGAGACAACCTCGTCCTTCAGGTTGAGCCGGTTCGCGTCGAGCTTTTTCTTAATTGCCATAATGTCCTATCCAGCTTTCTGGCTGCCGCTTGGGCGCCTTATAAACCTTAGAAATCGAGTCCGGCTTCACGAGCCGCATCGGCGAGGGCCTTGACACGGCCGTGATACAGATAACCGCCACGGTCGAACACAATCTTCTTGATGCCCTTCTCTTGAGCGCGCTGCGCGATCAGTTTGCCGACCTCAGCCGCTGCGGCGATGTTACCGCCGTAGTTCTTCTCTTCACCCTTCTTACCCATCGAAGATGCGGAGGCAATCGTGACTCCGTTCAGATCGTCGATGAGCTGGGTGTAGATGTGGTTGAGCGAGCGGTAGACATTGAGACGCGGGCGTTCTGCAGTGCCGGACATCTTCTCGCGGATACGCGTGTGTACGCGCTTGCGGATGACGTTACGTTCACGGGGGCTGATCATAGTTCTCTTTCCTTCCTAGTAGCGGCGTCAGAATACTGACGACGTTCGGTTGTTTGGCTGGAGACAAGAAGAACGAACACTCTTATCTCCAACCGGATTAGCTTACTTGGCGCCGGTCTTTCCGACCTTCTTCTTCAGCTTCTCGCCGGTGTAGCGGACGCCCTTGTTTTTGTATGGATCTGGCTTGCGAAGTGAGCGCATGTCGGCGGCAACCTGGCCAACCTTCTGGCGATCGATGCCGGAGATCGTAACGTGCGTCTGCTTGGGGTCGATCGCGACCTCGATGCCGGTAGGCAGCGGGAACTCGATCGGGTGCGAATAGCCAAGCGTGAACACAACCAGATTCTTGCCCTTCATCTCAACGCGGTAACCAATGCCGACGACGTCAAGCTCCTTAGTCCATCCGGCGGTGACGCCTTGAACGGCGTTGAACACAAGCGCGCGCGCCAGACCATGAAAAGCAGCCTGCTTGTCGTTCTCGCGCTCAGCGATGATGGTGCCGTCCTTCTGGACGAGGGTAATTCCGCCAGGAAGCAGAGCGGTGACCTTGCCCTTGGGTCCTTCGACCAGGACAGTATTGCCGTTGACGGTGTACTTGACGCCGGCCGGTACGGGGATTGGCTTCTTGCCGATACGTGACATAACTAATTCCTTCTTGTGGCTTGCGAGTCGCAGGATTTCATTCCTGTTCCACTGCAGCCGGACGGACAAGCCGTCAAAAATAATTCGCTAAGCAAGGGAGTATGCGGCTACAGCCGTAAACTCCGTGAGAGTTACCAAACTTCGCAGAGAATCTCGCCGCCGACGCCTTCACGACGCGCCTGACGACCGGTCATGACACCCTTCGGGGTGGTCATGATCGAGATACCCAAACCACCCTGAACGCGACGGATCTCATCGCGGCCAAGGTACACACGGCAACCGGGACGCGAAACACGCTGCAGATCGCGGATGACTGCCTCGTTGTTAGGACCGTACTTCAGATAGACGCGCAGAACTTTCTGACCATTCTCCTCGGTCGGCTTGAAGTTCGCGATGTAGCCCTCTTCCTTGAGGATGCGGGCAATCTCGGCCTTCAGCTTCGAGGCAGGCACGTCAAGCTTCTGGTGGCGTGCACGGATGGAGTTGCGGATGCGGGTCAAAAAGTCTGCTACTGGATCGGTGAGGTTCATTCATTCTCCTTCATCCCCCGTTCGCTCACGAGTGTCTCTCACGAGAACCAGCGGGGATGTTTGTTGCGGGTATTACTCTCAGACGTCTGCATTCAAAGCGTGAACCCGAATGAGGTCTCTGAAAGGAGCGTCCGGACAAGCCGTGCGCAGGTGATACATCTATTCTACCAGCTCGACTTCACAACGCCCGGAATTTCTCCCTTGAGAGCGAGCGAGCGGAAGCAGAGACGGCAGACGCCGAACTTGCGCAGGAACGCGCGAGGACGACCGCAGAGCTGGCAGCGGTTGTGCTGGCGGGACTTGAACTTCGGTGTCTTTGCATCTTTAACGCGTTTTGCGGTAGTTGCCATGTTTTTTACTCTCTATCTTTACTGCAAACTTGTTCGAGGCCGATGGGCCTGGCTTCGTATCAGTTACGCTCCGACGCGGAAGGGCATTCCAAAGCTCTTCAGCAGGGCGCGGGCGTCGTTGTCGTCCTTCGCCGTCGTGACGATGGTGACGTTCATACCCTTCAGCTTGTCGACCTTCGCGTAATCAATTTCGGCGAAAATCAGCTGGTCACGCAGACCCAGCGTGTAGTTGCCGCGGCCATCGAAGCTCTTGGCCGAAACGCCGCGGAAGTCGCGGACACGGGGAAGAGCAATCGAGATCAGGCGGTCAAGAAATTCGTACATCGTATCGCCGCGCAGTGTAACCATCGCGCCGATTGGCATACCCTCGCGCACCTTGAAGGCCGCGATGGATTTCTTCGCCTTGGTCGTCACCGGCTTCTGGCCGGCTATGGCAGCAAGATCGGCCACCAGGGGATCCATGATCTTGACGTTCTGGGTCGCTTCGCCCAGACCCATGTTGATGACGATCTTTTCAAGCTTGGGAATCGCCATCGCGTTGTCGATGTTAAGCTCTTTACCCAACGCCTGTTTAATCTCTTTTTCGTACTTCTCTTTCAAACGTGCTGCCATGATATTCTTCTCTTTCTCCACGATTCCGGGTTGGGATGAGCCCGTGTACCGATACGTGGGGTGAACCGTTATTACAAAAGATTTCTAAAACTCGGTTTACTTTCTGTACTACTTCTTCTTCTCAGCAATCGTGTTTCCGCTTGCCTTCGAGAACCGAACCTTCTTGTCGCCTTCCAGGCGGGAGCCGACCCGGGTCTTGTTGCCCTCGGCGTCGACCAGCATGACGTTCGAGATGTGAATGGTGGCTTCCTGCTCCGCGATGCCACCCTTGATGTTCCGCTGCGGGTTCGGCTTCACGTGCTTCTTCACCATCATCACGCCCTCAACGAGAAGGCGATTCTTTTCAGCGATAACGCGGAGGACGCGGCCTGTCTTGCCCTTGTCTTTACCTGCGATTACCTGAACCTTGTCATTACGCTTGATCTTGATGCCTGCCATAACTCTCTCTCAATCCTCGACGATCTATGCGGAGCCGGACTCCGGAAAAATGTTGTTGTTGCCATGCGTGAACGCAAGGCAGAAAACTAAATAACCTCTGGCGCGAGCGAGACGATCTTGAGAAACTTCTTCTCACGAAGTTCGCGGGCCACGGGTCCGAATACGCGGGTTCCGACCGGTTCCATCGCGTCGTTGATCACGACAGCGGCGTTCTGGTCGAAGCGGATGTAGGTACCATCCTTGCGGCGATACTCTTTGCGGGTACGGACGATAACCGCCTTTACTACTTTACCCTTTTTTACCGTCCCATCGGGGGAAGCTTCTTTGACGGCTGCGGTGACAACGTCGCCTAGTCCGGCCTTCTTGCCCAGACCGCCACCGAGGGGCAGGATCACCTGCAGCTTGCGCGCGCCAGAGTTGTCGGCCACGTCAAGGATTGTTCTCATCTGTACTGACATCGTTCTTCTCCTGGGTGCAACGGCCCGGGGCTATAGCCCCTTTGGCTTAATCTTGTTCGTAGGACGAACCCACGTTAATTACTTGGCTTCCGCAGCGGCCGCAGCCTTCTTGTCATCGGCCAGCGCAAGCGAGGAGCGACGAACGATCTCCTCAAGCGACCAGCGCTTCAGCTTCGACAAGGGGCGTGCCTCGCGGATGCGAACCACATCGCCGACGCGGGCGGAGTTCTGCTCGTCGTGCGCGTAGAACTTCTTGTTCGACTTCATCACACGCTTGTACTTCGGGTGGGCCTTGCGCATCTCGATCTCGACGACGATCGTCTTCTGCATCTTGGTCGATACGACCAGGCCAACCTTCTCGTTGCGGCGTGAGGTCTGAGCGTCTGCGGCGGGCGTCGCGGCTGCGGTGGTGTTCGTTGTCTCTGCCATGATTAGTCCTTCTTCGCTTTCTTGCGGGCGGTGCGCGTGCTCTTAGCCGGTGCGACGTTAGCTACAACGGGGTTGGCAGCCTTCTCGGCGGCCAGCGTGCGCTGACGCTCAACGGTCTTAATGCGGGCGATGTCCAGCTTGAGCGTCCGCAGCTTCTTGATACCCTCGACATTGCCGAGGCTCTTCTGGAAGCGGATGCGGAAGAGCTGCTCGCCGGCCTTGGCCTGCTCCGTCTTGAGCTCTTCGTCACTGAGGTTGCGAATCTTTTCGAATTCCATTGTCTTTTCCTTCAAACCTAAAGTTACTTCGCGGCGACCGTCGCCTTGACGTCGTGGCGCTGAACAAAGCTCGTCTTTAACGGCAGCTTGTGTGCCGCGAGGCGCATCGCCTCTTTGGCAAGCTCAGGGCTTACGCCTTCCATCTCGAACAGGATCCTGCCCGGACGAACAACGCAGACCCAGTGATCCGGAGCGCCTTTACCCTTACCCATACGGGTTTCGGCCGGCTTCTTCGTGATCGGCTTGTCCGGGAACAAACGCAGCCATACTTTGCCGCCACGCTTGATGAAACGTGTCATCGCAATACGGCTGGCTTCGATCTGGCGGTCAGTAATGTAACCGCACTCCATCACCTTCAGGCCGAAATCGCCGAACGAGAGATCGGAGCCGCGCCAGGCTTTGCCCTTCATACGTCCGCGCTGCTGCTTGCGAAATTTGACCTTCTTTGGCATCAACATAATGAAACCCTCTTCACTCTTTCGGAGGCGCTTGGCTCCCCGGAAACTCCGGCAATGCCGGTAAAACCCTTACGACGTGAACGCGCCTGCGGTAACGCCCTGATCCCGACGCTTCTTCTGCTCGTAGATATCGCCACGATAGACCCAGGTCTTGACGCCGATGATGCCGTAGGTCGTATGAGCCTCGGCAAAACCGTAGTCGATATCGGCGCGCAGCGTGTGCAGCGGCAGACGGCCCTGGAGATACCACTCCGAGCGCGCAATCTCGTTGCCGTTCAAACGGCCGGAGACGCGAACCTTGATTCCCTTGCAGCCGAAGCGCAGCGCCGAATCCACGCTCTTGCGCATCGCACGACGGAAGCTGACGCGCTTCTCAAGCTGCAGCGCGATGTTCTCGGCGACCAGCTGAGCGTCAAGCTCGGGCTTGTTCACCTCAAGGATGTCGATGAACACCTCGCGGCTGGTGCGCTTCTGGATGTCGGCCTTCAGCTTGTCGATCTCGGCACCCTTGCGGCCGATGATGATGCCCGGACGCGCAGTGCGGATGATCAGGCGCAGCTTGTTGCCCGGGCGCTCGACTTCAACCGAACTCACACCGGCAGCCTTCAGCTTCTCGCGCAGCTCAGCCTTCAGCTTCACGTCCTCGACCAGCAGCTTGTCATAGCCGCGCTCTACGAACCAGCGCGACTTCCACGGCTTGTTGATGCCGAGGCGAAACCCATACGGATGGACTTTCTGTCCCATAGCTTCCCTTTACTCCGTGCTCGTCCGGTTGAGCCGGAGAGCTGTCATGCAAAACTCTTAGTTTACAAGAAAAAGGCTTACTTTGCGGCCTTTTTCGTTGCAGTCTTCTTTGCGGCGGCCTTCTTGGCTGCGGGCTTAGCCGCAGTCTTGGTTCCTGCCTTCTTTGCGGTCTTCTTCGTTGCCGGTGCTGATGTCGGCTCGGCGGCTGC
This sequence comes from Edaphobacter sp., assembly GCA_035317185.1. Taxonomy (GTDB): domain Bacteria; phylum Acidobacteriota; class Terriglobia; order Terriglobales; family Acidobacteriaceae; genus Edaphobacter. The sequence continues at coordinate 90,959 of DATHHN010000070.1, forward strand.
ACTCACTGCAGTGACCGACTTCTTCTCAGCAACGGTGACGATAATGTGTGCAAGCCTGCGCTGGTAGCGGAAGGCACGTCCCATTGGGGCAGGCCGGATCCGCTTCATGCGAGGACCTTCGTTCGCAACCGCAGTCTTGACGTAGAGGTTGTCCACATCGACGTCCAGACCCTGCTCCTGCGAGACGTAGTTCGCGTTCTGGATCGCCGAACGCAGAACCTTCTCGACAACCGGTGCCATGCGCTTCGTGCTGAAGTGAACGGTGTTGAGAGCCTGCTCCACGCGAAGCCCCTTGATGAGGTCCAGAACGAGCTTCGCCTTTTGCGGGCTGGTGCGCTGGAACTTTGCCTCAGCGCGGAACTCTCGGATTTTCTCTGCTACTACCTTAGCCATGATCTTCGTCCTTCAAAACTTCTGCTTCGCTGACCCTTGCGGCGGTCTAGCGGTCAATCATTCGCTTCCAGAACGGCCCAGAATTATCTGGGTTTCGCGGAGGACTCAGCTGCCTTGGCAGAGTGGCCCTTGAACGTACGCGTCGCCGAGAACTCGCCGAGCTTGTGGCCCACCATGTTCTCCGTCACGTAGACCGGGATGAACTTGCGGCCGTTGTGAACTGCAATGGTGTGGCCGACGAAGTCCGGGTGGATGGTCGAACGGCGTGACCAGGTGCGGAGAACCTTCTTGTCGTTGATCTGATTCATGCCGGTGATCTTCGCCATGAGGTGACCGTCGATAAAGGGGCCTTTTTTAGCTGAACGTGACATTGTGCTGAGCTCCAAATTCCTTGTTGCAATGCTGGATACGACGAATCTCTTGCTTGCGAGACTTGGTGTTTCTCAAAAACTATTTACTTCTACGGTTGACGATAAATACGTCAGTCCGCTTGTTGTTGCGGGTCTTGTATCCGCGGGTTGGCTGGCCCCATGGTGTTACCGGGTGACGTCCGCCCGAGGTCTTACCTTCACCACCACCATGCGGGTGGTCGACCGGGTTCATCGAGACACCGCGGTTCGAAGGACGGATGCCCTTCCAGCGGTTGCGTCCAGCCTTACCGATCGTGACATTCTCGTGGTCCGTGTTGCCGACCTGGCCAATCGTCGCCATGCACTCGACCAGAACCTTGCGAGTCTCGCCGGAGGGCAGCTTCAGAAGAGCGTAGTCGCCTTCCTTCGCGATCAGGTTCACCTGAGAGCCGGCCGAACGTGCCATCTGCGCGCCCTTTCCAGGACGAAGCTCGATATTGTGCACGATCGTACCGATCGGAATGTTCTTCAGCGGCAGAGCATTGCCAACCAGAATATCGGCATCGGGGCCGCTCATGATCGACTGACCAACCTTCAGTCCAACTGGCTGAATGATGTAGCGCTTCTCGCCGTCAGCGTAGCTAACGAGCGCGATACGCGAGCTGCGGTTTGGGTCATACTCAATGGTCGTGACCGTGGCCGGGATCCCGTACTTGTCGCGCTTGAAGTCTACGAGGCGCAGCTTCTGCTTGTGTCCGCCACCATGGTGACGCATCGTCAGCGCGCCCGTGCTGTTGCGGCCGCCAGTGCGCTGCTTCACCGTCAGAAGCGGCTTGTGCGGCGTGTCGGTCGTGATGTCATCGTTGACCAGCTTCGTCGCGAAGCGGAGTGATGGGGTAATCGGTCGAAATGATTTAATCGGCATCGTCTTTATTCCCTTGCCTGCATAGCTGATTCCAGCTGTGCTTCTTTTCTAAAATCTGTTGCGTGCGGCTATAGTTCTGTATCTTTCAGCCGCCAGCGGTTAGAGGCTGTTCAGGTATTCCGGCATCTTCTCGCCCTCTTTGAGGCGAACGTAAGCCTTCTTCCAGTCGGGGCGGTAGCCGGAGAACTTTCCACGGCGGCGCTCCTTACCCTCAACGGTCGCGGTGCGAACACCGGTAACTTTGACCTTGAAGAGGGATTCAACAGCTTGCTTGACTTCGGTCTTGGTGGCCTTCAGTGCGACCTCGAATACCAGAGTATTCTGAGTCTCCTTGACGCCCATGCCCTTCTCGGTAATCAGAGGGCGGCGAATCACGGTATAGAGGGTTGGCATTACGCAACCTCCTTATGGGCAGCGGCTTTGCGCTTCGATACGAACTTCTTCAGCGTCTCCTGCAGGGCCTCAATGGCATCCTTCGAGAAGATAGCGTGCTCGTAGCGGAGCAGATCATAGGGGTGAACCTCGGAGCTGAGCACAAGCTCAACGCCCGCCAGGTTGCGCGAACCGAGATAAAGCTTCTCATTCAGCTTGCGGCTGCTCTCAACCAGCAGAGTCGTTTTTCCTGCCTCAAGTTTGTTCAACGCGGTGCGGAAGAGCTTGGTTTTGGCCTCGGCCACTTCGAACGAATCGACAATGGTGAACTTACCGTCGGCAATCTTCGCTGCAATAGCCGAACGCAGAGCGCCCATCAGCTTCTTCTGCGGGAACGCATACTCGTAGCTGCGCGGCTGAGGTCCGTGGACCGTACCGCCGCCACGCCAGAGCGGGGTGCGGATCGAGCCAACGCGGGCGCGACCGGTTCCCTTCTGCTTCCAAAGCTTCTTACCGGCGCCGGAGACGTTCTTGCGGGTCTTCGTTGCAGCGGTTCCCTGACGCAGTGCGGCGCGGTAGTGTTTTACCGACTCCCACAGCAGACCGTCGTTGATCTCGCTAGAGAAAACCTCGTCAGCGAGTTCAAACTCACCGACTTTGGTTCCACCGAGATTGACTACGTTAATGTTTGCCATCGTTCTTCTCTCTTCGTGCCCACCATCGATGCGGCAGGCCTAAACTTTGTTTGTCCCGGGGTCTATTTCAACCCCGTGGAGGTTGAACTACTTCTTCTTCGGTGCAGCCTTCTTCGAAGCCTTCAAGGCATCCTTCGTTGCGGCACCGGCAAATCCACGACGCTCACGCGGCGGAGCCTTTGCCTTCGAGATCAGAACAAATCCATCACGTGGGCCAGGAACCGCGCCCTCAACAATGATCAGGTTGTCTTCTATATCGATGCTACGAATCCGAAGATTGCGAACCGTAACCTGCGCGTGGCCCATGTGACCGGGCATCCGCTGGCCAGGGAATACACGCGACGGGAACGACGATGCACCAATCGAGCCCTGAACCTGGAACATGTGACCGTGCGACTTGGGACCGCCTCCAAAGCCGTGGCGGCGAATAACGCCAGCAAAGCCGCGGCCCTTCGAGGTACCGATCACATCGACGAACCGCTCGTCATTGAAGATATCGACCAGGATACGGTCGCCTGCCTTCACTGCAACAACCTCTTCGCCCTCGGAAGCCGCAACGGGCGTCTCGATCGAAACTTCCTTGATCATGCGAACGGGAGGAACGTTCGACTTGGCGAAGTGACCGGTCATGGCCTTGTTCACCTTCGAAGCCTTCACGAAATCGACATAGCCGATCTGAGCGGCGTCATAGCCGTCTTTCGCCAGAGTCTTGAGCTGCGTAATCACGCAGGGACCAGCCTTCAAAACCGTCACGGGATGAACGTCACCGCGATCGTCGAAGATCTGCGTCATACCAATTTTCTTACCGAGAATTCCTGATACTGACATCGTTTTTTCCTTTCCTCATCATGCTGCGCCGTAAGCATCAGCACTGCCGGGGTTGCTACTGCGTTGATTACTTCTGAACTGTCTTGATCTCAACGTCCACGCCGGCCGGCAGATCGAGCTTCATCAGCGCGTCAACCGTCTGCTGCGTCGGCTCGAGAATGTCGATCAACCGCTTATGCGTACGGATCTCAAACGCCTCGCGCGACTTCTTGTCCACGTGGGGGGAGCGAAGAACGCAGTACTTGTTCTTCATCGTTGGTAGCGGAATCGGTCCCGCAACCTGTGCGCCCGTGCGCTTCGCCGTCTCGACGATCTCACCGGTGGATGTATCCAGCACGCGGTAGTCATAAGCCTTCAAACGAATTCTGATTCTCTGTCCAGCCATTGTTTTCTCTTTTCCGTTACTCAAAGATCGTTTGGAGTGGCTGCCGGCCATGAACTTCTACATGCACCGGCAGCCCTCGATTGTCGTTGACTCGTGCCTTTACTTCAAGATCTCGCTGATGGTACCGGCGCCGACAGTGCGTCCACCTTCGCGAATCGCGAAGCGCAGACCCTTCTCCATGGCCACCGGCGTGTGCAGCGTGATCTCCAACTGGATGTTATCGCCAGGCATCACCATCTCCGTGCCTTCCGGCAGCTTCGCCGATCCCGTCACGTCCGTCGTGCGGAAGTAGAACTGCGGACGGTAACCGTTGAAGAACGGTGTATGACGTCCACCCTCTTCCTTGCTCAGCACATAGATCTCGCCCTTGAACTGGGTGTGCGGCGTGATCGATCCCGGCTTGGCCAACACCATCCCGCGCTCCACATCTTCCTTCGCGATACCGCGCAGCAGAAGACCCGCGTTGTCGCCCGCCAGACCCTCGTCCAGCTGCTTCTTGAACATCTCCACGCCCGTGCACACCGTCTGCTGCGTGTCCCGGAAGCCGACGATCGAGCAGGCCTCGCCTACCTTGATCTTGCCACGCTCGAT
>DATHHN010000071.1:0-386204 GCA_035317185.1 Edaphobacter sp.
ACGTCCTCTGCCCCAAGGATTACGTTCGCTACCGCCTGACCGGCGAGTTCGCCATGGACATGCAGGAGGCCAGCGGTACCCTTCTCCTCGACGTCACCAATCGTCGCTGGTCCGCCGAAGTCGCCGAAGCCGCCGGAATCCCCCTGTCCTGGCTTCCCCACCTCTTCGAAGGCCCCGAGATCTGCGCCCGCATCAGCCCCGAAGGAGCCTCCGCGACCGGACTCGTCTCTGGAACTCCCGTAGCCGCCGGCGCAGGCGACCAGGGTGCAGGAGCCGTCGGCATGGGCATCCTCTCGCCCGGCTCCGTCTCGGCCACCATCGGTACCAGCGGAGTCGTCTTCGCCGCGACCGACGCCCCAGCCAAAGACCACCTCGGCCGCCTCCACACCTTTTGCCACGCCGCCCCTGGCCGCTGGCACGTCATGGGTGTCACCAACGGCGCAGGATTGAGCCTCCGTTACTTCCGCGACACCTTCGCCCCGGACCTCCCTTACGAAGCCCTCCTCGCCCTCGCCGCTTCAGCCCCAGCCGCCAGCGACGGCCTCCTCTGGGCACCCTATCTCTTCGGTGAGCGCACTCCCCACCTCGACCCCAACGCCCGTGCAGCCTTCGTCGGCATCACCGCCTCCCACACCCGCGCCCACTTCGTCCGTGCCGTCCTCGAGGGCGTAGCCTTCAGCCTCCGCGACACCTTCACCCTCTTCTCCGGGCTCGACATTCCAGTCAAAGCCATCCGTCTCGGCGGCGGCGGCGCACGCGGCCCCCTCTGGCGTCAGATTCAGGCCGATATCTACGGCCATCCCGTGGAACTCCTTGAAGCTGAAGAAGGCGGAGCCTTCGGCGCAGCCCTTCTCGCCGGAACCGGCATCGGGGCCTGGCCCAGCGTCGAAGCAGCCTGCGACTCCACCATCCGCGTCGCCGAAACCATCGCCCCTCAAAACCAGGCAATCATGAATGAGGCCTACAAGCAGTACCGGAAGATCTATCCCGCCCTGCGAAGCCTCAATACACCCGCATAACACTTACTTTTTCTTATGGACCTTGCCAGCCTGAATGGCAAGGTCTTCCTTCACGTTCGGATCGAACTTCTCCAACTCAGCCAGCAGGCCTTCATCCGATAGATCAAGCGGATGCGAGTTCTCCCAGTCATGCCGCACTGTCTTGTGCAGCCGCTGGATAATCGGCTCGTCCTCAACTTCAATCGCCAACTCTCTGCGACTATCGAAGCTCCCCGGAGCCAGATTGATCGACCCGATAATCGCTCTCGCATCATCGGCAAACATCAGCTTGGCGTGTAGTTTGACGTGCTTCAGCTTTCGAACCTCGACCCCCATATCCTGTAGGATCCGCAGCCCGCTCACGCCCTCGATAAGCTTCTCTTTCTTCAGCTTGTGCGGCGGCCGAGCCATAATCCGGATCTTCACCCCGCGGCAATGCGCACGCACCAGATGCTCAATAATCACCGGGTCCTGATACCGCTCGTTCTGCAGCCAAAGCGAGTGCTTCGCCGAATCGATCAGCTGTCCCAGCCGCTGCCTTCCATTCCCTATGCACCAGATCAGATGCGAGTGCTCCCCCGTGCTGAACTCGCCGCGATTCCAGTCCGCATCGAAGCACTCAATGATCTCGTCGACCTCGTGCTTGTGCGTCGTAACAATCGCATAGTCCCGCGTACTTGTAAGGTTTTCCGTCTCCCAGTTCAGCGATTGGACAAACGCTGCTCTGTCGTCAATCACCATCGACTTCTCATGCGTAATGTCGAACACCGGGTTGCTATCAAGCACTGGAACCCCTGCATCCGTCAGCGTACTCCGGCATTCGCCATTCTCCTTCTGACCGTCCCGCCGCTCAGGATTCAGCATGATCCGCGTATCCACACCCCTGCGATGCGCCGCAATCACAGCCTCAAGCAGTGCATGGTCCGAGAAGACAAACATCTTGATGCGGATCGATTTCGCGGCCTGGTTTATTGCGTCGAGGATGGGCTGCGACGAGTCGTCCGGTAAAACAATAAGCGAACGGGACATTCCATCTCCTCTTGAGTTTCTATGCAGCGTCAGACTCCACTACGACCTACTTTATCTGAGCCTGCGTTGAACTGCGTCCGGTGCAGTCCAGCATATATCCCATTCCGAGCCATCAGTTCCTCGTGCGAGCCATCCTCCGCCACCACGCCTCCGCTAATCACCACAATCTTATCGGCATCCCGAATCGTGCTCAGCCGATGTGCAATCGCAATCACCGTCCTGCCCTTCATCAGCTTTTCCAGCGCATCGATCACCAGCTTCTCCGATTCGCTATCCAACGCCGCCGTCGGCTCATCCAGTAACAGGATCGGGCTATTCCGCACTATCACCCGCGCAATCCCAATCCTCTGCCGCTGCCCACCCGACAGCGTAGACCCCCTATCCCCAACCAGCGTGTCATACCCCAGCGGCATCCGCGAGATGAACTCATCGGCATTCGCCAGCTTCGCCGCCGCAACAATCTCTTCCTTCGTCGCACCCGGCTTCCCAAACGCAATATTCTCCTCAATCGTTCCTCGAAACAGAATCGTATCCTGCAGCACATATCCAATCTGATCGCGAAGATGTTTGATCTTGTACTCGCGAACATCGTGCCCATCCACAATCACCGCACCCGCCTGCACATCATAAAATCGCGGAATCAGACTCACCACCGTCGACTTCCCCGCGCCCGTCGGCCCCACCACCCCAACAAACTGTCCCGCCGCAATCTTCAGATTCACATCCGTCAAAATCGCCTGCGCCGCATCATATCCAAACGCAATATTCCTGAACTCAATCTCCCCCTTCAGCGTCTCCGGCTCCAGCCCATTCGGATCCTCCGGAATCATCGTCTCCGTATCCAGAATCTCCCGAATCCGCTCCGTCCCCACCGCCGCCTGCGCCACAGCATTCGTCGTCGTTGCAAGATCCTTCACCGGCTTGAAAAATTTCGTCAGGTAAGCCAGATAAACCGTCAGCTCTCCTACCGTCATCGCATGCGCCAGAATCAGCGCCGCCCCTCTCCACAACACAATCGCCGTACACAGCGCGACCGTTATCGTCACCACCGGCGAAAGCAGCGCCTTGATACTTCGCGCCTTCAAAGCCGCACTCACCGTCGCCTCACTCACTCCATACAGGAGATCCTGCTCCGTCTTCTCCTGCCCAAATGCCTTCACCACCTGAATCGATTCCAGCCCCTGCTGCACCACCGCCACAATCTCGCTCTGTTGCTTGCGAACCTCATGCGTCGCCTTCTTCACCGCCTTCTTGAACCGTGTAACAAACAGTAGAAGAAACGGCGTTACCGCCACCGCAATCAGCGTAAAGTCCCAGTTCATCCAGAACATCAATCCCAGCATGCAAACAATCGTCAGCAGATCGACAAGGATGTTTAGCGTCGAAGACGAAGCAAATCCCTCAATCGTCTGGATATCCGTCGTCAGTGTGCTCAAAATACTGCCCGTCTCATGGTTGCTGTAGTAACCCAGCGAAAGCCGCTGCAGATGCTGATACATCCGCATGCGCAGGTCATGCGCCACCCACTGCCCCACACTCTCCGTGTAGTAGTTATCGATATACGACGCAATCGCCCCAAGCATGGAGATCAGCACAAACGCCAGCGCCGCCAGCGCCGCCACATGCAGACGCGATCCATTCTCCAGCAGCGGCCCTATTATCCGATGCAGCCACGGAGCCATCCTGTGATCGCCAACCACGTTATCCAGAATGATCTTCAACGGCCACGGCGTCGCCAGACTCATCGCCGTCTCGACCAGCATGGCGAGCAGAATAAACACCAGCGTGCGCCGATACGGTCGGATTAGACCAGCGACAAAACGGAGCATATCCCTGCTTTCACAGACACCTGGGCCCGAATCTCATTCGAATCGTCACCATCATACGGTAGCCGCAAACGAGAAGTTCGTTACGATCTCTCACTCCCGAACCGATGTAGCCCACAATCGGCACGACTACGACCATGACCGCGACGACGGCAACTGCTAACCAGTAGTCAAAATAAAATGATCGAGCAATGAGGCAGAGTGGGAAATTCTCTCAGCCTCATTGTCTTCTCAACAGCGAAGTCCATGGCAAAAACGATCCAGGCTTAGATAACCCTGCTTACCAGACCGCAGACAGGGGGATTTGGAGCATAGGTCAGCCCTCATGGAGGGGACTATACTTACATCCAGTCAGACGTGGGGCAGAATCTCTCCCGCGCCTCTTGAGGAGATGAAAGTGGCAATTGCCAAGGTTCTCCTGGTCGACGATAACGAAGACTTACGCATCTCCTTGGCCAAAGTTCTCGAATACAACGACTTCGACATAACGACTGCGGGAAATGTGTCTGAGGCTTTGAAACATATCAGCTCGGGGACTTACGACGTTCTCTTGAGCGATCTGCACATGCCTGGAGCGGGCGACGGCCTCACCGTCGTCAGTGCCATGCGGCACGCCAATCCCAAGGCCGTCACAATCCTGCTAAGTGCGTTTCCAGAGATGGATGCCGCGGCCCATGCCATCCTGCTGCAGGCCGACCAGATCCTCGTGAAGCCGATGAATGTGCCAGCGCTGATCGAAGCGATCAAGCAAACGCTGGCAAATGGAGCGCCACCCCCTCGCTTGGTAGAGAGTGTGGCTACCATTCTCGAACGCTCAGCCCCGGCCAGCATTCAAGACTGGTTTGAGCACGTTCTTCTGGAAGAGAAGCTGATGACAATTCCATTGAGCCGGGAAGAAAGATGCAACCACCTGACTCAACTCTTCCGCGACTTGGTGACTCGTCTTCGTTCTTTCAAAGCACTCGGCAGCCGGGAACTGGTGTCTGCAACAGCAGCCGAGCACGGGGCCACCCGGCGCAGGCAAGGCTATACAGCGGCGATGATGGTGGAGGAGTCCCGAATGCTGCAGGTCTGCATCTTTCAGACGCTGCAGAATAATTTGGCGACGATTGACTTCAGTGTGCTGCTGATTGGTGTAATGACGATCGCAGACGAAGTGGATTCCCAACTGGGCCAGGCGATGGAAAGCTACATCGCTCAATCCCTCGACGATGCACTACTTGCTACGTAGCCCGTCTGCACCGTCCACATAGCTCCTCAAAAACATGTCATTCGGAGCGAAGCAACTCTCGCCTTGCCAGCCGAGATTCAGCAGACAGTCCACCCGGCTTGCCGTCCATGGCAAAATGATCCAGACAAAAAAGGAGACGGCATGGCAGACATCGGCGTAGCGGTAATCGGCTTCGGACTCGCAGGACAGGTCTTCCACGCACCTTTTGTAAGCGCAGTTCCCGGCCTCAAACTCGAAGCCATCATCCAGCGCAAAGGCGACGAAGCCGCCAAAGCCTACCCCCACACCCGTATCCTCCGCTCCGTCGACGAAGCGCTCAGCGACCCATCCATTCAGCTCATCGTCGTCGGCACCCCCAACGAGACCCACTATGCCCTCGCGAAGCAGGCTCTGCTTGCCGGCAAGCACGTCGTCATCGACAAACCCTTCGCCGCCACCAGCACCGAGGCCAGGGAACTCGCCGATCTCGCCGCAGCCGGGAAGCTTATCCTCGCCCCCTTCCACAACCGCCGCTGGGACGGCGACTTTCTCACCATCCGCAAGCTTCTTAAAGAGAGCGCGGTAGGCCGTCTCGTCACCTTCGAGTCCCACTTTGACCGCTTCCGTCCGCTTCCCCGCGAGGCCACCTGGAAAGAGGCAGGCAGCAACGCCAACGGCATGCTCTTCGACCTCGGTCCCCATCTCGTCGATCAGGCCCTCGTTCTCTTTGGCGTACCCGAAGGCATCACCGCAAGCGTCCGCAAAGATCGCGACCACACCGCCATCGAAGATGCTTTCGACATCACCCTCGACTATCCCCGCCTCCGCGCCCACTGCCGCGCCACCATGCTCGCCTGCATTAACGCACCGCGCTTCCTTCTGCACGGCACCAGGGGGAGCTACATAAAATACGGTCTCGACCCCCAGGAGCCCGCCATCGTTGCCGGAGCCAAAGTGCCACGCATAGGCGAAGGCGATTGGCTTGCAGAGCCCGACTCCGCCTGGGGCACCCTGATCGTTGCTCCCGATCCAGCCGATCCCACCACCCTCGTCAAGACTCCAATCCCGACAGAGTTTGGAGACTATCGCAACTTCTACGCCAACGTGCGTGATGCCATCAACGGAACCGCCCCGCTGTCCGTCACCCCCGAAGACGGTTATCGCGTCGTCCGCCTCCTCGAACTCGCCCGAGAGAGCAGTGCGCGGGGCTGTACCCTTTCTGTAAAGTTCTAGCCACGCAAAGGGCCTTTGCTGTTACCGCAAAGGCCCACCCCAAAATAAATCTCGGAATTCTGCATAAAACAGCGCGTCAGAAAACGTGCAGTTCAATATCCAGCTTTACCAGCCGTTCCACCACACCTTGTCCACAAAAATACCGCGTCTACGCATCATTTTTTTGCAAAAACCCCTGCAAAAACCATAAAAACGACCAAAGAAATTTTCCCGGAATTATTGCCCGTATGTAGCTTTTGCTCCATGCTTCCGGAAGTAATGCCGGTCCAGCAATGCCTGGCTAACCCCTTCTGCATGAGCGCGTAACGTCAGCGTCCGGTAAGCCATCCGCGCCACCGCCTCCAGCACAACCGCATTGTGCGCCGCATCATGCGCATCTTTCCCCCAGCAGAACGGCGCATGACCCGCCACCAGCACCGCCGGAACCGCCATAGGATCAATACCTTGGAAGCGTTTCACAATCGCCGCCCCGGTTTCATGCACATACCGCCCGCCAATTGCCTCATCCGTAAGGACTTCCGTCACCGGCACCGGCCCATAAAAATAATCCGCATGCGTCGTCCCCAACGCCGGAATCTGCATTCCGGCCTGCGCAAAGCTAGTCGCATACTCCGAGTGCGTATGAACAACCGCGCCAATACTGGGGAATTCGCGATAAAGCAACGTATGCGTATCCAGATCCGACGAAGGCTTCAGCGTCCCTTCAACAATCTTTCCATGCAAATCCGTCACCACCATATGCTCCGGACGAAGCTCGTCATAATCAACGCCAGAGGGCTTAATCACCATTAATCCCTGCTCGCGATCCACACCACTGGCATTGCCAAACGTATACAGAACCAGACCACGTTTCACCAGTTCAAGATTGGCCTCAAGCACCGCCGTTCGCAGCTCTTTTAACAACATTCCATCCCTCTCAATCGAATATGCAAAACGCAGCAGAGTTACAGAATAGACGACCCCAATGAAATGGGCCTACCCACAGCATCTCGCTTGATAAAGTAAAGGGCATGAGCAGCGAATCAAGCGAATTAAAAGCAGGCAGTCAGGCTTTGCCACAAGGGTTTAAATGGGGTGCAGTAAAGGCGGGGATCAAGGCGAGTGGAAAGCTGGATGTCGCAGTGGCCGTTCCGGATAATGCTGCCAACGCAGCTGCAATGTTCACAAAAAATCAGGTCGTTGCAGCCCCGGTCACAGTAGGCCAAAGACATCTTCTTTCAACAGGCGGTCGAGTAGGAGCGGTTCTTGTCAACGCGGGCAACGCCAACTGTGCCACTGGCCAGGTCGGAATCGATGCCTGTTTACAGACTTGTGTTGCAGCAGCAGAAATATTTCACTGCATCTTCGATGAGGTCTTCCCTTCTTCAACCGGAATCATCGGCGTCCCTTTTCCTGGCGAAAAAATTATTGCTTCCATCCCTGCGGCGAAGGCGTCGCTAGGCAACACACCGGCACATGCCGAGCTCTTCGCCCAGGCCATCATGACGACAGATACGCGGATGAAAGTGGCTCGGGCCATCATTGATGTAGACGGGACCGAGGTGCGTATCTTCGGTGCCGCTAAGGGCGCCGGCATGATCCACCCTCAGCTTGGGCCGCCCCACGCGACCATGCTGGTTTACCTCTTCACAGACCTCGTCGCCGAAAGCGAAGAGCTACGAATCCTATTAGCTCCTGCGGTGGAACGAAGCTTCAATTGCATCTCAATCGATGGCGATACCTCGACGAACGATACGGTTCTTTTGCTGGCCAGCGGGGCCAGCGGGATAAAACTGACCGAGCGTGTATCTGAAGCATTTACCAATGCCTTGAATCTGGTTTGCAGATCATTAGCTCATCAGATTGTGGATGATGGTGAAGGGGTTACCCATGTGGTTATCCTGCATGTAACTGGAGCCCGCACCGAAGCAGAAGCCAAGCAGATCGCGAAGACCATCGCACATTCCCCGTTATGCAAGACGGCCTGGTCGAGCGCCGATCCAAACTGGGGACGTCTGTTGGCCGCCGCTGGTTATAGTGGCGTGGAGTTCGATCCTTCCATGGCGACTATTTCGATTGGTTCGCAGCCTGTCTTCGAACTCGGAATGAGATCTTCCGCCTTTGATGAGGTCGCAGCCCACGCCGTTATGTCGGAACGTGAGTACACAATTACGCTGGACTTTGGGTTGGGTAAGGCGGAATGTCACTTCACAACCTGTGACTTGACCGAGGAATACGTCCGGATCAACGCCGACTACTCGACCTAGGGCGCTTGCCGGGAGCCACCAAACTGGAATTCCGGTAATCGGCTGATTTTGTGGCGATAGATGACGTTTACGCGTTAGACGATTATCTTTAGAGACGGTACATCTGCCGTGCTGCTGACGACCCTCGCGACTATGGCGATATAAGGACTGCTTATGACGATGAAACTTGAAACTCCGGCCCAGATCGATTTTTCCGCAGAGGTATCCGAGTGGATTGAGGCGTTTGACGACGTCATTGCGGAAGACTGGCAGCAAGGCGCGCAGTTGCTGGAGACACTACGACAGAGAGCGCGCGAGGCTGGAGTCCCCACCCCCAGCGAAGTGACGACACCGTATCACAATACGATTCCCAGGCACGACGAAGTACCCTATCCAGGAGATCGGAACCTGGAGCGGAGGGTTGAAGCACTAATTCGCTGGAATGCCATGGCGATGGTCCACGGACAGAACAAGAAAGACGCCGGCATCGGCGGACATATTTCGACCTACTCGTCTCTGGCGACGTTGCTGGAGGTTGGATTCAATCACTTCTTCCACGCAAAGTATGGAGAGCAACCTGGCGACTTCGTTTACTTCCAGGGACATGCTTCACCGGGTGTATATGCGCGCGCCTACCTCGAAGGTCGCCTCGACGAAGCGAGGTTGAAGAATTTCCGTCACGAACTACGCGGTGAACCCGGACTCAGTAGCTATCCGCATCCTTGGCTTATGCCGGATTTCTGGCGCTTCCCCACGGTCTCGATGGGCATTGGCCCCTTGAATGCCATCTATCAAGCACGCTTTATGCGTTACCTCGAGAATCGCGGATTGATCGAGAAGACAGACCGAAAGGTCTGGGCGTTTGTGGGCGACGGTGAGACGGATGAAGTCGATACGCTCGGCGCAATCTCCCTCGGTTCGCGGGAGAAGCTGGACAACCTTATCTTCGTCGTCAATTGCAACCTGCAACGGCTGGATGGTCCAGTTCGCGGGAACAAGCGGATCATTGATGAGCTTGAAGGAATGTTCCGCGGAGCCGGTTGGAATGTAATCAAGGTCATCTGGGGCTCGGATTGGGATGAACTGTTTGACCGCGACCATAAAGGCCTGTTGCTAAAGCGCATGGAAGAGTGCGTCGATGGCGACTTCCAGGCCTTCAAAGCAAAGGGTGGCGCTTATCTCCGCAAGGAGTTCTTCGGAAAGTATCCAGAGCTGCTGGAACTGGTGGCGGATAAGACTGACGAAGAGCTGGCTCGGCTGCACCGTGGCGGTCACGATCCCGGCAAGATCTACAACGCTTACAAGCGGGCGATCGAACACAAGGGCGGCCCGACGGTAATTCTGGCTAAGACCGTGAAGGGCTATGGTCTTGGTTCGACTGAAGCTCGAAATGCTTCGCATCAAGAGAAGAAGCTGACCGACGATGCTGTGACGGCATTCGTCGAACGGTTCCAAATCCCTCTGCCAGACGGCGCAGCCAAGGAAGGCGCGTTCTTCCGCCCGGACGAATCGACACCGGAGATCAAGTACCTGCATGAGCGGCGTCAGAAGCTTGGCGGTTACCTGCCGAAACGTGAAGTTCCGAAGCTGGACTTCAAGGCCCCTGAACTCGCTACCCTGGGCGAGTGGACTGGCGGCTCGAACAAGCGTGCGGTTTCGACCACGATGGGATTTGTGAGCCTGCTGCGACATCTGCTGAAGGATCCCGTGATCGGCAAGCTAGTTGTGCCGATTGTGCCGGATGAAGGGCGCACGTTCGGCCTGGAGTCGGCAATTCGGCAGGTTGGCATTTATGCACCTGAAGGGCAGAAGTACAGCCCGCACGATGCGGACATGCTGCTCTACTACCGCGAGGATAAGGATGGACAAATCCTCGAAGAAGGTATTACGGAAGCCGGGTCGATGGCTTCGTTTACCGCTGCGGGAACTGCGTATGCGAACTACAAGGTTCCGACGATTCCTTTCTACATGTACTACTCGATGTTCGGCTTCCAGCGCATCGGAGACATGGTGTGGGCGTTTGCGGACTCGCGCGGCAAGGGCTTCCTGATGGGCGGAACAGCCGGGCGAACGACAATGCTCGGCGAGGGGCTGCAGCATCAGGATGGACACAGCATCGTGCTCGCGAGCACTGTTCCAACGTGTGTGACGTACGATCCGGCATTTGTGTACGAGCTTGCTGTCGTGGTTCAGGATGGTATTCGGCGGATGTATGAGAAGGGCGAAGATCTCTTCTACTACATCACCATGTACAACGAGGACTACACGATGCCTGCGATGCCGGAAGGTTCGGCGGAAGGCATTCTGCGCGGCATCTACAAGCTGAAGCCTGCTGCGGGTGAGGCAACGGCACAGTTGTTCGGCAGCGGACCGATTCTGAACGAAGTGCTGCGGGCGCAGGAGATTCTGTCCTCGAAGTATGGTGTTCACGCGGATGTCTGGAGCGTGACGAGCTATACCGAATTGCGACGCGACGCGCTCTCCGTCGAGCGCTGGAACCGGCTGCATCCGGCGGAGAAGGAGCGTGTCCCTTACGTTCTGAGCGCGCTGGGCGATGCGAAAGGACCGATCATCGCTGCGACCGATTACATGAAATCTGTTCCTGACCTGCTGTCTCCGTGGCTTCCTTCGCGAATGGTATCGCTGGGAACGGATGGATTTGGCCGCAGCGACAACCGCGAACATCTGCGTAGTCACTTTGAGGTGAATGCCGAGTCCATCGTCGGAGCAACGCTGTCGAAGCTGGCGCGTGAAGGAAAGTTCAAGCCGAAGGCGGCGCAAAAAGCGCTGACGGAGCTTGGACTGAATACAGAAGCTGGCGATCCGGCACGAGCTTAGCCTGTTTCTTTATTCATGAGGTTATGCAGAGGGTTCCTTTTGGAACCCTTTGCTTTTGCATGTGGCATGATGAGGGTTTGAGGGAGGAGTTTGTTTGAGCGAGACAGAGCCACAGGAAAATCCACTGGTAAACAATAAAAAGCTTCGGCAGATGTATCTGGCCATGGTCGAGGCGCGAATACTGGATGAATACATTGCGAAGCTGCAGAGCAACTCGAAGACACGGCAGCGACTCGATTCGACTCATAGGCAGGAGGCCTGCCGCGTAAGTACGGCAATCGAACTGGTGAAGGGCGACCTGGTCAGCGACTCGCAGGCAGGCGTGGTCATGGACCACATCCTGGGCGTCGAGACCAGCGTCGTTCTGAAACACCTTTCCAGCCTGATCTCGCGGAAAAAGACGTTTGAGATTGCAGGGACGAAACAGCTTCCCTGGATCGAGGATGCAGCTGACCGGCTGTCACTGGCTGTTGGCGCGGCGCTCGTCTTCAAGACGCTGAAGAAGACCAACCTCGTGATCGCTTATGTTCCTCGCCGCGAAGCCAGCGGTGGGAGATGGCGTCGCTTGCTTACCCTTTCCTCTCAGCTTGAACTGCCGATCATTTTTGTTGTCCTGCCTGCTGTGGTCAGCAAGAAGAAGGCCGCTGCTCTTGGCCATGTAAGCGCGAAGGCCCGCTCGTACGGCGTTCCCGGAATACCGGTCGATGCGAGCGATGCGGTTGCTTTGTACCGTGTAGCGCAGGAGTCGATTGGACGCTTGCGCGGAGGTGGAGGCGCGGTGGTGATCGACTGCGTGGCCTACCCGGTACATGGAAAAACCCTCGACCCGGTAGAGCAGATGAAGAGCTTTCTGCTGGGGAAAAAGGCGTGTACCGCTACATGGCTTGAACACGCTGGAGATCCCTTCCGGGTGAAGGTTTCAAGGCGATAGGGCCCCCCCAGGGTTGCCTCGACAAGTGGTTTAGATTCATTAGTTTATATAATTTCATCCCTGCAAAATCGTCTTTCTAAAGGGTTTACGGCTAAATTCGTCTTTCTAAAAGAGTTAGAGCCAGAAAGAAAAAGCCCCGGAAAAAACCGGGGCTTTTCTTGTTCTATTTCAATTATATGGTATTGAAGGAAACTCCCTCGCAAATGGGATGTTATTGATGGGTATGGGGTTAGGAGGTTTTGGGGCTTGACATGGGATTTTGCTGGGGAATTTGGGAAATAATTTTGTAAGTTATTGATTTTGTGTGTAGTTAAATTCGCTTCGCAAAAGCGAGATTGGGACCTCTCCGCTGTGGCGGCAAAAGCGCCGCCGTCGGTCGAAATGATGTCTGGGGTGGTCTTGATGGACGGTGAGTGGGTTGATGAAGGACAGGCTAGGGCCAACGGTAATGGCAACGACAACAGCAGATCCCTACGGGATGACAAATAATAAGCACTGGCGAAAGGCGGTCGTGCTTCGCACGGTATCCCACCCTTCGCAAAAACGCGAAGGATGGGCACCCCGGCCGTTTCCTCATTGCCATGTCCATGTTGCGGAATGACAAAGAGAAGATGACGGGCAAAAACAGTGTGGCGGCAGTGAGCTGATGGCTAGCTGATGCAGGCCTTGAAGTATGCGAGAGAATTTTCCAGCCCTTCGCGTAGTTGAATCTTTGGCTCCCAGCCGAGGAGGGTTTGGGCTTTGGTAATGTCGGGGCGGCGGCGGGTGGGGTCATCCTGAGGAAGCGGCTTGCGGACGATTTCGGACTTGGAGCCCGTTACCGATAAAACTTCTTTGGCGCACTCGAAAATTGTCCACTCGTTGGGGTTGCCGATGTTGACGGGGAGATGCTCGTCGGAGCGCGAGAGCCGGACGATGCCGTCGATGAGGTCGGAGACGAAGCAGAAGCTGCGGGTCTGCGAGCCGTCGCCGTAGATGGTGAGCGGCTCTTCGCGAAGTGCCTGGATCATGAAATTCGAGATGACCCGGCCGTCGTTGGCCTGGAGGCGGGGACCGTAGGTGTTGAAGATGCGGACGAGATGGGTGTTGACGCCGTGATAGCGGTGGTAGGCCGTCACGGTGGCCTCGGAGAAGCGCTTGGCCTCGTCGTAGACGGAGCGCGGACCGATGGGATTTACGTTGCCCCAGTAGGTTTCGACCTGGGGGTGAACTTCAGGGTCGCCGTAGCACTCGGACGTAGAGGCGTGGAGATAACCGGCGCCATATTTGCGGGCGATTTCGAGGGTGTTGAGGGTGCCGGTGGAGCCCACGAGGAGAGTTTCGGGGCCAAGGCGGTCGTAGTCGACCGGGCTGGCGGGCGAGGCAAAGTTGAAGACGTAATCGACGGGGCCGATGTCGAAGGGGAGAGTGATGTCCTGCTCGATGAGGCTGAAGAGCGAATTTTCGCTGAGATGAGACAGATTCGCGAGGTTTCCGGTGCAGAGATTATCGACGCCAACGACGGTGTGACCTTCCGCCAGCAAAACGTCGCATAGATGAGAGCCAAGAAAACCGGCGGCTCCGGTTACGAGAATCTTTTCAGACTTCATTCTCAACCTTTCAAGGTAGGTACTCTCAGAGGGTTTTCATCACTCTGCGATCACCCTTAGAAGGATGACCGCAGGTGATGAGTGGCCGATGAGACCAGTGCGGATACTAGTTATGAGCAGACGCGGCTGGAGAAAGCTCGCGAACCGGATAAGCAGCGGGCCGGCCGACACTGAGATACGTGAAGCCATGTTCGATCATGTCGTGCGGATCGTACAGGTTGCGGCCATCGATGATGATGGGGTAGCGAAGAGCCTTGTTGAGGCGCTTGAGGTCGAGCGAAGCGAACTCCGACCAATCCGTGAGGATGAGGAGGGCGTCGGCGTCTTCAGCGGCTTCGTATGCGTCGCCGGCGTAGCGGAGATTGGGTCCTGTGGGAAGAACCTGCTCGGTACGCTTCATGGCGGCGGGGTCGAAGGCAACGACAGAACAACCCTCGGCGAGGAGCATCTCGACGAGTTCAATTGCCGGCGACTCGCGGATATCGTCGGTTTCGCCCTTGAAGGCGAGGCCGAGGACGCCGAGCCGCTTGCCGCGAAGGGTCCACAGAGCAGAACGTACCTTGCTGAGGAACCGCTTCTTCTGCTGGACGTTGATCTTTTCGACTTCTGTGAGGAGGTTGAAGTCGATGCCCAGTTGCTCTGCTACGGAGCGGAAGGCGGCTACGTCCTTGGGGAAGCAGGAACCGCCGTAACCGATGCCGGGACGAAGGAATTTTGGGCCGATGCGTGTGTCGAGGCCCATGCCGCGCGCCACCTGCTCGACGTTGGCGTTGGTGGCTTCGCAGAGATTGGAGACGGCATTGATAAAGGAGATTTTGAGAGCGAGAAAGGCATTGGAGGCATGCTTGATGATCTCGGCGCTCTTGGTGGAGGTGAGGAGGATGGGCGGCGGTGTGGTGACGCTGCAGACACCGGAAATGGCGTCGGGGCGGCTGTAATACTCGCCGCTGGTGAGTGGAGCGTAGATGGCGTGAAGGATGGCGGCGGCGCGGTCGTTGTCGGCACCGACGACGATGCGGTCGGGGTGGAGGAAGTCGGCGACGGCGGTTCCTTCGCGGAGGAACTCGGGATTGGAGACGACGTCGAAGAGGTGACGGGAGACGCCGTTGCGCTCCATGGCACGGCTGATCCACTCGTTGGTGTAGACGGGGACGGTGCTTTTTTCGACGATGACTTTGTAGGTGGTAAGGGAGCGTGCGATCTCGCAGGCAACGGCTTCGACGTAAGAGAGATCGGCGTCGCCGGTCTCGCTTTGCGGGGTGCCGACGGCAATGAAGATGGCGTCGCACTCGCGGGTAGCTTCGGCAAGGTCAGTCATGAAGCGCACTTTGGTGTTGCGGTAGCGCTCGAGGAGTTCGGGGAGGTAGCTCTCGTGGATGAGGGTGTCTCCGCCCTGAAGGGCGGCAACCTTGCGCTCATCATTGTCGACGCAGATGACGTCATGGCCCATTTCAGCAAAACAAACGGCTGCTACGAGCCCGACGTACCCAGATCCAACAACGGCGATTTGAATAGTTTTATCCATAAGCTTGGTGATCGAAGTCCTTTTCAAGAGAATACCCGAGTTTGATGCAATTTCTTGTCTCGAGGAAGGGTGCGGGTTTTGAAATCTGGCCTCTAACTTCTAACTAATGATTTTCTTTGTTGCATGAGCACCCTCGGTTAGACTACACGCAATGGGCCAACCGAATTTGCAGAAACCCCCTACGGGCTCCGCCGAAATGGCCCCGGCAGGATTCAGTACTACGGTTACAGATACGACGTTGTCCGAAGCACTGATCACGCTGCGAAAGCGGCGATGGGTTCTGATCACGGCAGCAGCTCTCGGCCTGTTGTACGGCGTCTATAAGGCGGAGACCCAGCCACGTATCTATGAGGCATTCGGCCGCATCCAGGTGCGGTCGGGCTCGTCGAACGAGTACCGCGTGAGTGCGGTACCGGGATACTCCAATGATACAGCCTCGAAGATGCTAACCGAAATCGCGATTCTTCAAAGCGATTCGCTGATGTTGACGGTTGCACGCGAGATGGACCTGCAGAACAATCCTGCCTTTCTCGACGTGAAGGGACCGGTTCCCCATGCCAGCCTCGATGACGCCGTGGTGAGGCAATCGACTATTCATCGGCTCCAGAGCAATCTGAATATATCGCTTGTACAGAAGACAGACATCATCCGGATCAGCTACACGAGCAAGAATCCGAAGCTGGCTGCGGATATCGTCAATAAGGTGATATCGGCCTATATTCAGCGGAGTTACGAGACGAGATTCGCATCGACGCAAAGGGTTTCACAGTGGCTGTCGAGCCAGTTGGATGATTTGAAGCAGCAGGTGCAGGTGTCGCAAGAGCGAATGATGGACCTGCAGCGGCGGTTGGGTATTCTGGGATTCGATCCGAGCCATAACCAGATCAGTTCATCGCTCGATGACCTGTCGAAGGCGGCGGGGTCGTCAAAGATTGCCCGCATCATCGCGGAATCGCGCTATCGCATGTTGGGTGGGATGGATCCGGACACGATCGAGGGCTCGATTGAAACGACTCCGGGAACAGCTCCGGCGGAGTTGAATTTACTGCGTGGGCAGATTGCCGCGGCAAGAGCGAGTTATGCGCAGATGGAGTCGACCATGGGGCCGAACCATCCGCAGGCAAAGGCGCTGAAAGCCCAGATAGACGAACTGGCCAAAGAGATCGATACGGAGCAGAAGCGTCTGCTGCTGCAGGCGAAGCAGAACTATATTGTCGCGCGCACGAACGAAGAACAGACAACGGCGGCGTTGGAGAGACAGAAATCGGACGCTTACAAGCTGAGCGACGATGAGGTGGAATATACGCTGCGGCAGCGGGAATTCGAATCGAACCGGACGCTTTATGAGGGCCTGTTACAGCGACTTCGGACGGCGGGCGTCCAGGCGGGACTGGAGTCGCTGGAGATCGACGTTGTGGATCAGGCTTTACCGCCGGCGTCTCCGGTGCTGAGGCCGCAGTCCACGATTATTCTTTCGACGTTGGTGTTCAGCCTGCTCGGCGGCGTCATTATTGCGTTTCTGATGGAGAGCCTGGACACGGGGTTGCGGAGTGTTGCGGAGATTGAAAGCATCACGGAGCTGCCGTCGCTGGCCGTCGTTCCGCGGGCGCGCCGCATTTCGTCGGAAGAGATGGGCAAGATTACGACGGCGCAACGGAATATCAACGTGCTGTTGCAACCGAAATCGCAGTTTGCCGAGGCTTTTCGATCGTTGCGGACTGCGTTGCTACTGTCGTCGGCGGGACGTCCTCCGAAGTTCATTCTGTTTACGAGTGCGACGCCGTCAGAGGGCAAGACGACGACAGCCAGTAACCTGGCATGCATTCTGGCACAGAGGGATAGCAGAGTTCTGCTAATTGATGCAGACCTTCGACGGCCCAATATGCACCATCGCTTTGGCTTGAACGGCAAGGTGGGACTGACTACGCTGCTGACCGGAGCAACAAAGCTGGTGGACACCGTACAGCAGATTCCGGAGATTCCAAACCTGGATGTGCTGCCGAGCGGACCGGTGCCACCGTTTCCAACGGAGATGCTGAGCTCCGAGGCGATGGATAACCTGTTGAAGCATTGCGGAGAGATCTACACGCATGTCGTCATCGATTCGCCTCCAATCCTTTCGGTTACCGACGGCGTCATTCTTGCACACGAGGCTGATGCCGTGGTGCTGGTGGTGCGACACGGTAAGTCGAGCAAACATGTTGTTCGGCGTGCGAGAGACCTGCTGCTGCGCTCGGGAGCGCCGATTACGGGCATCGTGCTGAATGCTGTTGACTTGAATTCGCCTGAATATTACGGCTATTACGGATACTCCGGTTATTCCTACTCGAGCATCGACTCGCAGAGCTGGGAGCCGCAGACTGCAATCGCCGGCGGGAGCGATCGCGCGGTAGGGGGAGACTGAGCGGTGAGACGAGTGACAGAGCTGCGGGTTGCGGGCATGCATAGAAATAAAGGCACGTTGCTATTCACGGCCGCGCTTCTTTTGGTCAGCTTTTCGGGAAGCTTAGCGGAGGCGCAGTTCAACGGACCTGCGTCTGAGTCTTCCAAGTCGCTCAACCGTCGGGTAACACCGACGAGCGATCCCGCGATTTTGTATCCGCCGAGCCAGGATATTCGCTTGTCGCAGGGAGATCTTCTGGCCGTCCATCTTTATGGAGCGACGGATTACGCTCCGCCGGTGCGGGTGAGTCTCGATGGGAAGATTCATCTTCCGCTGGTGGGAGATCTTACGGTTGAAGGATTGACGGTCCACCAAACAGAGAGTCTGATCACTCAAAAACTCGTGGCTGGTGGAATGTATCGCGACCCTCAGATCACGGTGCAATTGACGGAGTCGCCGAACCAATTTGTTACGGTGACGGGCGAAGTACACGGCGTGATCCCGGTACTGGGCGAGAGACGATTGTTCGATGTTCTGGCAGCGGCGGGCGGACTGCCTCCTACGGCAAGCCACATCATCACCATCAACCGCCGAGGAGTAGAGGAACCTATCGTCATCGATCTTGGTATCGATCCTGCACAGAGCGCCCATGCGAATGTGGCGGTCTTTGCAGGTGACACGGTGGTGGTAGCAAAGGTCGGAGTCGTCTATCTGCTGGGCGCGTTCAAGAACCAGGGACCATTTCCGTTGAAACAGAATTCGCCCTTGACGCTGATGCAGCTTGCAGCGATGGGCGGAGGACCCGGATTCGAAGGTAAATACGACGATCTCCAGATCATTCGAACGATTGGGATGGATCGGGAGGTCGTCCATGTCGATATCAAGAGAGTATTCAATGGCACGGCCCCCGATCCACCGTTGCAGGCCGATGACATTGTCTTTCTGCCGACGAGCGAGATGAAGGCAGCAATCAAGTCGGGTGGGATAGCTACCCTGATGGGGATTGCCTCTATTTTGATTCTCGCTGTCCGCCCCTAAATGAAGTCAGCGATGCAGGTTCTCTCCCCTTTCATCCTGGGACAACACTGCGTTGAAACGGTCAGCCTGCTGGGTGGAGTTCGATTCCTCCGATTTAGCAGTAAATAACCTCGCTGGATGCATTTGCGGCAATCACACGAAAGATACATGCGTACCTTGGGTCGCGCTACAGAAGTATGCGGATAGGACTGCTATGCTCCAGAACGGTGAACAATAAAAGATGCGAATTCTGCACATTATCGGGACGCTGAATCCAGCGGCAGGCGGTCCGACGGAGTCAGTGAGAGTGCTGTTGAGTTACGGCCCGATTGGATATACAGGCGAAGTGGTTACGCTGGATGATCCGAAGTCGCCGTACTTGCAGAACATTGGATTTCCAGTGCATGCGCTTGGCCCGACGCGGACGACTTATGGATTCAATCGCAAGCTGATGGCCTGGCTGAAGGCGAACCGCGACCGTTTCGATGGCGTTGTCGTCAATGGGCTATGGCAGTATTGCGGATATGCGGCGTGGCGAACGCTGGCGGGCAATACTCCCTATGTCGTGTTTACGCATGGCATGCTGGATCCGTACTTCAAACATGCGTTTCCGCTGAAGCACGTTAAGAAGTGGCTGTACTGGGTGCCGGCGGAATATCGCGTACTGCGGGATGCCTATCGTGTCCTGTTCACATCGAAGGCCGAGAAGCGGTTGGCCGAGGAGAGCTTCTGGCTGCATCGATGGAACCCGTATGTTGTTCCCTATGGGGCGAGCGGACCGACGGGCGATCCGAAGATTCAGAAACAAGCGTTTTTTGAACGATGCCCGGGAGTGAAAGACAAGCGGTATCTCCTCTTTCTAGGGCGCATCCATCGCAAGAAAGGATGCGATCTGCTGATCGATGCCTTTGCAAAGGTTGCCGCAGACGATCCGTCGCTCGATCTGGTGATGGCGGGCCCGGATCAACAGTTGTGGAGCTCGAAGTTGAGAGAGACGGCTGAGAACGCAGGCATAGGAAACCGTATCCATTGGCCAGGCATGGTGACCGGGGATGCAAAGTGGGGAGCTTTCTATGGATCTGAGGCATTCATTCTGCCATCGCATCAGGAAAATTTCGGCATTGCGGTCGCTGAAGCACTGGCTTGTGGACGGCCGGTTCTACTTGCCGACAAAGTAAATATCGCAGAGGAGATTGCGGACGACAAAGCGGGATTGATGGAACTGGATACCTCCGAAGGAACACTGCAACTGCTGAAGCGGTGGATCGCCATGTCGGATGGAGAGAAAAAAGAGATGGGAGAGCGGGCTTTTCAATGTTTCCACACGCGATACGACATGCGAGAGAACGCGAAGGCGATCATCCGGCTGTTCGAAACAGCAACGGTGCAGACTCCTTTACTGGATTCCGGCGAATAGCGATGACGAAACAGGCCTACTACAACGCGGCAGAACATATCGCAGAAGATACGGCTGCGGACCCATATTTGCGGCCAGCTTTTTCATTGAGCGATCGGTTGCGGCGACAGGTCTGGAATATATGCTGGGCGGTGCTCTACCGAACGTCACCTCGACCGTTACATTCGTGGAGGGCGTTCCTGTTGCGTGCCTTTGGAGCGGAGATCGGGCCCAACTGCCACTTCTATCCTCGATCGAAGGTCTGGGCTCCGTGGAACCTGATATGCGCCGATCAGGTAACAGCCGGGGATGGGGCGGAGATTTACAATCCTGCTCCAGTTACATTTGGTTCTCATGCGATCCTGTCGCAGGAGGCCTATGTTTGCGGGGCGACGCACGATTACGATGACGCAGGTTTCCCTCTGATTGCGTTTGCAATGAGCTTCGGGCCTTACGCCTGGATCTGTGCGCGAGCTTCTGTAGCGCCGGGAGTGAATGTGGGAGAGGGAGCGGTGCTGGGACTGGGTTCGGTTGCAACACGCAACCTTGAGCCGTGGACGGTATACGCAGGCGTTCCAGCGGTAAAGGTAAAGGAACGGCAACGGACTCCGTAGCTTCGCAGACAAGGAATGGAGGAGCCTGATCGGGCTCCCCCATCGCACTGTTGTTTAGCTGCGCAGTTTCGCCAGAAGATCGGTGGGGTGGACGGGTTTGGCAAGAATCTCGAATTCATGCCCCTGGGTGCGCGCCTTCTCAAGAAGATCAGCGGTAGCGGCCTGTCCGGAGAAGAGGAGGATCTTGCACTTAGGAAGTTTCTGCCGCGTGATGATTGCAGCTTCGATACCAGTCATGCCTGTCATGATGACGTCGCTGATTAACATATCGGGCTGAAAGGTATCGAGAGCTTCGACGGCCTTTTCACCGCTGAACACCGCACGCGCCTCAAAGCCTGCCTGGTTCAGAATGATTGCCAGCGTGTTGGCAATCACCTGCTCGTCGTCAGCGACAAGCACTCTGGGTTTTGATGCGGTAGTCGATGTAGTCTCTGCCATGCTTAAGTATCCCCAAATCAAAAGATTCAAAAATCGCGTTTAATACGACTTACACAAGCATGGCTTTACCATATTGCCTGCTTACTAATGATACGCTGACCGCAGCGCTGATAGATGACGGTAAGCTGTAACAATTTCAACAGATACGTTCAAATTTCACTAAAAATGAATCCTATGCAATCAACCATTATACGCGCGGAACGTGTGGAGAAATATTACGCGCAACCGAGCGAGAATCGCATCCAGGTAATCTCGCCGACGGACCTCTCGATTGGAGCAGGTGAGATTGTCGCGTTGCTGGGGCCGTCCGGCTCGGGAAAGTCGACACTGCTGCGAATGTTGACGGGGCTATCGACTCCTTCGGCCGGCGAGGTGTATTGGCATGAGAAGCCGATTGCAACGGCGGACGTAAATGTTTCGATCGTGTTTCAAAGTTTTGCGTTATTTCCATGGCTTACGGTCTTTGAAAATGTCGAGGCACCCCTGAAGGCAAGGGGTATGGAGCCGGCGGAGAGACGGAAGCGCGCTCTGAAAATACTGGATACCGTGGGTCTGGATGGTTTTCAGGCTGCGTATCCGAAGGAGCTTTCTGGGGGGATGCGGCAGCGCGTCGGTTTTGCACGCGCCCTTGTGGTCGAACCAGAGGTGCTGTTTATGGATGAGCCATTCTCTGCCCTGGATGTGTTGACGGCGGAGAATCTGCGCAGTGAACTGCTGGAGCTTTGGCAGAAAAAAACGATTCCCACACAGGCGATCTTCCTTGTCACGCACAACATTGAAGAAGCCGTGTTGCTGGCGGACCGGATCATCGTGCTGGGCAGAAACCCAGGGCATGTACGAACGGATTTCAAGGTTGGGCTGGCACATCCTCGTGACAGGAAGGCGACCGCATTTACGCAGTTGGTGGACTACATCTATAAGGTGTTGACGCAGCCTGATTCGCAGCCTCCTGCGCTGCCGCAGACTCCGGCGGGCAAGCCGGTTCGCGACCAGAGACAGATGCATTACCAGATGCTGCCTCATGCGCGTCCGGGCGGTATTGCCGGTCTGCTGGAACTGGTGCTGGACCACAATGGCAAGGATGATATTTATCGGCTTGCCGATGACCTCGCGTTCGATATCGACGATTTGTTGCCGATCGTTGATGCGGCCCAGCTGCTTGGGTTCCTGACGGTGAATGAGGGCGATGCGGCGATTACGCCGACAGGGGCAGAGTACGCTAACTCCGAAATTTTGCGGCAGAAGGAGTTGTTCCGCATGGCCGCGGTGGAGAATGTGCTGCTACTGCGGCAGATCGTGCGGGCGATCGAGGCCAAGAGCGACCGTACGGTTCCTGAGGAGTTCTTTCACGACATGCTGGACGAGCAGTTCAGCGAAGACGAGACGCTGCGACAACTTGAGACTGCCATCAACTGGGGCCGGTACGCGGAGCTGTTTGATTTCGACGCGTCGCGCAGGAGATTCATTCAGCCGGAGAAGTTGCATCATGATGCAGAGCCCACTTCTTCGCCGGAGATTGAAGCGTGATGAACCTGCCCGGCAGCTTTAGCTACATCCGCGGGCGGGAGACGCTGGCGAGGGCGCAGGTGTTGAAGCGTAGCTGGCCAGTTGTGCTGGATCTCTGCGTTGCCGGCATCGGGCTGGCTTGTTTTTATGGAGTGGTTCGGATCGCGAACTACTGGTTCGGCCATCCTGTGCCGGAGATCGTTATTTCGCTGAGTCCACGCGCGCTGCCGCTGTATGCGTTTTATTCTGTAGTGCGAATTGGGCTTGCCTATCTGTTGAGCCTTTTTTTTGCTATTGGCTACGGATACGTCGCTGCGTACAGCAAAAGAATAGAGCCCCTGATGATTGCGGGGCTGGATATTCTGCAGTCGATTCCGGTGCTGAGTTTTTTGCCAGGCGTGATGCTAGCCATGGTTGCGCTGTTTCCAACGAGGCAGATTGGCGTGGAGATGGGCGCGATTGTGCTTATCTTTACTGGCCAGGTCTGGAATATGGCGTTCAGCTTCTACTCTTCGATCAAGAGCATTCCGCGAGAGTTGAGCGAGGCTGCGGGTATCTACAAATTTTCGCGCTGGCAGCGACTGGTACAACTTGAGCTTCCCTACTCGGCGATTGGGCTGGTGTGGAATTCGATGGTGTCGGTGGCGGGCGGCTGGTTCTTTCTGATGGCGTGCGAGATGTTCGTGCTGGGGACGCGCGACTTCAGGCTTCCGGGACTGGGTTCGTACATGCAGACGGCGGCCAGTACGGAAAATTACAGGGCAATTACGTGGGGGCTGTTGACGATGATCGCCATCATCGTCGCAACCGATCAATTGATCTGGCGACCGGTAATCGCGTGGAGCGATAAGTTCAAATTCGAACAAGTGGAGAGTTCTGCCCGCGTGCGCTCGCCGTTGTTGCACTTGCTGCAGCACTCTCGTGCGCTTCGCGGCCTGCAGCGCCACACCGTTGCGCCCCTAAGTGAAGGTTTGTATCGACGATTGGCTGAAGGACAAAAAAAGCGTCTCGCCTCTGTGACCGCAGAGGATGGAAAGACGAGTTTGCTGGGTAATCGATCGGCAGCGTTGTTGCGCGGGCTGGTGCTGGTACTGATCGCTGGAGCGACAGTATATGCAGCAGTGCATGCGCTGGCTTTGCTGAGGCAGGTCAGTGGTGCAGAGTTTGCACAGATTATGAAGGGGGCACTGGCGACCTTTTTGCGTGTTAATGTTTCGTTGCTGCTGGCTTCTGCGTGGACCATTCCTGTTGGCGTCGCAATCGGCTTTCATCCGCGGCTGGCCAGGATCGCGCAGCCGATCGCTCAGATCGCCGCGTCGGTTCCGGCAACGGCACTCTTCCCTGTCATTTTGCTGGCGCTGGTGCAGATGGGCGGCGGATTGGGCATCGGGTCGATTGCGCTAATGCTGCTGGGTACACAGTGGTACATCCTGTTCAACGTGATTGCGGGGGCGATGGCGATTCCCTCAGACCTGCGCGAGGTGGGGACGTTGTTTCGGTTCACTACGGTGCAACGGTGGCGGACGATTATTCTGCCGGGGATCTTTCCGTACCTGATTACTGGATTGGTAACGGCGTCGGGTGGAGCGTGGAATGCGAGCATCATCGCGGAGTATTTCAGGCTGAAGAATCAGACACTACAGACAGTGGGGCTGGGTGCGCAGATCAGTGCGGCAACTGATAGCGGGCAATTTCAGATTCTGCTGCTCGCGACTATCGTGATGGCGATGATGGTGGTGACGATCAATCGTCTGGTGTGGCGGCCGTTGTATCGGCTAGCTGAGACGCGGTACAAGCTTGACGGCTGACATCATCTACTGAGAAACCGGGGTTGAAGGTTTCTTGAAGGCGAAGATGATGGCCAGCAGCGGAGGCGCGAGCAGAACTCCCCAGAATGGAATGATGATGCCCAGTGCTATGGGGCCAAGGAAGGCGGCCCACCATGGCACCTTCGTTGTGCGGTGCAGAACGTAAGGACCGATGACGAGACCTTCGAGAATCACGATCAAACCGTAAAGACCAAGCACGAGGCCGAGCCGCCATTCGTCGTGTCCGCTGAAAGCAACGGCGAGGACGGGTCCGATGAGAGCGACCATTCCTCCAAAGGTTGGGATGATCTGAAGGACACCGCCTAACACGGCCCAGAACGGTGCGAATGGAACACGGATCAACTCGAGGCCGATGAACCAAAGTACGCCGACGATGAGGGCATCGAGCGTCGCGGCCCGCCACCAGTTGATAAGCGCGCCACCTGCGGTGCGTAACGGTGATTGAGGTGTGCCGGGTAGAGTCATACCACCTGATCGCTGGTCCACGCATCAGACGTGCTCAGGACCTGTACGTTTCCCTTATGAAGTAACTCAGGGTTTGGATGCAAGGCAATCGCCCTCCGGGTGGCTGGCTATAAAGCATAGTGCGTTTCGATAGGAAAGGAAGCTGGAAACCATGGCAGTGATGATGCAGGCATTCTACTGGGACTCGCCGATAAAAGAACAGAAGGAAGGCGAATGGTGGAACTATCTGGCGGAGAAGGCGCCTGAGTTGGAGAAAGCGGGCATTAATGCCTTGTGGCTACCACCGATCTGTAAAGGCGCCGAGGCTCGTTCGCCCGGCTACGATCCTTACGATTATTTTGACCTTGGCGATTTTGATCAGAAGGGCGCCGTCAAGACGCTTTACGGCAATCGCGCCGAGCTTGAAAAGCTGATCCGCACGCTGCGTGAACACAATATCGGCGCGTATGCCGACATGGTTATCAATCACAACTCGGGCGCTGATGAAGAAGAAGTCAACCCGATCGACGGACAGAAGCGATGGACAAAGTTCAACCCGAAGTCGGGCAAGTTTCCGCGTGACTGGAACTGTTTCCATCCGTCACGCTACGAGCGGGTGATGATCGAGGGAGAAAACTTTGCCGGCTTTCCGCACCTGTGTCATCGCAACCCGCGCGTGTATGAGGCGATGTTCGAGTATGCGCGCATGGTGATTGAGGAGCTGGGCTTTGACGGCTTCCGGTTCGACTTTGCCAAAGGGTATGGCGCGTGGATGATCGGCCTGCTGGCGAAGTATCGCTATGAACGTGACGGCAAGGAGTTCACGCCGTTCGTAGTTGGCGAATACTGGTCGGGGCCTGAGGACATTACCGGGTGGCTCGATGGTGTTCGTGCTGTCACGGACAATCAGATTGCCGCGTTCGACTTTCCTCTGCGATATAAGCTGAAGGACATGTGCGACACCCTGCAGTATGACCTGCGCAACCTTACAAGCGACGGCTCGGTTGTTGCTTCGCGTCCATTCAATGCCGTCACTTTTGTTGATAACCACGACATGGGCGGCAACGAAATTGTGAATGATAAAAATCTCGCCTATTCGTTCCTTCTGATGAACGAAGGTTATCCCTGCATTTACTGGTATGACTATTACAACCTCGGCCTTGCACGTCCGGGCACACCCAACGGTATCGATGCGCTGATCGATGCGCACCACAAATATGCCGACGGAGAGGCCTGCATTCTCCACGCCGATCCGGATCTCTACATTCTGCAGCGCGGCGGCATCGAAGGCCGTCCAGGCTGTATTTATGTGCTCAACAATCTCGGCGATCAGTGGTCGGGCACCTCAGTCAAGACGCAGTGGCAAAATCAGAAATTCAAGCCAGTTGCCTGGGATGGTCATGACGTGGCGCATCCGGACGAGCGGACGACCGATGGCGAAGGTAACGCCGAATTCCCTGCTCCGCCACGAGGATATGCCGTGTATGCGCCTATATCAGACTAGGAAAACCGACCCTAGCGAGTGCTATCCTTAAAGCATGAAATTCGGCGTGCTGGTCTTTCCGGGGTCCAATTGCGACCATGATACCTTCCATGTGGTTGAAGCGCTGGCGAAGCAGCCGGTGACATTCCTTTGGCATGCCTCAGAAGATCTCGAGGGCTGCGATGCAATTCTTGTTCCGGGCGGTTTCGCATACGGCGACTATCTGCGGACGGGTGCGATTGCAAAGTTTGCCCCAGTGATGCAGTCGGTGGCGAAGTTCGCAAAGAATGGCGGGCTGGTGATGGGAATCTGCAATGGCTTCCAGATACTGTGTGAAGCAGGATTGCTGCCGGGAGCTCTGATGCGCAATGCGGCCCAACACTACATCTGCAAGCAAACTTATCTGCGGACCGAGACGATTGATTCTCCGTTTACACACGGACTCTCGAAGGGACAGGTGCTGCAGATGCCGATCGGGCATATGGAAGGCAACTACTTTTGCGATGACGACACCTTGGCTACACTGAAGCGTGAGGAGCGCATTGCGTTCCGCTATGTCACTGCCGATGGCGCGGTGACCGCTGCTGCAAATCCGAATGGATCGCTTGAGAATATCGCTGGTGTGTTGAATGAAGGACGCAATGTGCTGGGCATGATGCCGCATCCGGACCGGTCGAGCGAGAGCTTGCTGGGATCAGCAGATGGATTGCTGCTCTTCAACGGCATGGCGGAGTCTCTGGCATCTGCTGCTCGATAGATTGAACAACTTATTTGAGTGATACCCTGACCTAGCGATGATCGATATTCACCATCATCTTCTTTGGGGCCTGGACGATGGTGCATCCAGCATCGAAACATCGGTTGCCATGGCGCGTATGGCTGCAGCAGATGGGATTACCCATGTTGTTTGCACTCCGCATGCGAATAACCAGTATGAGTATGCGCCTAATGTAGTCGCAGGCAAGATCGATGAGTTGCAGCGAACGTTAAATGCGGAAGGCGTTGCGTTGACGCTCGGTCGAGGATGCGACTTTCACCTCTCCTACGAGAACATTCAAGAAGCCAGGACGGAGCCTACAAAGTTCACCATCAACGGACTGGGCTATCTGCTGGTAGAGATTCCCGATTATGGTGTACCTCGCGGATTAGCCGAGATCTTTTATCAGTTGCAATTAGCTGGAATGACGCCAATTTTGACGCATCCGGAGCGAAATCCCACGCTGCAGGCTGATCAGCAGCGCCTTGTGGAATGGTTGCGCGGAGGCGTGTTGATTCAGGTGACCGCAGGATCGATTCTGGGTCACATGGGCAAGCGAGCAGAGCGGATGGCACATGAGCTTCTGGAGAACCGGTGGGTGCACTTCTTGGCGACCGATGCGCACAATATAACGTCGCGTCCGCCAAGAATGCGCGAGGCCATGGATGCCGTAGCGCAGAAGTATGGGCCTGATTACGCGCATCTGCTGTGCATCACAAATCCGCTGGCTGCTTTTACGGGAAATCCGCTGCCGCAACGCGTCGAACCCAAACGGCTCTATGAAGATTTCAGTAAAAAAAGCTGGTGGCAGAGGCTGCTGAGTAAGTCGTAGCGGCTAGAGTCCGAGACCGCCATCCACGGTGAGGAGCTGGCCGGTGATGAAGGTGGGAGCAGTGGCGAAGAAGAGAGCGGCTGCGGCCACGTCGTCTGAAGTTCCGTTGCGCTGCATGGGAGTCTTGTGAGCGAAGTGTTCGTAGGCTTCGTCGACCTCGCCCTGAACGATCATTCCAGGGGCGATGCAATTGACACTGATGTGCGGCGCCCAGGCCTTGGCCATGGTTTGCGAAAGCATATGCAGTGCGGCCTTGGAGGTGCAGTAATGGCCGTGAGTGGCCCAGGGATGAGAGCCGCCGAGTGAACCGATGTTGATGATGCGTCCCGTGGCTGCACGGAGGTGCGGGTAGGCTGCCTTGGCCATCAGGAAGGGAGCGCGGGTGTTGGTTACGAACATCGCGTCCCACTGCTCCACAGTGATGTCTTCGAGTGCAGCGGACTCGAAGATGCCTGCATTGTTAACCAGAATATCGAGTTGGCCAAACTCCTCGATAACGGAAGCTACAGCCTGATTGATGCTCTCGGGGTCCCGAAGATCGGAGCGGATGGCGAGCGCCTCAATATCAAACTCAGCCAGCGACAGCGTCGTCGCTTCGGCCTCCGGTTGGGAGGCAAGATAGGTGATGGCCACATTCGCACCGGCTTCGGCCAGCGCGAGGGCGATGGAGCGGCCGATACGTTTGGCCGCTCCGGTTACGAGCACAGCTTTACCGGTAAGAGGTTTGTTCATCCGTGACTACTGCTGCGGAGCAGTCGGCGCGGGTGCTGCCGGAGCCGGCTTTGCGGTAGGTGGAGCAGCGGGTGTTGTGGGCCTTGCAGGCTCCTGAACACCATCTTTCCTGCTGGAAGCTTTGCCGGTGTTGTCTTCGTAGGCTGAGACCTGTTCGCGTGGGCGAACCATTGAAACCAGAATCTCCCGATTGGCCTCATTGATCTGGTAATCCTCGGCAAAGGTAGCGTAGCCGTTGGCAATGATCTGGACACGAACGAGGCTGCCGGTTGGGATGACGTCGATGATTGCCCTGCCATCGGGATCGGTCTTGACCTCGAGACTGCCTATATCCTTGCCCTCTCTGGTGGGGTTAAAGACGACGGCAGCGTTCATGATGGGCTTACCGTTGGCTTTCTTGAGCACCTGGACAACGATGTGCGAGGTGTCCGGTGGCGGCTTGTATTTCCTTCCGCGACGGGCGGGCGAATCTTGACCAAAGGCCTGTAGAGACAAGAGCGCGAGGCAAAGAACGAGGGCGAGTTTAGACCAGAGAGCACGCTGCGACAACATGGATTCCATTCTACGACGATCTAAGCAGAATAGGCAGTTACATGAGGACTTGGTCAGACTTGCGCGACTTTCACTCACATTTCACAGGGGTGGGTTGACAGCAGCCGGGGGGGTGCCCTATCGTTAGCAATCGGAAGGCTTGAGTGCTAATTAGCGGTGAGCTTTGAGCGAAGAGCTTTTGAGTTTGGCTCTGAAACACCGCATTGGCACCTTCTTTCAACTTCTTTGTGGCAGATTCCGGCTGGTGCCGGATACGTCGCGAAATCCAAACGCGAACGATTCTTCGTTCGCCAAAAATTGCACCAAGGAGATGTAAGCAATGGCGACAACATCATTTACACCGCTGCACGACCGGATTCTGGTTCGCCGCGTTGAAGAGGGCGAAAGCATTCGTGGCGGCATCATCATCCCAGATTCCGCAAAAGAGAAGCCACAGCAGGGCGAGGTCATCTCGGTCGGCAAGGGCAAGTCGAACGATGAGGGCAAGGTGTTCCCGCTTGATGTAAAGGCCGGCGACAGCATCCTGTTCGGCAAGTATTCCGGCACCGAGATCAAGCTCGATGGCGAAGAGCTCCTAATCATGCGCGAGGAAGAAGTTCTCGGAATCCTCAAGAAGTAGGCATTGCATGCAGCAGGCGCGGCTTCGCCGCCAATGCGCAAATGCTTAATGTTTCATCACAAATTTGATCGGCAATTGAGCCGGTAACAGGAGCAACACAATGGCAAAACAGATTCTGCATGGAGAAGATTCACGTCAGGCAATCCTGCGTGGAGTCAATATTCTGGCTGACGCGGTGAAGGTCACGCTGGGCCCGAAGGGCCGTAACGTAGTCATTGAGAAGAAGTTCGGTTCGCCTACGATCACCAAGGACGGCGTGACCGTAGCCAAGGAGATCGAGCTCGGCAATGCGCTCGAGAACATGGGCGCGCAGATGGTCCGCGAAGTGGCTTCGAAGACCTCGGATGTGGCCGGTGACGGCACCACGACTGCTACGGTTCTCGCGCAGGCTATCTACCGCGAGGGTGTGAAGACAGTTGCCGCCGGTGCAAACCCGATGGCGCTGAAGCGCGGTATCGACAAGGCGGTTGAGGCCATCATCGGCAAGCGCGATGAGAACGGCGCAGTGGTTGGCGGCGCGCTCAGCAAGCTGTCGAAGCCGGTTTCTGGCGACATGATTGCCCAGGTGGGAACGATTTCTGCCAACTCGGATTCGCAGATCGGTGTGATCATTGCCGAGGCGATGAAGAAGGTCGGTAAGGACGGCGTTATCACTGTCGAAGAGTCGCGCACGATGGAGACTCAGCTGGATGTCGTTGAGGGCATGCAGTTTGACCGTGGGTATCTGTCGCCTTACTTCGTAACGGATGCCGAGCGCATGGAAGTTGCGCTTGAGAATCCTTACATCCTGATCTACGAGAAGAAGATCTCGTCGATGAAGGACCTGCTGCCCCTTCTGGAGCAGATTGCCCGCACCGCGAAGCCGCTCATCATCATTGCTGAGGACGTGGACGGTGAGGCGTTGGCGACTCTGGTTGTGAACAAGCTGCGCGGCACGCTGAATGTGGCTGCTGTAAAGGCTCCTGGCTTCGGCGATCGCCGCAAGGCAATGCTGCAGGATATCGCTATCCTGACGGGCGGCAAGGCGATCACGGAAGACCTCGGCATCAAGCTGGAGGGCGTCAAGATCGAGGATCTGGGCACCGCCAAGCGCGTGACGATCGACAAGGACAACACCACCATCGTCGATGGCGGCGGAGAGGACAACGACATCGCAGGCCGGGTGAAGGAGATTCGCGCCCAGGTTGAGAAGACGACCTCTGACTACGACCGCGAGAAGTTGCAGGAGCGGTTGGCTAAGCTGGTTGGCGGCGTTGCCGTCATCAAGGTTGGTGCTGCTACAGAGACCGAGATGAAGGAAAAGAAGGCTCGTGTTGAGGATGCGATGCACGCAACCCGCGCTGCTGTTGAAGAAGGCATCGTCCCGGGCGGCGGCGTGGCTCTGGTTCGCTGCACGACCGAGGTCGATTCGTTGATCAAGACCCTTGAGGGTGACGAGAAGATCGGTGCATCGATCATCCGCCGCGCGCTCGAAGAGCCTCTGCGCATGATCGTCTCGAATGCAGGTGACGAAGGTGCAGTTGTGATCGGCAGGATTCACGAGTCGAAGGACAACAACTACGGATACAACGCCTCGACTGGAGTCTACGAGGACCTGGTGAAGGCCGGTGTCATTGATCCTACGAAGGTTACGCGTACTGCTCTGCAGAATGCGGCTTCCATCGCCGGATTGATGCTGACCACCGAAGCCATGATCTCAGAGATTCCTGAGAAGAAGGAAGCTGGTGGCGGCGGTCACAACCACGGCGGCGGCGGCATGGACGGAATGTACTAAAAATTGCCGGAATTTTTCTGGCGTGGCGAAACCCCGGATCGCTCCGGGGTTTTGTCGTTTTTACAGGGGTTTTTCAAAAAAGTGGGTGCAGGACGTGGTTTTTTTGTGGACAGAGTGTGGTGAAACGGCTGGTAAAGATGGTGTTGAAAACGCCTTCTCTTGAGGAAGAGAAATTATGCAGAGTTTTCAAGTTTATTTTTTTAGGCCGCGAAGCTTAGGATTTGTTATCGTCATGTATTACTTGAGTTAATTAATTTATAAATAACAATATAAATAACTTATGCTGATTTCTAATTACTGCGAACTTCGCTATGTGCTTCAGCAACTTCCTGACGGCCGGGCTCGTCGGCGTGTTCGGTGACTTTGAGCAGCTTCTGGAAGTATGCTTGGGCCGTTTGACGATCACCGGCTAGCTTCGCAGCTTCGGCTGCGCCATAGAGGGAACGAAAGCGGTTGGGTTCTTTGGTCAGCGTCGCTTCAAATTCCTCGAGAGCTTTCGAGGGCTGGTGCAGTTCCAGCAGTAGATCTCCCAGCAGTTCGCGTGCGGGTGCAAGTGGTCCGGGAGTGATAGCGTTCTTTTCCGTCTTGTCTTCCAGCTCAACTGCCGCGCTCATCTGGGCGAGTGCGCCTTTGCTGTCGTCTTCCGCAAACGCGAGCCAGGCGGAGACTTCCTGACGCTGAATCTCAACCTGGTTGGCCCAATAGCTCTCTTTCATCTTGATCAATTTGTCGCGCATCTGTTCTAAAGAATCGATGGCTGATCGTGCGGCGACACGATCTTTCAAATGCGCAGACCCTAAGCCCCGGGCAAAGTATGTGATCGCATCGGCGTAGGGAAATGGGCTGGGGTGTGGCTCCAGCTTTGCTGCATCGACCCAGGCGTTGCGTTCCAAACAGAAGCGAGCGGGAATCGCGGCGTGTGCAAAGTATGCCGCAGCGGGACCGGCCGCACCGCCGATCAGCACGTCTGGATCAAAGCGCGAGAAGATCTGAACGGCTGATTCCACCTGATGCTGGGCGGCACGGTCCTGGGCTGTCTGCAGATAGGCGTAGACCATGTAGTCGCTGGCGTGGAGCTCTTCGGCGGGCTGACCAGCGCTTTTTGCGGAGGCTGCGGAGGCTATATTGGCGTCGATGGAAGCCTGCCAGTCTCCGACCCGGGTAAAGGTATGGGACGGCATGTGTAAAGCGTGAGATGTGGAAGGAGCGATTTCTCCATAGCGCTGCGCGGCTTCGACCGCTCGCGCGGCGAGGGGTGGAACGTCGTATGCGTGAATGATGTAGTGAGCCAATCCCGGATGATTGGGATATTGAACAAACAGCTTCTCCAATAGGGCTCCCGCTTTAAGTTGTCGGGCGTACGTCTTATCGGACGGATCGGCGGCTGCAGCGAGCGCCAGAGCATAGAAGATGGTGGCCTCAATGTCATTCGGGTAAGAAGCACTGACAGCAGCCATTGCTCTCTCATACGCCAAGGTAGGGGAGCGCTGATCGTTATCCGCCGTGTTGGTGAAGAGATGCGACACGGCTTCGATATACGCGGACTCGCGCTCTGTCTTCGGCTTCGTGGCTCGCGCCTGCTCGACTGCTTTTAGTCCATGGTCGAGTTGTAGCTGGGGCTTGAGCCCTGCAGCGAAGGGGTTGCCCCAATTGCTGAGGGCGATGCCCCAGTAGGCCATCGAACAGGAGGGATCAACTGCCAGAACCGCATGGAAGGCGTCGATGGCGCGGGAAAATTGAAACGAGTGCATGAGTGCGACGGCACGATTGAACTGTGGTTGGGATGTGCTACTGCATGAGGTGCTGAAGTTCACACTACCCAGATTTTCTGCGGAGGCGTGGTTGTCTGCCTGAGTGAAGCCCACGGCAGGCGACAGAAAAGCAAAAACCATAAGGAACGAGATTGAGCGAGTTCCCATCGTGATTCCTTTGTCGGGAGTAATGAGCAATATTAGAAGTGAAATTCACGGCTTTGTCACAATAAAGTAGGGGCGCGGAGCTTTAGACTGACGGAAATGAACGATGCGCCGTTGAGTTATAGCAGTAATGAGATAGGACGACCGGGTGTGGTCGTAATGACGTTGAGTGGACCGCTGACCTTGCGGAACATGTTTGAATTTCAGAATGAACTCGCGACGAATAAACCGCCGATGATGGTCTTCGATTTGAGTGGCGTTCCGTATATGGATTCGGCTGGAATTGGAGTGCTGATCAACTACTATGTGGCGGCGGAGAAGCATGGCCGCAGAATGGCTCTGGCAGGAGCGAATGAGAGGATCAGTGCCCTGCTGGAGTTGACGAAGGTGCAGAATTTGTTGAGAAGCTTTGCCACGGCAGCGGAGGCAGTGGAGCAGGTTTGAGCCGACAGGGGTCGAACTGCCAGTGGGCGACAGAAGTAAGGTGCTAAGGTTACTTTCTTCCTATGTTTCTGAATGCTCTGACGGAAAAAGCCGCTTGCGCGGGTGTGTCTGCGAAGCGGCTTCTGATGAGTGTGCGTTTAGACCTGGACCATGCCGCCGTCGACAAAGAGCTCGATGCCTGCGACATAGCTTGAATCGTCCGATGCTAGGAAGACGACGGTCTTCGCGATCTCGTCGGGCTGGCCGATGCGGCCAAGCGGAACCTGTGAGGCCAGACCTGCTTTGAGCTGCCGGGCTTCTTCTTCATTCTTGGCAAGACCATCGACTCCTGGAGTATCTATGGGGCCGGGGCTGACGACATTGACGCGAATCTGACGCTCCTTGAGCTCGTTGGTCCATGTGCGAGCGAACGAGCGGACTGCAGCCTTGGTGGCGCTGTAGACGCCGAAGGCGGGCATGCCCTTGATGGAGACGATGGAGGCGTTGAGTACGATGGTTCCACCATTGGGAATGAGCGTGAGAGCTTTCTGCACGGTAAAGAAGACACCCTTCACGTTGGAATTGAAGGTTTTGTCGAAGTGCTCTTCGGTAACATTCTCGATGGTGGCGAATTCGCCGCCGCCAGCATTCGCAAAGAGAACGTCGATACGGCCGTACTTCTGTTTGATCTCGGCGTAGAGGCGGTCGAGATCCGCGAGATTGCCGGAGTCGGCCTGAATGCCGATGGCGTCGGAGCCGATCTCCTGAACCGCTGCGTCGAGGACCTGCTTACGGCGGCCAGTGATGACAACCTTGGCGCCCTCCGCAACGAAACGCTTTGCCGTGGCGAGGCCGATGCCGGTGGCTCCCCCGGTAACGAGTGCGATTTTTCCTTCAAGTTTCTTCGACATGGGATTTTCTCTCTCTTCGTGCTGGACGAGTTAAAGTTTGCTACTAAAACAGTTCCATAGTTCTGAATATATGAACTATTGAACCATTGTGTCAAGAGCGCTATGATGGAGAGGTATGAGGCCTCTCTTCCATCCTTCGGTCGAAGATGTCACCGTCGAAGCCATTCTGCACGCTCTCTCCGATCCTGTGCGTGTGGCGATTCTTGCGGAGCTGGCTGGTTCCCAGTGTTCTCATGTCTGCTCGGACTTCCTGAAGGTCAGCGAAAAGAGCATCCCGAAGTCTACCCTGTCTCAACACTTCAAGGCTCTTCGAGAGGCGGGTCTGATTCGCGGTGAGCGCCGAGGCGTGGAGATGCACAATACGTCACGCTGCTCCGAGATCGATAAGCGCTTTCCGGGTTTGATTGCGGCAATCGTCAACGCTCACAATATTCAATCCGCAGGCAGGCGGAAGACGCGACGGGCAGAAAGACGAAAGCCGGCTGCAAGGCGCACGAAAGAATAATCTGGACGGCAAGCTGTGGTTGCGTTGCCTGTCGTTCTCAATAGCTTGAGTTGAGCAATACCGAAACACTTTCAATACAGGTGCGTGGTTCGATTGCCTACGAGATTGCGCCTGTCTATACTCGTGGGGCACATGCTTCAACTGATATGGGGGAGACCGAATGAGTTTGACGCGGCGGGAGTTTTCGAAGCTTGGGGCGTTGGGGATGGCGGCGCAGATGCTGCCTGTGGTGAGGGCAGAGGCGCAAGGTGGGCAGCGCAAGGTGGGTTATTGCGTGATTGGTCTGGGCCGGATCGCAGATCACTTTATGCGCGGCGTGAAGCAGGGTTCGACTTCTCAGATTACCGGGCTTGTGAGCGGGCATCGCGACAAGGCGGAGAAGATTGCGGCTGAGTATGGCGTGCCGAAAGAGTCGATCTACAGCTACGAAGACATGGACCGGATGCGGGAGAACAAGAGCATCGACGCAGTGTATGTGGCGCTGCCGAACAGTATGCATGCGGAGTACACGATACGGTCGGCCAAGGCGGGAAAGCATGTGTTGTGCGAGAAGCCGATGTCGATCTCGGTGAAGGAAGCAGAAGATATGATTGCGGCGTGCAAGGCGGCCAACGTGAAGTTGATGATCGCGTATCGGCTGCACTACGAACCGACTACGCTGAAGGCGATCAAGCTGGTTCGCGATGGGAACCTGGGAAAGATAATCGCGTTCGACAGCGCGAACGGGTTCAACATCGCTCCTGGGGAGTGGCGAGCTACGAAGGCTCTGGGTGGAGGCGGCTCGCTGCTGGATATGGGAATATATTCACTCAACTGCGCGCGGTATTTGACCGGCGAGGAGCCGGAGAAGTTTGCGGCGATGGTGTCGACGGTGGACCATGACGGGCGGTTCGATACGGTGGAGGAGACGACGGCGTGGACGATGCGGTTTCCTTCGGGAGCGCTTGCAAACTGCACGACAAGTTACGGCGCGCAGATGCCGGGGTACTACAAGATATTTGGATCGAACGGATGGATGGAAGGAACGTTCGGGTACGACGACATTCAACTGCGAGCGAGATACTCAACCGGCAAGGGCAAGCCGCCGGTCCATATCGACGAGACAAATCCTGGGCGTGATCCGTATCAGTTCGTGCTACAGGCGGATCATTTTACGGAGTGCATTCTGGAGAATAAGACGCCGCGGACTCCCGGTGAAGAGGGTCTGCGAGACATGCAGCATATTCAGTCGATCTATCGTGCTGCCGGGGTGGATTTCTAGTTGGCACCAGAAAAGACGACCGCAGGTTTCATTCGACTTCGCTCAGGATGA
The DNA here is from genome assembly GCA_035317185.1 of Edaphobacter sp. Classification (GTDB taxonomy): domain Bacteria; phylum Acidobacteriota; class Terriglobia; order Terriglobales; family Acidobacteriaceae; genus Edaphobacter. Next base: position 36,848 of record DATHHN010000071.1, read on the forward strand.
CACCTCTATTTTTAGATTCAATCAAGTCGATCACGTCACGGCGCGAGGCGTGTGCCGGGATGGACTTGATTGGTGGAACGCAGTTTGATTTTCGGCAGACTGGTCGAGAATTTGATGGGGACCAAGTCTTTGTTGCCGGGAGCGGGGAATGTAGCGACGTAGGTTTCGGCGATGGCGGATTTAAACTGCTGAAGAAATGGCGCCATGGAGACGGGGTTACCCATGCCTTGATAGTAGGCGCGGCCACCGGTGGCATCCGCTACCTGCGATAGATAGCTCTGGCCGCTGAAGCTGGCTCGGCCGCCGCCGATTCCGGCGTTGGTGTAGTAGATGGAGTAGATGGCTGCGCCTGCGCGCTGGGCATCGCTAATCGCCGCACTGACGTAGGGACTATCTTGATTTGAGATGCTGGTGCTGCCGTTATAGGGATCGACGCCGTTGGTGATCATAAGGACGAAGCGCGCCTTTGCGGTGGGTTGCAGATTGTCGCTGAGGGCTGACTCTGCTGAACCGGGCCATCTCTTTGTAAAGTCGGTAAGAGCGAAGTAGGGGCTGGAGCTGATGCCGGGGCTGCCGAGAGGAATGCGGAGTGAGCCGGCCGCGGCGGCGTGGTCGGTGGTGAAAGCCTGGGCCGGGACGACGCGGCCGTTCTGCATGTAGCCGACAAAGACCTCGATACCAGAGGGAAGACCTGTGATGAAGCTGCGAAGATCTTCGAGTTCACGACCGACGCTGGTGCGAAGGCCGTCGTCAATGAGAAGGGCGACCTGGGCTCCGTTGGGTGGGACGGGAGTGACGCTGGTCAGCGGAGTTGGCTTGTTGTTGAGCTTGAGGATGACGTTGCCTGTGGTGAGGGCGGCCGGGCCTTTGGAGTCGATTGCGACTAATGCCTGTGTGGGAGTGGAGCCTTCCTGCTGGGCAAATGAGAGCGATGCAGTGAGAAGCGTTGCTGCGAGAATGTAGCGAACCATTGTGTCCCCTTCTGATAGTTAGACGTGTGGGACGGCTTGATGATGCAAATGCTGTCCGCTACCAGGCGTGATGGAAGCCATCTTTCTGGGTGAGTTGGACTTCGGTCTTGAAGAGGTCGCTGAGACGCGGTGCGGTGAGGAGGTCGGCTTTGGGGCCGTCGGCGATGATGCGGCCGTCTTTCATCATGAGGATGCGGTCTATTTCGGGTGGGATGTCGGCGATGTGATGGGTGATGAGGAGGATGCCGGTTCCCTGTTGCGCGAGGCGACGGAGAAGATTGCGGAGGTCGGCTTGTGCGGCGAGATCGAGGGCGTTGGAGGGCTCGTCGAGGAGGAGCATCTGTTTTTCATCGGCTGCGGCGCTTGATGAGGCGACGAGGGCGCGGCCGATCATGATGCGGCGTTGCTGGCCAGCGGACATTTCACCAACGGGTTTGTTGGCGAGAGGGATGGCGTCGATCTGGTGGAGGACTTCGTCGGCGCGGGTGCGCATGGTGTCGGTGACGGTGAGGTTGGGCCAGAGGGTGGAGCTGGAGAAGAAGCCGGTGAGGATGGCATCGCGGCCGGTGGTGGTGAGGGTTTGTTTGCCGGGGAGTTCGGCGGAGACTACGCCGAGACGTTTTTTGAGCTCGGTGAGATCCCAACGCTCGCGGCCGAAGATACTGACCTGGGTTTCGGGCTGGGCGATGGGGTAACACTCGCAGGTGATGGTCTTGATGAGGGTGGATTTGCCGCAGCCGTTGGGGCCGAGGATGGCGATGTGCTCGCCGGTGTTGACGGAGAGGTTGATGTCGTGGAGGACGATGTTGTTGCCGCGGGCTACGTTAACGTGGGCCAGATGAAGAAAGGGTGCCATGGGTTTTGAGGATATAGAAAGCGGTGTCGTGCTTATGGCGCAATAAGCAAAGGCAAAACAAAAGCAAAAATGCGGGGGTTCTTCCCCCTTCGACTACGCTCAGGGTCAGAATGACAAGCTAAAAACAAATAACAAGAACAACAGCAAAGTTTTTGGTGCAGGGAACTTTCCTTTGGGCATTGACGTTCTATCCATAGATGGTCTATATATCGACACATGCCAAAGAAATCCGACCTGATGCCTGGAACGCTGGACATGCTGATTTTGAAGACGCTGACGCGGGCGCCGCAGCATGGATATGGGATTGCGCTGTCGATCAAGCGCGTGTCCGAGGATGTGCTGACTGTGGAAGAAGGCTCGCTTTATCCGGCGTTGCAGCGGCTTTTGCTGCAGGGGTGGGTGAAGGCGGAGTGGAAGAAGACCGAGACGAACCGGCGGGCTCGCTATTACACACTAACGGCGGCCGGACGGAAGCAGTTGGGTGTGGAGCAGTCGCAGTTTGACCAGATGATTGCGGCCATTGGCCGAGTGATGCAGGACGCATAGGAGGTTTGCCGTGGACTCGATTGCGCGTTTCTTCAAGAAGCTGGGAATGCTGCTTCGCCGCGAGAAGTTCAATAGCGAGCTGGAGGAAGAGATGACGTTTCATCGCGAAGAGAAGGAGAAGGAGCTTCGCGAGGAAGGCATGGCTCCAGAGGCGGCGCACCGCGCGGCGATGCGGCAGTTTGGCAATGGAACGAGGCTGAAAGAACAGAGCCACGAGATTGTGGGATTTCGTCTGGAGACTGTGTGGCAGGACTTTCGGTTTTCGATTCGCCAGTTGCGGCGGAGTCCGGGGTTTACGATTACGGCGATTCTGATGCTTGCGCTGGGAATTGGTGCGAGTGTGGCGATCTTTGCGTTTGTGGATGCTGCATTGATTAAGCCGCTTCCTTATCGGGACCCAAATCGGCTGGTGGATGTGAATGAACGCGCTGCGATGTTTCCAAGGTCGAATCTTTCGTACCAAGATTATGTCGACTGGAAAAAGATGAACAAGGTCTTCACAGCGATGGAGGTTTATACCGGGAACGGTTATCTGCTGAGCACTCCTACAGGAACGGAGCCAGTACCGTCTGCGCGTGTGAGCGATGGATTCTTTCGCGTACTGGGCGTAAAGCCTGTTCTGGGTCGGGATTTTTATGCGGGTGAAGATCAGCCAGGGGCCGCAGAGACTGTGATCCTGAGCTATGACACATGGCAGTCACGGTTCGGCGGAAGAAGGGATGTGATTGGCCAGACAGTTAAGTTGAGTGGCATTCCTAACACGATCATTGGAGTACTGCCGGCGGATTTTCAATTCGCCCCGAAAGGAAAGGCGGAGTTTTGGGCTACGCTTCGCACGCTGACCAGTTGTGAAAAGCGGCGGAGTTGCCACAATCTTTATGGCGTGGCGCGGTTGAAGGACGGCGTGACGGTGGCGGCGGCGCAGGCTGATATGAGCGGCGTTGCGAAGCAGTTGGAGATTCAATATCCGGGCTCCAACCGTGATCAGGGAGCCAGCGTGAAGCCTCTGTATGAAGAGGTTGTCGGAGATATTCGCCCGATATTGCTGGTGCTGCTGGGTGGGGCTGGGCTGTTGTTGTTGATTGCGTGTGTGAATGTGGCGAGTTTGTTGCTGGTGCGATCGGAGAGCCGTCGACGGGAGATTGCTGTTAGGGGCGCATTGGGGGCTTCGCCTGCCCGACTGGTTCGGCAGTTTATTACCGAAGGCCTGGTGCTGATTGCTGGTGGGAGTGCGCTTGGATTGTTGGCCGCTTATGGGGGGATGACGCTGCTCAGCAGGCTTATCTCGAAGGACATGCTGGAGTACATGCCTTACCTGGGCGGGATTCGTCTGAATGCGCATCTGTTTCTCTTTACCGGAATGATCTCGCTGGTTGCTGCGGTACTGTTCGCGGTGACTCCGATTATGCGTGTGCCTTTGACGGCGATGCGGGAGGGGTTGGCGGATGGGGCGCGAGGAAGTGCGGGAACTTTGTGGCGACGCTTTGGGGCGAATCTTGTGGTGCTGGAGCTGACCATTGCCGTGGTGCTTCTGGTTGGCGCTGGTTTGCTGGGGAAGAGCTTCTATCGACTGCTGCATGTGGAGCTTGGGTTCCAACCGGATCATCTGGCTACATTGCAGATCTCGCTGCCTGAGCTTACCTATGCGAAAGATCCGCAGGTGGTGGCGATTGAGAGGGAGATCGTGAGTCGCGCCGCGAGTTTGCCGGGGGTTAGGTCCGTAGGGATCTCCACACAGTTGCCGGTGAGCGGCAATGGCAGTACGAACTGGATCAGGTTTGTCGGTAAGCCGTACCACGGCGAGCACAATGAGGTGAATCAGCGAGAAGTCAGCTCGGACTACTTCAAGACGCTGCAGGCAAAGATGATGAAGGGGCGGTACTTCACCGATGAAGAGGATGCGTCGAAGCCGGGGGTAACGGTGATCAACAAGACGCTGGCGAGACTGTACTTCCCGGGGGAGGATCCTGTGGGCAAGAAGTTTGGCGACACGGAGCTGACACCTAAATCACTTCGGGAGATCATCGGAGTTGTGGACGATGTGAAGGAGGGATCGCTGGACTCGGAGATATGGCCTGCGGAATATGATCCGCTCAACCAGAACAGTGATACGTATGTGTCGCTGGTAGTGCGGACTTCGCAAGATGAGAAAGCGATTCTGCCGACGCTGTCGGCGATGATTCATCAGATCGATCCCGGCATTGGGGTGTTTGGCGAGGCTACGATGAATCAACGAATCAGCGATTCGCAGACGGCGTATCTGCATCGCTCTTCGGCTTGGCTGGTGGGTGGATTTGCTGCTATGGCTTTGTTGCTCGGTGTTGTCGGGCTTTATGGAGTGATTGCTTACTCGGTTAGCCAGCGAACTCGCGAGATTGGTGTGAGGATGGCTTTGGGCGCACAGAAGAGTTCTGTGTACCGGATGATTTTGAAAGAGGCTGGGTGGCTGACGGGGCTGGGGATATTTGCCGGGCTCGTCTGTTCGGTGGCCGTGACTACTTTGATGAGGAAGCTTTTGTTCGGCATCCGCTCGTGGGATATGCCTACGCTGGCTGCGGTGGCTGTGCTGCTTGGCGTGTCGGCACTGCTGGCGAGTTACTTTCCCGCTCGCAGAGCCGCGTCGGTGAATCCCGTGGAGGCTCTGCGCGCGGAGTAGGCTGTTACCGGTTGTTCATACCGCCGAGGATCGTGCCGATGACGCCGCCTACGACACCACCCTCGGCAGCCTGTTCGCCACGCTGCGACGGCATGTACTCCTGAAGCTGGTGGGCGAGACGGGAGATGGGAAGGGTCTGGAGCCAGACGCGGCCGGGACCGGTGAGAGCAGCGAGGAAGATGCCATCGCCGCCGAAGATCATGTTTTTGAGGCCGGGGACGCGCTGAATCTGGAAGGCGACGCTGGATTGGAAGGCTCCGACGTGGCCGGGGTGGACGCGGAGGATTTCGCCGGGGGCGAGATCTTTGATGATGACTTCGCCGGAAAGCTCGAGCCATGCCATTCCCTGTCCGGAGACTTTCTGGAGGAGGAAGCCGTCGCCACCGAAGACGCCTGCGCCGAGTGATTGCTGGAAGCCAACGCCGAGTTCGATGGCAGAGGTGGCGCAGAGGAAGCCGTGTCGGTGGATGAGGTATTCGCGACCCGGGCCAACCTCGACCGGGACGATGTGTCCCGGGACGCGGGTGGCGAAGGCGACCTCGCCGGGGGCACCGTAGGCGCGGTACTCGGTCATGAAAAGAGAGCCTCCACCGGCGACGCGGCGGATGACGCCGAAGATGCCGCCACCGCCAGCATGCTGGGTGTGGGTGGTCATCTGGATGGACTGGCTCATCCAGGAGAGTTCGCCGGCCTCGGAGATGATGGCGTCGTTGTGGTCGAGGGCGAACTCGAGGACGGGCATGGTGGTGCCGAGGATGCGATGCTGCATTTTTTCTCCTTACACTATTCTTCCGACGACGGCAGTATAGCGTGAGCAGCCGAGGTAACTTGTGGAATGCTCTCGGCGAGAGCATCGCTCAGGGAGACGGCGTTTCCGAATTAATGACGAATGCCATGCATCAGTGCTTCGATCTCCGCTCGCTCTTCACCACTTGGAGGAAGCAGAGGCAAACGAGGCCGTCCGCCGAAATAGCCATTCAAATCACAACCGAACCGGATACCCGGTACGCCTAATGCGCCTTCAACGCGGGCCACAGCGGCTTGCAGCCGAGCCTGCTTCTCGAGGGCAAGTCCATTGTCGCCATCCTTCCACGCGGCCAACACTTCGTAGCAGGCCTGAGGGGCGCAAGCGGCAAAGCCGGGCATGGCACCCACAGCACCGGCCTGAAGTCCATCCAACATTTCAGCTGTGTTGCTGGTCAAGATTTGAAAGCCTACGGTCTTGGTCCGGGTCTTGATTGGCGGCTTGGGAGGCGCAATTGCCAGCGCAGCTCCACCGTCTGTCAGAGTATTTGCTGCAATAAATGTTCCTGCTCCAGCAGCCTCTTTCTGTGCGAGCATTCTGCCGGTAGCAGCCGCAAACACAGGTGTCACGGTAACCTCGCGCTTCACGGCTGCCGTACCGGATTTGATTGTCTCGATGCGCCCGGAGCTATGACCACCGTCGACCAATCCGATGATCTGCGGGTGACCGGCGAGCTCGATCGCTGCTTCTATTGGCAACGAACCATCCGGGCTGTACAGAACGATGGGTACCGCCGAGCGATCAGCAACCGCACGGAAATACGTCAGTAGCTCTTTCATCCTTTTGCCGGATCGCAGAAATGATGGCTCCCGCACCAGCGCGACATCGTAGCCGGCGGTTACTGCAAACTCGATCAGCTCGAGCGTTCCTACGACGCTGTCGCGTGAGACGCCGGCCAGCATGACCTTTTCGGGCGCAGTCGCGCCGATGGCCGATCGCAGCGTCTGCCTGGATTCTTCCTCTGAGAGCATCGTGGGCTCGCCCACTTCACTCAGTACCGCGAAACCGGTCGACGGCGTTCGCGAATAGCGATCCGCATTATGTTCCAGCTTACGAAGATTGAGGCTTCCGTCGGGATAGAACGGCGTAGTCAGAGGTAGATAAAGTCCTTCAAGCAGCATTCCTTTATTCTAAAAGCCAATCGCGAAATAGAGGAGTCTCTGGTAGCAGGCCTCAAATTACTCGTCCGTCATGCAACGAAAGACGTAATCGAAGGTTGTCTCATCGTTCTCCATTTGGAGTACCCTCAAGGGAGACAGCCCATGAACCCGAATCAGGATATTTCGCAAGGCAAATCTATCGGCGACCTCGGCCGTGAGGCCTTCTGGTTCCTCACCCACTCCGGTCTCGCCTTCGTCATTCTCGTCCTCGTCGTTGGTGTAATGACGCTGACGCATCCCGATCCCGATGCCGTCGGACCCAAGCTTCTCGGCACCGTCCTGGCGTTCTTCGTGCCGATGGTCTGTGGATTTCTTATTGCTCACAGTCAGCAGAACGACATCGCTCGTTATGTATGGATCTCTGGCCTGGTAGTTTTCTCTGTTGTGTGTGTATGGGTACTCGACCTGCCTACCGGCAACGGTCTCTGCGAGAACTGTGGAGCCGTCGAAAAGCTGTGGCGAACTTTCTTCGACATCCGGCACGGTAGCGGTCTCATGGCAGGCGACGGTCTTTTCGCTGGCTCCTGGATCCCGCTTTCGATGATCGGCTACGCCATTGGAGCGAAGTTCGGCCTCAAAACCGACGCTTAGTTCTGAGGCCGTGCCTGTGTTTAGACTGCAGCCAACCGGTCCGCATGAAGCGTCTGCAATGCAACGACACTCAACGTTCCCTGCTGTAGTGCGGCAATTCCTTCGGCCGCTGCTCGTGCTGCTGCCAGCGTCGTGATCGTAGGAATTCGGGCCAAAACTGCCGCCCTTCGAATCGCCTTCTCATCGAAGAACGTATCCTGCCCGCGCGGCGTATTGATGATGAGCTGTATTCGATCGCCCTTGATCAAATCGACGACGTTGGGACGTCCCTCTTTCACTTTGTAGACACGCTCCGGCTGCAATCCGGCTTCTTCCAAAACGCCTGCCGTGCCATGTGTCGCTACGAGATGAAAGCCCATCTCAACGAACGCGCGCGCCAGCGAAACCACGCCTTCTTTGTCGCGATCGTTGACGCTGAGGAAGATCGTACCCTTCAGCGGAAGCACCTGTCCGGCGGCGATCTGTGCCTTGGCGAAGGCCTCGCCGAAGTTGTCGGCGACGCCCATGACCTCGCCTGTCGACTTCATCTCCGGTCCAAGCACCGTGTCTACTCCAGGGAATTTGCCCCATGGAAATACCGGCGACTTTACGAAGTAGTGCGATCCCGTTTCGAGATCCTTGCCGCTAGCCACTTGATCCGGCAGCAACTCCTTCAGCTTCCGGCCCACCATGATACGTGAGGCAATTTTGGCTAACGGTATTCCTGTTGCCTTCGAAACATAAGGCACTGTTCGCGAAGCCCGAGGGTTTACCTCGATGACATATACCGTTCCGCGCTGAATTGCGAACTGAATATTCACCAATCCACGCACGCTCAAAGACATCGCCAGCCTGCGCGTGTACTCGCGAATCGTCTGCAGGACATCAGCCGACAGATCGACCGCAGGCAGTACACATGACGAATCGCCCGAGTGGATTCCTGCCTCTTCGATGTGTTGCATGATGCCGGCGATTACGACATCGTCTCCATCGCACAGGGCATCGACATCGACCTCGGTCGCGTCTTCCAGAAAGTGATCGATCAACACCGGCCGTTCCTGTGAGAACTCGATCGCCGTAGACATGTAGCGGACAACAGCCTCATCGTCGTACGCGATGACCATGGCTCGTCCACCCAGCACATACGAAGGCCGCACCAGCACAGGGTAGCCTACGCGATTTGCACCAGCGACTGCTTCTTCGACGCTGGTCGCCATCGCTCCCTGTGGCTGAGGAATTTCCAACTCCTCGATCAACTTGCCGAATCGCTTGCGATCCTCTGCGAGATCGATTGACTCCGGAGAGGTCCCGATAATTGGCACGCCAGCCTTCTTCAGCGGGAGGGACAGATTCAGCGGAGTCTGTCCGCCGAACTGCACAATCATCCCGATCTCCGCGCCCGACGAAGCCTCGTGTTCATAGACGCCGAGCACGTCTTCAAGTGTTAGCGGCTCGAAGTAAAGCCGGTCGCTGGTATCGTAGTCGGTCGATACCGTCTCGGGATTGCAATTCACCATGATGGTCTCGTACCCATCTTCACGAAGCGCAAACGCAGCGTGGCAGCAGCAGTAGTCGAACTCGATTCCCTGCCCGATGCGGTTCGGTCCGCTGCCAAGAATGAGGATCTTCTTGCGCGTCGTTGGTGCTGCCTCATCCTCTTCGTCGTAGCAGCTGTAGAGATACGGCGTGTAGCTCTCGAACTCTGCCGCGCAGGTGTCCACCAACTTGTAAACAGGCTGTACTCCCAGTTTTTTACGCAGAGCGCGAACCTTTGCCGTGCCTTCTGCGCCGGTCAGTCCCCAGCCCGCAGCCAGGCGCTCGTCGGAGATACCCATCCGCTTCGCCGTACGCAGTTGGTCGGCAGTTACAGCTTCCATCGACACTCCGCCGATAGCCTTGATCTCGTCAGTGATCTGCTTTATCTGGAAGAGGAACCATGGATCCATCGAGGTCATGCGCGCTACTTCGCGTACTGTCATGCCGCGTTCAAACGCATAGCGAATGTACGACAGCCGCTCGGGATGCGGAGTTACGAGGCGCTGGGTCAACCTGCGCGGCTCAATGTCATCGGCCGTAGCTTTCTTGCCTGTCTCCAGCGAGCGCACAGCCTTCATCATCGCTTCTTTGAAGGTGCGCCCAATCGCCATCACTTCGCCGACAGATTTCATCTGTGGCCCCAGACCTTCGTCGGCCCCGGGAAACTTTTCGAACTGCCATTTCGGAATCTTCACGACGACGTAGTCGATGGTCGGTTCGAAGCAGGCTGGCGTCGCCTTGGTAATGTCGTTCTGAATTTCATCGAGCGTATAGCCGACTGCAAGCCGAGCCGCAATCTTTGCAATTGGGAATCCCGTGGCTTTGGAGGCAAGCGCGCTCGAACGCGATACGCGCGGATTCATCTCGATGACGGTCATGCGCCCGGTTACGGGGTTCACCGCGAACTGTACGTTGCTGCCGCCGGTTTCGACGCCGATCTCGCGGATCACACGAATCGCTGCATCGCGCATCACCTGATATTCGCGATCGGTCAACGTCTGCGCGGGAGCTACCGTGATCGAGTCGCCGGTGTGCACGCCCATCGGGTCGAAGTTTTCAATCGAGCAGATGATGATGACGTTGTCCTTCAGGTCACGCACCACCTCAAGCTCATATTCCTTCCAACCCAGGACGCTCTCTTCCAGAAGGCACTCATGCACAGGCGAAAGATCCAGACCGCGAGAGAGGATCTCCATCAACTCTTCGCGGTTGTAGGCAATGCCGCCGCCGGAGCCGCCCAGAGTAAACGATGGACGAATCACTACTGGAAATCCGATTTTGGTGGCGAACTCCAGGCCGTCGCGGATGTTGTTCACCAAGGCAGAACGCGGCATATCGAGGCCGATCTTGTTCATCGCATCCTTGAACAATAGCCGATCTTCGGCCTTCTTGATGGCCTCGAGTTTTGCGCCAATCAGCTCAACGCCAAACTTCTCGAGCACGCCCGAGTCTGCCAGATCGACAGCCAGATTCAACGCCGTCTGTCCACCCACCGTAGGCAATATAGCGAACTTACCCGAACCCTCCGGCATCATCTCCGACTCGACGCGAAGAATCTCTTCGAGGTAAGCCGTGTTCAACGGCTCAATATAGGTACGGTCTGCTATTTCAGGATCGGTCATGATCGACGCCGGATTGGAGTTGATCAAAACAACCTCGTATCCTTCAGCCTTCAGCGCCTTGCACGCCTGCGTGCCGGAGTAATCAAACTCCGCAGACTGTCCAATTACAATCGGCCCCGAGCCGATCACCAGAATCTTCGCAATGTCATTCCTACGCGGCATGTCTCTTCTTCTTCCTCAACTAATTCTTTGCGCCGTAAAAATGCGCGACCAGAGCCGCGCCTTTTTAGGTTTTCTATTTCTTGAAATCTTCCATCATCTTCCGGAAGTCCTTGAAGAGATAGTGAGAGTCGTGTGGTCCCGGACTGGCTTCGGGATGATATTGCACGCTGAACATCGGGTCTGTCTTGTGCTTCAACCCGGCGAGTGTCTGGTCGTTCAGATTCGTATGCGTCTTCTCGACTGTCTTCTCATCGAGCGATGCCGGATCGACAGCGAAGTTATGGTTCTGCGCCGTAATCTCCACCTTGCCCGTCTGGTGATTCATGATCGGATGATTGCCGCCATGATGCCCGAACTTCAGCTTGTAGGTCTTGCCGCCCAGAGCCAGTCCGAAGATCTGGTGCCCAAGGCATATCCCGAACATCGGAGCCTTGCCCTGCAGCTTCTGAACATTTTCAATCGCGTAGGCGAGCGGCTCCGGGTCGCCCGGTCCGTTGGAGAAGAAGACGCCATCCGGGTTCATCGCGAGCACATCTTCCGCAGAGGTCTTCGCGGGAACCACGGTCACGCGGCAGTTCTCGCGTGTCAGCATCCGCAGAATGTTCTCCTTGATACCGAAGTCGTACGCTACGACGTGAAGAGGTTCTGTCGAATCGTCGATCGCGTCCGTCAGTAGAGCATCGCCGGTCTGGTTCTTCGGTTCACTCGAATCCCACTTATACGCTTCCTTGGTGCTGACGACACTCGCGAGATCGGTGCCTTCCATCTTTGGGATGGACCGGGCCTTCGCCACCAGTGCGTCCACATCAAGGTCCTCGCCCGATGCAATCACGCCACGCATCACACCGTTGGCACGCAGATGCCGCACCACGGCGCGCGTGTCAACCTCCGCGATTACCGGCACGCCATAGCGCTCCAGATACTCATCGGCCACCTGCGTCGAACGCCAGTTGGAGCTCATCGGCGAAAACTCACGCGTCACCAGACCTTCGATGTAAGGCTTCTTCGCCTCCGCATCGTGCGGTGTCGTCCCGTAATTTCCAATATGTGGATTGGTAAGAACCACAATCTGCCCCGCATAGGAAGGATCTGTAAAGATCTCCTGATAGCCGGTCAGTGATGTATTGAAGACCACCTCGCCAGAGCACTCCGCTCTTGCGCCATACCCTTTGCCGCGAAAAATGCGCCCGTCTTCCAGCGCCAGTATTGCTTGCATTGCCTCTCCGAAGGAGTGGATTTAATAGATTCTATCAGCATCTGCGCTGCGGAAGGACGCTTAGCCGTAAATGATTCGAAGCAATTAAACCTGTTGCGGCTCATTCATTCCCCACCAACAATGGTCGCGGCTCTACTCGATGTCCACAAGAACATCCTCGCCTTCAATCCGCACTGGAAATACCTCCACCCGCTCGTTCTCCGGATACTCCGCTACGCCCGTTTTCGCGTGAAATGACCACGAGTGCCAGGGACAGACTACGGTGTCACCCTCCACCCATCCCTGCCCCAAGGGACCTCGGCGATGCGGACACCAGTTGTCCAAGGCCGACAGCTCGCCATTTACATTCGCCAGGCAGATTCCGACACCTTCAACTTCAGCCTCGATTACCTTCCCTGCCGCCGGAGCCTCCGAGACCCCGCACAATCTGACCCACTGTGCCACTCAAATTCCTCCACACTTACCATGGTATCCGCTCGGCTACACCGTACTCGATCCCCATCCAAATGCTAAAGTTCTTTAGATATGTCCCGCCGCACTCCAAAGCCAGCTAAACGAGCCTCGCGGCCTTCTTCACAGCCCCTGGTAAGCCATGCCTGGCTCATGAAAGCTATCGCCGGCGTCGTTATCGTCGCTCTCATCTGCGGCTATCTCACCCTGGCCCTGCTCTTTTACCAAGGCCAGTGGCAGCTTGTTCTTCACCCACAACACAACGCAACAGCTCCCGAGACCTCCTGGATTCGCTTTGGCCCAGATGAGTCGGCTACCCCACAGTTAACCGGACGCTGGATTCCTGCCGCTGAGGGCGCACGCTACGCCAACACTACGATTCTCTTTCTTCCAAGCGGAGACGGCTCGCTCTCAGACTTCAACCCGACGCTCGACAGGCTCCACAATCTCGGCATCAATGTCTTTGCCTTCGACTACCGCGGCTACGGCTACAGCGCCGACACCCACCCCAATCAGATCAGGATGATCCAGGACGCCGAATCTGCCTGGACTTACCTCAACACCTCGCGCAGCATTCCAGCGCATCAGATTATCCCCTATGGCATCGGCGTAGGAGCCTCTCTCGCTACGCACCTGGCCGCCAATCACAGCGAAATCCCCGCCCTCATCCTGGAATCCCCGAAAGGCGATCTGCTCGACACCGTCCGGCATGATCCCCACGCCAGCCTCGCCCCAGTCCGGCTGCTCTTCCATGAGAACTTTCCTCTAGCCGGGCCGCTCGCATCGCTGCGCACTCCGAAGCTCCTCTTCACACCATCGGCTACATCCGACATGGCCCTGGAAAGCGCCGCCGATCCAAAACTCACCGTGGAATTCGCGAATCCCTCCGACGCGCTTTACAACCAGAGCATTTTTCGTTTTCTGGATCAATACCTTCCATCGCCATCCCAGCTCGTGCCTTCCTCTGTTCCATCTCCTCAATAATTCCTTTTATCCAGTCTCTGGTGGGTTACCTTTTTCTAAAAGGAACCTTTATGTCGAAATGGCTCAATAGCCTGCAACCTGTGGGAGCACTTCTGCTGCGTCTTGTTCTTGGCCTATCCATGATCGTCCATGGGTACGAGAAAGTTGTGTCTCATGGTACATTGAATCACTATGCGCACTACGTTGTGTCGCTCGGTCTACCGTATTGGCTGGGCTATGTCTCTGCATTTACAGAGTTTGTCGGTGGCATCCTGGTTGTCCTCGGCTTTTTGACCCGGTTTGCGGCAGCGCTCATCGCTATCAACATGTTGTTTGCCCTGTTTTTTGTCGGGATTCATCAGGGATTTGGCATTTACAACTACATCATGGAATTGGCTGCCATCGCGATCATGCTTGTGTTTTACGGTGCTGGCACTATGGCGTTGGATCGTAAAATCGGATTCGCCTAAATCGAACATCAATGCTTAAGGAGAGAAGGCCCCCGGTGCACTGGGGGCCTTACATATTGGGTGGGGAGTTGCACTGCGGATAGGGGAAGCCGAAACCGTGGGAACTGCTGGCCCGGCACTTGCTTACTACACTCGATAAGACGCTAGCCCCAGAGAAAAGTTGTCCACAGTTTTTACATTTTTTCGTAGATGTAACATCTTGACATCCCAAAAACGGGATTTTCAAAAGAATCTGGCCTACGATTTATAGAGTGGGAAGGCGGTATCACGCAAAATCAAGGAATTCATGAGGACTTACTCTTGATCCTGGAAATACAAGCTCCAGGTTTTTCGAACCTAATGTCTTGTAAGCCGCTTCGCCGAGGACTCGGCGAAAGTCCGTGGTAACAGCAAGATCACGACCTTCGTTCAACTGTTCGTTTGAGAGTCCTGGCCATCTTCCATAGACCTTGCCACCCTTCACCTGGCCACCAAGAACGAACATTACGTTGGCATGACCGTGATCGGTCCCGCCCGTGCCGTTCTGCCGGGCAGTCCGGCCAAATTCAGACATAGTCACCAAGGTGACGTTCTCGGCTTCTTGTCCCATGTCTTTCCAGAAGGCCGAGATCGCCTCGGAGAACTCCTTCAGCCGGTTTGCAAGCTGCCCATTGGCATTCCCCTGGTTCTGATGAGTATCCCAGCCACCGATATCGGAAAAAGCAGCCTCAACCCCCAGATTCGCTTTCAACAGCTGAGCGACCTGTTTCAGGCTGTTGGCAAACTGACTCTTCGGATACTCCACTCCCGCAGCAGGCTGGTATTTCGACGGATCGGCCGCCTTCAGCATCTTTACAGCCTCGAACGTCTCCTGTCCCGTTCCATGCAACACGGCATCGGAGCTCTCGTCATACATCGCCTGAAACGCATTGCTGATCGGAGAAGTCTGCGGCCCCCGGCCTGCGACGGAAAAATCCGCCAGGTTGTTTACGGCAATCGCAGGAAGCTTACCCTGCAGCGTCCTTGGAACCTCTGTCCCTAACGCAACGGCACGAAACGCCGACGGCTTCCCTGCCAGCATCTCTGCCTGAAGAGCCCGGTTGAGCCATCCGTCCTGGGTCACCTTGACGCCTGGCGTACCGCTCTCCATATAATCCTGTGCGTCGAAGTGCGATCGCGTCATATCCGGCGATCCCGCCGCATGAATGATCGCCAGATGACCCTGGTCATACAGTGGTTTGAACGCCGCCATGGCAGGGTGCAGTCCAAAGAACCCGTCCAGATCCAATACCTCGTTCTGCTGGATCGCAATTGAAGGCCGCATGGAGTAGTAATTTTTCTCGCGATAGGGCACGACGATGTTCAACCCATCGGCCGCTCCTCGCTGAAACAGCACGACCAGCTTCTTCTTATTGGCCGCGGCGGTCGTCATCTCCGCCATCACACTGCGCGTCAAAAAGCTGGGGATCGTCGATGTTCCCACCAGTGCGAGCGCGCCATCCTTCATGAAGCCCCGTCTGGTGATCCCCATACCGTCTCTCCTCAGCCCTGATGGTACAAACGCTATCGCGAACAGGAAGTTTCGTTCGCCAGCCCACCGCTATTTAGCGGCGGCGAAACTAAGCGGCCAGTACGCGTCTAAAAAGCTGCGAGTTCGGCCATCGCTCGATACAAGTCCTCGGGCTGTGGCAGAATCGCATCTTCCAGCAACGGTTGATACGCCACAAAAACATCCATGGCCGCAACCCTTCGCACGGGGGCATCCAGATCGTGGAACAGTTCTTCGCCGATGCGGGCAGCGATCTCGGCGCCATAACCCCAGCTCAGCATATCCTCATGCGCGATGATCACGCGGTTTGTCTTCTTCACAGACTCTGCGATCGTCTCCCAATCGTACGGTGACAGGGTTCGCAGGTCGATCAACTCAACATCCACGCCGCTTTCCCTGTGAAGTTTCTGTGCCGCCTGCAGCGCTCGCGGCACAACTGCGCCATAGGTAATGACCGTAAGATCCTTACCCGGCCGAACGATACTTGCCTTGCCGAATGGAATAGAGTAATCCGGCCCCGGATAAGCAGCGCGTCCGAAGGTTTCGCGATAGAGTCGCTTGTGTTCGAGAAACAGCACGGGATCATCACAACGGATCGCTGTCCGCAGTAGTCCAAAAGCGTCCAGCGCATTTGAAGGCATAATCACCCGGACGCCCGGCGTGTGCGTAAAGATGCTCTCGCCCGACTGCGAGTGGTAGATCGATCCGCCCGTAAGATAACCGCCAATCGGGACCCGCATCACCAGCGGGCAACTAAAGCCATCGTTCGACCGCCACCGCATCAGTGCCAGCTCATTGCGAATCTGGTGCATTGCCGGCCAGATGTAATCGAAGAACTGGATCTCTACCACCGGCTTCAGTCCGCGCACCGCCATACCAATGGCGCGGCCTACGATATTTGCCTCCGCCAGCGGCGAATTCCACACACGGTCATTGCCGAACTCTGTCTGCAACCCGGCTGTCAGTTTAAAGACACCGCCCTTGCCCTTCAGCTTACCCGCGCGCAGAGCCTCATCGCGTGTAGCGTCAGCCACATCCTCGCCAAAGACCACGATGCGTTCATCCCGGCGCATCTCGTCCTTCAGGCAGCAATTGATCAGGTCCGCCATCGTCCGTTCCGTCGGGTCCGCCGTTGCCACTGCCGTCGTCGCGAAACGCTCATCGGTCACACTCAGATTCTCCGAGTACACATACCGCATGATCGAATCGACCTTTGGCAGCGCAGCCATTAATGCCTTATCCGCCGCGCGCTGCACCTCTTCGTCGACTTGGCGCTCCAGCCGGTTGATCGCATCCTCATCAAGAATCCCCTCACGCAGCAGCCACATCTGCATTCGTGAGATCGGGTCTCGCAAGGCATCGGCCTCCAACTCCGCAGCCGACCGATACAAACGCTCATCATCACTCAGCGAGTGTGAGTAGGGTCGGATCACATGCCCATGCACAAGGGCTGGTCCCTTGCCCGCCCTGCAATAAGCGACCGCTTCCGCCATCGCGTTGTAACTCGCAATCGGATCGGTTCCGTCAATCTCAGCAAAATGGAAGTTCGGAAAGTTTGCAACCAGCCGCGAGATATTTCCACCTGGAGTGTTCGCCTCCACGGGTGTAGAGATCGCGTAGCCGTTATCTTCCACGACATAAACCACGGGCAGCTTCCCATTCGAAGCCGTATTCAATGACTCCCAGAACTCACCCTGACTGGTTGAGCCCTCGCCGATCGAGACGTAAACGACCTCGTCTCCGTGGAACTTCACGTCTTTGAATTCGCGATAATCTCCTTCATGCTTCGCCGCGGCCTCGGGATGTTGCGAGAAATATCTTCCGGCCTCGGCGCATCCAATCGCGTGCAGGCACTGCGTCGCTGTCGAAGAGGACGGGCTCACAATATTCAGCTTCGGACTTGACCAGTGCGAAGGCATCTGCCGGCCACCGCTCGCCGGGTCATCTGCCGCACCCACGGCCTGCAGTAACTGCTCCTCAACTGTATTTCCCAGCGCAAGGCAGATAGCCCGGTCGCGATAGTACGGAAAGAACCAGTCGTATCCCGGCCGCATCGCCATGCCCGCCGCCACAAGCAACGCCTCATGGCCTGCACACGATATCTGGAAGAAGATCTTCTGCTGCCGCTTCAGCACAATCTCACGATCATCCGTTCGCCGCGACAGATACATCAGCCGGTAAAACTTCACCAACTCATCACGAGTCAGCGAGGTCTTCGCGACCACATCAGTCGTCCTCTTACGTTCACCTACACTTGTTCCAGATTGACGCGCCATGCACCTATCCTCGGCGGCGCAAACAGACACCACCGAACAAGATTGTACCGGGAAGATGCCCATATTGACTCATCGGAGACGGCGAGCGTTCTCAATGCCTGTGGATCATTTTCACCCTGACTATCTTTAAAACATGTCCGACCAATACCAACTCATGCCTTGACTGCAAAAAAGAATGGACGACCGAAGGGCCGCCCATTCTTTTTCAATAACATTCCAGCTAGACGAACAGCGGAGCCAGCACCAGCGTAATCGTAGCCAGCAACTTGATCAGCACATGCAGACTGGGTCCAGCCGTGTCCTTGAACGGATCGCCGACCGTATCGCCCACGACAGCCGCCTTATGTGCCTCTGACTTCTTACCGCCATACTGTCCGGTTTCGATGTACTTCTTCGCGTTGTCCCAGGCCCCGCCGCCATTGTTCATCAGCATAGCCAGCAGCACGCCTGAGATTGTCCCGACCATCAGCAACCCAGCCACAGCCTCAGCCCCGGCCAGGTTCACCGGAACTCCGGCAATCGCCGGCACCGGCAGAATCGTCCCCACAGCATAGATCGCCGAATTCGCCTGATAGCTCCCACTGAAATGCCGGAAGATCAACCCCACCGCCACCGGCAAGCCCACCGCCAGCACGCCCGGTATAACCATCTCCTTCAAGGCTGCGCCGGTAACGATATTCACGCACCGCGCATAATCAGGCTTCGAAGTCCCCTCCATGATCCCAGGATTCTCCTTGAACTGCGCCCGAACATCCTGAACCACCATCTGCGCCGTACGGCCTACCGCTTTGATCGCCAGCGAACTAAACAAATACGTCAACATCGCGCCCAGCAGAGCACCGACGAACACTGGTATCTGGGCAAGATTTATATTCGTGAAACTCCAACCCGGAGGCATATACCCACCAGCATGTGTAACTTTATCAGTCACAATTGTCTTGATCTGTTCGAGATAAGCCGAGAACAGCAGAAACGCTGCCAGCGAAGCCGACCCAATCGCATAGCCTTTCGTCAGAGCCTTCGTCGTATTCCCCGCCGAATCCAGCTTGTCAGTCCGCTCACGAATCTCATGCGGCTGATGCGACATCTCGATAATTCCGCCCGCGTTATCCGTGATCGGCCCAAAAGTATCCATCGCCAGAATGTAGGCCGCACAACTCAGCATCCCCATCGTCGCAATCGCCGTGCCATAAATTCCCTTGGCATAATCGCTAATCCCCGCCACAGCAGACAGTCCCTGCACCCCAAAGTAGTAGCTCAGCAACAAAGCCGCAGAGATCACAATCACGGGAAGCGCCGGCGTCTCCATCCCCACCGCCAAACCGCTGATGATATTCGTCGCCGGTCCCGTCAGCGAAGCCTCCGCAATCGACTGCACCGGTCGATACCGCGACTCCGTGTAGTACTCCGTAATCCAAACGAACAGAAACGCAGTTCCCAGCCCGATCACGCCGCATCCCAACAGCCAGAGCGGTTGCACCAGCGGTCCATTCAGCATGAGGTACACAGCCCCAGCAAATCCCGCCAGCGCCAGCGCCGCCGTCACATAGAAACCCTTATTCAGCGCATGCATCGGGTCTTCGTCTTCGCGAGTTTTCACAACGAACACACCAACAAGGCTCGCAATCAGATTGATCGCATGAACGATCAACGGAAACAGAATCCCCTTCACGCCAAACACCGGATACAGCGCCGCGCCAAGAATCATCGCGCCGACATTTTCCGCCGCAGTCGATTCAAAGAGATCAGCTCCACGACCCGCGCAATCACCAACGTTGTCGCCCACCAGGTCTGCAATCACCGCCGGATTCCGCGGATCATCCTCGGGAATTCCCGCCTCAACCTTGCCCACGAGATCGGCGCCCACATCCGCGGCTTTCGTATAAATTCCGCCACCAAGCTGCGCGAACAGTGCCACCAGCGAAGCTCCGAATCCGAATCCAACCAACTGATACGGAACCGACTCAGGATGTTCCAAACCACCGAAGAATAGAAACAGCGTCCCGACACCCAACAGCGATAACGCCACTACCACAAGACCTGTGACCGCCCCGCCACGCAGAGCCATCTGAAGCGCCAGATTCAGACTCGTTCGCGCAGCCGAAGCCGTCCGGATGTTCGCCCGTATCGAGCAGTACATTCCCGTATATCCCGCCAGTGCAGAACACACAGCACCCACCAGAAAACTCACCACCGTCTTCAACGCATACGGCGAAGTCCGCGGCGAAAGCTGGTACCCCACAAACAACATCACGGCCAGCACCACCGCGATCGCCCCAATCGTCTTGTACTGCCGTCGCAGAAACGCCTCGGCCCCTTCGCGGATGGCGTTTGAGATCACCTGCATATCCGCCGTACCCGTATCGGCTGCGATTACAGACTTCGCCAGCACAAATGCCGCCACCAACGCCAATAATCCGACACCCAGCGCAATCCACAGCCAAATCCGTCCATCACTCCCACCGGCGTCAGCCTGCGAAAACGGAATCTGCTTCAAAACGGCCACAGCCAGACAGCTAACAACATGCATGCAAAGGTCTCCTTAAAGCGCCAAACTTCAACTTGCTACATGAAGCGGCCAATTAGAGCATGTGCAGTCAAACAGGGTCAATGCATCGCTTGGTTCAGGGTGGATCACCCCACCCCCACGCATACATAAACCAAAGTAATAGCACACAACCGCCCAATCCCTCCGATTTTTCATCCGTATGCCGATGCATCCAGCAGAGCAAACACCGAGGTGCAGCCGTGTCCGTTCTCCGCAAACTCTCTCCCGCAAGGCTCCGCCTTTCCTGCCTCATAAAAAGGACAACCACCTGCGGCAAGTTTCCGTACCTCGCGCTCGCCTTATTAGCCTTCACGCCGCGCCTCCTCGCACAGACGAATGTAGCCCCCATCCTCCCGCATCACTATATCGTCATCTATCGCAACGCCACCGTCCCGGGCGATGCCGAAACCCGCATCCTCGCTGCCGGAGCCCGCCTCATCCAACGTAGCGAGCACTTCGGTATAGCGTCGGTACAGTCTTCCTCGTTCGAGTCCGACGACGAGACCATGCGCCGCCTGTCCGCCCAACCCAACGTCGACTACGTCGTCCACGACCGCATCGTCACCGCCAGCCGTCTCCACACCCGTCCAATCATTCACCCCACCTTTAGCATCGTCGTCAATGCCGCTCAAACCTACGACACTTTCTACACAACCTCACCGCAGGGTTGGGCAGTCCGGCAGGTGGGCGGGTACGGCAATAATGTTCCCGGTGGTCCTGCCAGCGGCCCCTGGAACACCACCATGGGCAAGGGCGTCCGCATCGCCATCATCGACAGCGGCGTCGATGCCGCCCACCCCGACATCGCCCCCAACCTCGCCCTCAACCTCTCCGAAGTCGATCAATCCGATCTGCCCAGCCCCTGCGACGACGGCACTCCGCAGGACCAGCAAGGCCACGGCACCTGGACTGCTTCCCTCGCCGCTGCCGCTCTCGGCCCAGGCACCGGCCAACTCATCGGTGTAGCCCCGGCCGCCACCCTGTTGAACATTAAAGTCCTGCAGCGCGTGGCGGCCGCCATCTCCGGAGATGGCGCTACCATAGCTGCAAGCTGCGCCTCCGGAGAAGCCACCGGCCTGCTCAGCTGGGTCATTCAGGGCATCGAAGACGCCGTCACCAACCATGCCGATGTCATCTCCCTCTCGCTCGGTGCAACCATCGACCTCACCACCGGCGATGGTGCCGGTCTCAAGGCAGCCTTCGACAGTGTCACCTACGCCGCCACCCAATCCGGAGCCGTCCTCATTGCCGCCGCGGGCAACAATGGCTACGATCTCTCCAATCCGCGATATCTCGAAATCCCCGCCCAATCGCGAAGCGTCCTCGCCATCGTCGCTTCCACCAATTCCGCCTGCGCCGAGAACCTTGACGCCGGAGCCACCTGCGTCCCCGGGCCCTCCAGCATGGCCTACTACAGTAACTACGGAGCGCCTCTCAACGCTCTTGCGGCACCCGGAGGCAGTTATCCCGTGGGAGGTGACCTCGCCGTCAGCGGATGGGTCCGGGGAGCCTGCAGCTCAGGCAAACCCTCCACGACCGATGGCCCTCCGGCGGACGCCTCCCACAGCTTCGGCTGCTTCAATCTAGGCCACACGCCTTACGTTCAGGCGATCGGAACAAGTGCCGCCGCTCCTCTCGCCGCCGGAGTCGCCGCTCTCCTCCGCGCTGCCCACCCCACATGGGACGCGACACACATCATCGACGTCATGCGTTCCACTGCAATAACGACACCACAACTGTCGGTGCCGCAGATCAACGCAGCCGCTGCACTCGTTGCTCCGTAATTACACATCACACAGACAAAAACTAGTAACTATGTGCCATCTCGTCCTTCACGCTGCGCGCCAGTTTTTCAATCTCTCCAGCTCTCTTCGCAGTCTCCTCAGGCGACAACGATCCATCGCCTTTGGCCGCCTGCTGATTGAAACTGGATATCAGTGCCAGCAATTTGTTTGTGTCGTTTAGCAGCTTTACTTGCCGCATGGTATTTCGCTGTTGAACCTGCTGAGCTGCAACAGTCGCAACATCCAGGGGACGCGACATCCCCCCACGATCTGTTGTTTTTGAAGAGTTCGCCCCCATGAACTCTGCCTGTGCTTTCATCTGTCCCCGACCCACAGACACCAGCAAAATCCATACCAAAAAAATACTAAAAAAACTACGATGCATCTCACTACCTCTGCCCGTCCGTCGTGTAGACCGGCCCGAAGCCGAACCCTTGTACTCCTTCCCCCATAATTTGTGCAAGTCGCTCTGCCAATTGGCGGCTGTCTAGTTTGATTCCATGAAAAACCACAAATAACTGCTTTCGCGGGTCATAAGCCCAAAGAACCGTATGCGGAATCGCGTTCGCAATTGCCGATACGGTACTTCAGTCTCGCTACAAAGCAATGCACCATGCCTGTTTTTGAGAGATCGTACGTGAATTGTAATTTTTAGAAAATTAACCGCTGGTCGCAGCTTTACTTCGGCTCATTCTTCATGCTTCGCGCCAATTTCTCAATCTCTTCCGCCTTCTTCACTACATCCACCGACAGAATGTCTTTGTTCGTCTTGTCTACCTGCTTCTTCAGATCCGTAGCTAAGGCCAGTAATTTGTCCGTATCGGCCGCCAGTTTCTTCTGTCGCTCGCTGACTGGCTGCGCCACTACGTGCTGATCGTCCGTCGTCTTTTCCCGGGCATCAACCAAAGCCTGACCGCTCCCACTCACCTGGACAGGAGGCGTCTGCTGCTGTGCCTGTTGCGCATATCCCCACCCACTGTTGATCACCCCGAAGACGCCCCCGAACATCACAATCCCGACCCATACAACCTTGAAGCTTTTCATGTGGCACCCACTTCCCGCCCGCCATCTAAGCTACCTTAGATGTCTACACTTTCGTAGACGACTTTCTTGCAGGCTCATCCCTTCATCCGTTCCTTCACGCTCTTCGCTAGCTTCTCAATCTCCTCTGCCTTCTTCGTTACATCTGCTGGCTGCCCGTCTTTGTCCGCCTGTTCAATCTGATGCTTCAGGTCCGCTATCAACGCCAGCAGCCTGTCCGTGTCCGCTACCAGCCGCTTCTGCCTCTCGCTATTTCGCGAGCGGGCCTGCTGTTCCTCCATCCGCGGCAAGGGATCCATCCCGGGAGGGCCGTGCCCATCTATTCCAGGTAAACCCATTCCGCGGCTTGATCCCGTCCCCGATGGAATAGTTTGTATCGGCGGCGGTCCACCAAGCTGAGCCTTCGCCAGCCCAGTCGCCGCTCCCAGCACTAACGTCGTCATCATTGCAATTCGAAGAGTTTTCATCGTTACCCTCCGCCCCTCAGGGGCAATTCCGGTCTCTGTCCGAGCGAAGTTGCATCCAACCCTAAGGTGTCCCATATTGTTCCAACCATTAAACGAAAGTGAGATGCTGTAATCATGCTCCTTCTGGCCATGGCCCCGCAAGATGAACGTATTTTAAGCATCATCGGTCACGATTGGAGGGCCAAACTTACCGTCTTCCTCGAAGACAAACTGCCCACCGTCCTCGTTATTTTGGTTGTAATCTTTGTTCTGCAGCGTCTTGTCCTGTTCTTCGTCAAGCGGCTTCACAAACGCGCTGACAGCCAGGTAGGCAACTTTCACCGTGCCGCCCAGCTCCGCACCATGGCCTCCATCATCCGCGCCACGGCCTACGGCGTCCTCGGTTTCATCGCCTTCCTGCAGATCCTGAACGTCTTCGACATACCCTACCAGCCGCTACTCGCCTCCGCCGGTATCCTCGGCGTCGGTATCGGCCTCGGCGCTCAGTCCATCTTCAAGGACATGCTCAACGGCATCTTCATCCTCATTGAAGATCAATACAACGTCGGCGAAACCGTCGCCATCTCCGGCCTCAAAGGCACGGTCGAAGACCTCTCCCTCCGCAGCACCAGGTTACGCGACGGTGACGGCACTCTCTACATCATTCCCAACAGTCAGATCGCCACCGTCTCCAACCTCTCCCGGGACTTCTCCGTCGCCACCCTTCAGGTCAGCGTCGACGCCAGTGCCAATCCCGATAAGGTCATCGCCCTGCTCACCAACCTCGCCCGCGAAGTTCGGAACGATTCCGCCTTCAAGGACATCGCAATCGCCGACCCCGTCGTCCTTGGCGTAGACAAGATCGAAGGCCGCGCCGTCACCTACCCCATTCAGATCCGCGTCCGTATCAACCAGCGCGATGCCGTTCTCCGAGAGCTGCGCCGCCGCATCATCCTCGCATTCGAGCGCGAAGGCATCCCCCTCGGAAACGATCCCGCCAACATGCTCATCCTTCGTGCAAACAATCCCACCGCTCCGCCAGCGCCTCCAACCTTAGGCGCTTAGGCAGGCAACATGCTCACGATAAAATCCGCTCGCAATTCAGGCGAAGTCTTTGGAATCTCTACCACCTCATACCCACAGTCTCATAGGCTTTGACCATCAACGCATACGTCCTGACAGCCTCGTCATAAGGCTGCTTGCGCTCCTCATCGGTCGCATAGATCTCCTGCCACGGCGGCGCAAGAAATACCCGCCGCGAGTTGCGATACTTTCGGCACGCCTCCAGTATCTCGTCTTCAAATGAAAGCCCCACCAGCCGCGCACAACAAAGCGTATCCGGAATTCCCTGATCGAAGAACGTCGTGGATGCCCACTGCGCATGCTTCTGGTACAAATCGATCGACCGCTCCAGCATCAACCGGCAATATCTCTCGCGATCGCCCCACGGCAGCGCATCGCCGCTGTTCCGCACCTGCTCCTGGATAATCAGTCGCGCAACTTCAGCAGCGCAACGCAACCCACGGCGTTCCAGCTAAGCCAGCACGGTCGTCTTTCCCGCTCCCTGCCCGCCGCTTATCACCACCAACATCGAGTCACCCAACTCCTTACAACGACTGATTCATCGCCGCAATCAACTCATCGACCGTCCGCACCGGCGGCAGGCATCCCTTGCTGCTGCAAACCACCGCAAAGCTTCCGGCATCCTTCAGCCCCGGAAGATGAGGCAGCGTCTCCTTCAACATCGGCGGCAGCGTATCCATCTGATCCCTCTTCAGACGAATTACGCTCTTGTTCACCGCATACCTCGCCAGGGCTACAGCCTCAAGCCGCCGCGCATCGGCGTCGTCTCCAATCACGCAGACCTGCACGGTTCGTTGCACCATCCGTTGCAGCGCCAGCCCATAGCTAGCCGCATACAACCCAAAGTGCTCCACTACACCGGCGAAGGTCTCAAGAGTCTCCAGCGCCTTTACCGCATAGTCCTCGCGTTCGTTCAACGCCTCCAGTCGCAGCAACAACGTCGCAGCCATCGAATTGCCCGCAGGCGTAGGCGAATCCTGCAACGGTTTCCGTCGTGCCCCCAGCGCGCCCAACCGCGTCTCTCCGGCCGCTGGAGTCTCCGTATCGAAGAATCCACACCCAACCGGATCATAAAAACGCTTCACGGCAGCCTCTGCAATCGCCTCCGCAGCCTCGTAGTATCGAATCTCGCCCGTTGCCTCCCACGCGTCCAGCGCAGCATTGCCGAGAAACACATAATCCTCCAGCACCCCAGCCACCCTCGCCGCCGACCCACCAGCCTCCCCATAGGCCACCACATGCGCCATCCCCTTCACCGGATTCCACGCCGTCCCAAGCACACGGTCCAGAGACTTCAGCGCGAACGCCCGCACCTCCGGCATATCCAGCACCCGGCCCGCCTCCAGGTAAGCCGAGATCATCATTCCGTTCCAACCCACATAAATCGTCTTATCGACATAAGGCGTTGGACGCTTCAACCGCGCTGCATACATCTTCGTCTTGGCCGACGCCAATCTCTGCGCCGCCTCCTCCAGCGAAAGCCCATTCGACTTCGCCACTCCCTCCAACGTCACCCGCACATGCAGCACATTCTTCGCCGGATTGTGGTGCATGTCGCCGATCTCACCGATATCGTAGTAAGCGCTGGCGACCGCGAGTTCCTCAGCCGTCAAAACCTCCACGGCCTCATCCCGCGTCCACGTAAAGTAGTCGCCATCATCTTCAAGAGAAAAATCAGCATCCTGCGAAGCATAAAAACCACCCTGTTCGCGATCGCTCAGCCACCCATCAATCCAACCGATCATCTCCCGCGCCACACGCGCGCACTCCGGCTCTACAAACGTCTGGAACGCGTGGACATAGTTCTTCAGCAGCTCGCTGTTGTCATACGACATCTTCTCGAAGTGCGGCACCACCCACCGGTCGTCCACTGAATAGCGATGAAATCCGCCCGCCAGATGGTCGTAGATCCCACCCTTCGACATCTTCTGCAACGTCACCATCGCCGCATTCTTCGCCGCCTCAGCCGTACTCCCATCTCCCCCCGGAGACACTCGCGAAGTAGCATCCAGCAGCAGATCGATCGCCCCCGAATGAGGGAACTTCGGCTGCCCCCCAAACCCGCCCGATCGCGCATCGAACTGCTTCAGTGCCGAGGACACCAGCTTTGCCACCAGCTCCGGTCCCGGATTTCCCGCCCTTCCCATAAACGACTCGTTATGCTCAATCGCCGCCATCACGCTACCGGCCGAATCGTTCACGTCATTTCTCTGTTTATAAAACGCCTCTGCCATCGTCATCAGCACGCGAGGAAAACCCGGCCGCCCATGCTGATCCTGCGGCGGAAAATAAGTTCCTCCAAAGTAAGGCTTCCCCTCCGGCGTCAGAAACGCCGTCAGCGGCCACCCACCCTGTCCGCTGATGGCCGACACCGCAGCCTGATACCGCGTATCCACATCCGGCCGCTCATCCCGGTCCACCTTTACCGCGATAAAGTGCTCATTGATCAACTTCGCCGTCTCGGCATTCTCATACGACTCGCGGTCCATCACATGGCACCAGTGACACCACACCGCGCCAATATCCAGCAGGATCGGTTTATCCTCTGCCGCCGCACGAGCGAACGCTTCTTCACCCCACTCCTGCCACGCCACCGGTTGATGCATCGCAGACCTGAGATACGCTGAAGCTGCCTTCGACAAAGAGTTCAAATGCTCACTAACGACTTCGCTGCTCATAGACTCAAGTTTAGTTCAAAGCGGCCTCAGACATGCGCTCCTGCCAGATCGCCCGTACCCGACCGGCAGCTTTTATCCGCCTTTATCCGTGTGATCCGTGGTCGACGTTCTTAAAGCAAAAAGGGCCCGGACTATAAGCCCGGACCCTCTCGCCAAATCCACCCACTTACTGCTGCGTTGGAGGCCCAGGCGTTCCAGAGATCGGCTTCGGAGCCTCCGGTGCCTTCGGTGCCGTCAGCCCAGGAACCACCGGCGTCTGCGTAACGTTGCCCGTCGCCGCCTCCTGAATGCTGATCCCATACTTATCCAGTATGTTCGACAGCAGCTGGCCCAGTGCAACCCTATCCTTCGCATAAGCCGCAGTAGCCGAAATCAGGTTATTGTCCGCCGTCGCCAGATTTCTCTGCTGTTGCAGTACCAGCGCTGTCGTCGACGCACCCAGCTTGTACTTTTTCTGCTCTGCATCCAGGCTCTGCGCCGCAAAGTCGTGTGCCGCCTGCGAAGCCTGTACCTGCGCCCTGTCGTTCGTCAACGCAAATTGTGCGTTGATAACCTGAATCCGGGTCTGCGTATACAACTGCTGCAACCGCATCTGCGACTGTCTGTACTCCATCTGCGAACGCGCCTGATCGGCCTGCGCAATCCGGTTTCGAAGCGGAATATTGATGCTCACGCCAACGGCCTTATCCGGATAAGAGTTGTTGAAGCTATTCCCGAGTACATCCCCGAACCCACTTCGTGCGACGACGTTCGGTGGGCACGTAATAATCGAAGTCCCGGTTGCATCCGTGCACTGCAGCGCTGGATTCTGTGCGCCGCCCAAAGCCGAGCCGCTATAGAAAGCGAACGCATCGACCGTAGGCAGCAGGCCATTCTTAAAGGCCTTGATCGTGATCTCGTTGTTGCTCATGTTCAACACGGCCTGCTCAATCTGAGGATTGTTCTCGTAGGCCTGCTTTACCAGCTCTTCCACCGGCAGGTCTTCTTCCGGCAACCGGTCAAGCGCCACGCGATCAGTCGGAATCACCGGCGCGTTCGACAGCTGTGGATCATTCAAATTCCGCGCAATCGCCTGTTTCATCACCAACTGCTGATACTCAAGGTTCGTCTGCGATTGCACCAACGCTTGCTTGTCCGTCGCCACTGCACTGTCAGAGTTCACAACATCCAACGGCGCCAGTGTTCCAATCTCCAGTTGTTTGCGATTATCTGCAGTCAACTGCGTCGACTGCGTCAGCGCGCGCTCCTTCGCCTGTTCATCTTCATAAGCGCTCACCAGCGACCAGTAGATGTTCTCCACCTGGTTCACGGTAAACAGAAGCTGTTGACGGAACGACGAATCCGTAATCCGTCGATTGTTCTTTGCCTGCACAATCAAACGCCGGTTCAGACCTACCCCAAATCCCTGCAACAAATGCTGCGTGACCTGGGCCTTGAAGAGCGAATTCAATTGAGGACTGTAGTTCGACCGCTCGCTGTTGGTCGTTGTACGCGAATTGTTGAACGTAAAGTTGAACAGTGTGCCGGTCAGGAAGCCCTGTTGGTATCCAAAGTCATAAGTTCCCATGTTCTGGCTCAGCGTGTTCGTACCCGTAATGAAGGTTGTCGGCTGCTGCGAGTTCGCGGCCTCATACTGTATGGTTCCCGTCAGTACCGGATCGAGGCTCTCAGGCAAAGGTCCACCGCCGTTGGTGCTCAGCACGATACCTTGCGCACCTGCAGCACCACCGCCCGATCCAACAGACGTTCCACCTGGGCCACCACCGCCTGTGATCGTCGAGGTGGTGCCACCCAGCGTATTAGCCACTAGCCCCGTCGGTACACCGCGAAGTACGCCACCGGCCTTGGTCCGAAGAATATCCGTGTCCGCGATGTCGAGATTAATTCGAGCAATCGCAATGTCATAGTTGTTTTCAAGCGCCAGAGTCACCGCATCCGAAAGGCTCAGATAGATCTTCCCATCCCGTAGCAGGGCGTCCAGCCGCGGTGCATTCTGCGTCGTCGGCAGCGGCACCTCGGTCGCGGTATAAGGCGCAATCGGATTCCAGAAGTGGCTCTTCGGCTGCGTGTAATCCACGCTCGTGCCGCGCAGGAATAAAGGCTCGGTCAGCTTCGGTTGCGGAGCCTGCGGCAGCCCCGGCGTGCCCGTCGTATCGCTGACCACGCCCTGTGGTGGGGCAGGTGCCGTCGGATTCGTCTGTGTCTGCGGGGTTGTCGGCTGTTGCGCCATTCCCGGCTGCGTGCTCACGCTCATCAGCAACAATGCGATGCTCGCTGCTGCCTGCATATCCCTTAATCTCACGATGCGCTCTCCAACTCTTCCCTGGTTCTTCACCGGCATTGCCCACAGGGCAGCTCACCGGTTTTTTTTGAGTCTTCCCTGAAATCTCACACTGATCCGTGAGGGTCACTCGTTCAAACCCATCTTTTTCCGATTCTTCTAAGACGCGCTGCACTAACGTTAGGACTCTTAAAGAATGTACGGCACTGCCGTCATTCCTCAGAATGTTGCGGCTGGGCAGGTATACGCACCCATGCGGCGCTTCGTTCCCATAACTTCAGCAAATTTTCCGATTGCAACTCGCTAAGTATATCAACCCCCAATTGTTATGCTTCCCATCCTTTCCTGCCGAATCTATCCCGCCATCCCATCCTCAAACAGAACGTCATCTCGACCGAAGGCGGCGTCTTTTGCCGTCGCAGTGGAGAGATCCCTGTATTTCATTTTTGTCTTTGCTTTTGTTTGTTGCAGTCCGTTCTTAATCCGCACTATCCCTGGTCGACCCGTTGGTCTTCCCTCAACCCTCGTGATACCGTCCGAACATCCATGCCGCACTGGAAGATCATCCTCACCTACGACGGAACCTCCTTTAACGGTTGGCAGGTCCAGCCCAATCTCCCCACCATCCAGGGCACCCTCGCTCAAACCATACACCGCATCACCGGAGAATCCGTCCTTCCCCAGGGCTCAGGCCGAACAGACGCCGGAGTCCACGCCCTCGGCCAGGTCGCATCCTTCTTCCTCTCCGGCCCCATTCCGGCACCCAACCTCCATCGCGCACTCAACCGTGCCCTCCCACCCAGCATCCGCGTCCTCTCCGTCGAGCAGGTTCCCGAAGACTTTCACGCCCGCCACAGCGCCACCGGCAAAACCTACGAGTACCGCATCTCAACCGCGGAGATCTGCTCCCCCATGCTCGCACCCTACGTCTGGAACTGCCATCTTCCCCTCGACCTCGCCGCTCTCCAGAACGCAGCCGATCACATCCGCGGAACCCACGACTTCACCTCCTTCGCCGCCTCCGACCCCGACCTCACCACCCGCACCAAGCAGCTCGAAGAATCGCCGTCTACTCCCTCTTCCCTCCTTCCTCTTCCCTGCCTCACCCGCACCATCCATCACTCCTCTTGGCGCCGCGACGACCACCTCCTTACCTACCGCGTCACAGGCACCGGCTTCCTCCACCACATGGTCCGCAATCTCGTCGGAACCTTCGTCGAAGCCGGAGCCGGACGAATCTCCGCCGACACCATTCCCAACATCCTCTCCGCCCGCAACCGAAACGCCGCGGGTCCAACCGCTCCCGCGAGTGGCCTCTTCCTCGTCGAGGTTGAATACTGATGTCGGCCACCGCATCCGCACAGCGCCGCATAGCCCGCCTGGCAGCGCTCACTGCCGTCCACCGCGCCTTTCACTGGCTGCACCTTCATCAGCCTCAACTCCGCCAGTGGCAGCTCGAATTCGTCCGCATCCCTGCCCCACCCTTTGGCGAATCCGCCCGTGCCGCCTGGTTCCTCGACCGATTCCACACTCTCGGCCTCACCAACGTCCACACCGACGACGAAGGCAACGTCCTCGGCGAACTATCCTCTGCCCAACCCGAAACAGCACACCACTCCGTACAGCAAGAGCCATCCACCGCACCAACACGCCGTCACTCTGCCCCTGAAGGGAAAGCACAGAATTCACCACTCTCTCTTCCCTCTTCCCTCTTCCCTCTTCCCTCCCGACCCCCTAGCCCCTGCATTCTCCTCTCCGCCCACCTCGATACCGTCTTCCCCGATGGCACCAACTGCGAGCCCATCGAATCTCCCGACAACCCCCGCATTCAGGCCCCCGGCATCTGCGACAACGCTGCCGGTCTCTCCGCTCTCCTCGGCATCGCCGCCGCCCTTCGCTACGCCCGCATCGCTCCGCCCATTCCCATCCTCTTCTGCGCTAACGTAGGTGAGGAGGGCGAGGGCGACCTCCGCGGCATGAGGCATCTCTTCGAGCGTGGTCCCTACCGCAAGCGCATCGCCGCCGCCATCATCCTCGAAGGCAGCGGCACGTCAGCCGTCGTCACCCGCGCCCTCGGCAGCCTTCGCTTCCGCGTCACCATCACCGGACCCGGCGGCCACTCCTGGAACGACGCCGGCATCCCCAATCCCATCCTCATCCTCAGTCAGGCGCTCACCCAGATCGCCAGCCTCGAGCTCCCCGCCAGCCCTCTCACAACCATTAACGTAGGTCACATCTCCGGCGGCACCTCCGTCAACTCCATACCCGAGTCCGCCACCGCCCTCCTCGATCTCCGTTCGACCGACTCGACCCAACTCATCTCAACCGCGACCGCCATTCACCAGATCCTCGACGAAATCGTATCCAGCTTTGCCACACATAAAACCACCGACGGTCCACCAAAGCTCCACATCCAGACCATCGGAAATCGCCCCGCCGCCACCCTTCCCGACGACTCTCTCATCCTCCAGACCCTCCGCGCCACCGACCGCCATCTCTCCATCCGCACCGAACCGCGTCTTGGCTCAACCGACGCCAACATACCTCTTTCCAAAGACATACCCGCTATCGCCCTGGGCACCGGAGGCATCGGAGGAAGCATTCACACTCTCCAGGAGTGGTACAACCCAACCGGCCGCGAGACCGCCCTCCGCCGCATCCTCCTCACCCTCCTCGACACCACACAAATCACCGCAGAAAATCAACACTCCTGATACACTCACCGCGTGAAACCCTTTGTCATCAGCGCGTTTCTTCTCCTCACCACACCCCTCCTCCACGCACAAAATAATCCGCCGGAAATCATCTACATCCACGCTAACTTCCTCACCGGCGCCCACTTACGCCCCAACGATCTCTCCAAAACCCCCGCAAAAGTAACCGCAATCGCAGTCTCTCAAGGCAAGATCACAGCCGTCGGCACCGACGCCAACCTGCTGAAACTACAGGCCCCCAGCACTAAAGTCATTGATCTCAACGGCGCCTTCGCCATGCCCGGTTTCAACGACGCCCACACCCACATCGCCAGTGCCGGCCAGCAAAAACTCACCATCGATCTCGACGGCACGAAATCCCTCGACGAGATGCAACGGCGCATCAAAACCTTCGCAAGCACCACAAAATCAGGCACATGGCTCCAAGGCGCAGGCTGGGACCATACCCTCTGGCCGAGCAAAACCCTCCCTACTCGCGCCGACATCGACGCCGTCACCCAAGGCCACCCCGCCGTCTTTACCCGCACCGACGGCCACATCGTCATCGCTAACACCGCCGCCCTCGCCGCCGCCGGAATCACCTCCAAAACACCCGACCCGCCCGGCGCAAAAATCGACCGCGACGCATCCGGCGAGCCCACCGGCATCGTACGCGAAGGCCCTGCCCTTGCAATCATTTACAAGGTTATTCCTCCACCAACTTCTGAGGAACGTCGCCGCGCCCTTGAGGTAGCGATAGCCGACGCCAACGCCAATGGCGTCACCTCCGTCCAGGATTTTTCGGACTGGGAAGACTTTCTCGTCCTCGAAGACCTTGAGCGCACAGGAAACCTCCACCTCCGCGTCAGCGAGTGGCTCAGCTTCGATCTCCCTGTCGCCACCTTGAAGAAGCTGCAAGCATCTCATTCCAATAGCGATCTGTTCCTTCATACCACCATGCTCAAGGGATTCATGGATGGCTCGCTCGGCTCTCGCACCGCCGCCCTCAACGCTCCCTACTCCGACGACCCGGGTAACTCCGGTATCCCTCGCTACGACCAGGCCAAACTCAACGCCATGACAAAGGAGCGCGTCGAGGCCGGTTTCCAGATCGGCTTCCATGCCATCGGCGATCACGCTAACCACATGGCGCTCGAAGCCCTGGCACTCTTCAGTCCATGCGGCTATCACCCCAACTCTGCCTGCTCCACTGGCGGAGGGACCACGGACTATCCATGGGGCACTCGCCCTCGCATCGAACATGCCCAGGTTCTGCTCCCACAGGACTTCGAGCGCTTTCATCTCGAACAGATCATCGCCTCCATGCAGCCCTCGCACCTGCTCACCGACATGAACTGGGCAGAAGCCCGCCTCGGTCCCGATCGCGTCAAATACTCCTACGCATGGCGTTCCTTCCTCGATCACAACGTCGTCCTGGCCTTTGGCACCGACTATCCCGTAGAGTCCATCAATCCCTTCCGTGGCCTCTATGCCGCCATTACACGCCAGAACGAGGCCGGAACCAGAACCTACCAGCCACAGGAAAAAATCACCCTCAACGAAGCGATCTACGCCTACACGCAAGCCTCCGCATTCGCTGAAAACCAGGAAAAACTAAAAGGCCGTCTCGAGCCGGACTATGTGGCTGATTTCGTCGTATTCGACCACGACATAACATCCCCTACCCTTACTCCGCAGGAGCTCCTCCACACCCAAGTTCTCCGCACCGTTCTAAACGGAGAAATCATCTACTCCTCAAAAGACGCACGATAAATTCCAATAAACTCAGCAATCTCGAAGACGACATACCCAGACCACAAGGACGGGAAGAATAGTTGGCCCATCGTCTCAGCCCTTCCACTCTCGCCCATATTCTGCTTCTGGCAGTCGTGGCCGTCTGGGGCGCAACATTTGTCCTCGTCAAGGATGTCCTCCAGGACGTCTCACCCCTGCTCTTCAACCTCCTCCGCATGACCCTGGCTTTCATCGCTCTGGCCATCGTCAATCACCGCCAACTCCGTCACATCACCAGGGCGACCTTAGTCTCCGGTGCCATTGTCGGGCTCTTCCTCGCAGCCGGTTATCAGTTTCAGACTGCGGGCCTTGCCCGTACCACGGCGGCCAAATCCGCCTTCATCACCGGGCTGGTTGTTGTCTTCGTCCCGCTTTTGACTGCGATTCCGATTTTGCGCCCAGCGACCGCTCCTGCACCCCGCTGGACCACTGCCGTCGGCGCCCTGCTCGCATTCACCGGCCTTCTACTTCTCACCACTCCGGCCGGAACCACTTGGCAGAATCTTTTCACCAGCATCGGTCCCGGCGATCTGCTTACGCTTGCCTGCGCCATAGCGTTTGCCGGTCATCTGCTTGCTTTGGCCCACACGTCGCACCGGGTTCCCACCGGCCAGCTCGCTACACTCCAGATTGGTGTTGCCGCCATCATTATGGCGTTCACCCTCCCGCTGGAAGGAAAACTGCGCCTGACTGTAACACCCCGTCTTCTCATCGCCCTGGCCGTTACCAGTCTGCTAGCCACCGCCGCCGCATTTACCATCCAGAGCTGGGCACAGCAGCATCTTCCACCCACCCACACTGCGATACTCCTGACGCTGGAACCCGTCTTCGCCACTCTCACTTCGATCCTTGTCCTGCATGAGCAGCTCGGCCGCCGCTCCTTTAGCGGAGCTGTGCTGATACTTGCCGGAATTGCTTTCACTGAACTCCTATCTTCTTCAGAACAGCCGCTTCCCGTGCATCCAACCTAAAAAAAGCGCAAAATACCTTTGCGTCAGTTTCGCGTCAAATACCCGTGTGAGCTCATGCGTCCTCTCAAAGAAGGGCTGTCAGGGTCTCAAAGACTATATTTAAGGTTTAGCCGCCAGAACAACCAGGTCCGGCACAACGTAACACATCGAAATGAGGTCAGATTTTCCGATGGATACACCCACACCAATTTCTCCGAGCCTGCTCGATCGTATTCGCAGCCATCGTCTTACCACGACATTTACCCTTCTCGGCGTACTTTCGATCGGCATCGTTGCCGGTTCCGTTCTGACTCACGGCGTCAGCGGCAAAGAACAGCAGTCCGTCGACTCCTCCGACGCGAAGCCTCTTGTTATTCCTTCCCCTGCCGCGCTTTCAAACGGCTTCTCGCAGGTCGTCAAACAGGTCGGCCCGGCAGTCGTTAACATCAATACAGAGTCGTTGCCCAAGCAGTCATCCAATAAAAATCCCCATCGACGCGGCCAGCTTCGTCCTCCACAGGGTGGACAGGGTGGCGATGACGATCAGCAGCCCGGAGACATGCAGGACTTCTTCAATCGCTTCTTCGGCGGCCAGGGTGGGCAAGGCGACGATGATGGCGACGGCGGCATGGGTGGCGAGCGCCGCGCTCTCGGTTCCGGTTTCATCGTGGATTCCCGTGGCTACATCATCACCAACAATCACGTGGTCGACAAAGCCGACAAGATCTTCGTTAAGCTCTCTACCGACCCTGATGGTGGCCCTGGCGACAACGGTCGTCCAGCAACAGTAATCGGCGTCGACAAGGACACCGATATCGCAGTCATCAAGATCGACGCCAAGGAACCCCTCCCCACCGTCAAACTTGGTAACTCCGACGGCGCCCAGGTAGGCGATTGGGTTCTCGCCATCGGCAGCCCATTTGCTCTCTCTAAAACGGTCACCGCAGGAATCATCTCCGCCAAGAACCGCTCCATCGATGAGCCCAGTCCCAACGGCGTCTCGCAGAGCCAGTTCCAGCGCTTCATCCAGACCGATGCCGCCATCAATCCTGGCAACTCAGGTGGTCCGCTTGTCGATATGGCAGGCAACGTCGTCGGCATGAACACAGCCATCTATACCCAGTCCATGGGCTCACAGGGTGTTGGCTTCGCTATGCCGGCCAACATCATCGCCGGCGTCTACAACATGCTTATCGGACCCGAACACAAGGTTGTTCGTGGATCCATCGGCATCAGCTTCCAGCCCGCTCTCAACTCAGCGGTTGGCCGCATGTACGGCTTCTCGAACGGAGTCCTCGTCAGCACCGTCTCGGCAACCGGCGGCGCAGCCAAAGCCGGCCTTCAACCTGGTGACGTTATCGTCTCCATCGACGGTCGGAAGATCACCGACGGTGACGATCTGGTCAACGATATCTCCGCCCGTCATATCGGTTCAAGCGTCAAGCTCGGCTACCTCCGCGACGGCAAGCAGAATACCGCCAACGTCACAATCGGTGACCGCGCCAAGACCTACGCCGATCTCGCAGGCGGCGACAACGATGACAATGCAGCCCCGCAGGAATCGGATGCCGGACAGGGTAAGCTCGGCATCACTGTTTCAGCGATTCCCCCCGCTGTTGCGACCAAGACCGGAATCAAAACCGGCGTTATGGTTACCAGCGTACGTCCTGGGTCTTTCGCTGATGAGATTAACCTCACCAAAGGCACCATCATCACCGAGATCAACAAGAAGCCGGTAACCGACGAAACAAGTTACCGAACCATCGTCTCTGGCCTCAAGTCGAAAGACGACGTTGTCTTCGTCGTTCATTCCCCAATGCAGAAGAATACCGGCAACTCCTACGTCGGCGGGACACTTCCATAACCTGCATTTCCACTGTACGAATGCGCGAGTTTAAGGACTCGCGCATTCGTATCCACCCTAACTATCTGCCCCATAAGATGTAAGCTAGGGACAATCTTTGCTATTGCTACAATAGTTACTTACGAGCTACTCTGTTCAGGAAATCAGCAGACCGATAAATCCTCTTTGTAGAATACTTATTTTTGAGGTGCTGCTTCACATGAAGTTCAGACTTCTCCTAAGCTCCGCGTTGATCGTTGCAGCTGCGATGTCTTGCCCAGCAATGACCCACGCCCGCCGCGGTCCCACCTCGCAAAAGCTGCTGAATAAAAAGGCTAAATCAGGCTCGAAATCCATGGGTCAGCGGGCCATCGACGACTCGCGCGCCACACAGATTCAGTCTGCTCTAGTGAAATCTGGCTATCTCTCCAATGATGCTGCCAGTGGCCATTGGGATTCGCAAACCGAAGCCGCAATGCAGAAACTGCAGGCTGACAATGGATGGCAGACAAAGCTGATTCCGGACTCACGTGCCATCATCAAGCTTGGCCTAGGACCGACGCACGATACCGGCCTTAACGGTGGCTCCTCCGCCTTAACCACCCCTGAGCCCCCGGCCACTATCTTCTCGCAACAGTAAATATCTATTACAAAGATGAAAGGAGAGCCGAAAAGGCTCTCCCTTTGCCTTGCTCCATTCGTCGCGCCTCTAGGCTCTCGCCCCAATCGTGAAGATATGATCGCTCACATCTTCGTTTGTTCTGGGAAGACTTCCGTCGCTACCCATAGCTCCGTTCTCGAGCCAGGTCCTCAGCCAATAGTATTGATGCAGCCGTATCAAACGAGCCGCAACCGGCTGCTTTTGCTCCAGAATCGCCGTTATCCGCGCTGCCAGAGATGCTGTACTCGTAGCAGCCTCAAGGTTCGCCTCCACAGCATCGCATTGGAGTAGCGTCGTTCGTGCTTCTCTGAACTGAGAGGTATCCATCAATCCGCTCTCTACCTTCAGCTCTGTCATCTGTTCCACAGCAAGGGCGGTAGAAGCATCCAGTCGATCTTCGAAAGCCAGATACAGAATCCGATGCCCTGCCACTCGCAACGGCAGTGCTCCAAACTCCTTCACAAAGATTCTCGGTACGGCCAGCGCCATCGCCTCTGGTTCAAATCCCTTCGTCGATAACACGGGGCAACTCCACTGCATGCTCAGTCCACGTGTGATCTGCTCTGTCTCCAGCCCGCACTCAGCAACCAGCCAGTCGCCAATCCGCCCACTTCCATTTGCACGCTGAGCCTCCAACGCCTGTCGTAACTGTGGGTGCGTGATCCATCCCTGAGCCAGCATCACCAAACCCAGAGGAACCCGGTGACGATGAGGAACCACTGTCTCTTCGCCCTCTCCCAGTTCGCGATTGACCGCTGTCTTCACCATCGCCAAAACACATCGTCCGCTGCACCCCCACTGACCCTCGAAGATCGGTCTGCGGCGATTTCTCCAGGGAGCCGTCCATGTGCTCGCGCACTCCACATTTCCGCAAAGTCTGCGTTGCGGAGATGGTCCCACCGCAACAGACGATTCAGTCCCTAACGACGGTGTGTACACATCGCGCGTCCACCTCGAGTCATTTCCCGTTGCTAAAACATCCGTAACTCGCCCATCCACGCTCCGGCTCTCCGTCTTCTTCATTAGAAAAGGCATCGAATACTCTCCAATCTCAGTTGCGGCGTCGCCACCTCCGTGATGCGCAGCGCAAAATTACCACTTACCACGACCACCTCTCCCCGGGCCACGATGCGATCCCCAACCACAAGATCCACCGGCTCGGACACATGCCTGTCCAACTCAACCACGGCTCCTGGCCCCAACTCCAGAACCTCGCGCAAGGCCATCTCGCGCGAACCAAACCGCAGCGTCGCATCCAGCTCAATATCCGACAACAACCCTATCGCCGACTCAGTCACCGCTAAATTCTCCATTTAGTCCCCCTTCTCAATTAACCCTTATCTCGGCCGCATCGGGTGCTTCCATCCGAACGCCACCGTAGTCATACTCAAGCTCCGCTGCCCTGTGCTCTCCGCTTCGCACAGGATGGGCACGGCCAAACTGAACCCCGCCTACACGCAACTCCGCCATCTCATGTTTCGGAAGCGGAAGGCGCAAGACCATCCCAGGCTCCAATGTCGTTAGCTCCATTGCGCGCAGCCGCACCGGTGGAAACTGCAGTACCGCCCCCAGCCTCGTCTCCCCCATCAGTGCTCGCATCCTCGCTTCGGCATCCTTCGATCGCCTTCGAGGCCTGTCTCCTTCCGCGATGAGCCGCCGCAGAATCGCATTCAACACCACCGCTGGCAGACAAAGATTCAGAACACCCTGAACCTCCGGCATCCGAATCTCAAAACTCACGCACAACATTTTCTCGCCCAGAGTCAACATCCTCGCCGCCTGGGCCGCTGTCTCTCGCTTCTCCGACACAAATTCCAATCCCACCGACTGCCATGCAAGGTTCAGCTCCTGGACTACCACCTTAATCACAGCGGCAAGGATCGCTTCCTCAATCGAAGTCAACTCCCGCACCTGCCCCGCTCTTCCAGTTCCTCCAAGCAGGACATCGACAATCGGAGAAGTCAGTGCAAGGTCGAGCTCCAGTAGCCCTATCGCTCCCAAGGGCTCCAGGCGAACCGAACAGACATACGCCAGCGCAGAGAGCCGTTCGAGAAATTCACTGAAGGGAAGCTGCTCTCCCGAAACCAGCTTCACTCGCAGCGGTGTCCGCAGCCACGCTCCCAGCGTATGCATCAGGTTTCGCGCAAACAGATCGTTGACCGTACTGATCGCCCGCATCTGATCGTTGCTGATCTGTCCTGCCCGGCTAAAGCTGTACTTCTCCGGGGGAATAGGCTCTGCCGGCCCGTTTGTCTTCAGCGCGGCGTTTGCTCCCGCAGCAGCGGCGAATAATGCATCAATATCGTCCTGTCCAAGATTCTTATCCATCGAAGTCCTTCTTTATCGAACTGGTTTATTCCGCATTCGTGAGACGCAAATCAACGCGAAGCTGCCTTCCGCCTTGCACTCGATCCCTTGCTCGTGAGCGTCGCTTCGCCGTTGCGAAGATTGGCCAAAGCTGCCCTCAGCCGCAACACGGCAGAAGAATGAATCTGCGAGACCCGCGACTCCACAACGCCCAGCGTCAAACCGATCTCCTTCATCGTCAGCTCTTCGTAGTAGTAGAGCGTTAGCACCATGCGTTCCTTCTCCGGCAGCTCATCAATCGCATCCGCAAGCCTCTGCTTCATCTCGCCCTTCAGGCAGCGAAACAGCGGATCTTCCTCAGGCGAGCCAGGGATATAAGCGAGTTCCTCATCCCCCGAATCCTCTGACCGCTCCATATGCAGACTGCCAATCTCAAGTCCCTTCAAATCGCCCAGCAGCTGCTGATACTCCGTCAGGCTCAGCTCCATCTCTCCAGCGATCTCCTGCTCCGATGGAGCCCGTCCCACCCGCTGTGTCACCGACCGAATCGCCTCTTCCACGGCTCTTCCCTTGCGCCGCAATTCTCTCGGGCTCCAGTCCAGCGTCCGCAGCGAATCAAGAATTGCCCCGCGAATTCGAAACTGGGCATAACTCTTGAACTGCACCTTCTTGCCATGATCGAACTTCGAGAACGCGTCGATCAAACCGACGACACCAGCCGAGATCAGGTCATCCAGATCGACATGCTGCGGCAGACGCTCATGAATTCTGCGTGCCAGATATCGCACCGTCGGCAGATGCTCCATCAACAACTGATCCCGCTCCGACGCAGTCCCGTTTTCAGTCGCTACGGCCTCGCCACTCCCCGTGAACGGAGCAAACTTTACCTCGGTCGCCGCTCCATCCAACCTCATCGTCTCCGTAGCGAACAACGTATTCTCTGCAAATCCATCCAACATCTGTACTGGAATTGAACCCCGTGCGCCCATTACTTTCTCCCTGTCCTCGTTCTATTCACTGTCCTGCATTCTCTTGCCATCCATCTGTCGTCAACCAACTGTCCCTATGCTCCGAACTCGAATCTCTGCCGGAATCTCCGCCGGGGCCAACACCGTCACCCTGGGCAGGAAAGGCTCAAGCCAACGCCGCACGTGATAACGGGCTGGACTCGGACATAGAAGCACGGGGAGTGCCGATGTAGGGGCCCCTCCGGTTAGGCGTTTCACAGATTCCACAAGCCGTCTCAGGAAATCCGCAGGCATACCCGCCTGGCGAGATCCATCTCCTAGCAGTAACCCCGCTCCCTGCGGATCGAACGTATGCAGCAGCTCCGTTTCAAGCCCCTGTTCAAGCATCAGTACCCGCAGTCCGCCCTCTCCATCCAGCAATGGATGCACCAATCCCCTCCCCAACGACTGACGAACGCTCTCCACCAGATGCACCACATTCTTCGACTGCTGCGCCGCCTCCACCAACACCTCAAGAATCGCTCCCAGATCACGAATCGAAACCTGCTCCCGCAGCAATTGCTGCAGCACACGCTGCACCTCTCCCAACGTCATCAGTTTCGGTACCAACTCTTCCACCAGCTTCGGATAGCTTTCGCTCATACTGTCGAGCAACCGCTTCACCTCCTGCCGTCCCAGCAACTCATGCGCATAACGTCGAATCAGTTCGCCAAGATGCGTTCCAATCACCGTCGTCTGGTCCACAACCGAATACCCTGCAGCGAGCGCCTGCTCCTCCAATCCCGGAAGGATCCACCGCGCCATCACGCCAAACGCCGGCTCCCTGGTCTCCGTTCCCGGCAGCGCCCGCGCCTTCGGATCGGCATTCACCGCCAGCAGGCAGTTCTGCTCCGTCTGCCAGCGTGCAATCTCCACACCCCGCAAACTCACCACGTACTCCCGCGGCTTCAAGCGAAGATTGTCCGTAATGTGCACCGCAGGAACAATAAACCCAAGCTCCGTAGCCAGATGACGCCGCAGCGCGCGCACACGATTCAACATCTGGCCACCCTGTTTCTCATCCACTAGAGAAATCAACTGAAACCCAATCTCCAGCGTCAGCTCATCCATCTTCAACAACGACGCCAAATTCTCGCTCTTCGCTACCTCTGCCACCTTTGCCGCCGGTGCAGCCTCATCTGCAAGAGCGATCGCCCCATCTTTCGCGGCAGGCAACTTCCGAGCCAGCAACGCAACTCCAGTCGCCATCAGCACAAACGACAACTTAGGCAGCCCCGGAATCAGGGCCAATCCCAGCAGCACACCGCAAGCGATCCAAAGCGTATTCCGCCCGCGCAGCAACTGCGTCCCAAGCTCTTGATCGAGCGAGCCAGCCGAAGACGCCCGCGTCAACACCATGCCACCCGCAATCGACACCAGCAGGCTTGGGATCATCGTTACCAGTCCATCGCCCACCGTTAGAATTGTGTAAGTCTTAACCGCTGTCGCAAGATCCGCACCCTGCTGCAACACACCAATCAGCAAACCCGCAACGATATTGATTGCCGTAATCAAAATCGTCGCCAGCGAATCTCTCTGGTTGAACTTCGCAGCACCGTCCATCGCGCCGTAAAACTCCGCCTCCCGCGCAATCGCCTGCCGCCGCTTCCGCGCCCCATGTTCATCGATCAATCCGGCGTTCATATCCGCGTCGATCGCCATCTGCTTACCTGGCAGCGCATCCAATGTGAATCTCGCCGTCACCTCCGCCGTGCGCACCGCACCATGGCTAACCACAAGAAACTGAATCGCGATCAACGCCAGGAACAGCACAAAGCCAACAACGTAATTTCCTCCAATAACAAACTGCCCAAACGCTTCAATCACCGATCCGGCCGCGTGGGTCCCTTCGTGTCCATGTAGCAGAATCCTCCTGCTCGAAGCCAGGTTCAGCGAAAGCCGAAACAAAGTCAGCAACAGCAACAGTGTCGGAAACACCGAGAAGTCCACCGCACGCCTCACTTGCACCGCGGTCAGAAACACGATCACCGATGCCGTAATCGAAGCCGCCAGCAACAAGTCCAGCACAAAGCCAGGCACCGGAATCAGCATCACGAACACCATGCTGATCGCCGTCACCGGCAACAAAAAGCCTTGCAGCTTGGCGATAGAAAAACCTTCACGCTTCGTCATCACGGCATCGCTCACATCCCACCTCCAAATCCACGCATCCCAACCATCCCCATCGTTCCTCGATGTCCTACATTCTTTTGCGTCTGCTGTGCCTGCCGTTCGCGCCGCATCCGTTCCTCCACTTTTTGTCTATACAGGTAAGCGAGAATTCCGGCCACGGCCGCATATAGTTCAAACGGAATCGACTGTCCCGGCTCGACCATCCTGTAAAGACTCCGCGCCAGCGGAGGATTTTCGATCATTGGAATCCCGGCCCACCGTGCCTCTTCGCGAATCTCAGCCGCATGGAGATCGCGTCCCTTGCACAACACCTTCGGGGCCTCCATCGTTTCGAAGCTGAACTCCAGCGCCACTGCATAGTGCGTCGGATTCGTAATCACCACGCTCGCCCGCGACATGTCCGCCTTCACCTTGCGCTTCCGCATCGCCATCTGAATCTGCCGGATCTTCCCTTTGATCTGAGGATT
The DNA here is from genome assembly GCA_035317185.1 of Edaphobacter sp. GTDB lineage: Bacteria > Acidobacteriota > Terriglobia > Terriglobales > Acidobacteriaceae > Edaphobacter. The sequence continues at coordinate 80,351 of DATHHN010000071.1, forward strand.
TCCCATCGAATCCTTCATCTCGTCGTGGATCTCCTGCTTACTCATCTTCAAGCGCTCGTTCCAGCTCCTCCACTCCATCGCATAATCCAGTCCCGACCAAGCCAGCGTGATCCAGGCCGCATCGAGAGCCAGTCCATACGCCGTCGAAAACGTCGCAGGCAACCGCATCAGGCTCATCACCGGCAGCGGCAGCATCAACGCCTTCAGCGCGCCCCACCCCAGCACCACCATCGCCGCCGCAGGCACAAGCGACTTCACCAGCCGTGTCGTCGAACGCAGACTGAACAGGTTCCCTAGGTTCGTCGCCGGATTCAACTTCGAAAATCTCAACTCCAACGCATTTGGATGTATCGAGACTCCTCCACCCTGCGCCACGCCCACCACCAGCACCCCACCAAAACTCGCCGCCATCACCAGACCTACCGGCAACAACGCCGGCTCCAGCATCCGCCGCACAGCTTCGTTCCACCGCTGCTCGCCATTCATCTCGCCTACAGCCGCCGACCGCAGGCTTTCGACATATACCTTGCCCCAGCCCGAAACAAAGTCGTGAGCCGTTACTCCCAACATCATCACGCCGCCAAGCATCGCCACGGCAGAGAGAAGCTCACGGCTGCGTACACCATCACCCTTCGCCCTCGCCTTCTTCTTTCGTTCTGGAGTTGCCCGTTCCGTACCTTTCTCACTCATGACGTCGCTATCAACCTTCCCGCGGCATCCAGCAACGCCGTGAAGTGCCGCTCAATCCATCCCGGCCATACCCCCAGGCTCGCCAGCAACACCACATACGAAACCATCGTCTTCACCGGAATGCTCACCACCATTGCGGGCAGTTGCGGAGAAAGCCGCGCAACCAACGCAATCGTTACTTCCACTGCCATCGCCGCAGCAATCACGGGAGCAGCCAACTGCAACCCTGCAAGAAATATCCCGCCCGCCATCCCGGCCAGTGCAAGCCCGGTCTTCGCCTGCAGCACCGCCTGTCCAACTGGCACAGCAGAGAAACTTCGCACCATCGCCGCAAGCAGACTGCGATCCAAACCCGCGCCGATCATCACCAGCACACCCAGCCATCCCAGCATCTGTCCCAATACCGGCGTCTCAATCTTCGAGTTCGGGTCCAACAGATTCACCAGCGAAAAACTGAACTGCATCCCCACCAGCATTCCCGCAAACACCAGCGCCTCGTTCAGCAGCGTCAAAGAAAGGCCAAACACCAAACCCACGCCCAACTCTCCCAGCACCGCCTTCATATCCAGCGTTGCCCTCGCATTCGGTACGGCCGCAACCGCGGGAGCCAGCAATATAGTCATCGCAAACACAAATCCCACCTTGATACGCGGTGCGATCGCCGCCGAAGAAAACACCGGTGCAAACACCATCAATCCACTCAGTCGCACCATCACCAGCATCCCTGCCGCCAGATACTGGGGCCATCCCTCAATCAACGCACTAGCCTCTCGATTCATTCGCTTTACCCCAGATACTTATGAAAACCGGTAAACATGTGCAGCGTGAAGTTAACCAGCCGATGCACGATCCACGGCAGCGTCGCCATCGTCACCAGAAACACCACAACCAGTCGAGGTACAGCCGTCAGTGTCTGCTCCTGCACACTCGTCAGGGTCTGCACCAGGCTCACCAGAACACTCACCAGACAGGCCGTCACCAGAAGCGGCGCACCCAACAGCGCTGCCTCCATCAACACCCTTCGCATCATCTCCACCGTCTGGTCCGGCCCCATGGCATCGCCTCTCAACAAACCTTAGAAACTTTTAATCAACTGATCTGCGAGCAAATTCCATCCATCCACCATTACGAACAGCAATATCTTCAGCGGCGTCGAGATCACCACCGGCGGCAACTGCATCATGCCGATCGATGTCGTCACACTGGCCACCACAAGATCCACCAGCAGAAACGGCAGAAATAACACCGCCCCAATCTGAAATCCAGCCTTCAGTTCGCTCAGAATGTACGCCGGAACCACCACCTGGATTGGCAGCTCCTCCTTCGTCCTGGGCCGCACCGCCATCCCTGCCGAAGCAAACACCGCCAGATCTTTCTCCCGCGCGTACCGCAACATATACTTCTTCACCGGCTGCACTCCACGGTCCAAAGCCTCTTCGCCCGAGATCGCATTCGCCCGATACGGAGCCACTGCCTTCTGCTCTACCTCCTGCATCACCGGTTGCATCAGGAACCAGGTCATCATCAACGCCAGTCCCATCAGCACCTGGTTCGACGGAGCCGTCTGGGTTCCCAGCGCCTGTCGCAGAAAGTGAAACACCACCAGCAACCGAACCAGCGGAGTCATCGACAACAACAACGCCGGCAACAGCGTAAGCAGCGTAAGCCCCAGCACAATCGACCACGGTGTGCTCCTGCCCTTCTCCATCGCATCCGCTATCGATTCGTTCTTCCCTTCTGAATCCGTCTTCTTCGTGGCGCTCGCCTCCGTCGTATGATTACCTACGTTCTTCTTTCCACCAGCAGCAACTGTCCGAACCTTACCGCCGTGTACCGACGGAACGTTTGCCGCCGTCTTCTTGACCCAAAACGACTGCGGCGCCGCCATCGCAGTCATTAACATCGGTCCTTTAGCCTGCTGTCCTTGAGTCTCCGTCGGCAGCAATAAAATCGCTATCGAGACAACGGCCAGCCCCCAGCGCCCTATAGGCATATTTCACCCTCATCCAAACCTGCAGCCTTGACTCGCACAATCGTCTCGATACTGTCCATTCCTCCGCCCACCAGGAAGCGCTCCTCTCCGCAGCTCACAAGCATCAGCTGCCTCCGTCCACCGAGCGCCAGCGTCTCCACAACACGCATCTGCTTCTGCTGCTGCGACGTCTTCCCGCCTTGCAATCTACGCAGCAAATCAAGCATCCATCCTGCAAGGCCCTGAATCTCGAAACTCGTCTTCGGATTATTCGTCCGCTCCATACTCTGCAAAAGCCGCATTCCCAACTCCGTTTCTAAACACTAGGCAAGCCGAGTCAGCCGCACAGCCAACCGCTGCTCCACCACCTCAAACTCACTCCAGCCCAACTGCACCTGACCAACCTTCACCGGTACATCGTCCGTATCCGGGCACAAGCTCTCGATAACCTGCCCTACCTCAAGCCGCAGCAGATCCCGTACCTTGAACTCGCGCAACGCTATTCCCGACTCCAGCGTCATCATCAACTCCGACAACACCGGCCACGCGCCGTGCTCCTCGATCCGCGTCATCCCATACACCGTTGGCGCCACCTTCACCAGCTCCGATCCCGCCGCCAGTGCAGGCAATTCCATATCGCTTGCTATTGTTTCCGTATCGGTCACGATCTCTCCCTACCGCTGCACTAGAAATTCGGTGAAGAACAGGTCCGTCACCTTTAACTCGCGGTTATGCTCCGCAATCGCTGTCTTCAACTCAGCCTTCAATCGCTCCTTGCCATCGCTCGCCAGCAGTCCTTCCGAGGTCTGCCTTCCAAGTACCGCCAGCGCCGTATCGCGAACCGCGGCAGCATCGGCATCCTTGGCGCTCTTGCTGTCGCCGCTCTTTTCCTCTTTTGTCTTTTCATTGCCTTTGCCCGCGGCATCGGCCACCCGCAGCGTCAACCCGACTCGTAGATAGGCATTCCCTCCGCCATCCGCCAGGTTCACCAGCAATGGCTCAAGAACCATCGCGTGCGTCGCCGACGCAACCGGCTCCGTTTTCGCGGCAGCTCCGCTCTGCATCGGCAGCCTGCCGGAGCGCGCCAGAAAGTAAACGATCCCGCCAACGCCCAGAGTCGCAATCACGACTCCCAGCACAACAGCGATCAACAAAGAAACTACCGGCAATTTGACCGGATCCGAAGCAGAACTACCTTGAATAACTGGAGGTGAAGTAGCCATGATGCCTGAGAGACTGCAAGCGGATAGCCACAATCCCGTGCCTGCACATTAGCGAATCTTCACGATCTTTCTCGGGCTCCCACAGTCCTGTACAAAAACAGTAGGCCGGTGCCGGGCCTTCCTTCGGCCCCGCACCCGGCCCACTGTTTTTCTGCAGCGACTACCGAATCATTCCGATCGTAGCCTGCGTCAACGAATCGAATGTCGTTATCGTCTTCGAATTCGCCTGAAACGCACGCTGTGCCACGATCAGATTCGCGAATTCCGTCGAGATATCGACGTTCGACTGCTCCAGCGCCGAGTCCTCGATCGTGCCACGCCCACCTGTTCCCGCCACACCGGCCGTTGCTGTGCCAGAGGCCGCCGTCGTCATATAGTTATTGTTGCCTACCATCACTAGGCCTTCGGGGTTTGTTACTGTTGCTACTGCGACCTGTCCGATGTTCTGCGTGTGGCCGTTGCTGAACGTTGCTGAGAGCACGCCGTTGGAATCCACCTTGAAGCTCTGATAAGTCCCGCTTGAATAACCATCCTGATTGACCGTCGCCGTGCTCGAGGCCGCTGCCGATTGCGCAATCGTAGAGTTCCCGTTGGTATACAGATTCCAGTTGAAAGTCATATCGCTCGCCCCATCCGCCAAACCGGGAAATGTAATACCAGCAACATTCGACGCCGGTGCCACCAGATTTCCACTCGTGTCGAACGTCAACGTACCCGTAGTATTTACTGGTGTTCCTGTTGCAGCGCCAGCCGGGAGCGCGATCGAATAATCCCAGGTATTCGCTCCCGTCTTGGTGTAAGTAACCGTTGCATCATGGCTTTCACCCAGTGAGTCATAGATCTTCACTGGACTTGTTGCCTGCGTTCCCGTGGCAGCGCTCGCGTCCAGGTTTGCCGTCACAGAGAAATTTTGCGTCGCATGTGCCGCTTCATTCACGCCAACAGGCACCGTCAACGGCACCAGACCGGCATTTGTGTTCACAACTCCGCCCGGAGCGGGATATCCCATCACCTGCTCGCCGTCTACTGTCGTCAGGTTACCCACTTGGTCCAACTGAAAGTTTCCCGCCCGCGTCAGCGACTGAACGTTACCCTGCTGCACGACGAAAAACCCATTGCCCTGCAGCGCCATATCCGCTGAGTTTCCCGTCGTCGACAAGCTTCCCTGTAGAAAATTAGTATCCGTGCCCGACACCTTCGTTCCCACGCCGACCTGAATAGGGTTGTTCGATCCCGACGTCCCTATCTGCTGATAAAACAGATCTTCAAATGTCGTACTCTGGTCCTTGAAGGCCGTCGTATTGAGATTCGCCAGATTGTTGCCGATTGTGTTCAGCGAGACCGTATCCGCCTGCAGACCGGTTAGTGCTGTTGAAAATGATCCCATCACCTTCTCCTTGGTATTTCCTGGTTTGAACTTCGATTGTCGTCATTACCTGGCCATCGAGACCGCGGCTCCAGCATTCGTTAGCTTGAAGAAGTCGACGTCGAAGTTCCTTCAACGGAAGACAACCCTTGATTGATCTCGATCAATTGCTGCAAGCTGTTCACACCAACCATCTGTGTGATGTACTCCGTAGGATCGGTTGGCTGTGTTGGGTCCTGATTCTTCAGTTCGCTAACCAGCAGCGTCAGAAAATCATTCCCCGAGATCGTCGCACTGTTATCTGTTGCAGAGCTTCCCGAATCCGAAGTTGCCTTCGGCTTCGCTGCCGTGCCTGTCGTCTGCGTTGTTGTACTCTTTGGAGCAAGCGCAGTCGCCACTCTATGTGCCGCCGCAGAACCCACTCCCGTAATCGAACTCATCTGTGATATGTCCATTTCAATCTCCTGTTCCTTATTGCTGATTCAAATTCATCACGCCCGTATACTAAGCCAGCTGCCACCTGCATAAACGGAACGAGCTCCTATCTCATCGACCTCCGCTGCCCCGCCTAATCCCCCTTGAAAGTAACCCTCTCCACTGTCGGAAAATGACGCCGCCATCGCATCCTGCCTACCTTCTCCTTCCTGACCGCCGCGCTGCTGCATCTGTTCACGCCCGGTATCGCTTTCCATTCCTCCAGCAAACTCGCGAGATCCTGCCGCTGCGGTCGCATGCAGCACGACCGAACCCACACCAATCCGCTCATCCTGCAGATAAGCCGTCAGCGAAGGCAGCTCTCGATGCAGCATCTCCTGCCCCGCCGAAGTTGTCGCAGATACCGACGCATTCACCACGCCGCCATCCGCCATCTCAGCGCGAATCTTCAACCATCCATGCGTCCCGTTCGTTACACCAACCTCAAGAGACGTAGGCGTGGCCTCAAGCGTTCGATGACCGTCCCCTACGCCCGCCGTTCCTGCATCAACTCCATCCTGTCCAGCCGTCGCGGCGCCTGTCGTATTCGAACGCACCTTGCCCCCGACCGCATCTCCGGCTATGTTGCCCGGCACCGCCAGAACGCCGTGCTCTCCTGGCACCGTAATCACTCCATCAGAGTTGTGCGTTTTTCCCTCGATCCACTTATTCGCGAATGCCACATTCCCCTTCACCTTCGAAGAAACCGCTTCGTCCTTCTGCGCGAAACCATCATCGACCTTAATAACAGCAGGCGTCTTTTCGCCTTTCGATACATCGGTAACGCCCATTCCCGCAATCGTCCGATCAGTACCATACACGCCACTCCGCGCGCTCTTCCCGCCGCCAATACCTTCTACGTTGCCTCGAGCCGCCACGCTCTTTGGAAGATCACCTCCTTTCACTCCATCTATCTCCTGTCCCTTCGCAACAACCGGGGCTACTCCACCCTGTGCAACAGAGACTGTCACCTGCACCCCAGTGCTCTCAGAAAATCCCAAATTATTCTTTGGTTCAATTACTGCTACACCTACAGAAGCATGGCTTTTAGCCCTAATCTCCTTCTTTGCCGTCGTCTTATCCACTCCCGACGTCGCAGTAACAGCCTCCTTCTTCTGTACGGCTGGCCGCTCTCCGTCACTCATCAAAAGCGCTTGCGTCACCTTGGAAGTAGAGCTACGTCCCATCGAATCGATCTTCGTCGCCACCGCGACCTTCACACCGTCTACATCGTCCATGGGTTCGACCGATCTTCCAATCTCCCCAGAAGTAGCTGCACCGGCAACATCAACTCCATCACTGCGAAGCGGAGCCTCTCCAGAAGCAGTCTTCTCATCGACGACAAGCGGCACAGCATCCGCAGGCTTCTCCGAAGCTTTAACCTGTACGGGCTGCGTCTCGCCGATGAGGTTCTGCACACCAGTTGTATCCGCGGGCGTCTTCGCCCCTTTCAACCCCTCATCTGCAGAAGCTTTCGGCAGCGTATCCATCGCACCAACAGCCGCATCTGCACCTTTCGTCAGCAGCGCAACCTTTTCCTTCAGCGTCTGTTCAACAGGTGTCGCGTTCACAAGTGCACCTGCGTCAACAGCAACCTCACCAAAGCTCTTCGCAAAAGATATCTTCTGTCCGTCACTCGCTACAGACGGCGCCTGGAGCGCATTTGCCTGTTCCGCGCCGAGTGGCATCGCAACTCTTGTAGCCATTATGTCCATGCCTCTCATGTCGCTCCTCTCAAAATGCATTCCACATGCCAAAAAATTCCGGCGAAGTATTAGGCGATACTTATCCTGCTGCTACCGTTCTTTTCGCGTCTGCATCCATAGCTTCCTCGATAAAAATCGATCATCTGTCGTCGCCTGAAACCTCCGCCCCTCTTCCGTCTTCACACGCTCGGCAACACCCTCAACCACGCGATTCATCTGTTCATTCTTCAAGCGACTCGCAGCGTATCGCTCTCGTACAACTCCTCTCAACTCTTCACGCTTCACACGAATCTCTTCCAACCGCTCTCCCCTCCATGCGGCCACCTCTTGTTTCGTCTCTGCAAGCGCATAACCCATGCGGTCTCCCTGCATCAGCGCTTCACGACCATCGAATCCCGCGGTGCGCACAATCGCCCGTTGCGCATCAATCGCCTGCTCCGCCTCTAAAACCACACCGGTCGCCCGCTGCAGCTCAACCGAGTGCATCCGCTCCACCACCCCATACAGGGCAGCCATTCGCTTCAATCTCTTCAGGCGCGTCTTCACCCTAGAGCTCCATCGCATTCATCCGCGCCAGGGTATCTTCCATCGACACGCGCTCACTGCTCCTCTGCTCAAGAAACTCACGCAACACCGGCATCGCACGCATCGCTCTGTCCAGCTCCTCATCTGTCCCGGGCTTATACGCTCCTATTCGAACCAAATCCTCCGACCTCGCATGCGCTGCAAGCAGCCGCCGAGCCATCGAAGACTGCGCTCTGTGCTCCGCCGTCGTAACCGCGGGCATCAGCCTGCTCAACGAATCCAGCACATCCACCGGCGGATACCATCCCGCCGTCGCCATCGACCGCGACAGCACCACGTGCCCATCCAGAAACGACCTCACCGCATCCACGACTGGATCCTGCTGATCGTCTCCCTCCATCAGCACCGTGTAGAACGCCGTTATACTCCCCGTCCGAAAATTCCCGGCTCGCTCCACCAGCTTCGCCAGCCTCGTAAACACACTCGGCGTATATCCCTTGCTCGCCGGAGGCTCTCCCGCTGCCAATCCAATCTCCCGCGCCGCCATCGCATATCGCGTCAGCGAGTCCAGCACTAACAGCACATGCTTTCCCTGCGCCGCATAAAACTCAGCAACCGCCGTAGCCGCCATTGCCGCCCGCATCCGCAACAGTGGGCTCTGGTCCGAGGTCGACACCAAAACAACCGACCGCTTCCTTCCCTCTTCCCCCAACGAGTCCTCTACAAACTCTCGTACCTCACGCCCGCGTTCTCCCACCAATCCCACTACCGTGAGATCTGCCGCCGTATTGCGCGTCATCATTCCAATCAGCGTGCTCTTTCCCACGCCCGATCCGCCAAAGATACCAACCCTCTGCCCACGTCCCACCGTCAGCATTCCATCCAACACCCGCACTCCCGTCTGCAGCGGCTCGCGAATCGCCTCTCGCTCCATCGGATGCGGAGCCTTTCCATCGAGCGGCCACATCCCCTCCATCCGCACCATCGGCAAGCCGTCCAGCGGAGCGCCCAGCGCATCAAGTATTCTTCCCTGCATCTGCGCTCCAACCGCAACCTTCGGCGTCACTCCCATCGCCATTACGGCATCGCCGTACTGAATCCCTTGAGTCTCCTCAACCGGCATCGCCAGCACATGACGCCCGCGAAACCCAATCACCTCCGCCCGGTGTCGCCGCCCATCTCCATCCACAATCTCGCAGCACTCACCCACCGAACACAACGGTCCTTCAGACTCCACCGTCTGCCCATTCGCCTCAACCACACGTCCGCTCCATCGCCACGCTGGCCGTGTCGCCAGCTGCGTGAAATAAGCGCCCAATCCAGCCTCCGCCATCACGAAGGCCTCTGCTGCAGCAAATCGAAGAACCCTTTTTCAATCTCCTCCAACTGCGCACTCACACCCAGCTCCACCTTGCCTACACTCGTCTCCAGCACACACTCGCCAGCCTTCATACGCTCATCTCCCACCACGCTCGAAGCCGCATCCCGCCACATCTCCACTTCGTCTGCAGGCACACGCAGAACAGCCGCGCTCCCCTCTGCTATCTTTTCCAGAGCAACCCGAACCACACCAGCCAGCAGCAAAGGATCCATCTTCGCCTCACGATGCAACACCCTCGACGCAATCGCCAATGCCAGCCTCACCACTTCCGTCTCAACGTCGGCAAAGTATCTCCTGCGTTCTCCCGCGAACTCATCACACACCCGCGATACCCGCTCCCGCTCCTCCGCCACCCTGCTCTTCAACTCCTCTTCCCACTCCCCGCGTGCCTCTGCCCTCGACTTCGTCCGGGCAGCCTCCACCTTCGTCTGCATCTCTATCGCCTGTGCCTCCAGACGTAGATCCACCGAACCCACGTCATCCGCCACAACTTCATTCACTTCGAAGCCGGCATCATCCTCCGGCTCTTTCGCCACCCAATCCGCCGGATAGAACTCCAGCCGCGCGACTTCCCTCCGCCGCACACCACCCAGCAACCTCGTCGGCGCCGCATTTTTAGACGGTGAGATCATCATCCGCCTCCATCTTCAGCATCATCCTTCCTTCGCTCTCCAACTGCCTCGCCACAGCCAGCAGCTCCTGCTGCGCCAACCCGACATCCTTCATACGCACAGGTCCCATCGCCTCCATGTCGTCCTTCAGCATCTCCACCGCGCGCGAGCTCATCGCCTTGAACAGATGAGCCTTCAAGTTCTCGCGCCCACCCTTCAACGCCATCGCCAGCGTTCTCTTGTCCACCGCTGCCAGGAACTCGCGAATACTCTCAGGCGGCACCGTCGTCAGGTCTTCAAACGTAAACATCAGGTTCCTGATACCAATCGCAAGCTGCGGCTCATCATGCTCAATCTCTTCCAGAATCCCCTTGCTCGCCGTCTGGTCCACGCGATTCAACAGGTCTGCTACCGCCTTGAAGCCTGAGTACGATTTCCTCCCCCCCGTACCCATGCCCTCCATCCTTCCGTGCAGCACCGACGCCACCGTCTGCGCCATCTCCGGAGAAAACTGCCGCATCTCCGCCAGCCTGCGCACCACATCCACCCGCATCGCCGGTTGCAGCTGCATCAACACCATCGATCCCCGCTTCGCATCCAGATGCGCCAGCACGAGCGCCACCGTCTGCGGATGTTCCGTCTCCAGAAACTTGCTCAACTGCTGCGGATCCATCTTCTGCAGCACAGCCATATCGCCATCCGTACGCTCCCGGATCCTCCGCACCTGCGCCAGCAGCTCCTCCGCCTTGCTCGACCCAAATGCCTCCGTCAGCAACTTCAAAGCATACGCTGGCCCGCCTCGAACCATGTATTGCTGCGTCTCCAGCAGTCCGTAGAACTCCGTCAACACCTGCGTCAACTGCGCCGCCGGAACCTCGCCCAGCCGCGTGATCTCGTCCGTCACTCGCTGCACATCATTCTCTGACAAGCTCTGAAACAGCGTCTTCGCCAGTTCGTCCCCTAGCGCCACCATCAGCACTGCCGCTTTTCGCAGTCCCGACATCTCCGCCGGAACAAACCCCGCCTCCGCCGTCAGCAATATCGGACTCCGCTGCATCGCCTCGACTCCAGCTCTATGCATTTCGTTTCTCATCCCTGCGCCTCCTCAGACGATCCAATCCAGCACTCCAGCAGTCGCGTACTCTGCGCCGGCTCCCGCCGAATGTGTTCCGACACATGTTCAAAGATTCCCTGCGCCTCCAGCTGAGCCCTGCTCTTTCTCGGCAGAATCGACACGCGATCCGCCTCTTCCAGCTCACTCTGCGGCGCAAGAATCTCCTGCTCTCCCGCCGTCGTACTCGCTGTCAACAGCAGCGGCTCACGCAGCGTAGCCGTCACCTGTCGAGCCATCGGACGCAGCACCAGCAACACCAGCAACACACCGCAGAGTCCCACCATTGCCGTCCGCGCCAGCCCAGGCTGCGAGTGCAGCAGCGACCGGGCCTCTTCCATCACCCGCTCCATCACCGGCGGCTTCACCTCAGGGGAGTTCGAGCTGAAGCTCACATTCTCCATCGCCACCTGGTCGCCCCGCTTCGCATCGAAACCAACCGCCGCACGTGCCAGCTCTTCCAGCCGACGCATCTCATCCGCACTCCGCGGCTTCCACACCAGGTGCTCCAGTTTGCCCATCCCCTCTGTAACGCTTCGGTCATTCACAACCACAGCCGCCGTCACACGCCGCACTCTCCCCGGCCCTTCCTCCGTGTGCAGCAAATGCTTCGTCACACCATAGGTTCCATTCTCCTGATGCATACTCTGCCCTACCCCCGCACCCTGCTGCGGATACACCGGCAGCGCCTCCTTCTGCAACAGCGGCGGTGTATTCGGAGAAGCCGCAGCCTGCGATCCCGCTACCCCACCCGCAGGCGCGCCCGCAGGAGAATTACTCGCCGTCCCTGGAACCCCCGTAGCCCTTCCCTTCATCTCCGAAACCTGCTCGCTCTTCTGCAGCGTCAGCGTCGCCGTCTGCTCCGGATCGTAAATCTCATCCGTCCTGTCTTCCGTGCCCTGTTCATAACTCACGTTCACCGTCGCACGCACATTGTCGCGGCCCGCCAGCGGCTCCAACATCGCCACCAGCTTGGCTTCCATCGCCTGCTCCACATCCGCTTCGTTCACATCCTTCGACTTCGGCTTGAAATTCACCCGTCCATCTGCATCTACCAGCGTCACCTGATCGGGACTCAGATTATCGACCGCACCCGCCACCAGACTCCGTATCGAATCCGCCTGCTCCGTATCCATCACTCCGCGTTTCAGCTTCAACACCACCGAAGCCTTCGCCACCTTCTCCTCCGCCGAAAACAACGACGGCTGTGGCAGCACCAGATGCACGCGTGCCGACCGCACCATCCCCAGCGAACCGATCGTGTGTTCCAGTTCACCCTCAAGCGCCCGTTGATAATTAACCTTCTCGTCGAACTCGCTCCCCACCCAGTTCGGCTTATCGAACAGCTCAAATCCCAATCGACCTGTCTGCGGCATACCCTTTGCCGCCACCTCCATCCGAGCTTTATCCAGCATCTCAGCCGGCACCTGCACACCAGCACCATCCGCCGTCATCTCAAACGGAATCTGCGCCGCTGCCAGCTCCTGCGATACCTGCTGCACATCCTTTCCATCCAGCCCACTAAACAGAACGCGCCAATCCGTCCGCCCCACATACCAGGCCATCCCGGCCAACACCGCCGTCAGAAACGCAACCGAAGCAAGCAATCCATTGCGCTTCCCCGCAGGCAGAGCCATCACCCGATCCCGCATTGCATTCGCCACTGCCATGGCCTTCGAAACCGGCGTATTCGCCGCGGCACCGTCAGCGGCACCCGTCGCACTCTGCCCAACCCTCTGAAGCCCCGCCGTCTCCACCTGTCCCGTATCAGCCATTCGATCCACTCACTCCCGAAACACAAACGCTTAAAGCCCAAGTCTTCTAACTTCACTAAAACTGCATGCCCATCATCTGCTGATAAGCCCCGACCGCTTTATTCCTCACCTGCAGCGCCAACTCAAAAGCCATATTCGCCTTCTGTGTCGCAATCATCGCGTCATGAATCTCCACGCCCTGCCCGCTCAACAATCCCGTCACAGCATCCGATGCCTTCTGATCCAGAGCACTCGTCTGCTCCACCATCGACTGAAGCACACCGGCAAACGGCGTGGTCGTCACAGCCCCTGCAGTACCAATTCCTGTAACCCCGGCATTCACTCCTGGCGTATCGAAAAATCCCGCGCCCTGCAAAAATCCACTCGTCTCCATCACCGTCTCCTAATCCCGATTGCCTACTTCAAAATGTCTAACGAAGAAGTCACCATATTCTTCTCCGCCGTTATCGCCGAAGCATTCGCCCCATACGACCGCGTAGCCCCCATCAAATCCACCATCTCGGTCAGCGGATTGATGTCCGGATAATCCACAAACCCATCCGGCCCCGCATCAGGATGCTGCGGGTCATACCGTCGCAGCGGTGCGCTCGCATCGCTGATCACGCCCGTCACAGCAACCCCGCCCTGCACCGTCTGGTCCGCCGTCACATCACGGCTCAGGCCGCCCATCAGGCTGGTCTTCCATCCACTCGAAATCCCTTTCAAGCTCCCGCCGAGCCCACCTATCTGCCCCGCTAGCGCCTGCTGAAAGCTATCACCGCTCTCAGCCTCAAACACCACATGATGCCGCTGATAAGGTCCGCCATCGGCCGTCCTCGTCGTCTCCGCATTGGCCATATTCGAAGCCACAACCTCAGCCCGAACCCGCTCCGCCTTCAACGCCGAAGCACTCACATCCATCACTCCAAATAAATTCATGGCTTACTTCGCCTCCGCATGGATCGCGCTCATCACAGTCGAAAACTCATTCTTCAGCAGCTGCACGCCAATGCGGAACTGCATCTGCGACTTCGCGAGTTGAATTCCCTCCCGATCCATCGAGACATTGTTTCCATCCGGCCGCGCCACCAACCCATCCACGTCCTGCGCCTGAACTTCGGCACTAGTGTCTGCATCAGCGGCACCATTCAACTGCCGCGTAAACTCCTGCTCGAAATCGAACCCCAGCGTCTTGAATCCAGGCGTATCAACATTGGCCATATTCGAAGCCGTCAGCTTCATCTGTTCGCTGGCCAGATCGAGATACCGTGCCAGCGCATCACTCAAAGGAGTAGTCACACTCATAAAAGCCTCCGCCTCCACCTATGCATCTCAACGCCCAAACAAAAGCGCCCTCACATGAGAGCGCTCTTATCCGCCGGTGAACCGTTGGCGATGATGATCGTCGGCGCCCAGTAGCCGATGCGCCTCTCCCGGCTGACGCTGCCGCACCACCGACTAGATCGCGATCGCGCCGGCCTGGAGCCGACGGAAGAAGTACGACACGCCCCAGAGAACCCCGCTCCCCGCCAGCTCGGGGCCTCGACGCCGAACTGCTTGGCGTATGAGGGAGGTGCCGAAGCTTCCCTACGGGAGGAGATAGGACCCGGACCTGCGATGAAGCTAGTCGGCCCGCTTGCTGCTCGCTCGCCGGGGTTTCGGCTTGCTCTTCGCTTTGGCCTTGAGATTCAGATTGAGCGCCACTGCGGCGCGGATGAGATCCTTCAAGGCCGCCTCATCGACCTTATCGCCTTCGTGAATGTCGATGGCGCGCCTGACATTCCCATCGAGGCTGGAGTTGAATAGACCGGAAGGGTCCTCCAACGAAGCTCCCTTGGCAAAGGTCAATTTGACGACGTCCTTGTAGGTCTCTCCCGTGCAGACGATGCCCCCGTGGGAGAAGACGGGAGTCCCCATCCACTTCCACTCTTCGACGATCTCAGGGTCTACCTTGTGGATAATCTCGCGCACCTTCGCGAGCATCTTCCCGCGCCAGTCTCCAAGTTCGTTGATCTTCGCGTCGATGAATGCAGAGGCAGATTCCGCCGGGATGGGCCTTTTCATATATAGCTCCAATTCTCGCACCTAAATTAGGTGCGCTCAGCATGACCAGCAAGCTCCGCCAGTACATCTGGATTCACGTTCGCTGCCGCGCTCTGAGTCACTTTGGTAGACTGTTGCAGCATTTCTCGATGAGAGGACGCCGGCATTGCCTCAAGAGCCCGTGGAACCGGCCAAGAAATACTGGTGGGTGGTGGGTGTTATTGTCCCGATTATGGTGGCGCTAATCGGAGTGATAAACCATTGGCAGAACAATCGCCAAGGTGTTCCAAACAATCAGTACCTTGGAGGCATTTATACCAGCCCGGCGAGCACACGATCCAGACCATCGAAGAACTTCTGCCAGCCGTATTTTGCACCTTGATAAGCTGCCTGCTGATCGGGACCGAAGCCGGACTGCTCCATGCGAACGTGGGTGCCACCCTCTATAGGAGTCAACGTCCACTGCACCACCCATTGAAGCCCGCTTTCGCTTCCCCCAACACCCCAGTTGTAGGACAGGCGTTGGAGTGGGTCGACGATCAGCACTTCGCAGTCGACAATACCATTCCAGTTCGGCATGGGATCGGCCCGGAATTGGAACTTGTGACCGGGCACCGGCTCGAAGTCGTTGTTCATCATCCACTGCGCGATGAGCGGACTCTCCGTGAGCGCTCGCCACAACTTCTCTGGCGGGTGTGGGAATACCCTCTCGATCACAAGGGTTCGGGGACTCTCTGCTGGATTGCTCATGGATCCATCCTTTCCAAAAGTGCTTCTAGACGGTCAAACCGGTCGCGCCAGAATGCACCGTAGTCACGCATCCAGTCCACCATCGGCGCCAGCGCTTCGGGCTGCGCGCGATAGTGAGTTTCGCGTCCCTCGCGGCGATGCCGTACCAGCTTTGCCCTCTTCAGCACCGTCAGGTGCTTGGAGACAGCAGGCTGGGACACGCCCGCATAGCGAGTCAATGCGTGGACGGTCTGTTCGCCCTGCCGGGTCAACTCCTCGAAGATGGCCCTGCGCGTCGGATCGGCGAGAGCGCGGAACACGTGATTGGCATTGGCCAGCGTCACAGAGAAACCATAGCCAAATGGTTATGGTTTGTCAAGAGAGACGTAACGGAATTTCCAATTGCGCCTTGCGCGCTATCAACTCCTTCAATTGCGCAGCACTCACTGGCACGCGTGGAGAAATCCAAGCTTCCCAGTTGCGGGCGGATTACGGCCTATACGGATTACCGCGGCAATCCAACCTCCGTGTTGCCCACGGCCCGGAAGTAAAATAGCTCAAGGAGTAGAGAGCCGTGACCACGCGTCCACACAAGGTTCACACTCAACTCGGCCAAACCGCAGTGCAGATCTTTGCCGCCAATGATCGCATGAACCAGGTACTTATCGAACATCTCGACCCTGCCGCCTGGAGAGCTAAGTCGCTAGCTAAACCGCCAGCCAAACAGTCCGGCAACACGCGCACCATCGCGGCGATCTTCACGCACATGCACAATGTCCGCACCAAGTGGGTCAGACTTACAGCACCGCACCTGAAGGTTCCGCGTCAGCTCAACCGTGCGCATTGCACGCCTCAGCAGGCTCGCGAGGGATTATCCGAGAGCGCCGCTTGCTGCGCGGAGATGCTCGCCGAAGCGCTCGGCGAGCGTGAGGGTCGCGTCGAGAAGTTTCGCAGAGACGGCTGGGCTCGGCCTTGGCCGGTTGGCGTTGAAATGCTGTGTTACATGCTTTCTCACGACGCCCACCATCGCGGGCAGGTGTGTATGCTCACGCATCAGCTCGGATTCCCGCTGCCGAACAAGGTGACGAGCAGGATCTGGAATTGGGAAAAGCTGTGGAAAGAGTGCGGGTCGCCTCGTGGCCCCGGCTACGATTCTTAAGCAAGCGCTCAAGGGACCCGCCGCCAATGCAGCGGCTGCTTGTTCACAGCCGCCACGGCATCGCCAACCTATACCGATGCAAGGTAGGCCCCGAGTTGATCGAGAGTTCCGCCCCAACCCTTTTCCATGCTGGCAAAAAGATTGTGGAAAGCGATCCTGCCCTTATCGGTAGCATGCATGCCCTGCGATCGCAGCGTCATCAATGTCTTGCCGCCTTTCTCCTCAAAGGAGATCGTCGAAAGCAGGTCGACTGGAAGATCGGGAGCGAAAGGATGCGGTATCGCATTCTCCTTCTCATCCACGAACGAGAGCACCAGCACGATACGCTCCGGCGGTGTCAGATCGCGAAACGTCCATCGCCCCCACATCATGCTTCCATCCGGAGCTTTCATGCCGTAGACCATCTCTCCTCCCGGCTGCATATCTGCTTTTTTAATGCTTAGTTTGGTACCGACAGGACCGAACCAACTCAGCAGACGGCTCGGTTCAGTCCATGCTTTATACACAAGGTCTTGAGGCGCATTGAACTCTCGAGTAATCGAGAACTCTTCGCACCCCAGGGTAGCCACGACTTCGTCGAAGCGTTCCAGCGTATCGTGCAGGCCTTGGACCGCACCATGGGCAATGGCCACACCGTCGCGTAGAGCCTGCGTCGCAAACTCCATCTCGAAGCCAACCTCGGTTCTATCTCCTCCGACGTCTGTGAAAGTAATCGTCGCCCGGAAGAGTGGATCGGATATGTGATCGTAGACAATTCGTCTGGGCTCTTCGATCTCGACGTAACGAACCTCGTTGGGATAGACAACGCCCTCGGGGCTGATCATGGTGTGGATCCACAATCCGCCCGGTCGAACATCCATCCGCTCTGTCTTCGTGGTGAACCCACGCGGTCCCCACCAGTTGGAGATATGCTCTGCGTCTGTGAACATGCGAAAAACGAGCTCGCGCGGCGCATTCAGCACCCGGGAGTCTGCGATTTGTGTCTGTGTTGCCAGCATTCGTCTTCTCCTGTCTTTAAGCATTTAGTGTTTCCGTCTCAGAACCTGTCCAGAAACTCTCCATGAGAGGTTTGGAAGAGATTTTTGCGGTTGTTTGTTTTACGTCGTCATGAACGCGGTTTTTTATCGTCATCCTGAACACCGTTTGTTTATGTCGTCATCCTGAATGCGGTTTGTTTACATCGTCATCCTGAATGCTGCATCTGTTTTTTACATCGTCATCCTGAACGCAGTGAAGGATCTCTGTATTTCATCTTTGCTCTTGCCTTTGCCTGTTCTTAAAACCCCTAAGCCTTCAGTTTTTGGACAGCTTCTTACGCTTCTTCTCTGCGGCCTGAACCTTGGCAAGGTAGACATCCAGACGATCAAAACTCTCCGCCCAGAAGCGCCGATACTCCTCGACCCAACCGGCTACTTCTTCCAAAGGCGCGGCTTCAAGCTTGCAAGGCCGCCACTGCGCGTCTCGACTTCTGCTTATGAGTCCTGCTTTTTCCAACACCTTCAGGTGCTTCGAGATCGCGGGCAGGCTCATCTCAAACGGCCTGGCAAGATCGGTCACAGAAGTTTCACCAAGCGAGAGCTTGGCCAGAATGGCCCTTCGTGTGGGATCTGCCAGGGCTGCGAACGTCGTGCTGAGTTGGTCTTCCATTTGCATTTACCTTATAGGTTAATTAACTAATAGGTAAAATACATATTCAAGGCATAAATGTCAATCAAACAACGATCCAATAATCGGAAATATGGTTTCGCTACGTGCTTAGGTTACCGGCAACATCGGATCAGTACTCCCGAAACTGCTCGCCTGTTCCCAAGGCTGACATTTGCAAACCACGGTTACCATGCAATTGACCACACTCTGCCCACCCAGAAACCACGTTTAACAGCCCATTTTTCGCAAAAACCGCCCCCAAAATCACACCAGAATTTATACCGAATTTACCCTCGCGAAGCCCTCCGAAACCGAATCTCCTCCGCCCCGATCTCCATCCTGTCCCCCGAAAGAATCGCCCCACGCTCCAGCACATGCATCAGTTCCCTCACATTTCCCGGCCAATGATGCTCATGCAACCTCGACTCCGCCTCAATTGTCAGCCGTTTTCGCGGCATCTCCTGCCCCATCTGCTCCAGAAAGTGCTCCGCCAGCAACCCCACATCCTCCATACGAGTTCGCAGCGCAGGCACCTCCACTGGAAACACCGCCAGCCGATGATAAAGATCCAACCGAAACGTTCCCTCCCCCGCCCTCTGCTCCAACGGCTGATGCGTAGCCGCAACCACCCGCACATCCACGCGCATCGTCTCGTTATCCCCCACTCGCTGCAGTTCGCCACACTCCAGAAAGCGCAGCATCTTTGCCTGCAATGCAAGCGGCATCTCGCCAATCTCATCGAGAAACAGTGTCCCGCCATGTGCAGCTTCAATCCGTCCCGTCCGCGATTGCACCGCTCCCGTAAAGGCTCCGCGCGTATGTCCGAATAACTCCGCCTCAAGCAGCGCCTCTGGAATGGCCGCGCAGTTCAATACAACAAACGCCTTACCCGCCCGCTCGCTCAACCGATGCACTGCCCGCGCCACTACCTCTTTTCCAGTTCCCGTCTCTCCCTCAATCAACACCGTCGTAGACCGCGGAGCAACCAGCCTAATGAGCCTCGCCAGCTCCCCCATCGCTTCACTCGCGCCCACCATCTCAGGCAACGTCCATCCAGAATTCACCACGCGCACAGGCTCCTCGAATCCCGCAAAAACTGGCGAACCCTGTTTGTCAGGCCTCACACGAAAAGAATCCTGTGCCCCATGACGCCCAAACCCCTGCACCTCAGAAAGCCCTCTGGAAACGATCTTTGGCACAGCTATCGGAGCCGCCGCCCATGCCGCCGTATCGTTTACCAAGCCTTCCTGCGCCTCGCGCAGCGCATGGAGCAGTTCATTTCTCCTTGGGCTCCGTGTTATACCCTCGTTGCCGCCATCTACGCGCAACAACTCTATTCCCGGATACATCACCCGTATCTGTCCCGCAAACTCTCCCACCTCCAGATCTGGCAGCCAGCTATCCACAAGCAGCGCCTCGGGCCGCGAAGCCTCTAACTGAGCAATCGCTTCAGCCCCACCTCCGGCCTCACGCACCTGCCAGCGCAATCCCGTCAACGAAGTCCGTAACCTCTGTCGCCATCCCGCATCTGCACTGGCCAGAACTACAGTTCGCAACGCCGCTCCATCCAAAACTCCCGAGCCAACCGCCATTTCGCTTAGCATCCCTTGGTCTCCTCCACCTTGATCGCCTGCTGCAACATCTCTCTCATCGCACCTACGGCCGTATTCAATCGAGCGCACTCTCCCAACGCCGCGCCGATCGCCTCCTGCATGGCTTCCGGCTCACCGCTCAGCTCTCCCAGTGCCAGCCGGCACTGCAGCACCGTCAACGGCTGACAAAGCCCATGCAGCGCAACATCAATCCGTTCCACTAAATCTGTTTCTTGACATTCCACGGCTACGCCCCCGCCAATGCAGCATTGATTGAATACGCGCCAACTCGACCCACTGCTTTTTTCTGCAAACCGCCCATCTGATAACCTTCGCCTCGCACCGTCTCAATCACCGCATAGCTGACATCTTCATCCACAATGGCTGCACCAAGCTTCTTTCGCAGATAGTTGACGTACACATCCACCACATTCGTCCCTGCATCGGGAGACATCTGCCAGACCTCACGCAACAACTCAGCTCGACTGCAGCACCGGCCCCTCCGCTGCATCAGAAACTCCAGCAAGCAGAACTCTTTCACTGTCAGCTCAATCGTCCGCCCATTCCGTGTCACTTTGCGTTCCATGCGGTTCAATTCAACGTCCCCATGCCGCAACACCGGATCGGCAAACTGCTCTCGCCGCCGTAGCAGCGCACGGCAGCGTGCCGTCAATTCGTGAAAGCTGAAGGGCTTCAACAGGCAATCATCCGCTCCGAGATTCAGGCATTTCACCCGTTCCTCCACCTGGCTGCGGCCCGTGAGTACCAACACCGATGTCTCGTTAAAGCGCCCACGCATCGCCTCCAGCACCTCAGTACCGTCCTTTCGCGGCAGACTCAAATCAAGCACCACCAGATCCGGTTGATGGTCCTCCACATGGCGCAACCCAGTCTCGCCATCTCCCACCCACGTAACATCATGCCCTTCCAGCTTCAGGCCCTTCTGCAAAAACAATCCCAAGGCCGCATCGTCTTCAACAATCAAAACCCGCATTTCATCTCCTTCAAAAACACCCACCATGTATCGATTCAACTTTTCGTCGGGACTGCCGATGGTGTCCTATTACCTTGGTTCATGGCTCGTCACGATACAAGCTCTCCATGCATTTTTTTGCATAGGGCAATTTCAAAATGGGAATAGGGTCCCTCCGCCTGTGGTTTCAAGCACCGTCAAAAAGAGAATCAACAAAGGTATTGCAATTCGCTTTTTATTCGCTACAATCTTCGCATGGCTATCACTCGGCGGCAAAAAGAGGTCATCGACTTTCTCTCCAGCTTTACTCAGAAAAACGGCTACTCCCCTTCCTATGAGGAAATAGCCAGCGGTCTGGGCCTCAGCTCGCTAGCCACCGTTCACAAGCACATCACGAACCTGCAGAACAAAGGCTTGCTGCAGCGTGCGCACAATCGCAGCCGGTCCATTGACGTTCTGCCCGCCCGGTCCAATAAGAAGGGCTCGGAACGCCTTCCGCTCCTCGGCCGAATTGCTGCTGGAAAACCAGTTGAAGCCATTGAAACTGCGGAAAGCATCTCTTTGAGTGACATCATCGGTAACCGCGAGGTCTTCGCCCTTGAAGTCCGCGGCGACTCCATGCGCGATGAGCACATCGTCTCCGGCGACTACGTCCTGGTCGAGCGTACCCGCACCGCCCGCGAAGGCGAGATCATCGTCGCCCTGGTCGACGGCTCGGATGCGACCCTCAAGCGCTTTTACCGCGAGGGCAGCATGGTTCGCCTTCAGCCTTCTAACACCGAAATGGCCCCAATCTTCGCCCCTGCCGCCAATGTCAGCATTCAGGGCAAGGTTCTGGGCGTCCTCCGCAAATATGCCTGACCGTTTCCCTGTTTGTCACAATTCGAGTTTCATCCAACGGATGATGTGACTCGCTCCCCCCAGGCCTGCCCGTCCGTCTAAAATATCGATCATCGGCCCTCTTTATTAAACTTTCTCCACCGTCAACGGAACCTCGCCAGGCCTTTCTGCGTAATCAAGCTCCGAGACGGTACTTACTCAATAGAACTTTCGGAGCGTCCTCCTTGGCTACACAGCGCAAAAACAAACGGAAACTCTGGCTCTGGGCCAGCCTCATCGGTCTGGTGGTAGCCGTCATCCTCGGTGTCGCCGTGGCCGCTCGCGGCAGCAGCACGAAACTGGAGCCTTCACAGCTGGCTAAAGCTGAAAACGGCGACATCGCCAAATCCGTAGTCGCCACCGGCAAAGTCCAGCCCATCACCAAAGTCGAGGTCAAATCCAAGGCCTCCGGCATCGTCACCCGCCTCGACACCGACATCAACGCCCACGTTAAACAGGGTCAGGTGCTCGCCCAGCTCGATCAGATCGAGATCCTCGCCCAGGTAGGCGCTCAGCGTGCTCAGCTCGCCGCAGCCGAGTCGAACGCCCGCGCCGCCGCCGCCGCCATCGAGTATGACAAGGTCAACGCCGAGGCGCCCGACCTGCCGATGTATAAGCACACTTACGACCGTGCCCTGGAGATGTCCAAAATTGGCGTAGTCCCCATGCAGGCCCTTGACGACGCCCAGCAGAAGTACCTCGCCGCCGCTAACACCCGCGATAAAGCCGTAGCCCAGATCACTGTGGATGCTTCCAAACTCCATCAGGCGGAGGCCCAGGTCCAGCAGGCCCAGTCGTCGCTCAAGCAGCTTGAAGAGCAGCTCAGCTACACCACCATCACCTCTCCCATGGACGGCGTCATCCTCTCCCGCGACGTCGAACTCGGTGATGCCGTCAGCTCGATTCTGGTCATGGGCTCCACCGCCACGCTCGTCATGACTATCGGCGACGTTCGGCAAGTCTACGTTCAGGGTAAAGTCGATGAGTCCGACATCGGCAAGGTCTACCTTGGCCAGACCGCGCGCATCAAAGTCGAATCCTTCAAAGACAAGACCTTCCTCGGTAAAGTCACCCGCATTGCTCCCCTCGGCGTCGAGAAGGACAATGTCACTACCTTCGAGGTACGCGTCTCCATCGACAATCCAGGCGGTGAACTCAAAGCCAACATGACCGCCAACGCCGAAATTCTCCTCGAAGAGCATAAGAACGTTCTCACGGTCCCGGAACAGGCCGTTATCTACGACAAAGACCGTAACGCCTCTGTCGAAGTGCCCGATTCCAACCAGAAGAAAGGCCGCCGCAAGGTAGACATCAAGGCTGGCATCTCCAACGGAACAAAGACTGAAGTTCTGGCAGGGCTCAAGTCCGGCGACACTGTCGTCCTCCAGCAATAACTACAAGACCCGGTGCACACACCGGGCCAGCAGAACACAGAAGTTTCTCAGCCAGCAAGGAGCCTATGATGCATCTCCGAACTCTCTTCACCATCGCCAGCCTCACCATCGCCACCACGGCGTTCGCCGCCGACAGCAACTTCGAGCGCACCCTGAATGTGAGCAGCACGCCAAATCTGAACGTCGCCACCGGCTCCGGCAATATCCGTATCCGAAATGGCTCCGACAATCAGATCCGCATTGTCGGCCATGTTCACGCAAGTCACGGCTGGATGAGCGGCGATGCCGAGTCCCGCGTACAGCAGATCGCAAACAATCCGCCAATCGTTCAGAACGGCAATGACATCACCATCGGAGAGCGTCACAACAACGACCTCTTCCGCAACATCACCATCGACTACGACATCACCACGCCACGCTCTTCCGTCCTCGTCACAACGTCCGGCTCCGGCGACATCGACATCCAGGACGCAGGTTCCAGCCTCAAGGCCCAGACTGGCTCAGGCAATATCCGTGCGCGCGGCATCGCCGGCGCGTCCGTCCTCGGCACCGGCTCTGGCGATATCGACTTCCAACAGTCTGCCCCCGGCGACGTCAAAGCTGAAACCGGCAGCGGAAACCTCGTCCTCCGTGGCATCTCTGGCGGTCTCCGATCAAGCACCGGCTCCGGCAACATCGAGGTTGAGGGTCAACCCACCACCGATTGGAAGCTCAGCACAGGCTCCGGCAATATTAGCCTCGCCGTGGGCAGCGGCGCGCGCTTCAATCTGGACGCCGATACCGGCTCCGGCAGCATCAACGTCCAGCAGCCCATCACGATGCAGGGAAGCCTCAATCGCCATCACATCAACGGCGTGGTCAACGGCGGTGGCGCCACTATCCGTGCCAATACCGGCTCTGGAGACATCCAAATCCGCTAGCCACTCTCTACAAGCACGAAAAAGGGACAGCCATCGCTGTCCCTTTTCCGTTAAACTCTCCGCATGCTCCACCCCATTCCCCGCCTTATCGCATTCGATCTCGACGGCACTCTTATCGACTCCCGCATCGATCTCTGCAACTCCATCAACGCCATGCTCGATCACTTCGACAAGCCTCAGCTCCCTGAGCCTGTCATCGCCAGCTACATCGGAGACGGAGCCTCCATGCTTGTCCGCCGCGCTCTCGGCGATCCTGAAGGCGACGTCCACGACGAGGAGTACGTGACCGACGCCCTGACCTTCTTCCTTGACTATTACCGCATCCACAAGCTCGATTACACCTATGTCTACGCCGGCGTCATCGATTCTCTCGAAGCCATCCGCTCAGCCCATCCCGACCTCCTGATGGCCGTCCTCACCAACAAGCCCGTCAATCCCTCCCGCGACATCTGCGCTCACTTCGGCCTCGACCGCTTCTTCTTCCAGAACTATGGCGGCAACAGCTTTCACACGAAAAAGCCTGATCCCCACGGTCTCCTTACTCTCATCGCCGAAGCCAGCGCCATTGCAGGCGAGCCGATTACGCCCTCCCAAACCCTCATGGTGGGTGACTCCGACATCGACATCCTCACCGCCCGCAACTGCGGCACAACCTCCATTGGCTGCACCTTCGGCCTGTCACCCCATACCCTCGCAGCCGCGCCACCCGATTACACGGCCCACACCCCCGCCGACTGGCTTACCATCCTTGGAATTGTCCCCTCTACTGCCCTGTCTCAAACCTCTTGAAGAAGCTCGTATCCCGATAATGCGGCGTAGCCGGATCATCCGCAACCGTCCGCGCCAGATCGGCCAGAAAGTTATTGAACTGCGCCGCAGCAACCAGGTCCACTGGCTGCGAAAGATCATCCTCGGTCGAGTGATACCGCTGCGCCAGCCAACCTCGCCATGCCTTGTACTCCGGAGACCCCGCCGTCCATCCAAACTTGAACGCCAGCGCCGGCACGCCCGCCTGGACAAAGCTGTACTGATCCGTCCGAATGAACGAATTCCTATCCGGCTCCGGATCAGGTGCAATCACGATTCCATGTGCCTCACCCACCTTCTCCGCAGCATCGGCCAGCGTTGATTGCTCCAATCCCTGCACATGAAGCTTCTTCAATGGAAAGATCGGCATAAACATATCGAGATTGAAATCGGCCTTGATATCTTTTCCCGGAACCGTAGGATGCCCTGCAAAGTACCTCGACCCCAACAATCCCTTCTCCTCTGCCGTAAAGATCACAAACAGGATCGACCGCTTAGGCCGTGTAGCCGCATGGCTGAACTGCTTTGCAACCTCCAGCACCGTGGCCACACCCGATGCGTCATCCATCGCACCGTTATAGATTGTCTTTCCATTGATCGGCGCGCCCACACCAAGATGATCCAGATGCGCCGACACCAGAACATACTCTGAAGCCAGCGCAGGATCGGAACCCGGCAGCTTCGCCACAATGTTCGGCGACACCACTTGCGAGGTCTCCTTCACCACGGTTGCCGTAAGGCCCTTCCCCAAATCAAACCGCGGCAGCGGCTTCTGAGCATCTGCCAGCGCAAGCAGTTCCGCAAACGTATGACCCGTCCCTGCAAACAGCTTCTCCGCCTCCGCAGGGTTGAACGTAGCCGAGAACATTGGCGTGTGATCGTCAGCCAGCGCCGAATGCTTCGCTGCCACCGCAGCATCATCCGGTGCAGCAGCCAGTCTCATTCCCGGCTGCGAGGCCCCACTCGCCACACGCTGCCAGCCAAAATCCATCGACTTCGGCGTCGGTATCGCAATTGCTCCCAGCGCCCCCGCATCCCGCAGCGCCTTCGCAAACGGAGCCGTGCGCGCATAAGACTTCAACGGTCCCGGCAAATCAGCCGGCCCCCCGTTGATATACACAACAATCTTCCCCTTCAGCTCCGACATCGGAATTTCAGCCGAGTTGAAGTCGTCATACTTGGCCTCAGGCAAATGCAGTCCGTACCCGATAAACACCAGCGGAACATTCGTCACCGCCTTCTGCGCCGAACGTGACCCAAGAATCGCATCCGTTCCCAGCACCAGCGGCCCCGCCTTTCCATCCACCACCAGGCTCATCGAAGACTTGTCCGCCAGCACCCGCTGCACATCGAACTTCACCGGCTGGTAGTAGCTTCCTTTCACCCCCGCTGGTTGCAGCCCATCCGCCTTGAACTGCTGCACCACATAAGCTGCGGCCTTCAGATATTCTTCGCTCCCGGTCAGCCGTCCCTTCATCGAGTCATCCGCGAGATACTGCACATGCGCCCACCACGTCTTGCCTTTGGCCTCATCCGTCGAATCCGACTGCGAAAAACCGCAGACACCGCCAATCAGTGATATCGCAACGACCACACATATAGTTCGAAGCACCCGCATACTCATTCTCCAAATGCAAAAAGGGATGCGTTGAATCTAGCACGCCTCCTAAAAAATCCTGCGTAGAATCGTTTGACGCAGCGCATCGCAGTTGCTACCCTCGCTCCACCAATGTCTACCTCCGGCGCCGTGCCCGCAAAAACCGTTTGCTGCATCGTAGGCGGAGGCCCAGCCGGCATGATGCTCGGCTTTCTCCTCGCCCGCGCCGGCCAGCACGTCATCGTCCTCGAGAAACATAAAGATTTCTTTCGCGACTTTCGCGGCGACACCATTCATCCCGCCACGTTAGACCTCATGTACGAGCTCGGTCTGCTCGATGAGTTCCTCGCCGTTCCCCACAACCAGATCACGGCCATGAGCATCGCCATCGGCGGCGAATCCCTCCCCATGGCGGACTTCTCCCACGTCCCCACCCACGCAAAGTTTATCGCCCTCATGCCGCAGTGGGATTTCCTCAACTTTCTCGCCGCCCAGGCCGTAAAATTCCCCACCTTTCAGCTCCTCATAGAGCACGAAGTCACAGGCCTCATCGAAGATCGTAACAATCGCGTCATCGGTGTTCATGCGAATACTCCCTCCGGCCCTATTGATATACCAGCCACGCTCGTCGTAGGTTGCGATGGACGCCAGTCCATCTCCCGCGTCTCAGCCCACCTTCCCATTCACGAGACCAAAGCCTTCATCGACGTCCTCTGGTTTCACCTCAGCAGACACAAGGATGACCCCGAGAATGTCCTCGGCAACATCAACTACGGCAGTCTGCTCGTCCTCATCAACCGCGACACCTACTTTCAGTGCGGTTTCATCATCGCCAAAGATACCTTTACTACTAAAATCCAGCCCGCTGGCCTGCCCGCATTCCACGAATCTCTGGTGCGTCTCGTCCCATCACTCTCCGACCGTGTCCAGGAGATCACCAGTTGGGACCAGGTCAAGCTCCTCTCCGTTCAGGTCAATCGCCTTACCCGCTGGCATCGCCCCGGCCTTCTCTGTATCGGCGATGCCGCGCACGCCATGTCTCCCGTAGGAGGCATCGGCATCAATCTCGCCATTCAAGATGCCGTGGCTGCCGCGCGCATCCTTGCACCCGCTCTCGCCACCGGATTCGTCAGCGAACTCACCCTCGCCCACGTCCAGTCCCGCCGTGCTCTTCCCACACGCATCACGCAGACCTTTCAGGTGATGGCCCACTTTTTTCTCGGCAAGGTCTTCAGAAATCCCGGCCCCATCAAGCCCCCGCTAATACTACGTTTCCTTTCGTCCCGCCCTGGCTTTCGCCGCCTGTTAGCGCGCTTTGTAGGCATAGGTGTACGCCCCGAGCACATCCGAAATCACTAGGCCGGACGTATCCTGCCATTTGGAACAATCTCCCCTCTGCAGCGCCGGAACAAAGCCGATTCATTTGACAAATGGCATCTCCGCCTCGTCCTCTTATAAGGTGCAATACTCAAACCAACCACAAAGACACCTCGAAGTACGAACCTAACTATTTTAGATGGAATACTTTAGCCTTATTTGCCAGGTGGGGGGGTTACGATGCAGAAGTCATTTCATTCAGCGCGTCTATGTCCAACTCCGTCGCTTGCTAATCTGCTTATAAAACTTTAATGGGCCACGAACCTCTTCAAGCGCCACATCCCCTACCCACCCCTCCGCCCCCTGCTCGGCGCACCCTCGTCGCCCTCGCAATTTTTGCTATCGGAACGACGAAGTACATTGGCCTCGACATCCCCACCATCGTCCGGCTTTCTCCCAACACCTTCCCCGTTACGACTTCGCCGCCAAATTCGCCTTCACCAGCCTCGCCCTCGGACAGGCTTCAAGGGCGGAGAGGTTACTCCACTCTTCTTCATGGAAGCCACCCTCGGTAACGCCCTCTCCTGCGTCCTTCCCTTACCCTCTTCCCTGCTAGCCGCAATGGGCTTTGCCGCAGTCTTTGCTGGAGGCGCCAACACCCCATAGCCGGCAGCCTCATGGCGCTAGAGCTCTTCTGACCGGAAGCCGGAGCCTTCGCCGCCATAGCCTGCTTCACCAGCTATCTCTTCTGAGGACATCACGGCATCTATCACGCCCAGCGCCTTGTCACCCGCAAACACTCTATCCCTCAAACCCACGGTTCCAAGACTCAACCACCCGAGTCTCGCGTTCCCATCCCAACACACTGGCGCTTCCGGTTCCCAACGCCAGCAACCGGCCCCCATCTGCAGCCAATCCAATCCAACGCGCCGCAAGTATCCGCAGGATATGAGCATGAGCAAACAAGGCCACCTTCCCTCTTCCATCCCTGGCCCCACCGGCAGCCGCCAGCGCCCGTGCGATCAAACTATCCGCACGCTCACCCACTTGTTCCGCAGTTTCACCCCCAACGATCTCGTCCTTCCACACTGACCACCCCGGAACCTCCTTCCGGATCTGTGCCGTAGTCTTACCCTCGTAGATGCCATAGTCCCACTCCCTTAAGCCCTCATCCACCACCGAAACATCCCCAAAGCCCGCAATCGCGCAAGTCTCACGTGCCCGCTGCATCGGACTCACAAACACTGCATTAAACTGCGTCCCCTTCAAATAATCTCGTAGCTCCTCGGCGCGCTTCCGTCCATGGTCCGTCAATGGAATATCCGTTCGGCTCGTATGCGCACCGCTGAGACTCCACTCCGTCTCCCCATGCCGAATCAACCACAGTTCAGTTCCTGCACTCATTTAAATTCTCCTGCATCCAATATGCTACAAAGATGGACTTTCAGCTCTCCACAACTTACAAGCCCCAAGGTGACCAGCCCCGAGCCATCGGCGAGTTGGTTTCCGGCCTCAACGCCGGAGAAAAAGACCAGGTCCTCCTTGGCGTCACGGGTTCAGGCAAAACCTTCACGATGGCCAAAATCATCGAAGAGCTCAACCGTCCTGCCCTTATCCTTGCACATAACAAAACACTGGCCGCGCAGCTCTATCACGAGTTCAAGACCTTCTTTCCCAATAACGCCGTAGAGTACTTCGTCTCCTACTACGACTACTACCAGCCCGAGGCCTACATTCCTTCTGGTGATCTCTTCATAGAAAAAGAAGCGACCATCAATGAAGAACTGGATAAACTGCGGCTCTCTGCCACCCGAAGCCTCTTCGAGCGTCGCGATGCCATCATCGTCTCCTCCGTCTCCTGTATCTACGGCCTTGGCTCCCCTGAAGCCTATTACGGCATGTTGCTTCTGCTCGAGAAAGGGCAGAAAATCAAGCGTGAAGACATTACTCGCCGCCTGGTCGAAATCCTTTACGAGCGCAACGACGTCGACTTCCGCCGCGGAACCTTCCGCGTCCGCGGAGACATTATCGAGGTTTACCCTACCTACGATGAAAACGCCTATCGCATCGAGCTCTTCGGCGATGAGATCGATTCCCTCTCACAGATAGATCCCCTTTTCGGTTCCATCCGTCAGAAGTATTCCCGCCTCCCCATCTATCCCAAGTCCCACTACGTCGTACAACCCGAACGCAAACGCACCGCCAGCGACTCCATCCTCGCCGAGCTCTTCGAATGGGAGGCACAGCTGGAAAAGGAAGGCCGCCTCGTCGAGTCTCAGCGCATCCACCAGCGCACCCGCTTCGACCTCGAGATGATCAAGTCCGTAGGCTACTGCCACGGCATCGAAAACTACTCCCGCCACTTCTCCGGCCGTCTTCCGGGCGAACCCCCGCCCACCCTCCTCGATTACTTCCCTCGAGACTTCCTCATCTTCATCGACGAGTCCCATGTCACCATCCCCCAGCTCCATGGCATGTGGCACGGTGATCGCAGCCGCAAGCAGAACCTCATCGACTACGGCTTTCGCCTACCATCTGCTCTCGACAACCGTCCCCTCCGCTTCGAGGAGTTTGAGTCTCGCACCGGCCAGATCGTCTATGTCTCCGCCACCCCCGGCCCCTACGAGTTGACCAAGTCTGCCGGCGTCGTGGTAGAGCAGATCATCCGCCCCACCGGCCTCATCGACCCTGTCGTAGAGATCCGCCCCGTCAAAGGGCAGATCGATGACCTGCTAGCTGAAATCCGCGACCGCGCAGAAAAGAACCAGCGAGTTCTCGTCACCACGTTAACCAAGCGTATGTCAGAAGACCTGGCTAGTTACTACACCGAAGTTGGCGTCCGTTGCCGCTACATGCACTCCGAGATCGAAACCCTCGAGCGCATCAAACTCCTCCGCGACCTGCGCAAAGGCGAGTACGACGTTCTCATCGGCATCAATCTTCTACGCGAAGGTCTCGACCTTCCCGAAGTTTCCTTGGTCGCCATCCTCGACGCCGACAAGGAAGGTTTTCTCCGCTCCCAGGGCTCTCTCATCCAGACCATAGGCCGAGCCGCCCGTCACGTCGAAGGTCGAGCCATCCTTTACGCCGATAAGATGACCGACTCCATGCAACGTGCCATTGACGAGACCAATCGTCGCCGCGAAAAACAGCAAGCCTACAACGAAGAGAATGGCATCACCCCACAATCAATTAACCGGCCACTCGAGATGGGCCTTGCCGGCATTCTCAAAGCCGACTACGCCGACCTCACCGACGAAGCAGAAGGCATACCTGACTTTTCTACCCAGCAGGAACTCGATATCTACATCAGCAAACTCGAATCCGACATGCGTGAAGCCGCAAAGAAATTCGAATTCGAAAAAGCAGCCAAATTACGCGACACCGTAAAAGAACTTCGTACTAAGGAATTTCTTTTCAGCTAATTGAGATCCAAAGAAAGTAGAAATAGATGACACCAGTCAACAGCATCATCACTCATTCCAGCCCATACTCCGTCTCCGACACCCTCGACCGCTTGGAATCCATACTCCGTGGAAAAAACATCACCATTTTCACCCGGGTAGACCATAGCGGCGAAGCCGAAAAAGCCGGCCTACAAATGCCGCCAACCCAGCTACTAATCTTTGGCAGCCCGAAGGGCGGAACCCCGATCATGCTCGCCGCGCCTCTTTCGGCCATTGATCTCCCCCTCAAAGCCCTGGCTTGGCAGGACACCAAAGGCAAAGTCTGGCTGAGCTATAACGACCCTCAATTCCTCAAGACCAGGCACTCAGTTCCCGACGATCTGCTAATCCCCATCAATAATCTCAGCACGCTCATCCAACACGCAATCCTTTGAATCTACGTATTCATGGCGAAGCAAATCAATGGCCGATATGTGCATCTAAACCAAGAGTTACAAAACTGATCGCAAAGTTGAAGAAGAAGTAAATGCATCTTGAATCCCAGGAACCCCGTAGTTTTGCATCCCCTACTATCCTCGTAGTTGACGATGACCCGGATATCCGCTCCCTCACTCGAACTTTTCTCGAGCATGAGGGCTACCACGTTTACACATCAGGAGACGCCGACCGCGCCGCCAAAATTTTTCGTCGCGCACCTAAGATTGACCTTCTCATCACCGACTATTCCATGCCCCACCGCTCCGGCATGGATCTCGCCCGTGAGTTGAAATTGATCTGCCCCTCGCTCCCCATACTACTCATCTCCGGAGTCTTCCTCGCATCCGGTCAGCTTGACCAGATGCAAACTCAAGGATGGAGTTTTCTTGCCAAACCATTCTCGCTACCATTGCTGCTCGCCCGTGTCCATAACATCCTGCAGCCCATTCGCCCTTCGGACATCTCTGCTACGCTAGGCCAGTGAAATCTCTAAAAACGACCCTCTACTGTTTGGTTGTTATAGTTCTCGTTCTCGTCTTCATTGTTGCAGTCAACTACATTACCCTTCCCACCAACAACACCACTCAAACCCACTTCGACACCATTGTTGTCCTCGGCACGCCCACCAAAACTGATGGCACGCCGTCGGCCGAACAGCGAGAGCGAGTGCTGGAAGGCATTCGCGAGTATAGAGCCGGTGTCGCTCCGCGCATCATCATGACCGGAGCCGCCGCGCACAACCACTTCGTCGAGGCCCACACGATGGCCCAGTTGGCTGCCACACAAGGAGTTCCTGCCTCAGCCATCCTCGAAGAGCCTCAAGCCACAAACACGATTCAGAATATCTGTTACTCCGCCCAGCTCATGCATCAACACAACTGGTCATCAGCCGAAATCGTCAGCTCTCCCAACCACCTTGGCCGTGCCGCCCTGATACTTAAGACATTCAATCTCACCCAACCTGCGCTCTCTGTCGATTGGCGCACCCACCCAGCGCACTGGCCACCCGAATACAGCATTGGACACGAATTTATCTTTTATTCGGTTGAAGCATGGCGCTGTCTCCAGCTCCGCATAACGGGCTTTCCGTCCTCAAAATTTCTACCTAGATCGGCCGCCGCGTCATAATACTCAAATCGTCGCTTCAGCCGGAGAAACGGTTTCTCGATCAGCAGATAACTAAACACCGCGATTCCTGTCGAGATCATAAGAATCAATCCGAAGCTCAACAAAGACGCCACTAATCGCACCGGGATATGAGCTTCAATCCATGTGGTCAAACCCCCAAACTGCACGGAAAAAAAATAGTGCCACAAATACAGCCCATAGCTGTACTTTCCATAAAACCGCAGCATGCGCCAGGAACATATTCGATGGATAATCGTGGCCGGATAAAAACAAAGCACGAGCACTGAACTCGATAAAAGCGCCAGTGCGCTATATCCCATGCCCTGCATAGATCGTGAGAGAAAAAATACCGAGTGTCCTCGCCATATCAACAAACCAAATACAACTAATGCAACGATGCCGCTAATCCGAGCCATCCTCAATGAGGGCAGCGGGATCAATGCAAGCACTGCTCCAAATAGCAACGAGTCCATTCGTGTTGGCAGGCTCTGATAGATCAACCAGGGTTGAACGTTTGCACGCAACATCAGTAATCGAAGCAACGGCGCAATAAATATCCCCACGATGCAGAGATTGCGTAGTGCCCCGCGTTTCATCTGACTACCCACCAACCAAGGCCATATCAGATAAAACTGTTCCTCGACGGCCAGACTCCACACATGAAAAAGGTCGAATGGACCTATAGTTCCAAGCGAAGTATTAAATGGGAGAACAAGATTGGCCCCGTAAAATAGCATCGCCAGATGACCCGAACGCCACTGAATATGCAACAGCGGCGTTAGCAGCAGCAAACCTAGAAAGAGAAAGTAATACAACGGAAACAGCCGCAGCATCCGCCTCGCATAAAAGTTACTAAAGTATTTCTCTGCGCCCTTATTCTCATACAGAATGTTGGTGATCAGAAACCCCGAGAGAACAAAGAAGATATCCACCCCGATCCACCCGAAGGAAGATATCACTCCAAGAAAACCAGTTCCCTCCCGCGGAAGAAAGTGAAACAGCACCACACAAAGAACCGCAGCTCCTCTCACCCCGTCCAAACTATTAGTGCGCTTCACAGACTATGTCTCTCCATCACATCCACGAAGCACCTGGATTATTACGCTATATCTTAAATGCTCTCAAACTATATAACGATGAATCCATCGTTATGCCAATGCAACTATTGACGCACGCCATCATTAGTTACCCGCTACTCGTTAAGAATCATCGGTAAAATAGGTCAGCAGGACCGAGGAGTAATAAAGAATGATCATCATCAACGACGAATACTTAACCCTGGATACTCCTAGCGGCCCCATGCGTACTCACATTGTTCGCCCCGCCGCTCTTGGGAGCTATCCCGGCATTCTTTTTTACTCCGAAATCTTTCAGATTACCGCTCCTATCCGCCGTACAGCAGCCATGCTCGCCGGACACGGCTACGTCGTAGCCATGCCCGAGATCTACCACGAGTTCGAACCTGCCGGAATCGTTCTCGCCTATGATCAAGCAGGCTCAGATCGTGGTAATGAGCTAAAGACTACCAAGCCACTCGCCAGCTATGACCACGACGCTCGCACCGTCATCGACCACCTCAAATCTCGCTCCGACTGTACGGGTCGCATCGGAGCCATGGGCATCTGTATCGGTGGCCATCTTGCCTTCCGTGCAGCGATGAATCCTGATGTCATCGCTGCTGCTTGTTTCTACGCTACCGACATCCACAAAGGCAGTCTTGGCAAAGGAATGAACGATGACTCCCTCCAACGCGCAGCCGACATCAAAGGCGAACTCCTCATGATCTGGGGCCGACAGGATCCACATATCCCGCTCGAAGGCCGCCTCAAAGTTCTTGCACGCCTCAACGAACTAGGCAGCCGCTTGAGCTGGCATGAGGTCAATGGTGCTCACGCCTTCATGCGCGACGAAGGACTGCGCTATGATCCAGAACTCGCCCATCGTCTCTACGATCTCGTCTTCGATCTCTTCCACCGCAAACTAGGCGCGGGCGACCTTTCACAAACCTGATCGCTATAGTATGAACCCACCAAAACTCGCTACCGCCAGCTCACTGCTAGATGCCACCGCATCTGCCGGTCATGTGTTTTCTTCAAAACACGCTCGTACTCCATGAGCTCAGAGATCACCTGTTCCCCCTCCGTCCCCAGTTGCTGCGGCTCATCCATCAATGCATCTAACAGAGTCTGAACCGTGCTCAATCCATCCGCTGGCGAGTACCACTGTGGAGGAGGAAGCCTTCGCATCAGTTCCTGATTTCCTGCGCCTTCCTCAATCAGAAGTGACATGGAATTCTCGTCCGCCGAAAAGAACTCAATCAGTGGTCGAACTCCCAACCGCAGTGCAAGCCGCTCCAACGCATCCTCATGTCGCGCCAGAGAACGCCCGTTCACGAAGATATCAAAACCAGGATCTTCGCCTTCAACTACGATGTACATTGAAGCAGCCATTCATCGCAGTTTACCCCTCCGAACCGATGCGGCAAAGTGCTCGCTTGGTTTACACCCACCCGATTGAGGACAATCAAATAAAAATCATCCTCATGCTGAGTGATAAAACAATATAGATTTGGTTAGCTTGGAAGTGCGGATCTTAGGTCGCCTATGCATCGGTGATAAGGTGTTCACGGATAGCGAAGCGGACCAGGTCTGCATTTGTCCGTAGCCCAAACTCTTCCATAATTCGGTATTTATGAAAAGCTATGGTCCGCACGGCAATGTTGAGTACGGCGGCGGCCTCTTTCATTGAGTTACCCTCTGCCAATAGCTGTAAGACTTGACGCTGACGTTGCGTGAGTTCCTTTGCTCTTGCGGGACGAGGATCGCGGATGAACTCATCCATCAACTTCTGCGCCATAGCAGGAGTTACATAAGAGCGCCCACGCAAAACCTCTGAGATTGCCTGCGCCAATTCTATACTCGCGGATTTTTTGAGCAGATAGCTGGATGCCCAGTGACGCAAGGCCATCGAGGCTACTTCCGGATCTTCATTCATAGTCAGGATGATGAGTTTGATTCGTGGCAGGAGTTTTTTCAACTCCTGGCCGGCATCCAGACCGTTGAGCAGCGGCATTCCCAAGTCAAGGAGGACGATGTCGGGCTTGGTATCTAGTGCCACCCTGATCAAGCTTTTACCATCAGTCACCACCCCAACGACGTTATATTCGGGCTCGAGCAAACTCTTGAACGCCTCGGCAACAAGAACATGGTCATCCGCAATCAGAATTCGCGTTCGCTCCATTGGAACCCTCAAGGCCGATCTTTGTTCATGCACTGCTGGAACGACCTGTCGGCAATCCATCGGGAGAATTGTTGAACAGGCCTCTAGTGGGACACAAAGCAAGAAGAGAGACAATCGTTACGAATAGTGTGCTGCCCCCGTGTTCTTTTCTCATCTGCCAAATATGACAGTATGCTAAGTTGTTTCAGCGTGTGGAGTGCTAATTCTTGTACTGTCGTTTTTAGCAACTATGAGACTAGTAATTTGTGCAACCCTATAGCAGAATCTGGATTATAGTGGCAATCAGAACCTGATCGAATAGACAGGTCAACAAGGCATTTAGAACTGTTCCTCGGCAATCGGCTAATACCCAGGTGAACTACCGAAGTAATTCAACCGATCTGTTGGTCGATGCACCTCGAATATTTGGGCAATAAAGTTTTTCCCGATACGGTGCGAAGGACATACATATGCTGAGTATCAGGCCGAATGATTCATCTGTGGATTTTGTTCAGGACCAGCACAGTTTCTTATTACGCCGCTTGATTTCACGCACTTCGAAACGTTTAGCAGCCTGCCCGGACGAAGAGATAGAAGAGAACATTCGTGCTGCTGTTGACAGCGTATGCAGCATAACGTCAACCGAAATAGCAGGCTGGTTCTTTTTCTCTCCATCCGGCGATTTGGCGGATGTCCTTCATTTCTCTGACAATTGCGCTCCCTTAGAAGCCCTTCTAACTGGATTACGCGACTTCCCTTGGAGCTCCAACCACTTAAATGAGAAGAAATCAGCCACTCTAAGCGATATAAATAGTCTGACTCCGGTCACGGGAAACGACGGTCGATCGCTACGTCGTCTTGGCATCCGCTCTATTGCTTTGCTACCCTATGGATCTCCTCAGACCAGCGAAAGACTTCTGGTTTTATCTTCATCATTTGACCGTGCTTACTGGTCTCCCGACATCGTCGATCAGTGCGCATTGCTGGAGAGCATATTCTTCCTTGCGTATCAGCGTAAGCTGGCCTTGTCCGAGGCTGCTGAAAACGAACGTCGCTTTCAGCAACTATTCAGAACGGCTGCCGTAGGGATGGCGATGGCCGATCAGGAAGATCGATTTCTTCTTGTCAACAAAGTTTTTTGTGACATCGTTGGATATTCCGCCGAGGAACTGCGGCTGATGCGTTATAGCGAATTATCGGAACCATTTTGCAAAGGAGCTTTGGCCCTTCAATCAAAGCGTCTCCATAGGACAGAGGTGGTTGGCGGTCAGAGAGAACAGATGCTGCTTCGCAAAAATGGAAACGTACTGTCGGCGAGGATCACGATCACTTTGCTGGAACGGTCTCCGAACGAGCGTTCTCTATCGCTGATCATGCTTGAGGACATCACCGGTCAAAGAACGGCCGAATTGGAATTGAACAGGAGCCGGTCCGAAGTAAAGACGCTGGCATCTCAACTGATCGAACTCCAGGAGAATGAGCGGAAGCGGATTTCACGTGAACTGCATGATGACATCGGACAACGTCTCTCACTAGCTGCCTCAGAAGTGGCCCTGCTTGAGCGTCAGCATTCGAACGGCCCTGTTGGCCTGACTAACCGGCTAGGCACATTGCGCGAAGACCTCGACAGTCTGTGCACAGATCTTCATTATCTGTCACACAGCCTACATTCTTATAAATTGCAGCATCTGGGATTGAAGCCTGCGTTGAAGGATCTGTGCCTGCGAATGTCTCGGCCGGACTTTCATGTCGATCTTATTGTCGATGATGCAGAGGATCCGAAATCAAAAGAAGTTTCGTTGTGTCTGTATCGAGTTGCGCAAGAGGCTTTGAATAACGCTCAACAACATGCGCAAACATCATTTGTAGCTGTAACGCTAACCCGCCTGCATCACAAGTTCTATATGGCGATTCAGGATTTGGGAATCGGCTTCGAAACATCTGCAAATCCACAGGGACTCGGGCTTATCAGCATGAAGGAGAGACTGAAGCTCGTCAACGGTCAACTCATACTCCATTCCATCCTTGGACGCGGGACGGAGATCTGGGTCGCCATTCCAGATTCGGAGAATACATCCGATCATGAAATTAATTTACGCTTTTCATCAATCGGGCCACAGGGTGAAGCTGCGTAGGAGCTTTCATCGGGTTCAACCCTAAAAACTGAAGGCCAGGCCAGCTTGGACAGTGCGGGGGGACTGGGCGAGGAACAGTGTCTGTCCATCGTTTGAAAGGAAAGGACGGTAGCCCTGAGCTAATAGATTAGTTACATCGATGGTCGCTTCGAGACCAGAGGGCAGCAAGTTGCCACAGTGTATTGGCTGCCTGACATAGAAGCTGAGATATGCCTGATCACTAAATGCTGCATACGGGTTTACCGCAGTCACAAGGCGCTCCGGCTGCCACCGGTATGCGGCTCTTATCTTGGTTCCACTATGGATGACTCTCCCCTTCACAGCAACAGTCACAGACTGCGAGACAACAGGCTTTAAGTCGTTGGCTACGTTGGGCAGAGTTGTCAATACTCCTTCGTCTGTCGCGAGAGCAGCCCCATTGCTGTATTCGAAGGCAACCCACATTGCCGGAGTAAGCGGTTCTGAAAGAAGGACGTTCACGCCTCTGGTCCTGTAACCTGTGCCGAGAAGGCGGAATGTATCTGTTGCCGTATCAGCGATGATGCCACTCGATGAGGTGTTAGGGGCACCAGCCAAGGCGAGATCGCCAGAAGTCAAAGAGCCAATGCCTGACACCGCCACCCGGTTCATGTTGTCGTGATAGTAGGCGACCTGAACCAATCCTTTGCCCAGCTTGTGGCCGGCTAAAAATTCCTGATGCAGGCCCCGTTCGGTCTGCATCCACCCTTGCGACATGACCGTGACCGGAGCCTCCATCTGTACAGTATCGAGGCCTTGAAAAGACTGCAGATCGCGAGATGTAGCGAACCTATATCCCACGTTCCAGCCCGAGATCGGGTGCGCCGTTATCCGCAGGAAGGGCCGCGAGGCCACCGAGTAGTTTGCCGCGTGAACAACATAAACTGCGCTACCGACCTCTACTTCGACCGTATCGCCGAGTTGCATCTTCTGAGCACTGCCAGTCTGCATCACATCGAGACGAGACACTCCGCCAGATCCTATGATCTCCGGATGAGACTGATAGCTCACGATCGTTCGTGCCTCGCCTGCAAATCCCAGACGCCGCTGATATCCAGCCGCAAGCTCGGTAGAGGGTCCACGAATGAACGGCCCGGTAGGCGTTCCAAGGTCCGCTCGCAACGTCATATCGGACCCATCATCAAGGACACGATCAACCGAAAACACGTTGTGAATGCCACCGCTGGCAAAGCCGCCATCGCTTGTAGTGACCGACGCGTGCGCATGAGTCCAGGGATTGACATTCTCAGTCGCGCTGGAGGAAACCATCATGACCTGATCATTCTCGACAAGTCGAAGAATAGGCCTGTTGGCCTCTGAACGTAGAGTCCATTTCCAATCGTCACTGGGTTCATCTGCCCGGCGCCGCTCGGCAGGCAACCACGAAGCGGGATCGAACAAGGCGTTCAGGGTAAGGTTGACAATAGCTTTTGCGCCCGGCCGAAGTTGAAGATTTCCCCGGAGTGCCGGCACATAGAGAGCCGCTGTAGCCCGAACTTCATATTTCCCGGGAACGAGATTTGTGATCAGATAGCGACCGTGCAAGTCAGTGAATGCCGTACCAACCATAGCGGAATTCTGGGTAAGCACCTGAACCAGCGCTCCCATCTGCGCCACACCCTGTGCATCGCGAACCACGCCCGAAACTGCGGCAGCCGGGCCCGCAGCTCTTCCGGTAGCTGCTACCGTTAGCATTACGGCCAGAATCGTGATTTTTACCTGAGAACGTTGCACAGTTTTAACACCTGGGCGGCGAAGGCTCTCCTGAAATAACGTGCCCAAAAGACGAAAGAGCACGCTTATAAATGATGTGGGAGGTCAGCTATCGCATTCTTTATCCGCGTAACTGTACTTTCTTCAGTAACGTCTCGGCCTTAGTCGACTACAAAGGGCGCAGATTCTGCGATCTTTTGCCCTGATACTCCATCGTTGACCGTGATGTTAATCTTATATTTCCCCGGCTGCAGACTGGCCAACGGCATCGATCGCTCGAGCGTAACCTGATCTGAATTCGGGTTGGTCTTCGAAGTAAGCTCCTGTGTTTGCAGGATAGTTTTGTTGTTATCCGTGTTCACAACCTGGTATTCAATCGTTGCGCTATTCTGCTTGCTCTTTTCATCGATACCGAGGTTATACACCTGCATCCAGAAGTTCAAGTTCTGCGCACGATGGAAAGTAACCGGTGCGGCGATTCCCGAAGGAACTCGTGGACGGATCCTCGTATTGCCAATGACGAAGTTTCCAGCACCGATATCCTTAGACGGGACACGTTCCATTTGATCGGCAAGAATCAACGATGATGCTGAAAGCTTGTCGTCGTCATACTTGGGAACGTTGACGCTGCGGCGCCAAGTACCAATGTGATCCGGATTATTGACGTCCTTGATGACAATATCGATTTTGTAGAGGCCAGGCCGCAACGGCAGAGCCTTCCAGTAGACCGAGACGTTATTCTGCGTCCGCCCCAGCAGCTCGCTCGGGACCTGAACCATTACTGGCTCCTCAAAGGTCTGGATGGCTTTGTGGTTCAGGTTCGAAACGCGACCCAGGATGTTAACTGTTCCCGTAGCGACACCGTCCTTGATATTGAATGTGATGTCTTTGTTTCTGATCTGGAGGGTCAGAGGAACGATAATGGTCTCGTTGGTCACCTTGACATAGTCAGTTCTTACATCGAAAAGAAACGGGGGACCGGTCAAAATCTTGGAGGTCGCCATAAAGGACTCGAGGTCCTTGAACTTGATCTCAGGCGCTGCCAACAGCTTGGCATAGCGATCCAGGCGATCGAATTGCTTGCTCTGATTCTGAGACGACATTGGTCCATTGCCGAGCTGCTCCAGACCGCCACCGGAGAAGCGATCGGCTTTACTCGACTGACCTTGCTGTTCGTAGATGGTTTCACCGGCACCGGGGACATGCTTCAATGCATCCTTCTCGGAGCGGTCGATGGTCATGTGGTAATCGCCGCACATGCAGGTGTCAACGAACTCGATATCAATGTTGTCACCGATACCCTGGAGATACCTGTAGTGCCATATCTCGAAGGGATACGTGGAAGTATTGCCGCCGCCCTCGTCCATGGGACGCTCATAGCTGCCGCCGCTGGGATGCGAGTCAATACTGTCCGGCTTGCCATACGCGATGTAGATGTGACCGCGGTCGGTCTTCCAGCCTGGTTTTCCGGCGGCGAAGCGCTCGTTGGCGTATGCGATTCGAGCGTAATGCTCTTCACGGAATTCGTTCTCGGGTGAGTCAGGATTCGGGTTCCGCCGCAGCCAGAAATTTTCGATGAACTGATCCCGCTCCTCGTCATTAGCCAGATGCTTGAATGCCTGCATCTCCTGGTCTGTGATGATCCAGCGAACATCCTGATCGAGCCAGGTCTTATAGACTCCGTGAAGCTCGCCCTTGAGTGCCTTCTGTTGAGCAAACTTCTCTTTATCGCTGAGTTGACGCTTCAGTGGATCGGGCTTTTCAACCGTCACCGGGCCCTGCGTCACACCGTCTGTAACCGGGGCTGCGCCATTTGTCTCCTGGGCTGATAGCACGCGTGATCCCATCATCGCCAAAAAGAGCAGAGCCGTTCCAGATACTAGGTGCCGCGACGTCGTCATAACGGGGTTGGTACTCCTGATACCAATCTTATTGTAAAGCGGTTATTTATCCGATACAAGCCAATCAGTGATGCCCACCCCTGATATCATCAGGGGCACAAAGACAGTTACCAGGAAGCGTTTCTCCAATCTGGACGGGGTATCCCTCCGTAAAGCACGCATCTACGGAACGTTAGACGTTTCGTCTCCGTAATGTCTCTATGGATAGGGAAGAAAATATTTCCAAAGCGTACTCCGCGCAATTCACCGGATACGAAAAGAAAGCAGCAATGAGCGCTAAAAAAATTATTCTGATCGTCGTTGTGGTTGTGGTCCTGGCTGGCATTGTCGTGGGCTCGATACTTCACGGGCAAGCCTCCGTTACGAAGGTTGCAACCGGTAAAGTAGTCCGACAGGACATCATTTCGATCGTCAACGGAACCGGCCAGATTAAGCCAAAGACGTATGTGAATATCGGCGCTACCGCATTTGGCCGGATCACGCACCTTTACGTTAAGGAAGGCGACCACGTTAAGTCCGGTCAGCTCGTTGCAACGGTAGAAAGCGAACAGCCGGCCTCTGCCGTCCAGGCCC
Organism: Edaphobacter sp.; assembly: GCA_035317185.1. Taxonomy (GTDB): domain Bacteria; phylum Acidobacteriota; class Terriglobia; order Terriglobales; family Acidobacteriaceae; genus Edaphobacter. The sequence continues at coordinate 122,792 of DATHHN010000071.1, forward strand.
AGCACGCTACTATCGCCGCGTCAAAGACCGACGTCGATTCCTATGTCGCCGCCGAGCGCACGGCCGAGGCTAACGTCGAACAGGCGAAGGCAGACCTCGAGCAGAAGAAGTTTGATTACCAGCGCGCCCAGGGCCTTTACGACGAGAAACTAATCGCCAAGCAGGATTACGACGCAAAAAAAGCCGCTTACGACGTCTCGGCGGCTACGCTGCAACAGCGTATCGCCACGGTCGCCCAATCGAAAGCACAAACGCTATCAGCGAAAGGTCACGTCGATCAGGCCGTCGCCACCCTTCGAGGAAGCGACTATAACCTCGGCCTGACCCAGAGCCGCGCGCCGTTCGATGCTCTCGTCACCAACGTTCCAGTCCGCGAAGGTGAAACCGTCGTTCTTGGAATTCAAAACGCGGAGGGATCTACCTTGATGACCCTTGCCGACATGTCTGTCATTACGGCTGAAGTCAAGGTCGACGAAACGGACATCGTCAACGTCGCGATTGGGCAGCCTGCAGACGTTACTGTGGACGCGTTGCCTGGCCGGACTTTCAAGGGTCACGTTACAGCAGTAGGCGACCAGGCGCTCCTTCGCACTACCGGTATCGCCACAAGCCAAAGCACCACAGGTACGGAAGAAGCCAAGGATTTCAAGGTTGTCGTCACGCTCGACCAGCCGTCGGACGATTTGCGCCCCGGCCTGTCCTCTACGGCAAAGATCACTACGGCCCACAAAACCAACGTGCTGAATATTCCCATCCAGGCGCTGGTTCAGAGGAGCGTAACAACAGAGAAGGCGCTGGCAGCAAACGCAGGGAAGCCGGTTTCGGGAATGGCGGCAGCGCAGACCGCATCTTCAGGCAAGTCTCCACTCGCTCAGGGTGTCTACCTACTGGAGTCGGACAGCAAGAACAAGAATAAATTCCGAACCACCTTCGTCCCGGTTACCACTGGTATCACGGGAGCGACCGACATCGAAGTTCTCAGTGGACTAAAGGAGGGTGATGAACTTGTCACCGGTCGGTACAAGGTTCTGCGAGGCCTGAAAAGCGGCACGGTCGTCAAAAGAGATAACACTCCTGAAACGGCCGGAGACGCGGATAAGTCGTAAGATTGTTGCAAGCTCCTGTCCGCGACCGTTGACGGGAGTTGCGATGCGGGTCGCTGTGCCGGGAACCATCTCGCTGGCGCGAACGTACTAACCTGAAACCTGCACGACCGGAGAACCGGATGGCTATCGAAACCGCTGTTGACACCACCCTAAGTAATGCCTCAGGTCCGACTAACGGAGAGGTCATTGTCACCGATAATCTCTGGAAGACATACGAGATGGGAGACCAGCAGGTACACGCGCTTCGTGGCGTTAATCTGCGAATCCGCCATAATGAGTACGTCGCGATCATGGGACCGTCCGGTTCCGGCAAGTCGACTCTGATGAACCTCATCGGCTGCCTGGATTCGCCCTCGCAGGGCAAATACTGGCTGAACGGCCACGATGTCTCCGAGTTGAACGACGATGAGCTAGCCCGTATCCGCAACAAGGAGATCGGTTTCGTCTTCCAAACCTTCAATTTGCTGGCCCGTGCGACTTCGCTTCACAATGTCGAGTTGCCACTGATTTACAACGGCACTCCGGCCGCAGAGCGTATCGAACGCGCCAAATCAGTTCTCGAATCGGTTAATCTGGGAACGCGCATGATGCACAAACCAAACGAGCTATCGGGTGGTCAACGCCAACGCGTCGCCATTGCTCGCGCACTGGTCAACCGGCCTTCCATCATTCTGGCCGATGAGCCCACCGGAAACCTCGATTCGAAGACCGGCGAGGAGATTATGGCTCTGTTCGATGAACTGCACGCCAAGGGCAATACCATCGTAGTTGTCACCCACGAGCCGGACATCGCTGAGTATGCCCATCGCGTGGTTACAATTCGTGATGGTGTTATTGCAAGCGACCATCCGTCATCCCGCGTGCTAAATCGTCAGTAGCGAACAACACACCTTTCCCGCATTGCATCCCCCTGGGCCAGCTGCGCCGTCTAAAATGGAATGATGGCAATGTTTTCCGGTCGCCTCCGCATCGCTGGAGTCCTTACTGCATTCCTTTCTGCCTGTACTATGCTCCATGCGCAGGCAGCTGCTCGCTTTGACCTTGCTGGCCCCAAAATTGAGGTCCATGTGACGCGCGCCGGGCAGACACTTCCCATCGCCTCGGTGCCTAACCTGCAGGCAGGCGATAAGATATGGCTCCATCCTGATCTTCCGCCGACCCAGTCGGTCCATTACCTTCTGGTAGCCGTCTTCCTACGAGGAACGACTAACCCTCCTCCCGAAAACTGGTTTTTCCGGATCCAGACCTGGGACAAAAAAATACGCGAAGAGGGCACAACCATCGTTGTTCCGCAGGAAGCCCAGCAGGCGATCCTGTTCCTTGCCCCAGAGACCGGTGGGGACTTTGCCACTCTTCGCTCGGCCGTACGCGGGCGTCCCGGCATCTTCGTCCGTGCCTCCCAGGACTTGGCCGAAGCCGGATTTGAACAGGCCCGCATTGAAAAATATCTCGCCTCCATGCGGCAGGTTCCGCCATCCGACGCCAAGGCCCTTCACGACCATTCGACCCTATTGGCCCGTACGTTGAACCTAAAGCCCAACGAAGACTGCTTCAGCCGCCCGGTCGACATACAGTTCAACTGTCTTACGCAGAGCGGCACCCAGACCCTGCTCGACGATGGTCATGCCCAGACGGTCGTCTCCAGCCTCACCAGCGGCGATACCTCGAGCTTCATCAACGCTGCAAGCTATACGCAGATGGCAGGCGGCGGCGTCTACAGTGCTTATGTCGGGGCTGTTGTGGATCTGGTTCACCTCATGAGCGGCCTACATACCGCTCATTACCAGTACATTCCCGCAATCGCCTTCCCTGACGCCCAAAGCTTGAACCTCCGACTTAATGTTCCGCCCTCGTTCAACAACCCTAAATCCGTTATCGTCATTGGCCTTCCTGCCATCCAAGCATCGACGCCGCCTCCGCTGCGCCCTGCCGACCCAAAACACATCAATTGCCTGCTGAAGCCCTCCCTAACGCTACCCGTCGAAGGCGCTCCGCTTGTCTTTTCCACATCTTTTGCCCACGATCTCGTGCTGCACATCGATTCGCCTGCACCCGGTATCGATATACCGCTCACTCCCGATGCCTTTCGCGGTGGTCTTGTTGTCGCCCATTCATCCAAACGCAAGGTCCTACCGATATCACCCGACGCGGACCAACCTCCTGCAGCAGCCGCAGCTGCGACGCCAGCGACTACTCCAGTCATATCGCTTCCCAATACCATCACTGGAACCATCAAGGGTTTTTGGGGCTTTGACGCCTTCACCGGACCGACGGTGCAATTGCAGGACACGCCTGGCCGAGATTGGCGGCTAGCCGACAATGACATTTTGATCGCTGGCCGAGAGAATCATCTTTCGCTCACCTCTACTGGTACGGCCTGCATTCAAACCATAACGCTGGATAGTGATGCCGGAAAACAGATCGAGACTCAATGGACTCCGGCGGACAAGCCGAATCTGGTCGATGTTAAAGTTCCGCTGCAGTCCTTCGTTCCCGGAGCTCTTCATCTGACAGTCCGACAGTTTGGCGAGCCCCAAGCAGATATCGTCGCCGCCCAAACATATTCCGAGCCGGCTCGGCTCACCGCACTTCAGCTTTACGCTGGCGACACGTCCGCTACACTCACCGGTACAAGTTTGGACCAGGTAAAAACCATGTCCATCAGTGGGCTTATGTACATGCCTGTGCCTCCCGACCCTAACTCCCCGGCATCCGACAATCCTGGTGCTCCCAACTCCAGCCTTCGCCTTATGTTGCCGGAAAACACACCAGCCCCTAAATTCCGTCCAGGCGACAAGCTGACCGCAAACCTTACGCTCAAAGACGGCCGTGACCTATCCCTACCGGTAACGGTAGCTCCTCCCCGGCCCTCGGTTACGCTTCTCAGCAAAAGCGGAGCGCAGACAGGCACCTCTCCCATACGCCTCGCCGATCAGGACGATCTGCCCGTCAATCAGCAGCTCACCTTCTCGCTTCGTTCCCCCAGTCCCTTCCCTCGTACCGGCACTATTGAGATTATCAACGCCGACGATACCTTGCGAACTGTTCTCAGCGTAGCCACAGGCACTCTGGTGTTGCAAAATCCTCACACTATCCTGGCGACACTGGACCCCCTCAAGACCTTTGGCACCTCGGCCTATGGTCCGCTGCGACTGCGGGCTGTTACGGCCGACGGAATCGCCGGCGACTGGCTTCCGCTTGTCACCCTCGTTCGTCTTCCTTCGCTGAAAGACCTCCACTGCCCCGCAGACGCTGCCAGCCCATGCACGCTCACAGGATCCAGCCTGTATCTTGTCGACTCGATTGCCACTGATGCTGCGTTCACAACACCAACCAGTGTCCCTGAAGGCTTTGTCGGAACGAGTCTCTCGCTTCCCCGCCCTGCCAAGACGGGCTTCTACCTTCGTCTACGTGACGACCCCACTGCGGTAAACATCGTGGTCATGCCCATCTTGCCCCTGCAGGCAAACGCCACGGCGGCCGAGCATAAAGAAGCCCAGCCGTAGCTGGGCCTCTTCATTCGAAAGTAAAATTCTAGTCGCCAGCAACGAGGCTTTCGCTTTTCTGTACCTTGCTGTGCTTTCGGCTGTAGGAGAAGTAAACCACTAATCCAATCAACAGCCAGACAATCAGACGAATCCAGTTTGCCGCGCCCAACTCCACCATCATGTAGCCGTTGAAGAGGATGCCCAGAATCGGCACCAAAGGAACAAAGGGTGTCCGGAAGGGGCGGGAACGATGCGGATCTCTGCGCCGGAGCACCAGAACCGCAATGCACACGATTATGAACGCAAACAGCGTTCCGATATTCACCATCTTTCCGATGGAGTCGATTGGCGTGACGCTGCCCACAATCGCCGCCAACAGGCCCGCCAGGATAGTGCCCTTCCAAGGTGTTCGGAACCTTGGGTGGATCGCTCCGAAGAAGCCCTTCGGGAGCAGCCCGTCCTTCGCCATCGCATAGAGCACGCGGCTCTGGCCCAGCAGCATCACCAGCATTACGCTCGTCAGGCCGGCCAACGATCCAATCGTAATAATGTTCGCCGCCGAGTTCAGATTATGTTCCAGGAAGGCGCGCACAATTGGCGCTTCGATGTTAATGTCCGGCCAGTAAACCATACCGGTCAGAACAGCAGCCACACCGATATACAGCAGGGTACAAATCGCCAGCGAAACAATAATGCCGATCGGCATATCGCGCTGAGGGTTCTTTGCCTCCTGCGCCGTCGTCGATACTGCGTCGAAACCAATGTAAGAGAAGAACACCAGCCCAGCAGCTAATCCAATGCCACCTACTCCAAATGGTGCAAAGGAATGCCAGTCAGTTCCCCAGTTTGCCTTATTGACGTAGTGCGAACCCAAACCGAGCACGAACAGAACAACGGCCACCTTAAGCATTACGATGCCCGCGTTGAAGTTTGCCGATTCCTTGATGCCGATCACCAGCACTGTCGTGATGACGAGTGCAATCAAAAACGCTGGCAGATTGAAACCAAACTCATGGCCAAAAATCAATGGCGCGTTCAGCAACGCATGGGCCTTGGTCGTCAATTCGGCAGAAGGATGCGCCAGAATCGCCATCAGCGCATCGGTGAAAGGTTTTGTACCCGGCACGAGCTCTGGATGAGTCGTTAGAAGCGACTGCCTCGCGACCGCGTCGAACGCCTTCTTCAATCCTGTCCAGTGGTCATACGCCAACCACAGCGGAAACTTCAGATGGAAGATCGCCAGAAACTCTACAAAAGTATTCGACCAGCCCGAACTGACCGTGCTCGCACCCATCGCATACTCGAGCGTCAGGTCCCAACCGATAATCCAGGCAAACAACTCACCCAGCGTAGCGTAAGCGTAAGTATAGGCCGAGCCCGCGAGCGGAATCATCGCGGCAAACTCCGCATAGCAAAGGCCAGCAAAGGCACATCCGAGACCCGACAAAACAAACGCCAGCATCAACGCCGGACCAGCCGAGTGCGCTCCAATCCCGGACAGAACAAAGATTCCGGCCCCGATCACAGCTCCAATACCCAGAGCCGTTAGCGCGAATGGCCCAAGCGATCGCTCCAGCGTCAGCGATCCTTCTTCGTTCGCCTCAGCGAGCAGCGAATCCATCGACTTCTTTGCAAACAGATTACCCATCTTACTTTCAGTTCTCCTTTAGACCTGCACTTCCGCTTCTACAGCCGTTCCCTTTCGCTTCCACACCAGATACACGGGAACGCCGAGCAGGACGATCATCAAGCCAGGCCACGTGAATTGAGGTTTGTAACGCAATAGTACGACACAAATCCATACCGCCATCACGATATACAATCCCGGCAGCACAGGATACCCGAACGCCTTATAAGGCCGCGCGGCGTCCGGTCGCGTCCTCCGCAGCACAAACAGCCCTGCAATCGTCAAAATATAGAAGATAAGCACTGCAAAGATCACATAATCCAGCAGTTGCGCGTAACTGCCTGACAGGCACAGAAGCGAAGTCCACAGACACTGCACCCAGAGCGAGTTCACCGGCGTCTTCGACCTCTCACTCAATTTGCCAACGGATTTGAAAAACAACCCATCCCGGCTCATCGCATAGTACACGCGGGCTCCGGCCAGCAACATTCCATTCGCGCACCCAAAAGTGGAGATCAGAATCGCGGCCGCCATCAGCTTCGCGCCATATCCGCTGAAGGCGCGCTCCATCACCGCGGTCGCTACACGGTCTTCCGTCGCGAACTGGATGCCACGGCCTGTAATCGTCGTAGCCGTTGGGTCTCCAGCAAGCGGAAGCACGCTTAGATAGACGAAGTTGCAAAGAATGTAGAGAAGCAGCACCACTCCCGTGCCAACCGCCAGCGACAACGGCAGATTTCGCCTCGGGTTTCTAATCTCCCCAGCAGTGAATGTGACATTATTCCAGGCATCCGCACTGAACAACGATCCCACCTGGACAATCGCCAAAATGGTCAGTAATCCAACGTAATCTCCGGTTGTCGATCCCGCCTGCGCCGCGTGAAGTGTATGCCAGCCTGCACCTGTCCAGAAGTTGTGCCACCCAGCGCCAAAATTGGCTGCCACTGCCACGGGATCCCTTACCAGCACCCCAACCAGCACTACAGCCGCCAGAGCAATCACCTTCGCTGACGTAAATAGGTTTTGAACCGCCGCACCCATCTTTACGCCCAGCGTATTCAAAATCGTCAACAACACAATAATGACAATCGCGGCTAGGTTTGCTGTGTTCAACCCGATATCCATGTTCCCCAGGACCATCGGCCCTACATGCAATGCGGGAACGCGTCCTATGTGCCAAAGCCAATGTTGCGTATTCACCGAGGGGAAGAACACGCCGAGGAATTTCCCAAAGCCCACGCCCACGGCAGCGATCGTTCCTGTCTGTATCACCAGAAACAAAGTCCACCCGTAGAGAAATCCCCACAGCGGCCCCAATGCTTCGCGCAGGTAAACATACTGGCCGCCAGCCTTCGGCATCATCGCGGCGAGTTCGCCGTAACTCAATGCTCCAATGATGGTCATCACCGCTGTCACCAGCCACGCGCCAATCAACAGTGCGGGTGACCCGAGCGACCGCGACATATCCGCCGAGACGATAAAGATGCCCGATCCGATCATCGAGCCCATCACAATCGCCGTCGCTGAAAACAGTCCCATCCCCTGCACAAACTGCGGTGCAGGCGGAGCCTCAACCTGTAGCTTTTCTAAACTCTTCACGTTCCGTCTTTTCTACCGTAAAAACGCACGAAAGTCTTCCACCATCTTAACAAGGGTCTCCTTCTTCTACGTCCTCATCAGCGTTACGACGAAGAAACGAAAGCGTTCCGGAGCCCAGAACGGCGACGGCCATTCCATAATTGACTTCTTCATGTACTCCCGTTCAGTCTTCTTATCCCCGGCCCCCCGCGCCGTAAGACACGCCTTAAACGCCTGGTAGGAGATAATCCGTCGACGCCAAAGAGCCCGGTGCAGCCCGGTCATATCCGCCAGCAAAACATCGTCGAGCATCTTCATAAAGTCGTTGTACATATGGTCAGCGTTTCCGCTCAAGCCACCCGGGCTCGACCGGTAATCCGTCAATGGCTCCGGGCATACACAGAACGGCCCCTTCGCAATCAACCGAAACCATAGATTCCAGTCCTCACTTCCCAGCTGACGCTCGTCAAAACCACCATCCAACATGTCCAGCGCTGATCGTCGCAATAACACCGATGATGGCGGAATCCCAGGATTACACCATCGCAAAGTCGGCCATAGCGTCGCAGGGTTGGCCGGCTTCAAATCTTCGAGGTGAACTCCCTCATCGCTCATCATTCTCAAGCCCGTGTAGTTCCCCACAGCATTCGAATGCGGCCTCAACACTCGAATCTGACTTGCGAGTTTTTCCGGCTCCCACCAATCGTCCGCGTCAAGAAATGCAATAAACTCTCCCGTCGCCACCCGAAGCCCTGCATTTCTCGCCTTGGCTGGTCCACCATTCTGCTGTCGAATCAGCGTCACCGTCTCCCCATACTCACCAGCAACAATCTCCCGGGTCGCATCCTTCGATCCATCGTCAATCACGATCACTTCGTGTAACGGATAGGTCTGATTGAACACACTGCCCAATGCGCGACGAATAAATCGCTCGCCGTTGTACACCGGAATGATCACCGTCACTGTCTCCGGCTGCTGTTTCCCCAACTCTGAGTTACCACCCATCGTCACCCTTTGCTCTCATTCCGCAGAACAGCCGTCAAACCACGTCTTCTGCATCAATCGAAGCATAGCAAATCGATCGATTCAATCAGCGATCACCCAGGATTGCGCGGAATCTTTGCACCGCATCTCTCACCGTATCGGGACTCGCAAGCAACGCTCCAACCACCGCTACCGAATCGGCACCCGCTTCGATGACGCTGCTCGCATTCGCAGGCGTTATTCCTCCAATGGCCACCAGAGACCTCTGCGTCAACGCGCGCGCCCGACGCACCCCCTCCAGACCCACCACCGGTTCGGCATCTGCTTTCGTCCCCGTAGCAAAAACAGGCCCGATGGCCACGTAATCAGCTCCTGCCGCATCAGCTACAACTACCTGCTCGTCATTGTGCGTCGAACACCCCACAAGACCGCCCTGCAGCAACACCTTTCGTGCTTCCCCGACCGCCACATCGCCTTGCCCAACGTGTACCGCATTCCAGCCCAAAATCACTGCAAGCGCTGGATCATCATTCAACACCAGTGTGCAGTCGACACCTGAAAAAATACCTCCGATAATCGTCGCATTCCGCAAGATCTGTTCCCGCGTACCCGCCTTATCGCGATACTGCAACAGCGTCACACCTGCATCACGCAGTTGCTCGGCTGCCTGGCCGATCTCCATCTTCTGACGGTCGAGCACTCCGGCATCCAAAATCGCGTATAGACGCGGCAGCGTTGTGACACGCGGCGATACCCGACCTGCAGTATCTTTTCCCACCCGCCTAGCGCTCCCCACCTCTTCAGGCCTGACTATCTTTTTGGCGATCGAGGAACCGCTCCATGAACTTCGTATCGAACTTGCCAGAGCGGAACTCCTCATCTGCAAAAATCTTCTGATGCAACGGAATCGTCGTATGGATTCCCTGCACCACGAACTGCGAGAGCGCCCGCTGCATCTTGTTCATGGCCTCTTCGCGGTCCTTGCCGTGGCAGATGAGCTTCGCGATCATGCTGTCGTAGTACGGCGGCACAACGCCCTCGGAGTATTGCGCCGTATCCACGCGGACACCATTGCCACCGGGAACATTGAACGCTGTGATCTTACCCGCGCTGGGAGTGAACTTCTCCGGATGCTCTGCGTTGATGCGGCACTCGATCGCATGACCGCGAATCTCCACCGGCCCGGGCACAATCGCATTCAACTTCTCGCCCATCGCGATCCTCAACTGCGCCTTCACCAGATCGATACCTGTAACCATCTCAGTCACACAATGTTCCACCTGGATGCGAGTATTCATCTCAATGAAGTAGATTTTTCCGTCTTCATCCATCAAAAATTCGATCGTTCCGGCATTCCAATACCCGATATTCTCAAGCGATTTCTTGATCGTCTTGCCCAGCTCCTCACGCAACTTCGGAGTCACCATCAAGCTTGGAGCCTCTTCAATGAGCTTCTGGTGGCGCCGCTGAATCGAGCATTCGCGTTCGCCCAGGCTCATTACATTGCCATATTCATCTGCCAGCACTTGAAACTCGATATGTCGAGGCCGCTCGATGAACTTCTCCATATACAAATCGCCATTACCAAACGCATTAGCCGCTTCGGTCGATGCCTGATTGAACAATCCCGGCAATTCCTCAGGGTTGCGGCAGATGCGCATACCGCGGCCACCGCCACCCGCAACCGCCTTTAAAATCACCGGATAGCCGACACTCTTCGCCCACTCCAGCGCCTCACCTTCGCTCTCGATCACCCCATCGGAGCCCGGCAGTATCGGCACCTTCGCCTTCTTCATCGTCTGCCGTGCGGTGGACTTTTCCCCCATCATCCGCGTCACCTCCGGCGGAGGCCCGATGAACTTGATGTTCGACGCACGGCACACTTCGGCAAAGTTCGCATTCTCGCTAAGCAGTCCATAGCCCGGATGGATCGCATCGACATCAGCAATCTCGGCGGCCGAGATCACCGCGGGAACATTCAGGTAGCTCTCCGCACTGCGCGGAGGTCCAATGCAGATTGCCTCATCCGCGAACCGTACGTGCAGCGAGTTTCTATCGGCCTCGCTATACACCGCCACCGTGCGGATGCCCATCTCCTTGCACGCGCTGATTACGCGCAGTGCAATCTCCCCACGATTTGCAATCAATACCTTACGAAACATAAACGCAGATGCCTTCCATCGAATCTAAATCGAACCCTGATCGAATTTTGCTCGAATTTGCTCGGTATGTTGAAAAGGGAACCCTACCGCGCCTTGATGGCAAACAGCGGCTGTCCATATTCCACTGGCTGCCCGCTGGCGGCGATGCGTTTCACCACTTCCCCGGCGACATCGGCCTCGATCTCATTCATTAGCTTCATCGCTTCAACGATGCAAAGCACCTGGCCTACCTCCACCTGGTCCCCCACTTTTACAAACGGCGGCGCGCCCGGAGACGGCGATTCGTAAAAAGTCCCTACGATAGGCGACTTTACCTCATGCAAAGCCTCTTCAACCGGAGCGGCTGCTGCTGCAGCCGCCGCAGGAACACCAACCGGCGCGGCAGCAGGTGCAGACGCCATCAAACGGCTCAGTTGCGCCATATCGATGCCGCTGGCTGGCACAGGTTCACCCGCAAACTTAATCCGCACCTTCAGGTCGTCCTGCTCCATGTCGAATTCGGCAATGTCATTCGCCTTCAGAAACTCGACCAGTTCGCGCAGCTCATTCAACTTATTTCCGTCCATCATGTCTCTTCCCGTGCCTGTTGCGGCACTGTGTTTCGATTACAGCGACCTCACTATAGTTCGATCCAGGCCTTCAAGCTGGGCGTCAGAACCTCTCTACCCTTTGCCGTGACCAAAACCATATCTTCAATTCGCAATCCGAACTTACCCGGCATATACACACCAGGCTCAATCGTGATCACCATGCCCTGCTCTAAAACCTGCGTCTGTTTCGCGGCAATCCTCGGTCCTTCGTGAATCTCGAGCCCTACTCCATGCCCGGTCGAGTGGCTGAAATACTTATCCAGTCCAGCCCTCCGAAGCACGCTCCGCGCTGCCTCGTCCACATCCCCTGCGGTCACTCCGGGGGCCACTGCAGCGACTGCTGCCTCCTGAGCTTCCAGCACCAAATCATACACTTCCTGCTCCTCGACCGTGGCCTTGCCGAGGTGTACCGTACGGGTCATATCGCTGCAATACCCGTCGAGCATAACACCGAAGTCCAGCGTCACGAACCCTCGAGCGGGCAGCTTTGCAGCCGTTGCTCGCCCATGCGGCAGCGCCGATCGTACCCCACTCGCCACGATCGTCTCAAACGACATCCCTTCTGCACCAGCCAGCCGCGCGGCAAATTCCAGCTGTGCAGCCACCGCGACCTCGGTCATGCCCGATTGCAGAAATTCCAGCATCCCATCGAATAATCCGCAGCCCAGCAGGGCGGCCTTCCGTATAGGCTCTAGCTCTCCAGCGTCCTTGATCTCGCGTAGCCGGGCCACCAACGGTCCCACTGCCACAAACAGTCCACGCCGCACCTTCCCCGAGACCGCCTTCCGCATCGTCTCTAAAGCCGACACAGTCGTATTCGACGCATCGAAACCACACCGTCGAACTCCGGCAGTCTCGACCCATTCGCAAGCCGCGATCACAGCAGGCTTCTTCGCAATCACAACCCGTGTTCCCAACGCCTCAGCCTTGGCCTGCGACGTGTATCTGCCGTCAGTAAATAGCACAGCACGCCCTGCTGCCAGCACAAGCGCCGCATTCGATCCCGTAAATCCGCACAGATATCGAACATCCGGCAGATGCGTCACCAGTAGCCCATCCACCCCGGCAGCCTTTGCCGCAGCTGCTGCTCTTTTCTTCCGCGCCTTAAGATCCATAGACTCTTTGATTCTACCCAACAACGATGACCCACTCGTCTCGACGACTCCGACCCGTTATCATTATCTATACTTATGTCCGGTGTTGCCCCCGATCAACCTTCCCGCTTTACTCGCCGTAAATTCCTCGTCGGCTCAGGTGTTGCCGCCGCTGGTCTCACGCTCTACTCGGGTGAAATCGCCCGCCATAATCTCGATACCGTCCATCAAACCATCGGCATCAAAGACCTGCCCAGTCCCTTCCACGGATATCGCATCGTCCAACTCAGCGATATTCATCTCGACGAGTTCACCGAGCCGTTCTTTCTCGAACACGTCGTCCACAAGGTCAACGCCCTCGCCCCCGATCTCGTCCTCCTCACAGGCGATTTCATCACACGCGGCTCACTTACCTTCGTCGCCTCCACACACGCGGCCCACCGCTGCGCCGAGATTCTCAGCACTCTTACCAGTCCTCTGCGTTACGCCATCCTCGGTAATCACGACGTCTCGGTTAGCGCTCCACTTGTCATCCGTTCCCTCACCAGCAACGGTACCCCCGTCCTGGTCAACGAGCATGTTGCGATCGAACGCAACGGCTCCCGCATCTGGCTATGCGGCTCCGATGACCTCTGTGCAAGCCATCCCGACATCAATCGCACTGTGCCCGCCAACCCCGACGGCCCCGTCCTCCTTATGGCGCACGAACCCGATTACGCAGATATTGTCGTAAACCATCCCCGCGGCCAACTCGTCGATCTGATGTTCTCAGGCCACTCCCACGGCGGCCAGGTGCGGCTCCCTTTCGTCGGTCCCCTCATTCTCCCTCCCCTCGGAGAGAAATACGTTCAGGGTTACTTCCGTTTCGATAAGATGCAACTCTACGTAAACCGAGGCATCGGCACTGTAGGCCTTCCCTTCCGCCTCAACTGCCCACCGGAGATCACAGTCATCACGCTGCAACCCGCCTGAAAATAGAAGAGGGTGCGGCAATCGCCGCACCTTCCCAGTGAGCCGTGTGCTCCGCGGTATCGACAATCTGACCTGCGTGGTGCACATGACCGATCGCACAATCACGCGACCGCGCGTCTCGGGCACGTTCTCTGCTCGAAACGAATCGTTGTGCGCAGCCCAGAGCAGTTCGTTAGCTTTGCGGAAACGATCATGCGGGCTCAGGTGAGTATCGATGCAGATGGCAAAATGATCTACCGCTGATCTTCCTGATTTGCAGTTGTTTGTTTTTTTAGCGCGCGCGTCCAGCTGGCTTCTTCTGTTTCGGCATCACTGCTACAGGAGCCGAAGGCTTCACACCAGATTTCTCGTCCATCCAGGCATCCAGCAGACTCTTCTTAAAGCGCCAACGGTTTCCCAGCTTGAACGCCGGAATGAATCCCTCCGAGGCATATCGATACAACGTATCGCCGCTGATGCCCAGATACTCCGCCGCCTGCCGGATATCCATCACCTCGCGAGCTGCCGTCTGCGCCATGCCAGCCATCAGAGAACTCTCCCGATACCGGACCTAAACCGGAGGAATGCCGGACAGACCCAGTCTACCCAGCACTCCCCTTTGTAACCCCTTTTCCCCACCTGCACAAGAAAAATCTCCAATATTAACCACTAACCAACTAATTGATAACGAACCACTAACTAGGCGGCTGCAGGCTTTTCATCACATCCAGCAAGTCTTGAGAGACCGTCCGCGTCTTCGCAATCGCATCCGCCAGAGGAATATCCGTAATCTCCGTCCCCCGCAGCACCACCAATCGGCCAAACTTCCCAGCATGCACCAGATCAATCGCAGCCACACCATACCGGGTAGCCAGCATACGGTCGTACGCCGATGGCGTGCCGCCCCGCTGCGTATGCCCGAGATTCACACTCCGCGTCTCGTAGCCGGTGCGCTTTTCAATCTCCTCGGCCAGTGCTTGGCCGATCCCGCTCAGCCTTGCGTGCCCAAACGAATCCACCGACGTCCCATGGGTGGCCTGTTCCAATTCCGGAAACTTCGCTCCTTCAGCCGCCACCACAATCGAAAACTTTTTCCCATGCTCGCGCCGGTATGTCACCAACCGGCAGATCTCTTCAATATCGATCGGCACCTCAGGCACCAGAATCGCATCCGCACCACCGGCAATGCCTGCCGTAATGGCAATCCACCCTGCATCCCGCCCCATCACCTCACACACCAGAACCCGACTATGAGCCTCAGCCGTAGAATGCAGCCGATCCACCGCCTCCGTAGCGATACCCACGGCAGTATCGAATCCAAAACAAACATCCGTCCCACTCAAATCGTTATCAATCGTCTTTGGTACACCAACGCACTTCACCCCGCGCTCGCTCAACGCCAGGCTAATCGACTGCGTGTCATCCCCACCCAACGCAATCAGCGCGTCCAGCTTATGCTTCCCAATCACCTCAACGCACTTCTCGAACCCACCTGGAATTTTCTTCACATTCGTTCGCGAAGATCGCAGGATCGTCCCGCCCTTCTGCAGAATCCCAGAGGTCGTCTCCAGCGTCAGAGGCATCGTCGCGTCATCCAGAACCCCGCGCCAACCCTCCATAAACCCGACAAACTCATCCCCATGGTGCAGAATCCCTTTGCGCACCGCAGCCCGAATCACCGCATTCAGCCCAGGACAATCTCCACCACCAGTCAACATTCCAACACGCATCCGAATCTCCTTTAGACAACGGCAAAATCATACCTTAGCCTGCAACAATCAACGCCACCAATCCGACCGCACCTCTACCTCTGTCACCACCTCGGTCGGTCTCCCCGGTTCAGGCGCCCACAACCGAATCCCTCGCTTATCGGCGATCTCCAGCATTCGCTCCATCGGTTGACGCCACGCATGCAGCGCCAGATCAAACAGCCCCCAGTGAATCGGCATCATCAGACCCTTCCCGCCCAAAGCCGCAAACGCCCGCGCCGCGCCCTCCGGCCCCAGATGAATCGCCTGCCACAGTTCATGGAATGCGCCGATCTCAAGCATCGTCAGGTCGAACGGTCCATAAGCCGCTCCAATCTCTCCAAACCCCTCCCACCAGCCGGAGTCCGCACCAAAATAAACCTTGTGCTTCTTCCCTTTCAAAATGAATGCAGACCACAACGTCTCAAATCGATTGAACATTCCTCGTCCTGAAAAATGCCGGGCAGGCGCTGCAGTAATCTCCAACGTCCCATCCGCCACCATCACGCTCTGCGTCCAGTTCAGTTCATCGATTCGCTTACCATCGACCCCATACCGCTGCAGCAACTCACCCACACCAAGCGAAGTCACCCACCGAGCCTTGTTCATTGATGCCATCCCTGCCAGTTTCCGAATCGTAGCCTCCCCAAGATGGTCGTAGTGATCATGCGATATCAGCACTACATCCACCTCAGGCAAATCCTCCAACAGCACCGGCGCAGCAAAGAACCGCTTCGGTCCAGCCCACCGCATCGGAGAAGCACGCTCATCCCACACCGGATCGATCAAAACCCGTACGCCGTCAATCTCCACCAGCATCGTCGAGTGCCCTATCCACGTCACCCGCAGCCCACTCTCCGGCGCCGCCACATACGTGGAGATATCCGTCTTGAAGGGCCCCAACGGCTTGCGCGGCACCTTCTCTTCTTTATTTTTGAGATAAAGCGGGAGCACCTTGAAGATCGTGCTGAACCCTCCCACCTGAGTCAAAATCGGATTAATAAACCTCCGACCCACCTTCTTCGCCGGCCACAACATCGTCATCTCTTTTAGATGCCCCAATCCCATGCGTCGCACTACGGCAGATAATAGAACGGATTCGGCAGCTTCACACTGATCTCCGCTTTAGGCACGCCATTCAGATCACTCCACTGATCTCCCATACTCAGCACAATCCGATATCCCGCATCCACAATCTTCTTCCTCTCCTCGCTCTTATACTCCACCGTCGTCATCTTCTTCTGGGGCCCCTTACGCAGCGCCAGCCCCTTCCATCCTTTGTATCCAGCCGCCGCCAGATTCTGTTCCGTCGCTGCCGTCAGCTCCTCCCATCGCCCCGTGATAAAGAACACCTCCACCCCGGCTGCTCTGGCCTTGTTGAAGAGCCGCAACGTTCCCGGAATCACCATCGCCGCATCCGGAGTTACGACCCATGCATTGAACGCAGCCAGCAGAAATCCATAATCCTCGCGCCTTAGCTCGCAGAATCCCGACAACGCTGTCTCATCGATATCGAGAACCATCCCCAGCGTCTCTCCCGCCTTCGTCGTCGCAATCACTCTCTCCAGAGCGGCCTCTGCCCTTTTCGTCTGCGCATCCAGATCAGCCCAGTAACACCCACCGCCACCAACGCACTCTGCATAATCTGCCAGTCGATAGCGTTCCGTACCGAAGTTCGCCATCGGCTCCGCCGCCAGCATCATCGTCGGATCGGCAGCCGCTGCCGCTGCCGTAGCTTTGATCTGCTCCACAGTCGGCCGCACCGCTGGAGTCAAATTCGCAGGCGCCTCGCCAGGCTTTACCGGACACGCCGGAGGCCCTGCCTGAGCCATACACATACTGCACGCGACCAACATCGTTGCAACAACGCGAAACCACTGTGACATAAGACGCCTCCGCAATCACCGCGCTTGACCCACTTTAGCAAAGCCTCGATAGCCACACTGCGGAATCTTACCTACACAATTCCTCTCCTCATCCCTTTCGGCGCATGGGACGCTATCGGAAGAACTGATACTGTAGACACTGCCGCGGCTATCCGCGTCGCAAGAGACCTCATTGAATCGCGCACCTTGTATCAAAGGGAGAACGTTCAGGATGGGTATCAACCACACTCAGGCGACCGCTATCAGGCAACCAGATCAATCAAAGCAATTCCATCACCGGAAAATATCGAATAACTGGCAGACCATTGCATTCGCAGTGCTTCTGACGGCAGCACACTTCGCTTTTGGCCAGGCTCAGAAGCCTTCTGCTGAAAGTGTCAACGAAGCCAACAACCCGTTGACTCCCAAGATCACCATTAATTTTCAGAATCAGGGCGCACCTCAGCTCTACGACACCGACGACGGTTCCAATGCATTTCTCTTTCGCGGACTTATTCCACACAAGCTCGGAGGGACAGGACAGCTCTTTCGCTTCACCCTGCCCGTCGTGACAACGCCTTCCGCCACCGGCAATATGGCAACCGGCCTGGGCGACCTCAATGTCTTCGATCTCTTTCCCTTTCTTCTCAAGAAAGCCCGAATGGAAGTAGCAATAGGTCCCCAGCTCACATTTCCAACAGCCTCCGAAACAGCCACCGGCACAGGCAAGTGGCAGGCGGGTCTGGCAACGCTGGCGGTCGCCCCTCGCAAATGGGGACTTGGCGGCGGCCTTGTCACATGGCAGCATTCTTTTGCCGGCGACAGCTCACGCTCGACGCAGAATAATCTCGCCGCCCAGCCGTTGATCCTCTACAACCTTCCCCGGGCCTGGTATCTCCGTTCCACAGCCACTTGGAACTTCGATCTCGAGCAAGCTCACTATTCCATTCCCATCGGAGCGGGTGCTGGCAAAGTCTGGCTGCTGAAAAATGGAACCACGGTCAACCTCTTCGCCGAGCCCCAATGGACCGTCGCTCGCGATGGTGCATTTCAACCAAAGTTTCAGGTCTTCGCCGGATTGAATCTGCAGTTTCCTATCGGAAAGAAATAATTCAATCTCGCGTCGATCAAGCTAGAACACCAGCTCCATAAACACATTCGCTCGCGCATACGGAGACGGCACCACTCTCTCCGGCGGCAGATGCCGGAACCCCAGCGCTTCATACAAGTGAATCGCATCGCTCAGCTTCTCGTTCGTCTCCAGGTAGAGCGACTCCGCACCCAGCGCCTTCCCTTGGGCAATCGTATAAGCCAGCAGTTGACGGCCAAGCCCCTGCCCGCGATACGCCTCCCCCACCGTCATCTTCGCCACTTCATACACACCCGGCCGCATAAACAGCAGCGCGCAGCAACCAACGGCCTCGCCCTCCGAAGTCGCCATAAAAATATGCCCGCCCGGCTGAAGAATATATCTCTCAGGATCGCCCAATGTACTGCGGTCTTTGTCCTCAAGCCCAAAGTTCTTCTCGATCCAGTCTTCATTCAGCTTACGAAAGGCAACACCATCCCCCGCACGGTATGGCCGAATCTCGATCGCTGGCTTCGACATGGTTGCAGCTCCTTCGAGCCCTGTAGTAGTAAATGTCAGTGTCGCCATGAACCCCTCCTGACTTCAAATCTAGGTCCGCCAGCTCCATACGTCCAATATCTTGTTCGTTCCTATTATGATTCCTTGCATATGGATCAGGACATCGAGCTCCGCCATCTCCGCTACTTCGTCGCCGTCGCCGAAGAACTACACTTCGGTCGCGCCGCCCTGCGGCTTCACCTTGCCCAGCCGCCCCTCTCCCAGCAGATACGGAAGCTCGAAGATATCCTTGGCCACACCCTCTTCACCCGCACTTCGCGCTCCGTTCGTCTGACCAGCGCGGGTGAAGTCTTCCTCGAACGCGCCCGCCGTACCCTCCGCAACGTTCAGGAAGACCTCGACGAAGCCCGCAGCATAGGCCGCGGCGAAGTTGGCTTCCTCCGCGTCGGCTTCATCGGCTCCAGCATGCTCACACCATTACCCGCCATGCTCGGCCAATACCGTCGTCAGTACCCCAAGGTGCACCTGCAATTGTCCGAAAGCTTCACCTCAAGCCTCATTCAATCCCTGACGAAAAACACCCTCGACGCCGCCTTCCTCCGCGATGGCGATCCAACCGACGGACTCATCATCGAGCCGCTCTTCTCCGAGCCCTTCGTTGCAGTCCTTCCCATCAATCACCCCATCGCCAAACGCAAAACCATCTCCGCTGCCGATCTCCGTAACGAGCCCTTCGTCTTCTTCACTCCCACCGCCGGCGCCCTCGCCTACCAGAAGCCCATCTCACTCTGCGAAGAGCATGGCTTCCGACCCAACGTCGTTCAGGAAGCCCCGCAATGGCTCACCATCCTGCGCCTCGTAGGCGCAGGCCTCGGAGTCTCCATAGCCCCCGCCTGCGTCGCCCAGATCGCCACACCCGACATCGTCTGCCTCACTCTCCGCGAAGCCAAAGTTCAAAGCGACATCGAACTCGCCTACCGTGCAAGCGATGACCGCACCATCGTCAAATCCTTCCGCAAGATCGCCCGAGCCAGCTTCGCCGCCACACCAACCAAATCCCGGAAGCCTTCTGCTTCAAAGCTCTAGCTCCTCCGCGTTCCCCGAAGTACCTTCACTCTCTTCAGCTTAGCGCCACAACATAAACCGGGCTTCTCCCGCAGCCTCGATCCTGCCTCTTCACCCCAGATAAATTCACCCATTCCAGAACACGACCCCGCAACAATCCGCATCTAAAAACCTGCCATGAGTTTCTTTTTAAACCCACAGGAAACAGCCCATCGCTATGGAGACTACATCGAAGAACTCCGCGCGATTCTGGCAGCCAACAACATCAAATTCGGCTCGCCAGACAATTTCTTTGCGTTTGCCCGAAGGCTTCAATCCGACGATCTCCTTCCCGGCGATCTATCCCGCATGGTCAAGTCCATCATCGAACGGGAGACCGATACCGTCTCGCTCAGGACGATTCTCACCATCATCGCAATCGCCGTAGGAGGCTCAGCCGTGACCGAGGCAAACCGCAGCCTCAGCAAACCACTGAACCTCGTCCTCGATTTTTTGGTTCGCTCCGGCGACTGCATCCCTGCCGATCCCGAGCACATGGACAGCATTAGTCTGGCCCCATTCACCACATTCGCCAATCTTGAGAGCACCTCCGGGGAAGAGCCACAGCTTCCCCCCGGAAATACATCCAGCGATCAGATCCCTTACCCTCCCCCTGGGATCGATAATCTCCACCCGTTGGATACCTCCCAACTCATCCAATCGCTTAGCCGCCTCGAACTCAAGGCCCTTGAGTCCAAGCTCTATCTCGACTCAGTCGAGCAGCGGCTCAACAGAATGGAGCCGCTACTGGAGAATGTCTCGCCACCGGACTTGCCTCTTCAAAACCACTCCTGCGCGCCCGACATCGACCCTCTGCATCAGCCAGATTCACCCGCCGAGCCTCCTTCAACCTCAAGCGATCCCCACCTTCCCAGCTTTGTTCGTCGAAATCCTACCCAAACGAAAACGCACTTCGCATGGTTCTTCGTGTTTGGTAAGAAAATCGCCAGCCCTCCACTTCTCGCAACCCTCGCTGGCGGTACACTTCTGTACGTCGGTTATCAACGAAGCTCCATGAAAACCGGTTCCCATCCCAACATTGCCCGTTCGGCCGCAACCATCAACCACGCACCTATCATCCTGGCACCAACCGGCACAACGGCAGAAAGCTCCATCAAGCCCCAGCCATCGACATCTTCCTCACCAAACCCGACATCAACAGCTCTCGGTTTAAAACCCATCAGGAACCCCATCCCGGAAAAACCAAGCGAGTCGCCTACATACCACGCAGCGTCGCCCGCAAACCTCGAAACGGTAGAAGCCCCACACACAATGCGGTCAACCGAAGCGGTCGCCACTGCCAAGCGGGACGTCGTGTACACATTCCCGCATTCCCCTCCAAGATCTGCGTCACCCATGCGAACAGTTGATGTCTCTTCCGGCGTGATGGCAGGCAACCTTGTATCCTCCTCGCCACCCTCCTACCCCAAACTAGCCAGCCTCACCCACCTGCAGGGAAAGGTTGTCATGCAGGCCATCATCTCCAAGGACGGCACCGTTCAAAACCTGCACGTAATTCAAGGTCATCGACTCCTGCGCTCCGCTGCAAAGAACTCCGCGCGAACTTGGCGTTATCGTCCCTATCTAGTCAATGGCAAGCCTGTTGAAGTCGCAACCATCGTCAGTGTTGACTTCAATCTTGGTCGCTGATCCCGAGCATTCCTCTACTTCGAGGCCGTGGCCTCATCCGCATAAAACTCCCCGATCTCCTTCTCATACTTCTTCTCCACCACGCGCCGCTTCAGCTTCATGCTTGGAGTCAGCGTGCCATCCTCCACGCTCCACTCATCCGGCACCACGCTCACCCTTTTCATGCTCTCGAAGTGCGCCAGCTCCAGGTTCACCTTGTCCACAATCTCCTGGTAAGCCTTCACCACCTTCACGTCCTTCACCAAAGCCTCGCGGTCATTCGTCGCAACTCCCTGGCCCTCAGCCCATCCTTCCAGCGCTGCAAAGTTCGGCGAAATCAGCACGCAAGCAAACTTATGTTTGTCCCCAACTATCGCCGCCTGCGCCACCAGCGTATTCGCCTTTAGCTTGTTCTCAATCGGCTGCGGAGCGATCATCTTTCCCCCGCTCGTCTTCAGCAGCTCCTTCTTCCTGTCCGTAATCGACAGGAACCCATCCGCATCGATATTCCCTATATCTCCTGTCTTGAACCATCCATCAGGCGTAAACGCCTCGGCGGTCTCCTTCTCTTTCTTCCAATACCCAACGAAAATCGAAGGCCCTTTCACCTCCAGTTCGCCATCCTCGGCAAACCGGCACTGCACATTCGGCAGCGCCCTCCCCACCGTCCCAATCCGGTGTGTCTTCGGATAGTTCAGCGCAATTACCGGCGATGTCTCCGTCAGTCCATACCCCTCAAATATCCGTATCCCCGCATCCGCAAACCATCCCGCCGTATCCATCCCCAGCGGCGCTCCACCCGACACAAACACATTCACCCGCCCGCCAAATGCCTCACGAATCTTGCTGTACACCAGCTTCTCCGCCAGCTTCCATCCAATCCCGCTCGCACTCTTCCCCTCCAGCGTCTCCGCTCTGTGGCCCTTGCCCACTCCCAGCGCCCAGTGCAGAATCTTCAGCTTCACCGGCGAAGCCGCAGACTTCGCTTCTACTGCCTGGCGAATCTTCTCGTACACTCGCGGCACAGCCACAAAGATCGTCGGCTGCACCGCCTTCATCGCAACGGGCAGCAAGTCGAACTTCGGACAATAGGCCAGCTTCACACCATGGCACAATAGCGTGTAATCCAGATGCCGAGCCGTAACGTGCGACAGCGGCAGAAACGAGATGCAGGTGTCCTTATCGCTGAAGTTAAACGCCTCTGTCGAAATACTCATATTGCTCGCCAGATTTCCATGTGTCAGCATCACACCCTTCGGCTCGCCGGTCGTGCCCGACGTATAGATGATCGTCGCCAAATCCTCTGGACGAACCAGCTTCACCATTACGTCGAACTCTGCATCCCGCTGCTGCTTTTCTTTAGCCTCCGTCATCAACGAGGCAAAGCTCTCCGCTCCCTCAAACGTCCCGCCATCCATCACCACCACATGTTCCAGGTCCGGCAAGTCCCCCGCATGCGTCAGCTTTTCGTACTGGTCCTGCGACGAAACCACTGCCACCTTCGCACCCGAATCCCGCAACATGTATCCAATCTGTTCCGGCGTCAGCGTGGGATAAAGCGGTACGTCGACTCCCCCAATCGCCAGCGTCGCAAGGTCCGTCACTGGCCACTCCCATCGGTTCTCCGAAATAATCGCCACACGGTCACCCTTGCCCAGCCCCCACCCACGCAGAACATCGGCCAGCGCCCGTACCCGCCCATAAAGCTCAGACGAAGTAATCGGCTTCCATTCACCCGCAGCGTCCTGCCACAGCATCGCAGCGCGATCGCCTCGCCCCGTAGCCCGAACCAGAACATCATTCACCGTCTTCAAATCAAGCATCTGCGTTACTCCCTATTCCCTGTTCCCAATACCCTTCAATAAGACGTCAATCACCTGCGCCGCCGTCGCCTTCGCATCATAGACGCGTCCCGTGAACACGGCGGAACTCAGCAGTTCATCGATCGCACCGAACATGCAATGCGCAACCACGCCATCCGAAACATCGCGCCGGAAGATTCCCTCCTGCTGACCTCGCCGCACCACCTCGCGAACAACCTGGATGTACTTCACCAGGTGGTGATGAGAAAACTCCGCGATGAACTTCGCGCTCTGCCGCACCTCCGTTTGCATCAGGATCGCCATGCTCCGGTTCACAGCATGGCTCTCCAGGTGGACCTGCGCGATGTACTCCAGCTGCTCACGCGGCCCATGTACCGTCCGGAACTCCTCCTCCACTTGTTTGTAGAAGCGATTGAAGGTCGTATCGATCGCCGTCCGCAGCACATCGTCCTTGCTCTTGAAGTAGAGATAGACCGTTCCATCCGCCACTCCAGCCCGGTCGGCAATCGCGCTCACAGGCGAACGAAAGTATCCACGCTCCGCAATCACCTCCACAGCCGCATCCAGAATACGTTGATACTTCTCGCTGCCAGGCCCCGTCGCTGGTACGCCCGGCTCCCCCGCCGCCTTCGTTCGCCTGCTTCCTGCTGCCTCTCTGCGCTTCAGTCCGTGCCTCACACCAGAAGTTTCCAGTCCCGCCACTCTAAAGAAACCAGCGACCTTTGCCAAGAATGAACTGAGATTCATTCCCGCGCACTCTCACTCAGCGTCGCAAGCCCGAAGGCCCTACCCCAACGGCTGAATGTTTATGCATTTCTGAGCCGAGGCCATGTTTTCCACAATCTTGGGCCAAACGTCTTTATGGCCGACCTCCCCAAGGGAAGATCGGCCATAAAAACTCTCCACGTTTACCAGATATTTCACCACGTTATGGCCAGCAAAAAACCACTTCTAAGCACCCGTTTTTGCCGAAAAAACGGCATTATTGAGGCTTCGGAGTCAACCTGACAAATGCCTGCGCCCTCTTCGGCCAATCTGCCAGCATAGACTTCGCAAGACCACTGTCCGAACGCTCAACATGCGTCTCGATCAGCGCTTTCAGGCTATCCTGCGACTCGACATCAAGCGAACTAAAGCTTTCTGCATCAATGAATTCAGGGTGGTACCTCTTGCCCGACACAAACGATCCATCGGCGTCATAAACCCACGCCAATCCTCCCGTCATGCCCGCTCCAAAGTTCATCCCAACCCTGCCCAAAACGGTTACCACACCGCCCGTCATGTACTCGCAGCCATGGTCGCCAACTCCTTCTACAACAGCAGTTGCCCCCGAATTCCGAACCGCGAACCGCTCCCCTGCCCGACCCGCCGCAAAGAGCTTGCCGGCCGTCGCACCATAAAGCGCCACATTGCCCAGAATTACGTGCTGCCCACTGTCCTTAGCCGCTTGACCACACGCCTTGATAACAATCTCTCCGCCGGATAAACCCTTGCCAACAAAGTCGTTAGCCTGCCCCTGCAGCAGAAGCTTCATCCCTTCGACAGTGAATGCCCCGAACGATTGACCCGCTGTCCCCTTCAAATTGAAGGTCACATCCGCTGGAAAATCTCCCTGCGCCCTGCGTACCGCCAGTTCTCCGGCAAGCCGCGAACCAACTGCTCGATCGCAGTTAGCAACTTCAGAATCAATCACATACGGACGCCCCGCTTCCAACGCCTCCAGTGTTGGAGCGATCCAAGCTTCATCCACCGGCGGCTTCGGAAGCGGCTGGTCGTTGCGGATCCTCATCCATCTGCTACTACCGCCATCCACCTTCGCCAGCATGGCCTGTAGATCGAGATTCCCGTCAAACCTAACCTGTTCAAGCAGATCCACCCGGCCAACCGCTGCCTCAATTGAAGGCAATCCGTAGCGCGCCAGAAGATGCTGAAGGTCCGCTGAGAGCTCTTCGAAGAAACGAACCACATGCTCAGGCTTACCCCGGAATTTAGCCCTCAACTCCGGTTTTTGCGTCGCAATTCCCGTTGGACATGTGTTCAGATGGCACTGCCGAGCCATATCGCATCCCAGCACTACCAGCACCGCCGTGCCAAAGGCATACTCATCGGCTCCCAGCAAAGCTGCAATCAAAACATCCCGTGCGGTGGCCAGTCCGCCATCTGTACGCAGGCGGACACGACCGCGCATCCCGTTCTGTATCAATACTTGCTGCGCCTCGGCCAGTCCCAGCTCCCATGGATTTCCCGCATATTTGATGCTCGAAAGCGCCGCAGCTCCCGTTCCACCGGTGTTGCCAGCGATCACGATGAAGTCCGCATAGGCCTTCGCGACGCCAGCCGCAACCGTACCCACACCACAGCCGGAAACCAGCTTAACCCCAACCGCTGCACGAGGATTCACGCGCTTCAGGTCGTAAATAAGCTGCGCCAGATCCTCAATCGAGTAAATATCGTGGTGCGGCGGAGGCGAAATCAGCGAAACTCCGGGCTGCGCATGGCGAAGCCTGGCAATCAACCCGCTAACTTTATGCCCTGGAAGCTGGCCGCCCTCGCCCGGCTTTGCACCCTGAGCAACTTTGATCTCAATCTCTTCCGCATGAGAGAGATACTCCGCCGTCACGCCGAAACGACCCGAAGCAACCTGCTTGATTTTGTTATTAAGCGAAACGTGGACTGCAGGTGCCTCTACAACCGCCTCAGCAACCGCAGTACCGCCTCCAGAGCGAGCAAGCAAGCTCCCGCCGCCCCTAGAAGGCCCATTCCCCGCCTGGACGGGTTGTATGCGATACACAGCCGCGTCTTCACCGCCTTCACCCGTATTCGACCGTCCGCCAAGAATATTCATCGCAGCGGTAATGGTCTGGTGAGCCTCCGGGCTTAGCGACCCCAGCGACATCGCACTGGCGACGAACCTCTTGCTGATGCTGGAAGGAGCTTCCACATCGCTCAAAGCAAGTTCGGGGCCTGCTGGACGAATCTCCAGCAGATCGCGCAGCACAGCAGGATCGCGTGCAATAACGTCCTTCGTATAGATGGCGAATGCGCCAGCCGGATCGATTGGCTGAGGCACATTACGCGCACTGCCGACGACGGACTGCAAAGCCTTCACTGTGGGCGGCTGCCATGCATGAGGCTCCGACACATCAGCCTTGCGGAAACGTACCCAGCCATAATCCGGTAGCTCGGCCGAGACCGGTACGCTCCCATCCACTGGCTGCCATGTCTGACGAAGCTGTCGTTCAACCTCGGCAAAGCCAATACCCGAGAGCGGAGCCGGTGTATCGACAAAACAGCGCTCCACCACGCTTGAGTGCAGACCAAGAATGTCAAACAAGTGAGCACCGCGATAGCTGTCCACCACGGAGATGCCCATTTTGGACATCACCTTCGCGAGTCCAGCATCGAGCGATTTCAACATCTTGCGCTCAGCCTCGCCGGCGTCGGTGCCAGTAGGCGCAAGACTCATTCCCGTCTCAAGGGCAAGCCATGGGCAGACTGCTCCGGCACCATAGCCAATCAGCACTGCCGCATGGTGAATATCCCGGCAATCACCCGCCTCAACCGCCAGACCAGCCAACGTTCTAAGGCCAGCACCAACCAACGCCTGATGCACCGCGCCTGTGGCCATTGCCATGGGAATGGGCAATCTCTCGGCGCTCGCCGAACGGTCCGAAAGCAGCAAGATGCGAGCGCCATTACGAACCAGCTCGATCGCCTGCATGCAAATGTCGTCAAGGGCCTGAACGAGTGAAGTCTGCGGTGAGAAAACGCAGGGCAATTCCGCCAGATGCAACTCGGTCTCGTGCGGATATTGGTGCTGCCGCAATGCTTCTACCTGCCCCAGCGACAAGAACGGCGAAGGCAGCGAGAGTCCCGGCAGCGGCGCATTTTTGTCCAACATGTGGGGCCAGGGCCCAAGCCGGGTATGCAGGGAGATCACGCAGGCTTCGCGCAGAGGATCGATCGCTGGATTGGTCACCTGCGCAAATCGTTGCCGGAAATAGGCATAGACAGGACGGGGAGAGCGCGCCAGGAAAGCCAGCGGGGTATCGTCTCCCATCGACCAGACCGCATCCTTGCCCTCGGTCGCCATCGGCTGCAGGATCATCTTTACGTCTTCCCGCGTATAACCGAAACCTCTCTGTGTAGCTGCCAATGCAGCCGAATCCGCAATCTGCATCGTGACAGGAGCAAGCGGCGTATCCTCTACAAGCTTGGCATAGGTTGCACCAGCGTCGAAGAGCTCAAGGAGCGCCTCATCTTCATAAATTTTGTGAGTTTCGAGATCTACGACAAGCATCTGTCCAGGCCCCAGCCGTCCGCTGTGCGTCACCTCTTCTGGATCAAGATCGACCAGACCGGCTTCGGATCCCGCAACGACAAGGCCAGCCTTTGTCACCGCGAATCGACACGGCCGTAATCCGTTCCTATCCAATGCGGCACCCACGACGCGGCCATCGCTAAAGGCCAGCGCGGCCGGTCCATCCCATGGCTCAGCGCAATCTGTGTGATAACGCAGGAACGATGAGGTCTGGTGTCCCTCAGCAGCAGGGGGAAGCAACATCCGAATAGCCTCTGCCAGCGTTCTGCCGTTCTTAGACAGCAATTCGATCGCTTCATCCAGGCTGGTAGAGTCTGTTCCTCCCTGAGTCAGAACCGGCTTGCACTCTACCGGCAGAGTTGAATCGCGAGCCGCCATACGCGCCCGATTACCCCAGACGGTATTGATCTCACCGTTATGTCCGATAGTTCTTCCGGGCTGAGCACGATGCCATGTCGGAAGGGTATTCGTTGCATATCTCTGATGAAACACAGCAAAAGGAGTGATGTAGTCAGCTGATGCAAGATCTGGATAGAAGTCCGCCAAAAAACTTCCAGCGCACATCGCCTTATAGACGATGGTCTGGGAAGACAGCGAACAGACATACCCAGTTACATCACCACGCTCATGAGCCCGCTCAAACTGCTTGCGGGCAAGATAAAGCCTGCGCTCCATTGTGCCGGGTTCAGCATTGGAGGCATCAACTACGAGGACCTGACGAATCTTCGGCATTGTGGCAAGTGCCATCTCACCCAGATACTCAGTACGAACCGGCACATCGCGCCAACAACGCACCTGAAAATCGTGGGAGTTGAGGCACCGCTCCAGAAGACTTTCCGCCCGAGTCTCTTCTGTGGGAATCAACATCATGCCCACACCCAAAAGCTGAGTATTATCGAGTGAGAGATTTGTTTCGCGCAACAGCAACGCACGAGGAACAGCCGCAAGGATACCGACGCCATCGCTGCTCTTACCATCCGCCGCAGTCGCCCCGCGATGTGCCAACCGGCCGAGCGCAGTTAAAGCCTGCTGCAGAATCTTATGAGAAGGTGAAGCATCGACTGCAGCCACAAATCCAACACCGCAGGAATCATGATCGAACCGGTCGTCGATCAGGGACGACGCAACGTTCGAAGATATCCGAGAGGTACCCGACACCGGGTCAAAAGAATTTGCCAGAGACCGTTCCATGCTTCACTATACGTCGGACAAACAGCACATGCTTATCTAACGCACCTTCCTTTTTAGGGTCAACGTCGCATCTTGTGCATAAATATACATCAATGATGTATATTTATGCATGTAAATTATTCCGCACTAATCAATAACGGCTTCGGAAGCCATTGAATTGTTGAAAAGGTAAAACAAACTTATGAAACAACAACGCCATAATGTAATTCGAGAACTGCTGACTAAGGCAGCAGTAACCAATCAGGATGAATTACGGCGAAAACTTGCAGGGCGTGGTTTCCATGTTACACAAGCAACGCTCTCTCGTGACATTCATGAGTTGCGATTATCAAAAGGACCTGATGGATATTCGTTGCCGGGCGGAACAGATACCGATGAGTCTTCTCTGCCAGGAATTCGCGAGGTGCTTCAAAGTTTTGGCCTTGAAGTGCGTCAGGCGCTCAACCTCCTGGTTCTGGTGACGACAACGGGGAGCGCACAACCGATCGCAGCAGGCATTGATTACGAAGACTGGCCTGAGGTGATTGGAACTATAGCGGGCGATGACACAGTGCTTATTATCTGCCCCGATGAAGAACAGGGAAAAGTATTGAAAGCACGGATTGAAGGATACATTGGTTAACTCAGAAGTTCAGAGTCCATCCTCGCTGGTTGAAGACACCTTGGCTAATATCAGGTCATACGCTCCTCGCACGGCCATAGTTGGTGTGGGTGGCTATGCCGGAGGAGAACTTTCGCGTCTGCTGCTGCACCATCCGCGTTTGAGCGATGCAAAACCGATCTTTCTCGGCCGTGCGGGTGAAGCCGAGAAAGATACAACAATCTATCTCGAGGATCTCCATCCGCAACTGGCCGCGCCTAACGCTGCAGGAGCTTACCCTGTGCTGCCCTTCAGCTGGGATCGCATTGTTGATGCCGGTACCGAGGTTCTATTTCTTGCTACACCTCACGAACAGTCGCGGGAATGGGTGCCGGGAGCCATAGAGCGTGGAATCAAAGTCGTTGATCTCAGCGGAGCATGGCGATTGCAAGAAGCTCGAAATCGGAACGTCTACCGATTAGAAGACGCAAATGCGAAGCTCGCCGCAGAGCTGCAGGCCGAGGCTGTCTATGGATGTCCGGAGTTGCATCGCAATGCAATCAAAAAGGCACGCCTGGTTGCCAATCCGGGATGCTACGCGACGTCTATTATCCTTGCTCTCGCACCACTTGTTCAGGCAGACCTGATCGATCTTGAAATTGGAATTATCTGCGACGCAAAGTCAGGAGTGAGTGGAGCTGGAAAAGCAGCGACGGCGAAGACACATTTCATGTATGCAGCCGATAATTTGTCAGCTTATGCAATATTTGGCCATCGTCATACTGGCGAACTACTGGAACAACTTCATTTGGATGCCGGTCAAATTCAGTTCACGCCTCATCTTTTGCCGATTCCGAGGGGAATTCTGTCTACGATCTATCTGAAGCTCAAACATTCCACAGAACCAACCGAAATTGACGCGATATTTCGAAATTTCTATAAGCAGAGTCCACTGGTGAGACTACATGCTTCGCCTCATCTGCCGCAGATTCAACATGTTGTTCGAACGAACTTCTGTGATCTTGGGTTTGAAATCGGACCAGACAGAAAACGCCTAGTGATGGTCTCATGTCTTGACAATCTTTTGAAGGGCGCCGCCGGTCAGGCGGTGCAGAATATGAATGTGATGTGTGGGTGGGAAGAACAGGAGGGCCTGCTGTGAGATTTGTCGTCAAGCTTGGCGGAGCAGCCCTGGAAAATCCAACTATACTTCGCGCATGCGGTAAAGCAATCGCTGAGTTGGTTACAGATGGAAATCAGGTCGCTGTCGTCCATGGTGGTGGTGTCCAGCTAACACGCACTCTTGCTCAGCTCGGCAAGAAGAGTGAGTTTGTCTCTGGGCTGCGTATAACCGATGCGGAGACCCGGGACGCAGCCCTTATGGTGCTGGCTGGTCGGGTCAATAAGTCGCTTGTTGCGGCTATTGGTTCGCATGGACAGGCAGCGGTTGGGCTATCGGGCGGCGATGGTCATGTGTTTCGCGCACGAAAGAAAAAAACGAACCCAGACCTTGGATTCGTTGGTGAAATTGCCGCCTCCGATCCACGATGGCTTGAGGCGATTTGGACGATGGGCGCTGTCCCTGTCATCTCGTCCATTGCTCTTGGTTTCGATGGCGAGTACTACAACATCAATGCGGACGAGATGGCAGCAGCATGTGCTATCTGCACTCACGCAGACACTCTCGTCTTTTTGACCGATGTGCCGGGAGTAAAAGGCGCCGATGGAAATGTAATGCGATGGCTCACACTGGCGCAGATTCCCGCTCTCGAGAAGCAACAGGTTGTCTCTGGCGGAATGTTGCCGAAACTAAACGCCTGTCGCGATGCGCTGACGCACGGGGTAAAACGAGTTCGGATCCTACCTGCTGAGTCCGCATTATTGCTACCGGATATTTGCTCTACACGGGTAAACGATGGAACGGAGGTCATGGTCGCATGAAGCTAGAATCGATCCAGGCAGCGGAAAGTAAGCTGCTTCTTCAAACTTACGAACGAAATCCCTATCTCTTTGTCAGTGGCAAGGGCGTCTATCTGCACGATGAAAATGGCAATGATTATCTTGATCTGCTGAGTGGGATTGGGGTATCTGCTCTAGGCTATGCGCATCCAGCGGTCGACGAAGCGATCCGCCTGCAAAGCGCTCGTCTCATGCATACGTCGAATCTCTTCTACCATGAGGGCACAGCGAATCTCGCACTTCGCCTAACAGAGATTAGCGGCCTTGATAGGGTCTTTTTCTGCAACAGCGGCACTGAAGCCTGGGAAGCTGCACTAAAACTGGCCCGTGCGCATGCGCTACGTTTGCGAGCTACTGGCAAGCAGATTGGTACAAAGTTTCTCGCACTGGAGCACAGTTTTCATGGCCGGACTATGGGCTCCGTGGCAACAACGCATAAAGAGAAGTACCGAGCTCCATTCGCGCCCGTAATGCCGGATGTGGAGTTCGTACAATTCAATGATGTCGATGATCTAAGAGCAAAGTTTTCTGCAGCTGTGTGCGCTATCTGCATTGAGCCTGTTCAGGGTGAAGGTGGCATTCATCCAGTGTCACAGGAGTTCTTCGCTACGGCGCGCAAACTCTGCAACTCTACAGGTGCACTGTTGCTGGCCGATGAGATACAGAGTGGTCTTGGGCGCACTGGTCAGTGGTTTGCCTACCAACACTACGGCATTCAGCCTGACGTGACGACATTGGCAAAACCAATCGCAAATGGCATCCCGATGGGCGCAATGCTCTGCACGGAAGATGCTGCACTCGCATTCACTCCGGGCATGCATGGCACTACCTTTGGTGGCGGCCCCTTGGCGTGCGCGGTAGCCATTGCCGTGATCGATACAATGTTGCAAGAAGATCTTCTGACTCACATCCGCGAAGTCGGTCTTTTTTTTCAGAATGAACTAAAGGCTTTGGCCAAGCGCCACGACTGTATCGTCGATGTTCGCGGTAAAGGCCTGATGCTAGGAATTGAAATTAATTCGGCTGAGCTAGCAAAGCATGCCACGACTCAAATGATGGAACGGCAAATCATTATCAACAGAACAAGCGAGACTGTCCTGCGTTTTCTGCCCCCCTATATTCTTGAGCGAAAACACGTCGAGATCGCCATCAACGCACTGGATGAGATATTCAAAGCCAGTGCGGCAGCATACGCCAGCGCTTCGCCGGCAGGAGAACAAATCCATGGGTAGTAAAACAGTCGTAATGAACTCGAAAACGGCAGAGATTGATGATCCCGCTCCACCTAAACCACCGGCGGCTCTTGGGATTCAATCGGACACGGCATTCAATGAAGCCTCTAAGCGCTTAAGCGGACGTGATGTTTGCTCCATCGCGGATCTTACTGTGCAGGAGATGGCCGCAATTATGGAATTGTCCCATGCGGTCAAAAATCATCCGGAAGACTTTCGCCATGCGTTAGACGCTCGTCAGATGGTCATGTTTTTCGAAAAAGCGTCGCTGCGAACCCGTCTCACGTTCGAAGCAGCAATCAACACACTTGGTGGCAATGCTATTTTTGTTGATCAAACTCAGTCTCCGCTTGGCGAACGCGAATCCTTAGCAGATATGGCGCGCAACCTTGAACGCTGGATGAATATTATTGTGCTTCGCACGTACTCTCACGAGACCATCACTGAAATGGCAGCGTGTTCTAAAGTGCCGGTGATCAATGCTCTTTCGGATCTTGAGCATCCTTGTCAGGCAATCGCTGATTTCTTCACTCTGGAAGAGCGCTTTGGCTCGGCAGAGGGATTGCACTTTACGTACGTAGGCGACGGTAACAACGTCTGTCATTCGCTGATGCTTACTGCGGCACAACTGGGAGCCCATTGCACTGTCGCTACCCCAAAAGGCTTCACGCCGAAGCTTGAGATCATTCATAAGTCAATTGAGATCAGTGAGACGACAGGTGGCAGCATTACGCTGCTTCACGATCCCATCAAGGCAGTTACCGGTGCTGATGCGGTTTACACGGATGTATGCACGAGTATGGGCTTCGAGCATGAAGCAACGAAGCGCGCGCCGATCTTCAAGCCCTACCAGGTGAATGAGGCGCTTATGGCGAACGCTCAGCCTGATGCCGTCTTTATGCATTGTCTTCCTGCACATCGAAATGCAGAGGTCACTGACGCTGTGCTTGACGGGCCGCAGTCCGTCGTTTTCGATCAGGCTGAAAATCGAATGCACGCGCAGAAAGCGTTACTGCTCATGCTTCTGGGAGGCGCTAAGCGAATATCCAACAGTCGCAGCCGCGGTACACAGGCGCGCAAACGTCCTTCGCTTTCCTGAACAGATTCACCAACAGAATTTTGAGAAAAGGATTATTTATGACACAGAAAGTTGTTCTTGCGTATTCCGGTGGACTCGATACCTCCATCATTATTCCGTGGCTCAATGAGAATTATGGTTATGATGTTATCGCTTTTGTCGCAGATGTAGGACAAGGCGAGGATATTGATGCCGTTGTTGCGAAGGCCTATAAAACAGGCGCCAAGAAGGTTGTGGTTAAAGATCTGCGCGAAGAGTTTCTCAAAGAGTATGTTTTTCCAACGGTTCGTGCTGGAGCAGTTTACGAACATAAATATCTCCTGGGTACGTCGATTGCGCGCCCGATTATTGCGAAGCATCAGGTCGAGGTCGCAGTTGCCGAAGGGGCGACGGCACTTGCCCATGGTTGCACGGGCAAAGGCAACGATCAGGTTCGCTTCGAGCATGCATTCCAAGCATTGGCGCCGGAGTTGAAGGTCATTGCTCCCTGGCGCGAGTGGGATCTGGTTTCGCGTGAGGACTGCCTTGACTATGCCGAGGCGCATGGCGTGGAGGTTGAGGCTAGCCGTACGAAGATCCACTCGCGCGATCGCAATCTCTGGCATGTTTCGCATGAGGGCGGAGAGCTTGAGGGTACGGACAAGCCTGTCGATCCCACGACGTGGCGCATCAGCAAGTCGCCGCAGGAGGCTCCTGACCGTGAGGAGACTGTTGAGATTGGGTTTGAGGCTGGAGTTCCTGTCTCGGTCGATGGACAGAGGCTTCCGCCAGTGCAGTTGGTTGAGTTGCTCAATGAGATCGGTGGACGCAATGCGATTGGTCGCATCGATATCGTTGAGAATCGGTTTGTTGGAATGAAGTCGCGCGGAGCTTATGAAACTCCGGGCGGAACTCTGATCCTTGAGGCGCTTCGGCAGCTTGAGGCACTTACGCTGGATCGAGAGACTGCGCACTTCAAGGAGTCGCTTGCTCTAAAGTATGCAGAGCTTGTCTACTTCGGGCTTTGGTTTACGCCTCTGCGTGAGTCGCTCGATGCGTTCTTCACGAATGCGGAGACGAATGTAACTGGCTCGGTGAAGCTTGCGCTTTACAAAGGCAACATCTCGGTTGTGAGCCGCAGCAGCGATGTTTCGCTCTACTCTGCTGATCTCTCCTCGTTCACGATGGGCGAAAGCTACGACCAGAAGGATGCTGCGGGCTTCATTAAAATTCTTGGCCTGCCGGCACGGGTTCGTGCGCAGGTGTTGGGTAAGAGTAAGCAGAAGGAGCTCGCTAAGTGAGCGAAGGTAACAGCAACAAGAGCGGCCAGGCCAGCAAGATGTGGTCTGGCCGCTTTCGTGAACCGCTCGACGCCCGGTTTGAGGCCTGGCAGCGCTCCTTCCCTTTCGACTGGCGTCTCTTCCAGACTGAGGTGAGCGCGAGCATTGCACATGCGCGTGCTATCGCTGCTGCCGGAATACTTACAGCGGAAGAAGAAGAGCGTATGGTTGCTGGTCTGAATGAGATCGGTAAACTGAACCTCAGTGAACGCGAGATGCACAATCCTGACGCCAGCTTTGCTGCATCGGCGGCGCAGGCGGAGGACGTTCACCATTTCGTCGAGCTTGAACTGACCCGAGAGATTGGCGAGTTGGCGCTGAAGCTTCACACAGGCCGAAGCAGGAATGAACAAATCGCTACTGACATGCGGCTTTACGTCGGCGATGGCATCCACATTATTTCCCACTTGATGCGCGAGTGGTGTCTTGCGCTGGTCGAGCTTGCGGAAGCTGCAGGTGATGCGGTGATGCCTTCGTATACGCATTTGCAGCGGGCGGAGCCGGTGTTGGTGGCTCATTGGCTGCTTTCGTATGTCAGCATGGCGGAGCGCGATATCTCGCGGCTTCGCGACTGTAAGGCACGATTGAGCCTTTCTCCGTTGGGATCGGGCGCGATTGCCGGAGCTACGCTTGCGCTGGATCGTGAGATTGCTTCGCGTATCTTCGGCTTCGATGGTCCTACGCTGAACAGTATGGACGCTACGTCGGATCGCGACTTCGCTATCGAGTTTACTCACGCGCTGTCTATCTTCGGTCTCCATGTCTCTCGGTTTGCCGAGGAGATTACTTTGTTCTCGACTGCTGAATTTGGTTTCGTAGAGCTGCCTGAAGCCTTCTCTACAGGTTCGAGTGCGATGCCGCAGAAGAAGAATCCAGATCTTACCGAGTTGCTTCGAGGTAAGGCAGCGCGGTTGTTTGGCGCTTCCGCGACGCTGACGATGCTGCTCAAAGGACTTCCGCTTGCATACAACAAAGATCTGCAGGAAGGACAGGAGCCGGTATTCGAGGCTGCCGATACTGTTCTCGGCATTCTTGAGGTTCTTCCGGCTTTCACTCGCGCGCTCAAGTTCCGGTTCGACCGGATGCGTGTCGCGGCTGAGAGCGGATATCTGAACGCTATGGCTGCGGCAACGTATCTCTCGAACAACGGCGTACCGTTCCGCAAGGCGCACGAGATTATCGGCAATGCAGTGCGGCTCGGTCTTGAGTGCGGGCGTGAGTTGAACCAGCTTTCGCTAAACGAACTTCAGCAACTGTCGCCGGCGTTCGCCGCGGACTTCTTCGATGCGATTACTTTGGAAGCTACACTCGATTGTCATAACGTCGTCGGAGGCACGGCTCGACATCGTGTCGCTGCTGCCTTGAAGGATGCTCGGCAAAGAATCTCGCATGGAGTTGCCGAGGAATCTGAGAAACTAGCATAGGAGCTATTGTCCTTTGTCGAACTATTCGTCCATGGCCGTGAGTGAGTCGACTTCGTCGTCTCGTCCCCGTGTGGGCGGAGCTGTGGTCCGAAAGGCCAAGCTACCGGACGCGGTTAACATATTCGACCTAGTGAATTCGCTTTCGAGC
Organism: Edaphobacter sp.; assembly: GCA_035317185.1. Classification (GTDB taxonomy): domain Bacteria; phylum Acidobacteriota; class Terriglobia; order Terriglobales; family Acidobacteriaceae; genus Edaphobacter. Next base: position 159,381 of record DATHHN010000071.1, read on the forward strand.
GATGGCACTTTGCTGCGCAGGAACTATGCCGAGATCTGTGAGAACGTTCGCGACTTTACGGTTGCGGAGTCCGAAGGCGGCGTTTTCCTGGGCTGCGGGGCGCTGCATCTTTACGGACCGCATCTGGCTGAGGTGCGATCGATTGTAGTGAAGCCGGAGGCGAAGGGTCAGGGAGCGGGCGGCAAACTGCTGCGAGCGCTGCTGGCCGAGGCTGAGGAGCAGAGCGTGACTGCGGTCTCTCTGTTTACCCGGATTCCGGACTTCTTCTTCCACTTTGGATTCAGAGTGGTAGACCGTACTGCCCTGCCGGACAAAATCTACAAGGACTGCCAGACCTGCCCTCGACTGTACGCGTGCGACGAAGTCGCGATGGTGCGTGGACCGCTGCCAAAGATAGCTGTGCTTGGGCCAAGCCGGTTTGCGGAGCCGGAACTGGTCAAGCTGCAGACCGGTACTGTGACTCATTTTGGCAGGTAGGTACCCCCCCCGATATACCCGGGAACAAGTAACTTATTTTCAACAACATACAAAACAAGCTCTTTTCAAAATCGTCATTCCAAAGGGTTTACGCGCAAAATCGTCTTTCTAAAGGGTTTATGAGATTAAAAGAAAAGCCCCGGGTTTTGGCCGGGGCTTTCTTATCTCCTATATCCAGTATAGAGGAATGAGCACAACTCCTACGCAACGTTTATCTATATTGTTTTCTGTAAGTTAACTAGTTTAAGGGCTTGACATGGGATTTCATTGAGGAAAATAGAAAATTTAGCTTCAAGTTATTGATTCTATTATATGTAATTCGTCGCCTCATAATGTTTCCCGCGAATTTTTAATTGATCGCCCCATCGAGTGCGATAGATCAGCATTTGATCATCGGAAGAGAAAGCCAAAGAACCTCCGGCAAACCATTGAGGAGTAGCGTCGGTCACCATAAAAATCTTCTTGCCGCCGGAATTTATCTCGCTCTCGGTCCAAAGATCCGCGAGCTGAAAACTGCGGACAAGATTTCCTTCGTAGATTTTCTTCCGATAGATCCTGAGGACTTCACTTCCGGGAAACGCAGGCATCACTCCGACGAGTACAAGAGACTGACCATCGTTGCTAATTAAAGGCCAGAAGATCCGTATGCCATCTTTTTCGTCCGGCGTTATTTGCCAACTCAGGGCGGAGTCGGACCATAAAGGAGCAGGAGTATAAAGACGGTCTTTGCTGTTGATGAAGGTTTCGGTTTCAAGGACCTGATAGGTGGTTCGGACAATCTTTCTTACGGCATGCGGATTGGGATTGTCGTATTCCCTCTCGGTGAGCACAAGAAATCGGCCATTTGTTGAACGGGAGGCACGAACATTTGGAGGAAGCGGGCTGGCGATAAGTTTCGGAGGTGCGACGGGAAGCAATGAGATGACGAACAGGATGATCATGGCGGCTGAATGTCGGTGCAGCATTGGGTCACCTCGCCCTCCACTTTACCTTGGGCAAACAAAACATGGATAAATGGTGTGGCAACGAAATGATATTCAGGATTTGTGGGGTTCAACCAATCTAATGGTGATCTTATATCTCAGCAAACCGCATTGAAGGATTGACAAAAGAGCTTGTGACTCTATAGAACTGAATTCAGTAAACGGTTTCTCAAACTCATTCGAATTCTGACCTTCCTCTTCAAAGGGATACCGGGTTGTAGTAGGTCAAAGCTCCACAGCACGAAAACAAGTTGGATGGCAGACGCGATATTACGAAGAACAGGACGAACAGCGTGGCTATTGTTGCAGGAGTTGATTTCGGAACACTCAGTGTTCGTGTAATGCTGCTCGATAGTGAGAGCGGCCGTCTGGGAACGGCGGCGGCTGAGTATCCACTGAAGCGTAAGAGGGATGATCCTGATTACGCCACGCAATCGCATAGCGATCAGATGAAGGCCCTGGTAAACGCCATGCATCAGGCTTTGACGGAGAGCAAGGTCAAGGGCGAAGACGTAGTTTCCATCGCGCTCGATACTACCGGCTCGAGTGTTATTCCTGTTGACGCGACGATGCAACCTCTCGACGACTATTACCTGTGGTGCGATCATCGCGCCCATGAAGAGGCGCGGCAGATTACGGAGATTGCGCTCGCTGAAAATCTTGAGGCAATCCATTGGTGCGGCGATGTGTACTCGCATGAGTGGGGTTTCGCAAAGCTGCTGCATTGGCTGAGGCACAATCCTGATAAGCGCGAACGATTTGCGACGGCGTTGGAACATTGCGACATGGTGGCGGCTACGCTGATTGGCGTTGCTGATCCTGCGAAGGTGAAACGCAGTATTTGCGCAATGGGACACAAGTGGATGTGGAACCCCAAGTGGGGTGGGCTTCCTGCGCAATCGTTTTTATCCAAGATCGATCCGTTGTTTGACGGCATACGGGAGAAGATCGGTGGGGAGTATCTGCCTTCCAGTTCGATTGCCGGGACGCTCTCCGAAAAGTGGGCTGCGGAGCTAGGTTTGAAGCCTGGTATTCCTATTCCAGTTGGCGCATTTGACGCTCATTGGGACGCCATTGGCGCGGGCTGTCGTGAAGGGGATGTGGTGAACGTCGTTGGCACGTCTACCTGCATCATTGCGATGGCGAAGAAGACGGAGCTTGTGCCTGGCGTTTGCGGTGTTGTCCCGGGCAGCGTGCATCCGGAGTATACCGGCATTGAAGCTGGGCTTTCTGCAACGGGCGATATCTTTGAGGCGATTGCACGCCGTGCGGGTATGAAGGTACGCGAGCTTGCGAAGGGATTGGAAGACTATCGCGCAGGCCAGACAGGACTGCTGCGCCTTAGTTGGGACAATGGCGATAGAACTGTGCTGGTCAATCCGGAGCTTGGTGGAGTTACTTTCGGTTGGAATCTTCTGCACACTGCGCAGGATGAACTGCATGCCGCAATTGAAGGTACCGCATTCCACACGCGAATTATTCTGGAGCGCATGGCCGAACACGGCGTCCCTGTAGAGCGAGTTATCAACGCCGGCGGCATCCCACAAAATAACTCGGTGTTGAATCAGATCTATGCCGATGTGCTGGGTAAACCAGTACTGGTTCCTGATGGGACACCTACCAGTCTTGGCTCTGGAATCTTCGCTCTTCTGGCTGCTGGTGCGTTTGGAACAATTGAAGAGGCGCAAAAGGCTATTTGCCTTCCCTACAGGATCTACGTGCCACAACCAACCGCAGTTAGCGTTTATAACCAGCTTTATCAGCTGTACCGCAAAGCCTATTTCGCTTTGGGTCGACCGAGCGCTGAAGCAATACCTTTAGGTGAGTTGCTTCCTGAACTGCGAAGGATTGCCGCGAACGCTCGTTCTTGAGCACATAAACCATGTATCCGCGAAGGAGATGCACATGATCCAACCATGGAAGGCATGTGGCGTGTTTCTGTTGTCTGCTTTGATGGCGAGTTTCTGTGCGGCTCAGAAGCCGCATGTGTATACAGTTTCCGGCGACGTGGATGGAACGCATGATCCCTCCATCATGAAAGAGGGGAAGACATGGTATGTCTTCGCCACGGGTAAGGCTCCTGGAGGCGGCCAATTTGCAGTGCGCTGCTCGGATGATCTTGAGCATTGGAAGCTGTGTGGGCATGTCTTCGACACTATTCCTGCGTGGATTCTTGAGCGCAGTCCAGGCACCAAGGAGCTTTGGGCGCCCGATATCTCGTATGTCAATCACGAATACCGGCTGTACTATGCCTACTCACTCTTCGGCAAAAATACCTCTGGTATCGCTTTGGCTACCAACAAAACGCTGGATCCGGCCAGCCCCGATTTTAAATGGGTGGACAACGGATTGGTGCTCGAATCGAAGGAAGAGGATAATTTCAACGCGATAGATCCTAACTTCGTTTTCGACGGCAAAGGCGGTGGGTGGCTCGCCTTCGGCAGCTTCTGGGATGGCATCAAGATGCGTCGACTCAATGATACGGGCCTTTTGTCAGAGACGGATAGCACGATTTATTCGCTTGCACGGAGAGCGAAGCCTGCGGAGGCAACGCCTGCGCCTGCGGGTCTTCCGCCAAACTGGGAAGCGATTGAAGCGCCATTTATTGTGCGTCACGATGGCTACTTCTATCTTTTTACATCGTGGGACCTATGTTGCCGTGGATTGAAAAGTACTTATAGAACCATGGTGGGTAGATCGAAATCTATAACTGGCCCATATATGGACGCCAATGGAAGAGGTCTTGCTGATGGCGGAGGCACAGAAGTACTAGTGGCTAATTCGCGCTGGCTCGGCCCGGGTGGAGGAAGTATTTTTTCGAATCCACAGAACCAAGATCTTATTATTTTTCACGCTTATGACTCGAAGACGGGAAAGCCTTCGATGCAACTTTCTACAATTGATTGGATGGAAGGATGGCCGCACGCTGGTTTGGAGCGGTAGGAAATGCTAACCACATCAATGAAAAGCAGGTGGGCTATTCTGAATAGCGTAACTTCAGGAACGACTAAATGGCGAACAAGAAATCAGGCCCTTTGAAAAGTGGAGAAAAGAAGACATCGGAGCGCATGGATATGCGCACGATCGCTCGCCTTGCCAAGGTTTCTATAGCTACTGTCTCGCGCACAATCAACCATGTGTCGACTGTAAATCCCAAGATGGCCAAGCGTGTGCGTGAGGTCATCGACGAACTGGATTACTTTCCTAACACTCAGGCTCGCGCGCTGGGTTCAGGCCGTAGCCGTTTGTTCGGGTTGATCGTCTCGGATATTACGAACCCTTTCTTTCCGGAACTAATTCAAGGGTTTGAAGATATTGCGGTTGAACATGGCTATGAAATTCTTGTTAGCTCGACTAACTACGACCCTAAACGCATGTCGCACTGTATCCGACGGATGCTTGAACGAAAGGTGGATGGCGTAGCCGTTATGACGTTCGGAATCGAAGAGCCTCTTTTAGATCAGCTCGCAAAACGCAAGATACCGATGGTATTTATCGACGTGGCGCCTGAAGGCCCTGGCAACAGCTTACTCAAGGTGGACTATCAGCATGGTATCCGACAGGGCGTGCAACATCTGGTCGCGATGGGGCATAGAAACATCGCATTTATCACGGGACCGGTAAAGCTTCACTCCGCGCAATCTCGTTTGGCGGCTTTCTCATCATCGTTGAAAGAATGCGGCATCACGCCAACTCCAAAGTGGATTATTGAAGGAGACTATACGCTTGAAGGCGGTACAGCGGCGATGAAACAACTTTTGAATATCAAACCAATGCCGACAGCGGTTATGTGTTCGAACGATATGACAGCGATTGGAGTTCTGCATGGTGTTTATCGTGCTGGTTTGCGTGTTCCGGACGATCTCTCAGTTGTTGGCTTCGATGACATTCACATTGCCGCGGTTACGATTCCTCCGCTGACTACAATTCAAATGTCCCGCTTCGAACTAGCCCATGCAGCTTTCGTGGCTTTACGATCTCATGTGGAGTCAGAGCACTCCGCCGCTCATAAACGCGAGTACAACATTCGGACTGATTTGATCGCAAGAGAGTCTACTGACTTTCCGAGAGGTGCCATGGCGCATCTGCGCAAAGGGAAACAAGCGTAAATGCGATAGCGGAGATTTATTGGTGATTTGAAATACCTTGGGCGGTTTCGGCTTTTAGCCTCTTCAGTTCGTCTAGAGCGTGCTGCGAGTCCACTTTACGATTCAATTTCTGATATACGCGAGCCAGCTCATAGTAGGCACTTTGCTTGATAAAATCCGATGGCTTCGATGCCAATGATTTTTCGAGACAATCTTGAGATTCCTGGTTCTGTCCCAGCTTAGATAGACCCAATCCAAGATAAAAATAGGTGGGAGCAGCATTTGCATGCGCGTCGACAGCCCTGCGAAGGGTAGTCACACCTGTCGCCGGGTCGCCAGTTTCAACTTGAATTTTCCCCAGATTGTACAGAGCAATCGCATTTTCTGGACTCAGTTTCAGCTCCTGTTGATACGCCTTGGTCGCGTTGTCAAAGCGACTTACCTTTTGCTCTTCTTCGCCCAGCGACTCATACAAATCAGGATTATTAGGCTGCTTCTGAATTGCCGCTTCATATTCTGCAATGGCCTTTTCCGGTTGTCCCGATGCAGACAGACTCTCCCCCAATGCGCGGTGAACATACCATGAGTCGGGATCGAGGCGATAGAGAGCCTGATAAGTCTGCTCAGCAATGAGGGTGTGAGCACGCCCACGATAGTAAAGGATGTTTGGATCTTTCGGCTTGAGCACTGCTGCCTGGTCTAGAGGGATAGCTGCCAGATCTGGATGCCCGGATCCGAGTTCAACTATACCCAGCCATGTTAACGCTTCGGTATTTTCTGGTTGAAGGGAAGTCTCTTCTCGGAGAGCTGTGCTGGCTTCATCGAATTTAAACAACTGATAATCAGCTATTCCTAAAAACATATGTGCACCGAGAAGCCTTGGATTTAACTCGATCGCCTTTTTAAGTGTCGCAGCAGCATCTGAAGCTTTATTTTCCCGCATTTGTGTTAAGCCAAGCCCGAGATAAGCGTCTGCGAACTGCGGGGCTAATACGCTAGCTTGTCTGAAATAATTCTCCGCATCGGCGGTTTTGCCTTGATGCATTGCATCGCTGCCCAATTGCATCAATTTAATTACTTGTGCATTATCTTGTTCTGGTTTGGTCTGCGCCTCTAAAAACAGGGAGCCGGTCAACGCTAAGAGCGCTGCGGCCAGGCTAATGCGCCTATATTTAGGCCTGATGATTTTCATAGAGATAAGCCGATACCTTCCCAAAACAACAATAAATGAAAGTCCCAGGCGTTTTAGGGGATTGGATCTGGTGTAATGAGTCGAAGACGATTTGCTTCTTTCTCGTTATTCTTCTCCGCCAGATTCGTAGCAATTGTAAGTTCGCGCCGAGACTCTTCCGCCTTTCCGAGTCGGGCGAGAGTAAGTCCAAGATAATAATGTCCAGGCTGATATTCAGGAGCAGCATGTGTAGCTTCTTCGAGAAACTTCACTGCATTGTCGTATTGTTTTTGCCTGTAATAGGCAATCCCCGTACCTGCAAGTGCGCCGCCATGCTTCGGATTACCTAGAAGCGTTTTGCTAAAGTTCGTGACTGCATCCTTATACTCTTTTTGCTCTACCTCTATATCTCCAAGTTGAAAATAGGCCTCAGTCTGGTGTGGCTGAAGTTCGATTGACCGTTCAAACTCCGCACGCGCATTTTCCAAATGAAGCCCTTGCTTGTAGATTCGGCCCAAACCAAAGTGAGCAGAAGCGTCATCAGGGTGAACTTTCAAGTACGCCGTCATTTTTTCCTCGGCGGTTGAAAGCTGGCCTAGATCAAGCTTGACGCGGGCCACAGCATATAGAACTTTGGGATCTTTTGGCGTGAGCCTCTCAAGGTGTACGAGTGTTTTATCGGCATCGAAATAGAGTTGCATCTCATCCTCAAGAACTCCAAGATCGAAAAGTAGTCGTACATTTTCAGGTGCAAACCTCTGAGCTCGCAATAAGTCGGCGAGGGACTCATCGATATGTCCTGCACCGCGTGCATTCAACGCGAGGCGCTCACTTACTTGAACCTCTCCATCCTGGGCCGTCGCGTTATCAGGATTGGCTTTGAGCGTCCGTTCAAAAGCATCTCGTGATTCGTTCAGGTTTCCGCTTTCGCGTAGCTTATTTGCCTCATCGAGGGAACCCTGATTTTGGATAACAGACGAAGCCGGGGGTGGAGCAAAAAGCATCGACAGTAGAAGGACTTCGACGATCAACATAAATTTTGAGCCCCATAAAACACGCGCGGGTCAATACCGATTTTATCAGGGCTTAATTTGTAAGAGGATCTCGATTCTTATATCCAGCTTTGTATCTCCATTGAGAAAGAAAAAGAGAGTCAAGGCTAACTTGACTCTCTTGAAGTGAAAGTTATTTTAGGCACAACTCAAAGCGCTAAGGTAAAGCCTGCGGATGAGTTCCAATATCTAGAAGCTGACGCGTCCGGTGAGTTGGATGACACGTGGTCCTAAGGTAATAGAGCCTATTTGTGGAATTCCGAAGCTGGGATCGCTCGGTACCAGGTCGGGAACATTGAAGTTGTGACGGTTGAAGGCGTCGATGGCTTCCGCCTTCAACTCGAAGCGAACTTTCTCGGTGATCGGAATTTTCTTGATCAGGCTGAAGTCTTCCGATAGCCAGCCCGGGGTTCTGACATTTGAAGTGACACGGTCGATTCCTTCACCAAGAGTGAACGTTCCTCCATTGCGGAAATAGCGGTTATTGTCGACAAAGCCTGCCTGACTCAACGGGACGCCAGGATCATTCGCACTATTCGTTCCGGCTGGCCGGTAAGCAGAATTGAACCAGGATTTGTTATTAAAGCTACTGGAGTGCAGTTTATCGTTGCCACTTGCGATATTGGTTGCGCCGCCCTTTGAGAAACGAATGCAGTTCTGGAAGCCGGGTATTCCGGTTGCGCATCCGAACGATATAGGTTGGCCGCTCTGATAACGATGGATGCCGCCTATCTGCCAACCGCCGACCAGATAGTCCAGCGCTCTATTGTTATTGAGAAATTTGCGTCCTCTTCCAAATGGAAGCTCGTAGAGATAACTGACCACGAACGTTTGAGGAATGTTTGAAATACTGACAGACTTCTCCAAGCGATGATTGAAGACATTCTGATCCTGCTGCAGCGCACCTGGGCTGGTGTTAGGCAGAGCAGAATCTGCGTCAGTAAGATTCTTAGCCCACGTGTAAGACGTTTGAAGATTGAAGCCCTGACGGAAGCGCCGGTTGAGCGAGAGGACTAAGGCGTCGTATGAAGAATGCCCGACGTTCTGAAGGCAGCAATCGGTTGCGATGTAGTCGTATTGAGGAAAAGGCCGCAGCGCTCGATACAACTGACCGTTGAAGGTTGGGTAAGGTGCGCTTATACCGTCAGCGGGATGTCCGGCGGAGACGAAATCGTCAGCCAGACGATCGCCGTAGGAGAAAGCACTGAGCGGAATATTATTGATATTTTCCAGAGAGGAACGCAGATTCTGAGCGCGCTGACCAATATAACCCATCGTAAAGATAAGGTCCTGCGCCAATTCATCCTGCAACTGCAAGCTCCAGTTGGTTGTCATGGCGGGCCGACCCATACCTTTGCTGATGAAGGCGCCACCTACTGCTGCGAAGTTGCCGTTATTCAGTTGTCCTGGATCCAGGTTAGGAGCTGTGGGGAACGCTTGTGGGAAGCCGTTATCGAGTTTGAAGGCAGGAGTAAATCCATCACCTGCGGAGGCGCTGATCGGTACGGTATATCCAACTGTCATGGCAGAGCCGAAGTCAGTGTATTGCAGAGGACCATAGAGCAGGGCAACTCCGCCACGCAACACGGCCTTTCCATCCGTTCGAGGAAGCATGTAAGCAAAGCCGACGCGCGGAGCGATGTCTTTGAAATAGGTATCTGCCCAAGCACTGTTGCAATGGCAAGTCTTGCCGAAGATAAGCGCTCCGGGAAGATTATTGGCATGCGGGTCGGGCGCTGTGAGGCTGAAGTTCGACGTATCGTTCTCCGCTTCATGCCGTGGCGAATCCACATCATAACGAAGACCAAGATTCAGTGTCAGGTTCTGGGTGGCTTTGAAGTCATCCTGAATAAATCCGCCGATGTAATGGGAATTCCAACGTGGCGAGTGGATATAAGCGGTCTGCGCACTGTTATCCACCTGGCCTAGTAAGAGACTGGCGAAACTGTTACCGCTCTGAAATTGTGGGGTGTTCGGAAGACGCGCTACATCGGTCTGACTGCGCAGGAAGTTGATGGTAGGAACGGAATGCTGGAGTGTGGAGTATTGCTGATAGCGGAAATCGATACCAAACTTGAAACTGTGGCGGCCTTTTTGCCAGCTTACGCTGTCATTGGCGCGAATGCCGTTGTCAATATTGTCTCCGTTCTGTCCGCTGCCGTAAGTTGTGAAACTGTCCAGACCATCAAAATTCATTACTGGGAAAGCATTCGCAACGATGTTTCCAACTCCGGCCTCCGCAGCATAGTTTGGACCGCCGATGGTTTCTGCATAGTTCAAGCTATTGGTCCGGTTGTATCCGAGGTTGATATGGTTCAGCAGGTTTGGCGTTAGCGTATAGTCCCAACCCGCTCGGACGTAGTGCGTGTTGAAGTCCTGCGGCACGTTCCCACTCAACGGGTTAGGAAGATTGTCAACGCTGGTCCTGTTGTTGTCGCGAACACTGTAAGAGGCCCAGATCTTGCTCTTCTGGGTGATGGACTGATCGACACGGATCGTCTGCGTCGTATTCAGGATGGGGAAAGAACCTCTATTCGAGTAGTTATTGAAGAAACCGTAGGGTGCGTTTGGTGTGGCAGTCTGATTTGGAGCGGGCAGAGCTGCAGTCAGCTTCAAAGCCGCCGGACTGAATCTACCTTGTGGAATGATGTTGCCAGAAAATGGCAGGCGGCATGGTATGCCCGTAGGATTGGTTGCCGTAACCGCACTCGAAGTTGTGTCCGGATCGAATATCTGGTTTTGCAGAACAGGCTGCCCCGTGCATGGATTGATAACGGATGTCGGTCCACCTAAAACTGCGGAAAAGTCGCCGCCGCGTTGGCCTAAACCTGTTGTACCACCACTGTTGGTAGGCACAGTTGCCTGGCTGATTGAGCTGAGCGTCTGACGATACTGCTCCCACGAGAAGAAAAAGAAAGTACGATCTGTCCCGTTGTAAATATGCGGGATGTGAAGAGGTCCGCCGAACGATCCACCATAGTCGTTCTTTCTGTTGACCGCCGTTCTGTACTTGTTCAGACAGGCCGTATCAGTGGGATCGCACTGGTTGCGAAGACCATGCTCAAACCAACCATTGGAGTTGAGGGCATCGTTGATGAAGATGTCAAAAGCTGTTCCGTGGAACTGGTTGGTTCCACCTTTGGTGACAAAGCTCTCTGTTCCTCCAGTTGTACGGCCGAACTCAGCCGTGGGAGTCGCGGTTGTAACCTTGAACTCCTGTAGGGCTTCGACTGAGGGAGAGGTCTCATCGAAGGATGAACCATTCTCACTTCTGGTAATACTGGCGCCATCCAGCAAGACTTCCGCGCCGAAGCTCTGACCTCCGCCCAGTTTGGCGAAGAAGACACCATTGCCATTGAGCCCTGTGGGACCGCCTGCCCCCGGACCTGTCGTACCCGGTACAAGAAACGCAAAATTTTCGGGCGAACGAAGGGCGCCGACCCCACCTGCAATAGCCAATGGCAGCTCTGTGATCTGCCTTGCGGAGATTGTTCCACCAATTTCGGAGGATTCCGTCTCGATTCTGGCACCGCTGGCGTCTACGGTGACCGACTCGGTCACAGCGCCTGCCTTGAGAACTACGTTGAGCGAAGACGTGCTGTTCACGGTCACCTGCACGCCGTTGCTGGTCGAACCAGAAAAGCCAGGGGCGGTAACGGTAACGGAGTACCGACCAATCGACAGCTCCGTAAAGTGATAGGCACCGGACGATGTCGAGGTTGTCTCGCTTTTAGCGCCGGTGTCGGTATTAATGGCAACAATCTGTGCCCCTGAAATCACGGCGCCTGAAGCATCCGTAATGCTTCCAGCGAGTTCGCCACGTGTTGATTGGGCAAAGGAAACTGCGCCAAAGGAGAGCAGCGCTATCACGAACAAACAAACAAAATGGACTGGTCTCACAAGGCTTCTCATCTGGCTCCCTAAACCTACAGTTCGATATTCGATTTTCATTTTCTGATTCCAGAAATCGTTTTCTCAAAGTTAGCGAAAATGTTACTTCTTTGATCGCCCTGAAGCGTACTGAACGGTGATTAAAATTGTCAAGTATTTTCTACATCTTATGGTGGATTTCTTATTCAACCCTTATTTGAGCGGTCTGGAGCAGATCGGGAGGAAGATCGAAATTTACTCTCTCAGTGAGAGAATCTGCTTTTGATTTGTCCGAACGATGGCAATCGTTTTCTCATTATTAGTCTTTAGTTTGTGTTGAATGGGAACCGTTGAGTTCTGCGGCGCGTGCAAACTCTGTTTTCGCCTTGTCATTCAGTCCCCGGCGGCGATAGACCTGCCCCAGAAGAAAATGGAGCGCCGAGCTATTTGGAGAAAGAGCGACCGCCTCTTCGAATTCGTGCTGCGCCTCATCCAGTTTTCCCTGCTGCAAGTAGAGGTGACCTAATTGCTCTCGAATCCTGGGGTCTCGCGGCGAGATTGAAGCTGCTTTTATCAATAGCGGCAGGGCCTCTTCAGTATGTCCGTGATGAATAAGGATGATCGCCAGATTCAGCATCGGCTGTTCACTGGGAGGTTTTTGATTAGATTCTTTGGAGTTCTGTTCCAATGCAAGCGCCGCCCGATAGGATTGGATCGCATCTTCGGTGCGGTTGAGTCCTTCATATGCGAGACCGAGGTTATCTTCGGCTTTAACGCTCGTCGGATCCAGTGCAAGGGTTCTTTTAAAGCAATCGACTGCATCCTGGAAACGCTGTTTTGTGTAAAATATGCGCCCTAGACCATACCAGGCGTCCGGATCCTTTTCATTCATCTGTACAGAACGCCTCATCCACTTTTCGGCGTCTTCGTAGTCTTCGAGCAGCACATAATCCAGTGCCACATTCTTTAGATCTTCCGCGGATGGTTTCTGAAGTTGTGCGGCGTGCGTGTACTCGGCCAAAGACTCTTTAGGTTTATTGAGACGAAGAAGAACGTAGGCCAGCAAAAATCGTGCCGACCCTGACCGTTCTTCTGTTTTGAGGTACGAACGCAGAAGTATTTCCGCTTTACTGAACTCACCAATAGCGGTGAGATGCCTGGCATCGTTCAAACCATACTGAGTCGAGGTACCCACCCGAGGTTCACTCGAACCAGTCCCGGCCAATGTCTGAGTTAGCGCCAATGGCACATAGGCCCACAGTCCAAGAAGAGGCATAAGCCTTTTTAAATGTTTGTGGGGGCGGCTTAGTACGGGCTCTTTTATAGGGGGCTTCATTGTTGATCTTTCAACGCGGGTGTTCGTGTGTCCGTGCGGTTTTTCTGAATGTTTCCATCGAAGATACTATCTCAACTGCGGAGGAACAGCCTCTGGACTACGCGATTACCGTAGATAGGTCAGGTACACTGGCCGGACAGCGCAAAGGAGAAATTACCATTACTGAGATGATCCGAGGCTATGGCAAATAAAATTTCTCCACTGTCTTTTGTTCGATTTGTCATTGGTAGCCTACTCTGCCTTTGGTGGATGACATCGTGCAGTTTGGTCCTCGCCCAGACCCCTTTACCAAATACAAAATCAGATGCCTCACCCGCCACGTCGAAGACAGCTTCTACGCCTGGACGCTTTGTCGATATCACAACCCGTAGTCATGTTGCATTCTCCGGTCAGGCATCGCACACTGCAAAGAAATATCTTCTTGAGACTATGGGCTCTGGCGTAGCGCTCTTTGACTACGACAATGATGGCCGACTGGACATCTTTTTCGTTAATGGAGCTCCTCTTACCGATCCCATGGCCAAAGGATCTATCCCTCAAAAGACCGATCCTAAATTCTGGAATCGACTTTTTCATCAAAAGAAAGATGGTATCTTCGAGGACGTTACCGAGAAGGCTGGCCTTCAAGGGATTGGTTATGGCATGGGCGTCGCCGTTGCCGATTATGACAACGATGGATACGAAGACCTCTACGTAACTGCCTATGGAGGCAACCGGCTTTATCACAATAACGGCAACGGAACTTTCACCGATGTAACGGAGAAATCTGGCACTGGTGGGACTGGCTGGTCTACCTCGGCCGCCTGGGTCGATCTTGACAACGATGGCTTGCTCGATCTTGTTGTTCTTCGATATGTCCAGTGGAACTTTGACGATGTATGGTGCGGAGAACATCGCGAGGGCTATCGCTCGTACTGCCATCCCGATGTCTTCCCTGCTGTCTCTCCCCTGGTATATCACAACGATGGCAATGGTCACTTCACAGATGTTACCGTCAAAGTTGGAATGGACAAGCCTGGCAAAGGACTTGGCATTGCCATCGCCGACTTCGATCGGGATGGAAAGACTGACATCGTCGTGGCCAATGACTCCATGCTCGAGTTTATGTACCGCAATAAAGGCGATGGTACGTTTGAGGAGGTCGGCCTGCAGACAGAGATTGCTGTAGATGGTGATGGCCGCACCTACGCCGGTATGGGTATCGATTTCCAGGACTATGACAATGACGGCTTGCCAGATCTTGTTATCACCAACCTCGCCAATCAGAAGTATGCCCTCTATCGCAACAACGGCGATTCCAGCTTTTCGTACGACAGCTATATCAGTGGCCTTGGAGGCATGACCTTGCTGCACTCCGGGTGGGGTATTCGTTTCCTTGACTACGACAACGATGGACGGAAGGATCTTCTCATCGCCCAAGGTCACGATCTCGATACCATCGAACTCAACTATCCTCAGCTCCACTACAAGGAGCCAATGCTTCTGGCGCACAACACCGGTAACGGTTTTGTAGATGTATCCGCGCAATCTGGCGAAATCTTTCACCAGGCCTGGGCAGGACGCGGTATGGCCATCGGTGATATCGATAACGATGGTCGCATCGATGCCGTTGTTACCACCAATGACGGTCCCGCGTATGTTTTGCATAATGAGACGACAACCGACAATCATTGGCTCATACTTTCTCTCGTAGGTCATCGCAGCAACCGCGATGGCATCGGCGCCGAGATCAAGATCACTACGTCTGCAGGCTCACAGCTAGCCACCGTCTCAACTGCGGGAAGCTATCTGTCCTCCAGCGACAAACGTGTCCACTTCGGTCTTGGAGCTGAAGGAGTCGTGAAGTCTGTGAAAATTCAGTGGCCTAGTGGAGTTATCCAGACCCTGGAGAATGTTCATGCCGATCAGATCCTCAAAGTAGACGAACCTGTACCGGCTAAAACCAAACCATAATCTTCAGCCAAAAATCAGGATGGAAAGCCTTGGTGCAATCCTGTTATATTTCGTTGGAGCTTTTATCCCGAATCAATTTGTATGTGTAAGCCGTAACAAGGAATTTCGAATTAAAAACACAAGTAAGCGTTTTCTTAACGTTGCTCGCAATCAATGACTGGAGAGTTGAACATGAGTGTGTCTTGGGTATCTGTGAGAAACGAAACTCCAAACGTCTGGCAGACAATCACGAAATTTGCTCTGCTGACGGCAACAATTACTGCACTCTCTGGAGTTTGCATCGCACAGCCATCACCGGTAACGCTCACTATCCAATTGGATAAGCCGGTGCATGCCGTGAGTCCGACACTCTATGGATTGATGACGGAAGAGATTAATTATTCCTACGACGGTGGCCTGTATGCGGAGATGGTGCGCAACCGAACATTTCAGGACCACGGTTTCGGCGGAGTTGCTCACTGGGACATTGAGCATATGGGAAATTCCATTGCAACGATGGCAATCGATCGGGCTGAAGGCCCCAGCGATGCGCTGGAGCATAGTCTCGCAATCGATGTGAAACAGGCCGATCCGACCAATCGAGCGGGTGTACGAAATGAAGGCTATTGGGGAATGGCGCTACGGCCAAATACGACCTACAAGGGATCCCTTTATGCCAAGGCTGGTTCCGCCGACGTAGGGTCTCTAACTGTAGATTTGGTCGGCGACAACACTGGAAAACCATTGGCTACGGCAACGATCCCAGCACTGTCTCCAGACTGGAAGCGGTACGAATTCACTTTGACGACGGGAAAGATGGAGCCCTCAGCTGAGAATCATCTTCTGCTTACGGTGGGACACGCAGGCAAAGTGTGGATCGATCTGGTGTCTCTGTTTCCACCCACCTATAAGAATCGCGAGAATGGAAATCGTCCTGACCTGATGGAGATGATGGCGGCGATGCATCCGACGTTCTTGCGACTACCAGGGGGAAACTATCTGGAGGGCGACCAGATCGACGAGAGATTCGACTGGAAAACTACGATCGGTCCACTTGTGGACCGCCCTACGCACCGCAGTCCATGGAACTATCAATCATCAGATGGCATGGGCCTATTGGAGTTTCTCGAATGGACTGAGGACCTGAAAATCCAGACGGTACTTGCAGTTTATGCAGGATACTCGTTGAAGGGCGACCACATTCAACCGGGCCCAGCATTAACTCCGTTTGTCGAGGACGCTCTGGATGAGATTGAGTTTGCGACTGGCGACACATCGACAAAATGGGGCGCGGTACGCGCAAAGCTGGGACATTCTGCGCCGTTTCCGGTGAAGTATGTCGAGATTGGCAATGAAGACTGGTTCGATCGCTCCGGGAGCTATGAAGGCCGTTACGCACAGTTTTATAAAGCGATCAAGGCTAAGTATCCGCAGTTGGAGTTGATTGCGACGGCACCGCTCAAGAGAATGAAGCCGGATGTTCTAGACGATCACTATTACAAACGGGCAGACGAGTTTTTTGCGGACGTGAAGCACTACGACACCGCGGATCGAAGTGGTCCAAAGATATTTGTGGGGGAGTGGGCCACTAGAGAAGGATCTCCAACGACAAACATGGGAGCAGCGCTAGGCGATGCCGCATGGATGACGGGGATGGAAAGGAATAGCGACCTCATCGTCATGGCTTCTTATGCACCCTTGTTCGTCAATGTAAATCCGGGTGGCATGCAGTGGGAGTCGGACTTGATTGGGTACGATGCCCTCTCCAGCTATGGATCGCCTGGTTACTATGCACAGGTGATGTTTGCGAAATACCTTGGAACGGAAGTCCCTACATCTTCCGTCGATGGTGCTGGTGCGCGGTTCTTTTATTCGGTGACACGCGATCCTGCGAAGGGGGCAATGTATCTCAAGCTGGTCAATGCATCGTCTGTGGCTCAACCCATCGAAATTGAGATGACTGGCATAAATAGCATTGCGAATACGGGCACGTTGGTGACTCTATCTGGCGTCAGTCTTGCCGAAACGAACACTATCTCGGCTCCGAAACGGATTGTGCCGGTTCAGACGACGTTAAAGAATGCTGAAAAAAAATTCGGCCATTCGGTGCCACCTTATTCGGTGCAGGTGATTGAATTGGAGACAAAGTAGCTAAAGCCGCCCTCCTTTTCAACAATCGCTTGAAGCAATCATTCAAAACGGAGCCAATGTAAAGCTTTACATTGGCTCCGTTTTGTCGTTTAGTTGTTGTGGCTAAAAAATAGTAAATTCTTGTTTGCAATTTTTGCCGCGGGTATCGACGCTGTTTTGCAAGTTTTAGTGGAGTTGTGTGTGAATCGGATCTCGACAGCTTTTATTGCACTCGCTATCTCAACACTGGGCATCTATGCCAACGCCCAACAGAAAACGGTTGAACCGGGTACGCTTTCTACCGTTCTGTACGGTGCTGCGTACTACAGCGAATACATGCCGTATGAGCGGCTCGACAAAGACGTTGCCATGATGAAGGCCGCTGGCCTGACGGTCGTGCGTATGGGCGAATCAACCTGGAGTCTTTGGGAGCCAGAGGATGACAGCTTCGAGTACGCATGGATGGATCGAGTTGTCGATGCTATGGGGAAGGCCGGCATCAAAGTCATTTTGGGGACACCGACATACTCCGTGCCTACATGGATGGTTCATCAGCATCCTGAAATTCTTGCGCGGCCGCTCGGCGGTGCGCCTGTTTTTTATGGCATGCGACAGAACATGGACACTAGCAATCCATCGTTTCGTTTCTACGCACAAAGACTCATTCGCAACCTCGTTACTCATTACCGCAACAATCCTAACGTAATAGGATGGCAGGTCGACAATGAGACGAGTTCTTATGGTGCTTCCAATCAAGATGTCTTCGACGGATTTGTACACCACCTGAAACAGAAGTTCGGAACGACAGACAATCTCAACAAGGCATGGTTTCTCCACTACTGGGGTGAGGACGTGAATGGGTGGGAGAATATGCCCCCGCGCGACGGAGCAATCAGTACTGGTTACAAATTGGAGTGGTCGCGTTGGCAGCAGATGCGGGTAACTGACTATCTCGCATGGCAGGCTGCACTTGTACGTGAATACCGCAGTCCAAACCAATTTGTCACGCAGGACTTAGGTGGCGTCATGCGTCGAGACGTCAATGAATTTGAGGTCTCCAAGGCGCTCGATGTCGTAGCGGACAATCCTTACCACGGCACGCAGGATCATATGGATGGAGAGTCGCAAGCAGAGCAAGGCGACTATACCCGCTCTCTCAAGCACACGAACTATCTCGTTACTGAGACGAACGCACAGACTACGGACTGGACTTCTTCCTATCAATATCCACCGTACGATGGTCAACTCCGCCTGGATGTTTATACACATCTCTCAAGCGGGGCCAACATGGTCGAGTATTGGCATTGGGCTTCGATTCACTCTGGACAGGAAACCTACTGGAAAGGTGTTCTGTCGCACGATCTAGAACCCAATCGTGCGTATGCCGAAGTCTCACGCACAGCGCATGAGTTGACGAAGATCGGGTCACATCTCGTCAATTTGAAGATTCGCAATGACGTCGCGATCTTATATAGCGTCGATTCCGCGAACGCACTCGACTTTATGCCATTCGCACTAGCACCCGCAGAGCAGTGGCATATGGGGCCCGTTCAGGCTGACTATCGAACGCTGGTGGACCAACTGCATCGCACTTTTTATAACGCCAACGTTGGTACAGACTTCGTCTTTCCTGATGATGCAGATTTCTCAAAATACAAATTGATTGTCATTCCGCCGTTGTACATCGCAGATGACGCGCTGCTGCAGAAGATTTCCGATTATGTCAAAGGCGGAGGGCATGTACTGATGTGTTTCAAGAGTGGCTTTGCCAATGAAAACTCAGCCGTGCGTTGGGTGCGCGCTCCGGGTCCGCTACGCGAGGCGGCTGGCTTCAACTATCAAGAGTTCTCCAATCTTGAAAAGCCGCTTGCGCTTAAGGGCGACGGACTCCCAACGGGAACAGGCAACCAGGCGATGTACTGGGTGGAGTTTCTGCAACTGGAACATGCCAAACCGCTCGCCACATATGACCATCCTTTCTTCGGCAAATGGCCTGCTATCACACGCAATCAATATGGCAAAGGAACGCTTACCTACGAAGGCACCTTTCTGTCGAATGATTTGCAGCAACACATTGTTCTGGATGTGCTCAAAGATGCCGGGATATCGCCTGTAGAAAGTCCGCTTTCACCAACTATCCGCGAAAAGAGTGGCATAAACGGCCTCGGAAAGCCGCTCCACTATTTTCTGAATTATTCCAGCATTCCTCAAACATTTGTCTATAACGGACATGCAGGTGCTGATCTACTCACAGGCCTTGATGTCCATCCGGCGCAAACTGTTTCTCTCGCGCCGTGGGACCTTGTCATCGTTGAAGAACAGTAGTACTTAAAACGAACATAAAGCAGGAGTGTCGAAATGAAACGTCGCGATTTTCTCAAGACCACTGGAACGCTTGCCGCTGTCGCCGCGCTCCCCGGAGTCGCCAGCTTCGCAGCAACGCCGGACGCAACCGGGAGAACCATCCTTCCGATCAATCGCAACTGGCGTTTCCATCCTGCCAAAGTCACAGGGGCAGAGTCTTTGTCCTTTGATGACTCAACCTTCGAGCGGATGACACTGCCACACACGAACATTACCCTGCCCTGGCATAGCTTCGACGACAAGGACTACGAGTTTGTTTCTACCTATCGTCGCCGCTTCAAGTACCCGGAGGCTGCGCGTGGCAGACGCGTATTCGTGGATTTCGAAGGAGCCATGACCGCATCGACGGTCTGGATCAATGGCCATTCGCTTGGCGAATACAAAGGTGGCTTCACTCCGTTCTCCTTTGAATTAACGCCGTATCTCAATCAGACCGGCGAAAATGTTCTTACCGTTCAGCTCGATTCAACCGAGCGAGCAGACATTCCTCCGTTCGGCTATGAGATTGACTATATGACTTTTGGCGGTATCTACCGTGAGGTCTCTCTGCGCATAGTTCCTGAACTCTACCTCGACAATATCTTCGCGCGGCCTCAGAACGTTCTCACTTCTAGTCCAACGCTCGACGTGGATTGCTTCCTGGCCCGGGCTTCTCCACAGAGAGGCGCTCTCACACTCGAAGCCGAATTGCGAGATGGTGATCAGGTCCTCGCCCGGGTCTCTCAGATTATCAAGCCGACAGATGCATCTGATCCGAATGCGGCTAAGGATCCCACGACAAACGCACCAGTTCATGCCAGCTCCCAGACGAGTGAGGATTCTGCCAGACACACCCTCACTCTGACGAAACTCGGCGAAATTAAATTGTGGGACCACGACAATCCACAACTCTACACAGTTCACGTTCGCCTCCTGCGTAATGGGCAGCCTCTTGACGAAGATTCTCGCCGCATTGGCTTTCGCGAGGCGACCTTCACCGATCACGGCTTCTCGCTCAATGGCAAAATCGTCAAACTTCGTGGACTCAACCGGCATCAGACCTTTCCATTTGTGGGGCAAGCAATGCCCAAACGCGTTCAACGAAAAGACGCTGACATACTTCGACGTGGGTTGCATTGCAACATCGTCCGCACCTCACACTATCCACAGTCGCGCCACTTTCTCGACCGCTGTGATGAGGTCGGTTTGCTTGTCCTTGAAGAGATACCCGGCTGGCAGCATATAGGCCCCGAACCTTGGAAGCAACTTGCAATCAATAATGTCGGACGCATGATTCGTCGCGACTGGAACCACCCTTCCGTAATTCTATGGGGCGTTCGCATCAACGAGTCGCGAGATGACCATGACTTTTACATCCGCACCAACGCACTTGCTCACGCTCTAGACTCCACCCGACAGACTGGCGGCATTCGCTACTTTCAGGAGTCAGAGTTTCTGGAGGATGTGTTCACCATGAACGATTTTGGCTTCCCGCTTAAGAAGCCAAACCATCCGCGATATCTCAACACCGAGTTCGTCGGCCACACCTTCCCCACAAAAACTACCGACGATGACGAGCGACAGCGCGAGCATACTCTTCGTCACGCTCGAATTCACAATCAGCTAGGCTCAGATCCGCAGTACGCCGGCGGTATCGGATGGTGCGCCTTCGATTACAACACTCATGCGAACTTCGGAGCCGGGGATCGTATCTGCTACCACGGCGTTACTGATATCTTTCGCGAACCGAAGGCTGCCGCCGGCTTCTACAAATCCCAGTGCGATCCCGCAGAGGAGATCGTCCTCGAACCTGCCTTTCACTGGGCCCGTAGCGATGAGTCCGTTGGTTTTTCAGAGGCACTTGTCTGCTCGAATTGCGACCACCTCAAATTTTATATTCGCTCGAGCAACTCACCTGACAACCCCTGGCAACTTGTCGCTGAGCTAGATCCTGACCGCGAACAATTCGAGCATCTTCCCCATCCACCCTTTATGCTCAAGATATCTGAGGTGGATACGAAGAAGCTCCCCTATCCCTGGGGTGATCTTCGCATTGACGGATTCCTGAAGGGCCAACAGGTCATTTCAAAGTCGCTCTCCGGAACGGGTGTTGATCGCAAATTCGTACTTCTTCCCGACGACACCGCACTTGTCGCTGATGGTGCAGACACAACTCGAGTTGTTCTTCGTGTGACCGACGAGTTTGGAGCTGTCCGTAACTATGCGAATGATCCTGTTGCGTTCACTCTTGAGGGCCCCGCCACACTTATCGGCGACAACCCCTTCGCATTAGTTGGCGGGACAGGAGCAGTGTGGATTCGGGCGCAGGAGCAGGGTGGCACCGTGCGCCTCATTGCAAAACATCCTCGCCTGGGCACACAGACCGTCGAACTACAACTCACTGCAGTTCCGAACGAATCTGTCTAACGTTGCCAAGAGAAAGGCTTCCGGCGCATAACCGGAAGCCACCTTTATTGCACTCGCTCCAATCGAAATGCCGCAGCCTGAAAGTCACCGCGAAGATCGGGATCTATACCGTGCTGCATCCAGAAGTCGCCACTGGCAGTTTCTGGAATATCCTTTGTCACTGCGCCTGAGATCGCACTCAGACGATATTGAGTTTGCCCATCGAGGCCTCTTAAGCGCAATCTTGGATAGGGATAGCCCATCTGGCTCGAATGCAGAAACGCAAATACAACAGCCTCATGTTGATCTGGCGAAACTGACTCTGTTGCGGAATACTCGCTTCCGTTTCGCGGAGAGATCAGGCGATATAGATTTCCATGTTGCACTGTCTCCCTGATCTGCTTGTATGCAGCGATCAACTCTTTCGCCGTAGCAAAATCAGAATCATTCCACTTATTCAGATTCGCACCGACACCTAATCCACCCTGCATTGACGACAGAAAGCGATATGCGACCGAAGTTGTTCTGTGGTTTACCCAGTTTGGCGAATCCGTCACCCATGCCATCATTACTCCGGGTGTGTATGCGTAGGTGAATCCATCCTGGATGCTCAACCGATCGAATGGGTCGGTATTGTCCGAAGGCCATACCTCATCTGTCAGCGCAAGAATACCGAGATCAACTCTTCCGCCACCACCGGAGCAGCTCTCGAACTCTACCTTCGGATGCTTTTGACGTAGCTCACGCAGAATTGCATACAGGTTACGCACGTACTCTACATAAACTTTCTTCTGTTCATCCGAAGCAATTGCCGGCCAGCCTGGTTCGGACCAGTTACGGTTATAGTCCCACTTGAGAAAGGCGATTTGATTCTCAGTCAATAGCTTGTCCAGAAAACTGAAAACATAATCTCGCACATCAGGCCGAGCGAGATTCAGGACTAACTGGTTTCTTGACTCGCTTCGCGGTCGGCCCGAAAAGTTCAATACCCAATCTGGGTGTTTACGATATAAATCGCTATCCGGATTCACCATCTCTGGCTCAACCCAGAGGCCGAAGTCCATCCCCAAGGAATGCACTTTATCGATCAGCGGCTTCAATCCACGAGGGAACTTTGTGGGATTCACTTCCCAATCGCCGAGCCCGGCATGATCTGTATTTCGCGCGCCAAACCATCCGTCATCCATTACAAATCTTTCGACGCCAATCTTTGCAGCCTTCTCTGCGAGCGTCTCTTGCCCAACTTCATCCACGGCAAACTCTGTTGCCTCCCAGGAGTTGTAAATAACAGGCCGAGGTCGCGGGTTCGGAGCTTGTGGCAGGATTGTTTTCAACTGAAAGCGATGCAGCAGTCGGGAGGCTTCACCAATCCCATGCCCGGTGTGCCCGGCGTAAAAAACCGGGGTCTCAAGTTTCTCTTCTGGAGCCAGCTTGTAGCCAAAGTCGAAGGGGTTAAAACCTCCCGTCACGCGTAATTGGCGCACCTGATCTTGCTCGACTGTTATTCGCCAAGAGCCGCTCCACGCCAATGCGCCGAACCAGACTTCTCCACTCTCCTCATCGCTACTGCTTCCCTGCTCCACCGCAAACCAAGGATTGTTTTGATGCCCCGTTGATCCTCGTCGACTTTCCAGAACTGTAGCGCCTGGATGGATCTTTTGCTGCTGTAATTGCCACTCCGCCCCCCATCGGCCCGCCAGATAA
The DNA here is from genome assembly GCA_035317185.1 of Edaphobacter sp. Classification (GTDB taxonomy): domain Bacteria; phylum Acidobacteriota; class Terriglobia; order Terriglobales; family Acidobacteriaceae; genus Edaphobacter. The sequence continues at coordinate 182,873 of DATHHN010000071.1, forward strand.
CGCAGCGTATAGTCGTCTCCCCTCGGCAGGTTCCAAGTCGCTGCCGCTGCTTGATCTACCATGATCGGGACTTTGGTTCGGTTTAGGATCGTTGCCGACCGGCCAATGATCCCCGTCGCTCCGTCGATGACGTAATGGAGTTCGACGTATACCTCTTCCGAGATATCCTTCACGATCACTTTAATTTCATCACCCGATACCACATGCGAAACATATCGCAATTCCAGGTCACGATTGCCGTTCCCGAAGCTTACTTTCAGCGCAGGTTCCACATAAAGTCCAGAGCCCCAGCCTACATATTCCTCCTGCGTCGTGTTCACTAGACCATCAAACGATGCGACCTCGCGTCCACTGCGAGGCGCTTGAAGCCGGTCTTGTGGGCTTAGGCGTCCGCCCCAATAGATCGTCTGCAGCTCACCTTTTTCATTCACTCCGAAGGCGTAGGTCGTCTCTCCGCCATCCATGCGAAATATCTTCTCAACAGCTTGAAACTGCACCTTGTTCTGAGCGGGGGTGCTTGTTCCTACAAGTGACAAAATAGTGGCCAGTGGAACCGCCATAACCCACCTTCGCCCATTCATTCCCTTCATTAACAACTCCTATAATCTGGCTCCCAAACTTTATGAGGTTGCTTTATGTGCGTTTTTCGATACTGGTGCCGTCGAACTGCGAAGCACCATCGAAGGTTGCACCACATATTTCTTTCCCATCAAGGGCTTATTGCTGCCTTTTTCTCGTGAATGCAGCAGTGCTTGGAACGCAGATTTCGCAATTTCTCCCCGTGGCAAACTCACGGTTGTGAGAGGAGGTCGAGTGAACGCACTCAGTTGTATATCATCGAAGCCGATTACGGAGATATCCTCCGGCACGCGTAGGCCCCGTTCGGAGATAGCACCCATCGCGCCGATTGCAGTTAGATCGTTCGATGCCAGCACAGCTGTAGGCTTCGCGCCAGAGTCGAGGATCCGCAGCATCGCGTCATGTCCTCCATCCACGCGATGGTTTCCTTCCTGGATCAATCCAGGATGCTGCAGTAAATTATTCCGCTTCAAATCCGCTTTAAAAGAGGTCTGGCGAATCCTCGCCGACTCGAGCCGCATTGGCCCGCTGATAAATGCAATCCGCCTGTGCTTCAGCTCGAGCAAATGTTCCATCGCCTGATTCACGCCCGCCGCGTAATTGATTTGTACGCAGCTTACGCCCGGTCCGGGAATACCGATGTCCAAAAATACCAGAGGAACATGCCGCTGGCTGAAGACTTCTACCAGCGCACTATCCATCTCCGATGTCATGATTGCTACACCATCTACCCTGCGTTGGAGCATTCGCGTCACGCAGATCTTCATCCGCTCCGGATCGTAGTTCGTATTGGCGACCAATACCTCCTGCCCGTGCCCTACCGCAATATCCTCGAACGCCTTCACTAGCTCCGGGAAAAACGGATTTGTAATGTCGGAGATGATGAGGCCATACATTCTGCTGCGCCCACTGCCTAGCGCGCGCGCATTTGTATCCGGGTAGAAGTTGAGCGTCGCAATTGCATGCTGCACTCTTTCTGCCGTCTTCGGGCTAACTTTGGCGGGTTCATTGATGGTCCGCGACACTGTAGCTGTCGAAACACCGGCAAATTTCGCAACGGCTTTAATATTCATAAGAGGCGCATACTAATTTCAGGAAACAGTAATTAAATCGAAGAGCATCAGTGTAATCCCGTATGTAAACAATTACAAAGGTGAAAAAAAGCACGACAACGAACTCGCCACTAGTGACGTGATTTTTTAGCGGCGGTCGTTTGGGACGATATGGGTGAGAGTTATGACTTGAAACCTTCTATTTATCCAGAGTGCGGACGATCCTAACGCCGATGCGAAGCTCGTTCTGAATTATCCCGTGCAGATTGCGCAGCGCAGAATAGTATAGTTAGCCTTCAAAACTTTCATCCCAGACATGTCCCGATATCGCCACATCAACCCTTCCAACGGCCATTGCATAGATGTGTCATAGCTGGTCGGCAATTGCCAACAGCTGCCAGGAAGTAGCTTGTCAAAGCCATGTATGGCGCCCGCTACATCCTCCTCGCCCCGCCGCGCCGTCCAACTCCCTCGACAACGTCATCATCATCCCAGCCGACCTCACCCAGGCCCCGCCAGCACACCTGCGTAAAAGGGCTAGAATCGCGTGTGATTAGCGCAGGCGAAGTCCACCCATGCAGGACATCAAACTCAGGTTCACATTGAACCCAAGAACATTACCCGTACTACGTTCCGCTATTTCGGCAAGGTCAGCACTAGCGGTCGGTCAACGGTGATACAGCAAGAGGGATTTTCGTCGCCGTATTAGACTGCACTTCATTAAGTGTTATAAGTTTCTCGTTCGACTAACTAACTCACTCGCCATTAAAAAGGTCCATCTGAGGCGATTTGCTAGCGTGTCCCCTGGAAGGAAGGTCATCGAATACGGTTCTGCCTCCGAAGGCGACCGAGATATCATGTTCATGCGCCAATGCAGCGCCGAAGTCTGCAATGGGTTGGTAATGTTGTGATTGCAGTGTCCTCGGACCGAGGCCTTCCACAAGCAACAAGGAAGCAAAATCTCGGAGCTCTTGCTCGTGCCCTACTGCCAGCACCGCGCCAAGCCGTTTCAGATCGACATCTTTTGCTCGAACGTCATGATGTGCAGGCATCGTGAGTTTGCGTGCTTCCTGCAGCGAAGCTCCGATTGGCTCCCTTGCAATCGTAAGCAACGTCTGCTGAGCATTTGCAGCACGAGCATCGACCAAGTTCATAATCTTGCCTTGGGGTCTACCAAGAATGGCGGTGTGCGGATTGAATACGAAATCTCGAACGGTCGTAGAATGCCAATGATACCGACGAGCCAAATGATTCTCAGGATTCATTCCCCGTTGCACAACAGCCATTCCCCTGACCTGGCGATCACGAATGAGTGGAGATAGAGCTGAAAGCCGTCAGCTACGGCATTATTGTCCACAGCGCCGTGAGCTGGCTCGTTCGCGCGAGTACATCTCCATCAAGGCCGACCTTGAGTGAAAACAATCGAAGTTCATCAGGCGTGCAGACAGAGTGTCGGCCACGCCCACCCCACACAGCAAGACCAAGATCAGAAAAACGTGGGTTCAAGCCGCGCTTCAACGCCCCCACCACTGACGATGTGATACCAGACGAATGCCAGTCCATACCCATCACACATCCAAGCGCCTGGAACCAAAATGGATCACTCAGACGAGTAAGAAGCTCTGTAGTGCCATACTAAGAACAATATTCTCGGCAATTGCCGTTCCGAGTTTTGTCATGCGTGTTGCGAGCCACGGTGGCACCTTTCACCATGGAGCGAAAGATCGGCCATGCCAGATCTTTCGCTCCTTGCTCCTTATCTCATCTCCAGATTGCCATCTTCGCTATTTATTCGCCAACAATCAAGCGGACGGACATGGAAAAGGCAGCACGAACCTTTGTATACAGATCCGATAATGACTAGTCGGGCAACAGCGAACCACGGCAGGGCATCCATGTGGTGATGATTGGGGCAGAAAATACAAAACAGGATCTTCTCAAAAAGGTCGAACGCTTAAGTAAAGAAATCATGCAGTGTCAAAACTTCATGGAAGCTGGCCGCCCCTGCTATGGCCCTCCAGACACTCACACGCAGTGGCTCTCCAAGCTTCAAGCCGAACTTGCCGAAACCGAAACCCAACTTGCTGAATTGGGAGACTGATTCCCTTAGACCGAGGGAATTTTTTCGAGTCATGGGAAAGGCTTGCCCTATTTCAGTGAATAATCCAACTACGTGGCGATGCTTCTTGTTATTCAGTGAGTCAGTTTTCACTCACCGGCAATAAATGCTGCTCCAATGTATAAAAAGCTATGTTCCTTGTGGTCACCAATCTTCAGGGCTTCGCTTTGGGAGGTCCTTTCCGTTTGGGTTCCTATGGCCGCAACGAACTACTAGGAACTCAGTACAGGCTTTCCAGGGTGGCTACGAACGTAAGCTTCTCCGCCTTAACCCATTTGGGCGAAGGGATTTATGCCGTGGCCTTTATGGAAGGTGGAAAGGTCTACGAAAATCTCAACCCTGTAGATACCCTCGAATCAGAAGCCTTTGATAGCAGCTTCGTCTCGTTACCGCACAGCTTAGGCACCATCTACATAGGGGGAGCCGCAGACAAAAATGAATATCAACAAATGGTGGTTCGGCCTCGGTCATGTCTTTTAACTCAGCTGTTGGATCCGATCATAGTGAAATTCGAAAGATGGAAAAGACTTGCTATCATTCCTTTATTAGTTACATTGCATACTTCAGCATGGTTGATTATTACAATTTGCGTTCAGGTAAGACCAACACCGACAAAAGGGTTCGCATGTTGTCAGTCATGGTAGCTCTGATGAGCTTGATGCTTCCTGAAGCAATTGCGCAGCAAGCATCTCCGAAATTTCCGCCGGGAGCGACTATCCAGGGCACTGTCCTCAGCTTCAATGGACAACCAGTAAGCGAGGCCATCGTTAGTCTCGAAAAGAAGGACCCCCCGGGCGCCATGAAGACAAAGACCGATGCGGCCGGGACCTTCCTATTTTCGTCTCTCTCAACTGGCAACTATAGACTCAGCGCTGGAAAATCAGGTTTGCGCAGTGGTACGGTCACCGTAATCACATCATCAGGGAATGATACGAAAAGAGTCGATTTGCTTCTTCAGGAGGCCGGATCGGCTTCGGCATCAGAAACCTCTCATACGCTAGGAACGCAAGCCATGGAGTTCGCTGACCAGCCCAACTTTACCGTTGCAGGCGTGACCGATTGGACCGCCGTCGGTGGTCATGGATCGGATTCCGTTCTACGAACTAGCGAAACTCTTGCCAGTGAAACTCGCAGACTTAAACCCCAGAGTAAAGAACATGACATAACAAGCGCTTCAGGCGACACTGTTGAAGAAAAAGAATCAGAGAGCAGCCTCCGCACAAGGCTCGTCAATGCTCCAGATAGCTTCGATGCGAACCATCGGCTCGGCAAACTTTATCTCCGCACCGGACAATTTTCCGAAGCTATCCAACTGCTGGAGAGCGCCTACCGAATTGATCCAGCAAATGATGGCAACCAATACGACTTGGCATTAGCATATGAAGGAAATGGCGATCTCACAGAGGCCCAGAGACGAATCCGTGAATTATTGACGAATCGACAAAGCGCTGATCTGCATAGACTGGCAGGTGAATTAGACGAGAAGTTGGGTGATTCCTTGTCGGCAGTTCACGAATATGAGCAAGCGGTAAAACTTGATCCGAGTGAGCAGAACTACTTCGAGTGGGGTTCTGAGTTACTTCTCCATCGCGCCGTCTGGCAAGCGCAAGAGGTGTTTCACAAGGGTGCGGACGCATATCCAAAATCTGCCAGAATGCAGATAGCTTTGGGAACTGCACTCTTTGCCGGTGCTCTTTATGATGAAGCGGCCCTCCACCTCTGCAATGCTTCAGATCTGGATCCAGCTGATCCCAATCCATATATCTTCATGGGAAAGATTCAGATAGCGGCACCTAACTACCTGGCGTGTGTCGAGCCAAAGCTTGCGCGATTCGTCCAGCAACAGCCTGAGCGTTCCATTGCCAACTACTTATATGCAATGTCTATCCTGAAGAACCCGGAACAGATGCAGAATCAACAGGCGTTACAAAGAGCAGAAGTCTTGTTAACTAAGGCGGTGACAATCGACTCTAAGTGCAGCGAGGCCTATCTTCAACTTGGGATTATTTCTGCATCTCAGCGCTATTTTGAGAGAGCAATCGACTTCTACACGAAAGCGATAGAAGCTGATTCTCAGCTTGCCGACGCCCACTATCGCCTAGGCGTGGCGTATGACCGGATCGGTCAACCAGCGAAGGCTAAACAGGAATTCCATCTTCACGATCAGATCAAGCAGCAACAAGCGGAAGCTATTGAACGGCAACGGCGAGAGGTCAAACAATTTCTAGTCGTTCAGCCATAAGAGCGCATGAGTCAGCAATACAATAGATCGCGCAATCTACTAGGCAGAGTACGCGTTGATTTGAGCTAAGCTGGCCGCAGCTCTAAGTCGATTTCGGCTTGTAGGATGCGATGATCCCATCGCCTTCGCGAATTGTAAGTATCTGATTTGTCTTGATCTGCGCGAAGCGTTCGACCTTCTGCGTTGTCGGCCACTTTACCTCGATGAGGTCCACAACATCTATCTTTCCAAGGCCGAAGTGAAGCCGCAAGTCGCTTTGCGACATTACGCTGGTACCACTATGCACCTCGTCCATCTGCACATGTTTCCCGGTGATAACCCTCACCCGAGCCCCTATCGCAGTTCGATTACACTTAGTTCCAACCAGCTTGACCTTGATCCAGTTCTGCTTATTGCCTCCATCATTGCGAAGAAGCGACGGTAGATCATTCAGATTCAGTATCAGCACATCCATGCTGCCGTTGTTGTTATAGTCTCCGAATGCAGCGCCACGGCTGGAAAAATGTTCACTGATGCCCGGACCCATCTCTGCGGAAACATCCTTGAAGTTGCCATTGCCAAGGTTTTTATACACCAGCCTCGGATTCTTAAATGACTCGCCGAAGTTATAGTGGTCGACCTCCGGGTAGACATGCCCATTTACTTGAATGATGTCCTGCCAGCCATCATTGTCATAGTCAATGAAGCCACATCCCCATGCCACGTAGCGATTGTTGACTCCAATGCCTGAAGGAAAGGTCAAGTCGGTGAAGGTTCCATCGCCGTTATTGTGATACAGGTTGCAGGTGTCATCTACAAAGTTGGTCTTGAAAATGTCGAACCAACCATCGCAGTCATAGTCGGCCACGGCGACACCCATACCAGCCTGCTCGTGCCCGTCGTCGTTGTAAGCGCAACCAGCCATCACGGCGATATCAGTAAACGTACCGTCATGGTTGTTCTTGAACATAATGCTGGGTTCAGAATCCACAGCGATGTAAATGTCCGGCCATCCGTCGTTATCAAAGTCATAAGACACAGGAGTTATCGAGTATCGGGGACCAGGTTTCAAAATTCCCGACCGCTCGGAAACATCTGTAAAGGTCCCATCTCCGTTATTGTGATACAGAATGTTGGTATCGGCTGGAAGGCCGCGCGGTCCGCACATAATTGGCACGCCCTTCCATTGACAATAGTTCGTTTCGTTGGCGGAGGGAATCTTGTCGGGGTCTAGTTTAATGTAGTTGCAAACGAACAGGTCAAGATGTCCGTCACGATCATAATCAAGAAAAGCACAGCCAGCCCCCCAACGTCCTTTTTCTTGATACAGGCCCGCTTTGCGAGTCACATTGGTAAACGTGCCATTACCGTTGTTATGAAAAAGCATGTTGCGGCCTAGAAAGCAACAAAAAAGGTCGTCCCATCCATCGTTGTTGTAGTCACCAACACAAACGCCAGTCTGCCATCCTGTAATCCCAAGTCCCGATCTATCTGTGACATCGGTAAACGTGCCGTCGCGATTGTTCTTATACAGGTGCGACGTCGGTGCCTTCCCAGACGGCCAAGTCGCGTCGAGCCGATTGCCATTCGTTAGATAGATGTCCAGCCATCCGTCGTTGTCATAGTCGAAGAAAGCGAGTCCACTTCCCTTCGTTTCAATGATGGATCGTTTATGGTCGACCCCGCCCCATACGTTGGGAACGGTAAGTCCCGCTTGCTGGGCCACGTCCACAAAATGAACCTCGGATACCGTCGGATTCGATACCGCCGCTTCCACTGTCAGTGGATGCTTCCATCTCCAAAGAGGAGTCGTAAGTGCGTCTGTTAATGCATTGCCAAGCACAAGGAGGGAAGACCCAATAAATCGTCGTCGCGGGAAGATCATAGATGGCAATGATTATAGCGATGGAGCTTCGTCACACCATCGGTGGGTCTTCACAGAGTTTTATCGGCAAGAAAAAGTGCAAATTGGAGCAATTGCATTCTCTTCGCGTTGGACAATGGCTCCTTATTTATTGGATCAACTTCCGGAGCTCGTGACAAAGTCTCCTCAATCCGGTTGATGTCCAGCCCACTTCGCACACTGCAGTTCTTAAATCGATCAAACATCTCTTTGGCCTTGACGATCTGACCCTTCCTCTGAAACCTGCATGGAAGCATCCAGCGCATCTGAGTAGAGTCCTTTGCGGAAGTCTTATGTCGTCCGATCCAGGCTTGCTTGCAATGCTGCTCGGAAATGCTGGATGGCATCGATCTCAATGAGCTTTTCTATCTCTTCGATGGATTTGTCGAACTTGCCCGATTTGAAATAGCTCTCACCTAGGGCAGCACGGATATCGGAGCGCCCCGGAGCGATCTGTAGGCTTTGCTCAAGCAGCGGTATGGCATCCTCATAATACTTTAGTGAAATGCTGATTTGAGCCATCAGATAAAGAATGTCCGGATTCTTCGGTGTCAAATTTATTTGCGCGGACCAGCACGTCTGGTGCGTCCAGTGGCCGTGACTCATTCGTATAGACCATCGCGAACAGGTATTGAGTGTCTGGAGAGTTCGGCTTCAATTTGAGGAAACGTGAGAGTGCGAGCTCAGCATTCTGATTATCGCCATTTCGCAGCGATGCCTGTCCAAGATTAAAAAGTATCGAAGGTCCCAGGCTGTAAGACATTGGCTTTTTCCAGTTCGAGTTGTGCAGCCTTGTACTGCTTCTCTGAAACGAGTAGTGCGCCAAGTGGAAGATGCAATTGCACATCATCTTTTTCTTTCATCGACAACTGAGTTGTTAGCCGTAGCGCCTCCACCGTACGCTTGCTTTGCAGGTACACCCTTATCTGGGCCAGTCCTTTCTCCTGTCGCAGATCTGCAGATTTTTCCGAAAGAGAGATGCTGAGCCGCACCAGCAATGGTCGCCAAAAGTGTTACAGGCAGAGTGAGGATTCCAATCACACGGCGGACAACGGCTCCATTCTTACCCTGAAATGAACCGTGGATTTCAAATCCTCTATATCGCTAAAATAATCCACGAGTGCGGTCATCGTAATACGTCGAGGGCCTGTCTCGCGACTGTATTTTCAGGTTGTACGCGAAGCAGTTCCTGCAATATATCTCTAGCTTTTTCTCTATCATTTCGCATCGCATAGAGACGGGCTAGATTGAGATAAGACTGATCATTCTTCGGCGCAAGTCTTATCCCAGTTTTAAATTGCTCCTCCGCATTTTCATAATTCTGCAATCGCACGAAGATAATGCCAAGATTGTTCAGGGCTTCGGGATACCCGGGACGAAGTTCAATCGCTTTCTGCAAATAATCAGCAGCGCGTTGCAGTTGATTCTGTTGTGCGTAAAGCATTCCTATGCTGTAGTTGACTTCTGAATCATCAGGTTGGATTTTAAGTGCATGATTCAAGCACTCTTCTGCCTTCCCAAAGGACTGCTGTCGCCTATATACATTTCCCAGGTTCAGCAGTGCAATTTCGTAATCCGGCCTTAATAACAAAGCATGTTGAAAGTTTGTTATGGCATCTTCAGTATGGCCTTCCTGCGCAGACATCATTCCGAGATTGTTCCATGCTTCCGGATAGTTCGGACGAAGCTTCAAAGTTAACTCTAGATAGTGACGTGCCTGCTGAAAATCATTCCTGCGCAGATTGAGCGTGCCCAGATTGTAATACCCTTCAGGATCATCAGGTCTGGAAGCGATGACCTGCTGAAAAGATTCCGCCGCCTCGTCAAGATAACCGTGCTGGAATAATGCCACTCCATAGGTAAAGTCGTTGCGCTGGAAGGAGCCTTGATAGAGCTCGCCTTTGAATGGAATAGCACGCTGCCTTCGTTCGTCAGTCGTCGTTGGAGCAGTCTTCGCGTCTTCCAACACACGCTTAGGATCGATCGGGCCCTGGTAAACCTTGACTACCATGCCATCCCTGTCCAATAGAAAAGACGTGGGAATTGCAAGATCCCTGCGACGGTCGAACAGATATCTATAAATGATGTTATAGATACCGGCTACTTCTTCTGTCGCGAAGACAACGGGAAAAAACAAGCTCTCCTGTGTTGCCACCAAACGTGCCACTTGAATATCGGCCGCCTCGTCAACGTTCACAGCAACAATCTCCAGATGGCCAGTCTCAAACGCCGCCTTATGCTGATGAAGTAGTCGCAGCTGCTCGCGATAAAGCGGCGCCGTTGTCGCCCAGAAATTCAATAGTACAAAACGACCTCGCAACAGTTTAAGTTCTCGCATATTGCCTGCGAGATCAGGCAACGAAAACTCCGGAGCTTTTAATGGAGCGATCAACCACGTCTCTACCTTGGAAGGCAATGGCTCTAATACCAACATCGGAGATGGCTCCGCCTGGGCGAAGACCTGGGGTGTCATAGCAAAAGCATTTGCCACGAACGTATTGTTTCCTTCTTCAATCTCAATACGATGATTTACCGGCAGAGATTCAAATTGCTGAGTGAGACCGCTTGGCCAACGGACCGTCGCACGCAGTGTCCCTTCCGGCCTTCCGACTCCAAAAAAAACCTCTTTAGAGTGTTGCGCAAGAAACCCGGACCCCGCTTGCAGATACTTCGTCTGACGAGCACTACCAGTCTCAACTGTAATCGCAGCTCCAATCGCATCGCGATTACTCTTATGGCCTCGCAACCGAAAGGAGATCGAATGGCCCAGTTCCTTCATTCCGTTGTGCAGAATCCGTAGCTGGGGAGCGTTACGGCTCTTTAGAATTACCTCTAGTCGTCCGTCATGGTCGATATCGGCTAAAGCAAAAGAGCGGCTGTCCTCAAGAAAATCCAGTCCCACAACGCCGGAAACCTCAGAAAAACTGCCGTCGCGATTATTCGCAAACATGACATTTCTTTCGTAGGCGTTCCAGGAGTTGTCCGAGCGGATCAATTCGTTGATGGCATTCCATCCATGTTCATAAGCCAACGACGGCGTACCATCTTCAGGCGATTTCGCCACTACCTGTCGCCAGAAAAAGCTCGCGATATCGTTGCGGCCTACCGCAGATATATATCCGTTCGTGACATACAGATCAGAGTAACCATCATGATCGAAATCCCAAAAATCTGCTGACCAGGACCAGCGACCCATTGCCACCCCAGTCTGCTCGCCGATGTTTTGAAATTTCCCATTTCCCTGGTTTCGATACAGAGCATTACCTCGTGCGTGCCGCTGGTAGAGCGCACGGATATTTTGCGGTGCGGACTGGTGAAATTGCGCTTGCCCTGAAACCCGTTGGCCACCAGCCTCCCACATGCTTGTAATGTAAATGTCCTGCTGACCGTCATTGTCGAAATCAGCCCAACAGGCGCTCATCCCGGCACCCACGTCTTCAATGTGGGCATCCTTTGAAGCAACGGTAAACGTTCCATTACCGTTATTGCGATATAGCTGAGAACTACCGAAATCATTAGCGATGCATAGGTCGGGCAGACCGTTGGAGTTCGAGTCTCCCCAGGCGCAGGCAAAGCTATACCGGTCATTGTCTACGTTCAATCCTGCCGTTTCGGTCTTTTCTACGAACCTCCCGTCTCCCTCGTTGTGCAGCAGGCAGTTCGGTGGTCCATTGCGCGCGTCGTAGTAGGGAACAGGGTAGTGATACTGGTCAAGACCCAGATAGTACATATAGGTACACAAGTAGATGTCGAGTCGTCCATCGCCATCGTAGTCAGCGACTGCCGCATGCGTAAATGATCCTTGAGGAGCACGGGAAAACTCGAAGGCATCGCGCTTGTGCGAAAAGGTTCCGTTTCCTTGATTCTGGAACAGCAAAGGACCACTGCCGCAAACGACCAAAAGATCTTGAAGTCCCCTGTTCTCAAAGTCCACAAACAAGGCGCATGCAGTATTGTCGAGTACACCAACTCCGGCTTTTTCCGTTACATCTTCAAATGTGCCATCACCTCGGTTTTTAAAAAGCCTGTTCGGCAAACCAGCCGGCTGGCAGACATAGAAATCATCGAATCCGTCGTTGTCGTAGTCGCCTGCTGACACGCCGTTGTTGCCGTAAATATCGATACCACAGGCGCTGTCTAGAACTGTTCGCCAATGATCCACCCCGCGAAGCATTTGGTTTTTGTACGATTGAGCCCCGCCTAAAGCTTGAGATGTAACGTCGAGAAATGCAATCCCGTCTCCTACGCTTAACGTCTCATCACTCGCCTCCCACTTCCTCACTTTCCACTCATTTTCTTCACTGCGTAGCCATTCAGTTAGCCAAGATCCAACCCGTTCTTCACGCTGTGTTCCTTTGCGGATAGCAACTATGTCGTATCGAATCTCCAATTGAACCGTCAGTGGAGCGCTGGTGATCTCATGTATCCCATAGATTTCGAACTCTGCCGTCTCGATCTTTGAGACCGCGCCCAACCAAGTCTGGAATTCCCTAAGGAATCGCTCGCGACTTGAAGGCGTTGCGCCTCCAAACTGTCTCTTCAAAACGTCGATTCCATATCCAGAGCGCAGCGAGACTTCTTTGATAGGGTTTAACGATGAGGCTTCGATGGTGGTGGCAAGTAATTTCAACAAGCCAGAATGGTCATGAACGGATGCCTCGAGACATTGGCTCCATTGTTTGAGTAACGTATCAATCTCAAAGGCATACTTTTCGGTCGAATACTCATCCGTACCCGGAACTACTAGACGAAGTACATCCACTAAGGAAGATTTCGTGGGATAGTGAGGCTTGAAACGAACGTCCGAGAACGGAAGTGTGGGTTGTTCCCCCGAAAAGACGCGATAAGAATCGTATAAGAATGTGGACCCAAAAAGAGGCGCCGAACGAAACAAAAGCGGCGCAAAACCCATACTTTTGAGCAGTGCCCGCCGGGAAACCAGCGCCTTTTCGTTGCTTTGATGTGACATGATTCTTAGGGACCCGTGAACCCGACAAAGTGTCCGCAGAATATCACCCGCTCCAAATCTTGTGTCCAACAACGGGACTGCCTTAATTTTGAGTCTGCCCGTAGTTGACTGCCATAAGCGCCGTTATCCAAGCAAAAATACGTCTCATCCTTTTGATTGAGGCGTATTACAAACTTTTAGTTGACACCGGCCTAGTGGTTGTACTAATGTTTGCATCGCCTAATCTGTAACCGTTTACACCACAGTCAAACATCTCTCGGCATGGCCTGGTGATTAGAAAAAAAGAAGTCCGCACTGGAAGAAAAATGATGGAATTTGGAGGATACTCGGATGGCTTTTGATCGCAATGCTCTCAGCTGGCTAAGGCGATGTGGTTCCATAGTACTTGTATGCTTATGCTTTCTTCTAGTCTCAGGAAAATATGCAGCAGCCCAGGTAGATCAAGGATCCATCACCGGAACCGTTACGGACACCACCGGTGCCGTTGTGCCCAATGCGCAAGCGACACTCTTGAATACGGATCAGGGCTTAACCCTGGAAGTCACAACGAATGATAGTGGAGAATTTACGTTCTCGCCAGTCAGGATCGGGAACTACTCTCTGACCGTGAGTGCAAAAGGTTTTGCTAGAACCACTCAGCAGAATCTGACAGTAAACCTTTCTCAGCGCCTTCAGGTCAACGTCCAGCTTAAGCTGGGCTCGTCGACCGAAACCGTTGAGGTAAATACTGCCCCGCCGCAACTGCAGACCGAGGAAGCATCGGTCGGACAAGTGATGACCGAGAAGAGCGTGAATTCTCTGCCGCTCAATGGGCGCAACTTTACATTTCTTGCCCAGCTTGGTGCAGGCACCCAAACGCCCCAGGCCGACACGCGAGGCAATGCTGCCTCTGGAGCTTTTTCTGCCAATGGCCTGCGCCCAGCGCAAAACAATTACTTGCTCGATGGCATTGACAATAACTCCAACGCCGTTGACTTCCTGAACGGAACAAATTTCATCGTTCTTCCGCCTGTCGACGCAATCTCGGAATTCAAGGTTCAGACAGCGAACTTCAGCGCCGAACTTGGTCGCTCTGCAGGCGCCGTTCTTAACGCTACGATTAAATCCGGTACCAACAGTATCCACGGCGCTGCATGGGAATTTTTCCGCAACGATGTTCTCGATGCCGCTGACTGGTTCGAGAACAACGCCGGAGTCAAAAAAGGAGCCTTGCGCCTGAATCAGTTCGGAGCTTCAGTGGGCGGGCCGATCATCAAGGACAAGATATTTTTCTTCGGCGATTATGAAGGTTTGCGGCGCGTGCAGGGAGCAGTTCAAACCGGTGCCGTGCCGACAGCGTCAGAGGTCGCCAGTGGGTTCACCAATCTTTCCGATCTCATTACTGCGAAAACCCAGACCGACAGCCTGAATCGAGTAATACCGACGGGCACGGTCGTGGATCCTGCCACAACGCGGTCAGTTACAGCGGGTGTAATTGATCCTGTGTCCGGCCTCACCGCGACCAGTACCGGCTTTGTTCGCGATCCATTCGGTACCTGCGGTGCCTCTACCCTGAACTTTTCCGCCAGCGCCTGCAATCTCAATCAAATTCCAGCCAGTCGGTTGGATCCTGTTGCCCTCAAGCTGATGACTCTCTATCCAGCGGCAAACAAGGCGGGATTAACTTCGAACTACACCGTGAGCCCTAGCCTGTATGAACATAGAAACGCCTTTGATATTCGTGCTGACGTGAACCCCACCCAAAAGGATCAGGTATTCTTCCGCTTCAGCTATGTGGATGATCCCCAGTTTATCCCGGGTATCTTTGGAGGTGTGGCAGACGGCGGTGCATTCCAGCAGGGCCTCCAGACTGCGAAGTCCAGTCAGTCTGTTTTGGGGTATACCCACGTATTTACACCCGCGACGATCAATGTGCTGCATGTGGGATTCAACCATCTTCACACCACGCGTTTTGGTCCCGTCGGTGGTACAAATGGCATTCCGGATCAGTATGGAATTCAGGGCATCCCACAATTTTCTGAAAACGGCGGCCTTCCCACACTAGCCATTGGCGGGCTCGCAACGCTGGGCAGCAATTCCTTTCTACCTTCAGACGAAACCAGCCAGACCCTTCAGATCACCGATGACTTCACGAAGGTTTGGAGAAAACACAGCTTCAAGGCGGGCATTGAATCCCAGCAGGTGAAGTTTGGGACACTGCAACCGGCCTACTCGCGTGGCAATTTTGACTTCGATGGTCGTTACACCGATATTCCGCAGCAAAATAACGGTGGAACCGGCCGTGCGCAGTTTCTGCTGACTCCAGCTGCCGCAACCGTTCCAAACGGAGTTAACTATTCGGGGGGCGCCGACGGCGTAAATGCCTCTAATGTCAATAAAACCGACAATTACAGAACCTACTTGGCCTTCTACTTCCAGGACGACTGGAAGGTAACTCCCAAATTAACCCTCAATCTCGGCCTGCGATACGACTACTTTAGCCCGATCAGGGAGACAAACGGCGGCCAAGCCAACTTCGTTCAGAATGGTCCTCCCAATGGTGCTCCGACGTACATCATCCCTGCGAGCGGTAAGGACGATAGGAGCTTGTCTACCAGTTTTGTCAATCTGTTGGCCAAGGATGGAATTGCGCTTGAACAAACCGATAGGTACGGGCAAGGACTGACCCAGACACAGAAGAACAATTTTGCACCACGCATAGGACTCGCTTACCAGGTCAGTCCGAAGCTGGTCGTGCGTGGTGGATTCGGTTTCTTTTTCAACTCGTTTGAGAACCAGGGATATGGACCGAACATCGGTGAAAATTATCCCTTTGTTTACAACTTTTCGTATACAGGCCAGACCAGTGGCAGTACTCCTGGCCTGCAAACGGTTTCACCAATCAGCTTCAACACTCCTTGGGCCGGTTGTTCAACAGCAGGCCCCGGTGGAACAGCAACCATCGGTGCTGGTCTCTCCTGCATTCAATTCACGCCTACAGCTGTGAATGCACAGGGTCTGGGCTTGCAGGGACTCCAGTTCAACTACCTAACCCCACGCACACTTGCGGTGAACACCACAGTGCAATATTCAATAACACGAGCCTTGTCCGCGCAGGTCGCGTATGTGTTTACGCAGGGTAAGAATCTTCAGCAGGGTGTTGGTAACAATAATGTGACTGCGATCTTACCGAACGGCACAAGCACAACCAATCTTGCGAATCCAGGTGTCGGAGGAACAATCCCATTCCCCGATTTCTCAGCTAACGGGAGTTTCCAGTCGACGATAGGAAGCAGCGATTACAACGGATTGCAAACCAAGCTGGAACAGCAATTTTCCAATGGGCTAACCCTTCTCTTTGCCTATACCTATTCCAAGACGCTCTCGGATGCAGGTGATTTGCTGAACGGCGGCAGCCTCAGCAGCTTACGCGCACCTGCTGTACCAGGTCTTGGCCCTATGTTTGATTGGGGTCCAGCAAATTTCGATATCCGTCACGTATTGCACTTCAGTGGCGGCTATGACCTTCCGTTCGGTAAGAATAAGCACTTCCTGGCAAATTCCGGAAGGGTAACTAACGCTGTAATTGGAGGATGGTCCGCAAACTGGATTGTCACCGCTCAAGGTGGCCAACCCATAACTCTTACCTGCCCAACCTCAACAACTGCAGGAACAAACTGCTATGACGTGAGGGTCGCGGGACAGAGCCAGAAACTTGGATTGCATACAGACTCCAATGGAAGACTAAATTGGTTTGGGAATCCTGCTGCCTTCCAACAGCCCTGCCCGTTGGGGGCCACAGCTACACCCGGTTGTGTTTCTGCAGCTGGCAGTGCCCTGCTGGGCTATGGTCCGGGAACGACCACTGGACCGGGATTCCATCGGTTGGACTTCTCGTTGTTCAAAGCCCTTCCACTGACCGAACGGTTCTCCATGCAGTTCCGGACTGAATTCTTCAATATCCTTAATCACCCCAATTTCAACTCTCCTAATTTCGGCGGCAACGGCGTCGTCGCCGTTAGCAACTCTGGTAACTTCACCAACCCAAACTTCGGAGAAATTGGATCGACCCGTGATGCTCCCTATGATCCACGACAGATTCAATTTGCTCTGAAGCTGCTTTTCTAAGCTAAGATGAAAGCGCCCCGGAAAGGTACACCTGCTGGGTGCCTTTCCGGGGTTTTCTTTTGCTCGACACTTTATTCTCTCGACGACCATGGAGGCGGATTGTGAGCAAGAAGGCCCGATACCGACACATGGTTCTTTGTACTGTATTGGTTTGGGTAACATTCGCGGTAGGTGAAGACAATCAACAACAGAAGCTAGACCGCCAATTTCAATCGGCGGTGGCTCAGTACAACGCAGGACAGTTCGCAGAGGCAGCGGCACAGCTTGAAGATCTATTGCCTCACACGCCAAACAATTTCGAAGTCGAGGAGCTTCTGGGACTTGTTTACGCCTCGATGTCTCAAGATGCAAAGGCTATCGAACACCTCGAAGCAGCGGTTCAATTGAAGCCAAACTCGGCAGCTGCAAGAACCAATCTTGCAGCCAGTCTTTCGCGTTCAGGCAGCTCTCAAGCAGCCGGAGAACAGTTCCGAAAGGCGCTCGCTCTGACACCTCGCGATTACAGCGCCAATCACAATCTGGGCGAGTTTTACATTCAGGCCGGAAAGATCTCAGAGGCACGTCCATTGCTCGAACGGGCACAGCGAATCGATCCATCCTCTTACGACAACGGCTACGATCTCGCGATGGCCGATCTCCTTACCGGGCAACTTGTTGAAGCTCGGGAACTTGTTCAAAGCCTTGCACAAAAGAGGGATACGGGAGAGCTGCATAATTTGCTAGGTCAGATCGAAGAGAAAGATGGAAAATTCGTGGCAGCGGCCAACGAGTTTGAGATAGCCGCTCACATGGATCCCAGCGAGGACAACCTGTTTGACTGGGGAAGCGAGCTTCTCCTGCACCGTACCTACGAACCAGCAATCGAAGTATTTAGAGCGGCTGCCCAACGGTATTCGACTTCACCACGGGTGATGATCGGACTGGGCATGGCACTCTATGCTCGTGGACTATATGAGGACGCGGTGAAAGCCTTGCTCACTGCTGCTGATCTGAGCCCCTCTGAACCTCGGTGCTATCTGTTTCTATCCAGAGCATACGACAGTTCTCCAAGCCAGGCAGACGAGGTAATCCGAAGATTTCAACGTTATGCTCAGCTTGAACCCAACAATGCGTTGGCGCAATATTATTACGCGACGAGTTTGTGGAAGGGAAAGCGCGCTGGAGGCTCCGGCCTGGATCTTAAAGAGGTTGAGTCTCTGCTCAAAAAGTCGATTGCACTTAATGGCTCGCTTCCCGAAGCTCACTTGCAGTTAGGCAATCTGTATGCCGACCAGCATCAGTTCGAGATGTCAATTCCTGAGTATGTCCGCGCGCTCGAACTGAATCCAAACCTTCCAGATGCCCACTACCGTCTAGGCACGGACTATGTTCACATGGGACAAAAAGAACGTGCTCAGACTGAATTCGCCGTTTACCAGAAGCTCCGGGCACAACACATGGCTGAGATCGACAAAGAGCGCGCAGAGGTCCAGCAGTTCGTCTATTCCTCCAAGACAGCGCCTTCCACCAAGCCTTGATTTCAGAAAACGAGTCGGTGCAGACAGATCGACCAGGCTTTAGTAGAAGTCAGACATGATGGAACTCGCAAAGATTGAGTAACAAGGAGATTCAATGGGGCCATCATTCCGCGGAGCATTTACGACTCAAGTTTCGAAGACGGGAATACTCAATCCCCAGGAGATTGCTCGGCGTCTTGGCCACACCAGGCGTGATTTCCTGCGCGACGCGGCAGGGATGGCCATGGGGACCGCGCTTATGGGAGCAAGCCCGTTTGTCCGTGCAGCTGGCGCCGCGAAGAAACGGAAAGTCATCGTCATTACGTTTGGTGGGGGCGCCCGCGATCAGGAGACGTTTGCACCAGAAGGTCAAATAAACATTCCATACATGCTTGGCGAACTCATTCCACAGTCAAGTTTTTTCACGCAAGTTACGAACCACGGGATTCTTGGCCACTATGTTGCAACCGCAAGCCTGGCCACCGGCGTATACGAAACCCTCAATAACTTTTCCGCAGTCCCTCCGGAACATCCCACGATCTTCGAGTACTTCCGCAAGGATCTCAGACGCCCCATCTCGGATGCATGGGTCGTTGCACCAAGCAATGGATTCAACCGGATCGGAGAAAGCGAATGTCGCTCCTACGGTCCGGGGCTGGGGGCCAGGGTCGTTTTGCCAAAGCATCTTCTGAGCGCAGCAAACTCTGGCTCTAATGCAGGCTATGAACACTTATTGCATGACAACTATGAAACTCCGCTCTATGCACCCCAAATTGGGGGTGGAGAATTCGAACTGCAACAATTGGACACAATCCTGAAACTTTCAGTCGATGACTTTATGGCCCACGCAAGGACACTTTCAAGCCCAGACGAGCTCTCGGTATACATCGCCAAGCGACTGATGCGGCAGGAGTCTCCCAGTCTTCTATGGCTCACAATGCACGATATCGATGTTGCGCACTCCGGTGCCTATTCGCTCTACGTCGACGCTATTCGCCGTACGGACCGGCTCTCCGCGGAACTCTGGAAGGCCATTCAAGAGGAGCCCGAATATGCTGGCAACACGACACTTCTTATCCTGCCCGATTTTGGACGCGACGCCGACCAGGATTCGGGAGGGAATGGATTTCAGCATCATCGTACCGGCGACCCGGCATCGCGCACCACGTGGATGATGGCTCTGGGCGCAGGCGTCCGGCCCGGCGTCGTGTATGACAATCCGGTACAGTCCATCGATCTGGTTCCCAGTATCGGGGCAATCATGGGATTCTCCGCTACACAATCGCAAGGCAAGCCGATTAAGGAACTCCTGTAGTATGCTGCCGCAAAATCTCCAAACCGATCAATTCACTGGATATCCTGCCGAGTCTAAAAAACTGGCTATAGCCAATCTGGCAGTGTTTCGACAGCTCCCACTTAGCTTTCTGCCCAGCCTGCTTCGTGAAGTGATCGAATATGACTTCAAGTTTCCCGCTGAGCGTACTGCTATCGATAGGGAACTCGCCAAGCTCGGTTCTCTTTCGCCGGCGCAGATCACCGAGTGGTTTCATCCTTTCTCCCTGCTATCCCTTTCTTCCAAACTGGAGCATCTTGATTGGATCAATCGACCCGGCCAATTTGTTGAACAGGAATCAGCCTACCTCTGGACCACTCACCAACTCGATTCCTTTCGTCAGGCCGCAACAGTTTATGGAGATCGACTTCTGTCTGCACTTTCTGTCGAGCCGCTTCCTGTGCGCAGGCTCGGAATTGCAGTGATCGGACAGGACGTCGCATCGTATGACGGGCCTCTGTTTCGCAACCTGCGTGCGCACGGTACCTACTTCAGGCAGGTCAAACCCGATAATGGTTTCGAACTGCTCCTTGACGCCGTCGAAGCTCGAGCGAAATCGCATCCCATCCCCTACGGTCATTGGTATGTGGAGGGAGGACAGGCATCCAGACAAAATCCAGTGCTGACGAGCATATGCTACAAGGCGCTGGAGCCCGTGCGCGCAACCCTGCTCCAATACATGCAAACCGAGATTGCCCGCCCCGGCATGGGGCCTGAGGAGTTACGCTCAAAACTTGCGCGGCTGTTGCCGACAGACCTCGGTATGGATAAAGTAGGAGATCCGGTCTTGGATCGTTTTCAGATAAAACTATTCACTGAAGGCTCCGGCACCCAGATTTTCAGCACAACATTCGCCCAGTGGACAACTCGCGAGGCACTGCGCCGCGCTCAACCACTGACCTTATTGGTACGCTTTGCACCCCGGCAAAGACAGAAACCGATGAACGAATTACTCTCTAGTACCAGCGAAAACCCCGAAGTGGATCTCGCTGGTTCCCTCGTCGATGCAGACATGGCCGCATACTACCATTGGATCAACCAGCAGCGGTTACCGGGATCAGAGCAGTCATCCTTCCTGGTATGGTTTGAAGGCCACAACCAGGCTTTAGTCATATCCCCATCCTTGCCGCGAGGAGTACAGTCCGATTCGGCCATGGATCTCAAAGCCCTACTCTCACTGGCCACAAGCTGAAATCACCTTCTGGACACACACAAACTCATTCCATTCCAATCGCTGGAATTATCGAGCGAGCTGCCACGCTCTGTTCTCGATATTGAGATCCTAAGGCGAACTCGGCTCGCTTGCCGTGATAGAGCGGTTGTAGCGAATCACATTACCGAGCGTCACAGTATCTACCCATTTTGGTCCACGTACTGTTATGGTGCCGTCTTCGCCAGTCCTCGCGGTGATGGTCTGGGTATGCCCCCTGAAAGGAACAAACAACGAAATGAACTCGGCATCCGTTCCTTTGCGGCGCACAATTACAAAGGGTACCTTCACTGCCGGATGCGGCCCAGGGGCCACTCCCAGAAAGACTTCTGCAGGCACACCGCCTAGCACCTCAAGCGATAAGGCAGTTCCGTCGTTTTCGAAACGGGTTGTTATGTTGTCACTTGTCTCGCCGCGGCGGACCTGCTCCAGGTGCATATAACCATTTGCGCCGGAAAATCCGCTATACGGCGCCGTCTGCAACTGCATCGCCTGTTTGCCGTAGTTGTGATAGTTGAAGTCGAAGACATGAGGTTTACCATCGATAGAATGCGCACGGTCTACTTGTAGCGCATACTCGTCCGTTACCAGAATGCTTCGCGTAAGATCGGCAAACTTATAAGCCGGCCCCGCACTAGCCGTCACGGCAACATAATTGTCTTCGTCTTTCCATGCGATTAACTTACCCGTTGCCTGATCCTGCCGCAACTCATCCGCAGTTATCGTATTGTGAGCGACGGACATCTGATCCCACTCTTTATGCAATGCCATTCCGTATAACTGAGTGCCGGGATCAACAGCCTGGGTCCGGCCTTCGGCATAAACGATTTCGCCTAGCTTGTCATAGTGTCCGTGACCTCCACCGTGCGGACCGAACTTCAAGATGATGCTTAGGTCATTGTTCTTCGCGCGCAACATTGCGTAACCGGATTCAGGGAAACTGGCACTCGTAAGCGCCGAACTCTTGGTCTCTGGTAAAGCGGCAACACCGAAGAGTAGTGATTCCTTGCTGGTTCGAGGAGCATTGTCGAGAATGGCAAGTAGCATCGGATCGTGCGTGTTTTCGTAAGCCAGCTCATAGAGCGGAGCATTTGCGTACAAGCGCACTTCTTCGGAGTCATTGAAAGCTGGCAGTTCCCCGTTAGGCAGTACGATTCCAAGCGGAGAACGGAACATGCTTGCCAATGCTGACTCCTGTTTCCATAAATCCATCCCGTGGCATTTTGCCATCTCGGCAGTGTCCGTCAGCGGACGCATGGCATAGAACTGGTATCCCCAGGCACCTTCGATCCAAAATCCCTCGTGCACGTAGTTCTTCATTTGATATCGAAAGCCAAGTGGACCATCGATAGCTTCATCGATAAGCGCTTTTTCGCCCAGCTCAAACCCCACAGCCGCTTGCGCTCCATTAATCCAGCTTTGGATATTGTTCGTCGGCTCTTTGTGTCCTCGTACAACGGTTGTGGCGCTGGGAAGCAGTAAGTCTTTTTCAATATGAGCACGATCGCTTGCGCTGAGTTCACCCGATCCACGTACCAGATCGTAAGCGAACGTCATATCTATCAGCCAAATGGACTCGTTCAGCGTCTGTGAATAGACACGCGCACCCCAGGCTGATTGCTTTCCGTAGTTGTCCACGATCGAATAGTCCTTGTATTTGTCTGCATAGAGCTTCAGTATCTCTGCCGCATGGTGCGCGTATATTTCTTTCCCGGTCATGCGATACGCAATGCCCAAAATCATCGCATCATGGCTTAGCATGTCATGCATGTAGTGATAGTGCACATCACTGATCGGCCAGTCCTGATAGTCCTTTCCCGTGTCAGGGCAAATGTTATGGTTCGGGGGATGGAATTCCAAGTGGGTTCCTGTTTCGGGACAAACATACCAATGTGCCCATTGGGCGGTCTTTTCGGGCGCGGCGACCTTGGTAAGGCCAAATTTATCAAGATAATTTTGCGGATACCCATCGGCCTCTTTCAGAACAGCGGCCAACGCAGCCTTGGCCCAGGGCTCGTGCTGCACAATCACTTTGCGCGCTTCGAAGTCCTGTAGTGTCAGAAAAAGATGAGGATTGAGTGATGGGTCGGTGACGGGCATTGTTTGGGCTCCCGCGAATGGCCCCAAAGACAATTCCATTAGAAATGCAATTTCAAGAATTTTGCTGATTTTCATACACTTGGAGGAAGACCACCTAAGTAGTAAACGTTTAGATTGGTGGCGGCTTTTACCATTCGCGCAAGTGCAGGATTTGGAAAACGTCCCACATAGGGTGGTGCCCAGCCAATCTGGTCTCCGTTGATCGTCTTCGGCAGTTCTTGTTGGACTCCTGTCGCTTCGACGAAAGGCGTCGGATTCTGGAGACCTGCCACTGAGAAGTTGACAAGCCGATGAATCGCGCCGTTTGCATGGCCATAAAGATCAAGATGATTTGCTTCTCCAAACTCTGCGAGCAGAACGAGAGGCGCAAGTGCATAAAGATGATAGTGCAAGGCTCTGCTACCCCGGGACATCTCTAATGGGAGCGCCCCATCGGGCTGTATCTGATCCACTCCGTTGTCGTAAGTGGCCATAGCCCAATCGAAATCTTTGCGATCATTTGCTGCAACTCCAATCGCGACAAGTTCGACCCCAGCCCAGTAAAGATGATTGTTTTGACTATCGCCATGGCCTACTCTCTTGTGCGCGTCATAATAGCTAATCGTCTGTTCCCCAACGCTCTCCATCCAATTGACGATGGTTTCAGTCTGCTGTGGGGTCGCCATACCCGTCTCACGAATCTTCAGATACGCAATCGCAATGGCTCCCACAACCCAACCCTGCACGTAATACGCTTGATTCGATGACATCTTTCCGGCCAATGAGCGTTCCTGCGCCAGTGTCAGAATCTGGGTCATCGCACATTGGGCCGCTTCATGCGATCCTGTAATGCGGTAATTATCGGCTGCCTTGACGATGGCCATTCCAACCCCTTTTACTCCGTCGCTGGATTTGCGGTAGGCCTCCTGCCGCACCGGATCAATGATGGAGTGCGTCGGATCATCCAGCCTGTAAAAGCCGTCCGTCACCAGATCGGTAGCGATGTGCGCGATGGCTGGACATATGTAGGCTGTCTCGGTTACTCCAACATGCTTTCCATCCCACGGCGACTTTAAACGCTGCGTCGGAGCAGCGAAAAGGACAGGAACGCTTGCTGCGAAGAGAACCGATGAAACGGCACAGCGGAAAAAGCTAACCGGGTTAGAGGTATTATCCCGCGAGCGCCAAACTAACTTATTCATTCTTCTTTCCTTTGAGGTCGATCTCTTCGCAAACAACGTGAGCGTTTGTCTCCAATTGTTTTACAAGGCCACCCTCGCGGGTGGCCTACATCGTTTGCGAGTAATAGTTAGAAGAAGAAGCGCGCAGATAGTTGCATCTGCCGATTTGGTTGCGTGCCCGTGATCTTGCCGAATCCGGACGAAGTTGCGAAAGTCGCCGCGGTTCCAACCGCAGTTACGGAAAGAGATCCGCTCGGCGTCTGGAAATTAGTATGGTTGATGACATTGAAGGCGTCGACACGGAATTGGAAGTTCAGGGTTTCCCATATCTTGAAGTCCTTCGAGACCGAGGCATCGAAGTCCACTTCGCCGGGTGCGCGAATTGAGTCGCGCGAAACGTTACCGAAACCTGTAGCAACAATTTGTGTTCGCACGCCGTTGATAGTATTGTAGACCGGCCCGGATGCCGTTAGAGGGAAGTTCGGATCGGAGGCGGAAACATAGTATTGCAGCGCTGGCCCATTCAGAGTTGGTTTCGCCAGCTTCAGAAGCCGGGAGTCTCCGTTCGGACGCTGCGACGAGCCCGGGATTTCGTTGGTCTGCGTGATATTTACGGGCAGTCCGGTATGACCGACGAAGACTGGCGAGATATGCCAGTTACGCAACCACCAGGGACCTGGGGTCGTATAGACCAAAGCGATGTTCAGCACGTGCTGGGAGTCGATGTTACTGACGGCAACATCCTTGATACGGTTTGGACCATCGACAGGATATTGTGAATTTGCTGTTCCATTCGGAGCAGAGAAGTTATAGATTGTGCTGCCATCATCCATGCTCTTGGAATAGGTGTAGTTGGAAAGTACGGCAACACGCGTATTGAATTGGCGGCGAACCGATACCTGCAATCCATTGTAGTTAGAAGATCCAATGTTGCTGTTCACGGTAAACGATTTGAGATTCGGAAATTGCAATGCATTTTGGGTAGCAATGCTAGAGTTGGCGAGTGTAACCGCATCCACCGACGCAAGGGGAACTTGATTCTCACCCGCGTTATAGGAGAGATGGAGCGCATGATTCCCGATGTAATTGACCTCTAGCGTAAGCAAGAGAGGCAACTGACGCTGGAAGCCAATATTCCACTGCTGCACCAGCGGCATGCGGCTTTGGTCGTTGAATGAGATGCCAACGGTGTACGGGTTACTTGCTGAGGAATTCGCTAAAGCGGCGAAAGGATTTTTTAGATTCGGAGGAGGTGCCAGCGGGAATCCCTGGGAAAGAGAGAATGGCTGAGCGACTCCCGTTCCCAGGTTATTTGTGGTGATGTTATTGTCAAATCCCGGATAGGCCAGTTGACCGCCGAGGTTCTGGAATATGGTCCCGTAGAAGGTTCCAAATGCCGCACGGACAACGGTCTTATCGTCGATGGCATAAGCCAGCCCGATACGTGGAGAAACGTTGGCCTTTGGTGTGGTGATATTGAGCGAACGGGAGACACCGTTGAGACTGGCCGCGAGCAAAACACCCGTGGCAGGGTTGATACGACTGTAGATATCCGTTGCAATTGTCAGTGATGACTCGAACTCATAGCGAATTCCCAAATTAAGAGTCAGCCTAGGCGTAGCCTTCCAGTCATCCTGGACGAAGATGCCGAGGTTGTAGTTACGCCTGCCGGTCGGTGGCTGGGCCTGCTCGTAACTCGTAGTTTTGATTTTGCCGAGAAGTAAATCAGCAATCTGCGTGTTTGGATTTCCGGCAGCTCCATGATTCGTGATGGAGCCATCGAACACAAATAGACCTTCGGGGCTCGTGGCTGGGTTGTACGAGTTGAACTGGTTTTTGCGAAGTGACGCGCCCGCTTTAAAAGTGTGGGGGCCGTAGGTCTTCGTGACGGTACCGAAGGGAGTGTAGGTGTTGGTGATATTGACCTGATTTGTGTTGGTATCGGCGCCCATGTTGCTAAAGCCAAAATTATTGCTAGCGTTATTTAGACTTTGAGTGTTAGCACTGGCGGAAATTTGAGGTGTCTGGTCCAAGGGCAGAGACGCAATTCCGAGCGCACTTGCCGCATTCTGACCGACTCCCGGGGGATTGCGAAGCACGACGTTGCGGAAGAAACCCATGTTCAAATCCGTAACCAGAGTGGAAGTCCACACGCGCGTGTAATCGATGGAAGGCAGCCATGCGTTCGTGCAACTGCAATCCCAATTTGTATTGAGCAATGGACTGTTATAGCTGACATATTGTGGCGACGTGCTGGTGTAACGGTAGACGTTGAAGCTGAGCCGGTCTTTGGGGGTGACGACCTCGTCGACGCGCACTGCTATCTTTTGAACGTGCGATGTCAAGTTCTGCAGCGAGGTCCAGTTGCCTGTGTAGCGGTTGTTCGCCGCATCATAGGTGCCGACCGTGTTCGGAAGAGGCAGCAGGGCCAGGATCTTTGCGGCCGCGGGATCGATCCCCGCGACCTGGTTGTTAGTAAACTGCGGCGTGCTCGTGCCACCAGGTTGGAAGATTGTCTGTGGCGTCCGTTTATGACCGTTAACGTCTACAGTGGCTAAGGCATTCGAGAGGTCTCCCGAGCGCTGCGCGGCGGTGGGGACCGTAGCTGTTACAAGCGTCGAGCTAGGCACCGCCGTGCGGTCGTAGTTGACGAAGAAGAAGGTCCTGTCGTGTCCGTTGTAAATATGAGGAATCCAGACCGGCCCACCAAAGGAGCCGCCTTCCTGGAAGAAGCGATCGCGGTTGCGCGGCGTCACGGCCCCGGTCGTCGGGTTGATGGTGTCCTTGTGGAAGTACTGGTTGGCGTCGAGCGCCTCATTCCGTAGCAGGAAGTAGAGATTGCCGTGATAGCTGTTTGTGCCTGAGATAGTGTTCACGGAGATCACGGCGCCTGAGGTGCGGCCATACTCACTCGGCGCGTTGGTGGTGAGTACGCGGAACTGGTCGACACCATCCGGCGAAGGCAGTGTCGCCGGTGTTCCAGTCGAGGCTACGATTGTCGAAACGCCGTTGAGCAGCACTTCCGTGTTCAGGGTGCGGCTGCCATTGATCGAGAGTTGCGAGGTCGATGGCTGATTGCCCGCCCCGCCATGCACTACACCTGGGATGAACGCCAACAGGTTTTCCGTAGCGCGTTGCTGCAATGGAAGATTTTGGACTTCCTGCGGCGAAATAAGCGTCGAGACATCTGACGTGCTGCGATCCAGTTGTTCGCCTTTAGCTTCAACTGTTACTACTTCGGTCGTACCGCCCAATTGCATTGAGACGTTCACCGATGCAACCTGTGCCACCGTCGCAACGAGGCCATTGATCACTGCTTGCTTCAGACCGTTCGCTGTAACAGTAATCCGATAAGTCCCGGGAATCACTTGCGGCGCAACGAAAGCGCCGGCAGAGTCCGTCACGCCATTGAACACAGTGACATTGGTCTGCTCGTTGACAACGACTACCTTAGCCTCAGGCACGAGAGCGCCAGTTGGATCCAGAACCTGACCACGGATAGTCGCATTTGTATTTTGGGCGTACGCCACACCAGCACCGGAGAAAACACTCGGCACTCCATACCATCCGACAAGGCCCAATATCACTATCATGGTCGGGTTCAATAAGGTGTCTCCGACTCGATGTAGAACTTTGCGAATTGTCCTCGTGAAACTCATTAGAAACCTCCCCAAAAGTACTGATTTCTTGCACATATCAAGGTTGTCGTCATACCGTCTTTAGCTGGAATGGGCCACTCATTATCCTTAGGGCAAACGTTTCTCTTGATAAGTTTGTAGATGAAACAATTGCGGCACAATAAGAAAGCATAAGGGGAAGCATTGTCAACCCCCCTTTTCGAGGGCCATCTTGGACGTTAAGAAACACTCATTGTTTGAAAACATCAGAGGAGTGATCTAGCCGATGTTGACATATTTGCTTCTATTTTAAGCAAATATCTACGGGAATCCACTGCCCGTCTTATAGCAATTTAGACAAACGTATGCGAGATTTCTGGCAATACAGAGCGGACCACCAAATTGAAAAACTGATAAGGCGCTAGTTTCTTTTGGCTATAAAAGATCTACTTCCTAATTGGAAATTGTTTCTGGTTAATACAAAACTGCTAAAGAACAACACCAACTGTCCAATCGAATGAGGGTTCTCAGCAGAATAAAAGATGGAGCTCCCTTGTCTGTATGGAAACCCATGGCAACGCAAAACACCATCAAAATCAAGCTGCGTGGTCTGATATACATAGTTCGTTTGGTTTCAGTGTCGATTCAAACTCTGCGCGTAATCTCTCTCCACGCGTATCTGTCCTAGAAGGTCATGCGCCTGCGAAGATTTCGGATCAGCCTTGACTGCGGCTTCTGCCTCTTTTTCTGCTTCGGGAAACCGATGCAGCTGCAGAAGGACCACTGAATAGGCTGCATGAGCATTCGCGTCCGTGGGGTCCAGCTGAATGGCCTTCTGCAGATGGAAGGCTGCCTGCTTCCAATCACCTTTCCCAGCCAATAGGCGGCCGAGGTTAGCCCTCGTCTCGGCGTCGTATGGATTGGTAACCAACGCCGCACGAAAAGCTATTTCTGCACTCTGCTGGTCTCCGATGTACGCTAAATCGATCCCTAGATTATTTTGTGCGTCAGCGAAATCTGGCTTGAGTTGAAGTGCTTTTTTGAGATGTTCTATCGCTTCTTTCCGCTTCCCTGCTCTCGATTCGATCAATGCCTGCTCATACCATAGAAGCGGGTTGTCTGGTTCATATTCAATGGCTTTTTGCAGAACGGCCAACGCCTGATCTCCCTGTCCGGCGCTCCCGAGGGCCGTCGCAAGTCGCCTTTGAGCACGGGAGGAGCGTTGATCGAATAGCAGCGCCTGTCGATAGACATCTATCGCACCTGAAAGGTTGCCGGCATGTCGCATCGCATCACCAAGTTCGATAAAAAAATTGGGCTGATTGGGATGCTGTGTGCGGATAACCTCTTCCAAATGAGGAATACCTGTCTCCAGGTTAGACTTATCAATTACCTGGGCAAGCGCGTCATAGAGATCATCCTTTGAGTGGGGATTTTCATGATCCAGAAGGTAGCGCTTCACCTCACCGCGATACGCGTTCACGGAACTCTCAGGAACCTCCTGCCGTTCTGCCAGCAAATCTTGAAAAGGTGGCTGACGTCGCTGGATTAGATGATCCGTCATAATCGCTTGTATTACGTCCTCTGTACGACGCTTTGGCATATGGCATGAGACGCAGTCATTCGAAGCAGGATGCTTGTGAAGTGCAATCTGTGCAGGAAGATTCGCGGCATGGCACTTCATGCAGATGGACGTATAGTACGAGGCCGCTTCAGGACCTTTGTGAAGGTCATGCGGATTGTGGCATGTTTCACATGTCAGCGCGCCTTCGCTTTTCAGATAGCATTGCGACTGTCTCAACCGGTACGGTGCATTCACAATCTCGAAGTTATCGATGCTTCCTTTCTCAGGGTCGCGGCTGAAATAAGAATTAAAACTGGCAAGTGACTGATTCGCGGCGTATCCGAAAGGCGTCTGATTATAGTGCCGAATGCGGTCCGGTAAAGAGTGACTGGTGGTTTCGAGATGGCATTGTTCGCAGACCTCCATCTTGCGTTCATTGCTCAGGCGTGCTGGGTTGAGGATCAACGCACGAACCTGTGAAACAGACATTCCAGGGGACTGTGCCGCTTTAACGTGTGCCGCTCCCGGACCGTGACAACGTTGGCAGTCGATACCTTCCGGCAGCGGATCGTTATAGACGGGGTTCGCTGAAAGATCGCGATGTTCAGTTACAGGAATCTCCGGATATGCGTTATGGCAAAACATGCACTCGTACGCAATTGGCCGGCGCGTCATAGGGTGTGGATTGTCATACCCTGGATTCATTCCCCAGTGACCACCCAATTCCGCATACCAGGCCATTGGAAGTTCGATCAGTGTGCCGTTCTCTTCTCTGTGCAAGTACGTGCGCACGTGATTTCCGGAACCCATGATGTAGTCAATCTGTAGCTCCTCGACGTTATCTGGCTTCCCATCGAATCCCTGCTGCCACCGGCGTTGGAAGTACTTGCCCCCATGTTCCGTCATGCTGTAGTACGTACCGGACACTGTATGGAAAAACTGGCGATCCTTAACAGAAACCTCGACAGTATCCTTCGCTTGTGGCTTATAGAAAGCGCGCGCCATGCCCGTTGTTGCATAGCCTGTCGCTTCGACAGTGTGGCATTGGGCGCAGCTTTTCGGATCCGCATACGCCTGCACTACAGGAATTTGATTTAGTTTCTTCCTGTTCGATAGATGCAGGAAAAGACCCGAGGCAGCTGTGGTAAGCAGCAGAAAAATCGTAATTATCGAACGTCTCTTCATTCGTGGGCTTTTTGAAGCGATGTAATCGAAACTGATACTAACGAAAACCATCCGCTGCGTCACGCCAATGAGATTGAGAACGGTTATGGCAAATCACAGCCTGCATCGCCTTTTCCTTAACCAGGGGTTAACTTGATGGGCTTGCCATCAACTCCTCGAATATTATTGTCGCCCTCGGTCTATAACTCCAAGATCGTTGTGACGTCCGCAATGTGGGCCACAAGTTGGGCTTGGAGAGGTGGTAATGTATCGGGCATGGGAATTCCTACGGCGTAGGTCAAAAGAATCGCCTTCACTGCACTCTGCTCCGCAGCAGGGCTTCCTCAGCTTTTTCTACGGTCGTCGATGTCGTCTACGCTTCCATACCAGCGAATGATTTTTCCGGAATGATCGCGTCGAGCAGCTCTGGAACGTACCCATCGCCATCCAGCCGCTCCGGCTCTGGATGCGACATTCGATATCGATCGGATCGACTCTTCATCGACGCTTCGATAACGTCCTCAACGCAATGCCGGTCTTCCGAATGGACCGCCTTCAGGAAGCCGCGTCCTCGTGACATTTGAACGCTCATTCCGGTCCAAAAAGCCATCCCTGTCCTAGGTCGCAACCAAGCCGCATCAGCATCTCTGCCTATGATCTCCATGACGAGGCGATCAAGTGGAAAGTTGAATGCTTCGGCAACGCCCAAAATCTGTTTTGGAAGACTTAAATCACGTAGCTGCAATGGGGAGATGTTCGCCGCGAACGTGAGAGTATCCAGTTTCGGGAAGTGTGTGGATGGCAAAATAACACCGATTATTGGCGACAACCCCAGCTAAGATCGGTCATGGCCGTTCATTTCCTCTGGGACGAGGAACCGGTAAATAGATTGTTCACTATAATGAGAGTTCCGATGCGCCGCCTTGCCAGTATCGTTTCTATCCTTCTATTACTTACCGCATCCGCGCCTGTTCTGGCGTGCGTGACAGGGGTGGCGATGAGCCAGGAAGAAAGTGCCTGCTGCCGCTCTATGCACGGGCAATGCGGAGAGATGAGCAGGATGGGCTGCTGCCGGACTGAAGTTCGGACAGATGACACACCGCAGCTTACGACAACATCTCCCGCAGTTTCTGTTCATTGGGTTTGCGTGGCACATCTGTCACCGCTTTTCTCCCCTGTTCACTTAGTAGTGTCCGCTGTCTTGCTTATGCCTGACGAGCATTCCCCGCCCGGTCTTATTACAGCGAAGACAACCGTCCTTAGAATCTGATCTGCTCCTCGAGCCAATGACCTGCACATTGATTCGTGTGCCTGCGTCTCATCTGGTTTGATCGAAGGAGCATCCATGAAATCACTATTGGTTCTGGCCTGTGCTATCGCACTGACAGGCACAGCATTTGCCGCTGACCACGGCCCTGTCTTCAGCTATGCAACCCCAGTAAATTCGGAGCGCGAGTTCAGCTTCGACTCAGGCATCTTTGGCCGAAGCGGTACCCGAGGAACGCAGTTCTCTACGGGCTCCGGGTTCGGCTATGGCATCACTCCTCACTTCACTGTCAACACCCTCCTGCCGGCAACGTTCGGCAGCGGCAATTTGCCGGAAAGCAGAATCGTGCCTGGAAACGAATGGTCTGTCGGAGCATCATGGCGATTCCAACACTCGGTCACGAGCGTGGGAAAGCGGATTGAATCGACTGCCTCGCTCGGTCTGGTCGTTCCAGGACCTCAGCAGGATTCAGGGGTACTCGGCAGCCTGCACCGAGCTCCGGGCATTGCTGGCAGCCTCGTGACTGGCCTAGCCTCTCGCAGCCAGTACGTCTGGGTTGGAGGCGGTTACACGCGCTTTGCCGAAGCATCGCACGACAGGCGACCAGACACACTCTCCTGGAGCGCGGTCTATGGCTATCGTCCATCCAATCTTCGCCGTGGGTACGACAAGTGGGATTATCGCGGCTTTGCCGAACTCACAGGAGAGCACACAGGTGCGGTTCGTTCGAGCGGCCTCATCCTTCCCGATAGTAGCTCCACAACTGTCTGGCTAGGTCCGTCTGTGCTGGCGATCTATAAGAACATCGCTATCGAAGGCGGAGTTCAAGGGCCTCTCTTCCGCGACGTATCCGAATCGGTGTACGGACGCGAACGTATCCGCTTCGCAATCAATCTCAGCTATCTCAAATACTCCTCACACACCAGCTCCCACTGAAAGGACTGACCATGAAAACGACCTTCGCTTTAGGCTTTCTCCTCTTCACTTCCCTCGCCGCTCATGCCGAATACGAGCAGGTCAATCTAACCGTCTTCGGAATGGACTGCGCTCCATGCGCCCATGCTATCCACGTTTCAATGAAAGGGATCCAAGGCGTAAACACCGTAGATGTCGACCTTAATACCGGCCTCGTCGCCATCAAGCTAACGCCCGGCAATAGTGCGGCCATGCATCAATTCAATGAAGCTGTCGAAAAGAACGGCTTTACGCACAAAGACGCAACCATAATAGTGCGGGGACAATTGTCAGGATCGGCGCAAGCCCCGTTCCTGGAAGTCAGCGGTACAAAAGATCGGTATGCGTTGACGCCTCTGGCATCCGGAATGGATCTCTCTGGCCTACTAGGAAAGACAGTACTGATTGATGGTGTCCTTCCGCAGTCTGGAAAAGGGAAGGTTTCAGATACGCTCCGCTATAAGTCCGTGACGGAGGCTAAATGACAAGGACCGCCAACTCACAGGCCCCAATGCAACGTGCGAGACGGACCGCACTGCTCAACTACTTCTCCCTCTTTGGTTCGTTCAGTACACTTATCTGCTGTGCGCTGCCTTCGGTGTTAGTCCTCTTAGGCATGGGAACCACGGTAGCCTCACTGCTATCGGCAGCTCCGTGGCTGGTCAATCTGTCGAAACATAAAATCTGGACGTTTAGTATCGCGGCAGTATTAATTTCGATGAGCTTTGTGATGACCTATCTGATCGCCCCTCGGCTCAGGCAGGGGGAAACCTGCGATGCGGACGACCCCGCCACCTGTGACGAGGTAAGCAAGATCAGCCGGATCATACTGTGGGGATCAGCCGCCATCTGGACGTGCGGGTTCTTCGTGGCCTACTTGTTAGGGCCCATTCTTGAACGAATTGACAGATAGCATCGGTTTTTGGTGCCCGGAGGGGGACTTGAACTACTATGCCCCTTTTAGAATGTGTAAGTTACTGATTATACAAACACACAAAAAGGTCAAAACGTGTCAAAAGGTGGGTATTAGGTACATTTTGGTCACACACCATCGCGCACACTATGCGCTCCAAAGGAAATGACCGGGAAACATCTTCCGGTCTTCCGTGATCTTTTACCGTTATCCCTACCCAGTGCACCCGCAGACCATAGCGCAGTTGTCACCCGCCCCCGCGCAGTAAGCCGCCGAATTGGCCCCAGATTTGTTCCCAACGCTGGACACAAGCAACCGCAACGCGAAATGACCGACCTAGCGCGAAGGGACTGAAAGACCCCTTGACTTACGCGAGTGTAGCGAACACCAAAAGGAGGAAATGTGCATTGAAATTGTTTCCTGCAAGATGTGCAGTGCCGCGCTACTCGATGGGGCATGAGACGCGCGACGATCAGTAAATGGAGTACCATTCCGTCCGACCTTGCTTTACCGAGGAGGAATAGAATGAAATTCTGCAAGATTCGTAATCAAAAGAGCCACAAGTTATTAACCGTATCGGGCGGCCCGATCGTCGATCAAGTACCCGTGGGTTCACGGGAGAATATGGCCGAGATTCAGCAATATACTGATCGAGGAAGGCTGAATCAACAGTGGTTATCTTTCCCGCTTCAGGGTTCTGAAAGGAGCTACAGTTGCCGCGCAACTGGCAAGGTCCTGGATGTTCGCGGATCGCTTTCGGCCAATGGAACTGTCATTCAGCAGTACGAGCGGAATGGTGGACACAACCAAGCTTGGTTACCAGAACTAGGGAGCGACGGGTTGTTTGTGTTAATCTCAAGGGTTGATCTCGGTGAAATGGTCCTTGATGTGCCCGGGGGATTAACGGATGACGGTGTGACTATTCAACTCTACGATGCCAACGACGGTTTGAATCAGAAATGGACCATCGAAGAGGTTGAAGTGGGGGAGGCCGTCCAAATCAAGAACCGAGAGAGCCAGCGAGTCTTGGACGTACCAGGGTTCCTTAGTGACAATGGTACCAAGATACAGCAGTACGACTCCAACTACGGAACAAATCAGCTGTGGAGCATCACCAGAGATCGCGCTGGATGGGGCGAAATAATCTCCATGGCAAGCGATAAAGCTTTGGACGTGCCCCTCGACAAGGGTCACGAGAAGGTGACGATTCAACTTTACACCCGAAATTCAGGACAAAATCAACACTGGCAAATTCGAGATTTGGGAAATGGCTACGTAGAGATTGCGTCGCAGATAAGCGGAGGGGCGATGGTGTTGGATGTGCCCGATTCTTTGCACGACCCTGGCGTTCTCATACAACAATCGCAACGTAATGGCGGAGAGAATCAGCAGTGGCAACTCATTCCGTTTACGCCTCCTATTTAGCTAATCAGAGTGCGAACATCTTGGCCGAGACAATCGCGATACAAACTCTATCGGTCTACGATCTTCCCGAAAATCCGAAGATATATGTGCTTAACGGACCCCCTGAGCCAAAATTGGCTCTTCGACCTCGCGTGTACTCTGCGTCCCGTGTACTGATGATGGCCGGGACGCTATTTAGCATGAGACCCGTGCTTTTACAAAAATAGCCAGAGCTAGATTGACCTCGTTTTCCCAAAAACTGCAACAGATTGTGGTCCCATAGCTCCCGCTGAACGAGATTTTTACGTAGAATTCGAGGGCATCCGCAACAGAACACATAGCGGGAAAGAATCTGCTACAGAGCTTGTCGTCACCTGAGGTGAGTCGATGGACTTTAATGATGAGGTCCCAAGAATAACGAAACCCACCAAGCAGGCCCCGACAGCGGTAAGCCGGGTTTATGACGACTGCAACTTCGTCGATGGGGAAGGGACGCAGGTAGTTCAGGGGCACTACTGGCGGCGCGTGCTCGGCACGAATATTCCATGCGATAACGCTGTCACACTCACGATAAGCGCAAAGGCAGGCATATCGCACGCATTACTCACAGAAGTCGCAAACGCCCTAGAGGTCGGAGTCGCACCCCTGAAGAACACGCTCTCGCTCAAGACGAGCATTGGCGACACTTTCACCAACGAGCGAACAATAGGGTTCACGAGGAACGTGGGACCCAAGCCCTGCATCGGAATAACGTTCGCAGAATGGCAGAAGTTTGTCTTCAGCGTGTTGCGCCGCCAAAAGTATTTCCTTTGGTTCAAGAGCAGAGTCGTTGAGCAGACCGTAGATATAGGCACCGAAGAGACTTTTGCCGATCAGTTTGAATATCCCGATCCGAGTTGTTGCCGGGCCGGAATTCAGGAGCAGGTCAGCAACGGCTTCGACCAGATATTCACGCTAAATTTCGGCTCCATCAGTTTTGCGGTGCTCGCAAAGGACAAACAAAATGGAAACTTTGGCCTCGCAGGAATTCCCGGCGAGTTCCGGGCCGGGCAGGTAGTGAGCCTCGATGTGGTCCGCCACTACCTTGC
Organism: Edaphobacter sp.; assembly: GCA_035317185.1. Taxonomy (GTDB): domain Bacteria; phylum Acidobacteriota; class Terriglobia; order Terriglobales; family Acidobacteriaceae; genus Edaphobacter. Next base: position 219,093 of record DATHHN010000071.1, read on the forward strand.
ATCACATGGGCATAGCCCTCAAACTGAGGTCCGCCTCAGCAATTCCCTCGGCGCGGTGAATGATTTCTATGGATGGACCGAAACAAAACGTCGTGCGGTAGAGTGGCGCCCGCTTCCGTGGCTCATTGCACTGGGATGTACTTCACTTGTCGTGTACATGCTGAGGCGAACCCGTGAACGAATATATGTAAGTAATGAAGAAGCTATCGAGGGCTTGCGCCGCCGTGAGATGCTCTTTCCAAAGAAAACCGAAAACGCAGTTATATCCGAAGAGAAACATCAAGCGAGGAAGACTGAAACAGCTAGTCATGGCCATTGACCGCGCCCAACTGCTTGCACTCTGGAAGCTCGATGAACTCCCAGCATGTGTCGAAGGCATGGAGCTTGCTGCACGCTTCCTAGAACGCGCTGGTGACGCTGTGGACAGGCTCGATGATCCGACCCAAATCATCGCGGTAAAGAATGCGCTGATTCGCGCCCACAAAGACCTCATCGACCACCGCGCCACCTGCCCCAACTGCAACGAGGTTTAGAGATGGCGACAAAGAAGGCGAGCAAAAAGACACCAGCGCAGCCAACCGTCAACGTTGAAGAGCAGTTGGCGGAAGCTCTCGCCGAGAAGCCCGATAAGACGACCGCCAAACATGCTGCTCATAGAGTCCCAACCGTCGGCGAAAGAGTGAGCATAGGTAGCTCCCCCAACGTTTTCAGCATCACTCGCGTCGGAGACAAAGATGTTGACCTTCAGCTTCCCGGCACCGTTGTCGAACGCTTCCGCGTGCCGGTTGACGATCTGCGATACATCGACGAGCCGAAGGCAGTCAGCCAATCTAGCAAACCAGCGAACCCAGCGATCAATCTCGAAGAAGTCCGCGAGCGCATCGCCACCGCACAACAAAGCAGCATCGATCAGTTCAGCGGAGACATTGCGATTCTCAAAAAGTACCTGAAGAGCAAGGGCGTGCCCGCCGAAGCAGCCGAAGAGCTGGACCGCCTCTGTGAAGATACCGAGAAACGTTGGCGGACCGCGGTCACGAAGATCGCGGAGTTGCTGGAAGAGTAAGTGCGCGGTTTTCGACAACCGGCGTCGGTGAACGCCAGCCGACATATCGTTACCTATCAAGTGCTCGATGAGTGCCTAAGCGATTTTTTGCCGTCAACTGAGCGCAGCTGAAACTATGCATCCTCGTCCCCACTACCGTTCTGCATAAGCGTCCGAACTTTCGCTGCTTTGAGCTGTTCCGAAAGATATGTGTAGCAGGTTAGCAACAGCGGATAGGTCTTTTCTCTGGTTTTAGATGACGGGTGCTCTAGCAGAGGCTCAAGCACCTCAGCACCTTTTCCGTATATACCAGCCTTTACATAGCAGTCTCCAAGAGCATGTCTGCAGACTGCATCTTTTGGAGTTTGTTCTAATGCAACTTCCAACTGCTCAGCTGCTTGCCGGTGGGCATTAGGCAAGCCAGAGTCTCTCAACACCATTCCAAACTCGCGGAAGACTTTCGCCCTGTCTGGACCTTGCTTCGGTACGTGTGTAGCTGCTTGCTTGTAATGTTGGATGGCGGGGCCGATTTCTCGTCTTTTGTGACGGTAGAATTCGGCTAATTCTCTGTGAATCTGCCAACTGCTTTGATTACGCTCAAGGGCGTATTTGTAGAATTGCTCCGCGTTATCAAAATCTCCCGTCGCAGCTGAGTTTCGGGCGATCTCGGCCAAGGCAAGCTCAGGATTCCTTTCTCCTCTACGGACCTTCTGGACTAGCTCTCGCTGTGTGGGATCGACGATTTCTTTTGCTTGATACCAATCGTTCAATCTTCTCCGCACAGTGCTCTCGTGTCCTGTGGATTTACCAACTTCCTTGTAGACGAATGTGCTTGTGACGGGCAAGAGGGAATAAGCGATATCGCGATAGTTCAAATCATATTGCGATTCGACGAGCGAGTAGTCTTTCAATTCTTCGATTTGATCCGCTACCTCATGGACGGGTAAGTCAGCTCCAGCCGCAATCGCCTCGATTGGGAGTTGTGTCCCCATTAGCGACAAAACCTTCAGAATCGCTTGCTGTTTCTCTGGTAGCTCGCCATACACCCGCCGGAAGCTGAATTCTAAAAGCTCCTCGCCGTGTTTCCCTTCAGCCGCCAGCGTTTCAGCATCTCTCAGTGCTTTTTCCGCCGATCGAGCCCGTCCGATGAACCACTCGAGTACCAGTGGCACCCGATCACACGAATTGGCTAAGCGTGTCTTTTCTGTATCCGAAAGTTCCGCGATCGAATCCTTACGCCGAATCCGGGCGGTGTGGGTAAGGAACTCCACAGCTTCGCTTTCGCTGAAGGGGCCAACCGGAACCGGCATTGCCGCGACACGAACTCTTGATTTTCGGGATGTCACTATTGCTCGCGTGGGTAGAGGCAAGTCTTCTAGAAAGCTTATGAGTTGCGGATCATCGACCGTCTCAAGATTGTCAACAAACAACAAACCTCGAAATTGGGACATGATGCTCGATTTGACGGATCGGATGCGCTCGGGCAAATCCTCAATCTGAGACAGTTCGGAAAACCCCGTGACGTCGCATATTTCTGTTAGAAGGTCGGACAGTGAAGACAACGTAGGCGTAAGCGGGACGATGCCCGTTGAGGTCAAAGCACGATCTTTGGCAGTGAGAGACACGATATAGTCAAAAGCTTTTAGGTCGTGAGCTCTCAAAGTTGCCCAACACGCGAGCGCAGTCTTACCCACACCTCCAATACCGGTCAACGACGTCACGAAGGTTCGATTGCTCTTTAGAGCGTCGTCAATTGTGGAGCACAGGTCTTTTCGATGTGTAAATTCGCGGTAATCTGGCCGGAGAACCCTGAATCCAGGCTCGTTTACGATGTACTGTGAGATCGCTTCCGGTACGCGGTTGTTTGTAACGTAATTGAGGGCTTCAGCACCGCGCAGGATTTTTGTGGAGTCTGCAACCCGGATGCAGAGATCGCCAGTTTTCAGATACTTTCGACCATCAATTGTGGGCCCATCCCCCATTGCCCTGAGGGCTGCATGTGCCTTAGGTGGCACAATCGCAATCCCCAAATACCTCTGGTCGGCCTGTATAAACTCTCGCGAAAAACTAACCCAGAAACGGTCTCCCACATAGCGTCTGATCTTGTCATTGAAAAGCTTGGTGTCTGCTTTAGGTGTTGCACCAACAAACTTGAAATCGGAATCGCGAATTCCGAAAATAAGAACACCGCCCTTCGTGTTGTAGAAGGCAAGAACGTCAGCCGCAATTTTGGCCCATGCTGCTTCGTTTCCCCTGTTTGTGGCAGGGACATCTTCCTTGTAGTCCCATAACTCGTCTTCCTTATAAAAACCGTACCTGATCTTGAGCGGCGAACGTTCGAAGAAGAAGTCCACAATTCCAGGCGTGTTGCGGTTCGCAATATGTTTTGCGAGGACTTGGGGCATGCTCATGGCAATTGACAGAAAGATAGCACAAACCCCCACGCCGAAACTGAAGGGTCAAATCAGGTGGCCGACACCGGGGGATTTATATCGGCGGGCACATTTGCGTATGTTGAGATTTGGTGTTGCCGAGAGGGAATCGTCTGCTTGACGACATCATCACGACCGACGCCAACGATGAGCACAACAGGCTGTATGAAATTCAGGTGGCGAAAGATTCAAGACCGGAGTCTTTATGCCGAATTTGATATGTGCGGCCCTTGTCCTGCCGAGCGCGATCAAGATTTGTCAAAGCCTCGGTGGTTCAACCCATTGACCTCTATTCATGAGTATGCGGTAGATTTGCTCGCTGTAGTTCCGATGCCATACAGTGAACACGTTATGTCCGATTCGAGCTGTTGAGATTTCGCGTTGTACCAGAGCGTCAATCGCACCGTTCTTTACGTTGGTGAAGCAATCTCGATATGCGAACGCTGCCTGGGCGATGTTCACCTCATCCACACTTGGAATGGTGACGGGCACATTGCGCTCAACATCGGGCAAGATGTGAAGACAGGCTGATGGAGATACGGGCAAGAGCACTTCGATATTCTGCCGCCAAAAACCGCCGCCATGGTGGATGGTGCCCTTATCGTCCCGTTGCCAAGTTACAACCGGTGAATCGGAAATAATGAATGGTCGGTCTGATGTTGTTTCTATGAGTCGCCAATCGCCTCTGTACATGGTTTCGTCCATGTTTGCCATTCCATTTCTGATACCGACGAGATACTGTTGCTGTTCTGCTTCGGCTTCGCTCAGTCGCCCAAGTTCCTTCAATGCACTTGTGGCCACATCCTCAGGGCTGAAGGGTCTGGACATTCGACGGCCTTGACAGATGAGGTCAATATTCCAGTTCGTTGCAACAGTGAGAAGTTGAGAACGATTGTTCAAAAATTGCTGCCACGCGTGGCGCTTCACTTCCTGAAGATGCTTCGTACCTTCGCGCCGGGATTTCGACCGAAGAAAGAGCAGCGTCACATAGCGCGTAAGCTGCTTTCGCCGTTCGTCGGTCGGCATGAAGTTCGGGTCACTCAACAGATGAACGAACTGATTGACAGGATGTTCGTACTCATTGGCAAGTTGCTTCTCAATCTCGGCCTCGGCTTGAGGATTCTCAGGATCAACAAAGTGCCCAAAATGGCGTGTAGAAGATTTTGGAGAAGCTCTCGGATATGGAGGACGCCCCCTTGCATAGCGCCACAGCCACGAGGCATTCGTGTGTTGGTCGAAGTAAGCGAACTTGCGGAGAAGGCTCTGCGGAACTGTGTGCGACCCGATCATGTCGTCTCTAGCTATCCGTGTTTCACACGTTTTCTCGCCTGCGATTGTGCGGTCTGTAGAAGCGTACCGCAATACGTCCTCTGATCTGCGGAACTGCGCCAATAACGCATCGTGACACTAAACTTCAGCACCTTCTACGTGCCCTGAACTCCCGGCGTCTCGTCCGGCCTCTCTTGGCTCCTCCTAGGCACACGCTATCCGCACGACCGAGACCACACGGGGCATGTCCGACACCAAGTGCGAGCGTACAGCATGGAGCAGAGTCTTACTTAGGGAGCTGCCCTGAAACTTGAGAGGGATATTGCGGGGGATTGCCAAGCTTTCAAATCCCGATCGCATACTATGCGCCTCCATCCGGCCAAGCTCTCAAATCCACGCCGAAGACTATGCCGCCATCTGGCCCAATGATGGCCCTTGTCGAATCAAGAGCCAGAGTTCACACTTAGTCCACTATGACTTCACTTCACGACGCCAGCGGTATCGTGTCCCTCGCGGGTTCAGTTCTGTCAGGAGCAAAGTCCGCAGTCGATCTTGCCAGCCTGAGTAAGGATAGAGAACTCAAGATCAAACTCAGCGAATTGCTGGATGACATTCTCCAATTGAAAATCAAGGCCAGCGAACTGGATGCGGAGAATCGGGAACTGCGTAGTCAGTTGGAGAAGAGAGACTCCGTCAAACCCCTAGGTGAGTTTGGCTACTTCTTCAAGGACGGAGAAACGGAACCACTTTGTCCAAAGTGCCTCCAAAGTTCCCCCTCTAAAGAGGTCTATCTGACGCCTCTACAAACTTTCTCAGGAGGACTGATACGAAGGTGTCTAGTCTGCAAGGAAACGTTTTGGGAGCGTCCCGCTCGCCAGCCACGGGCACAAATGCGAAACGAATGGAGCTAATAGCCTCACCACCCAAGCTCGCCCGATCCTAAGCTCCAAGGTCGCCCGAACCTCAAACGGTACGGATACAGGTAGCAGGGAGTAGCAGCTGGTAACAAACAGGGCATTATCAGGGTTAGATACCCCGGCTCCCGTACCAACCGTATCAATGGACCCGCGATGCTAGGACTCTGCCCTCCTAGCATCGCGAACCTAGCAACCGACGGAAACCCGCGTCGCCACTGCCTCCTAGCTATCCTAGCCTCGCTCAGTTCCTTACGCCGTCACTCACCCCGTACCCATAGTTAGACGATTATCTAAGTGTTGCGTGCGCCAGAGTAGAGCCAAAACTCTGTTACCGGGTACCTTCCAAGAATTAGCCACCACGTTTTGAGAATTAGCCACGAGTTATTGAAACCATTCTAACTCTATGAGTTATAAGGTAGATACGGAGAGACCATCTGCAAGACGGAGTTGACAAGTTACGCACTCGTGATATGATTGTATTAGTAGGATTATTTGTTAGAGGTGTGCGCCTCTTCGATTGACTCCTCACTCACGTGTTGCCTCCTTTCTTGTTGGGCGGAACCCCTAGCTCCCGGTGTTGTCACGACTCCGGTCCTGAGCAGGGGGTTTTGCTTTGCCGGTAGGGTACATCACGCCGCACATCCACCTTCCAAACAGATAGGACCACACTAATGAGCATTGAACGCACCCCCACGTTTGAAGACGCCATCGCCATTTGCACCGTGCTGGCAACTGATCTCACCGACGCCGTCGCTAGGATAGAAGCCCTTGAGCAGCAGGTTGACGACCTTCGTCAGGAAGCCGCCGTAAAGGACGCCGTTTCTTGACTGGCACGCTGCCTAAGACCGATCCCGAACGACTCCCCGATGCCCTCCAAACCCCTCAGCAAGACCGTGAAGCAGAGCAGGAACGTCGCCAAGCACGCGACCTTGCGACTCGCCTACGGACCGGATGGGGAGATTACCTCCACGAGGAATAGACACTCCTAACCGCTAGGACTCCTAGCCCAACAAGAAAAGGAAGATATACACCCAAAATGAAAGAACTTGATGAACTGAGCAACGAAGAGGCAGTAACCAAATTGACCGCAGCCTTTGAAGAATCCGGCCTGACCTTTGACCGCGCCGCCGCCTTGGCCGCGCTACGGGCTGACCACCATATCTACACCGACGACGAAGGCAACCTCGTCCTCAACTATGAGGGCTCTACTCAGAAGTTGAGCGGGGTACTCTCTCAGTGGGGTCGCACCGGCGCTGGATCAGACTACGTTGACGGCCGCAGCCTTCGCCAGGACGAAAAGAACCCCGGCGGTGTCCGGGCCAAGAGTGACTTAGTGGACGCCAAGGCCAAGAGCGCATACATCAGCAAGCATGGCCTCACGGCCTACGAGAAGCTCGCCCTGACGTATACCCCCGCCGAAGAGGTGAGGTTCAAAGACGAATACAGCAAGCTCACTGTGGCGCAGAAGTCGGCACTGGCCGCGAAGGGAACCACCATCACCGCATTCCCCACCCGGCCTACCGATCAAATCCGAGGCTCATTCATCGCGCATGATTTGCTCGCCAAGCAGCGAGCCATCAACCCGAATAAGAGATAAGTTTCCTAGCTAAGCTCGCTAGGATGCATGGGACCGGAGACCGCTGCTAACCCGCGCCGTCTCCGCGTCCCTGCACATTCAGTTTCCTAGGCGGTTCAATGGGATTGTCCCCTAGGACAGGAACGGGGCCGTGCGTGGAAGCGCACCCCGTCTCTCTTCATACCCGCACAGTGTGCGCGTTGCTAGGATGCCTTCGCCTTCTCAAGGTAGACATAAAGGGCAGCGCGACTAATGCCGAACTCACGCGCCAATGCCGCTCTGTTGACCCCGGCAACATTCGCTTTCTCTCTCAAATCGGCAGCACGTTCGGCAGATAACTTGGCCTTGCCGCCGGTGTACTTGCCCTCGCGCTTGGCTAGCTGGATTCCCTCACGCTGGCGCTCTAGCATCATCTCGCGCTCGAACTCGGCTACACTGCCCATGATGTTCAGCATCAGCCGGGCAGTGCTCCCCGGCTTGCCATGGGTGAAGGTCAGAGACTCTTTCACAAACCTCACTTCTACGCATCGCGCTGTAAGGTCGTCTACCAGCTTCCGTAGGTCTGTAAGATTCCTAGCCAGCCTGTCCATCGAATAAACAACCACCGTGTCGCCCTCACGCACGTGAGCCAACATAGCGTGTAGCTGGGGCCGGTCGGTGCTCTTGCCGGATACCTTATCCTCGAACACCCGGTCTAGGTTTTCCTTCTCTAGTGCCTCATGCTGCCGCCCAGTGTTCTGGTCTACCGTGCTCACCCTCGCGTATCCGACTCTCTGTCCACTCATGTGCTCGACACCTCCAATGTGTCTACCGACATCCTAGACGTCTCGCGCCATGTGTCAAGTATAAAATAAACAATCTAGTCAAGACACATTTCAGCGCCTATACAAGACGCTGGACAGACCGTGCCCTGTCTGGACACCAACACAGTCGTCACCTACACCTAGGCCGTCCCTTACCTGCCAAACCAACACGTCATCGACCTAGTCCAGAACCCTCGCTTTAGAACACCTCGCATAAATCGTCAATGAATACGCGGGGATTGGCGCGCAGTACTCGGTCAGACCTGTAACTCCATGTCGCTCAGACACTTGCATGGTAGGGCGCGTCGTCTTTTCCAAAACACAGCGTCGGTACTCCGAATTTGCTGACGCCTAAAACTTCTGTAACCCACTTCAACCCCAACACGAAAGGAACCACCAATGCAGCCAACAGGTCGCTACAACAAAGCCGGAGTCAGAATCTTGCGGAACTCCGACGCCTACTCATCCTCTAACACCCGCCCCGGCTACACCGAAGGAAGAACCATCAGGCAGAACGTCGCACTTACCGGCAGGCTCATCGAGCAGGCCGTCCGCAGTGGAGACAACACCCTTACCCGGCGCACCAAGAGAGTCCCGCCTTGGTTCGGCTAGACCTGGCGTCATTCGACTTCGGCAGGAGAGTGATGGAAGGTCACCTCAACCGAAGACTTATCGCCCTGCTCGAAAAGAGACCCTGATTATGCCAAAGAACAAACCGAAGAAGTAAGTCCACCCCAGTCAGCAAAGGTAAACCGATTGACACCAGAACAAAACCGGTGTAGGTCGTAGAAACTGACGGTTGCACGCGCTCGGCGTGAACATGTCAGTCCCATCAGGTTGGGCGGCGCGCGGCTGCCGGGTAGATGGTTCTACCCACTCCACTCCTCACATAAACTATGAATTGCTAGGACGCAACCCTAGCCACAGTTATCATGCGTCTCACTATATACCATATGGGGGTATGGTATCGGGGATCATCCTAGGGCGCAGACACAACTTTGAAAGGAACTCGCATGACCGCAACACCAAATCGTTTGTATTACTCGCGCCGGGAAGCCGCCCGTCTGATGGGACTCTCCATTCGGACCATCGACTCGTTACTTGCGTCCAACCGGCTCCGCAGTTCGCTTGTCGGCGGTCGAAGGCTTATCAGCCGGGAAGCCCTCATTGAACTGGGAGGGGGCAGCGTCGCTCTGATGATGGCTTACCTGTGAGGGGGCCATCGTCTGCCTTGAGGATGCAGCATCTCGCAGAACCTCCATCTTAGATAACACTGTAAGAACACCCTCACACCCACAATGTACCAGCGTAGGAACCGAGTAAGTCACTACGCATCTATCACATAGGAGACAAGCCATGTCACCAACACCGGAAATGAGACATCCACCGATTGAAAGTAACCAATGCCTAAACCAATCCCGGCTTACCAGTATCCTCCACTCCTCGCACCCTTGAGAGATGACATTCAGGAGGCCATTCGTCTATCCCACCCGCTTGACCATTGGAAGCTGTCCAAATGTAAAGGATCGTTCCTCCAATGCCGCTCCACGCTATGTCCCTCATGCGTTCGGGCGCATCTGCATCATCAGAAGGGGCGCGTGCTGGCCGCGTGCCATAGCCTCCCTGAGCGCCGCCGCAAGAGTCTCCGGTTTGCTACCTTCACCACTCGTGATGTTCGGCTCCAAGACCTCAGGGTAGTCGCCAAGGAGTCACAAACCGCAGTCCATAAGACGCTCAAGAGCGTAGGAGTCACCGGCTCTATCTCCCGGCTTGAAGCAAGCTTCCCCGACTGGACTGATGAGGTACACCCTCACACCCACGTCATCCTTGACAGCGCCCCCAGTGGCCGAAGCTTCATCCCTAGGGCAGAGTTCACGGAAGCATGGCGCGAGCATCTTCCAGAAGAGCTACACGCCCCGGAGTCCGAAGTCCACATCGAGACGATCCGAGACATCGTCGCAACGTCTGCCTACGTAACGAAGTCACCCTTCTATGACTACGTGAAGGAACAAGCCGACATTGAACGAACCATCTCCGTCATCACCGCCTTGCACGGTCTACCCAAGCTCGTAGCCAAGGGTTCCCTCAAGCTCCCCAACTAACCCGCACACTGTGCGCCTAGCCATCACCCAAAAAGGAAAGATCGAATGAGCAGCATCACCCTTACAATTCACGCCGCCGACCTCAACGCCGTCGCCGCCGTCGTCAAAAACCCTTTCGTCGTCACCGCCGCCGAGTCACAGGCCATCAAGCCCACTGCTACACAGCGCCCGAAGAAAGTCCTTCGTCAACGCATCCTGGCCTTTCTCAACTCCTACCCCGGTGCGACTACCACCGCCATTCGCCGTGGCGTTACAGGCTACGACGGCGACGTGAACACCGAAGTCATCGCCATGCGTGCAGACGGATCGCTCCGAGTATTCCAGACGGGCGAGCAAGGCGACCCGCTCCGTCATTACATCGCAGATGTCATCGAAGAGCGTGAGGCAGCGCAAATTCGCTCCCCAGTGCCCCTAGAAAATCCGTGACAGTATTCAGACGTACTTACCCATCAACCAACTGCGCGAACGCTCACGCGAGGCGAATCCAAAAGGAGAGACATGAACAATAGATGGAACCGCTTTACACACCACAAGAACTCGCCCAGTTATGGAAACTTGACGAGTCGACAGTTCGGAAAACCTTTCGCGATGAACCCGGCGTCCTGAAGTTCGGCAAGAGCGAACGCAGAGACGGCAAACGAGATTACGTGACTCTGCGAATACCACAATCAGTAGTTGACCGCGTATACAAGAAACTTGCAGCGTAGAATAGGCCACCATGTCATTGACAATTTACCGTCGTCACACCCCGAAGTGTTCACACCAGAGCCGCGATTACCTCAAGTGCTCGTGTCCCCTATGGGCAGACGGTTACATCGACAGCAGACGCACCAGAGAGTCGTTAGGAACTCGTGATATGGCGCGGGCGAGGAAGAAACTCGCCGCGCTGGAGTCGCCTGAGTCAAAGGTTTACAGAACTGTACCGGAAGCCGTAGATAGGTTCATGGAGCACTGCTCCAGTATCGACCTTGAGACGCGCCGGAAGTATAACAACACCCTGAACCGCCTGAAGGAGTTCTGCGACGTTCACAACGTCTTGTACGCGCAGGAATTGACGGTGGAGAAGTTGGACACATTCCGGTCTTCGCGTCAGATAGCCCCCATCACCGCCACCAAGGAGCTTCAGCTACTTCGGCAGTTCTGCGGATTCTGCCTTGACCGCCGTTGGATGGAGGAGAACTCAGCTAAGAAAATCAAGATGCCTAGCGTAGTCTCTGCCAATGATACGGAACCGTTCACATCTGCCGAGGTTGCTGCCATTCTTGCAGCATGTGACCGCATCGGCCAACAGTCATATGAACGCATCCGAGCACGCGCAATGGTGATGACGCTGCGCTATACGGCGTTGAGAATCGGTGACGTGTCCATGCTAGAGCGAAACCGCATCACCCATGATGGACGACGCTGGAGGGTGTTCCTTCGGACGGAGAAGAACGGCAAGCCCGTATTTATGCCGATACCGAATGAGCTAAAGTCGGCGCTGGACGCTCTGCCAATTCCTAAAGGCTGTGGTGCAGAGCCTAAGCACTACTTCTGGAACGGTACCAGCAAGCCGAGGTCAATGAAGAAGTCCGCTGACGATACCCTCCGCTCTGTATTCCGCGCATCTGGTGTCAAGGGTGCACACGCGCATAGGTTCAGACACACGCTTGCGACCGAGCTACTTGAGAACGGAGCCAGCTTTGAAGATGTGGCTGACGTGTTAGGCAACACCGTAGACATAGTACGCAAGCACTATGCGAAATGGTCTCCTAAGCGTCAGGCACGCATTGACGACCTCTTGGAACGTGTCCATTCTGCCGCTAGTTATGCTCCCGTGAAGCTGAGACGCATAAAGTGACTTGGGTACATTCGCGGTACAGACGATTTAGACAGCCTGTAAGTGTTGATAGATATGGAGTAAATATGGTGCCCGGAGGGGGACTTGAACCCCCACGACCGGTTAGGGTCTGCGGATTTTAAGTCCGCTGTGTCTGCCGATTTCACCATCCGGGCACTAAAATCACCCACCCATGTCCATCCTAACTCATACTCAAGACGCACGATGAAATCGATCTGGCAATCCAAGGAACCTTCTACATCCTTCTTGCGTACATAGTGACGATTGGTCATCTTTTCAACGAGACTGCAGTCCCATCACCGCCGATTATGCCCATACGCGAGATCCTCAAGCAAACGCTATCAGCACTCTGGGAGACCAAGCTCCGCAGCTTCCTCACCATGTTTGGTATCGTCTGGGGCATCACCTCGGTCATTCTTCTCGTCGGCCTTGGCATCGGTTTTAACATCGATCAAAAAGAGCACCTCAAGACCATCGGCACCGACATCGCCATCATCTTCGGCGGCAAAACCGGCGCGCAGGCCGGAGGGTACGCCGCCGGCCGTGACATCCGCCTCACCATCGGCGACGCCATCGCCATCCAACAGCAGGCCTCTCTCGTCAAAACCGTCAGCCCAGAACTCCGGCGCAGCGTCTCCGAGGTAAGCCAGTGGAACGCCGCCAGCCGTCCCGTTCGTGGCGTCTGGCCCGAATATCAGCGCTTCCGTTCTCTCACCGTCGAGCAAGGCCGCCTCATGTCCGAGCAGGACGAAGCCAACGGCGAGCGCGTCATCCTCCTCGGCGCTGAAGCCAACCGCCAACTCTTCCCTGGCAAGCCCGTCATCGGTGAGCCCCTCATGGTCAACGGCTACCGCTACACCGTCATCGGTGTCCTCGCTAAAAAGAAGCAGAACGGAAGCTACGGCAGCGGCCCCGACAACACCCAGCTCTTCACCACGTACTCCGCCATGGCGCGCGACTTCCCTCCCCCTGAGCAACCCGGCGTCGTCCGCGGCTACGTCAATAACATCGTCGTCGAACCCGTCTCACCCAACCTCCACGAAAAAGCTCTCGACCAGGTCAAGCGCATCATCGCCGAACGCCATCACTACAGCGCCGACGACAAGGAAGCCCTCTGGATCTGGGACACCCTCGAAGGCTCTAAATTTACCGAGCGCATCTTCGGCGTCATGACCTTCTTCTTCGGCGCTGTAGCTCTGCTAACACTCGCACTCGGAGGCATCGGCGTCATGAACATCATGCTCGTCGCCGTCACCGAACGCACCCGCGAGATCGGAGTCCGCAAAGCTCTCGGCGCAACTGCCGTAGACATCCGGCGTCAGTTCCTCGTCGAGTCCGCCATCATTACCATCGTCAGCGGAATCGGCGGCCTCGTCCTCGGAGTCGGCCTCTGCCTTCTCCTTCGCCTCGTCCCATTGCCCGACTTTGTCCCTCACCCGGTCATCTCACCCGTAGCCATCATCGCCTCGCTCGCGACCCTTACCGCCATCACGCTCTTCGCCGGCACCTATCCGGCCCTGCGCGCCGCCAACCTCAGCCCGATGGAATGCCTGAGGACCGAATAGCCATGAACCTCCTCGAAATCGTTCGCCAAAGCATCGATTCCCTGCTCCGCAACCGCCTCCGCTCCGGTCTCACCATGCTTGGCATTATCTGGGGACTCGTCACCGTAGTCCTCCTCCTCAGCTACGGACGCAGTCTCGGCAAAGAAGTTCTCAATGGCTTCCTCGGTCTCGGCAACAACGTCATCATGATGTGGGGCGGCCAGACCAGCATGCAGGCGGGCGGCGAGCGTTCCGGCAAAAAAATCAAATTCCTCGACGGCGACACCGAAGCCGTCCGCGACGCCGTCCCCTTCCTCACCGCCGTTAGCTCCGAAAGCGACGATGGTTTCAGCTTCAAGTACGGCTCCAAGGTCGTCAACATCTCCAGCAAGGCCATCGAGCTACCCTACGGCGGCATGCGCAAACTCAACGTCGCCGAAGGCCGCTACTTCGAGCCCGCCGACTTCACCGAGCATCGCCAAGTCGTCATCTTCGGCCCCCACGCCGCACAAAAGCTTTTCAACGGCTACCCACCCGTCGGCGAATCGGTCCAGATCGAAGGCCATGCCTTCCAGGTCATCGGCGTCCTCGCAACCAAAATTCAGGACTCCTCCAACAACGGCCCTGACAATGAAAACGCCTTCGTCCCCTTCGACACCATGCGCATTCTCCGTGACGAGCGCGACCCCGGCAGCATTGTCTTCCAGCCCAGTTCCCCCGACCTCCACATCAAAGCACTTCAAGCCGTCCGCACCGTCCTCGCCGGCCGCCACCACTTCGACCCCAAAGACGACAAAGCCGTCCCCACCTGGGACACCGTCGAAGACTCGCAGGAGATCATGCAGTTCAGCGCCGCACTCCAGCTCATCCTCGGCATCATCGGAGCCATGACCCTCGGCGTAGGCGGCGTAGGCGTCATGAACATCATGCTCGTCTCTGTCACCGAACGCACCCGCGAAATCGGCCTTCTCAAAGCCTTGGGCGCACGCCGCCGCGACATCCTCACTCAGTTTTTATTGGAAAGCCTCACTCTGACATTCATCGCGGGAATCATTGGCATGATCGTCGCCGTCGGCGTCTCTTATCTCATTCCACCCATGCCGCTCTACTCCGACATCTATAAAACGGCCAACCACGAAGGCGACATCATCCTTCGCGCCTCCCCCACCATCATGTTGATCTCATTTGCCATCCTCGCAGTAGTCGGCGTGGTCTCAGGACTGCTGCCTGCCATGCGAGCCTCCCGCATGGATCCCGTCGTCGCGTTACGCCACGAGTAATCCTGCGCGTCAGCCTTTAGTTAGCCTGCCGGTAGCGGATCTGTCCATCTTCCACGAAGTACTCCGCAGAGCACTTATCCGAACCGCAGATCATCGCCTCCAGCCCTGCGCACTGCTGCCGCGTAATCAATCCCAATGAGCCGCAGCTGGGACACGCCAGGACAGCCCAGTAAGGATTCTCCGCCTTCCCTAGCTCTCCAGCTTGCTCCAACATAAACAATGTACCCGGCTCCATCTGCTCCGGGATCCACACTTCCAGATAATTTAATTCCGCTATCATGCGTTCCTCTTCTCCCAACGGTTGTCTTTCGTTCGCGACCCACGTTCGTTGCCTATCCCGGCTGTGAAGAGTTCTCGGGGCCCATTAAATGAAGTTGCACTACTTATGGTGCAAAGCATATCGGATTTTCCGCGTCTGTCAATCGAACATTTTCAACAAGTCGCCGCGCTGATTCCTACCGTGAACTTTCCCTCCTGCACCACAATGCCGTTAAACGCATGTCATTCTGGGCGAAGCGAAGAACCCCCGCATTTCGCCTTTGCATTTGTTTGTCTTCTTTTACCGGGCGGGATACAAAGCCTTATACATCTGCCGATTCCTCAAGATCGCCTGCACATACTCCCGAGTCTCGGTATAAGGAATCGACTCCACATACTCGGCGATGTCCTTGTAATCCCCACTCGACATCCACTGCCTCACCGGAGTATCCCCAGCGTTATACGCAGCCAGCGCATACTCCTGCTGCCCGCCGAATCGATCCAGCACCTGCCGCAGATTGATCGTACCCAGCCTCAGGTTCACCGATGGATTCAGCAACTGCGCTGTCGTAAAGCCCTTCATCTTCTGCTTCTTCGCCACCGACTTCCCCACCGAAGGCAGCAACTGCATCAACCCATAAGCATTCGCCCGGCTCACTGCCCCAGCATTGAACTCCGACTCCTGCCGAATCAGCGATGCAACTAGATAAGGATCAAGCCCATTCTCTCCCGAGTTCGCCACCAGCTCCGACCAATACGGCTGCGGAAACAGCAACCGCCAATAAATATCCGGCACCTGATCCATCGGCAGCGCGAAGAATGAAATCCCACTCCGCTTCATCGATTGCAGCGCCCTCGTATATTCCCCATACGACGCATAGATCTCTGCCTGCCCCAGAGCTCCCCACTCCGCCGACGTTGGACTCGCCTGTATCTCCGGCCCGATATACTCGTTCAATGCGGCATTAGCCAGCAGCCTCGCCTTAATCAGATGAGGATCGTTCTCCGGCAGCTCTCCCGTAAGCTCTGGAACCACAGGTGTTCGCACTGAGCTCAACGCCGCCGCCGGCGCCACTGGCGCTGCAACCTGCGCGTTCAACACGCTAAGCCGCTTCCGCGCTAGCTCCCCGTAGTAGTAATTGACATAAGAAGCCGACAGCGCGCGGTAGTAGTTCGCCGCCTGCGCAAAGTTATGCTCCTCATCCTCGTAGATCCTGCCACGCCAGTACAAAGCGCTCGGCACCTCAATGCCCGTCGGATACCCTTTGATCTGCTCATCCATCAGTCGAGCAGCCTCGGTGTAGTTCCGTATCCTGTAGTTCATCCACGCCGCGCGCCAGTGTGCCGAAGCCGCATACGTACTCGCTGGAAACATCTGCACCAACAGCGAGTAATGATACGTAGCCTGCTGCGCATCATGCTTCAGCAGATACATATTGCCGCCCGAATACAGCGCCTCTTCCAGCCATCGGCTCTTCGGAAACCGCTTCACCATTTGATCGATCAACGCATCATGCCCAGCCTGATCGTTCTCATTGCGCGAAATCTCAGCCAGCATATACAGCTTCAGCGCCGCGCTGTCATCGAATGTATCCGGCAGCTTCTCCACATCCTTGCGGCTGATCCGCTTCATCTTCATATCGCATACCGCCGCATAGATCAGTAGCGCGTCATGATCCGCCGCGCTCAGCCCCAAGCCATCACGTTCAATCGCGTGATACTCCTCACCGGCCTCCGCATAACGCTTCGCGTTGAAGAGCTGATCCGCATGAGACTTCCTCTCCTCAGCCGTCAGCGGCACACCCATAGCTTGCAACTGCGCCCGCGCCTGCCCAGCCTCAAAGCTCAGCGGCAAGTCTGCATATAGTTTGCGAAAAACAGGCGCCGCATGACCGACATCTCCAGCCATCTGGTAAGCCCGTCCCAGCGCATAACGAAAATCCCCATGCGAAGCCTGCGCCGTGTCCGCCAGCGGTTGAAGCACCTTCAGCGCTCCCTGCGGATTGTTCTGTTGAATATAAGCATTAGCTAGCAGAATCGGCGCATTCGCAACGAAGATACTGTCTGGATGCCGCTCCGCAAAGTGATCCAGCAGCGCATAAGCATCCGTACCGCGCCCAGCCTGTAAAGCTGCCTGCGCCCCGAGGTAGTCGGCGTAGTCATCCAGCGCCGCCCCGCTCGCAGCCGCCTGCCGATACATATTCGTCGCATCCGAGTACCGCCGGTCGAGCATATACGCATGTCCCAGCGCGAGATAGGCCGTAGCCGCCCCTTCACCCGGATGTTGCCGCGCATAGCTCTCGACTCCGCTATAGGCAGCCGCCGACCGCGTCGTCGCCAGCTGCTGCGCCATGGGCCGCAACTGCTCCGACGCACGAAACGCGCTCGTCAATTTAATGCTTCGTGCAGTTGGCTTCGAAACAACACTATGTCGCTTGCCAACCGTCTTCTTTGTCCCCTTGCTTGTAGCAGCAGTCTTGCTCTTGCTCGACGTGCTCTTCCCCGTACTTTTTGTCGCAGAAGTTGCCTTACCCTTGACTGGGTGTTTCTTCGCAGCCGCAGACGAGCTCGTCTTCTCGGTCTGTGCTGTTACATCTGCCGTTCCGCCCAAAGCAAGCACCGCACCAACCGCAATTGCCACCTGAAACCTGGTCCATCCCTTCAATATCGCCTCACTCTGCAGAAAACCCATACTTCCACTCTAAGCTGGCTTTCTGCATACCGTACCGCCGTAGCTCAAGTGGAATCAGCACAGGTACGCTTGCAGTTAGACTCCTTCCCGCCCATCTCGTAAGGGACATGGCTTCATCCTTTGCTCTCTGCCCCCTCGGCATTTACTATGAAAGAAGTGCTGAACTTGCCTTCATTGGACCGAAAGCTATTCGGCGCTTGTTTTAGCACCTTTTTGATCATGCCTGCCATCCAATCTCCAGGAACGGAAGAGATCCACCCCGACGTTGCGCTCGTAGCGCGCGCAAAAGAAGGGGATACGGCTGCTTTCGAGCAGCTCGTCCGGCAGTACGAGCGCCAGATCTTCCGTGTAGCGCAGCATATTACTCAAAACCGTGAAGACGCCGAAGACATTACGCAGGACGCTTTTCTCAAGGCTTACGAGAAGCTCGATCAGTTCCAGGGAAACTCAAAGTTCTCTACCTGGCTGGTCCGCATCGCGGTCAATGAGAGCCTCATGCGCCTGCGCAAGCGCAAAACCAGCAAGACCGTCTCCATGGACGAGGACGTCCAGACTGAAGAAGGCGCCATCCCTCGTGACTTTGCCGAGTGGCGGCCCAACCCCGAACAGCTCTACAACCAGGCAGAGCTCGGAGACATCCTTCGCAAGACCATTCAGGGTCTTCCCCCAGGTTTCCGCACAGTCTTCACACTGCGCGATATTGAAAATCTCTCCACGGAAGAGACTGCGGAGGCACTCGGCTTGAGCGTCCCTGCAGTGAAATCCCGATTGTTGCGCGCCCGACTTCAGTTGCGCGAGCGACTCAGCAGATACTTCCGGCAGCAAAAGGAGGGTCAGCCCGCATGACCTGCACCGATTTCCTCTCTCAGCTTACCGACTACTTCGACGGCCACATCAGCCCCGAGCTCCTCGAAGAGGTTCGCGCCCACACTGCCTCCTGCAGCCACTGCGAGGTCGTCCTCGACACCACCCGCAAGACCATCTCGGTCTACAAAGACCACGAGGTCTACGAGATCTCCACCGAGTTTCGCGAGCGCCTGCACGCCGCCATCATGACCAAGTGCGCCCAGAAATCTAAATCCGGCTGTAACTAAATCCCTCCTGTTTTCTCCCCAACACAAAAATCGCTGATCGGCGTAACATCTTTGCGTAGCACCAAGGAGGCAAAGATGCCAAACCGAGCATCTGTCCTGGTCGCAATGACCCTGCTCATGTCACCCTTAGGATTCGCGAAAGATAAAAAACCACCTCTACCTTTCACTGTCTTACAGGCTCGGACCGTATCCGTTCTGATAGATCCCGACGCAGGAATATCGGTGGAGGACCCACAAGCGAATCAGATCGCGCGAAGGGATGTCGAAACAGCGCTCTTGAACTGGGGCAGATATTCACCCACTCTAAGCGGCCAACCCGCAGATCTGATCATTGTCGTGCGCAGAGGACATAGCCGGCTGGTGGACGACACCATCACAGATCCCCGCCAGAATGACCGGCCTGCAGTCATCAACCCCACGGACAACGGTATCGCCATTGGCGGACAGCGCGGCCCCCAGGGCAATAATATGCCGAACACGCCTGCATCTGTCCCCCTAACCCCGGCCCCCGGTTCTCAGATCGAGATGGGCGCTCACGACGATTCATTCGCGGTGTACCAGGGCGGCGTCTCGAATCCCCTCGACAGCCCTCCCATATGGAGATATGTCACAAAAGATGGCCTCCACTCCCACGACGTACCGGCAGTAGCAGCCTTTAAAAAGGCCATCGCTGAAACCGAAAAAGCCGCAGCAGCCAAAAACCCTAGCCGCTAAATCCGCCCCGCCGACCGAAGCGCCGCAATCTCCTCATCCGTAAATACCCGCGACCGGATCAAAAAACGTACCCCCTCCGGCCCCTCCAGCGAGAACATCCCTCCGCGCCCGGGCACTACATCCAGAATCAGTTGCGTATGTTTCCAATATTCAAACTGACTTCTGCTCATATAGAACGGAGTGTCCCCCAGCGTAGCCAGCAAAACATCCGAGTCCCCCACCATGAACTCCCCACGCGGATAACACATGGGAGAGCTGCCGTCGCAGCATCCACCCGACTGATGAAACATCAGCTTCCCATGTTTAACCTCTAGCGAAGCCATCAACTCAACCGCCGCAGGCGTCCGCATCACCTGCTCTGGAACATCCGCCATCAAATCCCTCTCTGCCGCAGTTCATTTACGTCATCATCCTGAACGTGTTTTACGTAATTCTGGACCCTTCGCGTCGTCATCCTGAACGCAGTGAAGGATCCCTGTATTTGCCGTTGCCTGTTCTTAAATCCGTGAAAATCCGCGGTCGACTCGGTCCTAAAAGAAACCCATAGCATTCGGGCTATAGCTCACCAGTTGATTCTTCGTCTGCTGATAGTGGTCGAGAATCATCTTGTGATTCTCTCGCCCAATCCCCGACTGTTTATACCCTCCAAACGCCGCATGCGCCGGATACAGGTGATAGCAGTTCGTCCACACCCGCCCCGCCTGAATCTCGCGCCCAAAGTGATACGCCCGATTCATATCCCGCGTCCACACTCCAGCACCAAGCCCATACAGCGTGTCATTGGCCAGCGCGAGCGCCTCATCCTCATCATGGAAAGTCGTAACCGAAACCACCGGCCCGAAGATCTCCTCCTGAAAGATCCGCATCTTGTTATGTCCCTTGAACACAGTCGGCTCAATATAGAAGCCCTCAGCCAGATCGCCATCCTGCACAGCGCGTTTCCCTCCAGCCAAAGTCTCCGCGCCCTCCTGCTTGCCGATGTCGAAGTACGAAAGAATCTTCTCCATCTGCTCACTTGAAGCCTGTGCCCCAATCATCGTCGTCTTATCCAGCGGATTCCCCTGCTTGATTGCCTTCACGCGCTTCAGGGCACGCTCCATGAACTGGTCGTAGAGCGTGTCCTGAATCAGTGCGCGTGAAGGGCAAGTACAAACCTCGCCCTGATTCAGCGCAAACATAGTGAACCCTTCCAATGCCTTATCGAAGAACGCATCATCCGCGCTCGCCACATCTTTGAAGAAAATATTCGGCGACTTCCCTCCCAGCTCCAGCGTCACCGGAATAATATTCTGCGACGCATACTGCATCACCAGCCGTCCCGTCGTCGTCTCGCCCGTAAACGCAACCTTGTTGACACGCGAACTCGACGCCAGCGGCTTCCCTGCCTCCAGCCCAAATCCATTCACGATATTCACCACACCCGGCGGCAAAATATCCTGGATCAACTCCATCAGCACCAGTATCGACATCGGCGTCTGCTCCGCCGGCTTCAGCACCACTGTATTTCCCGCTGCCAGCGCCGGAGCCAGTTTCCATGTCGCCATCAAAATCGGAAAATTCCACGGAATAATCAGCCCCACCACCCCCAGCGGCTCATGATAGTGATACGCCACCGTATCCTTATCGATCTCGCAGATCGACCCTTCCTGCGCCCGAATTACCCCTGCAAAATATCGAAAATGGTCCGCCGCTAATGGCAAGTCCGCAGCCATCGTCTCGCGAATCGGCTTCCCGTTATCCCACGTCTCCACGGTCGCCAGCATCTCCAGATTGTCTTCAATCCGCTGTGCAATCTTCTCCAGCATCTTCCCGCGCTCTGTCGTCGAAGTCTTTCCCCACGCTGCCTTCGCCGCATGCGCCGCATCCAGCGCACGATCAATATCCGTCGCATTCGACCGCGGAATCTCGCACAGTGTCTGCCCAGTAATCGGCGTCACATTTTCGAAATAAGCACCAGAAGCCGGCGCAACCCACTCACCGCCAATAAAGTTGTTGTACTTCGTCTTGATCGACACCGGAAATCCATAAGCTCCCGGCCGCAGCGCCGTCATCGTAGCCATAAGTCTGTACCCTCGCAGTTAGTTCCTTCCGAACGGCGAGGATTGTAGACCATGCAAACAACGCCTGTCACAGCGCCCACATTCCGGCAAACCATCCACCTCAAATAACTCAACTTAGCAAAGTCTTAAAGTAGTCATTCAACAGCCGCCCATTCGGATCGTAGCTCTTCCTAGCATCCTTCATAATCCCCAGCCGATCCCCAAAAGCCTTCTGCACAATCGCCGGAGTCAGTCCCCAGGTCTGATTAAGCAACGGCACCCCGTTCCGATCGCTGCAGAACTGGTTATAGTCCGCCAGAAATTCCTCCCACCCAGGGTTCGCCGTCGACACCGGATCGATCGTCATCACATCTCCGTTGTACGAGTACGAAAGCAGCGCCTGCTGATCCTGCAAGATCCAGTAGCCCACATACAGCAGGTTCGACCGATACCCCTTCTTCGCATAGTAGTCGCGAGCATACTGAAAAAACTCCGTAATCCGGGCAGGATAATCCTCCACCGGAAACGCAAACAGACTAAACGTATAGCGGCTATCATCCGACACCGGTGGGTAGTGAATAATCTGATCGCCCGGAATCGTATAGTCCCCCGTCACGATATTCTCCAACTGAAACCGCCACAGCGCATTGAACTTGTCGATAATCCCATACCGAATCACCGGGTCTGACACATGCGTCGTCACATCATGCCCAAACTTCGGTCCCGCCGATCCCCAGAAGTGATTCCGCAATCCCCACGCAATCCGGTCCGGCTCACCCGCCGCCCCAGGGTTGTACTTCCTGAACTCAATCGTGATCTTGTTATCGAACGGAAACATGTAATAAAACATCGACCAGCCCCGCGCCTTCAACGCCGGCAGCTGCGCCACAAAATCCTCCAGTTCAAACGTCTCGTGATGCACCGCCATTGGCAGCAGCTTCCGAACCTTGTACGTCACCTCGTACACAATTCCAAACGTCCCATAGCTGCACCGAACCTTCTTCATCAGCTCGGGGTCTTTCGCCTCCGTCACCTCCAGCAAATCACCGCTCGGCAACACCATCTTTACCCCGGTGATATACGATCCCACCTGTCCATATTCCCCCGGCATCGATGCATCCTTCGTACCCGCGCACGCCGCACTCCCCGACGACAGACTTCCAATCTCCGTATTGATATAAAACTGCAGTCCCTTAGACTCCAGCATCTTCGCCAGATCGATATGCAGCGCTCCGGACTGCACCGTCAGCGTGTCATCCGTCACATTCAGCACCTGATTCATCTTCATCCGAATCAGCGTCCCACCCTCCGCCGCTCCACACGGCGAAGTCGAATGGTTCGACCCCACCGCACGCACAGGCGAGGGATAGATCGAAGTATCTTTAAGCACCCGCACAATATCATCGACGGAGTTGGCATCCACCACCACCTGCGGATGCGACACAATATTTCCAAACCAGTTCGTTACCGTTATCTCGGACACAGGGCTTCTCCTTATGAAGTCAAGCTGCACAACGGGGCCCAGGTACAAGCAGACTAACGAGTGTCCGCATGGTATATCTCTCCACACCGCACCAGCAACTTATGTTTCCATCTCGCCGCCAACGCTCCGTCTGTTCTAAGATGCCCTTGTACCGCCCGTCAGCAGAGGGCTCCTCCTAAAACTATGCGTGCAAATCCACCGCCGGATCCACGCATTCCTCTCGCCGAGCGGCGCACAGACATGGCCGCCTTTCGTACAAGCATCGCACTTGATCGCACAACTCTGGCATGGATAAGAACTACACTCACCATGACCAGCTTCGGCCTCGGTATGATCGGCTTCTTCAGAAGCATGCGCCAGCAGGCCGAAACGCCTGAAAGCATTCGCATGCATCAGGCAGCCATTCACTTCGGCGTCGCCCTCGTGGTTATCGGTATCACCGCCACTGTCCTCGTGGCCATCTCACATCTTCGCAATCTTCGAAAGCTCCATCGCGGCGAAATTCCTACCCCCGCGCTCTGGCCCCTCAGCATTACCATCGCAATTCTGCTCGCGCTCCTCGCGCTGGCAGGACTCTGGTCGTTCGCCGTTCATTGAACCCAGACACTCATCGCTGTCCTCTAAAATGCTATCTATGCCAACCAACGACAACGCAAAAGTCCTCGCCGCACAAAAGAGTCTGGAGTTCATCAAGGACGGCATGGTCGTCGGCCTCGGCTCCGGTTCAACCGCCACTCACTTCATCCAGTTGCTCGGCGACAAAGTAAAGCAAGGCCTCAAAGTTCGCGGCATCGCCTCATCGAAAGCCAGCGAAGACCTCGCCGCATCCCTCACCATCCCCATCGTCGACTTCAACACCTGCCCCCAGATCGACGTCACCATCGATGGAGCCGACGAGGTTGCACCCGGCCTTGCGTTGATCAAAGGCGGCGGCGGCGCACTCCTTCGCGAAAAGATCGTAGCCAGCGCCTCCAGACAATTCATCATCGTCGCCGACTCCAGTAAAGTCGTCCAGCATCTCGGCGCCTTCCCTCTTCCAGTCGAAGTCATCCCCATGGCCGCCCCCCTGGTCGCGCGCAAACTTTACGACCTCGGAATCAACCCATCCATCCGCCGTACAAAGACCGGAGCCGACTACATCACCGATGAAGGCAACCTCATCCTCGACTGCAAATGCGGCATCATCGAAGACCCCCACCAACTCGCCGCATCCATCCGCCAGATCGTCGGCGTCGTCGAGCATGGCCTCTTCCTCAACATGGCCAACCTCGCCCTCATCGCCTCCACCTTCGAAGTCACAGAGCTGACCCGCTAGCGCCCTGGCTTGGCCTTTGCCCTTCCACACTCTCACGATCCTTAAATCTGCGGCTGACTGTTTTTATTATCATCAGTAGGGATCCGCTTCTGTCTTTGCCGTTTTGGTTTTCTCTCGACAGGCCCCAAAAAGATCGGGTGCCCCATCCATCGCGGTCTCATCGCGATGGGTGGGAATGTAGAACTCTCCTCGCCATCGACCTGTTTCTGTTTCCACCCATCCAACAAGCCCTTCATAACCAACCACTTAAAAATTTAACTTCAAATTTCCCCAGCAAAATCGCATGTCAAGCCCCAAAGCTCCATAAGTATAGGAAAACAAAAGGAATACTCATTGCGTAAGAGTTTTACCCAATCCGATATACTTAATACAGAGTAAAAGAAAGCCCCGGATTAGCCCGGGGTTTTCTTCATTAAACCCATAAACCCTTTAGAAAGACGATTTTACCCATAACCCATTTAGAATGACGATTTTGAAAGGAGCGATTAGAACAAATACCTGATTCAAAACAACTTACCCGAAAATACCCCCGGGGTACCCCGGGGGGCTATGGCGCCTCAACCTTATGAAACAACGCCTCCGCCGGAATCGACGAAACCGGCATTCCCGGACCCTGCCACCGCAGGGCAAAGGCATCTTCTCCTGTCTTCTGAGTCATCGCGACGCGAAGACGGTGCAGGCCGGACTTAAGCCCCACACTGCCGCTCGCCGACTGAACCGAGTTGCCCTCTGAGCCACAGACCTGCGGCCACACCGCTGGATTCGTAGCGATGGTCTTGCCATCCACCTCTATCAGGCCACCATCACGCGATGCGAGGTTGAAGGTGTACCCGCCATCGATGGGAACTTTGACGTATCCATCGAATACAAACCCGTAGTTCTTCCCGTGACCATGAGTATCCGCTGAAATCGTCTCCGCATAACCCGTCGCCACCGGCTTCAACCCTGTGAAGTCAGGAGGCGAGGCCCACGATCCTTCGTAGTATTGATAACTCAATCCGGCAGCAGGATTCAGCAACGCAAACGGTTCGTTGAGTACCTTGCGAACGACGACCGCATTCGAAGCCCAGTCCACGTTCCCGGCCTTATCGGTAACCTTCAGCAGCACGCGAAAACGTCCCGACCCATCCAGCAACGTGCCATCTTCATCCGGCATGGCATGACGAACAACGCGGCCCTTCGCCGAGCTTCCATCACCGAAGAACCATTGATAACTAGCGCCATCGGATACAGTCGCCTCAAACCTGATCTTCTCCTTCGGCTTTGCGGCCAAAGGCTTGAACTGAAACGACGCTCCCACCGATCCCTTGGCAAAACTCGCATCGTTAGCCTCCGGCAGCACCAGCAAAGGGAGATCGGCATCGCGTTCCACAACCCGCCCACCCACTTTGACATTCTCAAAGTGGACCCCATCCACATCACCCTTCAACACAGAAGGCACCATCTGCAAGGAGTCCAGCGCCCATATGTCTTTGAACCGCACATCACGCACCGCAGGATTCGGCTGACGAATCTGAACCAGCGAATACCAGTCCTCCAGCCGAATATTCTCGAAGCGATAACCCGTATGCATACCCCTTCCGTCCGGATCGGCCCACAACTCAAACAGAGCAAAAGGAACAACGCAACTGCCAACGCCAATATGAATAACGTCCGAGTCCTGCAAAACAAAGTTGCTGCTGTTGAATGTCTTATGTGGCCAGTTCACACGAACAATATTCGAGATACTCGTAGACAGAACGCTGTTCTCAATCCGTATATTGGACACATCCTCGCCCGGCCTCGCCATCGCCTCAACGTCGTATCCATCCCAGTTCCCCTGCAACGCAAACACATCATCAGCAGCTCGAATAAATGTATCTCGAACAACCGTATCGCCGCCGCCAAGCCAGTCCATCCCGTCCTGATTGGCATTTCCCTCACTTCCACCAATCACCTTCACGTTGTCGAACGTGATAAACCGCGAGCTCTTCATCTGGATCATCCACGTCCTGCTCCGCACAACACAGGTAATCCCGCTGATGTCCACATGATGCGCATTGTCCATCACAATCACGTGCCAGTTTCGTCGATGGATCCATCCATCATCATCCGCCGGATTCTGCGGTCCGTCGTAGACGACAATCCCGCCGCCGAAGATCTTCACGTTATCAACGCCCCAGATGTTGATGCTCCCAAAGATCACAGCACCCGGCGCAAGGTAGATCGAATCCCCGTTCTGAGCATCGATATTTTCGTGATAAACACCAGGACCGTAGTACCGCAGGCTGCTGGAGCCGCTCGTAGGAGGCTTCACCTCAGGCTTATTCGCAAACAGGAACAGCATCTCAGCGCCGCCCAGATAATCCCCAGGCCTTGTGATCGAGAGTTTGCACGGATGCCCCACCGTAAACGTAATCGTCCGTCCCTGCCTCACTGGACGGCTATTCTCACGCCAGGGCTGCACCTCCACACCCTTCGCCCAATAATCTTCCGAAGGCGCAGTAATGGAAATCTTCGCACTCTTCACCAGATCGAAATTCAGGAAGTAGTAATTCTCCGCAGCGTGAGCTATCGATACGGGCTTCCCATCAATCGCAACCGAAAACCGATCGGAGGTGATCTCTTTCGGCAACTGATAAACGTTTGAACTTGCATGCGCCTGGCCGCTGCCCCCAATAAACAGGCAGACCATTGCCACCAATCCACAAAAAGAAAATCCCAAAGCAGACGATACCCACTTCACCAGAACAGGAACGACCGAATATTTCATCTCGTCCAATGTAATGTGTCGCGTTCAACCTGTCTCTATAGCTTAGGCAACTGCGAAGTGTCCCAACCCCCGCCAAGAGCCTTGATGAGCAGCACACTGGCTTCCAGCCTTCTTCGCGTTATGTCGATGTCGTTCCTCTCATTCTGCAATGCGGCGGTCTGCCACGTAATCACCTGAAGGTAGGTATCTACGCCACCTTCATACCGCGTCGTGAAGAGATCGAGAGACTGCCGTGCCGACTCTGTCGCATCATGCTGCTGTTGCGCCTCGGTTTCGAGCACCCTTAGCGCGGCCAGATTGTCTTCGACTTGCTGAAATGCTGTCAGCGATGTCTGTCGGTAATCGGCAACAGTACCATCATATTGCGCACGCACAATATCCGAACTGGCACGCCGGCGACCATGATCAAAAATCGTCTGAGTCAACGTCGGCCCAACCGCAAAAAATCGACTAGGCCAGTCAAACCAGTTCAGCACCGAAGTCCCCGTAAATCCGGCGGCTGCCGCTAGATCCAGTGTTGGATAAAACGCCGCTTGAGCGATCCCAATCTGCTCATTTGCGGAAGCCATCCGACGCTCGTCTGCAGCAATGTCCGGTCGGCGCTCCAGCAGTTGAGACGGAAGCGCACCAGGGATCACCGGCAGCGAGGGCTCTTGAACTGTCACGGGTATCGCAGCAATGTTGAGCTGAGCTGGAGGTTTGCCGATAAGAACCGCAATCGCATGCTCAAACTCTGCACGTTGTATGGTGAGATCGGTGTCCTGCACCTGTGCCGTCTGAAGCTGCGTTCTCGCCTGCGCAACGTCGGATAACGGCGCTGCTCCTCCGTCGTAACGGTCCTGTGTCAATTGAAGTGCTTCCTGATATGCCTTTACCGTCTCTTCTAGGAGCTTCTTTTGACCGTCCACACTACGGAGGCTGAAGTAATCGATCGCCAACTCAGCATGTAGGCTGAGCCGTGCCGTCTCCATATCTGCGGCACTAGCCTGCGCCTGTTCGCGAGCGGACGTAACACCACGGCGGATTCTTCCCCACAGATCGATCTCATAACTGAGATCAACCGGCAGAGTAAAAGATCCCGTACCATTGTTCACGTTTGTTTTATTGAAATATGGTTGGTTCGCAGAATCCCGTACAGCGCCAATCGACGGCCCCACACTCAACGTAGGCGCCTCATTGGCACGGTTGAAGCGAATATTAGCTCGTGCAGCGCGGAAATTCGCCTCTGCAGCCTTCAATGTCTGGTTCGCAGGATCCACCTGTTCTTCCAGAGCATTCAGCTGAGAATCATTGAAGAGCTCCCACCATTTGCCACGCAATTTCTGATCGGCCGGTTGGACCTGCTTCCACCCATCCGTTTCTTTGAACGACTGCGGTGTAGCTTCCTTGAACTCTGGAGCCAAAGGTACCGCAGGTCGAGTGTATTTGGGTCCAACC
The DNA here is from genome assembly GCA_035317185.1 of Edaphobacter sp. Classification (GTDB taxonomy): domain Bacteria; phylum Acidobacteriota; class Terriglobia; order Terriglobales; family Acidobacteriaceae; genus Edaphobacter. Next base: position 247,682 of record DATHHN010000071.1, read on the forward strand.
ATGCATCCACCCAACAAGACACATAGCAGACCTGACGTAAACGAGAGCGCCTTACGCCTCATCATTCCGCCCCTTTCTGCTGAGGCGCATTCACTTCAACCTTAGTCCCACTAGTAAGTGAATCCGAGGGATCAAGAACGATCGTATCGTTCGATGTAAGTCCCGAAGTAACTTCGACGGTTGCGCCAAAGTCATGTCCGATCGTTATCGGCGCCAATTGCACAACCCCATCGCGAACTACCCCAACTCTCAGTCCCTCTGCGCGAAAGAGCAGCGTATTCGACGGGATGGTAACGGTATGCGAAGCAGCAGGCAGCTTGAGATGCACGAAAACATAAGCTCCCGGCAGAAGTTGTCCCTTGCTGTTATCGACATCAACCTGAACATTCAAAGTACGACTCGTCTGATCGATAGCGCTTGAATTTCTCGAAATCGTACCGGTAATGACAGTCTTGGGATCAGCATCTTGCGTAATGGAAACCTTCTCACCATCTCGCACGCTATCTGCGTAAACCTCAGGCACAGCAACATAGATCCGCAAACGCCCTACCGCTGCGAGATGAAACAATTCACGCGGTGCAGCCCCTGAGCCAGTACCGATCAACGCGCCGATATCGGTATTGCGAGCGGTAATTGTTCCATCAAAAGGCGCGGTCACATGCTCGTAGCCCTGTAGCTCCTTGAGTCGGCGAACGTTGGCCTGACTTGCAGCATAGTTGGCTTGTCTCGCGGCATAGTCGCTCACCATTTGGTCCGTCTCCTGTTTCGAGACAGCGTGTTTCTCCAGCAGACTCTGCCACCGGACACTGGTCGTCTGAGCCAGCTGCATGTTTGCCTCTGCACTCTTCAGGTCTGCTTCAGCTTGTTGCAGTTGCTGGTCCAGTTCAGGAGTTTCGATCTCCGCAAGAAGCTGCCCTTTGCGTACATGCGAGCCGATGTCGACGTACCAGCGTTTGAGATAGCCGTTTGTGCGTGCGTAAATAGGCGTATCTGTAAAAGCCTGCGTATTTCCCGGCAGAACGATCTCCTGCGCCGCCGATCCACCTGATGGATGAATGACATTCACGAAGGGGATCGCTGCCGCGGCAGTAGAACGCTTCAAATCATCCTCTGCCGTAGCACGTGACCGCATCCCATAAATAATGGCGCCGCCCAGCAGTACAATCAGAGTAATCCCAACAAACATCGCACCCTTTCGCCTCTCTGGCTCACGCACCGAGGCATTAGGCGACGACGGTGGTTCTGCGACAACATGATTCACCGGCGCTGCGGTGTACGTCGCTTTTTCATCCGATTCCCGCGTAGTTGTAATTTCCATAGTTCGATGACTCCAAGGCCTTTATGCGAAGTGTGGTTCCAGTTTTGCTTTCGCGCGCGCCTCTCGACGAGCGGTAGCGTTGTGAATCAGCGCAAAGACACACGGCACGAAGACAAGTGTGGCTATAGTGGCGCAAAGCAATCCGCCTATAACAGCGCGCCCCAGCGGAGCATTTTGTTCGCCGCCATCTCCCAGACCAAGCGCCATCGGAACCATTCCAATAATCATGGCAAGAGCAGTCATGACAACTGGACGAAAGCGCGTCGTTCCAGCTTCAATTGCGGCACGAATTGCATCGTTATGTTCTTCCAGCTTCGTCTTTGCAAAGGACACCACGAGGATGCTATTGGCCGTTGCGACACCCATACACATGATTGCGCCCATCAACGCCGGCACGCTAAGTGTTGTGTGCGTAAGAAAAAGGAAGAGTACGATGCCCGCCAACGCAGCAGGAAGTGCAGTGATGATGATGAATGGGTCAATCCAACTTTGGAAGTTGACGACAATCAGGAGATAAACCAGCATGATCGAGAAGACAAGGCCACCAAGCAGTCCCACATAGGAACTGCGCATCGTCTCTACCTGTCCCTTCAAGGTTACAAACGTACCCCTGGGTAAATTCTTGTTATTGTTTCTGAGAATCTTCTCAATATCGCGGCTCACTCCCCCGAGATCTCTGCCTTGAACACTGCCGTAAATATCAACCACTCGGCGAATGTTGTAGTGGTTCACTACACCCATCTCGTGTCCTCGTCCAATGGACGCGAGGTCGCCCAGAATCTCCTGTGATTGTGGAGCAGATCCTCCGGAAACTGGAACCGTCAACGTTCGATTGATTGGAATGTTTTGCAGGCTCTGGAGAGAATCCATCTTGTACTGCGGCGTCTGCGCCACAATGTTGTAGTTCACGTGATTTTTCCAGTTCAGGAAAAACATAGGTGTCACCTGGAAGCTGCCGCTCAACGTATTCAAGATGCTCGTCGCAACATCGCGCTCAGAATACCCACCCTGCGAAGCCTTCGTTCGGTCCACAGCGATCTCAAGTGTCGGACTATCAAATGGCTGTTGTATACGAAGATCTGTCAGTCCCGGCACCTCATGTAGTTGCGTAATCAATTTGTCAGCAATCTGTTTGCTTGCTTCCACATCATTGCCTTCCAACTGAATATCAATCGGAGCAGGTATGCCAAAGTTAAGAATTTGCGTTGTTATGTCTGCCGGAAGAAAGTAGAAAGTCGCTTGAGGAAACATGCGCGGCAGTTTTTCACGTAGTTCCCGCACGTACGCCGCAGTAGGATGATGGTCTTCCTTCAGAGTGACCATTACATCGCCGTCATACTGACCCAGCGTCCCATTCGTCAGATGCTGCGTGTTCATCGCGCTGTAAGGAAGACCAATGTTGTCGAGAATGTTATCGAGTTCTTTAGGTGGGATCTCTTTACGGATGTTGTCTTCAACCAGGTCACAAAGCCTCGCCATCTCTTCGATGCGCATCCCCGAACTACCGCGAACATGCAAAATAAACTGCCCGCTATCTGTATCTGGAAAGAAATCCTGCCCTAGCCATGGCAGCAGCAGGAAGGCGCAGAGGCAGATTCCAAGGAAGGCCGGGACGAAAACCTTCCGTCGAAAGACAAGGCGTTCCAGAAGGTTGTGATAGCTCGATCGAACGCGCTCGAACTTCCGATCGAATCCGCGCTGGAATCGCGTAAACAGATTACCCTTTGTCTCATGGTCTTTGTGACGAAGCAGATACATTGCCAGCGTCGGAACCAGCGTTCTCGAAAGTATGTAAGAGGCGAGCATAGCGAAAACGACTGCCTCCGCCAGAGGAACGAAAAGAAAACGCGCGACTCCACCAAGAAAGAACATCGGCAGAAACACAATGCAGATGCAAAGCGTCGATACCAGTGCAGGAACCGAGATCTGTGCAGCACCTTCTAGAATTGCGTGCCGCAGCGGCTGACCCTCTTCCAGAAATCGCTCGATATTTTCAATCGTAACGGTAGCATCGTCAACCAGAATGCCGACGGCGAGCGCTAGTCCACCCAACGTCATCGTATTGATCGTCTCGCCCAGAAAACTCAGCACCATCACCGACGTAAGAATCGACAACGGGATCGAGATCGCAATAATGATCGTCGACCGCCAGCTCCCCAGAAAGAGCAAAATCATGATCGCAGTGAGCATCGCCGCAATAACTGCCTCTCGGATCACGCCCTGCACTGCCGCCCGCACAAAGATCGATTGATCCGAAAGCGGAGTCATCTTCAACTCTGGTGGCAACGTACTCGCAACGCGAGGAAGCAGCTTTCGTATACCCGAAACAATATCCAGCGTTGAAGAATTGCCGTTCTTCAAAATGCTTACCAGAACGCCACGGTGACCATCCTGACGCACAACATTCGTCTGCACCTGAAAACCATCGCTAACGCTAGCTACATCGTGCAGATAAATCGTCGTACCGTTGACCTGCTTCAACGGTATATTGGACAACTCTTCCACCGTGCGCGGTGTTCCATTTGTCCTTACGTCGTACTCATTCAGTCCGATCTTGATCGTTCCCGAAGGCATCACGACATTTTGCTGCGCGACTGCATTCAACAGGTCACCAGGTGCGATTCCTTTCGACTGCATCGCCGCCTGATCCATACTGATGGTGATCTGACGTTGTTTGCCTCCATACGGCAACGGAACAACAGAACCCGGAACTGTAATCAGCTGCGGACGAATAAAATTCGTGGCGTAGTCATTGAGCTGCTGCTCCGAAAGCCCTTTCCCAGAGACACCAAGCTGAAGAATTGGAACACTCGAAGCGGAGAAGTTAATGATCTCGGGTGGAAGAATTCCCGGAGGCAGTTGACGCAGCAAATACTGCGAAGCCGCGGTCACCTGAGCATTTGCCGTGTCGAGACTCGCGCCCGGCTGCAAAAATACCTTCACGACAACGGTTCCGTTATATGACGTCGATTCAACATGCTGAATATTGTCGACGAGCGTAGTCAGCGCCTTCTCATACGGAGTCGTAAGACGCCCCTCAAGCTCCTCCGGATTCAATCCGGTATACGTCCACCCTACGGAAACAACTGGAATATTGATATTTGGAAAAATGTCCGTCGGCGTACGCAGAATAATGACGGGACTCAAAATGAGGATGAGCAGCGCGAGAACTATAAAAGTGTAGGGCCGGTTCAGGGCTGTTTTTACAATCCACATAACGGGAGGACGTCCTTTTCCTTAAAACCATGTTAAGGAGAGCTTTGCTCTTCGCAAAAAATTTGCTTTCCTTAACTTTGACACACTAGCCTCTACAAGGTTTCACACATATATCAGGCGACTGTTATCGGAAAAACCGATAACATGAGCCATGGAGCTACGCCACCTCAAATACTTTGTAGCCGTGGCCGAGTGGAAGGGCTTCAGTCATGCCGCGCGCCGACTGTACGTCTCGCAGTCGGCAATTAGCGAGCAGCTTAGCGATCTTGAAACTGAACTCGGAGTTCAGCTGCTAATCCGCAACCGCAGACAAGTCACACTCACAGACGCGGGAAAAGTTTTTCTGGAAGAAGCGCAAAAGGTGCTTTCCGCTGCCGATCACGCGATTGAATCTGCCCAGCGTTCGATACAGGGACAGGTAGGTAGCCTTCGCATCGGCTTCTTCACCAATGGAATCGGCGTCTTCTTCTCCAGCCTCATCCGTGAGTTTCGCGAGAGCCATCCGGACGTAAAACTGTCCCTCTTCGAGATGTCGGCAAGGCTTCAGATGGAAGCACTGGTCAACAACGAAATTGATATCGCATTCACCAGGGAGCTAGATCCGCAATTTGCCACTGTTTTAACCTCCGAACTCCTCTTTAAAGAACCTGTAGTGGCCGTTTTGCCACGCGATCATCCCTTGGCAGGCAGCCCCGTAAAGCTAAGTGACCTGTCCGCGGAGCAGTTTGTCCTCATTGAACGGGAGGCTTGGCCAACGCTCTTTGACTCCATCATCACCTTATGCTCCAGCGTGGGCTTTTCCCCTCGTATCGCGAATACGTCTGCTCGCTGGCCCGCCGTCCTTGCACTAGTTGAAGCCGGCGAAGGCGTTGGCCTTGTGACTGCCGGCGTTGAAAGATTCCGTTTCAGCGGGGTCTCCTTCTGCCAAGTCACCCCAACGACACCCATTGGCGTGGCTCTTGCATGGCGAATGCAGGAAAAATCCAACATCGTTAAAGCGTTCCTTACACTTGTTCGCAATCAAAAACGTGAAATCCAGGACTATCGATCTTTTCCATGAGCCCACCCAGAAAAAAGCACAGTTGTCCACGTTGCATCTCGCGCACCGCTCCCATACACTAAATCTGGCCCGCAAGTGATTGCATAGCTGGAACGGGCGGTTAGCTCAGTTGGTTAGAGCGCCTGCCTTACAAGCAGGATGTCGGGGGTTCGAGTCCCTCACTGCCCACCAAATATCCCGTTGAATAATCAATGAATAATTGTCGGGAATATGAAATTTCCACAGCCATGTCGGCTATTGGACAGAACTTTTCAGATATTTTCTGGTAAACCCCCAGAAAAGGTTGGGCTCGTCCCATTCTTAATCTACTAATGAAGCCAGTTTCCTTGTTTTCCTTCCAGATCTGTCACATTCAATTTGCCGGCTGTCGAGCTTCAGGAGAACCACAATGCTCACCCCGTCATGCGTACGTCTATCCACGCTCGCGAACATTCTCCGCGAGGAATACCGAAGGAAATCTGCCCTTAGTGCAGAAAGTCCCGATCCAGGCCAAACTAAGGAAGCAGATGCAAATATCGCCAGGGCTCACGATTTACTGAGGCAACATCGAGAATATTGCCCTCTATGTAAGGCCTATGAACGCGAAGCCGCCATGCAAAGCCTGAGCCGCAAACCTGTGAGTTCTGAGTATCAAGTATTCAAGCTGGACAAGGTAATCTGACCTCCCGCATCTAATTCGCTCATTCAACACCCCTCTTGAAGCGATAGAAGGGTGAGAGTGACGGATCCGGAGACCACCCCATGGCCTTTTCCACCCATTCAATCAAATTGCTTATATATCTGCATGATACGGATGTCCCAACAACACATACCTCTCTATATTGAATCTGCGGCTAGCGGTTTATTGGGCTAGCGTTCGTGCTTAAACGCCGCAAACCATACAATCAAATTGGCGAGTAAAACTAATGCCGTGATCCTCGCCGCATTACGTGGACGGAGTAAATATCGGGAACATGACTGATTTAAGCTCTCCTTATATTTCAGGAATGCCCGATATTGTTGTTGGCGCAGACCAACTAGGCCAGTCCAGGCAGGATCACCCCTAATGAAAAATCTCTTTTATTTCCTTCTATTATTTTCTTGTGGACTTGCCTTCGGCCAATATCCAAAAACGGACGACTTCACTGGCTCAGGTTCTCTAGGTCCGAACTACACTTGCAGTTCAAACGCTGGAGCTACTCTATCCAAATCATCAGGAACTGTAACAGCCGCGGGACCCAGCTATGCCTCCTGTGCCTGGATAGCAAACTCATTTGATTTCTTCGGTCTTCACAACATGCAGGCCACTGTAACCACTCCATCGGCAGGTGCAGAAAATAGCGGACCAGCGCTACTGGATAGTTCCGGTAACGGCTATGCCTGGCCATTGAATTCCAAGCAAATTCAAAAGGTCGTTCATGGATTCCCCTCTGGAATAAGCGACTATATATGCCCAATTCCCGCCGCTGGACACGCAGCAGCACTTACTCGCAATGGTTCAACTCTCACCTGTATCGACATTACAGCTAACGGAACTGACGGGATCACATGTAACCATCCGGGGGCGGGGGCTTGCAGCACCATAACTGATTCCACCTACACGCCGACAAGTCCCGGATTCATCGCCTTCTCCGGGCAGTCAATAACCGGTCCATTTTCCGCTGATTGTTTCCCTGCGGCATGCGGCGTGTTGCCGTATCCCACGCCTTCTGCTGCAACTGCGGAGTATGGCGTCCTTGAAGGTGTCACAGCAGCAATGCCCAGCAACTCCGTGGGATGCTACACGACCGATGGATCGACACCAGCGGCGCCGAATACGTTTGGCACATGTCCACCGGGAACCACGACATACCATCCCGGGGACACCATATCGCTGACTCCGAAATCCACGAATACGATCAAGATGTTGGCAACTTCAGCCACCAACGCAGCTAACAGCGCAGTCACCACATGGGTCTACAATCTTCGCGGCGTAGTGATGAAAGCCAATAGCCCCGGCATGGGATGGCCTGTCCTCAAAGGATCGGTCATCACACTGAACGCTTCGCTTCAATATGGAAAATCAAACACCGTTACAGCGGCTATCTCTGGCAACTATGGTACTCCTCTCGCAACCGGAACACTCGACAGCACCGGCCCAGGCAACAGTGTCAGAACTCTGACCGTGGGCGATGTCGCGGGTACCTGTTCCGTCCCACAAATCATGCCCGTCATGCATGGCGTTGTTTCTGGCGGAGTAGTAAAAAGTGGTGCCATCACATTTGGAGGTTCGAAGCTTCCACCAAACAAAACCTTCGCGGTCGTCTTCGAAGATAGCTTCCTCTCCCATTTCGCTCACGGAACCTTCACCACTAATTCGTCAGGAGTAGCAACAAGCGTTTCGATCTCCAGCAGTGACTCTGGATTTGACGGAAACACCGATGAGACACTCACGCAATTCCCCTTGCTCTATTCGATCGTCTCAACCGCTGGATTCAACGTCGTCTTCACCAGTGTGGATGATCCATCCGTGTCGGTCACGTTCCCGATTCCAGTCTGCGCCAATACGACAGACGTTGAAGTGTTGCCATTCTACGACGTGCTCTATTCCGGACAAGGTAGAGAATTACAAGTGCAAACCACTGGCACCTCTGATTCCAGACCAACGTGGTCGATCACTTCGCAACCACCGGGCGGAGACGGCGTTCTTGATCCATCGCCCATGACAGAATGCGAAACGACACACAGCTGCATGACGACATATTTTGTCGCCACAGTGTCAGGACGCTACACTGTCCAGGCCAAAAACACTGCCGAACCAAACATCGTTCAACACGCAACTCTTTACGTCACTGGACATCCTATGCCGTACAAGGTGACGCCAAATGGAACGATGCCAGTTGACCCTACTCCTGATCCGTACGGGAAAGCTCATGGCGGCGCTGTGATCGAGATTGGCCCATCGCAAACATTCCACACCATACATTCTGCGGTTGATTTTCGGAAGATATCTTGCGGCACAACCATACGACTTCATAACGAAGGTACCGACGGCTCTCCCACGAGCTATGCAGAATGGCTCTTCTTCTGGGCCAGCGGATGTCAGGATAATCCTATCCGCCTCGTAGGTGTCCCTAACGCTTCAGGCGAGCTTCCAGTGCTTGAGGCGTCCAACGCCGTAGGGCCAAGATATCCAGTCAATGGCTTCGTCTTTTCGGGCGTCATCAATTCCTGGCCATCAGAAAACACCTCTGGATGCGGCATTCCTCGCAATGCGAACGCTTTCTGGGCAGCCGGTTCAGCAGGTTCGTGTGGGCCGAACTGGATCGTGATTGAGGGCCTTAGAATTCAAAATGCCCGAGGAACCACCCACAAGCGATACGATCCGGGTAACAAAATACAGAACCCCTGGAATTTCGACGCGGCAGCCATATCGATACATTCAGGATATGGCTGGGTGATTCGTGGCAACGACTGCTACAACAACTCGATGTGCGTCGCCAGCTACACACCCTCAAACGCCGGGTGGCCTGGCGTAACTCAAATGTTGGACGTAGAAGGCAATCACTGTCAGTTGTTCGGGAATGACGGCGACTCCAGACTTCACTGCATGTATCTTCAGTCGAATGGTGAAGTCATCGCACTGAATAAGTACGAGAATCCACTCAAAGGAGATCAGGGAGCCGACCTCAAGACCCGTTCTTATCTGTGGGCAGTAAAGTACAACTTCTTCGGAACAAATGTCTCTCGATACACGTCCCACGACGAAGTACAGGACGCCGCCAGCCTATTCAGCCTGGACGGATTTTTCTGTAAATATGGAGACTGCGATCCCGTCAACAATGCGACCCCAGTTTCAGTTCAATACGTCAACGCATATAAGAACACCTACTTCAAAGTCTCCGCCGGCACTGCAATTCCCATCAATTACCTGGTCGGCTATATCGAAGCGGGTCGCAATACATGGGAAGTCGGAAACGTCTATCAGGGCAGCCCAAACGTCCAGACCGTACATTATTCAGCAGACGGAGCAGGTGGAGGATCTACAGCTCCAACCGCAATGCGCGGGACCTTTCACTTTTTGAACAATACCTGTGCACCATGCGGCTATGTCCTCGATACGCTCGGCTCGGGACTTGGATCCGGTGCAATCAGCGTCTACGAATTTCCGCGCATAGATGTCCAGAATAATGTCATGTATTCGCCCGGCGCTTTTACACTCACCACGGCTAAAACCATCCTGGGCTCGTTTGGCAAAAACCTTTACCGAACCGGATCGGTCCAGATTTCAGGAACTATTGCTCCCTGCAATCAGAACGCCGGAGGAAAATGTGGTTGGGGCGATGGCGTGCAAGGCATTACTCCGATATGGCAGAACGTCAGTCCAATCGATAGCCACGTTTCAGGCATCAACGCGACGAACTTTCTATTTACCAATACTCCGCCCGTAGATTCGAACTTCGTTCCGACTAAGGGTGGCGGGGCCATAAATACTGGTGCGCCACCTACCGGGCTGGCAGCATTCTTCCCAGCGCGCCTACAGTTCTCGCCATCATTGGGTTACGCGACGCTTCGCACTCAACCCACCACCTTGGGTGCTCTCGACGGATCAACATCACCGGCGCTGTCTTCAAATGAGACCATTCCGCGACTTGGAAGTTGGCCCAGAATCCAGCCGCAAACTCCTCAACCAGCGACCATCCGCTCTTGGTTAAATCCAACCAGGGAGCCTCTTACTGCACGGTGACCAATCCCAAATTCTTAACCGCGGCCTGTGTGAAAAGTGGGTTGGCCTTTGACCGCATCTTTATTTAGGCCCCTAAAATAACCTCGCAGATGGCCAAAAATTGACCTCAACACTGCACTTCCAAGGTCACGAATCATGCTCGAGAGAGTCCACCAGTTAGTTTTCGTCGAATATGCGGTATTCATTCCTCTTTCTTACGTGAAGCTTGTTAACAAATGAATGCCCCTAACGTTGTAGATGGAAAACCACCTCGGCCCGTCTGGTCCTTCGACATGTAGTTTTTTCAATAACTCCGGCGCGAAAAATTGACCATCGCCTAGTCTGCGACCAACGTCTCTGATACACTTGAACATGTTGTCGGGTTGAGCCCGCTGGATCTTTTCGATCTCAAGCGATTGGTCAATTCGGTGACAATCAGAACAGAGTGATCGAGAGAACTTCTCAACATCATCCGTTCTACGTGACAAAAATTACGTCTGGGGACGTAGCTCAGTTGGTTAGAGCGCTGCCCTGTCACGGCAGAGGTCGCGGGTTCGAGCCCCGTCGTCCCCGCCATTCAATAGAATGGCTCGCAGCACGCAAATTGTCCACCTATCCTCATGGCTCCCCGCCTCATTATCAACGCGGACGACTTCGGTCTCACCTTAGGCGTCAATCGCTCCATCGCCGAACTTCATCAATCCAATGCACTCACCTCCGCCACCCTCATGGCGACTGGTCCTGCATTTGATGACGCCGTCGCCGTCGCCCACTCCCATCCCACGCTCGGCGTCGGTTGCCACATCATCCTCACCGACGGCATTCCCGTCTCGCCCCCTGGCGCAATCCCATCCCTCATCGGACCCGACGGCAAAAGCTTCCGTCCCTCCCTGCTCGACTTTCTCCAGTCCCTCCTCCGAGGCATCATCCGGCTCGAAGACATCGAACGCGAAGCCCTCGCCCAGATCCAGAGGATCCAGCGCACGGGCATTCAAATCACCCACATCGACACCCACAAACACACCCATCTCTTCCCTGCCGTCAGCCATCCTTTACTCAACGTCCTTGAGCGCACTGGCATCTCCGCAATCCGCAATCCATTCGAGCCAGCCTTCGCCCAACATCTCACTCATGCAGGCCTGAAGCGTCGGCTCCAGGTCGCTCTCCTCGACCGCTTCCGTCCGGCCTTCGTTCAGCTCAACCAGCTTCACGCCGCCAACATCCTCACCACGGACGGTACCGTAGGCGTCTCAGCCACTGGCAACCTGACCTCCTCTACCCTTCCTGAAATTCTCTCCGCTCTTCCACCATCAGGAACCTTTGAACTCGTCTGCCACCCCGGTTACAACGACGCCGATCTCGATCGCATACCCACCCGCCTGCGCTCCCATCGAGAGATCGAGATGCAGGCTCTCCTTGCCACGATTCCAACCATGCTCTCGCAACCAAACGCTCCCAGCCTCATCCATTACGGTAACCTCCGCAGTCCCGTAGTCGCCGATCCGGGCATAGCGAACACAATAACGTTGGCACGTTCCTAGGAGTTTCATGAAGATCGGAATCACCTGCTATCCCACCTACGGCGGCAGCGGAGTCGTTGCCACCGAGCTAGGGATCGAACTGGCAGCCCGCGGACACGAGATCCACTTCATCACCTCGTCGCAGCCCTTCCGTCTCACTGGCCGGGAAGCCAATATTCACTTCCACGAAGTCTACGTCTCCACTTACCCTCTCTTCGAGTACCCGCCTTACGATCTCGCCCTCGCCACCCGCATGGCCGAAGTCGCAGAGTTTTACTCCCTTGATCTCCTGCACGTCCACTACGCCATTCCCCATTCTGTCAGCGCTCTTCTCGCCCGGCAGATGTTAGCCACCCGCGGCCGCACCCTTCCCTTCATCACCACGCTCCACGGCACCGACATCACCCTCGTCGGTCTCGATGCCTCCTACCTGCCCATCACAAAATTCGGCATCGAACAGTCCGACGGCGTCACCGCTATCTCCAGCCATCTTCGCGATCGCACCCGTGAGGCCTTCGAGATCACCTCCGAAATCGAAGTCATCCACAACTTCGTCAACTGCGACGTCTACCTCCGCAATCCCGAGCTCGTCGCCGCTATGCGCCCTCGCTTCGCCGCCCCCGGCGAGCATCTTCTCGTCCACCTCTCCAACTTTCGCCCCGTCAAACGTGTGCGCGACGTCATTGAAGTCTTCGCCCGCGTAGCCTGCACGCTTCCCGCACGTCTCATGCTCATCGGCGACGGCCCAGACCGCAGCACCGCCGAACAACTCGCGCTGCACCACAAAGTCCAGGACCGCATCCACTTCATCGGCAAGCAGGACAACGTCAACGAGCTCCTCCCCCTCGCCGACCTCATGCTCATGCCCAGCGAGATGGAATCGTTCGGTCTTGCCGCCCTCGAAGCCATGGCCTGCAGTGTCCCCACCATCGGCACCAGGGTAGGCGGAGTTCCCGAGCTGATCGATGATCAGCACAACGGCCTTCTCTTCGAAGTCGGCGATGTCGACGCCATGGCCACCGCCGCAATCAGCCTTCTGCGCGACGAATCCCGCCTGAAAACCATGGCCACCGCCGCGCGCAAAACCGCCCAGGACCGTTTCTGCGCCTCCCGTATCATCCCCCAATACGAGAGCTACTACGACCGCGTCATCACTCGCACGCGCCGCTAACGCTCCCGCATCATCACGCGTACCGCATCGTCCAGCAGATGCCTCGCTGCTTCAATCACCTCGCGGCCATCTTGTGCCCACGCCTCAGCTCCTTCATCCAGAATCGGCATCAGCAGCGTCACCTTCGTCCCCCGTCCTGGTCGGCTATTGATCTCCAGAGAAGCCAGATCGCCGTACAAAACCTCCATCCGCTCCCGAACATTTCGCATTCCAATGCCTGTTCCTTGTCTCGCCAACCCACTCACTGGCGAAGGCGTAGTCCGTTCAGGCGCCATTCCCACACCATCATCTTCCACCTCCACCCGCAACATTCCCTCTGGTGTAATCCTGCTCCGCAGCGTCACCGTCCCGCCGCTGATCCGCGGCTCCAACCCATGTTTAATGCTGTTCTCGATTAACGGCTGCAACACCATCCCCGGCACAACAATATGCAGTGTGTCATCCGCAATTTCCTTCACCACCTTCAGCTTCTCGCCAAACCGCACCACTTCGATATCCAGATAGTCATCCGTGAACGCCAGCTCTTCGCTGAACGGCACAAACGCCTCCCGGTCCTTCAGCAGTACCCGCAGAATATTCGCCAGCTTTACGATCATCTCCCGCGACAACTCCGGCTGCGACCGCACCAGCGAAGCAATCGAGTTCAGCGTATTGAATAGAAAGTGCGGATTGATCTGCCGTTGCAACGCATCTAGTCGCGCCTCCAACAACAGCCTTCCTTGTTCTTCCAGCTTCCGCTCAATCCGTATCGCATTCCAGATCTTCAGCGGAATACCCACCACCACCGGAGCGCACGCACAAATCAACAGCTGAACCCACACCACATCCGAATACAGATCGAAGTACCGCTTCGGATAAAACCGCGACAGCATACTCGTACAGAACTGCATCGCTGCGATCATCATCAGCAGCAGAATCTGCCGGTCCAGGTGCGGTCGCCGCAGATTTCGCGTTACCCACCGGTAGATACTCAGATCGATCATCGGAGAAAACGACCAGACATCCTCAGGATTCGCAAACCGCCCAAACGCTCCAAACACCGCCGCGACCAGGAGATTTATGGGCAGCGTCCAATATTCATGATGGATCAGCGCCGGAATCGCAAGCGCCGCCCCTCCCGCCATAGCTGCTATTGGCCCAACTAGGATCCCCAGCAGAATCGTCGTCTCAAACGAAATATCCGCTGCCAGAAAGTTCGGCACCGTCACCCGCACCCACACACCCAACGTTAGCGGAAAGCAAATCATCGCCACCAGCAAAGCGTTTTGCCGCACGCTCCGGTGTTGAGTCAGCAGCAGGTTCTTGAACGTCTTCGACCGCGCCAGCGAACTCGACACCGCGGCCGCCACGCCCAACTCAATCAGCAGCGTAATCAGAATCAGCTTTGGGTCGATCTGCGTCACACCCTTACTTTACCCCTTTGAGACAAATACTTTACGCCTCCCAGACAAACGCCTGCTCAGCTTCCATTAGCATCGAATCTGCACTGGCAGGAATCCAATAACTGTGAGCACCCAAACGTATAATCAAAAAATGCCCTTCTCCGAAGTCCGTAAGATAGCAGACGCCGACTTTCCCACCCGCTGGGGACACTTCCGGATTCTCGGCTTCGAAGGCATAATTGACAACCCCGAGCGCTGCAACGACTTCATTCCCGCTCCGGCCATCCGTATCGAATCCGCCGTTGCCCTCGTCATGGGAGACATCCACAGCGCCCCTCCAATTGTGCGCATCCACTCCCAATGCCTCACCGGCGACGTCTTCCACTCTCTCCGCTGCGACTGCCGCCAGCAACTTGAGCTCGCTCTCGCCACCATTGCCGAAGCCGGATCAGGCATCCTTCTCTACGAGCAGCAGGAAGGCCGTGGCATAGGCCTCATGGCCAAGCTCCGCGCCTACGAGCTTCAGGACCAGGGACTCGACACCATCGAGGCCAACCTCCAGTTAGGCTACAAAGCCGACTGCCGCGAGTTCGAGCTTCCCGCCGAGATTCTCAAGCAACTTGGCCTCACCCAGGTCCGCCTCATCACCAACAACCCCGAGAAGGTCGAGGCTCTCCGGTTAGCAGGCGTCGAGGTTGTGGAGCGAATCTCCGCCGAAGTCCCCTCTGAACCCACTAACGAGCGCTACCTCCAGACCAAGCGCGAAAAGATGGGCCACCTCGTCAGCTAGCCAGAAAATCGCTTGAGATAACTCCCCTCTCACGACGAACCAGCCGCACGCTATAAACTCGCATTCATGCTTCCCGCTGCGCCTCCGACGCACCTCCACGCCTTCGACCTCGCACTCATCGTCCTCTACCTGGTCGGCATCACTCTCTTTGGCCTCCGCTTCCGCAGCGGAAAGGATCCCAACTCCCGCTCCCTGCGCAGCTATTTTCTCGCCGACCAAACGATCCCCTGGTGGGCCATCGCTCTCTCCATCGTGTCGGCTGAGACCAGCACCCTCACCATCATCAGCATCCCCGGTGTAGCCTTCGCCGGAGACTTCGGCTTCCTCCAGATCGTCATCGGCTACATGCTCGGACGCATCGTCGTCGCGGCAATCTTCCTCCCCAAATACTTTCAGGGCCGCATGCTGACCGCCTATCAACTCATCGATCAGCGCTTCGGAGGCACTCTTCACAAGGTCACCGCCGGTCTCTTCCTCCTCACCCGCGCCGCCGCCGAAGGCGTCCGCGTTTTCGCCGTCAGCATCGTCATCGGTATCGCCATCGGCACAGGAGACGTGCTCTCCATCGGCATCATCTCCGCTCTCACCCTGCTCTACACCTTCGAAGGCGGAATGACCGCCGTTATTTGGACAGACGTCATCCAGATGTTCATCTACATCGGCGGCACCATCGTAGCTATCTCCACGCTCGGCAATCACGTACCCGGCGGCTGGTCGCAGATCCACGCCGTGGCCGCAGCTGCAGGCAAGTTCCGCCTCTTCCATTTCGCGCTCAACCTCACCCAGAGCTACACCTTCTGGGCGGGCATCATCGGTGGAACCTTCCTCACCATGGCCTCCCATGGAACCGATCAGCTCATGGTTCAGCGTATGCTCGCCGCCCGTAACCTCCGCGAGTCCCGCTTGGCGCTGCTCGCCAGCGGAGCCATTATCTTCCTCCAATTCACCCTCTTCCTTTTGATCGGCGCCGGCCTCTACGTCTTCTACGGTCTCCATCCCACCACCTTCGCGAGCGCCGACCGTATCTTCCCCACATTCATCGTCCACCAAATGCCCATCGGCATCGCTGGCCTTCTCATCGCCGCCATCCTAGCCGCCGCCATGTCGAACCTCAGCGCCGCCCTCAACTCTCTTTCCAGCACCACAGTCGTCGACTTCTACATGCACCTCCGCCCACACGCCGACGACCGCGAACGCATGATGATCTCCCGCTCTTCCACCGTCGTCTGGGCCTTCATCCTCTTCGCCGTCGCCGTCTACAGCATCCACGTCGGAGGCAAAGGCCACGTTGTCGAAATAGGCCTCTCCATCGCCTCCGTAGCCTACGGCGCTTTGCTCGGAGTCTTCCTGCTCGGTACCCTCACGAAATACGCCACTCAAACCGGAGCGATCATCGGCATGATCACCGGCTTCGCCCTCAACATGGCCCTCTGGCTCCAACCCCACGCCGTCGTCGTCGCCGGATTCGTCATCCCCAAAGTTGCCTTCACCTGGTACGTCTTCATCGGCTCTATCGTGACCTTCGCCATAGGCAGCCTCGCCAGCCTCATCTTTCGCAAACAACACACCGTCAAAGCCGTAGGTATTGCAGCAGTCCTTCTGATCGCCTGCGCCTCTCCACTGAACTCCCAAACCACTGTCATTTCACAAAGCACTGTCATTCTGAGCGAAGCGAAGAACCCCCGCATTTCGCCTTTGCCGTTGTCTGTTCCTGCTTCCAGATACCTCAAGGCTTCAGCCTTGGGTCTCTCTAACTCCACCCACATATCCGGGCTTCAGCCCCTGGGGTATGCTCTATTATCCAACGTCTCAGAATCTCAAAGCGCAGCCCCTAAGCCCGCCTACGACTTCACTCCCATCTCAACGCTTCTCAACGCGGCCATAGTCGCAAAAAAACTTCCCGGCGCCGTAGTTCTCATCGGCCACGACAACAAAATCGTCTTCGAACAAGTCTACGGAAACCGTAAGCTCGATGGCGAACCCGGTCTCGACGGCAATCCCTCACCCGCTGAACCGATGACCGAATACACCATCTTCGACATGGCGTCCCTCACAAAATGCCTCGTCACCGCCACGGCCATCATGCAACTTTACGAGGCCGGCAAGCTCCAGTTCGATGACCCTGTCGCAAAGTACCTCCCCGCCTTCGCAGCCAACGGCAAAGAAAACGTCACCATACGTCAACTCCTCACCCACTACTCCGGTCTTCCTGCAGACGTTGACCTGAAAGATCCCTGGGGCCTCGCCGCTCCTGACAAAGCCGAAGGAATCCGCCGGGCTATGGAATCCTCTCTCGAAGCCAAACCCGGCACAACCTTCAAATACTCCGACATTAACTTCATCACCCTCGGAACCCTCGTCGAAAAACTCAGTGGACAAACACTCGACATCTACGCACAACAACAGATCTTTATTCCGTTGCAGATGGATCACATCTCCCAAACCACCTTCCATCCCTTCGATCGCGTTTGCGGGCCGCACAAAACCTACGGCGCAGCCGTCGCAATCGATCCCACCCATCCCGCACCAGTCGACCAGTTCTGTGCTGGCGATAGCTGGCGCATCAACTCAATCCGTGACGTCGCTCCCACAGCCCACGACAACGAAGGCACCCCAGCCACCAACCCCAACTTCGAGCACCTCCTCCGCGGCACCGTCCACGACCCCACCACCCGCCGCATGGGCGGAGTAGCAGGCCACGCGGGCGTCTTCTCCACCGCCGCCGACATCAGCCTCTTCGCACAGGCCCTCCTCGACAAGCTCCTCCAAAACACCGGCCCGTTCCCCCTCAAGCAATCCACACTGCGCTTGATGACCACCCCACAACAGCCTGCCACAGCCCAATCCGGCGCCACCGTCTTCACCCCCGACGGCAAAACCACTACGGGCATCGCCACCCGAGGCTTCGGCTGGGACATCAACACCGCCTTCTCCCGTCCACGCGGCGAAATCTTCCCCATCGGCAGCTTCGGCCACACCGGCTTCACCGGCACCAGCCTATGGATGGACCCGACCTCCAACACCTACGTCATCCTTCTCTCCAACGCCGTCCACCCACGCGGCAACCCACCCATCTCCGCCCTCCGAGGCCAAGTCGCCACCGCTGCCGCCCGCGCCCTTGGCCTCTATCCAGGCGTCTCGTTTCTTCCGCCCAGTCCTCCGGCGGATTCCGCAACCACCCTCACCGGCATCGACGTCCTCCAATCCACCCACTTCGACATCCTCCTCGCCGCCGCCCACCGCCACAACGACCACCTCCGCCTTGGCCTTCTCACCAACCAGACAGGTCTCGACAGCGCCGGCCACCGCACCATCGACATCCTCTTCCACTCCATCCCACAGGTAGAACTCAAAACCCTCTTCTCCCCCGAGCACGGCATCCTCGGCGCAAAAGACACGGCCCACATCGCCAACGACACCGACCCCACCACCCACCTCCCTGTCATCAGCCTCTACGGCCCCAAAGACTCCGACCGCCGCCCCACCCCCGAAGCCCTCAAAGACCTCGACGCCGTAGTCATCGATCTCCAGGATGCCGGCGTTCGTTTCTACACCTACGAGTCCGTCATAGGCTACTTCCTCGAAGCCGCCGCCAAAGAAAAAGCCACAGGCCACACCCTCGAAATCATCCTGCTCGACCGCCCCAACCCAATCAATGGCGTCTCCGTTCAAGGTCCCGTCTCCGACACCGGACGCGAATCCTACATCAACTACATGCCGCTACCTATCCGCCATGGCCTCACCCTCGGCGAGCTGGCTCGCTACATCAACGGCGAACTTCGCCATCCATCCGCAACATCTCCCAACGTTCAACTCCCCCTCAACGCCACCCTCACCGTCGTCCCCATGCAGCACTGGAACCGCACCCAGTTCTTCGACGACACCCATCTCCCCTGGACCAATCCCAGCCCCAACCTCCGCAGCCTTACCGCTGCCATTCTCTATCCCGGCCTCGGCCTGCTCGACAGCACCAATGTCTCCGTCGGCCGCGGAACCGACAAGCCCTTCGAGCACATCGGCGCTCCATACATCGACGCACCTGCTCTCGCCGACTTCCTCACCAAACGCAACATCCCCGGAGTCTCCTTCTCTCCCACCACCTTCGCCGTCGTCGAAGACAGCAACCACTATCCCTCGCACGGCAAGACCATCCCCGGCATCGCCCTCACCCTCACCGATCGCAATGTCCTCGATTCGCCCGAACTAGGCATCGAAATCGTCAGCGCTCTCCAGCGCTTCTATCCCACTCAGTTCAACCTGCCAAAGACAGACGCCCTCATCGTCAGCGTAAATACCATGCTTGCACTCAAGAACAACGAAGACCCACGAGCAATCTCAGCCTCCTGGAAGTCTGATCTGGAAGCATTCAAACAGCGCCGCCAGGCCTATCTCCTTTACCCTTGAACACCCGTCTAACCCAAAAGACGTACCAATAAAGCCACTCATCTTTCACAAATTCACGACCCGTTTTTCGTCCCTGCATCACAATAGAAGGACGTCTATCTAAAAAGAGGGACTCCCCATGCCCCGCATTAACTTTCAGCAACAACTCGTAGCCTTGAAGGACAAGCTCCTCGCCATGGCCGCCCTTTCGCAGCAGGCCCTATCCCTCTCGCTCGAAGCCTACCTCACCGGAGACATCGGCCTCTGCGATCACGTCAAGGAGATCGAAACCGCCATCAACGCCGCCGAGCGCGACGTCGATGAGATGGCCTACGACCTCCTCGCCAAAGAGCAGCCCATGGCCATCGACCTCCGCTTCATCCTCTCAGTCATCAAAATCAACGGCGATCTCGAGCGCATCGGCGACCAGTCCACCAACATCGCCGAACGCGCACGCGCCCAGAGAGACCTCCCGCAAATCTCCCTCCCCATCGATATCCCCGACATGGGCGAAAAAGTCGGCGTCATGATCCGCAGCGCCATCCAGTCCCTTCTCGAAGCCGACGCCAAACTAGCCGAGCACGTCCTCGCCATGGACGATGAGATCGACGAGATGAACCGCGCCGTTCAGGCCGAACTCATCGAAGTCATGCAGCAGCACCCCATGGTCAGCACCCAGGCACTCAACGCCATCATCGTCTCCCGCAACCTCGAACGCACCGCCGACCACGCCACCAACATCGCCGAAGACGTCATCTTCTGGGTCCGCGGCTCCGACGTCCGCCACAAATTCTCCCTCGCCCAATCCGACTAATGTCCACCTACTGAAGGAACTAAAACAAATGTGTCATACTGAGCGGCGTAACTCGCACACTTTGCGAGTTACAGAGTCGAAGGACCTGCGGTTGCTGTTGCCTCTCTTGTTTGTCAATTCCCCAGAAATCCACCCTGAAACAAACGTCATCTCAACCGAAGGCGGCGCTTTTGCCGCCGAGTGGAGAGATCCCTGTATTTCATTGTTCCCATTGCCGTTGCGCTCACAAAATCTCTCAACTTGACGCCAACAACATACCCAGATAGCCTTTAACACAATGGCGAACTACCGCACGACCGCTTGTCGCATGTGTATCTGTTGTTGCGACCTCGTGCGCCGTCGCCTTTGCTTCTGTTCGAGCCCCACCCTCTAGCTCTCGAACACCAAAAAAGCAAAGTCACACAGCGCCCACCTACTCAGTGGGCCTTTTCTATTTCAGGCCACCTTCTAAAGGATCACCCAATGTCCACCCAACCCGCACCCGCCCCCAAAGAGACCAAAGCCCAGAAGTCCGAGCGTCTCAAGCTCGCCAAGAACCCCTGGGAAGCATGGGACGAAGTGCGTGAGTTCGCCCGCAACGGCCGCGACTCCGTTCTCCCCGAGTGGACCGGCCTCTACTTCAAGTGGTGGGGCGTCTACACCCAGGGCGACGGCCTCGGCGTCACCGGCGGCGCAAACGGCGAAGGCAAAGCCACCGAGTTTTTCATGATGCGTATCGGCCTGCCCAACGGCATCCTCACCAGCGACCAGACCCGCGTTATCGGCCAACTCACGAAAAAATACGCCCGCAACCTCTCCGACATCACCACCCGCCAGAACATCCAGCTCCACTGGCTCACCCTCGCCGGCCTCGTCGATGTCGTTGACGCCCTCACCGCCGTCGGCCTCTCCCCCAAGGGAGCCTGCGGCGACGTCGTCCGCAACGTCACCGGCTGCCCCCTCGCCGGCCTCGACCACACCGAGCTCCTCGACGCCAGCCCCCTCGCCGTCCAGATCGCACACCACCTCACCGCCAACCCGGAGTTTTACAATCTTCCCCGCAAGTTCAAGATCTCCGTCACCGGCTGCCCCGTCTGGTGCACCTACCCCGAGATCAACGACGTAGCTCTCACCGCCATCAAGCGCACCATCGACGGAGTCGAAGAAATCGGCTACACCCTCCGCGTCGGCGGCGGCCTCTCCACCGAGCCCCACATCGCCGAGCGTATCCCCGCCTTCATCCCCCAGGACAAGGCCCTCGAAGTCGTCGAAGCCGTCGTTCGCATCTTCAAAGAACAGTCCGAACTCCGCGAAAACCGCACCCGCGCCCGCATCAAGTACCTCTTCATGCGCCACGGCTGGACCGCCGAATCCTTCCTAACCGCCCTCGAAGAGAAACTCGGCTACAAGCTCGACCCCAACCCGGCAGCCGCCGACGCCGTTCCCGCCGACATCTACCGCGACCACGTCGGCCTCACCCAGCAGCGCCAGCCCGGTCTCTCTTCCGTCGGAGCCTCCGTGCTCAATGGCCGCCTCTCCGGCGATCAGCTCATCGCCCTCGCCAACCTCGCCGACAAGTACGGCAACGGCCAGCTCCGCGCCACCATCGGTCAGAACATCCTCATCGTCAACGTGCCCGACCGCGAGACCGCCGCCCTCGTCATCGAGCTCAACACCCTCGGTCTCCAGGTCGATGTCTCGGCCTTCTGGCGCGGCGCCATCGCCTGCACCGGCACCGAGTTCTGCAAGCTCGCCATCGCCGAAACCAAGGGCTTCAACAAGTGGCTTGTCGCCGAACTCGAAGAGCGCCTTCCCGGCTTCGACCAGCAGATCCGCCTCCACGTCACCGGCTGCACCAACTCCTGCGGCCAGCACTGGATCGCCGACATCGGCCTCGAAGGCAAAAAAATCAAGCAGGACGGCCAGCTCGTCGACGCCTTCTTCTTCTGTGTCGGCGGCTCCGTCGGCAAGTACGCCCGCCCCGCACGCGCCCTGGGATACCGTGTCGCAGCAACCGAGGTCCCCGACGCCATCGAGCGCCTCCTCGCCGGCTACCTCGCCGTCCGCACCCCGGGCGAAGACCTACGTCACTACTTCGACCGCACCGACGACGATACCCTCCGCGCCCAACTAGCCGGAGCCATCATCGATCCCGTCGAACGCGACGCCCCACCCGTAGGCGCAGGCCGTCACGCCCCTGGCGAATAGTAAACAGAGAATGTGAAACACAAGTAGAGCGACTTCTACGACGCCGCGACCAATTCACGCGCCTCGATACACTCCGACACCCGCCTCAACATATCGGTCGGATGCACCGGCTTCGTCAGTATTGTGAATTCGTGCCCCATCTCCCGCGCCACCGCCAGAAGATCGACCGTCGCTGCCTGGCCGGAAAACAATAGCACTTTACAGTCCTCGATAACGTTCACAAGCATGATCGCGAGCTCAATGCCGGTCATCCCTGGCATCACCACGTCAGTGATCAGAAGCGACGGTGGAACAGCCCGGGCAAGTGCAAGCGCGGTCGTTCCGTCATAAGCCGTCATAACGTCATAGCCACTCTTTCTAAGAATCATCGACAACGTGTCCGCAATCACTCGTTCATCATCGACGACCAGCACCACCCGGGCTCGCTGATCGGGGATCATCGTGGAGTCGTTCCACGGCACTTCCTTAAGAGAAACAACTTCAAATTTCAATGGATGTGCCATGGCATGATACCTCTGAAATAAACCCTAGCAGTGTAGTTAAAATACGGGTTAAGTCTTTTAGATGTGGGGTTTGCTGGACAAATTTAGACCTGTTGGCAACCTCGTCTTGACTGCCGTACATCTCAGATACACATTGATCATGTTTACGTTACGTTAGTGTTACGATTACGTAAGGAGTACGTCATGGCTAACCAAGAAGAACTTTCCCCCATGAAATTTCAATCCATCCTCCAGGCAGATGTCCCCAAGGGAAGAGATGGAAAGCATAAAGAGATCATCTCTCAGCTCCTCCAGGGCATCGCGCAGTTGAGTGATGGTTCCGCCCTCAAGATTCCACTCTCGCAGCTTCCAGATTCCAAGGAAAACATACGCTCCGCTCTCAGCAGAGCCGCACGGCAAAGAGAACTCAACATTGCCACCTCCAGCAACGAAGAATTCCTCTTCGTCTGGAAAGTGATCGAAAAGGCTCACACAAACGGCAACGGCGCTAAATCCTGATCATCAGCCCGCACCATCGCACACAAATCAGAACATTGGAGAGCCTGCGAATACCAAACGATAAGTAGTAGCCTAATCGCATGGATCTCTTCCCCATCTTTCTCAAGATCGCCGCGCGCCCTTGCATCGTCATCGGCGCCGGCCATCTTGCCGAATCCAAAATCGAATCACTACAAGCCGCCCACGCCAAAGTCACAGTCATCGCCCCCGCCGCCACCGAACGCATCGCCGATCTCGCTGCCGCAGGCGAAATCACCTGGCACCGGCGCGAGTACACCGAAGGCGATCTCACCGGCAACTTCCTCGTCGTAGCCGCCACCAATGTTCCCGCCGTCAATCGCGCCGTATTTCACGAAGCCACCGCAAAAAGCATCATCTGCAACGCCGTCGACGACCCACCCTTCTGCGACTTCTACTTCCCTTCCGTCGTCCGTCGCGGAGACCTCCAGATCGCCATCTCCACCGCCGGTGCCAGCCCCGCCCTCGCCCAGCGCCTCCGCAAAGAAATCAACGCCCAGCTGCCCCTCGACGCCGGCGACTGGCTCACCGACCTCGGCAATCTCCGCCGCGAAGTAGTCGCCGCCGAGCCCCTCAACGAAGATCGCAAGTGGCTCCTCCACCAGTTAGCCCAACGCGACGTCTGCGGTTACGACCAGTGCCCCTCCCGCACCTTCGCCCGCGAACACGCCCTCACCAATCCACTCCCTGGGAAGAAATCGTGAACAAAGAAGCCCAGTCGGGCACCGTCTACCTCGTAGGCGCAGGCCCGGGCGACCCCGACCTCCTCACCCTGCACGCCATGCACCTTCTCCAGACCGCCGACGTCATCCTCCCCGACGACCTCGTCTCCGATGAAGTCCTCGCCCTCGCCAGCCCCACAGCCGAGATCATCCCCGTTGGCAAGCGCTGCGGCCAGCCCCGTATCACCCAGGCCGAGATCCACGCCCTCATGCTCCACCATGCGGGCTACGGCAGCTCCGTCCTTCGTCTCAAATCCGGCGACCCCCTCATCTTCGGCCGCGCAGGCGAAGAGATAGCCTTTCTCCACGAACACAACATTCCCTTCGAGATCATCCCCGGCATCACCACCGCCTTCGCCGTAGCCGCCAACCTTCGCACCCCCCTTACCGACCGCACCGCGGCCTCGAAGCTCATCCTCGCCACCGCCCATCACGCCGCCGGCAAGCTCGAAGTCACACCCAAATGGACCGGTGCCTTCCCCGAAGACGCTACCCTGGTCATCTACATGCCCGGCCGCGACTTCCGCGCCCTCGCCGACGACCTCATCCAATCCGGCATCGCCCCCGAAACCCCCTGCGTCGCCGTCAGCAAAGCCACCACCCCCGATGAGCACGTCCACGCCACCACCCTCGCCCACCTCGACAACACCGCCGTAGGCCCCGCCCCCGTCGTCCTTCTCATAGGCCATGCCATCCAACTCATCTAGCGTCCTTCCAGAGCCTACTTTGCCTCCAAAAATGGACGCACTCGGAGACCACACTAGAAGTGCCATCCTGAAATTAGAAGTGCCATCCTGAGCGGAGCAATTCGCGCCTTTTGCGAATTGCGCAGTCGAAGGATCTGCGGTCGCCGTTGCTGTTGCCTCTCTTGTTTGTCATCCCGTAGGGATCTGCTTCTGCACTTGCTGTTGCCTGTTTTATGTCGTCATTCTGAGCGAAGCGAAGCATCCCTGCAGTCGCTTTTGCAGTTGCCTGTCCCTGCCTCTCAACAAGCCACCTAAACCTTCAACCCAATCAACCGCATCAACTCAATCCCATTACTCTTCGTCACCACCCCATCCCGCAGTGTGTAGTCGAACTTCATCTTCCCATCCGCAATCTCATCCTGCAGATGAACGTTGTACAACCTCCTCGCCGCTCCTCCAATCCCCGTCAGCGCCAGGTCATGCGTACTGATCAGCCCAATCGCCCCGCGCTCCAGCAGAGCCTGCACCACACCCTCCGCCCCCGCCATCCTGTCCTTCGAGTTCGTCCCCTGCAACAACTCATCCAGAAGAAACAAAACCGGCAACCCACCCTCCGCCAGATCGCAGATCTTCCGCAGCCGAGTTATCTCCGCATAAAACCGCGAGCTCCCCTCCTGCAGCGAGTCATTGATCAAAATACTCGCCCCCACCTGCAACGGCGTCAGCCGCAACCTCCGCGCCCGCACCGGAGCCCCCGCCATCGCCATCACCGTATTCAATCCCACCGCCCGCATCAGCGTACTCTTGCCCGACATATTCGACCCGCTGATCAGTAGCACTCTCCGCTCCCCACAAACCCTCACATCATTCCGCACACAAGTCGCCGCCGGAATTAGCGGATGCCCAACCCCATCCGCCTCAAAACAAGGAGTTCCCTCAATCAGCTCCGGAAACACATCCTCCGGCCGCTCATAGCTGTAAGCCGCCACTGACAGCAGCGCCTCCATCTCGCCCACACCATCCAGCCACATCCTCACAGCCGCACCATGGTCCCGCCGCCACGCCTCCGCCGCAAACGCACACTGCACCGAATACATCAGCGGTATATCCAGTAGCCGCACAATCGGGTTATCCAGCGAATAGATGTACTGCACAATCGTTCCCAGACGTGCAATCGCCTTCGACCCCTCCACCCGGTGCGAAGCCATCCGCCCGCGAATCTCCTTCAGCCGCGCCGTCTCAAACTCCTCCCGCTCCAACCTCCCCAGCATCGCCGACAGCAGTTGCAAATCCTCCAACGCCCGCTCCGTCCCATGCAGCACCGCCTGCACCCGCCTTCGCAGCCGCAACACAACGACACCCTCAACCAGCACCACCGCAAAAAACGGAATTTTCTCCCCCGTCATCCCCCACACCACCGCCATCCCCACTGCCACAGCGGCCAGCAAAACAGCCACCCAACGCACCCAGCGCTTCTCCAGCAAATTCGGCGACTCCGCCCACTCCACCAAAGCCTCCGCATGCACCGCCGCCTTTACGTCCTCACCCAGCACCGCCACATCCTCGCGAAGATCCAGACGTCCTCTCAGCTCCCCCACAGCCTCCTGCCGCTCCCGTATCGTTGCCACCGCCGCAGGCCCAAGCAGCCAATTCGCCAGCATGTTCTCTCCCATCCGAGTCCGCGCCTGCGACAGCAGCTCAAACAAGCTCCCTCGCCCAAACAAATCCAGGTCTGTAGCGTAGAGGCTCTCCCCCGTATCAAACCGCTCCCCGGCAGACCCCGTCCTAGCCCACCGATCTTCAATCCGCGCCAACCCACGCCGATAAAACTCCACCGCCCGCATCGCACACAACCGCCGCCGTTGCACCCCCGCATGGTATACAGCAATCACCACAAACCCACCCATCGCAACCAGCAACCACCAACCCGAAAACGCCCCGCGCGCAAAACTCAACCAGGCCGCCACCAGCGCAGCAATCACTATAACCAACCGCACATTCCCCACCCGCTTATCTATCCTGTCGAACTGCGCCACACGAAGCTCACGATCACGCAAGCGCTGCTTATACTCCTCAGAAGGGGACAACGAAGCCACTGAATTCACAACGCCATTATCGCCCAACCCACCTGCCGCGCCATGTCACCCAACGTGACAGCGAACGTGCCAGCTAAACTGAAGTCATGAAATCCCTCGCCGCCGCCGCCCACCGGCATCTGCTCTTCCTCGCCGCCCTCATGACCCTCGCCCTCGCGCACCCCGCCTTCGCGCAATCCGAACACATCCCCGCATCCTCCATCCCCACAGCCGACCTCATCCAACCCGCCGATCTCGCCGCCACCCTCCAGTCCACCTCACCCAAGCCTCTCATCCTTCAGGTAGGCTCCCACGTCCTCTTCGCCGAAGCCCACATCCCCGGCTCCGAATACGCCGGCCCCACCAACCAGCCCACCGGTATCCAGATCCTCAAAGACCGCACCGCAGTCCTCCCCAAAGACACCCCCATCGTCCTCTACTGCGGCTGCTGCCCATGGGAGCGCTGCCCCAACATCGCCCCCGCCTACAATCTCCTTCACGCCGCAGGCTTCACCCACCTCAAAGTTCTCTACATCGCCGACAACTTCGGCACCGACTGGGTCGCAAAGAAATATCCCGTAGCAAAGGGCCGCTAATGAAATCCCGCAACCTCTTCCTCGCCACAGCCATGCTCTTCACCGCATCCATGCCTGTGCCCGCACAGACACATAAGACAGCCCCCGACTTCACCGCCCGAAGCCTCGAAGACAAGCCCATCCATCTCAGCGACTATCGCGGCAAGCTCGTCCTGCTCAACTTCTGGGCCACCTGGTGCGGCCCCTGCATCTCCGAGATCCCTCGCTTCTCCACCTGGCAAACAAAGTTCGGCCCGCAAGGATTCCAGGTCCTCGGCGTCTCCATGGACGACGACAAACCTCCCGTCCAGAAGACCGCCCTTAAATACCACCTCACCTATCCGATCATGATGGGCGACGAACACCTCGGCGAGCTCTACGGCGGCATCCTCGGCCTCCCCATCACCTACCTCATCAGCCCCCAGGGCAAAATCCTAGCCCGCTACCAGGGCGAAACCAATCTCGACCAACTGGAAAAGCGATTAGCCACCCTCCTCCCCCCAAAGAAACCATAGCCCACCACTGCTGTCTGTTTGCCCCCTGCCCTTTGCTTTGTCGTTGCTGTTGTCGTTGTCTCTCTTGGTTTGTCATCCCGCAGGAACCTGCTTCTGCTACTACCAACCCTAAAGGTGTCATCCTGAGCAAAGTAACTCGCGCCTTTTGCGAGTTATGCAGTCGAAGGACCTGCGGTTGCAGTGCCGTTGCAGTTGCTTTTGCCTCTAAGGTAGAGCGGGGCTTCAGCCCCGCGTCTAAATCGCCGCCGCGAAGCGGCTACCGCTCTGCCGAAGGCTGTGATCTATTGCCGTTGTTTGTTCTTGTCGTCATTCTGAGCGAAGCGAAGAAGCAGGGACTAAAGCACTCCAGCCTTACCCCAACCGCCCCTCAGCCTGCTTCGTAGCCTCATAAATCTGCTCAAACGACTCCACCGCATACAGCACCGGCTGCATCGCGCCCGTATCGAACTCCTGATTCAGCACCGCATCCAGATCGAAGTCCCTCACCTCGCACCCACCCGCCAGCACCCGCGTACACTCCCCATGCGACGAGATCAACCCACTCCCATACACCTTGATCTCTCCATCCTGCCGAATCAACCCGAACTCCACCGTAAACCAGAACAGCCGCCCCATCCGCTCCAGAGCCACCGGATCGGCCATCAACCCCGCACACAGCTTTCCATAGTGCTGCAGAAAATTCCCAAACACCGGATGCGCATGCATCGGGACATGCCCAAACACGTCATGAAAGATATCTGGCTCCGGCGTGTACTCCATCGCATCCCGCCCCCGCAGCCACGTCGTCGTCGGAAACATCCGCGCCGCCAGCATCTCGAAGAACGCATCCGCCGGCAGAAACCCACTTACCGGCGTCGACTGCCACCCCGTCCGCGGACCCAGCCGCGCACTCACCGCCTTCAAATCCGGCAACCGATCCTCACGCAACCCAATCTGCTCAAACCCATCCAGATACTCCCGGCAAGCATGCTCCCTCAGCTGAGGCATCCGCCGACTCACCAGCTCCGCCCACACCGCATGCTGCTCCGCCGTATAAGCGCCACAGTCCTGTTCAATCAAAAACGGAGCCGCCACACTCAGCTTCCCTTGCGCCACACTCAAAGCAGAATCAGCAATTCCCATACGATCCAATCCGGCGACTCTCCGCCACCAGAAGCATACATCCCAGGCCATAGCTCTTGTCACAGCTCTGTCTCTAACCCGTTGCCACAAAATAAAAATCATCCCCCACCCGTGGAATAGCCGGACGAAACCCTCCATGCTACCTTCAGGAGAATAAGTCCAAGCCTATGTCGAATCAGGAACTTGCAGCGCTTCAGCCTAAGTCCTCCTATAAGTCGCTCACCCTTCTGGCGTGGCTCGCAGTCTTCCTCGCATCAGGTCTCTTCTTCCTTCGCGGTCCCCTCCGCGCCGACAGCGGTTACATCAACGACTTCGCCGCCCCTTACACCGCCACCCGCCTCTGGCTCCAGCACCGCAATCCCTACGACTCCACCGCCTTCTTCCCCACATGGCACGCCGCCGGAGCCCCGCAGGGCAAGGTCGCCGGCAATCTCTCAGGAACCCATCCCGTCTACCCGCCTCCAACCCTCGTCGTTCTCATCCCATTTGCACTTCTCCCATGGCCCATCGCAGTTAAGGCACTCACTTTACTCAGCGCCGCACTCTACATCGCCGTGCTTCCTCTACTCGCCTCCTTGCTCCCCGGAACATGGCGCGACCCCATCAAACCCGCCTTCCTCGCCTTTGGACTAGCCCTTGCCCCCACCCAATCCGGCCTCCACGTCACCAACGTCGCCTGCCTCGCCGCCACTCTCCTCTTCTTCGCCATCTATCACCTCTTAAAAATCTCCGCGGCGAAGACTAACCTTCCCGCCATCGCCTTCCTTACACTCTCCATCTGCCTCAAACCCACCCTGGGCCTGATCCTGATCCCCTACCTCTTCTGGACCCGCGCCTGGCGCACGCTCTCCGCTACTCTCGCGTTCTCCGCCGCCATCACGGTCGCATCTCTCTGCCCCCTGCTCCACCTCGGCTCAGTGTGGCTCTCCAGCCTCCGCGAAAACATCGCCGTCGTCTTCACCAACGGCGGTGCAGCCGATGTCTCCGAACAAAGCCTCTCCCGCTTCGATCGCATCGACATGCAGCTCCCCCTCTACGCTCTCC
Source organism: Edaphobacter sp. (assembly GCA_035317185.1). Taxonomy (GTDB): domain Bacteria; phylum Acidobacteriota; class Terriglobia; order Terriglobales; family Acidobacteriaceae; genus Edaphobacter. The sequence goes on from DATHHN010000071.1 coordinate 277,965, forward strand.
TACACAGCCGAACCGGAGCGTCCATACTCGCCGCTCTTATCGCCGCAACCCTGCTTCTGTTCTGGTTCAAACCCACCCCAACTACGCCGAACCACTCGCCATCCTGCGCAGCGCTGGATCAGCACATCCTCCAGATCGCGACCCTTCTCGCAATCGGCCTCATCCCTTTCTATCAACGCTTCTACTCCGCAATGATCGTGCTGCTGCCGGTCCTCTGGGCCTTCCGCGCACTCTCGTACCCAACCCACCGGGCCAGATCGCGCTGGGTTCTCACCCTGTCATCAGTCTTTCTGATAAACACCGCAGCCATCTTCGCGCGCTCCCCCCTGCTACCCTCCCTGACCACTCGTTCCCACCTACTCACAAACCTCGCACTTGGTCCCCACCTCTGCTGGCTTCTGCTGCTGCTTGCAATCCTTCAGCTGACCACCCAAACCATCCAAACTACCCAAAAATCCCAACTCCACTCAACTGTGTCATCCTGAGCGAAGTAGCTCGCGCATTTTGCGAGCTACGGAGTCGAAGGACCTGCGGTTGCTCTTGCTGTTGTTCTTAACCTATCGCCACGCAAACCTTTTCAGCCACTTATAAGAAAATCCCTTCAAAACTCCAGCAAAACACTCTGTCAAGCCCCATAACTTTCTAAACCAAACAATCCAAACAACATACGCATTGCGTACGAGTTACCTTCAATCAGCTAGACTTAATACAGAAGTAAAAAAGCCCCGGAGTATTCCGGGGCTTCGCACTTAATCCAATAAACCTTTTAGAAAGACGAATTTAGCTATAACCCATTTATAATGACTATTTTACGAGGAGATCAACTCATAAACCAATGAAAATAAACAACTTATATCGCGATATGGGGGAGGGGGGGTACCTTCTAGGCGTCCGTCCACACTTCCCCCTTAGCCTCCCTGCCCATCGCAGTTATTCCAGCCACCAGGAGCGCAGCCAGAATTGCCGTTCCCGATAACACGATCCGGAGCGAGCCACCGTGAAAGCGTGCCGCCAGCGTCGCCTGGAACACGCCATTCCGCGACGAACACAGGTTGCCAAGTTGATAGGCAAGCCCCGGGAAAATGGCACGCACCGGTCCCGGCGACAGTTCATTCAAGTGAGCAGGAACGATTCCCCACGCTCCCTGCACCGCAAACTGCATCAGGAATCCGCCAACGGCCAGGCTCACCACCGAATGCGACCAGACCCATAGCGGAATAACCGGCAGCGCACATAACGATGCAAGGATGATCATCCGCTTGCGCCCAAACCGCTCCGATGCAGTGCCGCAGCAGATCCCTCCAAGCAGCGCGCCAAGACTTCCAATCACAACGATCAGACCGACCCGCGCCGGCTCGAGAAGATGGTCCTTCTCCAGAAAGGTAGGGTACAGATCCTGCGTTCCATGGCTGAACGAAGTGAACGCAGTCATCAGCACCACAAGAAAGAGAAAGCTCGGCAGGTAGGCCCTTATGTTTTCCCAGTTGTACGCACTCTCTTTTTTCACACCGGAAAGCTGTCTCTCCCGTGCCGCCAGCCACACCGGAGACTCCGCCACCTTGAACTGCATATACAGCGCGAGAAGCGCCGGAAGAGAGCCGATCATAAACATCACACGCCAGCCGATAAACATTCCGCTTCCGTGAAGATGAGGAAACAACAGCCAGTACAACGCAGCAGCCAGCAGATTGCCGACAACATAACCCTCCTGCAGAACGCCCGAGAAAAATCCGCGCCCCGAAGCCGGAAGCGTCTCCAGCGCAAGCGCAGCTCCCACGCCCCAAACGCCGCCCATCGCGACGCCAAACAGCGCACGGCATATCAGGAAGATCGTGAGCGAAGGAGCAAACGCGGAGGCCAGCACAAATACGGAGAATGCCACAACGTTCAACATCAAAGTCGGTCGCCGGCCAAATCTCTCGGCCAGTAACCCAAACACAAGCGCGCCAACAGGCCGCATCACCAGCGTCCAGAAGATCGCCTCTGCAATCTGCGGAATCGTTACATGAAAGTCCACCGCAATCGCCTTGAGACAAAGAGTAAGGAGAAAGAAGTCGAATGCATCGAGTGTCCAGGCTAGGAAACAAGCAGCAAATGTATTTCTCTGGATCGCCGTCAGCGATCGTAGTTCACGCAGAAGAGCCATATTTTGGTGATGCTAGCATCACCCCGACTCAGCCCCTACAGGAATGTAAACAAATCCACCCGATTGGATATAGACTCCTGACATCTGACGTCGTCGCACGCTGTTGTATTGATAGCATCGCATCGACGACGCAGAGCATCAGATTCCAGTCACTATTCTCTCAATTGAAAGTACGAGGACTATTGCATGCGAAGTAAATTCCTGTTGGCCCTGACCCTGGGCGCACTGTCGTTGGCTGGCGCGAGTGCCAAAGCACAGTCATCCAGCTGGGCAATTGATCCTGCCCATTCGAGCGTCGGCTTCGAGATCCGCCACATGAGCGTCAGCAACGTTCGTGGATCGATCAACGGCGTTACCGGCACCGTAACGCTGAACGAGAAGGACATAACCAAGTCATCCGTGAACGCAACGATTGATGCCACTACCCTCTCCACCGGCAACGACGCGCGCGACAAGCATCTCAAGTCTCCCGACTTCTTCGATGTCGCCAAGAATCCTCAGATCGCCTTCAAGTCGACGTCCCTGACGAACGCTGGAGGCAAGCTGCAGTTGACCGGCGATTTGACTCTCGGCGGCGCGACCAAGAGCGTCACCTTCGACCTTGATGGTCCTGCTCCCCCGCAGACTGGAAAAGATGGCAAGGTGCGCAGCGGCTTCTCCGCAACTGGCACGCTGAAGCGGTCCAATTTCAACTTTGGACCGAAGTTCGCTCCTCCCGTTCTCGGTGACGACGTGAAGTTCACGATCGACGTAGAGATCGACAAGCAGTAATCAATAAAGAGCCCCCGTCACCGGGGGCTCTTTTGTTTACATCTTTGCGCGAAGCGGTTGCGAAGGTTCCGGGGGTGGACCTCCACCGTGATCTGTCTCCTGCGGATACTTTTTCAGCAGCTCGTGGTGCAGGCAGTACAACGCTAATTCGAGACGGTCGGAGACGCCCAGCTTGTCGTAGATCTTGCGCAGGTAATTCTTGATTACCTGCTCGGTCGTTCCAATCTGATAGGCAATCTCTTTGTTGCGCATTCCCCGAGTGATGCAGCCTATGATGGCAAGCTCTTTCTTCGAGAGCTTGGGCTGAACCCTGGGATCGGTGAGCGTCGTTGCCTGCGCCCTGTACGCCTCGATCACCCAGCTGATCGATTGGTTGTCGATCCAGGTCTCACCCTCTGCGATCTTTCGCACGCACTTGATAAGCAGATCAGGAGAGATCGAACGCGGAACTACGCCGCGGACACCGCGTCGGTAGAGTTCGACTGTATTGGCTTCGTCAGTCTCGGTGACCTGAACGATGAGCTTCGCGTCGGGCGCCTGCCGCACCAGCTCCGGAATGGCGTCGATGGTGCCTGCGATAAGCTGCCCTTCGAGAAGAACAACGTCGGTTGGATAGCGTTGAAGAGCGGCATAGAGATTTGTCAGTGTCTCCACCTGAGCAACGACACGGATGTCGTCCTCAAGCGCAAAGACTTTTTTCATTCCCACACGGTAGATAGCTTGCGAATCAGCCAGGACTACCCTAATTCCTGTCTGAGGAGCGCTTTCTTCCGGAATTGCCTCGCTGGTCCGAGTTTGGTCAAAATGAACAACCGTCATAAGTCAGGCCTTTAGAAAATATTCGTCGATCACTGCGGCAGCCTTCTTCTCATTCCCTTGCAGATAGTGGCGTACCACTCGGCCGATGCAGTGGATCGTTACATCAGTCGCCGATCCCATGACGGCTGACGGCATCGCAATGGTAAATTCGATTCTGCTATCGACTGCAGGGAGACGATCGCTTACGAAGAGCAGGCCATTTGCCGATATGTTTTCAGTCACTGCTTCCAAAGAACCCTGCTCCGTCTCAACGTGCAGCGCCAGTTTCATTGGAAAACGCACAGCAGTGCGAACTGGATTCTCTCCGTTCGGCTTTTGCCACTGGCCCACAGATCCCCCTTGCGACAAGCGTTGGACCACAGCTCGCATTGATTGCAGCGGTCGACAACTGGAGTCTATCGCAACAGGAACGGGTTCCTAGAGATTTTTCTGCTCACGACCGCTGCCGTAGTCCCATAGCTGGCTAGGGGTTGGCTTGCAGGAAGGCCCCAATCTCGGCAAACTCGGGCTCGGTCAGGCGGAAGTTCGCCGCCGGAAAGATGCCATCGACCTGCTTTGCGCTGCGGCCGCCGACAATGGCGGCTGTGATGGCCTTGTGGTGAAGGGTCCAGGCGATGGCCACGACACCTGCGCTGACTCCATGGCGTACGCCAATGGAGGCCAGCAAGCCGGCCAAGGCTAGATTGCGGGAGAGTTGCGGCTCCTGAAACTGCTTTGCGTTGCGGCGGAAGTCGTCTTTGGGGAAGGCGACTACGCGTTCCTTCGTCATGGAGCCGGTGAGGAGGCCGGAGACCATGGGCGAATAGTTGATGACGCCGATTCTGTGCTTTTCGCAGAATGGCAGAATCTCTGCCTCTACGCTGCGATTGACCATGGAATAGGGCGGCTGCAGCGAGGTGATGGGAGCGATGGCCTGGGCACGCTCCATCTGGGCAACATCGAAGTTGGAGACCCCGATCCAGCGGATTTTGCCTTCGCGCTGGAGATCGGCCATGGTAGACCAGCCTTCTTCAATCTCTTCATCGGGAACCGGCCAATGGATCTGGTACAGGTCGATTACGTCTACCTGAAGTCGGCGAAGACTTGCTTCCGCTTCCTGACGGACGGTCTTCAGGCTGCGATGAATCTCGCGTTTTTCGTCCCACAGCATGGAGCATTTTGTGAAGACGTACGGTCTGGCGGAGGCGGTTTTGAGGGCCTTGCCGACTACTTCTTCCGAATGGCCAAGACCGTAGACAGCCGCCGTGTCGATCCAATTGATGCCGAGATCGATAGCGCGGTGAATGGCTTCAATCGAGTCTGCATCGTCCTGCGGTCCCCATGCGAAGGCCCAGTCTCCACCACCGATGGCCCATGCTCCGAAGCCAATCGGCGTTAAATGCAGGTCAGAGTTTCCCAACTTTTTCGTTTCCATATCTTTCCTTTGACGAAGTGGCTTGCTGGCAAGACTCACGAGGATACCCACCCCCTGGGTATCAAAGAACAAATGTCATCAATTCAATAACTTAGCGTGATTTATCTCTGTAAAATATTCATTATAAAAGGGTTACAGGGTAAAATATTCTTTCTAAATGAGTTATGGATTGACAAAGGAAAGCTCCGGCTTTTAGGCCGGAGCCTTGTCTCTTATTTAAGCAACTGCAGGGACAACTGCAACTGCATGGCAACTGCAACCGCAACGACGACTGCAAATTCGTAGATAAGCGTTGGGGGAGATTTTGTCCCAACCTCCGCGTAGTCAGATGCGCTCAGGATGGGCCCCTTTGGAGGGTCTGAATGTTGATCTTGTGTTGACCCTGGAGGGAGGTGGAGAGCGTAGTGTGACTACGTTGGGAGGAGTAGAATTGAACCAACATTTGTGCAAACCAAATCGACGCGCTGCCGGTGCGGCGCAGAAAAGTTGAGTCAGTCGTGAGCAATACATTTGTCGCTAAGCTATTGGAAACAAAAGAATTTCAGGAATCGGTTTATGCGCTGTCTCCTGCCGTGGTTGTGTTCGATTGTGACGGCACGTTGTGGTCGGGAGATGCGGGTTCGGGGTTTATGAACTGGACGATCGATACGGGGCTGGTCTCGCGTGAGGCTACCGATTGGATCGATGGACGATATCGCGGGTATAAGCGCGGCGAGGTGTCTGAGGTAGCCATTTGCGGGGAGATGGTGCAGCTGTATCAAGGGCTGCGCGAGGAAGAGATGCGCAAGGCTGCACGGGAGTTTTTTGTGAGCAGGATTGAGCGGAACATCTTTCCCGAGATGCAGGAGTTGGTGGCGGAGCTGAAGAACCGTGGAGTGGACATCTGGGCGGTGAGCTCGACCAATGACTGGGTGATCGAGGAGGGCGTGCAGCGGTTTGGGATACCGGTTGACCGGGTGCTGTCGGCGCGAGTGAAGGTAAAGGATGGGGTTGTGACGGACACGATTCTGGATGTCCCGACGGATGAGGGCAAGGTGGCTTCGCTGGCGCGCGCTGGAATTACGGCTCCGGACGCGGTGTTTGGCAATTCTGTCCACGATGCGGCCATGCTGGCGATTGCGCGCAGGGCGTTTCCGGTGAATCCGACGGCGGCGTTGCTGGAGCGGAGTGCGCAGGAGGGTTGGGCGGCGGTTTACTATCCGGCGTCGGTAAGGCCTGCCTGAATCGGCTGCGTGAGCCTTTACAGTGCGAGAGACGTCTAAACTGTAGTCAGGTGAGAGAAGCCATTCGTAAGTTGGACGGACATGTCGACGCAGGGGTTCCCCGGCCATTACGGCTTGTGGTTGCAGCCCTGATCGTTCGCGAGGCGGCAGATGCCGCTGCCGGGACGGAGGTGCTGATCTGTCAGCGTAAGCCTGACCAGCCGATGAGCCTGAAGTGGGAGTTTCCGGGGGGCAAGATTGAGCCGGGCGAGAGCTCAGAAGATGCGCTGGCTCGGGAGCTGAATGAAGAGCTGGGAATTACGGCTACGATTGGGCGCCGGGTGGCCAGGGTTCGGCATAAGTACCGGAATGGCGGGGCGATCGATCTGCAATTTTTTCTGGTGAATGACTTCTATGGCGAGCTCGAGAACCGGATCTTCAACGATATGCGGTGGGCTCCGCTGGGGACGTTGCCTGGGTATGATTTTCTGGCGGCGGATCTGGGATTGATTCGGGATTTGTCTGAGGGGAAGTTGCTTTAGAGGTTTGCCTTTGGATCCGATGCGGCGGGATAAGAAGCATACCTCAAGGGCTAAAGCCCCTTTTTTGTGCCTTGTTGATTGCCTGGGCTAAAGCCCAGGTCTACCTCAGAAGCAATGGGCAAAAACAACGGCAACAGCAAAAGCGAAATACAAGGATCTCTTCACTGCGGCGGCAAAGCGCCGCCTTCGGTCGAGATGATGTTTGTGGTGGGTGGAACAGCACTAAAGGTACTGACAAAAGCATCGGCAAAAGCAGATCCCTTCGGGGATGACAAGCAAGAAAAACAAAGGCAACGGCGAAGGCTCTAGCCGCGGATGAGGTTCCAGATCCACATGAGGGAGAGGACTGTGACGATGGCGGCGGTGAGCCAGGCGATGATGTTAAACCATGTGGAGTTGGTGTACTTGCCCATGAGCTCGTGCTTGTTGATGAGCTTGAGCATGAAGACCAGGACGATGGGGAGAAGGACGCCGTTGAGAACCTGCGACAGAATGCTGAAGCTGACCAGAGGAAAGTTTGGGATGAGGACGATGGCTGCTCCGGCGGCGAGGAGCAGGGTGTAGAACCAGTAAAAGAATTTTGCTTCGCGGAAGGATTTGTCGAGGCCGCTCTCGAAGCCGAGACCTTCGCAGACGGTGTAGGCGGTGGACAGAGGAAGGATAGAGGCGGCGAAGAGCGAGGCGTTGAAGAGGCCGGCGGCGAAGAGGATGAAGGCGTAGTCTCCGGCGAGGGGCTTCATGGCTCCCGCAGCGTCGGATGCGTCGTTGATGTTGCGGATGCCGTGGGTGAAGAGGGTGGCGGCGCAGGCGACGACGATGAACCAGGCGACGATGTCGGTGAAGATAGAGCCTACGATGACGTCCCAGCGTGAGTTTTTGTACTGGCGGACGGCGATTCCCTTTTCGACGATGGAGGACTGCAGATAGAACTGCATCCAGGGCGTGATGGTGGTGCCGATGACGCCGACGACCATGTAGACATAGCTGGAATTGCGCCAGACGTGGCGTGGAGGGAGCTTGACGGTCTCGGAGAGGGCCTGGTGCCAGTCTGGTCGGCTGAGGACGCCAGCGATGATGTAAGCGATGTAGAAGACGCTGGCGATAAGGAAGACTTTTTCGACGCTCTTGTAGTCGCCTTTAACGACGAGGGCCCAGACGAGAGCGGCGCAGATGGGCACGCTGATGTATTTGCTGACGTGGAAGAGCTGCATGCTGCCTGCGATGCCGGAAAACTCGGCGATGACGTTGCCGAAGTTGACGACGACGAGGAGGAGCATCATGACGAAGGTCATGCGGAGGCCGAACTCTTCGCGGATGAGGTCGCTGAGGCCTTTGCCTGTGACGACGCCCATGCGGGCGCACATCTCCTGCACGACGATGAGCGCGAGGGTGATGGGGATCATCGTCCAGAGGAGGGCGTAGCCGTACTGGGCGCCAGCCTGGGAGTAGGTGAGGATGCCACCGGCGTCGTTGTCTACATTGGCCGTGATGAAGCCGGGGCCAAGGATGGCAAAGAATATGAGGAGTCGCGTTCTCCATGTGCGCCAGGACGTCATTGCATCTACCTTTTGGGTGGTCGGGAGAACGTGTCAGCTCGCCTGTATCAGGCTAACCCATGAAGTGAACCTGAGGAGCGGAGACGAGTTATCTACTTTGATGTCAGATGCTGCAGGATCGCGTTAGCGCGCTGGAGGATGAGGCTGACCTGGTGATCATTGTGATACCCGTCGCGCTGGGCGCGTGCCTGGCCAGCGGCGGCGATACAGGTGCGGGCGGCTTCGTCGTGGAGGTAAAGGCGGATCTTCCGGAGGCACTCGTCGAAGGTGGAGAAGAAGACGGCTTCCTCGTCTTCGCGGAAGCGCTGGATATGGCCTTCGGAGCGCTCGGCGAGAAGGAAGCCACCGCAGGCGGCGATTTCGAAGCTCTTGTGAACGAACTCGTCCTGATTGGAGCGGGTGAGGAAGCTGAGGTTGATTCTGGAACGCCAGATGGCTTCGCGGTAGTGCTGCTGGAATAGCTCGCCTTCGCGGTAGAGGCTGGAGAAGGCTTGAGGCGTGAGGGCACGCTGCCAGGCTTTCTGATTGCCTGAGATGGCTACCTGAAACTCGCCGGATTGGGAGAGCTTGTCGAGGGTGTCGGCGCGGTCGTCGTAGGGAGTGCCGATGAAGGAGACGTCGCGGTTGCGGTCTTTGTCGGACCAGCCGGACGGAGAGGGATAGTGGATGGTGGGCTCGTAGGCGGTCTGAATCTTGATGACGTCGCGGGCGCCGCGGCTGCGGTAGTCGGCGATGTTGCGGTCGCGCTGGACGACGTGGAGATCGTAGTGTGGGATGTCCTTCCTGTAGAGGCGCCAGCCGGGATCCTGGCGGGGGCCGAAGGGGTTGTCGATCATGTAGCTGATGGTGGCGATGCCCATGGAGCGAAGGCGATGGAGGGTGCGAGGCTGCATCCAGAGGAGCTTGTCGGCCCAGAGGAGGTCGGGCTTCTCGCGGTCGGCGATGGCGAGGAGGTCACGGTTGAGGCGATCGACAGAGGGTCCGGCGGAGAGGCGAAAGACGATCTTGCGAATGAATGGATTTGGGGAGAGGTATTCGTGGGCATTGAAGGGGATGACGTGGTGGCCGAGACGCTCCAGAGTCCAGAGGCGGTAGAGGGACGAATCGTTGGGAGACAGACCTGCGGCGTACAAAATTTTCATTGAAGCAGAGGTTCCTCGGGTTCGTTTTTTTCTAATGGCCCGCACGGAGGAGCGCGATGACCTGTTCGGCGTGAATGACGCCGACGAGGTGTTTTTCGCGGTCGACAACGGGGAGTGAGCGCAGGTTGTACTTGTCGAAGAGTTCGGCGACTTTGCGGCCATTGGCGTTGACGTCGCAACTGACGAGGTGGCCGGGGGGGAGGCCGGAGAGAGGCGTCTGAGGGTGTGAGAGCAGGAGCTGGACGAGAGGGATAAGGGTTACGATTCGCTCTTCTTCGTCGATAACGTAGATGTCTGTGATGATTTCGATGTCGCCCTCGAAGTCGCGAAGGGCTTCGATGGCCTGGGAGACCGAGGCACTGGCGGGGAGGGCGATGTACTCGGTGGTCATACGGCCGGCGGCGGAGTCTCCGGAGAACTCAAGGAGTTCCTGAACCTCCTGACGCTCCTCGGGGTCCATCTCTTCGAGGATGGCTTCGGAACGCTCATTGGGGAGTTCGGCGAGAAGATCGGCAGCGGCGCCGGGGTCCATCTCTTCGACGATGCCGGCGACCTGTTCGGAGTCGAGGGACTCGATGAGTGCCTGCTGCATCTTGGGCTTGACCTCTTCGAGAGCTTCGGCGGCAACCTCTTCGTCGAGGCTGATGAAAAGGGCGTTGCGTTCTGCAGGAGCGAGTTCCTCGAGAATGTCGGCGATGTCGGAGGGGTGCATCTGGGAGAGGCGGTCCTGCTCGATCTTGAGACGGACGCGACGGGCGGGGTCGCGCTCGATGAGATCGACGAACTCCCAGGGGATGACGCTGGGGCTGAAACGGCAGGCGAGACGATCGACTGTAGCGGCTGGGAGGCCTTTGAGGAGGCGGCGGATGGCTCCGCGAAGACCTACTTCGACCTCGGCGATGCGGAGGGAGAGCGGAGCATCTGGAGTATCGGTTGTGGGGGTTTCCCAGACGAGCTCGACGTCGTTGACGCGGACGACCTTGTGTCCGTGGACGTCGATGATCTGCTGGTCGAGGAGATCGCGCTCGAGCAGGAGGTAGGTCTCGCCTTCGGGCGTGACGGCGGGGGAGGCGTTGTCGTTGAGCTGGACACCGTAAGGAGTGAGCCGGAGGTCTTCAATGGCGACTTCGTTGGCTTTGGCGTTGAGGTCCGCACCGCTGAGTTTGAGGACGAGCCTGTGGATGTGGGTGGAGTTTGTCGAAGGCGAGACGGCGAACTCGCGCACACGCCCGAGGATGCCCCCGCGGGCGTCGAATACAGGCGTACCCATGAGGGTGGAGATACTGGTGCGTTGATCGGCGTGTTTTGTCATGGAAGACGGCGCTCTACCAAACTTTACATACTTGCGCTTTTACCATGGGTTGTCCAGCTTTACAGCCGAAGGCGGTGGCGAACTGGGGCATATTGGTGACGATGCCGTTGATGCGTGCGAAACCGGGCGAATGAGGATCGGTGGCAGCCTGGAGTCTGCTGTTGGCATCGCGAGTGTTTTCGCAAGCCCACTGGGCGAAGCCGATGAAGAAGCGCTGGTCGGGGGTGAAGCCTTCGATGGGTTTTAGATCCTGAGCTGCGGTCGCCTTCTTCCAGGCGATGTAGGCGATGAGGGTGCCGCCGAGGTCGGCTACGTCTTCTCCGCTGGTGAGCTTGCTGTTGATGTGGATATCGTCGACGATGACGTAGGTGGCGAACTGATCGCGAAGGCAGTTGATGTGATCTTCAAAGCCCTTGGCGTCGTCCTTGGTCCACCAGTCTTTGAGATTGCCCTCGGCGTCGAACTGGCGGCCTTCGTCGTCGAAGGCGTGGGTGAGCTCGTGGCCGATGGTGGCGCCGGTGTCGCCGTAGTTGGGGGCGTCATCGGAGCGTGGGTCGTAAAGGGGCGGCTGAAGGACACCAGCAGGAAAGTTGATGTCGTTCATCTGCGGGTTGTAGTAGGCGTTGACGGTGGGTGGTGTCATGTCCCACTCGTTGCGGTCGACGGGCTTGCCAACTTTGGACCAGTCTCGTGCCGTTTCAAAGTTGGCGGCGCGAACGGTGTTGCCAAAGTAGTCGTCGAGCTTGATGGTCAGTGAAGAGTAGTCGCGCCATTTTTCGGGGTAGCCGACCTTGTTGCGAACGGCGTGAAGCTTGCGGAGGGCTTCCTTTTTGGTGGCTGGACTCATCCAGTCGAGCTGCTCGATCTCGGACTCCATGGCCTGCTCAATCTGATCGGTAAGGACGACGGTTTTCTGCTTGGTGTCGGGGGTGAAGGTGCGGCTGACAAACTCCTGGCCGAGAGCTTCGCCGAGAGCACGATCGACCTGGCGGACACAGCGCTTCCAGCGTGGAGGCTGCTGCTGGGTGCCGCGGAGATAGCCGCTGTAAAAGTCAAAGTAAGCTCTCTCGAAAGGAGCGGAGAGCGATGTGGCGGCGGCGGTAGTGACGTGGAAGCGAAGGTAGGCCTTGAGATCGTCGAGCGACTCGGTGGTGAGGATTTTGTCGACGGCTTTCTGGAACTCCGGCTCGGTGACGTTTAGGGTGGAGATATTTGGAACGCCCTGAGCAGCCAGATAGGAAGGCCACGGAACCGCCGGATTGATGGTGGCGAGATCGGAGACCTTCATCTTGTGGAAAACCTTGTAGGGATCGCGGCGTTCGACGCGGGTGAGCGATGCCTTGGCGAGGGTGGTTTCGATGCGAAGGATGGTTGCGGCGTCCTGCTTCGCCTGGGCTGGGGAAACGCCAGCGAGGGTAAGGATCTGGGCGATATAGGCAAGATATTTCTGGCGGGTTTCTTCGCTTTTGGCATCGGTTTTGACGTAGTAATCGCGGTCAGGGAGGCCGAGACCGCCGGCTGAGACTTCGGCGATGACCTGGTTGGAGTCGCCTGGATCCTGGGTGGCGCCGGCGTTGAAGAAGAAGGTGCCGCGCGTGTTGCGATTGAGGGGGCCGAGGTAGGCGATGAGAGCTTCGCGGTCCGAAAGCTTATCGATGGTAGCGAGCTCGGGAGCGAGGGGGGCAGCGCCACGCTTGTCGATGGCGGCGGTGTCCATGCAGGCGGCAAAATAGTCGCCGATCTTCTGCCGGATGGGATTGCGATTCGGGGCAGTTGCGTCCTGTTCGAGGATGCCCCAGAGAAATTGAAGGTTGTCGTTGGCGAGCTTGCTGTAGACGTCCCAGCGGGGCTGATCGGCGGGGATGGGATTGTTCTTCATCCAGCCGCCGCAGGCGAACTTGTAGAAGTCGGTGCAGGGATCGATGGATTTATCGAGCGAGGCGACATTGAGGCTGGGAGCGTAAGGCATGGCCTGCAATGGTTTAACTGTCGGAGTCTGCTGGGCAAAGGCAGTTGCGGCGATAAAGCAAAGAACAGCAGGAAACCGGGAACGAACAATCCTCATCACATAAGTCCTCGTCTCCGCATGTTAGCTTATGTTGCTGCCGATAGAGTTTGAAGTTGCCAGAAGTTGAAGGAGAGCGTGATGGGAGAAGACCCGATCGACAAAAAGAAGAAATCGCAGTCCTTGACATTCGAGGCATCCACAAGCACACTGCCATCATCGCTGTTGTCTGCCGTTGACGACTGGCACACGAGTAACGCAAGGACAGTTTTGGCCGACTCAACGACAAGCCGTATGACCTACACTCTTGACTCGTCACTGGATAGTGTCAACAAAATTGAGCAGACAGCAGAGCAGTGTGCTCAACGTGCCGGATTCGACGAAGACACGATTCCGCACATCGCCATGGCAGTACGCGAGGCGGCTGTGAACGCCGTGCTGCATGGAAATGCGTATGATCAGAACAAGCACATTACCGCATCGTTTGAAACGACGTCCGACTCGCTTATCATCCGGATAACGGACCAGGGTCCGGGGCTCAATCCGGACACGCTGCCCGACCCTCTGGCACCAGAAAATATCCTTCGCGGCTCTGGTCGCGGTATCTTTCTAATTCGGGCCTTCATGGATGAGGTAAACTTTCGACAGTTACACCCAGGTACCGAACTGACCCTCATCAAGCACCGCACACCCGCGCAGTCGGGGACTTAAGGAGAAGACTACACATGAGCATGAAAGTTTCTACTCGCCAAGTGGACGGCATTACCATTCTGGATCTCAGCGGCCGCATTACGCTCGGCGAAGGCAGCGTCACTATTCGCGATGCAGTTCGCGATGTGCTGGCAAAGGGTTCCAACAAGATTTTGCTCAATCTGGGCGATATTACCTACATCGATAGCTCGGGCATCGGCGAGCTGGTCAGTGCCTTCACAACGGTTCGGAACAGCGGCGGCGAATTGAAGCTGCTGAACCTGACGAAGAAGGTCCACGACCTGCTCCAGATCACGAAGCTTTATACCGTTTTCGACGTAAAGGACGACGAGGCTTCCGCTATCTCCTCGTTTACGAAGTAAAGACATCCAGGCTCGACAGAAAGGCCGTCGCGATTGCGACGGCCTTTTCTGCTGCCGAAGTTCAGTTCGATTTTTCTACTTCGAGAAATCGACCTTCGGCGCAACGTTGTTCTCTGGATTGCCTTTGAAGTACTCGTCCCGGTAGTGGAAGCCGGCGATGTTGGCCCAGATGCTGTTGGGAAACTGCCGGACATAAACGTTGTAGTCTTCCAGCGTCTTGTTGTAGCGCTGGCGTTCTACTGCGATGCGATTTTCGGTCCCGGCAAGTTCGTCTGTCAAGCGTATGAACTGCTGGTTGCCCTTGAGGTCCGGATACTGCTCCTGCAGGCGGAAGAAGGGACCGAGAGCGACGTCGAGCTTGGTGTTGGCGTTGATGCTGGAGGCGCGATCGCTGCCGGCGGCGAGGACTCCGGCGCGGGCGTTGGCGATGTTGGTCAGGATGGTGGATTCTTCAGCGACGTACCCTTTTACCGAGGCTACGAGGTTTGGAATTAAATCGAGACGGCGCTGCTGCACAACGTTCACCTGGGAAAAAGCCTGATTGACGGCCTCATTCTTCTGAACGAGCGTATTTTTCGCGCTGATGTAGCTACCGCCTGCAAAGAGCAGAACGAGGATGAGGAGACCCATAACCCCAAGAACAACCCATAAAGATTTCATGTTTTCGCGATTTCCCTTCGTCTGAAATTCAAATGCGATCTGGCAGGTCTACCCGGCTGTACTTTATCACTCCGCCGCGAGCCTACCCCTTCTTTGCAGCCAAGCTGATTACATTTCCCTTCCCCCTCAAAAATCGCCACTGGCTCCGCCGCCTCCGGAGCTTCCGCCGCCGAAGCCGCCAAACCCTCCTCCACCGCCACCATCGCGATCGCGGCCACCGCCCCTGGATCCACCACCGCCTCCACCCATAATATTTGCCAGGAGGAAGAAGATCAGGCCGATGTTGCCGGTTTTGATGAGGAAAAACAGCACCAGCACGATGACCGCACCACCAAGGACAAGCTGAGTGAGGCTAATGTGTACCGGCTGTTGCTGAACCTCGCGATGATATTGATGAACGGGTTGAGTGAGCGTGACACCGGCGTCATTCGCGATGACCTGCGCGATCTGGCGGACGCCCAGCGGAATGGCAGTGTCGTAGTCTCCCTGGGTCGCAGCGGGTACCATGGAACGGCCGATATCGCCTACCTTGGCGTCATTCAGGATGCCTTCGAGGCCGTAGCCAACCTCGATGCGGCCTTTACGAGGCTTCATGACGAAGATCATCAGAACGCCGCGGTCGGTTCCTTTGGCGCCTACCTTCCACTTGTCCTGGAGCGCGGTAGCGAACTCTTCAATGGACATGTCGTCGTCAATGGTTTTAACGGTGACGACGGCGATTTGAGCATGTGCCTGACGATCGACCTGACGGCAGAGATCTTCCACGCTCTGCTTGACAGAGGGGGAAAGGACGCCTGCGAAGTCATTGACATAGCCCGTAGGGGCAGGAAGCGTGCTGACCCTTTCGGCCGAGAGAAAGCCGACCGGCCCAAGCAGCAGAACAACGACGGCAAGCCAACGTGAGATGCACTTCATTGAGGGCAATTCTACGCTGAACCCATGAAGGGATCAGGAAGCAGGGCAAGGACCTTAATTCCCTTGCCCCTTTTGCAGGGTTCGCGACCTGTTATTGGCTGGGAGGTGCAGGTCTGCCGCCATTGTGACCGGGTGTAGTGATGCCTTTTTCGCGAGCCATCTTGTCGATCATGGTCATGTGCTCGTAGATGACCTTGGAGCCTTTGTCGACTGCAGCCTTCAGGGTGGGGTCGGAGGTGCTGGCAGCTTCGGTTCGGAACTCACGCAGGTCATGGTGATGATCCTTCACCATGAAAGCGACGTATTCCTTGTCGAAATCATCGCCGGACAGGGCGTTGAGCTTGTCGTACTCGGCCTGATCTTCCTTGTTGAGTTTCTTTGGGAGGGTGACGCCCATGGAATCTGCAATTGGCGCCATCTCGTTATTGAGCGCAGTGTGATCGGTCACCATCTTTTGACCGAAGTCCTTGACATCCTGTGCGCCGGCCTTTTGAGTTGCAAGCTGGCCGAGCTGAACTTCGGCCATGCCCCCGGCTGCGGCTTTACGCAGGAACATCTTGTCTTTCATGACTTCCGAAGCATCGCTGCTCATGCCGGTCGATTCCTGGATGGATGTCGTGGAGGGGTGGGCCTGACCGGGAAGATTTGGCGTCGTGCTGGAGGCCGGAGGCGCCATTGGATCAGACTGTGCGAAAAGTGCGACCGGAGAAAGAACCGTTGCAGTACCGAGGAGAATGATTCGTATTGGATGACAGTTCATAGCTGGAACTCCTTTGGCGGACTTCTCAAGTGGATCGCGGGCCGCCATGGTCGCATGTAGTTTGGTGTACTGACGCAGGTTGGGGTTGCCCATTTGTGATTGCTCTAACACTGTATTCTGTCTCAGGAGTTTGATCGATGACACAGAGTGCTGTAATGCCACCAGTTGCCCGCCAGGAATCTACACCAACAACGCTGCATGGACAAACTCTTGAGGATAATTACCGCTGGATGAGGGATAAATCCTCGCCAGAGCTGATTGCATACCTGACGGCGGAGAATGAGTATACGAACTCTGTCTTGAAGCCGACGGAGGAGCTGCAGGCGAAGCTCTACGCAGAGATGCTGTCGCACATCAAGGAGACCGATGAGTCAGTTCCCTACCGTGACCATGGATGGTATTACTACACCCGAACCGTCGAAGGAAGCCAGTATCCGATCCACTGCCGTCGAGTTGCCGTTGGTGATGCGTACGACGAAGGACAGCCGGAACAAGTGATTCTCGATGTGAACAAGCTGGCTGAGGGCCAGCCTTACATGGCAATTGGCGGTATGAGCGTCAGCCCGGATGGACATCTGCTGGCTTATTCGACCGACAATACGGGATTCCGACAGTACACGCTGCATGTTCGCGATCTAAGGACGGGGCAGGATCTTTCCGATACGGCGGAACGGGTGGGTTCGCTGGTGTGGGCGGCTGATTCTCATACGCTTTTCTATACGACCGAGGATGAGATTACGAAGCGGCACGATCATCTGTTCCGGCATCGGCTGGGTGATCCGGTTGAAGAGGATGCGGTGCTCTGCGAGGAGCGGGATGAGCGCTTCAACCTTGGAGTGGGAAAGAGCCGGGATGGGAAGTATCTACTGATGGAGTCGGGGAGCCATACGACGAACGAGTGCAGCTATCTGGCCGCCGATACTCCGGGGGGAGAGTTTCTGGTGATTGCGCCACGGGTGGATGAGCAGGAGTACTACGTCGATCATCGGGATGGAATGTTCTATATCCGAGTGAATGATACGGGGAAGAACTTCAGGGTAGTGACTGTTCCTGTGGGCGGCGGAGGGCGGGAATCGTGGGTGGAGTTGATTGCGGAAGACAAGGAAGTTCCGCTTGAGGATTTCGATGTATTCAACTCATTCTGCGTAAGTTCAAAGAGACAGCTGGGACTGCCTACGCTGACCGTTACAGTAATTGGAGCCAATGGAAAGTTGGGGGAGGCGAAGGAGATTAGCTTTCCCGAGCCGGTGTATACGGCGCAGGGACATGTGAACCGGGAGTTCGATACGCAGGTATTCCGGTATAGCTATCAGTCGCTGGTTTCGCCTGCTTCGGTATATGAGTATGACGTGAAGACGGGGACTTCGACGCTACTTAAACAACAGGAGATACCGGGGGGATTTGATTCGTCCCGGTATGCGTCGGAGAGGGTTTGGGCGACGGCGGCAGATGGGGTGAAGGTGCCGATTTCGGTGGTCTACCGGAGGGATTCGTTTAAGCGGGATGGGACGAATCCGCTGTATGTGTATGGGTATGGGTCGTATGGATATCCGCTGCCGGTGGGGTTTGGGCCGGCGCGGCTGTCGCTGCTGGATCGCGGGTTGGTGTTGGCTTATGCGCACATTCGTGGTGGTGGCGAGATGGGAGATTCGTGGCATGATGCCGGCAAAATGATGGTAAAGCGCAACACGTTTTCGGACTTTATCGCGGTGACGGAGCAGCTGGTCGCGCAGGGATATGGAGCGAAGGGTCGGGTTGCGATTGAAGGTGGAAGTGCCGGTGGGTTGCTGATGGGTGCGGTGGTGAATGAGCGGCCGGATCTGTTCCGGGTGGTGTTGTCGCATGTGCCGTTTGTGGACGTGATGAATACGATGCTCGACGCTTCCCTGCCCCTTACGGTGGCTGAGTACGAGGAGTGGGGGAATCCGAATGAGATGGAGGCGTTTGAGTACATGAAGTCGTATTCGCCTTACGACAATTTGAAGCCGGGTAATTATCCGGCGATGCTGGTGAAGACGAGCCTGAACGACTCGCAGGTGATGTATTGGGAACCGGCAAAGTATGTGGCGAAGCTGCGGACGTTGAAGAAGAACGATGCGCCTCTGCTGCTGCATATCAATATGGACGCGGGGCATGGCGGAGCGAGCGGGCGGTATGACTACCTGAAGGAGATTGCGTTTGACTATGCGTTTCTGCTGACGCAGCTTGGAGTGGAAGATTAGGTTGTGTCGACATAGAAGCGGGGCTGGATTTCTTGTTTTCGTTGCAATTTTGCGGATCCACAGGCAAACCGCAGGTCCTTCGACTCCACAACTCGCAAAAATGCGCGAGTTGCTTTGCTCAGGATGACACATCATTCACCACTAATCAGCCACTAACCACTACCCATATGGCGATACAGGCGCGCCTCAGACCGAGAGTCGCTTGCGTAGCACCCAGGTTGTCATGCAGCGGTAGTCCTGCACGATTGTCGTCTTCAGGGGATCGACCATGACGGCGTTCATTTGCTGGGTCATCTGCATCAACTCCGCTTCATCGACGAGGAACCATTCCGAACCGTCGTTGATGCGGAAGATGTTTCCTCGCAGACGCTCGAAGTTCATGCCGATGCGGGAACCTAATCTGCAGAAGAGCATTCCGCCGGGCCGCACGACGCGCCAAAGCTCTTTCAGCATGGCAAGGAAATGAGCTTCGTCGCGCGCGAAGTGCAGGACGGAGTTGCAGATGACAATGTCTACAAAGTCGTCGGGGAACTCCATTTTTTCGATTGGGCTTACATGAAAGTTGCTCGCAGGCAGGTTTGGCGCAAGCTCGGCGGCCAGGGCACGCACGTGCTCAACGCCCGCTGGATTGGCGTCTACGGCGAAGATCTCGCATCCTTCGCGAAGGAGATGGACGAGGTTTCGTCCGAAGCCGCAGCCAGCGTCGAGGATGCGCATTCCGGGCCCGATATTTCCTCGCAGAATTTGGTCGAAGACGTAAATATCGATCTGGCCGAATTGCTCCTGTATGTTCATCGCGACTTCAGTTGCTTTCACTTATTCTCCAAGGGAAGTTTCCGATCTGGTCTATAAGATCAGGCCGAAGGAATATCGGCACGGCTGAAGTCGTCCCCAGGAAGAGGTTGGACTAGGAAAAATAGCGCCGCAACTCATCTGCCACGCGTGTGGGCTCACCGGCGTTATCTGCCGCGATATGGCCGAGCCCGGGAAGTTCGATGCGTTTGCAATTCGGCAGGATGGCGCTGAGGGCGTCGAGGGCTGCAGTTAGAAAGGCCACGCTCCTGGCGCCGCCGAGCAGCAGAACTTCGGGGCGAACGGTTCTGAAACTCTCAAGTCGGCCAGCCATTTCCATCAGCAAACGAGTGTCGAAATGCACTGTCGGAACGAGGGCTTGCAACGACGGCTCATCATCCTCGCTTCGCTTCGACTGATACCGCATGCCAAGTTTGAACATCGGTAGAAGGACAAACCGCGGCAGGCTTGTGAAGAGCGACTGGTCTCCCGTACCTTTGATAATGGCGACCATTGCCCCGGGCAGATTTCCAGCTGCCAACTCTTTGTCATAGCGTGGCACCCAATCCAGGGGCGATGGTTGACCATCGATCTCCAGTGCAGGCTCATAAAGGGCGATCTTGTGAATAGCCGGCAGGGTGAGCGCGGCCTCGAGTGTGATGAGAGCGCCGGAACTCAAGCCGAAGACGTTATGGGAGCCCGTCTTGTTGAGGAGCGCGCCGAGATCCTCAACCTCTGTCTGCATAGCGTAGCTGTCGCCAAACGGACCGCTGCGGCCACGGCCACGGCGGTCCGGAATGTAGACGGTAAACGTATCGCAGAGCGCTGCTCCGAGGCTCGTGAAGCTCCGGCTGGACTGCAGGGCTCCGTGAACAAGAACGAGGCCCGGCCCCTCTCCCATCTGGCGGTAGCTTATCCGGGTGCCATCCCTAGATACGCAGGAGCCGGTCGTCACGTAATGGGCAATTGCAGCATTCATATATGAAGCATCGTCAAGCGAAAATTCATACTGAGCCACCGCCCACCTTTGCAATCACATCCTCTTCGATTTTGTCGCCTTCGCCGGGGGCGAGGAAGAGGTTGGTTTCGAGGCCGTGCTGGCGGGTGTAGAGGTCGTAGTAGCGGCCCTGGAGAGCGTAGAGAGACTCGTGGGTGCCGCGCTCGATGATGTTTCCCTGCTCGACGACCAGGATCTGGTCGGCGCGGCGGATGGTGGAGAGGCGATGGGCGATGACAAAGGTGGTGCGGCCCTGCATGAGGAAGTTGAGGCCGTTCTGGATCATGGCTTCGGACTCGGAGTCGAGGGAGCTGGTGGCTTCGTCGAGAATGAGGATGCGCGGGTCGGCGAGAATGGCACGGGCGATGGAGATGCGTTGACGCTGGCCGCCGGAGAGTTTGACGCCACGCTCGCCTACGATGGTGTCGTATCGCTCGGCGAAGCGTTCGGCGAACTCATCGACGCGGGCGATGCGGCAGGCCTCCATGAGCTGTTCTTCGGTGGCTTGCGGGCGCGAAAACAGGATATTCTCGCGGATGGTGCCATCGAAGAGAAAGGTTTCCTGCAGGACGACGCCCAGTTGCTGGCGGTAGCTGCTGAGGCGGATGGTTGCGAGGTCGATGTCATCGACGAGGACGTTACCGCCGGTGGCGGTGTGGAAGCCGCAGATGAGCGAGATGATGGTGGACTTTCCGGAGCCGGAGGAGCCTACGAGGGCGGTGACGGTGCCGGGTCTGGACTCGAAGCTGATGCCGTGAAGGACGGGCTTGCCGGGGTCGTAGGCGAAGGTGACGTCCTGGAAGGAGATGTCGCCGTGGATTGGCCCAAGCAGGTGAGTGCGGGTGGGCTCGGAGTCCTCTTCCTGGTGGGACATGACTTCCATGGTGCGATCGAGGCCGGCGATTCCTTCGGTGAGCTGGGTGCCGATGGAGACGAGCTGGACGATGGGGGCGACCATGAACGCGAGGAACATGACATAGGTGACGTAGCCGCCGGTGGTGAGGCGTCCGGCGACGACCTGGTGGGCGCCGAGATACATGATGAGCGCACCGACGACGCCGAGGACGGCGGTGGAGGCCAGGGACATGAAGGACTGCGCAGTGAGCGAGGAGATGACGTTCTGGAGGAGGCGGTTGGCGCCGCTGGCGAAGACATCGGCTTCGCTGGCTTCGGCGTGATAGCCCTTGACGACGCGAACGCCTCCGAGGGACTCGGTGAGGCGGCCGGAAACTTCGGAGTTGATCTTGGCACGTTCGCGGAAGATGGGGCGGATGGTCTTGAAGGCACGCTGAAGGATGATGCCGAAGATGATGAGGATGACGAAGGTGACAAGCGTCATCTGAACGCTGAGCTTGATGAGATAGATGAAAGCGAAGAGGGCGGTGAGGACGCCGCCGAAGAAGTCGATGACGCCGGTGCCGATGAAGTTACGGATGCCTTCGACGTCAGTCATGATGCGGGCGACGAGGGTGCCGGTGCGGTTCTCATCGTAGAAAGCCACCGGCAGGCGGCCGATGTGGGCCTGGACTTTCATGCGGAGCTCGGCGACGAGGCGCTGGCCGGCTTTGGAGAGAAGCTGGGTGAGGGTGAAGGAGGTTATTCCCTGAAGAATGGTGGCGAAGACGACGATGCCGACGATCTTGGGGAGCAGAAAAAGTTGATGCTTCGCCATCACGTTATCGATGAGGTATTTCGTGGAAGCTGGTAAAATCAAACCACTTGCACGATTTATTATCATCAATAAAAAACTTGCGACGAGAAGTGTGCGACGAGGCTTGATGAGCCTCCAGATCTCGGGGAGGACCTTCTTCAGGTTTGGCTTGGGTCGTGATGCGGTTAGATCGGCGGCAATTGCGCGGCCTGTGCCACGGGAGGGACGGTCTGCGGCTTTCATACCTGGAGTGCCGAAGCTGGAGTGGCCGAAAGAAGACATGTTCTCTGAAGTGTACGCCTGGAGCGGGTAAGAGGAAGGTGAGCCGTTGAACGATGGAGGTCTGGCGAAATGTTTGGCCTCTCGAAGTAGCAACGGCTATGACGACTTACTTAGAAGACGTGTGAGACGCTCCGATATTTTGATGGCGACCGTATTTAAAATCGATGCGTCCCGGGAACTTAGGCGAGGCGGGCGCGGCGGGCAGCGATGAACGAACGGACGCAGAAGAGGACGTAGACGAGGCAGAGGAGCGACATGGCTCCCTTTTCGAGGACGGCGACTGGGTGGGGGAAGACTACTCCGCGGGAGAGGCGGATGGTGTCGATGTCGGCAGGGATGGTGCCGAGGAAGCCGAGGAGGGCGACGGTGACGGAGATGTGCATCCAGAGCATGCGCTTTTTGGGGTTGTCGGAGTTGGCCATGACGCCAAATAAGATGAAGAACAAGCCGAAGATGGCGGGAATGAGCGCGGTGGGATGGGTGCTGCCGGTATAGAAGAAGCCGAAGATTGCCAGAAGGATAAGCAGGGTTCCGAAGGCGATGGTGAGTTTGACCATGATGAATGAGGCTCCTTGATGGGTGAAGGGTCAGGATACCTGATTGAGCCGGACGAGATGAGGAAAGGCGATTGCGTGGCGACCGTGAAATCGATTACATTCATCCCGCCATACAACAGCGAACTTTCATCATCGCTACTCTCGTCTGCCAGGATGGTCTTCTTTGCGCCTTTATGTATCTCGACTCTTTGCTTTGGCTTTGAGCTTGGTTTTTTCAACGGCTGTCGCGTATGCGCAGGAGAAAGAGCTTGCGCTGAAGTCTCCGAATGGAGAGTTGACGATGCGCTTTGCTGTTCGCCCGGCTGCGGGGAGTGCGCAGGCTGAGGGCAGGCTGGTGTACTCGCTGGATTTTCAGGACAAGCGGGTCTTTGAGGATTCTGCGCTGGGGCTGGATCTTGAGGGAGCGGAGGCGCTGGGTTCGAACGTACATATCAGCGGCAGCGATGTCGGCGATGGAGTGGATGAGTACACGCTTGCCATGGGGAAGACGAGCAAGGTTCGGGACGAGTACCGAAACCTTACGCTGCGCGTTGCGGAGAGCGGAGCAAAGGGACGTGCGCTAACGATTGAGGCGCGAGCTTATAACGGCGGGGTTGCGTTTCGCTATGTTCTTCCGGAGCAGCCGCGTGCGATCGGTGACCTGCGGCTAAGACAGGAGGCTACGGAATTTCACTTCAGTACGGACGCCAATACGTGGGCGCTTGCGCTGCCGAACTATCGGAGCAGCTATGAGAGCGAATACGTAAGTCTGCCGGTGAGTGCGATGGCGAATCAGGGAGGGGTTGCCAGTCACTTTCTTGTGGGGCTTCCGCTGCTTGCGCATGTTCCGGGAGTGGCGTGGGTGGCACTGATGGAAGCCAATCTTGAGGATAATGCGGGGATGTATCTGACGAACCCTTCGGGCAGTTGGGAGGGGCGAAGCCTGACTGCGCTGCTTTCGCCGCAGTTCGAACATCCGGAGCTGGCGACTACGGGGTGGTTACCCTATCACTCGGCGTGGCGCGTTGTGATGGTGGCGGACGATCCGGGAAGGTTGATTGAGTCGAATCTTCTGACGAATCTGAATCCGCAGAACAGGCTTCAGGACTCGTCGTGGGTTCGCTCGGGGAAGGCTTCGTGGGACTGGTGGAACGGCGATCCTGGGCCTGATGGCAAGCCGGCGTTCACTACGGAAAACATGAAGCGCTACATCGACTTCTCGGCTGAGAATGGCTTTCCGTACTTCATGCTGGATGCGGGATGGAGCATGGAAGATATTACGAAGATGCGTGGGCCGGTGGATGTGCCGGAGCTGGTTCGTTATGGAGCGACGAAGAATGTGAAGGTGTGGATATGGCTCTATTCGACGGCGGTGATGCGGCAGATGAAAGAAGCGTTCGCGCTGTATGAGAAGTGGGGCGTTGTGGGGCTGAAGATTGATTTTATCAATCGCGATGATCAGCAGGGGCTGCAGTTTTATTACGATGTCGCTCGTGAGGCTGCGGCACATCATCTGATGGTGGATTTTCATGGTGCGAGTAAACCCTGGGGCATCGAGCGAACGTACCCGAATGTGATGAGCTATGAGGGCGTCATCGGGATGGAGCAATCGAGAGCGGGGCGGCGGGATAGTCCAGTGTCGCGGACGGTGCTGCCGTTTACGCGCATGCTTGCGGGGCCAATTGACTATACGCCGGGGGGATTCAACAACGTAACGGAAGACAATTTCGTTGCGCGTGACATTGAACCTATGGTGATGGGGACGCGTGCTCAGCATCTTGCGCTTTACGTGGTCTTCCAGACGCCATTTCAGATGGTCTCGGATAGTCCGCAGGCGTATCGTGACCAGCCGGGGTTTCAGTTTATTCGCGATGTGCCTGTCGTATGGGATGAGACGCGTGTTCTCTCCGGCTCGGTGGGAGAGTTCATCACGATTGCGCGACGCCAGGGCAAGGATTGGTATCTCGGGAGCATCACGAACTGGACGGCGCGTGATCTGAAGATTCCGCTGACGTTTCTTCAGAGCGGACGATACGAAGCGGAGATTTATGGCGATGCTGCCGATGCCGATACGCAGCCGACGCATCTGACGATCAACAAGAAAGCGGTTGGCAGTACGGATACTCTAACGGTTCATCTTGCTAAAGGGGGCGGTTACGCCGTTAGCTTTATACGCAAGGATTGATTTCGTTTGGGGCTATGACGCTGCGGCTTTCTCGACGGCGGCGAGGACTTCTTTGGGCTCCCAGTCGTTGGTGGGATACCAGGCGGCGATCTTGCCGTCTTTGCCGATGAGGATGGTTGAGAGGGAGTGGGTGATGGTCTTGGGGTCGGAGCCGGTGACACCTACGTTGAAGAACTGGGTGACGGCGGGGAGGTCCTTTTCTGACGGTGCGGCGAAGTCCCAGTGGGTGAATTTTTCGTTGGTGTACTGCCCGGTATAAGCTCCGCCGTAGCTGCGGAGGACCTTGGGGGTGTCGTAGGCGGGGTCGAAGCTGATGCTGACGAGGTGGGTCTGATCACGGAGTACGGGGTCCGCGCTGAGGGCCTTGTCGATGTCGGCGAAGTTGCGTGACATGCGGGGGCAGAAGTCGGCCATGGGGCAACGGGTGTAGATGAAGGTAATGAGAACGGCTTTGCCCTTGAACTGAGAGAGGTGGATGGTGCGGTCGCTCTGGTTGCGAAAGTGGAAGTCGGGGATGTCGTCGCCGGGGTTGGGGATGTGGTACTGGACGGCGGGTTTGTAGTCGGGGCGGGCCTGGGCGGTGACGACGACGTTGTCGAGTTCGGGGTCGCGAGGGCCGGCGGCGTCCTGCTGGACGATGATGCGGGCGGTGATGAGGTCGCCGGGGTGGAGCTCGCTGATGACGCTGGGGTCCTTGAGCTTGTAGGGCATGGTCATGGCGTCCATGAAACCGGGGACGGCCTCGTGGTCGAGTGTGACGTGGGTGGCGTCGGTGGCGATAACTTTGCCGCGGACCGGGAAGGTCTTTTCGGGGTATTTGGAGGCGGTGGGGGTAGAGGCCTGACGGCATCCCGCTAGAAAGCAAACAAAACTCAGGAAGACAAAAAACTTGCGGGATTTCCGGGACACAGGCAGACTCCTTTTTCCATGATAAATGCGCGGATTTGAGGCTGAGACGGGGGCAGATTTTCCAGTGGCGGCAAGCGTATAACCGAGGTATGGGTGTTCGAGAGTTGCTGCCGGTGGAGATTGCGGAGGCTTTGGGGCGGGGAGCCACTATTGTAACGGGAAATCAGCGGGCGGCGCGGACGCTTCGACGGGCATTCGACCGGCGAAATCGGGAGCTGGGGCTGGAGAGCTGGCAGCCTGCGGCGGTGATGGCCTGGGAGACGTGGACGACAGGGCTATGGCGAGACCTGTTGGTTCGGGGTGAGGTTTCTGAACTGCTGCTGAACCGGACACAGGAACATGCGGTGTGGCGGGGAATTCTGGAGGGGGATTCGGAGCTGGCGAGTCTGCGGAGCTTTGACTCGATGGCAGAGATGGCGGCGGAGGCTTGGCGAAGGCTGTGCAGTTTTAAGGGCCAGGGACGATTGCGGAGCGCGGGAGCGAGTGCGGATACGCGGGCGTTTCAGCGGTGGGTGGCGGCGTTTGAGCGGAGAGGTAGAGCGGAAGGTTTGCTGTCGCAGGCTCTGCTCGAGGAACGGCTACGGACGGCGGTGGAGGATGGACAGATTTCGTTTGAGGCGACTGAGTTGATGCTGGTGGGGTTTGATGCGATGAGTCCGGTACAGACGGGGCTGGTGGAAGCAGTTCGGAGTGTGGGTGGAGTGGTGCAGGAATTGAATCTGCGAGTGGAGGGCGAGGGGCGTTTTCTGATGGTGGCGGAGAACGAACACGAAGAACTGTCGGCGGCGGCGCGGTGGGTGCGTGAGGTCGTCGAGGAAGAGCCAAGGGCGCGGGTGGCGGTGATTGTGCCGGGACTTGAGGGGGAGCGTGCCGAGATCGATCGGGTGTTTCGCGAGGTATTGGCTCCAGAGCTGGAAAATATTGAGGCGAGTGCGGATGGGCCTTATGAGTTTTCCGTTGGAGTAATGCTGGCGGCGACTCCGATGGTGGCGGTGGCCGTGGATGTTTTGCGGTGGGCGCTTCAGGCTCTGCCGGTGGAGCGAGTGAGCGGGCTGCTGCTGTCGCCTTATTTTGCAGTGGCCGAGGAAGAACGGGGAGCCAGGGCGGAGTTCGATGCGTTCGAGCTGCGGAAGGCGCGGATGCTGAGGCCAGAGATCTCGCTGGATTCGCTGATTACGTTAGTGGAGGGAGGGCGGCGGAGAGGAAGGCTTGGTCTTTTGTTGGCGAGGCTTCGGGCTATTCGGTTTGTTGTTGTAAATCGGATTGAAGGGGAAGAGCGCCGGACCTATGCCGAGTGGGCGGAGAGGATGAGGGAGTTACTGGAGGCTGCGGGGTGGAGCAAAGGGGTGGACAGCCGTGAGTTTCAGACACGGCGAAAGTGGGAGAGCGCGTTGGACGAGTTGGCGACGCTGGACTTCGATGGAGCGAGGGTGGGATTCGAGCGAGCGCTGGAGAGGTTGGGGCGAATTGCGGGGGAGACTATGTTTGCGGCCGAGTCGAGAGAGGCTCCGGTGCAGGTGATGGGGCCGCTGGAGGCGGCGGGAGTGAGGTTCGATGCAGTGTGGTTTTTGCGTGGTGGCGATTTGAACTGGCCGGTGACGGCGTCGGGTAGTCCGCTGCTGCCCTGGCAGATGCAGCGAGAGCTTGCGATGCCGGGCGTGGACATCGGGCGGGATCGGGAACAGGCGCGGCGGATAACGGAACGGATTGCGGAGAGCGCGGGGCGGGTGGTCTTCAGCTACGCAAAGGAGACGAAGGATGGAAGGCAGCGTCCTTCGCCGGTATTCGAAGGGTTGGGGCTTGAAGAGCTTGAGGTTGCGGACGCTGAGTTGCAGCGCGTGACGGTTGCTGTAGAGACGGTGGAGGATGGAGCACGGATACCGACTTTGCCGGATCAGGTGGTTCGTGGAGGAGCGCAGATTCTGCAGTTGCAGGCGGCTTGCGGATTTCGTGCATTTGCGGAGCGAAGGCTTTGGGCTACGGAAATTGAAGCGGCGGGGCTGGGGCTGGATGCGCGAGAGAGCGGGAATGTGATTCATAGGGGGCTTGAGCTTTTCTGGGGTGAGGTGCAGACGCAGGAGAAACTGAAGACGATGACACAAGGGCAGCAGGAGACGCTACTGCGTCAGTGCGTTGTTGAGGCTTTGGGGAAGACTGCGGAGCTAAGCAGTACCGCATGGGATGAGGCCTATGTTGAGATGCAACGAGACAGGCTGATGAGGCTGCTTGGCCTGTGGCTGGATTTGGAAAGGGCGCGGCCTGAGTTTGCAGTGAAGCTGAGCGAGAAGGATTTCAACGATGTTCGGATTGGGCCGCTGCGATTGAGCGTGCGTGTGGATCGCGTGGATGTAACAGCAGGTGGCGAGCTGCTGATCGACTATAAGACAGGCGCCGCTTCGCCGAACGACTGGCTGACAGAGAGGCCGGATGCGCCACAGCTTCCGCTATATGCGGTGCTGTCGGAGACTGAGGTGAAGGGGGTTGCGTTCGGACTGGTCCGCGCTGGCAAAGAGATGGGGTTGAAGGGGTATGCCGGGGAGACCGGCATCCTGGTAAAGGCTTCGCGGATGAAGATGCCGATGGAGATGCAGATGGAGGAATGGAGACGTGTGCTGGAGGAGCTGGCAAACGCGTTCCATGAGGGCGATGCGAGAGTAGCGCCGAAGAATTATCCGATGACCTGCAGACACTGCGCACAGCGGGAGCTTTGCCGCCTGAATGTTGCGGTGCTGGAGCAGAATGAGGATGAAGATGGCTCGGAGGTAGGCGGTGGCTGAGCTATTCGTTGTGCCTTCGGCAAAGATGGAGACGCCTGATGTGGAGGCGCGAGAACGAGCGCTCGATGTGGAGCAATCGTGGATTGTGGAGGCTCCTGCGGGATCGGGCAAGACGGGTCTGCTGATTCAGCGTTATCTGAAGCTGTTGGGGCATGAGAGCGTCGGCGAACCGGAGCAAGTGCTCGCGATCACGTTCACGAGAAAGGCGACGGCAGAGATTCGGGATCGCGTGATGGTGCAGTTGGAGCTTGCTGCTCGCAATGCGCCGCTGAAGAGAGAAGACGAATTTGAACGCGAAACTCGGAGACTCGCCGTGGGCGTGCTGCGGAGCGACGAGAGGATGGGATGGTGCCTGCTCGAAAACCCGCGCAGGTTGCGGGTGCAGACGATCGACGCCGTGTGCGCTGAGATTGCGCGGTCGCTACCGGTGCTGTCGGGTGGAGGCGGAGGGCAGCGGCCCACGGAAGACGCGACGTTGCTGCACCATGAGGCGGCGCGAAGAACTTTGATGCAGCTTGGCGGCACGGATGCTGTGCTGGATGAAGCGCTGCGGATGGTGCTACTGCATCGCGATGGAAGCCTGGGCGAGTGTGAACGGCTGATTGCGGAGATGCTGGCACTGCGCGATCAATGGGGCGAACTGGTGCCGTTGGGTAACCAGGAGTTGAACGATGCGTATCTTGATGGCGTGGTTCTGCCGCGACTGGAGAGAACGCTGGAGCAAGCGGTTTGTGCGGGGCTGACGGAGTTTGCCATGGCCGTGCCAGCGGACTTCTTGCAGACGCTTTGCTCGCTGGCGGCATCGTGGGGAGAGCTTGAGCCTTATGAAAAGGATGTCTCGCCGATTGCTGTTTGCACAAGACGGGCTGGAGTGCCGGGGACCGCTGCGGTAGATCTTGAGCATTGGCGCGCGCTGATTCATCTGATGGTGGCTCCGTCGAGCGGTACGTGGAGGAGAAACTTCCCGAAGAATGCGATGGGGTTCGAGACGACACCCGCACAGAAGAGGGCCTTGAGGGCTCTTCTCGAAGAGGTTTCGCATAGAGACGATTTGCTGCAGGCAATCAAAAAGGTGGACCGCCTGCCGCCAGTTAAGTATCCGCTTGAACAATGGGTGATGGCGAAGGCGCTGTTCCGCGTACTTCGACGAGCATTGATCGAGTTGCAATTGGTGTTCGCACAACGCGGTGAGTGTGACTTCGCGGAGGTTGGCTTGCTGGCGAAGTCGGCGCTGCGGCGCGAGGGTGCGGTGGATGACCTGCAGACGGCGCTTGGGATGAAGCTGCAGCACTTGCTGGTGGATGAGATGCAGGACACGTCGACGAGCCAGTATGAGCTGATCGAACTGCTGACGCAGGGATGGGATGGACGAAGCCAGACCGTGTTCCTGGTGGGCGATCCGAAGCAGTCGATTTATCTGTTTCGACAGGCACGCGTGGAACGGTTTATACGAACGATGCGCGACGAGAGGCTCGGTGAGCTGCGGGTGGGACGTTTGAGGTTAACGGCAAACTTTCGCTCGCAGAAAAAGCTCGTCAAAGCGTTCAACGAAGAATTTTCGCTGTTGTTTCCACGCGACGCGAACGTGGCAGATGAAGCAGCTTATGTCGAAGCGGTCGCAGTCAATGGGTCTTCGATACTCGGCAATGCGTGTCGCAGTTTGGTGTGGCATGCGAGTGTTCTGCCGCATGACATTACGAAGAGAGACCGAAGACAGAGGGCGAAGACGGACGCGAGCCGGATTCGTGCGATTGTGTCGGAGTGGAGGGCGCGCCCTCTACCTGAAGGCAAAAGTGAACCGTGGAAGATCGCAGTGCTGGTACGGAGCCGCGACCATTTGATGAATATCATTGCGGCACTGAAGGTTGACGATGGCAGAGGGACGATTCCCTTTCGTGCGGTTGATATAGAGAGGCTGAATGAGCGGCAGGAGGTGCTGGATCTATTTGCACTGACTCGGGCTCTGCTGCATTCGGCTGATCGAGTGGCGTGGCTCGCGGTTCTTCATGCACCGTGGTGCGGGCTAGGGTTGGCAGAGCTGCATCTGCTGGCTGGCGCGGACGATCCTGATTGGTCCGAGCGAAGCATTCAGGACGTGATTGTGGAACGGGGTGAGTTGCTGAGCGAAGAGAGCTGCGAACGACTACAACGAATTTGGCCGGTGTTGCAAGCAGCGACAGAACAGAGAGCGCGGCTGACGCTTGCGCAGTGGGTGGAGCGGACATGGCGATCGCTCGGCGGCGATGCTCCTCTGCAACCAGAGGAGATGTTGAATGCGCGGCGCTATCTTCAGTTGCTCGATGAAATTGAAGAGGAGGGTGGGCCCGTTGACTTGAAGGTGTTGCGGCGACGCATGAGCAGGCTATTTGCCGAACCAAGAGCAACGGAGGGAGCGGTCGATCTGTTGACTATTCACGGGGCGAAGGGACTGGAGTGGGACGTCGTGATCGTGCCATCGCTCGAGAAGAAAGCGAAGGTAACGAGCAGCAGGTTGCTGACGTGGAGTGAGATCGAATCCGATGATGAAGAAGCGGCTGCTGTTGTGTTGGCTCCGATTGCGGGCAAGGGTGAGAACTCGAGAGAGTTGAACGAGTGGCTGAAGAATATTCATCAGGCGCGAGAGGCTGCGGAGAGAAAGCGGCTTTATTACGTGGCTTGCACGCGGGCGCGGGAGGAGCTGCATCTGTTTGCTGCTGCGGACACGGCAACCGACGGGGAGATAAAATTGGAGCACGGAAGTTTGCTGAATGCGGCGTGGCCGGCTGCGGAGAGGCATTTTGATACAGCTCCGGCAAAGATTACTCCGATACCGTTTTTGCCCTTCCCTGCTCCGTCTGAAGATGATTTTGTTGGGGATATCGCTGCTTCAGTGGTGCGTGTGCCTATACTGCAGCGGCTGCCGCTAAGTTTCGTGCCAACGAAACGATTTGAGGCGACATCAACACTTCCTTACGGTGACGTGGAAGCAGAACCTGCGGGACCAGCCTTCGAACGGCCTGAGGGATCGTTTGAGGCGCGAGCGTTCGGGAACGCTGTTCATGGATTTCTTGAGAGGCTTGCGGAATCTTTGAGTGAGAACGCAGACGCCGGTGCGCTGCTGAGCGAAGTTGGGGGTTGGGAGCAACGGATTGCAGCGGTTCTGCGCAGCGATGGTTTGTCGCCAGCCGCAGTGCAGCGGCTTGTTTCGCGAGTGATAACTGCGTTGAAGAATACTTTGCGCGATCCGGAGGGTTTGTGGATCTTGCGCTCGCACAAAGACGCGGCAAATGAATTTGCTTTGACGTCGTGGGGAGAATCGCGCAGCAGTGTACGGTTGGATCGTATCTTTCGCGCTGGAGACACGCCGTTGGCAGAAGGCGACTGCCTGTGGATTGTGGACTACAAGACCACTACGCATGGGGCAGAGGGCGTCGAAGAGTTTCTGGCGAAAGAACGGGCGAAGTATGCACCGCAGATGGAGGCTTATGTGCGTGTGATGAAAGGCGCGAGAGTGGGGCTCTATTATCCGATGCTGCCACGGCTTATCTGGTGGACGCCGGAGTGATAAGGGCTGAACTAGGTGGTGGGAGTCGTGTGGCGAACGTCGGAGCCGCGCACCCAGAAGATGACGTCTTCGGCGATGTTGGTGGCGTGGTCGCCTACGCGCTCGAGGTTGCGGGCAATGATGAGCGCGTTGAGAGATTGTGGCGTCAACTCGGGCTTTTCCTTGATGAGCGAGCTGAGCGCGTAGAAGGCAGCGTCGTTCATCTCGTCGACCTGATCGTCGAGCAGGAGAACAGAGTCAGCTAAATCGGCGTCGGCTTCGATGAAGGCCTGGAGCGATTTGCGCACCATCGCGGAGGAGAGCGAGGCGAGCTTCGGGATGTCGACGGGGAGATCGATGTTGGCGAAGGCGCCCATCTCACGAACGCGGACTGCGATGTTGACTGCCTGATCACCTACGCGCTCGAGGTCGGCGTTGATGCGGATGACCGAGAGGATGAAACGCAGATCGATGGCCATGGGTTGCTCCATGGCAAGGAGGTCGAGGGCCATCTGATCGATCTCGCGTTCCAGACGGTTGATGGCAGGCTCGGAGCGGAAGACGAGCTCGCAGATGCTGAGGTCGCGCGTGCGGTAGGCCTCGATGGAGCGTTGAATGGCCTGTTCGGCCATGCCTGCCATGACGAGAAGACGCTCTTTGAGATCGTCGAGGCTCTGATGAAATTTGACGCGCATCAGCCGAACCTCCCGGTGATGTAATCTTCCGTGCGCTTGTCACGGGGGTTCGTGAAGATTTTGT
Source organism: Edaphobacter sp. (assembly GCA_035317185.1). Classification (GTDB taxonomy): domain Bacteria; phylum Acidobacteriota; class Terriglobia; order Terriglobales; family Acidobacteriaceae; genus Edaphobacter. The sequence continues at coordinate 310,915 of DATHHN010000071.1, forward strand.
GTGTGGAGTCGAACTCGACCATCTTGCCGTTGAGGAAGAAGCCGGTGTTTTCCGCGACGCGGGCGGCCTGCTGCATGTTATGCGTCACGATGACGATTGTGTACTGGCTCTTCAACTGAAAGATGAGGTCTTCGATCTTTGAAGTAGAGACAGGGTCGAGAGCTGAGGCTGGCTCGTCCATCAGGAGGACTTCAGGATCGACGGCGAGGGCGCGGGCGATGCACATGCGCTGCTGCTGGCCGCCGGAGAGCGAGGCACCGGATTTTTTCTTGAGGTCGTCCTTGACCTCTTCCCATAGCGCGGCCTGTTTGAGTGAACGTTCGACGGTCTCGTCGAGGATACGGCGGTTGCGGAAGCCGTTGAGCTTGAGGCCGCTGACGACGTTGTCGTAGATCGACATCGTGGGAAAGGGATTGGGGCGCTGGAAGACCATGCCGACACGACGACGGATTTCGACCGGCGATGCGTCGTTATAGATGTCGATTTCGCCCATCTTGACGGTGCCGGTGGCGCGGGCGATGGGGTTGGTCTCGTGCATGCGGTTGAGGCAGCGGACGAACGTCGACTTGCCACAGCCTGAAGGGCCGATGAGCGCGGTGGCGTGGTTCGCGGGGATGTGCAGGTTGATATCCTGCAGGGTATGCGTCGAACCGTACCACGCATTCAGATCCTCAACTAAAATGCCGACTCCCACTAACTTCCTCCCTTGAGTACGCCACGGTTGGCAAAGATTCGAACGAGCGTGACTGAAACCATAATTAGAACAATGAGTACGAGAGCGCCGGCCCACGCCAGGCGATGCCACTCGTCGTAGGGCCCGGTGGCGTAGACAAAAATCTGTAACGGCAGCGCGGCGATGGGCTCATTCAGTCTAAAGCTCCAGAACTGATTGCCAAAGGCGGTGAAGAGCAACGGTGCCGTCTCTCCGGCGACGCGCGCGAAGGCGAGCATGCAGCCGGTGATGATACCCGGAGATGCGGTACGGAGACTGACCGACATAACGGTTCGCCACTTCGGAACGCCGAGGCCGAGTGCGGCTTCACGAATTGCGTGAGGAACCGTGGCCAGCATCTCTTCCGTAGTGCGGGTGATGGTGGGAATCATCATGATGCCAAGGACAACGCCGCCCGAGAATGCGGAGAAGTGCCTTCCCTGCACCAGGAGAGCAAAGACGGCGATGCCCATCACAATGGAAGGGACGCCGTTGAGCACGTCGGCCGTGAAACGTATGGCGTTGGCGAGCATCCTGCCGCGACCGAACTCGGCGAGGTAAACGCCAGCGGCAATGCCAATTGGAACGCCAATCAGGCTGGCCAGCGTGAGAATAATCCCTGAGCCAACGATGGCGTTCGCCATACCACCACCAGACTCCCCAACGGGTGCGGGGAGATGGGTGAAGAAGGCCAGATTGAGTGAACTTGCGCCTTTGTAAATGAGATAGAAGAGGATAGCTACAAGCGGAATGATGACGAGGATAGTCGCAATAACCGCGAGCGAGCTGACAACATAATTCGCAATATTGCGACGAAGGTTATTCAGACGCATGGTCTTCGTCTGGAAGTCCATGGGGCGAGTGGGCGGGATACCGAGGGGTTGCGTACTCATGGTTAGCTCACCCTTGCCGGAGCGCCACGCGTCACGGCCCAGACCATGAGGCGGGCGATGGCATTCACGACGATTGTGACGAGAAAGAGTGCGAGGCCGATCTGAATGAGTGCGCTGAGGTAGAGATCGCCGGTGGCCTCGGAGAATTCGTTCGCGATGACGCTGGCGAGTGTGTAACCGGGTGCGAAAAGGCTCTTGCTAATTTCAGGATGATTGCCGATGACCATGGTGACGGCCATTGTTTCGCCGAGCGCACGACCCAGTCCAAGCATGATGGCGCCGACGATGCCGATGCGCGAGTTGCGAAGGACGCCGATGCGAATCATCTCCCACTTGGTTGCGCCGAGTGCAAGAACAGCTTCGCGCTGGCTGTTGGGCACCGCCATCATGATGTCGCGAGTAAGCGAGGAGATGATGGGAAGAATCATGATGGAGAGGATGATGCTGGCTGTAAGCAGACCCACACCGAAGTTAGGACCTTCGAAAAATCCGGTCCAGCCGAGGGTCTTCGATAGAAATGGACCGATGACGTCGCGCATCAGTGGAACGAGAACGAAGACAGCCCACAGGCCATAGACCACACTTGGGATTGCGGCGAGCAACTCTGTAAGAAAGGAGATGGGTGCGCGAAGTGGTCGGGGACAAAGTTCGGTAATGAAGACCGCCACGCCAAGGGCAAGCGGCACAGCTAAGATCAACGCGAGGATCGACGTGGCAAGGGTGCCATAAATAAAGGCCAATGCGCCGAAGTCTCCGGCGACGGGATCCCATGCCGACCGTGTGAAGAATCTCCAGCCGAACTGAACCAGGCTCAAGTGGGAGCGAAGCACAAGGATAGTGAAGACGAAGAGAACGATCGCGAAGATGCTGCATGCGCAAATCAGCATGACAGCGGCGAAGCTATTGTCGGCCAGACGCCCGCTTCCGCGTTGGTTCAGGTAGGTTCGAATAGCCGAAGGCGCGCCGCTGCCCGAGGCAGGAGAAGTCTCCTCCATGGAAACAGAAGGGGGCGTGACTGGCATAGGTGACGGCACAGGCATTGAGGAGCCGGATTCTCTTTCTGTCGTCATGCGGCTAGGTGGCACAATCTTATTCCTGTCGGCTGAGGCTGGGTGCTCTCCCAGGGGCTGATTGTATCTGACCCAGCAGAATGGAGCGGGGATGAAATAAGGTGCCGCACGAAACTCACAACAGATGAGTTTCGTGCGGCGGTAATGCTATTTGACCTGCGCAATGCTCTTGCGGACCATATCCTGAACCGGCTTCGGCAGCGGGGCGTAGTTTAGCGCCGCAGCTTCGGATTGGCCGTGATCGAGCATCCAGCCGAGAAACCCGGAGAGAGCCTTGGCCTTAGCTGGATCGATGGATTGGGTGGGGATCAGCAACCAGGTGAAGCTGGAGATCGGGTAGGAGGTTGCACCGGGCGCGTTCGTGATGGAGACGCGGTAATCGGCGGGCATCGTCTTTGCGGCAGCGGCAGCAGCGGCGGTAACGCCATCTGTGGTCGCCTTCAGGAACTTACCGGACGAGTTCTTCACAGCGCCGTAGGCCATCTTGTTCTGCGTGGCGTAGATCAGCTCGACGTAGCCGAATGAATAGGGCGACTGACGAACCATGCCGGCAATGCCTTCGTTGCCTTTTTGGCCGATACCGGTGGGCCACTTGACCGAGGTGTTCTTGCCGACCTTGGTGTTCCAGTCGGAGCTGATCTTCGAGAGGTAGTCGGTGAAGATGTAGGTGGTTCCACTTCCATCCGAGCGATAGACGGGCAGGATGGCCTTATCCGGCAGGCTGACTCCGGGATTATCCTTTGCGATGCGGGGATCATTCCACTTAGTGATTTTGCCAAGGTAGATGTCCGCGATTACGTCACCGGAGAAGTTGAGATCTTTGCTTACGCCGGGAATGTTGTATACGGGTACGACCGCGCCGAGCACAGTTGGGATGTGCATCGTCTTCACCTTCGCGGAGCTGATCTGCGCATCGCTCATGGGGCCGTCGGTGGCGCCGAAGTCGACTGTACCCTCGGAGACCTGGCGGATACCGCCGCCGGAACCGATTGACTGATAGTTGATCTTGACGGTGGGATGCTGCTGATTGTATTCGCTGAACCACTTGGAGTAGATGGGATACGGAAAGGTAGCTCCCGCTCCGTTAATGTTCTGTGCGCTGGCTCCTACGGCCGTCAAAGCCAGTATGCCTGCTGCGATAACCTTCAGTTTCACTCGTTCCCCCTCGGATTGGATGAATCGATCGTTTCGACCCACCTAGATAGAGTGTGAGGTGCGATTGTTACGGTAAGGTTACACGCGGGTGAATACGGCAAAAAACAGCCTTAACTGACAGTATTTTGTACCCTGGGAAGGGTAAAAATGAACGTGCTTCCCAAATTCAGCTCACTTTCGGCCCTGATGGTACCCCCCTGCGCCTGCACCACATGTCGTGCAATGGCAAGGCCGAGACCCGTGCCTCCCGACTCCCTTGAACGTGCCTTGTCGACTCTGTAGAAGCGCTCGAAGATACGGTTGAGATGCTCGGAAGCAATTCCCTGACCAAAGTCGCGGACGCGAAATTCGACTGCGTCGATGGGGTCGGACACTTCGTGGGCGGTGACCACCAGTCGCGAGTGGGTCTCATTGCGAGACTGACCATACTTGATGCCATTTTCGATCAGGTTGCTGAGTACCTGGACGATGGAGTCGTTATCAGCGAAGACCTCGGCCGGGGTCGTCTCGCCGATCTCGAGGACGGCCTCAGCATCCTGAACCAAACCGCTCATGGCCTGAACCGCGTCGCGTACGAGCATGTCGGCGCGGATTGGAAACGGGTGCAACTCCTGCTCCGAGGACTCAACGCGAGCCATCACCAGCAAATCTTCGGTCAACCGGTTCATGCGTGTGGCGTTCTTGAGGATCGTGGAAAGAAACTCACGAGCCTGCGAACTGAGGGATGCCTCGTGGTCCAACAGAGTTTCGACGTAACCCGTGATCGAAGTCAATGGCGTACGCAACTCGTGGGAAACATTGGCGACAAAGTCGCGCTGGGTGCGCTCGATCTGTTCGATACGGGTGATATCGTGCAGCACGGCGACGGCTCCGCCACCGGGCATGGGCGAGGCCGCGACCTCAAAGATCCGCCCCGGGAGAAGCGACGTCGAACGTCGTTCGCTGACCACACGCTCTTCAAGGGCTGTACGAACGCAGGCGAGAACATCTGGATCGCGAATCGTCTGCACCAGCGCGTGACCGACGCGCACGGAGCCGCTGATGGAGGCCCCCGGAATCAGCTTCTGCATCCGCTGATTCGTCCACTGGATGCGCCCCGCCTGATCGACCGCGACGACGGCATCCTGCATGCTGTCGATCATCGCCTCCAGCTCGCGCCGGCTCTCGGATGCGTCGGCGAGCACCCGCTCCACGTGCCCCGAAGCTACTGAAATTGCGTGGGCCAAGCCGTCGAAGTCGCTGTACTGATGATCAAACGGGCCAACTGGACGGTCCGGAATCGCCGAGGTAGCGACCTGAAGCTGAACAATGTTCCGTCGAACCGATCGCGATAACAGGAATGCGTTGATTGCAGCCCAGGCCACAACAAGAATCGAGCCCAGAATCCAGCCGTTCGGCGTAAACCAGACGCGCATCACCGCAACGAATGCCAAGGCAATCGTCATCCGTAAGAAGAACGAGAAAAAAAGACCACGCGTCACGGACTGCCCCTTCGCTTAGGCCTGGGCCGTCTTCGGAATTTCGAACCGGTATCCTGCCCCGCGCATCGTTTTGAGAAAACGCGGCGTTTCGGCATCGAGCTCGATCTTCTCGCGAATACGGCGGACGTAGACATCGACCGAGCGCGGAGTCACAAAGCGAGCATCGCCCCAGACGGCATCGAGCAGATGGTCCCGGCTGAAGACGCGGCCCGGATGGCGCGCCAGATAATCGAGCAGGCGAAACTCGGTAGCGGTTGTTGTCACCAGATCGCCGTCGACGCGGAGTTGCATCGCGCCGGCATCGATCTCAATATTCTCGAATTTGACGACAGATGGCGTGGTGGGACGCTCAAAGCGGCGAAGAACCGCTTTGACGCGCGCAACCAATTCCCGCGTGGCGAAGGGCTTGGTGATGTAGTCGTCGGCGCCCATCTCAAGGCCGTGCACGCGATCGTTTTCCGCGGCGCGAGCAGTCAAGAAGATGATTGGAACGACACTCAGCGTAGGGTTCTGACGCAGACGACGGCAGAGGTCGAGGCCATCTCCGCCGGGAACCATGATATCCAGCAGAAACAGAGCGGGAGGCTGCCGTTCGGCATCGGGAAGAATCTGACCGATTGTCAGATAGGGACGTACGGTAAAACCGGCGCTTTCCAGGTGGTACTGGACCAGTCTGGAGATGTCTGGATCGTCTTCCAACACGAAAATCGTCTGACTCAATGCTTAAACCTCGATTGTTGACGCAATGTTACCGTTCATCAGGTTAGCCCATCGGATGCCGTCGTTTGCAAACGTACGATGAATCCTGGGGTTACCTGGTCGAGCTATAGCAGGTCCGCATGGGCTAGGATAGTGTAGTAGATGCAGTTTAGTGAATGAGATAGCTATGGCGCATGAGTACCCCCTTGTTCTTTGCGTAGATGACGAACTGGTCGGCCTGCGGGTTCGAAAGATTCTGCTGGAACGCGCAGGGTACAGGGTATTGACGGCGCTCAATGGAGCTAAAGGCCTCGAAATCTTCACCAACGAACCGGTCCAGGCCGTGGTCCTGGACTATTCCATGCCCGGGATGCATGGGGGCGAGGTAGCTTCCCGAATGCGGCAGACCAAGCCAAATATTCCGATACTCTTGCTCTCCGCCTATATCGGTCTTCCCGCCGAGGTTACCTCCCTGGTTGATCTCTATATGACCAAAGGCGAGGGAGCCCCCGTACTTTTAAAGAAACTGGGCAGCCTGCTGCATCCAGTCAACGCATCTTAGCGAGAGGCCAAACGGGAACGGTCTGTGAATTTAAGCCAATTCAATCGCATCCTCCGCCAGGTGTTTCTGCTGCCGGTCGTTGCACTTTTGCTGACAGCAGGCGCACTTTACTGGCAGATTCGCGGTGCCAATTCCACTGTCAACCTGATCCAGAACTCCGACGCCCGCATAGCCCAGGCATCTCTGGTTGCCAAACTCATCGTTGACGAGGAATCCGGTCTGCGTGGATACGAGACGACGCTGGATACCCGTTTTCTGCAGCCTTATGTAGAAGCCGAAGCGCACCTGCAGACTGAGCTTCGCAGACTCGAAGAGATGACCGGCTCCAATCCCGAACAGAAGAGTCTTATCGAAGACCTGCGTAACGAACACCAGACCTGGCGCGATGCCTTTGCCGTGCCTGTAATCGCCACGGTTCGCGCCGGTGGCCAGAGCAATGACGTCGAGTTGAACCTTCGGGGTAAATCCCAGATGGATGAGGTTCGCAACGACATCAATGCCATCATCCGCAATAATGAGCAGTATCGTGCGACACGCATCGCACTGTGGCACCGGCAGGTTCGAAGCATGCTGGTGGGACTTATCATCCTGGCTCTTAGTATGGGAGTCCTGATCGGCCTGTTTACGCGCAGCCGCCTGCATGCGGTTTCGGATGCCTATAAAACCTCCCTGGACGTGCTGAACCGTCGTGCCGAGGAGATATTCCAGTCAGAACAACAGTTGCGCACGACGCTGGACTCCATCGGCGACGGAGTCATCACCTGCGACTCGGACGGCAAAGTCCAGATGATGAACCCTATTGCACAGGAACTTACGGGCTGGGGCCAAGTCGATGCCGTCGGTCATCCACTCGAGGAGGTCTTCTGCATCGTCCATGAGACGACGCGGGAGCCTATGGAGAACCCCGTCTCCAAGGTCAAGCGATTGAACAATATCGTCGGCGTGGCCAACCACACTGTTCTTATTCGTAAGGATGGAACGGAACTGCATATTGCCGATAGCGGAGCGCCCATTCGCGACCAGAATGGCAAGATGGCAGGAATTGTTCTGGTATTCCGCGATATCACCAGGGAGCGTCGCACGCAGGAAGCCCTGCTGGCAAACGAAAAGCTGGCCGTCGCCGGAAGGTTGGCGGCAACGATCGCTCATGAGATCCATAATCCGCTCGACTCTGTTTCCAATCTGCTCTACCTCATGCGGACTGGAGTTTCTGAAGAGGAATCCAGGCACTTTATGGACATGGCAGAGCAGGAACTGGCGCGAGTGACTCAGATCAGCCGCGCCATGCTGGGGCTTTATCGCGAATCCAAGGCTCCTGTACAAGTCGACCTGAAAGAGATGCTGCTCGAGATTCTGCTGCTGATGGAGCGGCGGTTTACCGATCTTGACGTAACGATGCACGCCGATTTGCCGAACTCGGTTATTGTCGACGCCTTTCCCGCGGAGCTGCGGCAGGTCTTCACCAACCTCATCACCAACGCCGCCGAGGCAGCAAGCCCAGGCGGTCAGGTGCGCGTCAGCATCATTCCGCAGGCAGCAGGCATTGGGACCGATGGGCTGAAACAGCAGGCGGGTGCGACGGTAATCATAGCGGACAACGGCGCAGGAATTTCTGAGAGCGTCCGGCCACACTTATTTCAGCCTTTCTTTACGACCAAGGGTGAGTACGGAACTGGACTTGGCCTGTGGGTCAGTCGCGGAATCGTCAACAAACACGGCGGCAGCATTGATCTGGACAGCAGCACAGACAACGGATCCCATGGCACGATCGTCAGCGTCTTTCTGGCGACCAAGCCCACCATCAATGCTGGAACCGCGTAGCTCTTCAGCACGCGATTTACAGTAGACGCAGCTGCTCCAACGTGACCGTCGCCGCTTTTTTGCACGCCGTCTGATCGACATCGTAGTGCGTGACAAAGCGCACCGAATGGGGTCCCACAGCGCTGCTCAGTACACCCTTCTGTTTTAGCGCAGCGCAAAAACCGGCCGCGTCGCCATGATTTCGCAGTTTGAAGATGACGATGTTTGACTGAACAGCATCGAGGTCGATCTCAGCCGCGGCTTCGCTTGTTACGGCCTCCGCCAACAAACGAGCGTTCGCATGGTCGTCCTTCAAACGCGCAGGCATATCCTTCAAGGCAATGAGTCCAGCGGCGGCGAGGACTCCTGCCTGCCGCATTCCTCCGCCAAGAGCTTTGCGGAAGATGCGCGCTTCGTCGATCGCTTCCCTGCTCCCAACCAGCATCGAACCGGCAGGTGCACCAAGACCCTTCGATAGGCAGAACATTACCGTGTCGAATCCGGACGTCAGCTCGGCAACGCTAATGCCGAGTGCAACAGCGGCGTTGAATACTCGAGCACCATCCAGATGCACGGGGAGGCCGGCTTCGCGAGCACCGGCCCATATCTCCCGCATAACGTTGAGCGGAGTTACCGTACCGCCAGCCATGTTGTGCGTATTCTCAAGACAAATCAGTCCCGTCTGCGCGCGATAATAAATCTTTGGCCCGATAGCCTGTTTCACGTGAGCCCAGGTCAGTATTCCCCGATCCGCAGCGACCGTACGTGCCTGGCACCCAGCGAAGGCAGCGATCATCGCCATCTCCCAGTCAAGAACGTGGGAACGAGCTTCGCAGATGACCTCTTGTCCATGGCGTGTGTGAAGACGTATAGCGATCTGGTTGCCCATGGTTCCGGTGGGAACAAAGATGGCAGCCTCTCTACCGAAGATCTCGGCAGCCTCCTTCTCCAGGCGATTGACGGTTGGGTCTTCTCCGTAAACATCGTCTCCTACCTCAGCATTGGCCATCGCGGTTCGCATGGCGGGTGTGGGCCGGGTGACGGTGTCGCTGCGTAGATCGATCATTGGATTTGCTGACTCCTTGTATCTTGAATGTGAATCGGACTATGCCACCGAAGCAAGTAATAGACGGCTGAAGACCTCGTTTGAGACCATTCGCCCGCGCGCTGTAAGACGTATCAGATCGGAATTCATCTCCAGCAAGCCGGCATCGCGAACGTCGACCAGCGCGGGCATCACGTCTTCGAGCATCGCGTCTCCGAATTTACTGCGAAGACTGTTGAGAACCACACCCTCGTTCAAACGCAAGCCAAGAAAAAGTGATTCTTCAAACGCTTCTTCTCGTCCAATGATGTCAGCCTCAGTGTTGGACGAAGCTTCGGTCTGACGGACGATCTCGAACGGCCCTGCCTCATTGGCATCGTGGAGATAAGCATCCAGATCGCTCGTATTCGCAAAGCGGACATCAACCATGCCGGTGTTCAATATGGAGTGGGCGTCAAGACCGAAGCCTATATATGGTTGACGCTTCCAATACTTCAAGTTGTGCTGCGATGCGTGGCCGCTCCGCGCAAAATTAGATATCTCATACTGCTGCAGGCCCGCCTCATCGAAGGCCTCGCAAGCCAGTTGATACCACGCCGCCGCGTCATCCTCTGATGGGACTGCGGAGGCGTGATAGCGCGTCCCACTGGCAAGCATCTCCTTGCCCAGCCGGGATTCCTCATCGACTTCCAGCATGTAGACACTGGCATGGGGAACACCGCTGGCAATGGCCTGCCCAACGGAATACCGCCAGCTCTGCTCAGTCTGGTGCGGAAGACCAGCGATCAGGTCGAGGCTTATCTCGGAGACACCAGCAGAACGCAGCCGTGCGATTTCAGCCTTGCATTGTTGTTCGGTATGCAGCCGACCCACGGCTGTCGACTCCCTATCTACAAATGACTGAACACCAAAGCTGATGCGGTTCATACCCTGCCGCAATAGCTCGCTCAGAGTGTCATCGCTCAGTTGTCCGGGGGCACATTCCAACGTGACCTCAGCACCTGCTGCCAGATCAAATTCACTCCGCAAAGCTGCAAATATCTGATTGAACTGTTCCGGCGACAATAGGCTCGGCGTTCCTCCGCCGAAATAAACCGAGTCCACGGAACGATCAAGCGTTGCGTTCAATCCCTTCGCCGCAATTCTGGCCTTTAGCATCTCTTTGCAAACGCGATCGACGTAGCCCTGCATTCGGTCGGCCGAAAACACCCCCGACGCGAAGTTACAAAACGTACACTTCGCCTTGCAAAACGGAACCGAGATGTAAACGCCAACAGTACTGTTCGTCACGCAAAAAATGCCTTTGGTGTCATTGTTTCACGGGTGAGCCTTTAAATCGTTACCATGGCAGCCTCGAATGAATCCAAAGCCTACGAGCTCTCAGAAGGACTAACGAACACCATGAACTCAATCTCGCAACATCCTTTAGCCGCCCTCCTCACTCTGATTGCTATCGTCCCCAGCCTATCTCGCGCCCAGAACGCGACGCCAACCGGTAAGACTCCGGTCGTAGTAGAACTGTTTACCTCGGAGGGTTGCTCGAGTTGCCCTCCCGCCGATGCTCTGCTCGCCAGAATGGATAAGGAGCAGCCCGTCAGCAACGCGGAGATCATCGTTCTTGAAGAGCATGTCGACTACTGGGAAAAGGGCGGGTGGCACGACCGCTTTTCGTCGTCGCAGTACACTGACCGCCAGAACCAATATGCTCCCCGACTGAAATTTGATAGCGCCTATACCCCGCAGATGGTGGTCGATGGCACGACACAGTTTGTCGGCAACGATGGTCCCCGGGCGCTCGACGCAGTTGTAGCCGCGGCTGGAACACCCAAGGTTGCCCTTGCGCTCTCAAATCCGGTGGTCGATGGCAGACACCTGGCCTGCTCGGTTTCGGCGTCCTCCTCTGCTCCATTGCCCAAGGCAGATCTTTATGCCGCGCTCCTCGATCCCACAGCGACCACCCAGGTTCAGGGCGGCGAGAATAAAGGTCATCAACTCGAGCATGTCGGCGTAGTCCGCTCGTTGAAGAAAATCGGCAAGCTGCAGGACCTCGGCAAAGGCCCTATGAATTTCACCCTGAATGCGCCATCAGACTCCACTCCGGCCAATATGCGCGTCGTGGTCTTCGCACAGGGCTCAGACCTTGGGCCTATCAAAGGCGCGGCTTCCGTCTCTACGAAACAATAGTTGCAGCCGGAATGGAATCCAGCCTGATTCCGAAGCATCTAGAATAGAAGTACATGGCTGCCAAGGAAAAACCCGAGGATTCCCAAAAAGAATCCCCGAAAAAGGTCCAGCAGGACGACGAGGTCGCAGGTAAGGCGTACGACGGACGCCTTATGCGCCGCCTGCTGACGTACCTGCGTCCATACAAACTGCAGACTGCACTTTCGGCAATCTCCATTATCTTCAAGGCCGGCAGTGACGTCCTCGGGCCTTATCTCGTCAAAGTCGCCGTTGATACTTACATGGCGGATACGCCGGCGACGAAGCTTTCCTGGTTGGCGCGGCACTTGAGTAGCAAACCCATGACCGGCATTACTCAGATCGCCGGTCTTTATCTTGGCGCATTGCTTGTCACTTATATCCTCGAATTCCTTCAGACCTACCTGATGCAATGGACTGGCCAAAAGATCATGTTCGATCTCCGCAGCCAGATCTTCCGTCACCTGCAGCGCATGTCGCCTTCCTTCTTCGATCGCAACCCGGTTGGCAAGCTCGTCACCCGCGTCACCTCCGACGTCGATGCGCTCAACGAGATGTTCACCTCCGGCGTTCTCGCCATCTTCGAGGACGTCTTCGTTCTGGCTTTCATCGTCATCATCATGCTGCGGATGAGCTGGCCATTAGCTCTGCTCACCATCTCGGTTATTCCGGCCATCCTCTACGTCACGCGCATCTTCCGCAAGCATGTGCGCGACAGCTATCGGCGCCAGCGTGCGGCCACCGCTCGCATCAACACCTTCACGCAAGAGTACGTCTCAGGCATGTCCGTCGTACAGCTCTTCAATCGCGAGCGCCGCGCCTTTAGGGACTTCTCCGCAGTCAATGCCGAGAATAAGAAGGCGTGGTCCGACGCCATCTTCGCCTACGCCCTCTACTACCCCATCGTCGAGTTCCTCAGCTCAACCGCCATCGCTCTAGTCATCTGGCGCGGCGGTGCAAGCGCCCTCCGCGGAACCGTATCGATCGGCATCCTCATCGCCTTCATCCAGTACGCGCAGCGGTTCTTCCGCCCCATCCAGGACCTCAGCGAGAAGTACAACATCCTGCAGGCCGCCATGGCCGCAAGCGAGCGCGTCTTCAAACTCCTCGACTCAGAACCCGAGATCATATCGCCCGCCCATCCCATAGCCGGCGACGGTTCAGGTCGAGTTGAGTTCCACAACGTCTGGTTCACCTACCAGTCTCTGGACGAAGCGCAGCTTTTCCGCATCGCCACCGCAACTGACGAAGAACTGAATACCTTCGCCGACATCGAGTGGATCCTGCGCGGCGTCAGTTTCATCATCGAGCCCGATGAGACCGCCGCCATCGTAGGCCACACCGGCGCAGGTAAGACCACCATCACCGGCCTGATGATGCGCTTCTACGATATCCAGCGCGGCTCGATTCTTGTCGACGGAGTCGATGTCCGCGAACAGGACCTGAACCATCTTCGTCGCCGGTTCGGCGTCGTACTGCAGGACCCATTCCTCTTCACCGGAACAATCGCCGACAACATCCGCCTCGGCTCCAAATGGATCACCGATGAGCGCCTCGAACGCGCCGCGGATGAGGTGAACGTAGGCGACTTCATCCGTTCGCTGCCGTTGAAGTTCGCTGAGCCTGTACGTGAGCGCGGAGCTACTCTGTCCACCGGCCAGAAACAGCTCATCAGCTTCGCCCGCGCCCTTGCGCACGATCCCGGCATCCTTATCCTCGATGAGGCCACCAGCTCCGTCGACACTGACACAGAGCTTCGCGTCCGTCTGGCCCTCTCGCGCATGATCACGGGCCGCACCTCCGTTCTCATCGCGCACCGCCTCTCCACCATCCAGACCGCAGACACCATACTGGTCATGCACAAAGGCCAGCTCCGTGAGCGCGGCACCCACCAGGAGCTATTAGCCCAACGCGGCTTGTACTGGAAGCTCTACCAGCTCCAGTACAAAGACCAGGAGCTCGGAACCGGCGTCGAAGCAGGCATTCCTCTTCAACCCCTCAGCGCCGATTAGCCTCAGTGACCTTCAAACAATCGTCCAACAGCTTCCCCACCCGCTTTTCCCGGGCCTCGGGGCTCTGGTAATAGAACACGCCCAGCAGATGGCCGCGCCTCTGCCTCACGGTCATCGACTCCCAGCCCTTTCGCGCCGCAGGTGTTTCGCGGAAAGCCACTTCCAATATCGGCGGCAGCACCTTTTCGCTCTCCATCGTCAGCATCAGCCGCTCAGCCATATGCTCTGCGCGCCGTTGTCTTGCCTCAGCACCTTTCACGCCATCGATATACTTGCCGATCTCCCTCCGTGTCGGCTCGCTCAACTTTGCATACCACTTCGATAGCGCCTTTTCTTCCTTTAGGAGCTTTTCAAGTTCGGCTGGCACCCACGCCTCGCGCTCCTCAAGATCAGGCTCGACGGCAAGGTCAATCATCCCTCCCAGCTTCACTCCGGCAGCCTTCTGCATCTTCTTGTTCACCAGAACGAAGTAACCGCCATGCGCACTGTCGGCAAAAAGTGACGTTCGATGGATCTCTCCCGCGACCTCGACCTTCACCCGCAGACGCACCATCTTCTTCCATGTCGTCTTCACGTCAAATGGTACGCGCGCAACCGTCCACCCCAGTTCCCCTCCAAGATGCTCCAACACCGTCCTGAATCGCTTCGCTGCAACTCCCGCCATGCAATCCCTCCGAGAAAAATCTACACTGGTTCCATTGCAACGAAACCCAATCCGCGAATCTTCCTCTCTGCCGGTGAAGCCAGCGGCGATCACTACGGCGCCCAGATCATCGCCGAACTCTACCGTCGCAATCCACAAGCCGAGTTCTTCGGCCTCGGCGGCAAAGAGATGGCCGAAGCCGGCCAGGACCGCATCGTCCACGCCGAAGACGTCGCCCATATGGGCATCACCGAAGTCATCCGGCACGCCCCCTTCATCTACAGCCAATATCGCAAACTCGTCACCTCCATCAGACAGCGCCGTCCCGACGTAGCCGTATTGATCGACTTCCCGGACGTCAACTTTCGCCTCGCCCGCGAGCTCAAAAAGCTCAATATTCCCGTCATCTACTTCGTCAGCCCACAGCTCTGGGCATGGAAGCGCAAACGCCTTCGCTGGGTGCAGGAACGGGTGAGCCGCATGATGGTTATCTTCCCTTTTGAGGAACACTTCTATCGCGCCAGAGGAGTTGACGCCAAATTCGTCGGCCACCCGCTCGCTGAGCTTCCTCTACCCATCACGACCCGCGAAGACTACGCGCACCAGCATGGCCTCAACCCAGACAAAGATTGGATCGCGATCCTCCCCGGCAGCCGCCGCAAAGAAGTGCATCTCAACCTGCCAGAACTCCTCAAAGCAGCCTCAACCCTGTCCGTCGGCGAATCCTACGAATTTCTTCTCCCCGTAGCTTCCACCGTCGACACCAACTATATATACAGCTTCCTGCCTATTAACCTAACCATTCACCTCGTACCCGACGCCCGCGAGGCCCTCCACCACGCCCAGGCCAGCATCGTAGCCAGCGGCACCGCCACGGTCCAGGCCGCCGTCATCGGAAACCCCTTCATCGTCGTCTACAAGGTCTCCTCCCTGACCTACAAGCTCGCCAAACGCCTCATTCGCTACCCCGCTGAGATCCCCGCCCAACCCGACGCCCACGGCAATCTGCCAATCGCTATGGTCAATCTCATCGCCGGCCGTCGCATCGTTCCCGAACTGATACAGCAGCACTTCACCGCGGCGAACGTAGCAGCCGCTTTGCGTCCGCTGCTGCGCAACACCTCAGAACGCGCCCAAATGGTAGCCGACCTTGCCGAGGTTCGCCGCCTCCTGCAATCTGAATTCAGTTCTATCACCCAGGTTTGCGACACCGTAGAAACCCTCCTTCCTACAGGGTGTGGCCGAATTCCCACCACATGCGTCTAATAGAACGACGGCAGTACCATAGTCTTTTGAGGACCTTAGCCTGCATGCACCTCCTGACCCGCTCCCCACGCTTTACGATTGCGGCCTTGTTTTCTCTTTGCCTGCTCGCAACACCTCTTCTGGCCGCTCCTGCCAGACCGCAGTTGCAGGTCACGGGCTACGTAATCAACGCCGATCTCGATCCCTCCGTCAACCGGCTCTCCGCCACCGCTGCCGTAACCTTTACCGCGCTTGAAGATCTCACAGCTCCTATTTTCGAACTCAACAATGGCCTGCAAATCACCAAGGTTACGGACGCCAACAAAAAGCCTCTCGAAGCGGAGCGCCTGACCAACAATTCCACCGTCCGCTTCAGCCTGGCCAACCCCATCCCCAAGGGAACCAGCACCACGTATTACTTCGAATACTCCGGCACCCTCAAGGGCGCAGAGACCAGCCCGGTCGAAGGCATCAAGCTCGCCTCGGTTGAGAGCCCCATCAGTATCCTGCTCTACCCTGGCCGCTGGTTCCCCATGGTGGGCCTCTTCACCAACCGCTTCACCGCCGAGATGCACATTCGCGTTCCTAGTGACGAGCGAGTCGTCGGCAGCGGCAGTGGGGTTGCCGCCGCAAAGAGCGTCCCCGGCAACCGGACCGAGTACACCTTCAACTGGGCCAAACCCGGCTTCCCCGGAACCATCATCGCAGGCAAGTTCATCGATCCCATCACCGCCGGCAACATGCGCGTCTATGTCACCGAAAAGCACAAAGACTACGCCCATGATTTTGCCAGCCAGGCCGAGCGCGAATTTCTCTTCATGTCCGGCACCTTCGGTCAGCCCGAGTCCACCCGCATCAACCTCGTCGAGCTTCCCGACGACACTGTCTCCGCCGCCTGGGCTCCCGAGATCGCCGCCATCGCCGGCAACCGCATCGCCGCTCGCAACGAGCAGCGTCTGCTTTCAAACACTCTCGCCCATCAATGGTGGGGCAGTGAGATCTCTCCCGCCACCCTCAACGACGCCTGGATCACCAATGGCATGTCCCGTTACGCTGAGCTGATGTACCTTGAAGATTCCGCAGGCAAGATCGCCTTCGAAAGCGCAGTCACAGATATCTCTGCCGGCGCACTCGCCTACGATACTGAACCCCTCACCACCATCGGTCGGCTCGATCCCTTCTCCCCTCAGTTTCAATCCATGACCCTCGAAAAGGGAGCCATGGTCTTCCACATGCTCCGCTGGGAGCTCGGCGACGATGCCTTCATCAAATTCCTGCGCGGCCTCCTCTCGCAGTACACCGACAAGTCCGTCCGCAGCGCCAACGTCGAAACCGTCGCCGAAGCCCAATCGCAGCTCCAGTTGACGCCATTCTTTGCACAATGGCTCGACGGTACCGGCGCCCCTTCGTTCACTAACAAATTTACGGTCTTTCGTCTCGGCGACAATAAAGGCTTCCGCACCGTAGGCTCTGTCGATCAGGATCTCGATCTCTTCCGTATGCCAGTCGAGCTTCGTATCGAAACGGACGGCAAGACGGAAATCCGCCGTGTCGATGTGACCGGCACCGATAGCCACTACTCTGTCGAAACCTTCGGCCGCCCGCGTCGCATCACCATCGACCCGCAGAACTGGCTACTTAAGAGCACGCCCGACCTCGCCGTCCGTGTAGCTGTCCTGCGTGGCCAGCAGCAAGTTGCTCAGGGGGACCTCACCGCCGGTCTCATCGAGTACCAGAAGGCCCTCGACGCCAACAAGAACAGCTCACTCGCGTCCTATCGCATCGGCGAGGTTTTCCTCATGCAGCGCAACTACCAGTCCGCTGCCAACTCCTTCCGCGACTCCCTCCGCGGCGACGGCGACCCCAGGTGGGTCGAGGTCTGGAGCCACATCGAACTGGGCCGCATCTTCGATTGCACCGGCCAACGTGACCGTGCCGTCAACGAGTATCGTCTCGCCGTCCAGACCAACGACAACACCCAGGGCGCCGTCAACGAGGCCCGCGCCCTTATGCAGAAACCCTACTCGTGCCAACGAAGCGAAAACTAACCCCCATCTTTATCTCCCACTCATAGCGACGACGTATCATTTGGGCATCATACGGTTGAGCTGGACAAGGGGGAACGATGAGCGGTGACGGAAGCAAACAGGAGCGGTTATCCGGGGTTCTGCTGCATGTAACTTCACTTCCGTCCTATGGTGGCGTTGGTGACTTCGGCCCCGCCGCGTATGCCTTCGTCGACTTTCTTGCAGCCTCCAAACAACGGCTCTGGCAAGTTCTTCCGCTTAGCCCCACAGGCTACGGCAGCTCTCCGTACTCAGCGCTTTCGGCATTCGCAGGCAATCCCCTTCTGATCAGCCTGGAACGCCTCGCGCAAAACGGTTGGATCGCGTGGGAGCGTATCGCGGGCCTGCCCGGACATGATGGCCCTGCCGACTTCGAAGGCGCCACCCGATTGAAGCTGCCGCTGATAGAAGAAGCAGCGAGGAACTTTCTCGACCACGCGCCAGACGATAAACGAGCCCGCTTCCAGAAGTTCTGCAAGGACAACATCTCCTGGCTTCCCGACTATGCGATGTTCAATGTACTGCGACGGCAATACAACTACACAAGCTGGAACGAGTGGCCCCCCGAATACGCCCAGCGCAAGCACGATGCACTGACGGCTGCGCTGAATCGCTACGGGCGTGAACTCGCCGTGGAGCAGGCAATTCAGTATTTCTTCAACGAGCAATGGTGCGCCCTTAAAAGCTACTGCGCCGAGCGCAAGATTCGTGTCCTCGGTGACGTTGCCATCTTCGTGAGCTACGACAGTGCCGACGTGTGGACCCATCCGGAAATCTTCGAGCTCGATGAAGAACGCCGACCCATTCGTGTCGCTGGTGTTCCCCCGGACTACTTTTCGAAGACCGGCCAGCGCTGGGGCAACCCTCTCTACAAGTGGGGAATGCTACGGGAACGCGGCTTCGATTGGTGGGTCGCGCGTATCCGTCGCTCGCTCTCGCTGTACGACATCGTGCGGCTCGATCACTTCCGCGGCTTCGAAGCTTATTGGTCCATTCCCGCCGAGGAACACACAGCGATCAACGGCCAGTGGGTTAAGGCTCCCGGTCACGAGCTTTTTCAGCGTCTCAAGGAGGTCTTCGGCAGCCTTCCATTCGTCGCCGAAGACCTCGGCCTGATCACCCCCGAAGTCAATGAGTTACGCGAACACTTCAACATGCCCGGCATGCGGATACTTCAATTCGGTTTCACCGATCGACCAAGCCATCTTTACCTGCCGCATAAATTCGTGCCCAACACCGTCGTCTACACCGGAACCCACGACAACAACACAACGCTCGGATGGTGGCGTCACGAAATCAGCGAAAACGAACGCGCAAATGTTCAGAACTATCTTCAGACCATCGAACACGAAGGCGATATCGTATGGGCGATGATCCGAGCCGCGGCTCGTTCTGTCGCCAATCTCTGCATCTTCCCCCTTCAGGATGTTCTCCATCTCGGCGGCGAGGCCCGCATGAACATTCCGGCAGCTACGGACGGCAACTGGACCTGGCGCTACCACTCAAACGCCCTGCATCCCGACTTCGCGATCCAGCTCGCAGCCTTGATGGAGATGACCGACCGCGACGGCTACGAGCCCCCAAAGGAAGACGAGGAGTCTAAACCAGCGCTCGAAGCAGGCAAAGAGGCAGGCGAATCCCAGAAACAGGCGCAGTCGGCCGCCAGCGTTTAGACTGGAGAAAGCATTTTCAAAATCTTTTCAGGAGTACTCATGCCTCTCTCTGGCGAAGCTATCCGCACCATGAATTACGTTGACGACATCTCGGTTACGCTGCGCCGCATCCTCGCGGTTCTGCCGTCGCTGACTGAGGATGAGCGGCAGCGCGTCTCCGAACATATCAAACACGCGGAGCCTAGCTACGACTCAGTGATCGCGGCCGTGGCCAGCAAAAAGTGACAGAACCCGCAGCGCCCCAACCACCCTTCCAGATCACAAAAGTTGCCATCATCGGAGCCGGGGTGGCGGGGCGCAGCTTTGCATTGGCCTGTGTTTCCGCGGGCTTCCTCGTCATTCTCGAGGATGTAATGCCGGCCAATCTGCGCCGTGCGGAAGCCGAATACGCCGATGCCAGCCCACGTGGTGCACTGCAACTTGCCTCGACCGTAGAAGAAGCAGTCCGCGAGGCCGACATAGCCATTGACTTCGTTCCGGATGAGCTGGAATCGAAACTTGAAATCTTCAGCATGATCGATCGCATGGCCCCGCCCAAAACAATCCTCTGTACCCCAAGCTATGCGCTCAGCATCACCGATCTGGCTTCCTGCGTCTACCGTCCCGACCGTTGCATCGCCTTACGCGGAGATCTGACCGCCACAGCCGGAGAGATCCGTCTGCTTCACCCGGCCCGTGCCGCCCAATCGATCCTGGCAGCGACCGAAGATTTCCTGCGCGCGCTTGGCCTCAAAGTACTCACCGAACCTGATCCTGATGTTCCGATGCTGATGAAAAACTCCCCGGCCTCAACTACTAAACCGGCAAATCGGCCGTTTCGTCACAATACGGAACTGTTTTCTTAATTCCTGCGTAACTGAATCTCAATACCGTAGTCCAATTATTGCTATGCGCGCGCTTTACGACATCTTCGCCCAGGTCTTCCGCTCGATCGGAGCGAACAAGCTGCGCTCTTTTCTTACCATGTTCGGTATCGCCTGGGGGGTAGCCTCGCTCCTCCTGCTCATCGGCCTTGGCGAAGGCTTCCGTTCAGGACAGCGACGCGGCCTCTCCGAGCTCGGCACCGACTTCATCATGATGTTCGGCGGCACCATTCCCGCTCTGCCCAGCCAGCACACCGGCATGCAGCCCTATAAACTGACGCTTTCTGACGCCGACACCATCCGTACCCAGGCAGCGCACGTCCGCAACACCACAGCCCTCATCAACCGCGGTGATCTCAAAGAGGTCAGCGAATACTCCAGCTCCAGCGGCGCTGTCATGGGCGTCGAGGTCAACTTCCCCGAGATCCGCCACCTCCCCATCGCCCAAGGTCGCTTCCTCAACGAGGACGACCTAGCCCAGCGCCGGCAGGTCGTCGTCCTCGGCCAGAAGAACAACAAGCTCCTCTTTCCCGGCCGCCCCTCCGTCGGGTCCTTCATTACGCTTAACGGGTATCGCTTTCAGGTTATCGGTGTAGCCGCAAGGATCGGCCGCGGCAATGCTGACGGCGACAACCAGAAGATATACATCCCCCTCAGCACCATGCTCGACCTCTTCGCCCTCAAAGGCGAGAACATCCCTCACGACTCCATCACCTCCATTCAGTACCAGCCCCTCACCCCCGAACTCAATGAGACCGCTAAGGCCGAGGTTCATAAAATCATTGGCGAGCGCCACGGCTTCGATCCATCCATGACAGATGCGTTCGAAGAGTGGGACACTATCAAATCCCAGCGCACCGTCGGCGTCATCTTCACCGCGATGGACGTCTTCCTCGGCGGTGTGGGCATCGTCACCCTTGCTCTTGGCGCCGTCGGCATCGTCAACATCATGCTCGTCACCGTAACGGAGCGCACCCGCGAGATTGGCCTCCGGAAAGCACTTGGCGCTACCAATCGGAGCATCCTCTTCCAGTTCTTCCTCGAAGGTTTGTTGCTGACCGGACTCAGCGGAGTGATCGGCATCGTCGGCGCGGCTGCCTTGATGATCGCTCTCGGTGCCGCCATGGGCAACAATCAGATGGGCTTCGACCCACCTCGCCTTGTTCCCTGGTCCGCCGCAATGGCGATGGGCACTTTGACACTCTGCGGAATCGTTGCCGGCCTCTACCCAGCCAGCAAAGCCGCGTCACTGCAACCAGTCGAAGCTCTGCGAAAGGAATAGCGCATGCTCAAGGACATCTTTGGCCAGGCACTGGAAGCGATGCGGCACAATGGACGGCGCACGGCCATCACCATCCTTGGCATGGCATGGGGCATCGCTACCGTTGTTCTCCTGCTCGCCTACGGGGCGGGCTTTGGACGAGCGTTCGAGACCATCTTCGCGCAGTTCGGCACCAACATGATCGGCGTCTTCCCAGGGCGCACCAGCGAGCAGGCCGGCGGCTCAAAGGCCGGCGTACAGGTCCGCTTCCAGCAGGACGACGTCGAACGCATCCAGGAAACCGTCCCCGGCATCCTCCACGTCTCCCCTGTCATGTGGAAGCAAGTGCCGGTCCAGAACGACCTCCACACCTACACCTGGGAGGTCGATGGAATCACACCCGAGTTGCAGGACATTCAAAAGATGGAGGTCGTCGCAGGCCGTTTCATCACCGCCGCCGATATGCAAACTCGAGCCCACGTCGCGGTCATTGGCTCCGAAGCCAAAAGCAAGCTCTTCTCCGGCATCTACCCCATCGGCCAGAAACTCCGTCTCAACGGCATTACCTTCGAGATCGTTGGCGTCCTCAAGCCTAAAATGCAGGAGGGCGACGACAACATCAACCGCATCGTCAACGTTCCCTTCAGCACCATGTCCGATCTCAAGGACATCAAGTACATCGACGGTATCTGGATGAACTTCAACGGAGACCATACCTCCGTCGAGCGCGCTCTGCGCAACACCATCGCCGCCTCACACAGCTTTCGCCCCTCTGACCGTAACGCCATCTACGTCGCCAACATCATGGAGCAGCTCTCGCAGTTCCGCATCGTCTCGCTCGGCCTGCAGGCCCTTCTGCTCTTCATCGGCGCACTCACCCTCGGCATCGCAGGCATCGGCCTCATGAACATCATGCTTGTCAGTGTGCAGCAGCGAACTCGCGAGATCGGCGTAGAAAAAGCCTTGGGCGCGCGCAAGCGTCACATCCTCTTCCAATTCCTCGCAGAAGCCCTGGTCATCACCGGGGTCGGTGGCCTTGGTGGCGTCGTGCTCGCATACCTCATCAGCATCAGCGTAGGCAGCATCACCTTTTACAGCGCCATCGCATCCAACGCCGATGCCGCCGATATCCGCCTGCTGATCTCACCCAATATCGTCGTTGTCGCCACGACGATCCTCGTCTTCGTCGGCATGATCAGCGGCATGATCCCAGCCATCCAGGCCGCGAATCTCGACCCCATCGAAGCCCTGCGCTACGAGTAACCTCTAACGTTCGCCCCAGCTCAGTTTGCTGCGAAGAACATTAAAAAGTCCGTTGGGCCGCGGACGAAGCAAGCGAACGCTCTGCTCCGAGCGGCAACAGGTCACCTGATCGCCAAGAAAGAGCTCAACAGCTTCCTGCCCATCCACAGTCAGATAAGTAAGATTGGGCACGCCTTCAATATGAATGGCAATAGTGGAATCGCCCGGCACAACAATGGGCCTGATCGTAAGCAGATGCGGACAGATCGGCGTCACGACGAGTGCATTAACACTGGGCATCACAATCGGGCCATCGGCGGCAAGATTGTAGGCAGTGGAGCCCGTCGGCGTGGAGACGATGATGCCATCGGCACGCATAGCCGCCACAAACTGCTGATCAATATCGATAGAGAAGTCTGCCATTCGCGCAATTGCACCTTTAGCGACGACGACGTCGTTGAGAGCATCCCAGCAGTTGATCGTTTTACCCTCACGGTGCAGCTCAATGTGCATCATCGAACGAACTTCGACACCGGCACAGTTGTTACACCACGCCTCGAGAGTCGGATAAAGCTCTGCAAGCGGAATCTCCGTGAGGAAACCCAACGAGCCCAGATTCACTCCGAGTATGGGCGCAGGCATGCGGGCAAAGGCTCTCGCCGCAGCCAGAAGCGTGCCATCTCCGCCAAGAACAATGACGAGATTAGGCTTGTAATTCGGAAGATCGGGCCGCTCGATTCCATCATTTGAGCCTATATAAGCGGCACTTGGTGGATCGAGCAGACTGCGGTACTGGCGTGCATCGAGCCAAGCAATAAGCTCGCGCAAAATGCCCGCGAGTTCCGGCTTCTGCGGTTTGGAGATGATGGCAGCCTGGAGCATTATTTTCTAGTGTAAACGCGGACAGTAAGCCCGGCGACAACGACATTCTCAATTCGTAAACAGTCTCTACTCAAATCGAACGCGAAGCAGGTATTCATGATTGCCTTCCATACCATGGATAGGCGAGTCGATGACCTCGATATCGGTGCCTCCCTGTTCAATGGCGCACTCGCGAACTCGCTCGATAGCTTCCTTGCGGGCCTCAGGATCGCGGACGATGCCTCCCTTTCCTATATTGTGGCGTCCAGCCTCGAACTGCGGCTTTACCAGAATGACAGCCGTGCCACGCCAGCGCTGCTCTGGTGTACTGAGCGCTCCCAGTACCGCGGGCAGAACAAGCGTCGCTGAGATAAAGGAAACATCCATCGAGAGAAATGCCGAGGTGAGATCGCCGGGAGTAAGCAGTTCTCCGGCAGCGAGGTGGCGTGCATTGGTGCGCTCGCGTAGGGTAACGCGGGGATCGTCGCGAAGCTTCTGCGCGATCTGCCCATAGCCCGTATCGACAGCAAGAACCGTCGCGGCTTCGCTCTGAAGCATGCAATCCGTAAAGCCCCCCGTGGAAGCTCCAATATCGACGCAGGCGAGCCCGCTAAGGTCGATCGACCAGTAAGCGAGAGCATGCTCGAGTTTGAGGCCGCCTCGACTCACATACTTGAGATCGCTCCCAAGAAGCCGAATCGCAGCTCCTTCAACAATCGGTGTGCCCGGCTTATCGATGCGCTGCTCGTCCACAAGAACACGGCCGGCAAGAATGAGTGCCTGTGCTCGCTCGCGGGAGGCGGCATGGCCCTGGTCTACAAGAAGTTTGTCGAGGCGAATCTTCATAATCACGAGCTTCGGTTGCGAACGGTAAGGCCGATCGCTTCCCTTCTTGTAGAGTACAGGGAGTGGAGAAGCCAAATGAATACCTCCCGATAACGAGGTTTCGATTTAGAGTTGCAGGTGACGTCTATTGAGCAAGATTGGCAGCCGATAGGAATGGATTGCCCTGCCGGCTGTAAATAGTTGAGATTGCAGCAATCTGTTGTAGAGCTGGGTGCGTTTTTATGTATAGAGAGACGGGACTCGTGAACGCTTCGCCACAATCATCGCAAGATGATGCGACCTTGCTGGCTCTTGTAAAGCGAGGCGACGAGTACGCGATGGCATCTCTGTTTGATCGCTACTCGAGAGTGGTGTACTCGGTCGCGCTACGGGTACTGCGCGATCCGGCCTCTGCTGAGGACATACTCCAGGAAGTGTTCATGCAGATTTGGCGGAATCCGGATACGTTTGTCGCGACCCGCGGCAGTTTGGGCGGTTGGCTCGCAGTCGTATCGCGAAACCGGTCAATCGACGCACTACGGCGAAAGAAGCCGATGGATCCCGTCAATGAATTGAGCCTGGCTTCACCCTGCAACCTGGCGAATGAGGCCGAGCGCAATAACATGATGGAGAAAGCACGCGGCGTCATCGGCAAACTGCCGGCGGAACAGCGCAAGACGCTGGAGATGGCGTTCTTCGACGGCCTCACGCACTCGGAAATCGCCGAGATGACGGGCGATCCACTAGGCACCGTGAAGACAAGAATACGCAGCGCTCTGACTACGTTGAGAAAGGCCTTTCAGGCATGAGCTTGACCAGACATATCGAACCGGAAGATCTGGCTCTCTTTGCCATGCAGTTGCTCGGCAAGGACGAGGCCAGGGCCGTTGCGGCTCATGTAGAAGAATGCCCGGAATGCCGTCAGCAACTGGCCGAGGTGCAGGGTGATCTGGCCGTCTACGCACACGCGGTGGATATGCATTCGCCTCCGGCCCTTGCCCGCGAACGTCTGATGAAGCAAGTGGCCCGCGAGAAAAAAGTAGTGCCCATCGAGCGTGCTCCAGCCGAGGCCCCGTACCCAAGCCGTACCGAACAGGTCTTTCGAACGGGCCTGGGCAGTGGAGCTCCTCTTAAAGTGGAAGAGCCGCCCGCACGCAGCACTTTTCGCAAACTGGCGCCATGGGCCGGATGGGCCGTAGCCGCCGGTGTCACTGTAGCTGCCGTCAGTCTTTACCACGATCGCGATGTCCTGCAAGGCAGGCTCAGGTCGCAGGCAACTCAGATGGACCGGCTAAGCGCGGACGCGGCAGCCGCCAAACAGATGCTCGATGCCATGACCGATCCAACGGCGAGGCACGTGACGCTGGTGAAGGCGCCCGCTACCTCGGCGCCTCCAGAGCCCCAGGGCCGCGCGACGTATGTCTCCGAGAAGGGCGCGCTGATCTTTCTCGCCAGCAACATGGAACCGCTGCAACCCTACAAGGTCTACGAACTTTGGCTGATTCCGGCAGACGGGCGCGATCCAATTCCAGCGGGAACATTCCATCCCGACGAACGCGGGAACGCGAGTGTGATAATGCCACCGCTGCCAAAAGGAATTGAAGCAAAGGCATTTGGCGTAACCGTGGAAGATGAAGGCGGATCGCAAACTCCCACCCTGCCAATCATCCTTGCAGGAAGTTAGTTCAAGATCAAAACCCAAAAGCAAAGAGCCATCCCAATGGGATGGCTCTTTGCTTTGGTCTAAACCTGATTACGGTGCTGTGACGCGAACCTGAACACCCTTACCCTGCAGATCAACAGTCGTTTCGACAGTGTCCGTATCGGTACGAATAATTGTCATGGCATTTGACTCAGGAGATGTAACGTAAACCTTACCGGTAGGGGTACCACTAGTAGCCGCTATGAAATTAGGGTGACCGCCCGAAATTGGAATGGTCGCCGTGACTGTGTTGGTTGTGAGATTAACAACCGAGACGCTGCAATTGCCTGCTGGAAGAGCCGCCGTGGGAGGTGTGCACGGCTGGCTGAGATCTCCCTGATTGAGAACGTAAGCCCGTGAGTTGGCGATATCCTGCAGCACAGCAACCATCAAAGAGTTGACACCCACCGGAACCGTGGCGAGCACCTGACCGAAGCCTACGGCATCGACCGGGTTGTTGACATCGCAGCCAGGGTTCGAAGGCAGCGTAACCACCGAGCACAAAGGAATATTGACGATGCTCAAAGATCCCGGCTTAGTACCGTCCCCGGCGTTAGCTACGACCATCTCATTGCGAGCGGGCGCGAGGTCGGCCCAGACAGGCGCTGTCCCTACGACGATCGGATTCGTGCTTCCTGTAGGCGGCGTATCGAGCTGGTTGGTCTGCGCGTTGATCACGCTGACCGTACCGTCGCCCTGGTTCATGACGAAGACGCGGCGGCCATCGGCCGTCATTACGCCGTAAATCGGCGCAATCCCCACGTTGATCCGGTTAGAGATCGTGTTGCTGGCGATATCGATTGCCGCTACCTGTCCGGGACCGCCAGCAGTAGCCTGGCTGATCGCGTAGGCGCGAGTTCCAGCAGCCGCACCGGCGATATACACAGGCGTGTAGCCTGTGTCGACCGGAAGCTCCTGCTTCAGTGCTGGAGGGCTGCCTGTGAGCTGCGCAATGGAATTGCGGCCCGGCTCGGAGATATAAGTCGAGGAAGTCAGCGGAAGAATACTGTTCGGAGCCGCGCCGGAAAGCAACGTCGTCTGCAGCACGTCCTTGGTCTGCAGCGTGGTCGAGATACCGAAACTGGTGACCGTGCCGTCACCATTGAGCGTGTAGCCCGTATTACCGCTGCTGTTAAGCGCCAGATAATAGGGATTCACCCCGAGGTTAGCGGTAATTAGAACAGAGTCACCGGAAAAATCGACGATCGTGACAAGGCCCGGGCTGGTCAGGCTGGGGCTCGATACCGCGATAGCGTACTTCGTCGGCTGGCCGGCAGGACCGACAGGGTTCACGGCGCTGACCACGGGACGATAAGTGTTGCCGCAGCCCAGGATAGAGGCCAGCGCAGCCGCTGTAAGGACGCATGAGTAGACGGACTTCACTGCAGACCGCGTGGGACGCCGGTTTGACTGTGGCTGGGTGGTATCTTCTGCTTCAATTCTTGCTAAGTGCAAAACTGCTCCCGCGTGATACTGGTGTTGGCTATTCTCAAATTTGATTGTAAATCACCGTGGAGAATGACACTTGTATATAGACGCGGAAATGGTCCGGCGGAAAGCGATCCCCCTCAATCGAGACCGGCTGCAATCTCGGGCGCTGGCCTTCGGAGCCGGAGCTTTACTGGTCGCCCTCTCCGTCCAGACCATGGTGATCGCGTATCCGCTCGCGGACCGCCTCCCCGCTTTCATCTTTGGATCGTTTGGAATCAGCGTATTTTTTGCCCTTGCTGTCCTTGGGCTGCGAGCCGCAACCATCGCAGGTGCAGCTTCCGGAGCGATGATCTGTCTCCTGCTAATCATCTGGACGGGCTCATCTACCGGCTCCCTCCTGCGAACAGGCTTGACCCCGTTGATTTTTCTGTTTGTTCTCACCTTTGCCGCGACACGGATGGGCAGGCAGCTAAAAACAAAGGCCGGTCTCGCTGAAGGGCGCAGAGGCAGAAATGCAGCCCAGATAATCGCGAACCTAGGCGTCCCCGCAGCATCTTCCTCACTTATAGGCATCGGTGTGCTGTTCGGCTGGTCGCCCCACATGCTCTCCGTGCGCCTCGCAGGAGTCGTTGCCTTGGCCGCACTGGCAGAAGCCACAGCCGATACCGTCTCATCCGAGATCGGTCAGGCATTCGGCGGACAGCCCATTATGCTCACCACCCTGCAGAAAGTCGATCCCGGAACAGACGGAGCCGTAAGCCTCACCGGAACGGCAGCAGGTATTGCCGGAGCTGCAGCAGTAGTTTCGGCGGGATGGTGGGCCCTCCGCCTCAGGATTCCCGAAGCTTCAATCGCGCTTCTGGCTGCATGCGCTGGATTATTCTTCGACAGCCTTTTAGGAGCGACCGTGGAGCGGCGTGGCTGGCTGGGAAATGACCTTGTGAACTTTACTTCGACTCTCTTTGCCGCAGTATTCGCGCTCAGCCTTCTGGTTGCGCTGCGTTAGTAATCCTCTTTGCCCTCGAGCCACCGATGCAGCCAGCTCACGTTGAGGCCGAGTCGAAGAGACGTATAACTGAGAATTTCGTGAAAGTAGCGCATCGCCAGATCGTAGTTGCTGATATGGCCAATCGTAGCCCGTGGCGAAGTATAGACATCCAACCCGGAATCTCTGCAGAGCTCGCGAATTCGAAACAAATGCGTCGCATCCGAGACGACCACGATGTGACGGAAATTATTTTCGCGCGCGATCGCGGCCAGTCGATGCACCTGCTGTTCTGTATCGATGGAACGCGTCTCAGCGATGATGTTGCCAAATGGAACACCATTCGCTAACAAATAGTCCCGACCGACCGCGCCCTCCGTATTGCCGGAGTCTGCGTCGCGTCCCCCGCCAAGCGTAATGATGATCGGCGCCACCTGCCTGCGATAAAGCTCTACAGCATGATCCAGCCGCAGATGAAGAACCGGAGAAGGCCGTCCCGAATACTCTGCTGCACCGAAGACGGCGATAGCGTCAGCAGGCTGCGCCTCATCTTCGTTGGCGACCGCATCGATCTGCTGGTAGACGTAGACGAACCAGCCAACAGTCACGATCAGAAAAAGCGCCAGTCCCCAGCGAAGCAATATGCCGCCCGCAGAGGAACGGCGCTTACGGTATCGGTTGGGGGCCTGGGTCGTCATTCGGGATGAAGATGAGTTTACGGTATCCGGCAAGCGAAGAACTAGTGTTGTAATGTCAGTGCGATCTCATGAGTAGGAATGGCTCCTTCGCGGAGAATCATCCACGAATTTCCCCCACCCGAAAGATCGACAATGGTTGTAGCGGTAGACCGAGCCGTGGGTCCACCGTCGACAATCAACGGAATCTTGTTGCCCAGCTGGTCGCGGACACCGTTAGCATACGTGCACTCAGGGAAGCCCGAAAGATTCGCCGACGTCGCCGTAATAGGCAGCCCAAGTTTAGCCACAACTGCTCTCGGAATAGCCGCCTCCGGTACACGCAATGCAACATTACCGGTATTGGCCGTAACCCGCAGCGGCAGCTTGGAACCAGCCTTTACGACGATAGTCAGCGGCCCCGGCCAGAACTTCTCCGCAAGCCGGTCGAAAGCCGTATCCAGCTGCCGGGCAATCTCGTAAGCCTGCGCCACCTCATCGATCAGCAGCGATAACGGCTTATGGCGCGCACGCGACTTGATCTCATAGATCCGGTCGACAGCCTGAAGATTCACGGGGTCGACCGCAAGCCCATAGAAGGTGTCGGTGGGAATAGCCACAACCTGGCCGCTATGTAGGTTGTCTACAACCTTGGCGATGAGTTCTGGTTCGGGCTCGTCGGGATGAATGCGGAGTGTTTCAGCCGTCAAAATCTGGCTCCTGTTCCGGTGGTACAACCATCTCGCACCATAGCATAGTGACGAGACTGGCTCAAGGAACGAACCCTAGCAGCCTGCCCCAGCGAACCCGGATGAATAGAGAAGCAACACTCGCCGCAAAACCTTAAACCCAGTCCTGTCTTTAATCCGTGTCTTCCGCACCTATCCGCGGTCGGCAACAAGCGTAAGATTGGCGAAGATGGCTATCTCGGAAATGTTGGTCTCAAGCAGAGCAAATGCACGGGTCAAGCAGTTGCGTGCGGCGTTTCAGGGCCGCGCGCGGCTGAGCGGCGGCTTGGTAGCGATCGAGGGCGACCATCTGCTCGAAGAGGCCTTGCTGAGCGGCATGGTCTTGAAGACCGTCTTCGTAAGCGACCGCCGCGAAATCCCCCACATGGTTCCACGCGGGGTTGAAGTCCTCCGCCTCACAGAAGAAGTGTTTGAAAGCGTCGTAGAGACGCAGTCCCCCCAGGGAGTAGCCGCGCTGATCGTGCCCCCCGTCCATAAACTCGATGACGTGATGAAGAGCGCAACCCCTTTGATTCTGATCGCGGCAGGCCTTCAGGACCCCGGAAACCTCGGCACGCTCGTGCGCTCAGCCGAGGCCTTCGGAGCAGCCGGCGTCCTTACAACGCCCGGCACCGTCAGCGCATGGAACCAGAAGGCCCTCCGCGCCAGCGTAGGCAGCGTATTTCGTATGCCGGTCGTAAGCGTCACTCCAGAAGACGTCGCAGCCCTGAAAACCCACGGAGTACGGCTGATGGCAGCAGTCGGAGGCACAGGGGCAACGCCAGCCCAGAACGCCGACTTCGCCACCGCATGTGCCTTGCTCGTCGGCAACGAGGGCGCAGGCCTCGGTGCGGAATGGATGCGTATAGCGGACGAGCGCGTAACAATTCCCTGCCCCGGCCCCGTAGAAAGTCTGAACGCCGCCGTAGCAGGCTCCTTGCTGCTGTACGAAGCCTCACGCCAGAGGTCCACACGATGAGCCTGTTCGACGCCAGTCCAATCGCCGCCGCAAGCGGTCGCGCAAAACTGGCTCCGCTCGCCGAACGAATGCGCCCGCGAACCCTCGACGAGTACGTCGGGCAGGAACACCTCCTCGCTCCAGGCAAGCCCCTCCGCCTCGCCATCGAAAGCGACGACGCCACCTCAATGATCTTCTGGGGTCCTCCAGGCACAGGAAAAACAACCCTGGC
This sequence comes from Edaphobacter sp., assembly GCA_035317185.1. Taxonomy (GTDB): domain Bacteria; phylum Acidobacteriota; class Terriglobia; order Terriglobales; family Acidobacteriaceae; genus Edaphobacter. The sequence goes on from DATHHN010000071.1 coordinate 341,935, forward strand.
CAAGATCATCGCCCGCATGACCCAGGCCAGCTTCATCGAATTTTCCGCCGTCCTCTCCGGCATCAAGGAGATCAAGCAGGTCATGGTGGAAGCCGAAAAAGCCGCAGGCTTCGGCTCGCGCACCATCCTCTTCGTCGACGAGATCCACCGCTTCAACAAGGCCCAGCAGGACGCCTTCCTCCCCTACGTCGAGCGCGGAACCATCCGCCTCATCGGCGCCACAACCGAAAACCCCTCCTTCGAAATCAACGCCGCCCTCCTGTCTCGATGCCGCGTCTACACACTCGTTGGCCTGACCGAACAGCAAGTCGTTTCGCTCTTACACCGCGCCCTCGCCGACGCAGAACGTGGCCTTGGCGCCACTGGAGTCGATGCCGACGACGATGCACTCGACACCATCGCATCCTACTCAAGCGGCGACGCGCGCAACGCACTCAACGCCCTCGAAGTTGCAGCCAAGCTCGCACAAAGCCGCGGCAACATGACCATCACAAAACCGCTCGCAGCCGAAGCCCTGCAGCGCCGCGTCCTGCTCTATGACAAAAAAGGCGAGCAGCACTACGACATCATCTCCGCGCTACACAAAAGCGTTCGCAACAGCGATCCCGATGCCGCGCTCTACTGGCTCGGCCGGATGCTCGAAGCCGGCGAAGACCCCATGTACTGCGCCCGCCGCATCGTCCGCATGGCCATCGAAGACATCGGCCTCGCCGCCCCCGAAGCCCTCAACCTCTGCCTCTCCGCAAAAGATGCGATGCACTTCCTCGGACACCCCGAGGGCGAACTCGCACTCGCACAGGCAGTCGTCTATCTCGCACTCGCTCCCAAGTCGAACGCCGTCTACACCGCCTACAACACCGTGCGCGGCGATATCGAAGCCACTGCCGCCGAACCGGTACCCTTGCATCTACGCAACGCCCCCACCAAACTCATGAAGGAACTCGACTACGGCCGTGACTACCAATACGCGCACGACGTCGAAGGACGCGTCGCCGACATGGAGTGCCTCCCACCCTCACTCGCCGGTCGCCGATACTACCAACCCACCAGCGAAGGCCGCGAGAAACTCCTCGCCCAGCGCATGGACGAAATCGCCCGCATCAAAGCCGAAAAGCGAAAATAATCGCGCAATCAAATCCAAGTTCCTCAAGACCAGCAGGACGAAGTGGGAGATCAACGCTCAATGGATGTTTACGATGACGACCTCAAACAGTTCGAAGCAGACGGCGCCTCACCTCTGCCAGCCACGAGCGATCAAGGCTACGTCGAATACGAGGGCTCACGAATCTTCTACGCCGCCTACGGATCCGGATCGCCCGTAATCCTGCTCCACGGCGGCCTCGGTCATAGTGGCAATTGGGGCTATCAACTTCCAGCATTACTTAACAGCGGCTATCGCGCCATTCTGATCGACAGCCGTGGCCACGGCCGCAGCACACGCGACTCTCGACCTTATACCTATGAGCTGATGGCATCCGACGTGCTCGCCGTGATGGATGCGCTGCATCTTGAAACAGCCGCCCTGGTGGGCTGGAGCGATGGCGCATGCACCGCCTTGATCCTTGCCGCAAATACACCCTCTCGCATCGCGGGCGTATTCTTCTTCGCCTGCAACATGGACCCGAGCGGCGTAAAACCCTTTGAAGCTACTCCAACTCTCGATCGCTGCTTCGCCCGACACGTGAAGGACTACGCCCAACTATCGGCTACACCGGACCACTTTAAAGATTTCGTAGAAGACGTCGGCCTGATGCAGCGAACGCAGCCCAACTACTCCGCGCACGATCTCGCGAAGATCAGCGTGCCGATCGCAATCGCACAAAGCGAGCATGACGAATTCATCAAGCGCGAACATGCAGAATATCTAGCCCAGTCCATTCCAAACGCTGAATTCATCTTCCTCAAAGACGTCAGTCATTTCGCTCCCTTGCAGAGACCTCAGCAATTCAACGCCGCTATACTTGAGTTTCTCGGTAAGCTGAAATTCTCCAAATGACGTAGCGTCCACAAAACAAAACATCCCGGAGGGACTATCCTCCGGGGTGTTTTTGGATTAACCAACCAACGAACTAATTACCGAAAGGAGAAGATCCCGGAGCCGGCTGCTTCTTCGAGTACCGCACCGCCCCACCCTTCTCGTACTTCTCCGTCAGGTTGCCGAGATACACGCGGAAGACCTCCTCGTGCTGCTCTCCCAGTAACTGCTCACGCGTCTGGTTGAAGTGGGTCGCAATGTCCTCGGCAGTCGGCTCCTGCTTATCCAACACGCTCAGAACCACACCCACACGGCCCGCATTGATCGGTCCGGAGATCGCACCCTTCGGCAACGAGAACGCCACCGCGCCGGGGCCGCTCATCGCGCCCAGGTCCGGTACCTGTCCGTCTTTGCCCACCAGATCGCTCGTCTTCACCGGGATGTTCATCTCGGCTGCTGCCTTTTTCAGATCGTTCAGCACGCTGGCGCGATCGTGAAGCTTGTTCAGTTGCGTGTTCAACAACTGAGGAACCTGCTGCTCGCGATAGTCGTCCAGAATATGCGGCTTGTAATCCGCAAAGTCAGGCGCATGCGCCGCTTTGATGTCCTTCACCTCGAACACGGCAAATCCATCGCCGGTCGAAACCGCAGCCGCAGCCGCACCCTTCGTCACGGCAAACGCCTGTGTCAGCAGTGGAGCGCCATCAGCCAATCCGGCAATCACACCATCCTTCGCAAGGTAGTCAGTCGTCACAACGTGCAAACCTTTCGCCGCAGCAGCCTTCTCAAGGCCGTTCGCCTTTGCATCCGCGGCAATCTGCGAGGCAAACGTCTGCAGCGCAGCGCCGGACTTCTGCTGCTCCAGCACCGGCACAATCTCAGCCTTCACTTCAGACAACGGACGGAGATGCGCCGTCTTCTTATCCTCTACCTGCAAAATATGGAATCCAAACTGCGTCTTGATCAGGTCCGACGTCTGTCCCGGCGCCAGCGTAAACGCCGCCTTGTCGAACTCAGGAACCGTCTTGCCCCGGTCCAGCCAGCCCAGCTCGCCGCCCTGCGTCTTGCTGCCCGGATCGTCCGAGTTTTTCGCGGCCAGGTCGGCAAAATTTCCGCCGCTCTTGATCTGCTTCAGGATGTCTTCCGCCTTGGCCTTCGCCGCAGCCTCTGTCTTCGCATCCGCTCCCTGGGGAACCGCGATCAGGATGTGGCGAACCTTTACCTGTTCCTTCACCTGGTACTGTTCCTGGTGAGCGTTGTAATAGGCCTGAACCTCCGCATCGCTGACCTGTGGCTTGCCGCCCGGCAGGTTCGATGGGTCGAACGCTACATACGCAATCTTCCGCGTCTCGGGAATCGCCGTCGCATACCGCGTTGCGTTCTGCTTGAAGAAATCCTGCAACTGCGCGTCCGTAGGATTGATCGACTTGCGCACATCGTCGGCAGAGATCACCGCGTAGTCGAACTTCACCTTTGTTCCCTGAACCTTGTAGGCATCGCGTACAGCATTGTCCGAAACCGTCACGCCGCCGGTAATCAGCGCCTGCAGCCGGTTCAGCTCCATATCGCTCTTCACCTGCGTTTCGAAATCCGCACGGTTGGTCTGGAACGCGCTCTGGACGAAGTTCATATAGGCGTCATCGCCAATGTACTGTCCGTTCGGGAACAGGTACTGCGAAAACGGCCCGGTCTGCAATTCGCGCTTCAAATCCTCATCGCTCACCTGCAGATGAAGGCGGTCAGCCTCATGCTTCAGAATCGCGCGCTGCACCAGAATCTGCCCGGCGCGCTGCGACATATAAGGCAACAGGAAATCCGGCAGGCGCTGCTGCTGCAGTTGCCGCTGCGCAAGCTGATTAACCTCAGTCATCTTGATCGGTGTGCTGTCCCCGGCTAGGCGTCCAAGATAGCCCGGCTGCCGTACCGTTGCGAAGACTGTGGCATTGTCCGTTGAGGCGTTATCAAAGATCCCTGGCACAAGCGTAATTACCATCGTGATAACAGCGAATCCAATAATGACGGCGAAGATTATCTTCGTGATGCGGTTGTCCTGCTGCAGAATACGAATCATGCTTGACTAAAGACCTTCACTTCGAGCGCCACCGTTTCGCTTGATTCGGCTGTGCGCGTGCCCGGGATTTGCGGATTCCAGCAGAACCGTTTATCGGCCAATGCCACGCTGGATGCAGGGCAAGCTACGAGTATAAATCATTCATCCTGAGGATTTCGCCTCAAGGCTTTCGTCGCCGTGTTTCCCGGCCCCGAAAATAAACTTGGAAAATCTGCAAAATTTTCAACTTTGGAAAAATGCACATCCTCTGTCCATCTTTGCCACACAATTCACCACACTTAAGCCGCAAAAATACCTTCTCTTACAACTCGCTCTTCCCCAAAACCCCTTAAAAATCCCTGCAAAAACTGCAAAACCCCGGTCTCCCAGGGCCTGCAGCGTCCTCAAAAAAATTCCGTGATTTATGGGTTCTAATACCGGTACTGCGGATAGTAATAACCCGGCGGAGGAGGTGGTGGCGGAGGCGGATAGCGCCGCTGTAACTGCTGCGCCTGTTGCCCCTGCTGTCCCGGCGGCGGCAAACCCGCGCCCAGCCTGTTCAATTCGGCCTGCGACACGGTCGTCAATTCCGTGGGCTGCGTAAGTCTAAAGCTCACAATAGCTTCCGCCGGGATCGTCGCCTCTCCCTGCCTGGATGCCGACGATACTCCAAGCCCAGCCACACCACCGATTCCCGCGCCAACCGCAGCCCCTACCCCGCCGCCGGCTACCGCGCCAATCAGCGCTCCCATCGCGCTCAATCCAACCGTATTGGCCACCGTATTCCCTGTCTTGCTAACACCTTGATGCGACCAGTAATCCGAGACCAGAGGATATGTTCTTCCGCCCAGCGTAACCTGCGTCAACTGCAGGGAAAGCCCACCCTGCCCACCCAATTGACCGGCCCGCCGTGCATCCTCCACCACACCCTGCACCGCGGCGCCGCGCGGAATCGCAATCGACCCGCCAGCAACAACATCGTTCAAAACCACTCCATCAAACCCCGTTCCAGGCACAGTCCTTCTGCTGTCCATCGCCTGATTCATGCGAACGCGAATGACCGATCCAACAGGCACAATCACCGCATCCCCACCCCTCTGCGCTATCAAAGACTGAGCAGGAGCAGACGTCAAAGGTTGAGCAGGAACCGGCTGCTGACCATAAGCACCCGAATAAGGCCGCCGATATGGCCCAGAAGGCGCAGGATAGGGTACAGGTTGCGCGGGAGACTGATTCTCGACCTCTTCAGGCGGATTGGAAACTCCTGTATCTTGAGCCTGCTGTGTAGGCTGCCCCGATGCAGTAGGTGCCATAGTCCCATCCGACTGAAGGTTCGGGTTCGTCCCCATTTCCGCTGAATTTTGCCCCTGAGGTTCTGTACTCGAAGCGGCAGCATCACCACCGATCGTCAACTCATCGACAACCTTTTGCACTCCAGCGGCTTTTGACACAATCTCCTCAGCCATGTCCCTAGATGCCTCATCCCGCACCGATCCATTTATCGTCACCGTGCCATAAACCGTCGTCGTGCTGATAGCTTGATCCGCCAACTGCGGTTGGCTAGCCAACGCCTTCAAAACATTGGCTTCTACCTGGGCATCCGGTACCGTCGCCGATTTCGTCTGCGCAACTCCCGATATACCGACCAGAAGCATTCCAGCCACCAAAAATGATGACGCTCCACGCCCCGAAATTACCCTGCCCTGCCTCATACGAAAAAATCCTCCGCCATACTGTTAGCGACTACAAATTCGTCTTCGTCGCACAAACAGTGGTACTTAATGCAGACTCCAAATTCAAGAAAAAGTTCCGTTTTCCCTCTACCTTCCAACTCCGTTTTACTCACCAAAACCAGCACCATGTCGAATTGACGTTAGGCCGGTAATAACGGTATATTCAAAGAGCGGGGTGGAGCAGCCCGGTAGCTCGTTGGGCTCATAACCCAAAGGTCGTAGGTTCAAATCCTACCCCCGCAACCACTTAGCGGAAACGCCAACCCAAGATAACCCACCCAGTCAGACGTCGCGAAAACGCAGGGTGGGTTTTGGTGTGTTTGCAGGGTCCTTTTCACGGTTATGCGCTCCTCAGTGCCATCCTGACCACCTTGCTGTTCGCCTCACGCTTGGCGCCCATCAAAGCGTTCCCGTAGATATTCATCGTCGTCGAGACCTGCGCGTGGCGCATCAGCTTCTGCTGCACCCCGACAGGCGCTCCGGTGTCGTCCAGCCACGACCGATAGGTATGGCGGAAGGTGTGCCACCCGACCCCGTCGTACTTCCCGGCTGCTTCCCAGCGCTCCTCATGAATCGGCAAACGACCGCCGTTCGAAGTTTTTCCCTCCTGCCGGCACCAGACGCCGGCAGCCGCCCCACACTTCGGGCACGCCACCAGACAGCATCCGGCAGAACGGATATAGTCCTGCTGAATGGGTGCCGTGTGGAAGTGCCTTCCGGTGGCGGTGCTGGGAAAGAGAAGGTCCGACCCAGTTAAGTGGGTTTTCCCCTCCTCTTTGGCCTTCTTCTCGGACTCCATCTTCCAGTCCAGAAGAACCGCCGCGAAGTCGGGATCGAGCGGAAGCTCGTCCTCCGAATACTCGGTCTTCACCATCTTGACCCGGCCGTGAACGACCGCCCGGACCACCTTCATGCTCAGGTTCTCGAAGTCGATGTCCTGCCATTCAAGCGCCAGCACCTCTTCGGCACGAAGGCCGGTACACTGCGCCACCACGACCATCGTCCGGTAGGGTTGCGGCAGCAGATCGAGGATCTGGTAAAACTGCTCGACGGTCAGCACGATCGGCTTCTTACGGCGTTTGCTGATCCCCTTGACCTCGACCAGCTCCATCGGGTTCCGCTGCCACTCGACCATCTCCCACAGCATGGCTTTCTCATACAGCCTGTGCATGATCGCTTTGACGTGGCCTTTGGTCTTAGGCGCGGAATCCATATTCTTCAGCCACTCCTGTACCTTCACCGGCTTCATCCGGGTGATGTGGGTGGTTCCCCACTGCACACGGACCTGCTTGATGACGCTCAGGTACGACACGGCTGTCGAATAACTCAACGCCCCCTCGGCGTCGCACCGATCGCCGGGACGCTGCTGCTTAATCTCCAGCAGACGCTCCTCCTCGATGAAACGGTCCAGAATAGCGTTGAAGGTGGGTTCCAGAATGGCAAGGGTTGGGTTTTCGCAGTTGAGTTTAAGCACGAAAGCCTCCAGATGCCGCGTGACGGCGATCTCGGTCGGAAACTTTTCAGCGCTCAGATACATCGACGTGTCCCTGTCGGTCGTGGGGTCTTTGTAGCGGTACTCCCACGCCCATTGATCGTTAGCCCGCGCCACCTGGCGCAGACTGCCTCGTTGATAGCGTTGCCGTCTGTGTTTCAAGGGTGTTGCTCCTCTCCAGTCAGAACGGCATAGTCGGTTGTGGTCGAGTTTAATCCATGTTCCAGCCACGCGTTCAACGAAGTGAGCCGGAACTTCCAGCGTTTTCCGACCTTGAACGCAGGCACTTTTCGGTCGCGCGCCATCCGCTCCAGCGTCTTCCAGTGCATCCCCAGAACGGAGGCGGCCTCCTCCAGATTCAGCAGCGGCTCGAATGCACCGGGCTGCGGGCCTCGGACAGCTTCTTCATTTGGCATCAGGCCTCCTCCCTGATCCCAAACTAGGTCCATCGACACCTGCCGATTATTACTTTCTCGTACTGATCATTCCACCTGAGTCAATAATCCGGAACGGCGCTCTCCCGCGAACCGGATGCATCCACTCGTCTTCCAGCACCGGTTAGTTTGAAGCCTATACTGGTGAAGTTGACTTCAGACACATGCAACCACAAACAGCAGTTGATTGGGAAAATGTAGCGAAAGCGCGTGCTGCCGATGCGGATGCTTTGGTGAAAGCCATCCCCACATCGGTATCTTCGGTCTACATGGCTGGCTATGCAGTTGAATGCAGCCTGAAGGCTTTTCTTTCATCAGCCAAGCGCCCATATCCGTCCCGCGGTTCAGCTGGACACGACCTTGTGGGTTTATGGAAGGCATCAAATTTTCGTAAACGAGATGTCCCTGGCGAAGCGGGATGCGCCACTTTCTTCTTTGAAAGTTGGAATACGAGCATTAGATATGAGCTGACGATCTCCGGGTCTGGTATTTCCAACCAAGACTTGGTAGATGGCGCAAAACGAATTGCAGGATGGCTGCTAACGCAGAGTAACCGCCAGACAATCCGCAGGAGGCGTCCACGATGACTCGCGATGAGCTCAAGCAACAAATCCTCATCAACCTGACTAACGAATCTCCAAACGATTCGGAAGTTCGTGTCCAACCGGATCCTTTTGGAGGCTGGCGGGTTTCGGTGGTGAGTGACCGCTTCATTAACCTCTCTCCGACCGAGAGGCGAGACCTCACGCTTTTTGGCATTGATGACGGACAGATTCAATTCACAGAACTCTTGACGAAATCAGAAAGCGAGTGGAGCGGGGTGAGGCTAAAGGATGCGGAACTAACTAATCTTCCGATGTGGCCCGACGCTTTAAGTCGAATCTCCGACAATGGGGCACAGGGAGAGCCAACGGTAGCTTCTCAGTTGGATTCGGACATACCAAGGCCCATTTGCGTGACCTTTTATTCAGTAAAAGGCGGCGTCGGAAGGTCGACTGCTTTGGCCTACGCCTCTCGAATACTTGCACGCAGAGGCAAGAAGGTGGTTTGTGTCGACCTCGATTTGGAAGCCCCTGGGCTGGCTGCACTTCTCGGAGTTGAAGATCAGGTTGAGGATCGACAGGGAGTCTTGCAAGTTTTGCTCGCTCTTGACAGGGGTGAAAAGGTTGACATTTCGAAGCATTTGATCAAGGTAGACGACGCTGATGAGCTCTATTGCGTTCCGGCGGGACGTATCTCAGCGGAGTATGCGCGTCTACTCCAATTTGTAAACCCGACTGCTTGGTACACAGAAGATCGGAATCCTTTTAAGGAACTCGTTAGGGGTCTGAAAAATGATCTTCCATTCTTGCCAGATGTGATCTTGGTCGATTCACGTACCGGCCTGAGCGAGATTAGCGCTCCTTTATTGTTCGACTTCGCAGATCTAGCGATTATCACGTTTTTCCCACATCCTCAGGCCGAGAGAGCTAACCGAGAAGTTGTCCGCGCCCTGATGGCTTCCAAGAACGAGCGATTGATAGAGGGACAAGCACTCACACCCGAGCCGAGATTCATAGTCTCTCCTGTCCCAAGTAGCCGCATCGCTGAGGTTGTAAGCCGCTATAAGGTGCGCGCAGGTCGATGGATTTCCGAATGGCTTTCGGCGAGTCTCCCCAATTCACCCGAGTTGGCCGAGGCCCTCGCGGATGCCGTACATTTCATTCCATACAAAGAGGAGATAGCTACCTCGGACGAGTCGGCCAAACAGATTTCCACCTGGAAAGACTACGAGCCGGTTGCTGATTGGATCGAGAGGTTTCTTCCGACAGAAAGCGAGACTGCTACCGACCTCGCTCTGGTAGATAAGACGATCGTTCTAGATGAACTAAGATTCTCCGCTGGAACAGCGGAGCACCAAGATGATTTTCTCGCAACCTTTGTCGAAGTCGGCAGCACGCGCAAAGCACTCGATTTATCGATACCTCTGATATTAGGACGCAAGGGCGTAGGTAAAACTGCCGTCTTCAGAAGTTTACTTGAGACCTCTGCTTACAAAGCTATACCGATAACTGCGCCAGCACCTCTAAGAGGCAACCGACCCTGGGTTCTTGGTGTCGATGGCTTTGCGGAAGCGTCATCCATTTTAGATAGAACTAAATCTAGCTGGAGACAATTTTGGCAAGTCCTAATCGTCCTTGCTCTGGAATCTGCACTTCCCGATGAAAACAAACTGGGAAATTTCGGGGGTGTACAACTAGCGAACCACTCTGGGACCCAACTCGAAGTACTAGAACTCATAGAAGCAATGATTCAGGAGCCTCGCGCAAGCCTACTAGCAACTGCTCGAATGGAGGCAGTTGATTCGCGGACAAAAGGGGATGTCCTTCTTTTGTTCGATGGCTTGGATACAGGTTTTGGCAACTCAGATACTGAGCGCATTCGAAGACGCGAAGCATTGGAGGGACTGTTTGAGCTGATTACTGATCGCAATGATCACGCCCATCTGCGTTTCAAAGTTGTTCTCCGTGAGGATATTTGGAAAGCTCTACGATTCGAGAATAAGAGCCATTTCTATGGGCGCTCCGTCACTTTGGAATGGCGAGATCAAACGACTTACTTCAAAGTTGTTCTCAAACAGGCCATGCGTTCACTGGGTTTTCAACAAGCGCTGCTTCGAATTGGACCCTCTTTCGGGGATCAAGCAGTAGCGGAGTGGAGTGAAGTTCAGGTTCTGTCTGCATGGGATCTTCTTATCGGTGAACGAATGAAAGGAGAGAAGACCGCATTTACGCGCAACTGGGTTTGGAATCGCTTAGCGGATGCAAACGGTGACCACAGTCCACGTTACCTACTCCAACTCTTCCGCGAGGTTTCGAATTGGGAGAAACTAGAACAAGCGCGCACTCCATATGAAAAGAGCATTCTCAGGCCTCGAGCTCTGATCGCGACTTTACCCGCGGTATCTGAGCAAGCTCTTGGCGCCATTTCAGAAGAATTTCCGGAACTAGACTCTTTGTTGGTGTCCCTTCGAGATGTTGGAAGGACCCCCGTCGCAAGTGAGGAACTCACTGGCAAAGGCGAATTATCTAGACTCGCCTTAGAAGTTGGACTCTTGGGCGTGTATGAAGGTACAGAGGAACGTGTGGAGAGGTACAAAGTTCCGGAAATCTATCGATACGCGCTCAAAATGACCCGTAAGGGACAGGCTTGAGTCCATTCGAGTCCGGTTCTCAGTTTAAGGCCGCTTGATCAGACCGAGAGCGTAGGCAATGATGGTGGAGACCTATGAGCAATACGCCCACAATCCCGCCCGGCGATACCCCGCCGATGCCACCCTTCTGGCGCAACGAAGAGGACTGGCTTGTTGTTATCGAGTTCCTGCGCAGAGATGACGAAGAAGACCGTGCGCGCGGAACTGAGGCCATCGGCGATATGTTTGCCTTTGCCCAGATGACCGATACCCGCATGCTCGCACTGGTTGGCGATCCGCAAGCGGACGCCTATGAATTGCTCTTCTCATTCTCCTCTCCCGCGAACAAAGCCGAGTTCCTGCGCCTACTCCAATCAAACCACGAGACTCGCTGCGAGGACGACATGATCGTGGTTCCTCGCCAGGATGAGATCGACGCCGCTCAACCTATCGCGCGGGTACTACCCGCAGGCGTCATGCGCGAAGTGACCGTCATCGCCGCCATGCTCTCCGAAGGCGAGCCCGGTACGATCCAGTAGTCAATCCAGAACCCTCATCCATCACAATCCTGAATAATGCTGCCAAGCGCCCTTCTGGCGCGCTTGCTCCCACGTTTGCCATCGGGCCTCCTCTATCCCTAGTCCCTTTCTCTCTGCGCGTTGACCGGACACTGCTTCGGGTCTTAACCGCCGCCCTGCGGACTGCGCTTGTTCTGCTTCGGCTTGACAGCCGCCCTGTCGGGTTTCGGGTCCCTCCAAAACAATCTTCTGCAAACGAACGCAGAACATTCTTTCGGCCCGCCCGAAAATGCACTCGCTTGCCTTGGGAGGCGGGACCCTCGCATCGCTTCGCGTGGTGTGTCCCGGTCGCCTTCAGAGACATGGGATCAAAAGGAGATTTTAGAGATGGCAACCACGTCAGTAGCAACCGCACAACAGAGCAGCTTCACCAACCAGATCCTTCGCGGCGACTGCATCGAAGTCATGCGTCAGATGCCCGCCAACAGCGTGGATTTCATCCTCACCGATCCACCGTATCTCGTGAACTATCGCGACCGCACAGGGCGCGCGATTCAGAACGATGCCGATGACGCTTGGCTCAAGCCTGCGATGGCCGAAGCGTATCGCGTACTCGAGCAGGACCGCGTAGCGATCATGTTCTACGGATGGACGAAGGTCGATGCCTTCTTCGACGCATGGCGCAGCGCAGGTTTTCAGCCTGTCGGACACATCGTCTTTCGCAAAAGTTATGCATCGAAGAGCAGGTTCCTCCGCTATCAGCACGAGCAGGCATTCCTGCTAGCTAAGGGCAGGCCGCCGTTGCCGAAGCAGCCGCTCGGCGATGTGATGGAGATGCCCTACAGCGGCAACAAGCTCCATCCCACGCAGAAACCTATTCCGTCCCTGGTGCCGCTGATCCGTAGCTTCACTCTCCAGGGAGAGACCGTACTCGATCCGTTCGCAGGAAGTGGAAGCATATGCGCAGCCGCGTTACTCACAGGCCGCAAGTACATCGGCATAGAGATGGACGATGCATATTTCCAGCACGCCAGCGATCGTTTGAACAGAGTCCACCAACGGGTTGCTCACAAGCGATCTTCTGGTTCGGGCACTCCCACGCGTGTGTGATGTTATCCGCGTGCCCGCCACGCCTCAAGGCAAACCATTGCTCTGAGCCGTGATGATCGTCGCCTTGACCCGCGACATGCCCGCGATTTTTTTTGCCAATTATGGTGGGAATGCCCATCTCTGCGCCTCCGCGGCGCGTGTACAGCCAGCTACAAATCGTGCCTCTCGATTATTGACTCAGGTGGAATGACCGGGATGAAAAGGTAATAATCGCGACCCCAAATCTCGCCTACCTTCGCTTCAGACGTTTTCACGGAGAGTCTCCACTCGCCGGAAAAACGAAAGGAGCAGAGAGATGCAAACCACCCTTCCCATCAGGCGGCCTCACCTCCGGCGATTGCGCGCGCAGTGCCGGAGATGGGCCATCCCTTCGCTGATGTTCCTCGCGGCACTACCGGTCTACGCACAGACCGGCAGCGATCCGTGGGACAACGCCGTGGGCGTTCTTAAGACCGCGTTCACCGGCACGATTGCCCAGGGTCTCAGCCTGGTCGCCATCGTCGTCGGCGGTCTGATGTTCGCTTATGGCGAGGGCCAGTCGAAGAAGATGCTCGCCGGCATCGTCTTCGGCGTCGGCATGGCTATCGGCGCGGTGAACTTCATGGCCTGGCTGTTCCCGTCGTAATCGCTGGCGGCAGGCCCAACAAACACAATACAAACCACTTAGCAGGCGGAAAGGAGGACGCAGATGGCAGAGGGCGGCTCACGACAGAACAAAGTTTATAAAGCGATGAACCGCCCGCTGACCGTATTGGGCGCGGAGCGGCGGTTGTTCTTCGTCGCGCTCATCAGCGGCGGCTCTGTCTTCTCACTCCTGCACTCGCTGCTTGGCGGCATCGGGCTCTTCATCGTCGGCGTCATCATCGCGCGAATCGCTACCAAGCACGATATCGAGATCCTCAGCATCCTGTTCAACTCCACGAAATTCTGCAGACGCTACGACCCCATGAAGTGGGAGCCGGAAGAGATACGCATCCCGAGGGACCATGCTGAAGGTTGACACCATCACGAAGGACTGGAAAGAAGCAGGCTCGTTCCCCGCGCAGATCAACCTATACGGGTTCTGGGACGAGCACTGTTTCCTGACTAAGACAGGCGATCTCGGCGCGGTGCTGAAGATCGGCGGCATCGACTACGAGAGCCTCGACCATGCAGGGCGAGACTACGCGGTCAAGCGGCTTGAAGCCGCTCTCCGCTCGCTCGACGATAAGACCCGGCTCTACCAGATTCTGTTCAAACGCAACCACCCGAAGATTCCGCACGGGGAGTATGAGAACCCGTTGGTCCGCGCTGCGGTCGAACAGCGCGCGGCGTTTCTGCAATCCAAGTCGGACCGGCTCTACAACATTGAAATCTTCTGGATCGTCATGATCGACGGCAGCTACCGCAAGACGGGGCTGCTGCATGCTCTGGCGCAGTTGCCAAAGACTCCGGGCGCATCGCTGCGCGACCTGCGCTCGCTCTTTTCCGGTAACAAGACGCGCACGCTGCTCTATGAACAAGTCGAGCGCGACCGTCTGCGTCTGCAACAAAAAATAAACAGTTTGAGTGGGCAGCTGAACGACCTTATGAAGGTCGAGCTGTCAGGGGCGGAAGGGATATTCCGGCTCGTCCGGCGTCTCGTCAACTTCCGCCCCTCCAAGATCAACGACGCGCCTCTACGCGGCACACGCCATCTCGACTGGCAGGTGTGCGATTCGGAGTTGGAGGCGCATCGCGGCTATCTGCGCATGGACGACGACTACGTCCGCGTCCTGACCCTGAAGGAGTTGCCCTCGGAGACGCGGCCCCTGCTGCTGCAGGGCCTGCTCGACGTTCCCGCCAACTTCCATGTCGTCACGGAGTGGCACGCGCATGACAATGCGAAGTCCCGCAAAGAGATTGCCTCACGCCGTCGCCACAACCACAACTCGAAGACCAGCTTCGTATCCAACCTTCAAGACCAGCAGAATGCCGGGCCGAAAGATCAACTGGTCGATGACTCCAAAGAGGCCGCGGTCGCTGAGCTTGGGGGCGCCCTGACCGCGCTCGGCATGGAGGGGAAATACTTCGGCGAGTTCACGCTGTCGGTCGTGGTCTACGACGAGGACCGCCTGAAGGTGGAGCATGCCGTCGCGGAGTTCCAGAAGCTGTTCACGCAACACGATGGCCTGTTGTATGAGGAACGCTACAACCTGCTCAATGCCTTCTTCGCCACCATCCCAGGCAACAGGCAGTTCAACCTGCGCAAGCAGTGGGCGCTCAACTCCAACTATGCCGACCTGTCCTTCCTGTTCACGATCGACACCGGATCGACATGGAACCCGCAGCTAGGCAAGGAGTACCTCGCCGTCCTCGAATCGGTACATGGCACGCCTTACTACTTGAACCTGCATTGGGGCGATGTGGCGCACGCGTTGCTTACCGGCGCTACGGGTGCTGGCAAAAGCTTCTTAACCTCCTGCCTCCTGCAATCGGCACAGAAATACGATCCGCTGACCATCATCTTCGACCTTGGCGCGAGCTACGAGATGCTGACGCGGACCTTCGGTGGAACCTATCTGAACGTCGGCCTGAAGAGTCCCGGCTTCAGCATCAACCCCTTCTCGCTTGCGCCGACACACGAAAACCTGAATTTTCTGTACCTCTTCCTGCGCGTGCTCATCGAGGCCGGTGGCCGCTACGACCTCACCATCAACGATGAAAAGGCGCTCTACGCTGCGCTAGAGCGCGTGTACAAGCTGCCCGCCGAGATCAGGACGCTCTCGAACTTCGCCTCCATCCTCGGTCCGTTAAGGGAGCATCTGCACCGTTGGACCCAGGCTGGTCAGTTCGGCTATCTTTTCGACAACGTAGAGGACACGCTCACCTTCTCGCGTTTTCAGACCTTCAACTTCGATGGCTGGGACAAGTACCCGGACGTTCTCGAACCGATGCTGTTCTACGTGCTGCAGCGTGCGTCCACGGAGATCGAGCGACCGGAGAATGCCGCGACCTTCAAGCTCTTCGTCATCGACGAAGGCTGGATCTTCTTCAAGAAGGCCATCATCCGCGACTGGATCATGCGCGCGGAGAAAACATGGCGCAAGAAAAATGCCGCCATGATCCTGGCTACGCAGTCGATGATGGAGCTCGCCAACTCGGGGCTGCTGGAGCTGGTTAATGAGTCCTGCCCGACTCGCATCTTCCTCGCCAATCCAGGCATCGACCGCAAGCTGTATGCCGAAACCTTCCAGCTCAACGATACCGAGCTGGAGTTACTTGAATCGCTGGTGCCCAAGCACAACTTGCTCTTCAAGCAGCCCCGGTATGCCAAGAAGCTGCGCCTTGAAGTCGATGCCCTGAGCTACTGGACGGCGACGAACACACCCCGCGACAACATCCGCAAACAGGATTACTTCGCCCGCTTCGGACCGGAACAGGGTTTGATCCAACTCGTCCAGGACTACCCCAACCCCCTCAACTCATAACTCACCACAACCCTCAAAGGAGAATTTCATGCGCCCTGCTGCACCCATCATCCCGCTCTTACTTGGCCTTGCTGCGACCGTGGCTCACGGCCAGCAGACCACCGCCCGTGTGGTGAAGTACCACGCCAACGACATCGTCAGTGTTCACGCGAAGATGCGCTACACCACACTGATCGCACTTCCCAGCACGGAGAAGATTTTGGAGGTTGCCACCGGCGACAAGGACTTCTGGATCATCGACACCGTGGGCAACTACTGCTTCCTGCATCCTGCCAAGGAAGGCATCCACTCCAACCTCAACCTGATTACCGATAAGGGAACGGTGTACTCGTTCGTGCTCGACGATGTCGAGTCCGGCGATCCTGACCTGAAGGTCGTCATCGAGCCGTCCGACCCGTCCTCGCTTTCCGCCGCCAACGGCGCCGGAAAGCTCGCGTCCGCCAGCGAGGTAGAAGCTGCACGCGCTCAATCGCAGGCCGCTCAGACCCGCGCTTCCGTTGCCGTCGAGCAGTTCCGCGCCGACTACCCGACGAAGGCGTTGCGGTTTGACTACACCTTCCACAACGAAAGTCCCTTCGATGTGTCGGCCATCTATCACGACGATAAGTTCACCTACGTCAAGTCGTCGGCTACGGAGAAGTTCTCCATCTACGAGCTGAAAGACGGCAAGCCCGACCTCATCACCTTCCAGTTGCAGAACGGCACCTATGTCATCCCGACCGTTGTCGATAAGGGCTACCTCGAAATCGGCAAGCACAAGCTCGACTTTCAGCGGAAGGCCCAGTAAGGAGGCGCGATGGCAGACGAAAAACAGACCTCTCCAATAGAGCCCCAGACTGCGCCCCAGTCACCAGAGACAACACCGGCTCTGCGTGATAAGCGCATCCTGCCCGAGGGCGTGGTGCCCAAGCAGGCCCAGGGTTACGTCATCGCGGGATTAGCGGTACTGATCCTGATGGCCGTCATGTTCTCGAAGAACCATGCCAAGCCCGCTGCGAAAGATGTTCCATCCGGCCCGCTGGCCATGTCCACCGACGTGAACCAGCGGAAGATTCAAGAACTGGAACAGGATCTGAGCGCAGACCAGCGCCAGAGTCAGCAGCAGGCCCCGGCGCAGAAGAACATGAGCGCTACCACCACGCCTGGCGGTGTTCCGTCTCCCATGCAGCCCAATGGGGCAGTCAATGGGACGGTAGCTCCGACGCCGGTATCGCCTCCGGCCACGCCGCCCAGCGACCCAGTCGCCGACGCGGAAAAGGCGCTGGCTTTCAAGTCCCGCTTTGCATCGAACCTGGTCTCCGCCGAGGAGAGCGCGTCGCACCCATCGGCAGAACCTGTCGGCCTCAGTGAGGGTGGCGCCGCTCGCTCTTCGAGCTTGCCGCCGATTCCTCCCACGCAGGCCACTGCCGCGCCCGCTGCTGCCAACAAGCGTGCGCCTGAAATCAACCTGAATGCTGCACACGGCCAGCCGTATGCAGTCTTCGAGGGCACCAACATCGACACCGTACTGGTGGACCGTCTCGATGGAGAGTTCGCTGGCGACGTTAAGGTCATGGTCACCAACCCCGTCTATAGCGAGGACCGCCAGCACGTTCTGATCCCCGAAGGCACGTTCATCCTCGGCACCGTACAGAAGGTTTCAGGACTTGGCCAGAAGCGCCTCGCCCTGACCTTCCACCGGATGCTCATGCCCGACAAATACTCCGTCGATCTCGACCATTTCCACGGTCTCGATCAGGCGGGTGAGACCGGCGTCAAGGACAAGGTCAACAACCACTACGTCGAGATATTCGGCGCATCGATTGCTCTGGGTGTCATCTCTGGCGCAGCCGAAGCCACGAACCTCAACGAAGGCTATAACGAGTCGGGCACCGAGGCGTACAAGGCCGGTATCGTGTCGAGTTTGTCGCAGTCGAGCGCCAACGTGCTCGACCGCTTCATCAACATCCCGCCCGCCATCACCATTCGTAACGGACACAGAATCAAAATTTACATCACTCAGGACATGCTCCTGCCCGCCTACGAGAACCACGATATGTCGAGCGTGATGTAACTCACCCCATCCATTTATAACCCGACGCTCTGTGAGCGCCCTTACGGAGGTTCCACCATGAAGTCAACAAAGCTGTATGGCCTATTTCTCGCCGCACTTACTGCGCTCTCGCCCGCGGCGCGCGCGCAATTCGGGAGCGGGATTGTCTTCGATCCGACCCAAAGCGCCCATGCTCTGCAACTGATCGAGCAGGGGTCTGAGATTTATACGACCGCTGTAGATACCCGCAACCAGATCGTCACCATGTACAACCTCGCCCACCAGATGGCGCAGATGCCGCAGAACCTCGAAGCGCGGTACAAGGCCGACTGGTCGCAGTGGACCAGCTTGCAGGCCCCGGCGAATACCTATGGCAACACTTCCGCGCTGGTGAACGCCCTTAACTATGGCGCGCTGACCAACGCCCAGCAGGGATACAACAGCGCCTATGTGCAGGCGCAGAGCTATCCCTCGGGCAACTATGGGTCTCTCGATGCCCGCACGCAGGCCACCGTCGCGAATCAATACGCCACCTCGGAGCTGGCGCAGACAACGACGACGAACACACTTGCCACTCTGGGGACCATCCGCACCAACGAGCAACAGTTCGCGACCAAGCTCTCCAATCTCGATTCAGACACGTTTTCGATCGACTCCAGCCAGCAAACCCAAAACGCCCTGCTCGGCAAGATCAACTCCGCGACCCTGCTCCAGATCCACTCCCAGCAGGACACCAACCAACTTCTCGCGGCTTCGATTCAGCAGCAGCTTGTCGCACAGAAGCAGCAGATCGATGCGCAGAACCGCTCCCTCAATAACTCGGTCTATTTCCAGCAGAACTTCCCTACGACCATGCAGAACGTGAGCAACGGCGTGAGTGATTCCATGCACTCCATCTCGCTCAGCATCAATGGGAGCTACTGATGGGACAGAACATCATTGCGCAGCTCGGACAAGCCATCACCCAACTGCTCTCTTCGCAGGGCAGCACGCTTCAGGCCACGGGGCTCGACATCTTCCGTGGCCTGGCCACCATCCTCATCGTCTGGTTCGGTATCAAGGCCGCCTTGTCCTCTTCACAAGGACTTGGCGGCTTCCACTTCGCCAGGTTTGCCGACCTCATTCTTATGATTTCGCTCGGCCTTGGGATGCTGACGTATTACTCAACACCAATTCCCGGCACGAGCTACAGCTTCAGTGACCTCATCACCAAAGAGGGCCTGAATCTCTCGTCGCAGATCGAGTCCAGTCAAACGCAGTCGATCGCCGACACCATCACCGCCCAAGAGCAGCAGCTTGGCTCGCCTCCAGGCAGCTTCAACCTCATCGAAGACCTCACGTATCTGCTGATTGTCGTAATCCTCGCCCTGATGGAAGCCTCGGCCTTCGCGGTGATCGCCTACGGCTACGTCGCCGCTGCGGTCTGTGTCCTCATAGGGCCAATCTTCATTCCCTGGTTCATTGTGCCCAAGATGGACTGGCTCTTCTGGGGGTGGCTGAAAGCCTTCATCGGCTTCAGCTTCTATCAGGTCGTCGCCTCTGCCTTTATCTATGTCTTTTCGAAGCTGCTGACTTCGATGTTCCAGGTCATCGGGAACATCACCATCTCGAACGCCTTTACAGTCCTGCCCGCGCTGTTAATTACGCTCTTCGTCTGCATCTACGGTCTGGTCAAAATACCTGAACTCACCTCAGCCATCCTCAGTGGCCGCGCCGGCACCTGGGTGAACGTGATGGGAGATTAGCATGTCAAAACCTCAGCATGAACTTTCCATCACCGATGCCGGTCACAAATTCCTTGAGTTGTATGCCGAACCCGTCGTCACCAACACCTACCTCAAGGTTGCCATTCTTGTGCTCTCGGTCGTCACGCTTGCCAGCCTTGCGCTCCTCTATCACGCAGAGACTGCTGCCTTGCGGCTGAAGCCGCTCATCATCTCCATCACGGATGCCGGGCGCGGCCAGGTAGTGAACTACGCCGACTTCTCGAAGCTCCCCGTCGAGCGCATCAGCAAATACTATCTGGCACGTTGGGCGCAGCTTTACTACGGGCGCAATCACGCTACGCTGCAGCGCGATTTTGCTGACTCCCTCAACTTCTTCTCGAACGATTTGCAGGGCGCGACCCTGGCTCGGGTCACAAAGACCAAGACCCTTGAAACCTTCCTCCTCGACCCCAGCGCACCAAACGTGGACATCGAGATTAAGGCCTTGGTGCTCGACGACACCCGCCAAGCGCCTTATCGTGCCCACATCGAGTTTGAGAAGGTCTTCTACTCCTTCGGCGACCAGCAGGAGCAGCACCGCGAACGCTGGACCGCCAATGTGGTCTATGGCTTCCGTGACGAGGTGCCCAACGCGATGCTGCTCACCAATCCTCTCGGTCTCGTCATCAGCTATATCCACGAAGACCAGGCATTCGGGAGCTAATCACTATGCGACCGAAGATGCCCATATTGCTTTACTGCGCCGACCGCGAGTTGCTCTCCGCTACCGCTTTCGCGCTGCGCCTGCAATCCTACGATGTCACTGCCATTGACGACAGCCGGAGCGCCGCTGCCGTCATGATGGCGAGCCAGCTCGCCTGCGGCATCCTGATCCACGCAAGACAGGGTGACCTCGCAGGCAGACTGATCCACCGCCTGCTCGAAACGGACCTGCATACCCCTCTGCTGCTGGTGGACCGCGCAGGTGATCTCGCACCTGTCCACTATGCGGACATGGTGCTCTATGGTCGCAACACCTCTATGGCCCACATCCTGGGCGCTCTCAACGTGCTCTGCGCACGGAAGTGCGGACCACGGAGTGCTGCGTGAGATATCTCTCCGTGTGCTCGGGCATTGAGGCGGTCTCCGTTGCGTGGGGACCGTTGGGCTGGCAACCTGCCATGTTCGCGGAGATTGATCCTTTCTGCTGCTGGCTACTGCGCTCGCGCTATCGCGCATCGCGCCCCATTCACATGCCGAGTCCGCATGACGCGGCCTCTCGCAAGGAAGCAATGCAGCGCGCGGCAGCTATTCGCAACATCGTTGCTCTGCATGACAATGGCGCGGTCATCAACGCCGGCGATTTCACCAAGATTGGAGCTGACGATGTCGGAGCAATCGACCTTCTGGCCGGAGGAACACCTTGCCAGTCTTTCTCCGTCGCCGGTAAGCGAGCCGGACTGGATGACCCGCGTGGCAACCTCACCATCGAGTTTGCTCGACTTGCTGGCAGACTCCGCCCCTTATGGCTGGTGTGGGAGAACGTCCCCGGCGTCCTGTCGATCGACGACGGACGGACGTTTGGAGCCTTCCTCGGGATGCTGGTCGAACTCGGGTATGGGATCGCCTACCGAATTCTTGACGCTCAGTATTTCGGAGTACCCCAGCGACGGCGCCGCGTCTTCGTTGTCGGACATCTTGGAGACTGGCGAGCTGCCGCGGCGGTACTACTTGAGCGGTCGGGCCTGTCGGGGTATCCTCCGCCGCGCCGAGCAGCGCGGAAAGACCTTGCCCCCACCCTTAGCGCACGCGCTCACGGCGGTGGCGGCCCAGGAACAGACTTCGACCTCGACGGCGGCTTGATCCCCAGCACTGGCGATACCTCGCACTGCCTCAATGCGGGTGGCATGGGACGACAGGACTTTGAGACGGAGACATTGATCTCTTATCCATTGCTGGGTAAAGAGAATGACTCTCAGGATTCCACCCGGCAAACGTATGTGACGCACTCGCTTTCCGCCGATGGCTTCGACGCGAGCGAAGACGCCACAGGGCCTGGGATGTCTATAGTGCCGATAGCCATCTGTACCGCGCATACGCAGTCGAATGGTAGTGGCTTCTCCGATGATGTTGCCCACACTCTGGAGAGCGGAGCCTCTCAGGCTGTCGCCTTTGCGCAGAACACTCGTGACTGGGTGCGGCTATACGGTGGCGACGGCAAAACGGTAGGCGCTCTGGCAGCACAGCCGGGTGCAAAGCAGCAATCCTACGTCGCCTTCTCCGCAGTAGATTATGGGGGCGATACAGGCGATATCGCGCCGACACTGCGCAGCATGAACAATACCAGAGGCCACGCAAACGGTGGAGGCCAGGTAGCGATCGCCTTCACGCAGAACCAGGATGGCGATGTTCTCAGCGGCGATGTGATGCAGTCGCTTGGAACGAATGCAAATGCCACCGGCCGCAACGCGCCGACGATTGCGTATACGCTCCACGGCAGCGACGGCACCACAAGTGCAGCCTCGTCCACCGAAGTTGCAGGAAGCCTCTGCACCCGCGCTCCCGGCAAGATTGAGAACAGCTCAACGACCGCCGTGCTACAAGAGCAGCCCGTCGCCTGGTCTGGAGAACTTACCGCATCGACCGATGTAGCCGGGACCCTTCAACGCGGCGGTGAGGGCGGGCGCGTTGATGGAGTAATGACGCCGAAGATGGCCGTGCGGAGGCTGACACCACGCGAGTGCGAACGCTTGCAGGGATTCCCGGACGATTACACGCTGGTCGAGTACCGCGGCAAGCCCGCAGCCGATGGACCTCGCTACAAAGCGCTCGGCAACTCGATGGCGGTTCCGGTCATGCGCTGGATCGGACAACGAATCGCAGCCGTCGATGCCATCCTCAGTGATCGGCACGGCGATGGGAGTACCCGGTGAGCCCACAGGCACAGCTTCAGACGATACTGGCGCGCACCTCCCAGCGGAGAGAGGCAGGTCTTCTTCTTATCCTTGCCGCCTCTGGTCTGGAGCCGTGCATCCTGCCCTCGACTCCGTCGCCCAAGGACACGTCTTTCGCGTGGAAGCATCCAGAAGGGAGTGCCAGGCCATTCGGTGCGGTTCACCCGCCCACTGCCTTTGTAGCTGGTCTTGACGGCCAACGAGCACAGAGGTCCGTCTGCTGTCTGGTTGCGACGGCATTCTTATACAGCCGCCCTTCAGATGAGTGTTTCCATAGAGCGCCAATTCTCCCGTATTTTCCCTGCTCACCCTCGGTCACTCGCTTCAGTGCTTATCCCGCGCCCTGCGGCACGGCGCGGCTCTGCTTTTACGGCTTTCAGAAAATCTCTTCGGCAAAACTTCGCAAAAAACGCGGACGAAAACATTTTCCGAACCTTCCGCAAAAGCGCCGCTTGGCACTTGGGAGCGGTGCACCTCGCGTCGCTTCGCGCAAGAGTGTCCCGAGGGCAATCCGGGCAAATACAAACAGGAGAAATGACATGGCACTCTACGAAAACAACGTGAAACTGAAGGGCTACATCGGCAAGGACGCCGAGAGCTTCGCAACCAAAAACCAGACCACCTTTGTGGTCTTCTCACTGGCCGTCAAGAACGGCTACAAGAACAGGCAGACGAACGAGTGGGTGAACCGCACCGAATGGCCCCGCATCGTCGCCTTCGGCAAGCCCGCCGACCACGCGAAGACCCTGAAGAAGGGCGACTACGTCGAGGTCGAAGGCGAGTTGCACAGCACCGAGCGCGAGTTCGAGATCGTCAAGGACAAGAAGAAGACGAAGATCAAGATCCGCGATTGGGAGGTGCGCGCCAACACCGTGAAGAAGCTGGCGAAGCCTCAGATCTCACGCGAAGAGAACCTCGACGCCGAGCCGGTCACGGAGGACGACGCGGCTTAGGCCGCGTTGTCCTCCCTCGGGAGGTGCAATCATGACCGCACTCTTTGAGAACAGCCTCAACTTGCGGGGCTTCCTCGGCAAAGATGCCGAAGTGCCTTCGTCCGACCACATTACCGATGACGCCTACGCCGTGCTTGCGCTGTGCCTTGAGTCCGGCATGTGGTGGCGGCCTCGTAACGAGTGGATCTCCAACACAGGATGGTTTCGGATCATCTGCCCTGGACCATACTTCTGCGGCTTCACGCGCGGCATGGCGCAGGGCAGTTACATCGAGGTGGAAGGGTATCTCCACATATACCACTATGCCGACCTGGGACACAGCGGCCCTGTCTACGAGATTCGAGCGACCGCAATTCAACGTCTGGAGCTTCCGTTCGCTGGAGTGATCGAACAGTACAACGGATGACCCTTCTCTTTTCGCGGAGAGGCTTAACGCCTCTCCGCTTTTGTTCTGACAGCGCCGCTCTTTCGTCGCGGCGGAAAGGATAACCCCCGGAGGAAACAATCATGATCGCCAATGCTGTCTTTGTCGCCACGCTGATCTTTCTTGCGCTCGGCTTCTGGTTAAGTAACGAGCTGCGCTTCCTCACTCCGTGGCGCAGCTTTATCCTGCACAACCACCTCCAGAGCATCGCGCTTTACTGCGCTCTGCTCTTCGCTACTATCCTCGGCGTCACTGTCTGGATCGAGCGCAAGTTCTTCCTCCGCGATACAGGCCGTAAGCTCCGCCATCTCGATCAGGAGATACACACCGGCCAGAGCGAGTTGTCTGAGGAGATCCTTTCTCGCTTCGGTGGAGAAGAGGAGGAACAGTAGTCATGAGCGAGGACCAATATATGGAGCGCACCCCGGACCTTATCGCCAAGGTCCGCGCTATGCGCGAAGCTGCCCAGAAAGAGATGAATCGCTTCACCTGTGCAGCCGACTACGACGTGCGTCGTGTCGTCGGCCAGAAGCCGAAGGCATCGCCGGTTTCTGGCGAAACCGGCCCGCCTTCTCCTTCCGTGGAGCGACCGAAAAGGTCTTCGGTACGGTCCTCGACCGCTCAGGCGTCGATCGAGTTTGCGCCTGCCCCTGCGGAGCAGGGCGATCACGGGGAGGATGCATGAGACTGGACATCCCCCAGGACGTTCCTCGCCGTCGCGAGATTGCGCCGGACGGTCATTCGTCCTCAGATAACAGGACGACACCCTCTGTTGCACCGGAGACGCCGGTTCAGCGACGGCTGGACTCCCTGCGGGAGCGCGCCGATAACCGTCAACCCCATCATCCGCGCCCCCGCAGGGAACGTGGCGCCGCTCCGCGCGCCGTTCCGCGGGAGCCACGGGTGCGGACCGACCCCGAGGACACACGCCGCGCGCGTCGTGTGCCTCATGAGGTCATCGGTCTTGAGCTGCGGACCGAGGAAAAGAAGCTGCTCACGGAGG
Source organism: Edaphobacter sp. (assembly GCA_035317185.1). Classification (GTDB taxonomy): domain Bacteria; phylum Acidobacteriota; class Terriglobia; order Terriglobales; family Acidobacteriaceae; genus Edaphobacter. Next base: position 366,940 of record DATHHN010000071.1, read on the forward strand.
TGGGGCGGTTTCGGGTGGTCCGGGTCGAAGACCTGAACCAGACCATCTACGACGGCAAATCACGCAAACTAGAGAACGATCTGAACTATCTTCGCGACAAGGGCCTCGTGGAGACCCTGCGCGTCAACCTTCGCCACGATGGAAAGCGACGAACCATTGAGCGCGTCGAGGTGGCCACGCTCACGAAAGCCGGTCGCAACCTGCTCATCAAGCAGGACGACCTGCCCAAAGACCAGAAGGTGTACGCCGGTCTGGTTAAGCCACGCGAGGTCGAGCATGACTCGCAGATATACCGCGCCTATCGGAAAGAGGCTGAGCGCATCGAAAAAAACGGTGGCACGAACCTTCGCGTGCGCCTCGACTTCGAAATTAAGGCCGACATTCAGAAGGCCATTTATGCCGAGCGCAAGGCCGATCCCAAGCGCGACATGGGTGAGATCAAGCAGCAGGTCGCCACGCGGCTAGAGCTGCCGTTCGTGGACGGAAAAATCCAGATACCCGACGCCCGGATCGACTACGACCTGCCCCGCGAAGCCAATCAGGATATCGATCAGGGATCACGAACCGGACACGAGGACATGGAAGTCCTGACCGCTGCTTATCACGCCGGGCATCTGCGCTCGAAGGCGCAGGCCGGCTTCCGCAACTACGCCTCGGCCTCCGACCGTGCCACCCTCACCGCGAAGATCGAGGATGACAGCCACCTCATGGAGAACATTCTAGAGTTGTGATGGCAGGCTACGATCCCATTCCGATGCTGGAGAATGCCGGGTATACCGAGCAGGAGGCGGCCTTCCTGTATCTGGTCGCCGTTCATTCCGGGTACTTCTTGCGCCGGCAGTTCTCCCGCTTCGTGCAGCGCGACCGCGGTGGTCTCGCCGACAAGTTCATCCAGAAAGCTCTGCGCCTCGACCACCTCCAGGTGATCGAGTGCGGGCAGGCTCGTCATGTGTACCACCTGACATCGCGCCCGATGTACCAGACCATCCTCCGTGGTGACTCCCAGCACCGGCGTTTCAAAGGCTTCGCCTACATGCAGTCCCGGCTACTGATTCTGGACTTCGTCCTCGACAACCTCAGCGACGCCATCCTCGAAAACGAGGCCGGCAAGGTCGACTTCTTCACCGCCCGGTGCGGCGTTCGTTCCGAACTCCTGCCCCGTGGCTGGGCCGGTCGAGCCGTGCTCTTCCCGGATGGCTACCCTATCTTCGTTTCACCCGATGGGGTACCTCGCTTCACCTTCTTCGAAGATGGCTCAGTCACGCTCACCCGGTTCGAGCGTTACCTCGATCAGTATCGCCCACTGCTCTCCGCGCTCCGCGCGTTTGAGCTGGTCTATCTCTCCGACGTCGAGAAAAGTTTCCCGTTCGCGTGCACCGCCTTCGCCGCTCACTTCACCGAGACGCAGGTCGCCGGTGTCAGTGAACAAACACCGCTCGGCGTCGAGCATTTTCTCGCATACCTCCGAGCTCGTGAGATGCACGAGGCGCGGAGCTGGCCGGCGACGGGACGGGATCTCGAGGTGCTGGAGGAAGGTGAACCCATCTACATCACGCTGGAACACCAGGCGTTGTATGCGGCATGGAAGATGCGGAGCACCGATGCGGAGAAGATTCGAAAGCGGTTTATGCAGCCGGGTCCGCAGGCAAAGTTCACAACTATCGCTCTGCCTTACATCTATCCGCTCTTCTCGCTGAAGAGGGAGAGAAAAAACAGCGAGGAACACGGGTCACGGGTGCGGTCAGACCTGCGGTCATTGCTGGAGGAAGCTTAGCCATGCAAATCCAAGGAGTTACGCGGAAAGATGGGGTCAAGGGAAGATATGTGCCGGGGGTGGGAGCGACCCCGCCCTCCGGGCTGCCGCGTCGGCTGACGCCGCGCTGGTCGCTCCCACCCCCGGCCTGCCGTTTACCCAATCAGGTACCAGATCACGTCCAGAGTTGGTACTTCGTCCGGTCCAAAGCCGGTACCTGACTTAGCTGAGGTGAGTACCTGCCCCTGACCAGAGGAGGTACCGAATTAATCCCGCCCAAGTACAAGACGAGGCCGTATCCCGGCCAGAGAGGAAACTGCGAATGAGTAAATTCAAGATCGAGCATGGTGCCAGTAGGGTTCGACTCGTGCTCCTGAAGACCAATATCGAGGACAGCATCTCGAACGACATTGACCTGATGTGCCAATGGTCGGATAACGAACGCAAGTACATCATCAACGAGCTTCTGCGCTTCGCTCTGGCACAGGAGGAGGACTTCCTCAAGTACAAGGCCAGCCAGTCCTCAAACGCCTCACGCCCTCCCGGCGAGCCAAGAACTCAGGCTGCGACGATCAAAGTTGCAACTGAACCGGTTCGCAAATCCGATTCCACTCCAACCAGCAGCACGCCCGACGCCTAGAGGGGCCATCATCCATATGCGTCTGAACGCACCTTTACAACAGATCGTCCGTCCGCTGGTCGAGTACCGCATTCTGCTGTCGCTCGGACTCAGCGCAGCCTGCGGCATCGTCCTCAATACCCTCTGCCCGATCAATCAGGCGAACCCTTTGCTGCGGTTGATCTCACTCGAACGACCACCGATCTATCTCGGTCTGGTATGGAGCTATGACCTCTTCCTCTACAGCACACCGTTTCTGATCTTCTCCATGATGTTCTCTTTGATCTACGTCCATATATATAGAAGAGAGTTGGAAAGAGGCGCAGGTACGCTGCCTCCATGCCCTGATCCACGCACCAGAGATGAGCTTTCACTGGTTCTCGGAGAGGTACACCGTCAACTCGTTCCGCGACCCAGCCCAACTCCGCGATGGCTCTCGATCCCCGAACGCGGCCTCTATACCGGCATAGCCTGCTTCGGTTCTATCGGTTCCGGCAAGACTCTCGGCCTGATCCTGCCGGCGATGCGCCAGTTGTTTGCATACCGCGCCAACGATCCGGAAAGGAAGCTCTCCGGCATAGTCCTTGAGGTCAAGGGGGACCTCTGCCGCCAACTCAAGCGCATCCTTAAGTCGTGCGGGCGAGAGAGCGACTATGACGACATCTCCCTCGACGGCGATCTGCGCTATAACCCTCTGAACAATACTCTCGACGCCTACGCTCAGGCATTCAGCATCGCGTCCATCATTACTTCAATATGGGGCAAGGGCAAGGAACCCTTCTGGCAGCAGTCTTATACAGACCTCGTCCGGTACGTGATCCTGCTCCACCGCATCCGCGACGGATATCTTACGATGGTCGATATCTTCCGCACCGTCATCAGCGCCGGACGCCTCGAAGAACTCATGATCGAAGTAGGAACGCGCTTCAGCACAACCAGCTATATCGGCATAGACAAGGAAGCCTACGAGGAGCATGAAGACCTGTTGGCCCCGCTGGGATTCAAGTGGCGCGGTGACGAGAAGCTTTACCTTGTCGCCTGGACCGACACCCTGGAGCAGTTACTGGTCCAACATACTTCAGCAGAGTTTGGCGTCTATACACGGCCAGCGTCCGAGCAAGAGGAACACGACCAGTTCGACAGCGTCCAGTATTGGTACTGGGAGCACTGGAAGTTCTTTCGCTCCGAGGTCAAGACTTCCATCGTGCAGGGTATCGCGGTGTTCCTGTCACTCTTCGAGACCGATGCCAAGGTCCGCCGCGTGTTCTGTCCGCCGAAAGAATTATACGAAGGCAAGCCCTGCGCCTCCGATCCCAAGGGGCATGTCCTTCCACCCTTCGACGAACTGATCGAATCCGGCAGAGTCGTTGGCTTGAACTTCCCAGTAGCTCTTAACCCTGCACTTGCCAAGACCATCGGCACCATGATGAAGGTCGACTATCAGCGGGCTGTACAACTGCGTATTCCAGTCATGGATGCTCACCCTGAGAGACACTTCCGGCCAACGGTCTTCATCTGCGATGAGTATCAGAACTTCGCTACAGTCGGCGGAGATAATCCGACCGGCGATGAACGCTTTCTGTCCGTTTCCCGACAGCCGAAGTGCATTCCCATCATCGCCACACAATGCGTCTCCAGCCTGAACGATGCTTTGCCGAACGAGGGTGTCAAAACTCTGATGCAAGCGTTCCGCACCAAAGTCTTCCTGACGACCACCGATCCGGAGACGGCCCGGTACGCATCCGAACTATGCGGCAAGTCTGACCGCACGCGGATCAGCTATACCGTCTCTGAGTCCAGTACCAATGCGAATGTTGGACTTCTGAGCGGACGCACTTCGTCCAGCAAAGGCTCCGTCTCCGCCTCCAAGCAGTACCAGAAACATAAGGAGCCGCTCTTTGAAGAGAAGGTCTTCTTCGATCTGAAGAATGCGCAGTCCGTGGTAGTTGCCTTTGATGGCATCAGCCCACTGCCGCCGACCTACTGCTATCTCAAGCCTGACTTCCTGCCTGCGACGATGAGCTGGTTTGAACAGGAAGAGATCGGCTTCGATCCAGAGAGGGTTTCTACGTGAGATCTCTGTAGACCAGCGCAAGGGCGATGGAAATGCCGGACAGAGGAAAGCACGGAAGACGATGCAGCCGTTCCCCCACCCTTCCCTCTGTCTTGGAAATCGCCTTGCGATTCCCACATTCCCATCGCCACGACGGCGACGACGACATTTTTCATATCAGACATTCAACAGACCAGAGGTATCAATGATGAGCTTCGAGATTATTATTCCATTCCTCAAACCGATCGAGCATCTGCTCGCAAGCCGTACCATCTCCGAGATCATGGTGAATCCTGATGGTTTCGTATGGATGGAGGAGAAGGGCCACATCGTCCTACAACCGAGCGTGCGATTTGAGGATGGCGCACTCCTGACAAGCCTCGAAGTAATCGCCAACCGCTTCGGCAAGAAGCTCGATGCCGATTCGCCAGTCATGAATCTGCGCCTTCCCGATGGAAGTCGCATGGCAGCTATCATCCCGCCAGTGGTCAATCCAAGCCCGATGATGACCATTCGCAAATTCACCTCTCGCGAGTTTACGATCCATGATCTGATCACGCGGAGGATGGTAACGGAGGCACAGGCGGAAATTCTCGCCGACTACGTATGCCGTGGAGATAATCTCCTGATCTCGGGTGGCACCGGCTCAGGAAAGACCACACTCGCCAACGTTCTTGCTGGATTCATTCCGAACCGTGACCGTATTTTGGTTCTTGAAGATGTGGCCGAACTCTGCATAAAGAAGCCGCACGTCATCTCCGCCGAGGCACAGCTCGATACCCATAAAAGTCAAATCGGATTCAGCGACTTGCTGAAAGCTGCACTACGCCACAGACCGGACCGTATCATTGTGGGTGAGATTCGCGGCCCTGAAGCGCGTGTCTTCCTCGATGCGCTTAACATCGGCCATCGTGGATCCCTTTCAACCATACATGCCAATAGCGCCGGTGACGCGCTGCGGCGTCTGGCGCAGCTTGCCATGCGAGGCTCCGGTGGTGTGCAACTACAGGACCTGGAAGAAGAATGCAAACGCTCGATCGATGTCGTCGTGCACGTCGTCAAGAATGACGACTCACGGGCAGTCAAAGAGATTGTTCGATTCGAGTAGACTAAGCATATGGGAACGGAATGCATGAGAACGACGCCGTCCTGCCCTCAACTCAATTAATTTCAGCTTTCAGAGAGAGCAGTCGGGAGAAAAGAGCGTCGACAAGATCTTTAAGTTGGCCGTATCTCTGGTCTCGCCGCATAAAGAGGACAGTTTCGATTCCGAGATATCGGTCGGTAAGCGGCTTGAAGACCACACCTATATGAGAGATATGTGCGGCGGATCGAGGTAGCAGAGCAAGACCTAAACCATGCGTCACGAAATCGAGTGCGTGCGTCGTGGCTCGAACTTCTTTGAAGATGGGTTGAGCGCCAAGGGTTCGAATGTACTTGACCACTCTCCCATAGAAGCCGGGATGCATCGATCTCGGAATCCAGAAGATCATCTCGCCATGAAGCTCCAGTGCCGTCACAACCGCTTTTCTTGCCAGGGAGTGGTTTTTGGGCAAGCAAAGCGAGAATCCTTCCCTGCCAACTGGTTGCACCCATAGATCTTCATCGACAACTGGGCGAATCCCCAGCGCGGCGTGAAGTTTACCCCGAAGAACTCGCTCGACTAAATCTCGAGTCAATGCGCTCTCCAGCATGGAGCCTGACGGATCATCTCTGGACGGGCGTAGAAGCAGACTCAGTTGGTTCAGTACTGGCAGGAAAGCACTATGGACGTAGGGAGAATATCCAACCCGATAAGGCCCGTTCTCGATCCGTGCCTGGTATCGTGCCAGATCCCATGCCCGCTCAGCGTGGTTGAATGAAACAGTCGATTCCAGAACAAAGAGTCTTCCTGCTTTGGTCAGCTCCACTCTGCGCGAGGTTCTTTCAAACAGCTTGACCCCAATACTTCTTTCAAGCAATTGGACTCTTCTGGTTAATGATGGTTGAGTGATGCCGAGTTTTTTGGCAGCGCGAACGAAACTTCCCTCCTGTGCAATTACAACGATCAAGCTATTCACCTTCAACGGACTTTCATCCTGCATGCGAACCTGCCTTTGAAGCAATTGGACTGCGACGCCCGAAAGCGCTGATTGTGGTCTGACGCTCGTCAATGGCGGATGTAATCGGGTGCAGATCCGAGGTGCACGAAAGAGGAGGTTGAGACAGTCCTAGCGGAGCCGACCCGCATAAGAGCACTGAGAGCAAAGCCAGATCCATGGCTATAGAGAATATTGAAGCTTGTTGGCCATGATCTTCCTCTCGAAGACGTGAAAACAGGGTATGGAGAAGTGGAAAGCAAAGTACGCTTTCCACTTCCCCACACCCTCGACGGCGACGAGATACTTACAAAAATCAATGCGCTACACTAACAATCCAACCGGTCCAGAAGATCGGGCACTCCAAGAGCGTGCGTGAGTTTTGTCCTATCGTACTCGAAGCCTCTTTGAACGCGACACTAGTGTCCATCTCTATAGCGAACAGGAGACGTGGTGTATATCGAACCAACGCGGTACACCGGTGACGCTGTTGCCTGGTCCGGCAGTGCATCCGGATAATTGTTAATGATTCCTTCTTTTAGCTGCTTCAGACGAGCGTCGTTTTCTTGACGCTTAGTCGGGGATTCGTCGAAATCCAAAAGCATGGAATAGAAGCCGAAGATCAAATCGTCTTTAACCGAGCCTTTATTGCATTTTTTACATGCCGGAGACTCGAAGCCGTCGGGTACATGCCCAATGGGAAAGCAGGCTCTGGGCGGAACATGATCTACCGTTATCGCCTGTCGAATTCCCCCGCAAAAATAGCAGTTTGGATGAGCTGCAAGGAACCTTTGCTGTTTACTTTGCTTCTGCTTCGACTCTGACATTGATAAGACTCTTCCCTTCTCTCTCTTCTGAAAAAAGCGGCACAAGTCGCGCGACTACTCCTCTAGTCTTGAAATCTAACGTCGTTTGTTCGTGACCATTCGGGTGCTGCTCTCGCCATAGCTCCAGGAGCAGGGGCAAAACTTCTTGATTTCCGCCACGAAAACCAAGCCGGCGAACCAAGCCGAAAGGGAAAGGGAAATGACTGCGACACACGTCTATCGAATGATAGACGCCGACAGAACGCGCTAGCTGAATACTTGCTTGACTTTGGCTAGCGTTATTGATAGAACATTCCCACTCTGGGCCGAGAGGGCAAGGCTGTCCCTAAACAGTTTAGATAATTTACAAAAACGTGCCCTAGCTTCTTGTAAGGAGAAGCTAGGATAGCCAACTTTTGTTCACTTGGTGTGCTCTTCCGGATGTGTTTGCGAAACCCGCACACTTGAGGAGCGACTGTGCCTAAGCTTGAACGAATCTCTTTTTTGCTGTCCACAGCTGGTCTGCTATCGATACAACTGGTTTTAGCAGCGACCGCACAATCTTACAGTTCAGCTGACAGTAAGCCGCTATCAATGCCGATGCCTAGCACAGCGCCCCTATTTATCGAAAATGATAATTTTTCAAGCACAATTCATCTTGTCAATGAAGCCACGACAGACGGTTGGGTAAATTTAACTCTCTTCGATCTTAGCGGTAATCAAATCGCTTCTGTTCCAGAATACTTCGGCGCAGTAACAGATAGAACTTTTCAGGTTAAAGAGCTATTGCGAAGTTCGGGATTATTTTCATCTGCGGGATCTGTTCGACTAATGCGTGTTCCTTCGAGCAAGCCGATTGCCGTTTTAGGACAGGTCTCGATTACACATTTTCAGGGGGGAGCCTACGCGTACTTAGACGAAGAGTTTGCTATGCCAACGGAGGGAGGATCTAATGTTTTGCGTGCAGTTGCCGAAGGTTTTGCAAATCATACGATAATCTCCGTTAGCAATACTTCGAGCAGAGCTCTTTCATCAACAATTAATTGCATTTCGAATACATCTCGCCCAACTAACCTCAACGTGCCTCTTCGTCCTTACGAGACCAAATTATTGCGACCGTGCATTCAAAGTGTCGGGGAAAGTACAATTGAAGATCTGTCTGAATTAGAAAAGGGCCCGTCTGCAGATGCGGACGGGGATAATACTTCCAGGCCGGCGGATGTATTTGGTATATCAATTACCTCAAATGGCAAGGAAGGCGATTTGGCTGCTTATGGTCTGGTGAGCAGGCCAGCGAAAAGCGGACTCGATCTCGGATCGATCGAATTTCTCGATCCAACCTCTTTAAAGTCACCGGGCTTGGTCTTCAGTGGCGTTCCTGTTGGTTATACCAATTTGCTTCGCAATAACTATAGTGTCCGAATTGGACTATCCAACTTTGGTTCACAGCCTGCACAGGTGTATGTATATATGTCCCGCAATAACGGAGACAAACCCACCAGTGATTTGGTGAAACAGGTTAGGCTCGCGTCTAATAGTACGAGTGTCATAAACTTGACGGAACTTAAAGGAGACCCAGATGTGCGAAACTCCTTTATCGTTCGTTCTGACAGTCAGCCTGGCACAGTGATATCCAAGCTGGTAGCTCGGGTGGAAGGTATAGCAAGGCGTGTAGAAATGTCTGGTAAGGACGAAGAGCAGGACAACAACGGCGGAGGACATCCATGGTCAGTCGCTGACGGTATTACATCAACTCTAGTGTTGTTCAACCACGACAGTAAACCGCAGCCAATTACCGTTCATGTGGGTACCGACAATAGCCACTGGCAGAAATCATATAACGTGCAGTCAATGCAAACATTGACGATAGATATGGCTACACTCGTTCGCGATCAAGTCAAGGACGATAAAGGTGTTGCACTTCCTCTTGACAGTGTGAACGGTGATGTAGGATGGCTTGCGCCGCAGCCACACGCCACTGGTCGTCTACTTCAATCTGATAGCGTCACTGGAATGGCGAGAAACTTTAGCTGCGGCGAGCACAATTATTTATGTGGAGCATTTCTCGATGGAAATCCATTTCTCGATACCATAATTCTCGATACAGGACCCTTGGGAGTAGCGACGGGTCATACATGTTTCCAAGAAGGTCCTCCGGCTGGTGGTTGCACTGTTGGCGGTAATCCGCAAACCGGTACCATCGTGAACGGACTCACTCACAACTGGCTGCAAACAAGTAACAGTGCAATCTCGACCATTCAAAGTGGCGGCCCGAGCGACACGTCTGCTACGTATTTGGGAGTGAACGAGGGAGCAACCAGCGCGGTGGTAGGGTTGTCCGCTGCGAATATGGGAAGCTGCAGTACGGATGGCCCTATCAAGGTTGGCCAAAGGCGAGAGTCCTTACAATCGTTTGATTGTTCCGGTACCAATGCAAGTGGCCTAATTGTAGCCAGTTGGGGAAAATTTGGTACTTCGTGTTTGCTGTCTGATACGCTGCCAGCTCCTCCCGGAGGAAGCTGTGGGCTGAACTCCACGCAAACAATGAATGTTTATACCTATGTACGCAGTGGTGACAGTTATACTTGCACCGTGAGTGGGCAACCGACCAGAATTATGAATAGCAACTGCACCGCCTTCGAGGATAGCGGTGTAGGTACGTCAACTGTTTGCGTTCCACCCGCTCTTCCGTAGGAGTGATCATGGCTAAAGTGATTTTGTCGCTTATCTGTCTTTTTGTTGCCTCTGTTCCAACTGCACCGAACCCGGCTAATCCAACTTTGTTTGCTGCATCTGAATTTCGAGAGCGGATGCCCTTATCAAACACCAGTTATAGGATTTGCATAAAAGTGCGAAGCGACGGACGTTTTCATCTTGAGCGGAGGGTGCAAGCTGCGGGAACGACCTCTAATTCACTTGGAATTTATGAGTCGATCCTAAATCCTGATTCGCAGTCCCAGTTGAGGGATATCCTTGGCGACCTACAATCCTACAAACCTCCCGCTTATGTACCTCCAAGCACTCCCCTTTCAATCTCTACATATCAATTCTTCCACGTGGAATTCGCTGATGGAAAGGATTACCGTAGAGCAGGTTATCTAGCTTGGAATGGGTTTGTCTCCCCAGATGCATCTCCTGGTTCCGCCCCGCCAGAAGATAAGAAGAATTGGCTGCAATCGGAACGAGCTTTGGAACCTTTAGTGCAGTGGATTCATAACCTTGAATCTAGCAAACTGAATGTCACGCAACACCCTATTGATGGATGTGGGGTTTAGCGTCCCGCGAGTTCGCATCACGGGACAGAGGGACCGGATCAACGGAGACGTTGTCACTGGCATCATTGTCAATACGGGGGACACCTCAAGAAACGGAACGCCACGTACGCTAAGGCGAAGTCAGTCGATCTAAGCCTTTCGTAATCAGCAATATAAGTAGAGAGTACGCCGCTGTTGGACAGGACAAAATTCGTTGCCCGCTATCCGGCTAAACTATTGAGAACATTACATCGATTCTCTACTAACGCACATAAAATTCCGTTTATTGAGGTGTCCCAGATAGGTCGCAGCCGCGGGAAAAGTGGGCTGGAAGCCTTTCGAGAACGTGCTCGACGCCTTCGTGTTCGGCTAGACAGATAGGGAGGATACCCGTCTAGACCGTAGTCATCTCGACGGCTGCCCGATACCAACAATATGCGAACCGTCGAGGTTCACCAGAATTCGATAATTATCAAACTGCGACCGCCGAGGCGGGAGAATTTAGAACCGCTATTTCTGGAATCGACTGTCTAGCTGCCGTAGCAATTTGAGTTTGACTTCGGCAGCCGCCACAATATCACTTGAGGCTTTGTCGTGAAGTCGTCGCGCAGCATCATCAGCGCCGGGTACGCTCTTGTCAGCAGCATCCCAAAACAGAGAAAGTGCTCTTGGTAGATCAGCAGGTCCACCTTGTCCAGCCTCCAACATCTGCGCCAATGCGAGGCGCGCAATACCGTATTGGTGAACGGAAGAGGCTTCATAAAGTGCCCTTGCATGAATAACATCTTGCTCACTCGAAGGTCGGCTTCTAAGAATTGAAGCCCAACGATATTGAGCGATTCGATTATTTTTCTCGGAAGCCTTGTTATAAAAGTACATCGCCATCTCGATGGAAGACCTCCCACTCCTCTCGCCATACGGCATCGGGTCGTCAAACCCTAAACTTGACTCGTACATTTGTCCTAAATGCAGTTGGGCGTCGGCATTTCCGAGAAGCGAACCGAGATAGAAGAACTTTGCAGCCTTGTTCAGATCTCTCCGGAGTCCGCGTCCCTCTAAATAGATCGACCCGACCTTATCGTTTGCGATTGCATCGCCCTGCAACGCGGCGATGGAGTAAAGATCCGCGATCGGTGGACCGTCATGTGGTTTAGGCCATTTTCCACTCGATATCAAATCGGCTTTTACGCGGAGTCCGACCGAGCTACCAGTGCTGATAGCCTCATTTACAAGTTTCGTTCCAATCTCGGGATCGAGAGCAGTTCCTCGAGCCATAATTTTACAGCTACCCAACCACGCGCATCCGTCCGCAGATCCTTGTGCACATGCAGCTTCAAACCAATGTACGGCCTGAACATAATCACGCCGTCCGTAGTCCCCAGCAATCCAATCTGCTCCGAGTTCAACTTGGGCTATGACGTCACCGTTCGAAGCACGATGTGTCAAGTTCACAAACCGACTCGTGATAGGACTTTGACCTACTGTTAGCAAAGGAAAGAAAACAATACATATTCCTAGTCCTGCACCTAGGAGTGTTTTAGCTATAAGTATCTGGGACATAATCCTCATCTTCGAAATTTCACCTGGACTTTAATTAGCTCAGTGTGTACCGAGCATGCCAAGTGCTCGCGAAGCCTCGTGTCGCAAAGAAGGAGATTTCGTCTGATCCGACTGGATTGTCATTAGGTGGTCTTTTTCAAGGTTAAGCGCCCGAGGGCCGATATTTTCAGATGCGCGGAGAGAAGCCATCTTAACTTGTTCGCTATCGGTCGTAGTAAAAATTTCCACGATCTCACCTGTTATAGAGTCGGACAAATTGGGTGCTCCGATTTCCCCAATCGCCTGAGTTCTAACCTCGTCAGATAATTTCGCATTTCTCAAAAAGGTTATTATGACAGCATCCGTTGCCGTGTCATTCGGTCTTACCTTCGTCAAAGCACCAGCCAAAATTGCGTAACTCTCATTATTGACGTCGCTTCTGGCAAATCGGTTTCGAAGGGGAATCACTACTGAGTCGGGTACCGTTGGATGGAGCCCAGCCGCAGCCACAATAGACGCTAGTTGAACCCCCCTATCGTTGTCGTCAACAGATGCAACAATAGTTTGTATTATTGGCCCTAATTCCTCCGCACTGTTCGCTCGTCTAGGTGATAATTGGCTAGTTACTAATGCTGCATAACGGCGCACTCTGACGTCAGAACTTTTAAGTTCGCGTTCGAGCAAGGGATTTAGCTTTGTAAAGTCTAAATTGGGATCATCCACGGCAGACTCCACGGAAGCCTCAAACGATGCTTGGTTGAATGTGCCATCTTGCATCTGCTTAGGCATTTTCGCAACGTCGTTGATGATGGTAGAGTGCTCGCTAATCTGACCGGTAGCTATGCCTGCAGAGATTAACCACGGTAGAACGCAATATAATATGGTTCGCATCTACGCTCCTATTGGCTTTCGACTTCTACACCATTTGCCCCACCGTTAACGGTAAGCGGATAGGTTGGTGGCTGAATTACTAGGCAGTTGAAAATTGTCGTGGTTGTCGCTTGAGGAGATGCGTTCGAATATGCGACAACATTGTTATTAACTGATACTACGTGAGATGGATAACATGATGTCATTCCGGACGCTTTCACATTTGCCCAGTATCCATCAGATGTAACATTAGAAATGATTGTAGTCACACTCCATTTAATCGCCGCTGCCGAAGATTCAAGAGGATTACTAATCCGCCCTTGAAAAATGATGGTATCGCTCGAGGCGTGAGGCTGCGGTTCTCCCATCATCCCGTGGACGCAGCCGGCTCTCTTTGCCACTGCGTCGGAGAGTGCGAGCAATGCAAACACCGATCGGCGCATTCTCGCGAAATGTCCTCGATCCGGGATATCTTCGAGCACATCCAGCACCCGCTGGAGATAAAATCCGTTCCCTTCGCGTAACCCTTCGAATACTAAGAAATTTCGGTCGCTGGAGTGAACGACTGTAGTGAAGAGGTCTTCCGCTGGGTCCTCAAGCCGCCCACAAATCCCATTGCCGAACCGCTTGAAAACCTTGCGCACAAACTCGGAGGTCAAATGTTGCCTCCCCGAGGACGTCGCGACTGCGATATGGACCAACGCCTCAAGGCGATAGGCGTTTGCTTGTAGCTGAGGGCTTGCCAATAGGGCCGCAAACGTGGAAGTCGCTGTCAGCTTATCCATCTTGGAAAGCTGATTGATGTCGGTCAAATGGCCAGCTTGAATGTCAGCAACTGTAACGTTTGTCGAGGCGAACATTGCCTCTAGGCCGAAAGGATAATCTTCGTTCGTCATCGGTAAGATAGTACGGCAGTTTGCAAAGACTGCAGCCGAAGCGGAATCGGGACCGATTGACGCCTCGAACGCCGCGTTCCAGCACCGCACCAGCACCCTTGCTATCGTCACGGACAGTTATAGGTCCTGATTCTTGAACGGTTTGCAGCTGCACATCGTTACAGACCTCTGCCGAGCTCCGGCAGAGATCTATAACTATCTCACTCCTGAACATTCAGGAGTTCATGCACGGCAGTAAAGAGAGGAAATGGATCGTGTTATATTTCCAATTTGGAAATTGGAAATTGGATTTATAATAGATCTATGCAAGGGCAGGATATTGCGCTTCTTCTCAAACTCGCCGTTCAGAATGAGCCGCAGGTGCCGTCTAAAAACTTGGCGGAAAGCCTCTTCATCTCTCCATCAGAGGTGTCCAAGTCGCTGAGGCGCAGTGTGGATTCGGGATTGCTCTACGTCTCCGGTGGGGAAAAGAGGGTCAATCGGTCTGCTCTGATGGAATTTTTGTCGCACGGGTTGAAATATGCCTTTTCGCCGGCAAGAGGTTCTATGGTTCGTGGTATTCCTACTGCCACCGCAGCGGAACCCCTAAGGTCACGTTTCCTGGAGGATGGGGATCCGCCTGCTGTTTGGCCGTATCCAGAAGGAAAAGTTCGAGGCATTTCACTCGCACCCCTCTACAGCGGGGCGCCGAAGGCCGCGTTGCTAGATCCCAAGTTCTACAGTGTCCTCGCACTCTGTGATGCGATCCGCAGCGGAAGAACGCGCGAACGAAACCTTGCGATCGAACTTCTTGGAAAAGAGATCAATGCCTGATCCGAATCTCCCTCTGTTGGAAGATGCAGTCCACAAACTCGCCTCATTCCTGGATGAGATCGTTTTCGTTGGCGGAGTCACTCTGGGGTTGTTAATTACTGATAAGGCCGCCGCTCCTATTCGCGGTACGAACGACGTCGATGTGATCGCTGAAATAGTCACCTATGCAGACTACATTGCATTTTCGGAACGTCTTCGGGAGGCCCATTTCACTGAAGACGCAGCGGAAAAACCTCTCACCTGTCGGTGGCACAATGGTGCTCTGACGTTGGATGTGTTGGCTCTGAGCGAAGAGGTCCTTGGGTTCACCAACATCTGGTATGAGTCTGCGCTTAGACATGCGTCCACGCTCACTCTGCCCGGAGGACAATCGATCCGAGTCATCACTGCGCCATTCTTCCTGGGAACAAAGATGGAAGCATTTCGGGGACGCGGCAGAATGGACTTTCAGGCCAGCCACGATCTTGAAGACTTCGTTGCTGTCGTCGAGGGACGAGATACCTTACTTGAGGAGATCGCTGAATCCCCCCAGGAGCTTCGGCATTATCTCGCTGAAGCAGCAAAGACTTTGCTTGCGGAATCCCGGTTTCTCGATGTGCTACCTGGGTTTGTCCTAGATGGCGAGCGAGTCCCGCTCATTCAAGAACGTCTCGCATCTATTGCCACCGGAATTTCATAAGATACCCTCCGCCACGAATAAGAATCGGCGATGTCTGCCCGGGAGCAATCATGAATTCCATCATGGCTCGATCAGTGCCCCAGGGAGAAGAGCGATCAGCCCGAATTGCTGCGATTTCTACTTTCTGGGCAGTCCCGTTGCCTGCATTCGTAATCTCGTAGCGTTGCCCCCAGTCATACCACGGACGGTCAGGATCAAGGCGCCTCAAATTCAGGATCGGGCGAGTTTGCTCCTTCAGAGTGGCCCGGTTCATTTCGAGTTGCAGCTCTGAGACCTTGGTTTGCGACCTCGCGGATTCCGCCTGAGCATCTGCCGCTCGAGCCTGAGCTTGCGACGCCTCCGCGGACTGTAACGCCGCGATTGACGCGAACACTGCAAAGATGAGAGTCGGAAGTCCCAGAATCATCGCCGTTGCGGCTCCCAGGGCGCTACTTCCGCCATTCCGGCATTACCGCGGACCTCAAAACCACGTTTGATGTATTCACCAGTGTTGGCCCCGACAACTCGCTTGAACGCCTTACTTGAGCAGTTCTCGTCCACCGCCAAAGCAATCTACTCAACTGTACTGAATGCTACACATCACCGAAGGGAGTAATTATGGGAAAGCTTGAAGGTAAGGTTGCAGTCATCACCGGTGGATCGAGCGGCCTGGCGCTGGCGAGTGCCAAGCGGTTCGTTGAAGAAGGCGCCTACGTTTTCATCATGGGTAGGAGGCAGGAGCAACTCGATGAGGCCGTCAAGCTGATTGATTGGCCGGAACGTGACCGGCGTGCGCGGTGACGCGGCACATCTCGACGACCTCGACCGCCTGTTTGATACGGTCAAGCGAGAAAAGGGCAAAATCGACGTCCTGTTCGCGAGCGCTGGCAAGGGCGAGGCCCTACCACTGGGCGAGATTACCGAGCAGCACTTCGATGCGGCCTTCGGCCTAAATACGCGCGGAACGCTGTTTACGGTTCAGAAGGCGTTGCCGCTGTTCAACGATGGCGGATCGATCATCATGACCGGATCAGTTGCTTCGGTGAAGGATTTTCCTGGTTTTGGCGTGTATGCGGCGAGCAAGGCGGCATTGCGCTCCTTCGCACGCACGTGGCTCAACGAGCTGAAGGGCAGGAAGATCAGGGTGAACGTGCTGAGCCCGGGGCCGATCGCCACACCGATGCAGGAAGAAGTTCTCACCAAGGAGGCGAAGGAGATGTTCGAATCCCTGATCCCGCGGGGAACGATGGGGCAACCTGAGGAAATCGCGACGGTCGCGCTGTTTCTTGCTTCAGACGATTCGAGCTTCGTGAATGGGGTGGAGTTGGCTGTCGACGGCGGCTTCTCGGCCATCTGAAATCAGCGGATCTCGGTGAGTGCATGATCGCCAAGGCACTCATCGAGATCCGATCAGTACCGACAAGTGGCTTAGCGGAAGCTATCGTGGCGGCCGGTAGATCCGGTTTTCCTGTGGTTCCTCACCACGCTTTTTGAATCCCTTCTCTTCCAGGCCGCCTCTAACTTCTGCGAATCAACATAAGGAGACATGCATGGCAAAGGTTGTTCTGATCACAGGCGCCAACAAGGGCATCGGTTTCGAAGTAGCCCGTCAACTCGGACGCTCCGGATTTACCGTCCTTCTCGGCGCACGCGACGTTTCGCGTGGCGAAGCGGCCGCAGCAAAGCTTAGCGCTGAGGGATTTGACGTCCGCCCTGTCATCGTAGACCTTGATCGTGCTCACGAGACAGCCACGGCACTAGCCGAGCAGGTACAGAAGGACTTCGGTCACCTCGACGTTCTCATCAACAACGCGGGCACCTTCGATCTTACTGGAGGCGATAGCCCGGCGAGCACCATCTCCATAGACGCGATGAAGCGCACATTCGCCATCAACTTCTTCGGCACCGTCGAGTTCACGCAGCCCTTTCTGCCGCTGCTTCGCGCCGCCGAAAGCGCTCGTATCATTAATGTCTCCAGCGGCCTCGGCTCCGTCGGGCTCAACAACGATTCCACCTCGCCCTTCTACGCCGTCAAACCCCTCGGTTATAACGCTTCCAAAGCTGCGCTGAACATGTTCACCGTGAACCTCGCCTGGGAGTTGCGCGACACGAAGATCAAAGTGAATTCCATCTGCCCGGGCTTCACCGCAACTGACCTCAACAACAACACCGGCACCCAGACCATCGAAGAGGGAGCAGTCGCCATCGTCCGCTTCGCGCAACAACCCGACGACAGCCCCACAGGTGGCTTCTTCCACAAAGACGGCACCTACCCTTGGTAGCTCGCGCTTCGCTTCTCGATCTGTACGGCCCAATACATAGAAGGTCAAAAAACATGCGCTAACGGTCTGAGACCGAGCGCAACCAACTTCGTCCAAGCGCGTTTGTAGGGACCTTGAACAAGTGCCAGTCGTGGGCGATGAAGCCCGGTCTCCTTATCAACTACCCAGCAGATGCAGGTTAGGAATATTGATTTTTACGGATCGTCGTGCGTGACGCAGTTCATCAGATCGGATAAGCCGAATGTACGATTTAAGAGAATCGTATCGACTGCTGCGGCCTGTGAATACAGTTAAAGGATTCCCGAAGATAAGTATGAGCGCCATCAACGGAAAGAAGATCGCCATCGTCGGCGGAGGACCAGGCGGGCTCACGCTGGCACGACTGCTACAGCAAAGCGGTGCGCAGGTGTCAGTTTACGAGCGCGACCAGAGCCGCAGTGCGCGAGTCCAGGGCAGCGCATTGGACCTCCACGAAAACTCTGGACTGGCGGCGCTGAAAGCCGCGGGGCTGATGGAAGCATTTTGGGCCAACCATCGACCGGATCTCGATAGCCTTCGCCTTACCGATAACAATGGAACTATTCTTCACGATCATGTCCGCCGGATGTCCGGTCCGGGGAAACGTCCTGAGATCGAACGTGGTCCGTTGCGTGACCTTCTGCTTGACTCGCTTCAGCCCGGCACCGTGCAGTGGGATTGCAAGCTGGAGTATTCAGAGTTTCAGGGCGAGCAGGTCTTATTACATTTTGCGAACGGACAGACTTCAGTGACTGATATCGCCATTGGCAGCGAGGGCGCAAACTCTCGCATGCGTGAGCTGGTCACTCCTATTCGGCCGCAGTATGTCGGAGTTTCGCTTGTAGAGGGCCTCGTTCCTGCGGCAAAGCACGCAATACCTGAGTTGTGGGACCTTCTCGGAGGCTCGGCGTTGATCGCTTTGGGAGGCGAACGGACGATCGGCATGGGAACGAAGCCAGACGGGAGTGTGCTGCTGTACGCGGGATTGAAGACCGATGATCCCGCGGCCAGGCAGAGCCTTGAAGAGGCAATCGGTCCGGACCAGCGAGTGAGATGGTTCCACGCCAACTTCAATGGGTGGAGTGACCTATGGGAACCGCTCTTCAGGGAGGCCGTCTCGATGGTCTGGCGTCCGCTACTTGTTTGCCCCACGGATCAGTATTGGAAGCCGAAGCCAAACGTTACGCTGATTGGGGATGCGGCGCACGTAATGCCGCCCTACGCAGGCGAAGGCGTGAACATGGCGATGCTCGATGCTCTGGTCCTGTCAAAGTTTCTCCTCAGCGAAGACACGCCTGGTGATGCAATCGCCACGTACGAGACGGAGATGTTCTCCCGCATGCGATCCATGACGGCGGACACAATGGTGAACACCGAGATGTTCTATGCGCCGGATGCCTGCGAGCGTGTTGTGGCCCTGTTCCGTAGCTTCGTTGGAGGAGAGGCGGTTCCTCCAGCCGGCGAGGCTTAATGCCAGGTCCTGATAAATGGAATGAGAAGTGTGCCTTGGAGGAGACTGAGGCATGAGCAAACAAGGAGCTGTTCTCGCAACCAAGAAGTCAGCCAGGAGGGTTCTGGTTGGAGCGACGACCGTTGGCGTGGATTTAGGAGACCAGTGGAGTCATT
>DATHHN010000072.1:0-296135 GCA_035317185.1 Edaphobacter sp.
TACCTCACCGACGCCAACCACCCCACCGACCCCCTCCAGCACACTCCCGCCGCCGTCTTCCTCGGCATCTACACCCGCCACCAGCAGATCGACACCATCGACCTCGCCGAGCTCATCGGCATCGTCTTCCACCCCGGCGGCACGCTGCCCTTCTTCCCCTCCAACACCCAGCTCTTCACCAACCGCGAAACCTCCCTCGCAGACATCTGGAACCGCACCGCCGAAGACCTCCGCAGCGACCTCCGCGAAGCTCCAACCCCCGCGCAAAAATTCTCCACCCTCGAGTCCGCCCTTCTCCGCCGTCTCAATCAAAGCAAAATCCAGCAGCGAAACCCCACCATCCACCACGCCCTCAC
The DNA here is from genome assembly GCA_035317185.1 of Edaphobacter sp. Taxonomy (GTDB): domain Bacteria; phylum Acidobacteriota; class Terriglobia; order Terriglobales; family Acidobacteriaceae; genus Edaphobacter. The sequence continues at coordinate 357 of DATHHN010000072.1, forward strand.
CTGCCTCAAGCAGTCCCCCGGCACCACCACCATCGCTCAGCTCACCCGCCACATCGGCCTCAGCCCCCGCCTCCTCTCACAGCTCTTCCGCGAACAAGTAGGCGTCTCCCCCAAACTCTACTGCCGCATCCAGCGCTTCCAGCAAGCCGTCCAACAGATGCACCGCGGCGCAGACGTCCACTGGGCCGAACTAGCCCTCGCCTGCGGCTACTACGACCAGTCTCACTTCGCCAACGACTTCCACGCCTTCTCCGGCCTCAGTCCCACCCTCTACACCGCAACCCAACGCCGCTGGAGCAACCACATCCCCATCGACTGAATCCGCAACCTACGGAGCCGGATTCGCCCGTCCATTCAGCTTGAACGATACCGAATCGTTGTTCACCGCGTTCGTCAGAAAGTGCAGCGTGTCAGTTACGATCGGCCCCTTCGTCAATCCATTCGTATTCGTCGTATAAATCACACAGTAATCGCCCGGAGGCAGCGCCATACCGGGAACGCACGGCGTCGGACCCGTAAATGACGTCGAACCAGAAGGCGTAGCGAACGTAAACGACCCGACACCATTCCCGCTCTCCGTAAATATCTTTGTGGCATCGGTAAACGTCGCATTCTGGTTGCCTACGTTATAGACATATAACCCCTGCGTCGCACCTCCAACAGAAAGTCCGAGATAGAGAATGTTCGGATCAAACGCCTGCCAGGGGATGTAACCCTGTGTGCGATTCACCACAAAAACCCCGGGGCCCGAATTATTGACGAAATAAAGCTTGCCGCTCGCCGACGTAGCCAAGGTCTGGTTCCCCGTGGCTGAATAAAACGGCACAAGACTTCCAGGCCCGTTGAAGTCGAATATCTCGGGAATCGTGTAAAGCGGAAGCTGCGATTCTCCAGCGGAATAGTCAGTAAGTGAGGGTCCAGATTGTCCGCTCGGCGGAGAATACGCCGGCCCTTCAAAATTCCCATTCACATAGCTATCCCAGTAATACAACGTGCCGGAAGCATCCACCGCGAGGTTGCCGGGATCAGTCCCATACGACCCTCCGATAACCGGCCCGCTTGTGACTAACTGTGTAGTAAAAGAACCCGTCCATACCGCGACCTCAAACACGAGTCTCTGAGCACCATCGGCAACATAAATATTGCCTTGGCCATCCGCCGTCATCAAGCCAGGAGTCACCCAATAGCCTGGCGGCGACAGCATGCTCACGACGCCAGTCGGGCTCACTCGCAAAACAAATCCCGCCAGGCTGTAATCAGGGTACGTCGGAGCTGGCCCAAGATCGCTGATGTAGAAGGCCCCATTGGTATCCATGACCATCGCCTGCGGATTGATCAGCCCAGGTACGTGGATCGTAGTTGTCGCACTGCCATCGGCAGGAATCTTCGTTATCGACGGCGGATTGAACAGGAAGACATCCCCTGCGCCATTCACAGCCAGCGATACCCCCGTCAGCGTCGTCACCAGCGTCGGCGTTCCCCCTGCTACCGGCACTCTATAGGTTCCACCCGCTGCGGAAAAGTACATCGTCGTATCGGCATCGTTGATCACTATCGGCCCTGGGTTACTAATCGATCCCAGCTTGGTCGTTATGGAAGAGTTCATCAGCGCCAGCTGCCCACCCATTCCCGTTCCCACCGTCAACTGCGTCGCATTTCCATTCGAAGTCTGCACCTGCACCGCACCCGGTCGTCCTCCCACATTTACCGGCTGGAAGTCGAAGCTCACCGTGCACGAGGCCGGCAGCGTCAATCCCATCGAACTCGTCGAGGGAGAGTAAGTCCGCAAAGTGCACGTACCTCCCGGAGCCTTGTGGTACTCGGCATTCCACACCCCGCCACCAATTCCCCGCGTCGCCTCCACCGTCGTCCGCTCGTAGAATTCATAGTTGAACGTAATCGCATTCGAAATCACCCCCACCGCTACCGACCCGAAGTTCGCCGCATTGTTATACACAAACTTCGTCACCGTATTCGAAGCGCCGCTATCCGATACATACAAATTCCCAAGCATGTCCGCCGCCAGCCCGCTCGGCGATTTGAAGTTCGATTGCGGAATCAGAAACGGCGCCCCCCCCTTTACCGGAATCTCAATCAACTGCTGACTTCCTCCATCCAGCACAAACAAATTCCCTTCCCCATCAAACGTCAGCGCCGTCACGTCCTTCAGCGCATACCCGGCAAGCGTCAACGCCGTCCCCGTCCCTCCCAGCTTCGGAAACCGATACACCGCTGGCGCATCTGTCCCATTGCCCGCATCTGCCACATACAGCATCCCCTGCGCGTCATACGTCACCGCTGTCGGCGCCACCAGCACCGTGCTTCCTGTATTAAAGACAGTAGGCGTTCCCCCGGCACGCCGCGTAACCACCGTCCCATTCCCCGCATTCACAATCGCCAGGTTCCCCGCCACGTCCGACGCCACCGCAGTCGGCCGGTCGAGCACCGGCGACCCAATAATCGCAATGGCATGTCCTCCCCCGGCAGGAAGTTTGATCAATCGATTCGTAGCAGGATCGGTTACATATAAATTCACCGCGCCATCGCGCGCCAACCCGGTCGGTGTCTGCACCGCCGGAGCGAACACTCCAAAACTCACCGTACTCTGCACGCCCGCGGGCGAAATCTTCAGCACTCGATGCTTGCCCGAGTCCGCCACATACACCGTCCCGTCAGGGCCCATCGCCAGCCCCTGCGGAGCGCTGAATCCATCACTCGACACAATTGGAATCTGCGCATCCACCACAGAGACCGGATAAGAACTGGAAGGCGTCTGTGCCCCCGCGGCAATGCATGCAATCAGAGGAGCAGCTAAGAGATATCGCAGTAAATTATGAGTGGTCATCGTAAAGCCCATACGGTCCGCTCCGGCGGCCCGCCTTCCTTTGTTTGGGATACCTGTACAGGAGCCGTGGACCCTTATTCCATCCGCAGAGACTTACTAAAGAGGCCAACAGCATACCACTTGCCTAATGCTTTCGATGTCACAACCTCCGCCATCTCAACTCAAAAAAGCTGTCAAGCCCCAGAACCATCTAACTCTATGATTCCAGGCAGTTTCAACTTTGCATTAGAGTTACCTCCAATCAGCTACAATTGAAATAGAAAGAAGAAAGCCCCGGCAACAAGGCCGGGGCTTCTTCTATTAACCGTAAACCTTTTGAAATGAATATTTTGCAGGAAAGCTATTTAGAATGAATATTTTACAAGGAGACCGTGACTATAAATAACTGATTACAAAAGGCTTGCCCGCAAAATATCTCCAGTCAGAGGGGGGAGGGGTGGGGGCCCACCACCCTGTCGGATAAGAACTAACCCCCTTCTTCCGTTTTTTCCAAGACCCACCTTCACGAATGGAGCAAGATTGTCACCATGAAAAACCAAGCTAAAGCCGTCATCCCAGCCATCCGCTACCACGACGCTCTCGCCGCCATCGATTGGCTCATCCGTGCCTTCGGCTTCGAGAAACAGGCCGTCTACATGGGCTCCGGCGACACCGTCGCCCACGCCCAACTCACCTTCGGCAACGGCATGATCATGCTCAGTTCCATCACCGATACGCCCTTCAGCAAGTTTCTCGCCCAGCCCGACCAGATCGGCCACCGCGAGACCCAGTCCCCATACCTCATCGTCTCCGACGCCGACGCCATCTACGCCACCGCAAAGACCGCGGGAGCCACCATGCTGCTCGACATCAAGGACATGGACTACGGCGGCCGCGCCTTCACCTGCAGCGATCTCGAAGGCCACATCTGGAACATCGGTACCTACGATCCGTGGGAGCTTCCAACCCCCTGACGCCGCGCCTACTCCCCGTGGTACCGTTTTCCATGGACTTAAATCCGTATGCAAAATTCCTGGACGGCAAAGAGCCGATCCCTGTCCTGACGACAACCGCTGGTAACCTGCATTCTCTTACTGCCCCTCTCTCACCGGCGCAGATCGATCGATCGCCCGCGCTTGGCAAATGGAGTATCCGCGAAATCCTCGCTCACCTGGCCGACTGCGAACTGGTCTTCTGCTTCCGTCTCCGCCAGACCCTCGCCGAAGACCACTCCATCATCCAGCCCTTCGATCAGGAGCGCTGGGCCCAACGCTACGCCGCCTACAACTTCGACTCCGCCCTTGCACTCTTCGAGGCCGCCCGCAACTGGAACCTCCGCCTCCTCCTCACCATCTCCGAGGACGACCGTCGCCACCCCACCACCCACCCCGAGCGCGGAACCATGACCTTCTGGACCATCGTAGAAACCATGGCCGGCCACGACCTTAACCACATGCAACAGATCGAAAAAATCGCCGCAGACGTCAGCTAAACGCCGCTACTCCAAAGCCTCGTTCACATCGCGGACGAGGTTCCGTAGATAGCTCCGCTTATTCAGCAACGCCACCATTGCATCCTTTGCTCTGGCCTTCGCGCCCTCATCCGCAGCATCCACAGCAGAGTCCCAGGCCTTCCAAAGCCCCTCCAACTCCGCCTGGGTTTCCACCATCTTCGCGTCAAAGGCATCCTTCGCCGTCATCAGATCGCGCCGCAACTCCGGCTCATCTTCACCCATCTGCTTGGCCGTACGCATCTCCTGCAGCTGCATATTCAGCTCGAACACCTCCTCCAGCAACTCCGGAGGTACAACCTGCTTCTTCTCCGTACCCGTGGCCCGTGCGGCATCGGTTGCAGCCTTCGACTGCTCCTCCAGCTCCACCCCCTCCAGCTTCAACAGATACTGCGTCCTTGGAATCGGATCCTTCAGGGTACGGTAGGCATCGTTGAGCAGCGACGACTGCGCCAGTGCCGCCTCCTGCTCAGCAACAGTCTTCGAGGCAAACCGGTCCGGGTGTAGCTTCCTGCTCATCGCGTAGAACTGCTTCTCCAACGCCACAACATCCAGCGTCAACATCCGGGGCAGGGTGAAAAACTCAAAATAGTTCATCGGCTCCTATTTTAGGCGCGGCTCTAAAAGGACCATGTGCTTTGACGTTTTCTATCACCGTCTCAAGAGTCGCAATCTGTTTGTTGTATGCGGCCAGGATGCAGGCCCTATCAGTACCGCAACGATTTCTCTCAGATGGAAATGCTTGTTTGAGACTCCATCAAATTACCGCGCACTCCCATACCAGTGAACTGCGTCGCGATATCGAAGTAAGCAGTCATACGAGCATCCGCCTGCAGGAGCGACGGTGTGCGGCATACGGTGCGCTCAGCGGGATTGCTGACTTTCCCACAATCAATCGGCGAAGAAGCATGAGCAACAGAAGATGCGGCGAGAACCAAAAGAAGACGAACTTTCATCACTCTTGTTTAGATGCGACAAATCTGATCGAAACGTTTGAAATTATCGGCACGATAAAATATGGCATGTTTCGATACGTTCTCTCCCTGATTGTCGCTATCACTGCCCTATCATCCTCAGTCGTGGCGCAAAACGACACTCTTGAAACGAAAAAAATATCCAAATGGGAGATCGCAGCTAAAGAACGTCATGATGAGCTGATCCGAGCAAATGGCCCGGGGACAGATATGGTCCTTCGCGACCATCTACGCAAAATGGGCGAAGAAGATCAGGCAGCGCGCGGCTTCGCTCACGGCAGACAAACATCCGCCATGACAAAGGAGTTGATTCAGCAACTGCCAGCGACAGACGCTCGCCTCACCCTCAATCTGAAACAGATCGTAAAGGAAAGGGGATGGCCAACCATTGCGCTTGTAGGCATCGACGCTTCGAACGCCGCAATGCTTATCCTGACACATACAACGGACCATGCATGGCAGCGTCAGCTTCTTCCACAGCTACAGGCACTAGCCGACGACGGCAAAATCGACCCATCACCTTTAGCCCTGGTGCTTGATAAAGAACTTGTAGCGGAAGGAAAGCTGCAGCGTTATGGCTCACAGTTTAAATTCATCAACGGCGAGATGGCGATGTACGCCGTGGAAGACCCTGCCAATCTCGATCAAAGAAGAGCTAAGGCTCTACTACCACCCATGGATGTTTATAAAGAAACCCTGGCGCAAATCTATCATTTGAAAGTTGCGGATGCCGTTGTCACAGCGATCTCTTCCACTCCGAAATAAAGCCTTAAGCCGTGAAACTCGATCCGCAGCCACAGCTCTTCGTCGAGTTCGGATTGATGAAGTTGAATCCCTGACGCATGAGCGTCTCCTCGAAGTCCAGCACCATCCCGTGAAGATAGATGAAGCTCTTCGGATCCACAAAAATCCGAATCGGCGCCCCATTCGTCGGATCACCCGCCGTCTGCATTCCCGCACCAAACGAGTACACGCGGTCACGCTCTCGCGGCTGCGTATCGAACCGGATGTTGTAGCTTAGTCCCGAGCATCCACCACCCTGAATCCCAACCCGCAATCCGCCTTGTTCGGGCGAAACACCTTCCTTCGCCATCGCCACCCGAATCCGCTTCAAAGCCTTTTCCGTAATCTGAATGCCCTTTTTCTCCGGCTCCTGACCCTCAGCCGTTAGCACATTCATTCCAGCTACCGGATTCTTCAGCGCGGTTGAGCCAGCCTTTCCAGCCGCCTCTATCTCCGTCGCGGTTTGTAGAGTTACCATCGCCATGTCGTCATCCTTGCCACTAAACAACGGTAGCGACGCGACTGATAGACGCGCCGCTACCGTTGTTTTTATCCAAGATCAGTCGAGCTTAGTGAGCAGCGGTAACAACAGCTGCTTCCGTCTCGCCTACATTGTTCTTCTTCTTCCAGTCTCCGATCGCCGCACGAATCGCGTCTTCTGCGAGAACCGAACAGTGGATCTTCACCGGCGGAAGAGCCAATTCTTTCACGATGTCGGTGTTCGAGATCGCAAGCGCCTCGGCAACCGTCTTGCCCTTAACCCACTCAGTGGCGAGCGATGAAGAAGCAATCGCCGAACCGCAGCCGAAAGTCTTGAACTTGGCATCTTCAATGACCTGCGTGTCAGGATTCACCTTGATCTGAAGCCGCATCACGTCGCCGCATTCAGGCGCACCGACAAGACCAGTTCCTACTTCGCTGGAACTCTTGTCCATCTGCCCGACGTTCCGCGGATTGTTGTAATGATCGATAACCTTATCGCTGTATGCCATGGCAAATTTCCTCGTTATTTAGATGATACTCGCATCTGTTGGGGTGCGCCAGATTCCTCTTTGAACCCCCGCCGCTAGTAGTTTTGATGCAAATTAACCTATAGACGCTCCATCATCGCTCCTCACAGGGAGTAAGCTGCTCCCATGCCACCCCAGAACACCTTCCCCGATGTCTTTATTGAGGAGCTTCCAGGCTCTCCAAAGCCAATCGAAGGCGTCTCCACCAGTTCCACAGTTTTCGTTGGCCCAACTCTCACCGGCCCGACCGACACTACTCCCGCTCTCCTCACCTCCCTGCGCGACTTCGAGTCCATCTACGGCGATAGCTCCGACTTCACCTTCAGCGACTCCCCCACGCCCATCCACAACTTCCTCTTCTCCGCCGCCCGTGCGTTCTTCGAAAACGGCGGCCAGCGCCTCTATATCGCACGGGTCGCCGCTGCCGCCGGTCAGGCAGGTCTAGCCCCCACTGCAACCGACTACCGCACCGCCCTCATTACTCTCGAGGCCCTCGGCGACATCTCTGTCGTTGCCGCCCCCGGCAGTACCGTCTTCGCCGGCAGCTCCCTCGCACAGGTAGCCGCTGTCCACGCCGAGCTTATCGCCCACGTCAGCCGTCCCGCCGCCTACCGCTTTGCTGTCCTCGATCCTCCGCCTGGCGCCTCTACCACCGATATCCAGGCCATCCGCTCCCAAGTCGACTCCCGCTACGCCGCCCTCTACTACCCCTGGGTCACCATCGCCGATCCCAATGGCGGCGCCACGCCGATCGCAGTCCCGCCCTCAGGATTTATCTGCGGTATCTACGTCAACAACGACACCAATCAGGGAGTATTCAAGGCTCCGGCAAATCTACCCCTCGTAGGAGCCTTGGGCTTCGAGCGCTCCATCGCCGACGCCGAATCCACAGCCCTCAACGACCTCGGCATCAACACTCTCAGATTCTTCCCTGGTCGCGGCAATCTGGTCTGGGGTGCACGCACCACTTCTTCCGATCCGGATTGGAAATACATCAATGTTCGTCGCTTTTTTATCTACATCGAGTCTTCAATCGAGAAAGGAATTCAATGGGCCGTCTTCGGACCCAATGATTCTTTGCTCTGGGCTGCCCTCGCCTCGTGTATTTCCAGCTTTCTCGTCACCGAGTGGCGTCGTGGCGCCCTTCAGGGAACAAAACCCGAAGAAGCCTTCTTTGTTAAATGTGATCGCACCACCATGACCCAGAGCGACATCGACAGCGGCCGCCTCGTTTGTCTCGTCGGCATGGCTCCGGTCCGGCCCGCAGAGTTCGTCATCGTCCGCATCTGCGTAAAGACAGCCGCGGGCTAACTCATTTCAATCTCGCGTTCTTCTCAATTCCAACAAAAAATCCCCGGATCTGTCCGGGGATTTTTGTTATTTCATATTGAAAACGCTTTAGTGAGCAGCCCACTCAATCTTGCTCAGGTCAATACCTTCCTTCACCATCTCGTACAGCGGCGACAACTCGCGCAGCTTGGAAACAACATCGATCAGCTTGTCCGAGACGTAATCCACTTCAGCCTTTGTGTTGAAGCGCCCAAGACCAAACCGAATCGAGCTGTGGGCCACATCGTCGCCCAGACCCAGCGCTTTCAGTACATACGAAGGCTCCAGCGTAGCCGATGTGCAGGCCGAACCCGACGAAACAGCGATGTCGTTGATACCCATCAGCAGACTCTCGCCCTCCACATAGACAAAGCTCATATTCAGGTTGCCCGGCAGATGGTGCTCCATGTTGCCGTTGACGTGCACATAATCCAAAGCCTTCTCGAACTTCGCCCGTAGATAGTCACGAAGCTCTGTCTCACGCTTCGCCTCGGCTTCCATCTCCTGACCGCAGATCTCACATGCCTTGCCCAGGCCAACGATACCCGGAACATTCAGTGTGCCCGATCGCATGCCACGTTCGTGTCCTCCGCCGTTAATCTGCTCAGAGATCTGAACTCTGGGATTGCGGCGACGAACGTATAACGCACCAACACCCTTCGGCCCATAAATCTTGTGTCCCGAAAGGCTCAGCACGTCGATATTCATCGACTGTACGTCTACTGGAATCTTACCTACAGCCTGGACGGCGTCAGTGTGGAAGATCACACCCTTCTCATGGCACAGCTTGCCAATCTCGGCGACCGGCTGAATCACACCAATTTCATTATTGGCGAACATGATCGATACAAGAATCGTCTTGTCATCCATCGCTCGCTTCAGGTCCTCGATGTCGATCAGACCGTCGGCCTGCACCGGCAAATACGTCACCCGATAACCCATCTTTTCCAGCTTCTTGCAAGTATCCAGGACAGCCTTGTGCTCTGTTACCTGCGTGATGATGTGGTTGCCGCGCTCGCGATACATCTCGGCGATACCCTTCAGTGCCAAATTGTTCGACTCAGTTGCCCCGCTGGTGAAGATGATCTCCTTCGAGGTTGCTCCAATCAGTTTCGCGATCTGCTCGCGGGCCTTCTCCACAGCTTTCTCAGCCTCCCACCCAAACGAGTGGTTGCGGCTTGCCGCGTTGCCGAATGTCGCGGTGAAGTAAGGCATCATCGCCTCTAGAACGCGCGGATCCAGCGGTGTCGTCGCATGGTTATCCATGTAAATCGGCAGATGCACACCCTCAGGCAAAGACACCGAAGACTCCGTGACAATAACTCCATTCCCGTTGATGCTCATATCGTGTCCCACTCCAAAATCAAATCTGTTTTACCGCGTTTTGCTGTCTTTCAATTGATGAGCGCATCAGGTAGCGCCTATAACGCAATACTTACAAGACCGCCACCAACCGGTGCGCCCGTCCCGGCAGGTTCTGCATCGGAGGCCTCGACCAGATCCGAAATATGAATTCCGCTCAACAGATCCTTAATACTGTCGTTTACTTTGCGCAGTGGTTCTTTGATGGTGCAAGTGCTCGTCAAGTCGCAAGCTCCATGGATCGTGATGCAGCTTGTAATAAACAACGGTCCATCAATCGCCCGGATTACCTCAAATGCCGAAATCTCCGAAGCCGGACGTGCCAACGCATATCCGCCATTGGTACCCGCATGAGAGATCAGCAATCCACCCTTCGCCAGTGTCTGCAGTATCTTCGCAAGCAACTGAGGAGGAATATGGTATGCCTCAGCAACATCCTTCGCGCTATGTGCGCCACCCGTCTGCTCGGCCAGGTACTTAAGAGCCATTAGACCGTAGTCCGCTTTTTTGGTCAGACGAAGCATTCAGCTCTCACTCCAATGAAACCAATGAAAAACCGAAATTGCCTGAAACACCGACAATTACAGTCCTAGTTAGTGTACGTCTACAATGGTGCGTATGCAACCGCATTTACCACGCTTTTTACCATCACTTGACCATAAATTCGCCTTACCAAACTACACATAGAACGCAGTTGACAAGGTGATGTAAGACGGGCAGAATCCATACCATTCATACTCCCCATCCATGACCGCCAAGTGCAAACACCCAATCGTCAAAGTAGTCGCCCGCGAGGACGACGTCGAATTTGTTGAATGCCAACAGTGTGGAGAAGTATTTGATTCAGTTGAGTTTAGCGACATGGCTCTAGAAGAAGAGGAAGCCACCGATCCCGCTGAAGATTAGAGAAACTAAATCGCTGCTTGCTGCGATCCATTTTGCTGCCCGGGCCCATTGATGCGCCGGAAAACGATCCAGGCATATTGTGCAGCCGACAATGGCGCTAAAACAGCAATAGCCCGTATCAGCCCATCCCGCACAATTTCAATGCCCGGCGAGGCAAATACCTTCCCGCAAAGCACTGCAATCAAAGCAATTATCTGCGTTAGTGTGTTTAATTTACCAAACAGACTCGGACGAAAATCCCGTAATGCCCCTGTGGCGAAAAGCAATGTTGAGATAAGCAGAATTCCAAGGTCTCTGCTGAAAACCAGAACCGTGACATACCGTGGCACTAATCCAACATGAGTAAACACAACAAACAAAGTACTTAATAGCAACTTGTCGGCAATAGGATCAAGGTACTGTCCAAGTGTAGTCCGCTGGCTTAACCACCGTGCTAACAGGCCATCCAGCGCATCGCTAATTCCAGCCAATATAAACAGCGCAAACGCCATTTCATAGCGGCCATCAAGGATGGCGATGACCAGAAAGGGAATAATAAACAACCGCATCAACGTCAGTAGATTGGGTGCGGCGCGAAATTGGCTCAGAAATGGCACGTCTCGGATTAGTCAATCGTAACTCATGCCGGGTGCATAGTTGCCCTAAGCTATCGATTACGTTTACACTGTAGTGACGCACCCAGGCGCGTAGCTCAGTTGGTTAGAGCGCTACCTTGACACGGTAGAGGTCAGCGGTTCGAGTCCGCTCGTGCCTACCACTTCCACGGCCCCATTTTGAGATTTTCTCATTCCTAAGGCTTGATTCCCGGAAGTTTCTGCGATTCGAGATTGGAGTATTTCGTCATGGCACAAAAATGTGATCTCTGCGGCAAGGGTCCGCAGTTCGGCAATAACATTTCGCACGCCCACAACACGACCCGGCGCCGCTGGAACGTCAACTTGCAGCCTGTCAAGGCTCAGGTGAACGGCGCAAGTAAGCGTATGCGGGTCTGCACCAGCTGCATCAAGACCGGCAAAGTCGTCAAAGGCTAAGCTCCACTCAGTTCTTAACCAGGTCGCCCCAGCCATGTTGTTGATGGCTGGGCGTTCCTGTTTTTCTTTGGCGTCCTAATTATTGCTTGCTAAAACCCAGGGATGCGCTGTTGATGCAATACCTCATCCCTGTCGGCTTTGGGCCATCCGGAAATACGTGCCCGAGGTGAGCGCCACATTTCGCACAGGTCACCTCAATCCGCCGCATTCCGTGCGCATTGTCTTCATGGGCTTCGATAGCGTCCGTCGAAACGGGAAGCCAGAAGCTGGGCCAACCGCTTCCCGACTCGAATTTTTTGTCCGATGTAAACAACGGGGCATCGCAGGCTGCGCAGTGATAGACCCCGTCTTCATGATTGTTAAGCAGGGCGCCGGAAAAGGCTCCTTCTGTTCCCTTCTCGCGCATCACGTGGAACTGCTCCGGGGTTAGCAGTTCGCGCCATTCTTCTTCTGTTTTGTGAATTTTTTCCGTTTTCGCTGTTTCGGCCATCGCTTAAGTCTCCTGTCTATAAGATGCGAAAGGGGTACTTTCGCTCCGTCTACCCCACGGCAGAGTCCTTTGCAATCACTTCAATCTCTACCAGAGCGTCCTTGGGTAGGCCTGCCACGGCAACGGTAGATCGTGCCGGAGGCACTACACTTTCGGGAGCAAGGTATTTGGCGTATATCTCGTTCATGGCGGCAAAGTCGCTCATAGTCTTCAGGTAGACCGTGGTTTTGACTACATGAAGAAGATCTAAACCAGCCTCTGCGAGAACCGCTTTGATGTTTTCGAATACGCGTTTCGTCTGATCGGTAATGCCGCCCGGAACTAGCTGGCCAGTCGCGGGATCGAGGCCTATCTGTCCGGAAGCAAAGAGCATATCTCCAGAGCGGATGGCCTGGGAATAAGGGCCGATGGCAGCCGGAGCTTCCTTGGTGGCAATTGCAGTTTTCGCTTGATTGCTCATATATGGCTAAGTCTATCGCCTTCTTGACTATGTTTTTGCAGGATGAAGGAAGCAAAAATTTCTTCTGTATGTGCGGCGTGGTGTTGAAGACGGGCATATTATCGGTGCGAGGTGCAAAACGTATGGGAATTCTCGATACGATTCAGGCATTGGCTGGTCAGGCAGGCGACGCGGCCCAGGGAGATCAGGCGAAGGTCGCCGGTGGTTTTATTGAAGCGCTTACACATCATCCAGAGGGCATCCAAGGTGTGCTGGATAGCTTGAAGGCTAACGGTATGGGTGAGCATGTGGGTGCGTGGAGCACTGGTGCTGCGGCAACCGCGACCCCGGAGCAGGTGCAACAGGGCCTGGGCTCGACCGGTTTGATTGAAAAAACCGCTGAACATGCGGGTGTTTCGCCGCAGGTTGTGCAAACCGCTTTGGCGACGGTGCTCCCGATGCTGATTCAGCACTTTGCTCCGAATGGTCAGGCTGCGGAGCAGAGTTCGATTGGCGGGATGGCACAGCAGTTTCTGGGGAAGTTTATGAAGTAGAGCAGGGGTAAACGAAGACAAAATGCCGTGAGAGCGTTCGCGCTTTCGCGGCATTTTTTTGTGCGTGGCGGAGTATGGTTTTTGCTGGTTTTTTTGCGAAAAACGGGTGCTGAACGTGGTGTTTTTGTGGTCAGTCTGTGGTGCAACGCGTGGATAACGTGGAGAGCGGAATACCTGTTTTCGAGTGGGCTAGATTATGCACCGATTTCAACTTTATTTATCCACAGGGTGGGGCGAAGGAATTGTGAGTGGTGGAACAGCTGTCGCGGGGAGATCGGCATCGAAGTATGGGGTAGTACAAATGGAGACTAAAACTATGAAAGCAAAATGGTTGTACGGCGGCATCTTGGCTTCGGCGATTGCGATCCCAGCGTTTGGGCAGATCTCAGTTACGATTGGTACTCCTCCTCCCCCGATGCGTTATGAGGTGCGCCCGCCGATGCCGGGCGACGGCTATGCCTGGGTTGATGGCTACTGGGGCGCGCAGGGCGGAAGGTATGTCTGGGTTCCGGGTGTGTGGCGGCGGCCACCGTATGCGGGGGCTTACTGGAGCCATCCGCACTATGACCATTACAACAATGGCTGGCAGATGCATGAGGGCCACTGGGACCATGAGAATCATGGGGACCATCACGATGACCACCACGATCACGACGACCATCACGGTCACTAACGCGATGTTTTGGATAAGAGGACCCGGCTTTGGCCGGGTTTTCTCTTTTGGCATGCCTCCCGACTCGCCGGGGTGCATGAGAAATCGACTTTGACCGGACTGCTTGTCGTTGATTATGGCTCGAATCACGGCGAATTCGACACACAATTCAAGATGGCTGCTGCATGTCCACAGAAATTGCTTCCGCCACGAATCCAAAGCCCAGAAGAGATCGCACGGCATCTTCGCCTGTAGCGAGTGGTGCCGATACAGAGCCGTGTTCATCAAGAAGAACAGCCGAAGGTGTGCCGGTGGATTTGAATGCCCGCCCAACTAGAAAATCATCGTCGAGAAGAATTTCTGAGCGAAGGCCCATCTGTCGATTGACGTCTGCAGAACCAGTTGATACCACCAGCAGCTGGGGAGCGCTACGGGGTGAATTACGCTCCCAGAATCGGAGATCCTCCAGCATGCGCGAACAAAAACCACAAGATGGGTTCCAGAACAGAAGCACCAAAGGCTGCCCATAGAAATCTGCGAACTTCCTCCTCTTTCCAGAAACAGTTGGCAGAACAATTTCGGGAGCCGGATCTCCGACGTGATGAGCTGGCCGCAGTTCGGGCGTTGCTCTTTTGCGTTCTTCAACAAAAAGCTTTTCGATTTCGATTGAGCCCTGCGCAACATAGCTCTTGATCTTCCCGTCGATGTCGATCCACACTGCCCCTGGGGTTCCGTAACATTGAAACGCTGTCGCCACTTCGCGGTCTTGTTGGAGAAGCACGTTGAGTAATTGTTGCGAACCAACTTTTTCGAGATTTGCCTTGGCTCGCCCTCGACTGATCAGGGCGATCTTTACTATTTCCGCGTATTCAGAGTGCCAGAGCGTGACGTTCGGCAACATCGCCTTGCAAGGCCCGCACTCAGGGTCAATAAAGAGAAGCATTAACGGCTTAAGGTCAGAGAGCAAAGACTGCAGGCTGTGCGATCGTCCGCCAAGATCCAACAATTCAAATGCAGGTGCAAGCGAGCCCAGAGGCAATCCGACCTGCGGCCGTTCGTTTGTCGGCTCCAACCTCGCTGTTCCAGCCACTTCGTTGCCGCCTCGTTGTTCAAGGGCTTCGATGCGCTGCAACAGCCGGCCATTCTGCTTGTACATCTGCAACATGAACCATGTACAAGCGGTGCAGATGCCTACCAGGCTAAATGCCGTAACACCCCAAGCAAATTGAACGCTCGATAATCCCGCTAAATATTCTCCGATTCCCGGGCCTGTATTTTCCGGCCCTCGGGCGACAACAAAGACTGCGAGAGCTATCAGCACTACATTCCGTATCAGAGTTCCGGGGCCTGCGGGAGCGGAGTGCAACTGGCCAAAACAGTGGCAATCGGGAGTCTTACCTCGCAGCAGATTGAAGCTTATGACGAGCACGAAGCATATCAGTAACGCCGCCGCGCCAATCGCGCCGGCCCAGGCGGTACTTGCAAACAACAGTGCAAGCGCGATCACTAACTCAACAGCAGGGAGCGCCGTTCCAATCACGCCGGCGAAGCTTTCGGGAAAGCCAAAGTCCCGCACGGCACGTCGAGAACCCGGCAGGTCCGCGAACTTGCCTACCGCGGCGACGAGAAAGACCAAAGAGAGCAACCACCTACTGGCCAGGACGATAGAAAGCAATGGGCGCACCTCCAAACACGTTTATCGCCGGTACTCATCAATGGATCGTGCCGCATGTGCCACCCGGTCCGGTGCATTCGTGTCCTGTCTGATTTGTGCAGCACTGGACGCCACAGCAGTCTCCGCCTTCGGGACAACAAGTGCTAACAGAGACGCCATTCGGCAAATGGGACGCGCAAGGCGCCGTACCTGCCGGGCAGACCGCGCACGTTTGAGTCGCGGCGTTCTGACACCTTTGTCCAGCCGGACAACAAATATGTCCACAGATCTGATCCCGTGAGCAACATGCGCGGTTGTCCAAGCAAAGATCATTGGGGCCACAACAAACGTTGTTACAGCATGGGAATAACGAGCCGCAGCAGACGCCTCCGCACAGGCGATTGTCGGGCGGTGCGCAGCAGAAGTCGTTAACACAGTTACCTGGTGGGCAGCAGCCACCGTGGCAGAACTCATCGCCCGCCTGGCAGCAAACGCGATTTTCAAAGCACGGAGCATGAATCGGGCAACATGTGTCACCACAAAGTTTCGTTTCAGGCGGGCAGCAGATTCCTCTGGCAGGGTCTGGGCAGATTTGCCCCGATGGACAACAGTGGTCTAAGCACACCGGACCTGAGTCCTGCGGGCAACAAATACCATTTTCACTGTTCTCGGAGGCACATCTCGTTCCGCTGGCGCAGCAGGCCAACCCGCGTAGGGCGTTCGGACAACACGCCGTCCCCTCATCGCAGCAGCCGCCGTTGCACTGCACCGGACAGCAAACCTCTCCCGGTGCATCACAGTCTCTGATACAGGCGTCATAGTCAGTCTGACACTTGGCCAAACCCACAGCTTCGCAGGCTCCCCAGCCAAACAGGAATGCAATACATCCTCCGGAAACAAATCCAAAACAGGTCCAATACTTGTCTCCACAACGGTGGGTACAGTCATCGCAGGCGGGCGAGTCAAAATTAGGCTTCGGCCGCGCAGCCTGAGTCTGTAAACAGGTGGATGTAGCGCTCTGCCCCTTTGCCAGTATGTCCTTGGTCGCCTGCAGGAGGGCTGGATCAATCGTCACTGTCGGCGCCGGATTTCCATCTGCAAACTTCATCTGGCTGATATCGGCCCCAGGCGCAAAGGGCACAACGGCGCGTCCGTCGATCGTTCCTTGAATCAGATTGCCGTTCCCCGTAAAAACAGCCAGCTTGATCCCCTGGACCGCAGCACCATAACTGACCTGCGTCCGAATGGAGCCATTTTCAGAGGTGTAGTCCAGCTGAATAAGCGGATTTTGTCCAAGTGTGATCGCCGTCGTTCCCGTTATGGGACCGGACAAACCGGCATTTGATTTCAACGTTCTCGCACCTGTTGCGCTCCGCGTCACTGGCGATGGGACCGTTGAAGTTGTAGTTAAAACAAGACTCTGACCCTGGACGGTGCTTGTCACTGTTGACTGCAGCGTTGAGCTGTCGCCAGTCCTCGTAACATTGCAAGGAGGAGCACACGTAACCTGACTGTTGGGACAGCAAACGTTCGACTCGCAGCGTGTGCCGGCAGGACACGAATCGCAAGCTTTCACCGCTTCGACATGCCTTTTCTTCGCTGCGGCGATGCATCGTCCTCTCGTCTGTGGTGTCCCCACCTCCTGGCAATCCTGCATCTCCTGATCGAAAGTAGCGTTAGCCTCGGCGATGCAGGCGGCGACAGTGGACGTCGAACAACTCTGGCTCTGACCGGCCCACGCTAACCGCGAACCAAGAATAGGAATGGATCCGAAGATGCTTCCTACGCTGGACCATGCCAACGTTTTAATAACCGAGCGGCGAGATACCCCATTGGCAAACTCACAGCTCAACTCGTCGAACCGATTGGGAGTCATACTGCCTCCTTGGTTACCGAGCCGATCTGACTACCGGGGGCCTTCCTATGACCATAGGATCCTGATGACAGCTTTCGATTAGAGCAAAATTGCAGCCGCTTGTCGAGACGGTTATTTGAGCACGGCTTACTTCGAGACTTAATGGTGGAACTACTGGGCTTCGGGTGGGATGGTGTCGAGGGCGCCGCTGAAGTAGCTTTCGCGGAAGCGGATGTTGGCGTCGGGGTAGTCGGGGATTTTGACGCGGAGGGAGTGCATGCCGGGGGTGGGTGCGTCGTTACACCCCAGCGAACAAGGTTCGCCGGGGGCCCCGCTTTTGGCTTCGGCGTGGGGTTGGAAGCTGAGCAGGTAGTAGTTGTGGATGTGGTTGGAGAGCTGGTGGAGGCCGTTGTCGAAGCCCTTCTGGCTGGTGAAGTTGATGTATTCGCCGCCGGAGAGAGAGGCAAGCTCGTGGGCCGCGTTCTTCTTGAGGGCGTTGACGGCCATGACGAGAAGGCCGATGGGGCCGCTGCCTCCACCGTACTTGAGGTCGTTGAGGATCTCGGTTTTGCCGGGGCCGAAGGCTACGGAGTCGACGACGGTGTTGGTGCGGCCGAGCTGGGCGATGACTTTGGCGGCTTTGATTTCGCTGCCGTGGTCGCGGGTTTCGCTGACGAGAAGGATGGCGTGGCGGTAATGGTTTTTGCGGGCATCGAGGAGATTGGCGGCGAAGGATACGGCGTCGAGGGTGGCGGCGGCGGAGTCGTCGCAGGTGTCGAGCTGGGAGAGGGCGGTGGCCATGGCGCCGGGGTCGGCGGAGAAGTCGCCGAGGAGCGTGGGGGAGGCGCCGTAGGTGATGACGGCGACCTCGCGGGGGGCGTCTCCGGCCACGGCGTCGACCATGGTGGCGAGGCCGCGGAGCTTGGCGAACTCCATGGCGGCGGAGCGGCTGCACTGGACGACGACGGCGAGAGAGAGGCCGAGGGGGTCGGTGTCTTCGTCGAGGTGGATGGTCTGGGGGACGCCGTTGTCTTCGACGACGAACTGGTTGGGTTTAAGGCCGTAGAGGATTTCGCCGTGTTTGGTCTGGACGGTGGTGGGGATGAGCACGACGTTCGATTGGGTGCGGAGGGTGAAGTCCTGAGTGTCTTGCGCAGATGCCGTGGCCGCGAGCAGGAGAGAGAGGACGGCGAACTGCGTTAAGGGCCGGAGGTTCGAAGAATGCATAGCTGCGCTCAGGATGACACATCCTGGGTTAAAGCGGGATAGAAATTGAGGCTGCAAATTTGGACTATGATTCTTCGCGTTGAGGCAGCGTGGAATCTGAATGCCGGGAGGTCTCGATGCGCTCTGCGGGAGTGACCTCCCTGGCGCTTCTGGTGGTGCTTGGCACACTGCAGGGATGCAGGCGAGGTGCGGCGATGATGGAGCTGAATGAAGCGGTGGCGGGCCAGGCTGTGAAGACGGAGGTTGGACAACGGATTCGGGTAACGCTGCCGGAGAACCGGACTACGGGGTATCGCTGGCAGGTGGGTGATGGGTGTGGGGGAATTCTGGCGGTGGAAGACGATCAGACGACGGCGGGGTCGGGGCTGCCGGGCGCGGGTGGAACGAGGGCGTGGGTGTTTGCGGCGAAGGCTGAGGGGCAGTGCGAGTTGAGGTTTGAATCGGTGCGGGCGTGGGAGAAGAATGTGACCGGGAAGACGGTGTCGTTCCCGGTCACGGTGGTGAGGGCGAATTGATGCTTATTGCACGCTGCGAATTGTCCAGAGGTCTGAGGCCAGACGCGGGTTGGTGAGGTAGGAGTAGGGCATCTTGAAGTAGCCTTTGAGGCCCCAGGATTTGCCCCATGAGTTGCGGATGATGAAGGTTTGGGACTTGTCGTCGTAGCCGACGCAGAGTACGGCGTGGCCACCGACTACTTTTTCTCCCGATGCCGGCATGGGAAGGATTCCGGACTTGGCTACGGCCTGACTCTCGAAGGATTCGTAACAGGTGAAGCCGAAGACGAAAGGAAAGCCTGAGGCAAGGCATCCTTTGAGAGTGTTGAGCTCCTGAATGAGGCGCTGGTAGAGAACCACGAGATGCTGCTTGGCATCGGTGAAGGCAGGGGCTGGCGGCTTCTGGGTGAACTTGGCGATATTGTAGGGCCAATCAGTTTCCGGCGGAGCGCCTAGCGTGGCGACGCTCTTGATGCCGTCGCGGATCTGCGCGCCGGAGTCGGAGTTGACGGTACCTTCCATGGAGCGCTCGTTGTAGTAGATGAAGAGTCGCGATGGGGTGAACTCAGTAAGGCTTGCCTTGATTTGATCGAACTCGATGGCGCCAGCAATGGCATTGGCAGTGCAGCTGCCGAGTTGTCCCTGGTCGTAGGGAGCTGGACATTGTTTGCGAAGGTCCACGCTGGGTGGAGTGTTGGCCTGATACGGCGCGGGTGCGGCGTAGAGGAAGTCGCGTTGATCGGGAAGATCGGGAACCCATCCGAAGCGCTGGATCTTGCGGGTTGCGAGCGCCGGAGCGGATTTAGCGGCACGTTTCTTTGGGGCCTTTTTCGATTTGGCCATGACGGTACTCCTTGGGGTTCAAAATTTATGTGGGGGCCCGTTGGGAGAGGAGATTGTTATAGGCCTTCTTGATGAGGTTCGCAAGATGGGAGCGCGTAATTCTGCGATATTCTCGAAGCGGTGGGAGAAGCTTCCGCCGGAGCAATTGAGAGATGCGACTGATGAAACCGATACTTGCTGCTGCTTTGATCTCTGCTGACGTGACGATGGCTGCCGCCGCTGATAAGACCGCTGCGCCTGTATACCCGAAGGCCAAAACAGTAGAACAGGTGGACAACTATTTTGGGACGAAGGTCAACGATCCTTACCGGTGGATGGAGAACGTCGACTCAGCTGAGGTGAAGAGCTGGGTGGATGCAGAAAATGAGCTGACGCAAAGCTATCTGGCGAAGACGCCGGGGCGCGAGAAGATGCACGCGCGGCTGATGGAGCTGACGAACTTTGAGCGGTATACGGTTCCGGCGCGGCGAGGGACGCGGTACTTCTACTCGCACAACTCGGGGCTGCAGAATCAGAATGTCATGTGCTGGCAGGAAGGGCTGACGGGCGAGCCGAAGGTGCTGCTGGATCCGAATACGATGTCGGCTGATGGGACGGTGGCGATTAGTGGGTTGAGCCTTACCGATGATGGGAAGCTGGCGGCTTACTCGATTGCCGATGCGGGAAGCGATTGGGTGAAGTGGCATGTTCGCGATGTTGCAACGGGCAAGGATTTGCCGGATTTGATTGAGTGGTCGAAGTTCAGTGGGGCTTCATGGCTGAAAGATGGAAGCGGATTTTTCTATGAGGGCTATGATGCTCCGAAGGCCGATGCGATGAAGGCTGCGAACTATTACCACAAGGTTTTCTTTCACAAGCTGGGGACGAAGCAGAGTGAGGACAAACTTGTCTTCGACCGGCCTGACGATAAGGAGATGAACGTTGGCGCGCAGGTGACGGATGACGGGCGGTATCTGCTGCTGTATCAGACGAAGGGATCGAGTCCGAACAATGAGCTGGCTGTGAAGGACCTGGAGCACCCGGATGCCCCGGTGATTAAGCTGGCTACGGTGGCGGATGCTTTGTATGCGCCGATCGATAACGACGGTACTACGTTCTGGCTGAAGACAACGCTAAACGCGCCGAATGGCAAGGTTGTTTCGGTCGATTTGAAGCATCCTGAGCGAGAGAACTGGAAGACGGTGATTCCGGAGAGTAAGAATAATCTGGATTCGGTGTCGATGGTGCATGACACTCTGATTGCGAATTATCTGGCGGATGCGCAGAGCATGGTGGAGCTTTACACGCGTGACGGCAAATTGATCGATAAGGTTGCGTTGCCGGCGATTGGGACAGCGGTGGGATTTGATGGCAAGCGAAATGATGAGGAGACTTTCTTTCAGTTCAGCAACTTCACTACACCGGGGACGATCTATCGGCTGGACATGAAGACGGGGAAGTCGAATGTGTACCGGCAACCTAAGTTGAAGTTCGATCCGTCGCTGTATGAGACGAAGCAGGTCTTCTATACGAGCAAGGATGGGACGCGGGTGCCAATGTTCCTGAGCTACAAGAAGGGGCTGAAGCTGGATGGGACGAATCCGACGCTGTTGTATGCGTATGGCGGGTTTAACATTTCGCTGATGCCGGAGTTTGCGGCGTCGCATGTGCTTTGGATGGAGATGGGTGGCGTGTATGCGCAGCCGAGTCTGCGCGGCGGCAGCGAGTACGGCGAGGCGTGGCATGAGGCCGGGACGAAGCTGAAGAAGCAGAATGTCTTCGATGACTTTATTGCGGCGGCGGAGTGGTTGATTGCGAATAAGTACACGAGTACGCCGAAGCTGGCTATCTCGGGTGGGAGCAATGGCGGGCTGCTGGTGGGAGCGACCGAGATTCAGCGGCCGGATTTGTTTGGTGCGGCGTTGGCAGCGGTGGGCGTGATGGATATGCTGCGGTTCGACAAGTTCACGATTGGATGGGCGTGGAAGTCGGACTATGGTGCGCCATCGGAGAATGAGGCGGAGTTTGCGGCGATCTATAAATATTCGCCGCTGCAGAATGTGAAGGCGGGAGTGGCTTATCCGCCGACGCTGATTACAACAGCAGACCATGACGATCGGGTGTTTCCGGCGCACAGCTTCAAGTTTGCCGCTGCGATGCAGGCGGCGCAGATGGGACCGAAGCCGGTGCTGATTCGGATAGAAACGAGGGCCGGACATGGGGGAGGAATGCCGTTGAGCAAGCGAGTGGAGCTGGCGGTGGATCAATACTCCTTTCTGGTGAATGAGTTGGGGATGCAGGTGGGGCAACCTTAATGATTGACGGAGGGTGACGATCCGGTTGCGGGAGCTGGAATTTCGGGTGACATAGGGCGTCGGCAGTCCGATACTACGGCTGCCTATGCCCATTTTGTGGGATAGCGGAAGGGCGGCTTCCAGTGCAGGAGAGGAGGCTAATTTTGAATCCACCGTGGGATTCTGCGCGTCACATAGATGCACGGTTTTACGGAAGGGTTTTATGAAGCTAAAACTTTCAATTGCGATGGTTCTGATGGTGGCTCCCGCGTTGGCACAGTCACGGCCAAGCACGGGTGGGATTCATATGCGTCCGCAGATGGTCCATGACCATACGCCGAAGGCTCGGGTTCATACGCCGAGCCTTCGCAGTAAATAAGCATTTTCTCCTTTGCCTCGGAGTAGCGGCATACCTCAGCGGCTAAAGCCGCAAAATCAAAGAGTGGCATCTGCGGCACGGCTGAAGCCGTGCCCTTAAGCAAAACAAAATACGGGCGAAATCCTCTGAATCCCTGTACTAGCCCTTTACACTGGGTGGCGATGCGAAAATAGAAGGAATGCTCCAACTTTCATCCGCTGGCAAACGGTTCGGCCAAAAACTACTTTTTGAAGACGCCAATTGGCTGATAACGCCGGACGAACGAACTGGTCTGGTCGGCGGCAATGGCACTGGTAAATCTACCCTGCTGAAGATTCTGGCAGGGGTGGAGTCGCTGGACTATGGCACGCTCTCGCGTGTGAAGGGAATGACCCTGGGGTATCTGCCACAGGATGGCCTGGCGCTGCGCGGAAAGACAGTGTTTGCGGAGTGCCTGTCTGTGTTCGATCATCTGCATGCGATGGAGGCGGAGTCGATTGCGCTGACGACGACTCTGTCGGAGGCTGATCCGAAGTCGCGTGAGTATGCCGTGGCGGCGGAACGCTACTCCGATATTGCCGACCAGCTTCATGTGCACGACATCTATACGCTGGACTCGCAGGTGGGTGCGGTGCTGGGTGGGCTTGGATTTTCCAAGGAAGACTGGGGGCGACTGACCGAGGAGTTTTCGGGTGGATGGCAGATGCGGATTGCGCTGGCCAAGCTGCTGCTGCAGAAGCCTTCACTGCTGCTGCTGGATGAGCCGACGAACCATCTGGATCTTGAGTCGCGGAACTGGCTGGAGAATTATCTGCATGATTATCCAAATGCGTTCATTTTGATCTCGCACGATCGGTATTTTCTCGATGTGACGGTGAACAAGACCGTGGAGATATGGAACAAGCGGATGCAGACGTACCACGGCAACTATGAAAAATATGTGACGCAGAAGGAAGAGCGGCGGACACAGTTGCTTTCGGCGTATAAGAACCAGCGCGACCGTATCGATGCGCTGGAGGCGTTCATCAATCGGTTTCGATACCAGGCGACGAAGGCGAAGCAGGTGCAGTCGCGAATCAAGGAGCTAGAGAAGATTGAACGGATCGAGGTGCCGGAGGATGAGGCTACGATTCACTTCTCGATTCCGCAGCCTCCTGCTAGCGGACGTACGGTGATAGAAGTTTCGACCCTTGCCAAGCATTATGGGGAGAAGCGGGTTCTTGAAGATCTGAACTTTACGATTGATCGCGGGGACCGCATTGCTCTGGTGGGCGCGAATGGAGCGGGTAAATCTACGCTGATTCGTATTCTGGCCGGGCTTGAACCGCCGACTAGTGGGAACGTCAAGCTAGGGCACAATGTTCTGGCGGACTACTTTGCGCAGGATCAATACAAGGTTCTGGACCCGAATGCGAAGATGCTGGAGGACATCAGCGGAATTGCGCCGAAGGTGTCGCAGGTGGAGCTGCGGAGTTTGCTTGGGTGTTTCATGTTCTCGGGCGATGATGTGTTCAAGCCGTTGGGCGTGCTGTCGGGTGGTGAGCGCAATCGCTATGCGATGGCGAAGATGCTGGTGTCGCCGGCGAATATGCTGCTGCTGGATGAGCCGACGAACCATCTCGATCTGCGGGCGAAGGATGTTCTGCTGGATGCGATCAAGAACTTTACCGGGACGGTGTTGTTCGTGTCGCACGATCGTTACTTTATCGACGGGTTGGCGACGCGGGTGTTCGAGGTGGAAGACCGGCGGATGCATATCTATCCCGGCAATTACGAAGACTATCTGTGGCGAAAGCAGGGTGGGCCGGAGAAGGTTGCTACGTCGCTGTCGAGCGGGTTGAGTGTGGCCGCTCCTGTGCCGGTAGTGGTTGAAGCGCCGGTGGTTGTGGAGGTTGCGCAGGCGTCGGTCAAGAGGCTGAATCCGATTAAGTTGAAACAGCTGGAAGATCGGCTGAGGTTTACCGAGGAGGAGATTCCGCGGCTGGAGACGGCGATTGCGGCGGCGGAAGAGAGGCTGGGAGTGTTTACGTCGGCGGAGGAATCGCAGAGGACGGCAGCAGAGTTGGATAAGCTTCGGAGCAAGCGGGCAGAGGTGCTGGTTGAGTGGGAGGAGCTGGCGCTGACGCTGGAGGAGCAGAAGCTGGCTTAGCCGAGATATACTGCCCGCAAACACGTGAGGAGATTTCTCTTGAGCGTTGCGGCTGCAGATGATGCTTTGTATGCGATTGTGAATGGGGCTGCACCTGCGAGCATTGCGGATGTGATCGCAGTGATGCAGCGGATCGATCAGACGCTGGCCGATAGCGATGGGCTGAAGTGGTTCAACCGGCTTTACATGATGGTGACGCAGGAGGTGGACCTGCATCCTCCAGATGGCGGTTGGAAGGATACGGCGTGGCTGTTGAAGCTGGATGTGGTGTTTGCGGAATTTTACTTCAAGGCCATAGCCGCGTTTGTGAGTGGATCGGCGGATGCTCCGAATGCGTGGGATGCTTTGATGGAAGCGCGGTTTCGCGGGGGAATCGACCGGATACAGTTTGCGCTGGCGGGAATGAATGCGCACATCAACCACGACCTTGCGCTGGCGCTGATTGAGACAGACAAGCAGATGAATGTGGTTCCGAGGTATGGCAGTCCGCAGCATGTGGACTATGAAGCAGTGAACGGGCTGCTTGAGACGGTGATGCCGGCAGAGTTGCAGATGCTGGCGACGGATGTGCTGGGACAACTGGCGCAGGACACCGGGAAGGTCGGTCGGCTGCTTGCATTCTGGAACGTGTGCAAGGCGCGCGATCTGGCGTGGGACTTTGCTGATCATCTGCGCGGATTGAACGCTCTGACGCAGCCGGTGGCGATGCATGCGCAGGACCAGGTGACGGGTGTGCTGGGGCGGGCGATTCTGGTTTGCGCCTAAGGCGAACGACCGACGACGAGATTCGCTGTGTGTCTCTGCGCCTTGACATACAAGAGCGAACCAAAGATATTCGATATATCCATGCGAATCGATTTCTACTGTTTGGCCCCTCAGTACCTGGCACTTTGTTGGGTATTGTGTAGTGTGCCGGCGGTGGATGCGGCGATTTAGTTGCTCTGATTTTTCAGCAACCTGAAATCTCGTTATCGCTACCGTTGGCCATTCAGGATTGCTCCAGCAAACTGGGATCCGTTGACTGTCTGAGTGCAACATTGGATTCGAAGATGTTTCCTTTATGGGGAACTTTATAAAGAAAAATGCGAAAGGTGGTCTTTTAACCTTGCGTAAACCTTTTCGCCACTCTATTGTTTGAAGAAATACCTCATTTTCATCAAAAGCGGTTTGAGTTCTGCTCATTTCGCACGGAGAGCTTTATAGCTTTTCCAGATGAGGCGTCCTTCATTCCGACTCAAACGTAGATCTACCTCTTTATTTGTTCAACAGTAACGATTATCAGGAGAGCACTACCATGAAGTCATTTTCGAGGCACCTCCATCTCTACCTACTGATGCTTGCGTTAGCGATGACGCAGTTCGTATCAGCGCAGACTTTCCGTGGTGGTATCGCGGGATCAGTACAGGACTCGACCGGAGCGGTCGTCCCGAATGCGAAGATCTTGTTGCTCGGTACCGATACCGGATATACACGCGAGACGGTCTCAACGAGCTCCGGCGACTATAGCTTCCAGGATCTCCCGCTGGGCAATTACAGCATTACGGTGAGCTCGCCGGGTTTTCAGCAGACGAAGATCGACAAGATCGCAGTCAGGCCGGGTCAGGTCTTTTCGCTGGATATCAAGGTGGGGATCGCTGCGTCGAGCGAGCAGGTTGAAGTGAATGCCGCGGCAGTGGCGCTGGATACAGTGTCCTCGACGAATAACGCGGTGGTGAACGAAAAGGCAGTCGCGAACATTCCGTTGAACGGCCGCGACTTTACGCAGCTACTTAAGATCACACCGGGCTTTAATGGCGCGGGTTCACTCAACGGTGCACGTACGAACCAAAATAACTGGCAGATTGATGGCGCTGACAACAACGACCTCTTCCATAACTCGGAGGGTGCGAACCAGGGCGGCGTTTCTGGTATTGCAGGTGTCACACTTCCTATCGACGCGATCGATCAGTTCTCTGTGCAATCGCAGGCAAACGCTGAAGTCGGCCGTAATGCCGGTGGCCTGGTCAACATGGTCGTCAAGAGCGGAACGAACCGCTTTCACGGAAGTGCCTACTACTTCACCCGCAACGAGTTTTTCGCTTCCAAGAGCCAAATGCTGCCTACATCCTCGCGCAAGCCAAAGATTCGAAATAATCAGTTTGGCGGATCGCTGGGCGGCCCCATCATGCACGACAAACTCTTCCTGTTCGTAAACTATGAGCGGCAGAAGTACATTATCGGCGCACAATCTGCCGCGACTGAACCGACTGCGGCCTGGGTTGCACAAGCCACGACGCTTTTGACAGAGCACGATATCCCAGTAAGCCAGACGTCATTGAACTTGCTCACTTTGTGGCCGCAGGGTAACAAACCGTCGGGCGGAGCAACGACGAATAACTTCTTCGATCCTCGTCCCCAGAGCGGATATAGCGATAATACGGTTGGTAAGCTCGATTGGAATCTGACTTCGCGCCAGACTCTTTCGGTACGCGCCTTTATCGGAACCGGACGGCAGCTAGGCAATGCCGGGGTCAACATTTGGGATTACTATCAGGTTGCTCCCAACCACGTTCACAACTATGCCATAACGCACAATTGGGCTGCGACGGATCACCTGTCGAACCAGTTCCTGGCGGCCGTGAACTACTTTGGACAGACGTTCAACGACAACATTCACAATCAGGACATTCCTGCATTGGGTTTGAATACCGGGGTTACGAATCCGGCGCTCTTTGGCGCTCCAACGATCACCATTACGAGTATCGATCAGGTTGGTGTGACACCGCCGCTTGGGCGACAGGACTACACCGGCATGCTCAACGATACGACGACGTTCGTTACCGGCAAGCATCAGCTACGGCTTGGTGGGGAGTACCGCCGGAACTACATGAACCTGCTCTACCAGCGCAATATTCGTGGATCGTTTACCTATGACGGTACTGCGTATACAGCGCTTCATCCGACCAACAACTACGCTACCGAGGCCGATGCAACGACACGTTCGCTGGCAGACTTTCTGGCTGGTTATGCAACGTCCGGCAGCATCGTCTATGGCACGTTGCAACGCGATCTTTTCCTGAACCAGTGGAGCATCTTTGGTCAGGATCAATATCAGATCCTCCCCAACCTGACACTCAACTACGGCCTGCGTTGGGACTATTCGGGTCCGGTCTATTCGACGAACGGAACCTTGTCGAACTTTGACCCTAATTCTCCTACCGGCTTCGCGGTCGTCGGTCAGGATGTGAACACACTCTATCCACGCAGCTACACGAACGTCGCTCCGCGTTTTGGCTTCTCGGCTCAGGCGACGAATAAGTTGGTAATTCGTGGAACGTACGGCATCTATTATGATCTGCCAAACCTGAACGGATTCTTTGATAACCGTCCAGGCAACGGAGCATCGGTTGGTGTTCAGGCAAATAAAACTGGACCGAGCCCGGTCTTTACCGTCTCGAAATCGTCGGCATACCAAATACTAACGGATGTTAATCCGCTTCCCAGCACAGGTGCGGCAGCTACTTTCGGCGTCTCTACAGTCGATCCAGGCTTCAGAAACGCTTACGTCCACAACTTCAATCTGAATACGCAATATCAGTTGGGACGCAACTCGATCCTTCAGATCAGCTATGTCGGAGCCTTGGGGCGTCGTCTGTTCAATCTGATTGATATCAACCAGGCGGCGGCAAACAGCACTGGATCCACCCAACAGAGCACGCGTCCGTATTTCTCGAAGTTCCCTTCGTTTGCCGCGATCAACCAGTACGAATCAAAGGCTGCATCGAACTTCCATTCGCTCCAGGCCATGATTCGGACCAGCAGTTTCCACGGGCTGACGGCACAGGCCGCCTATACCTATGGGCATAGCCTGGATAACGTCTCCGGTACTCGTGGATTTGCTCCGCAGAATTCGCTCGATCTGAGTGGAGAGTATGGAAACGCGGACTTCGACACTCGGCACACCTTCAATGCTTATGCTGTGTATGAAGTGCCGAAGTTTACCGAACGCTGGAAGCCTCTCACCAGCGGCTGGCAGGGCAATGTGTTTGCCACCTTCTACACAGGTAAGCCGATCAACATAAAAACCAGTACCAACAACAGCGGCACAGGTGAGTTCCAGGACCGCGCCGTAAGGGTGGGAAATCCTTACACGGCTTCGCACTCTCTGGTTCGCAGCTCTGCAACCGCCGGTGCTTTTGCTCAGTGGTTTACACCTACCGCGTATGCTCTGCCTGCAAAGGGAACCTTCAGTGGCATGCATCGTAACGACATCTACGGTCCGGGCTTTGGGACGGTGGATGCTTCCCTGGTGAAGAACACCGTGCTGCATGAAGGTGTCAACCTTCAGCTTCGCGCTGAAATGTTCAACATCTTCAATCGCCTGAACCTCGCAAACCCCAGCGGTTCGTTTACCTCTGGTTCGTTCGGCCGTTCAACGACGACTGTAGGCGACAACGCGGGTGCTCCCGGTATCGGATCGGGTGAACCTTTCAACGTGCAGTTTGCGGGTAAGATTATTTTCTAACTACCTGCATGCTTTGACTAACCGGCACAGGCTGAGAGCGAATCGTTCTCAGCCTGTGTTGTTTTCGACCAGACGTTTTACGCGAACGACAGGAGATTTGAATGAAGCGTGTTGCTGCTTTTTTGACTGGGGCTGCCTTGATGGCGACGCAGCCGGTGTTTGCACAGATGGGCGCTCCGGGAACAGAACGGCCGGGGATGCCCGCGGTTTCCGGGCCTCTGGCAGCGAAGTACAAGACAGATGCCGATAAGATTCTGCAGGCGGCTATGACGGATAACGATGGCTATGCTGCACTCGCGTATCTGACGGATCATATCGGGAAGCGAGTAAGTGGGAGCCCGCAGTTGAACACTGCTGTGGAGTGGGGTGCGGACCTGATGCGGAAGGCCGGGCTGCAGAATGTGACAGTACAGCCTGTGATGGTTCCGCATTGGGTACGGGGAAATGAATCAGGTGTGCTGTTGTATCAGGGCGCAGCAGGCCCGATCAGCAAGCCGCTGCATATGTTGGGGCTCGGCATGAGCGTGGGAACGCCGAAAGAAGGGATTACGGCCCCTGTGGTCTTTGTGCATGACTTCGCGGAGCTGGATGCTCTGCCGGATGCGCAGGTGAAGGGAAAGATTGTTGTGTTCAATCCGGGCTGGCATGGATATGGCGTGGGGTCGATGTACCGGACAGGTGGGCCTTCGCGCGCTGCGGCCAAAGGCGCGGCGGCGGTGCTGGTGCGGTCGGCGACAGGGCTGGCGATGCAGACCCCGCATACGGGAACGCTGCGGTATGACGAGAAGCAGCCGAAGGTTCCGTCAGCTGCGATCTCCGTCGAAGATGCGTTGCTGATTGAGCGACTGGCGAAGGAAGGTCCAGTCACGGTACATCTGCAGATGGATGCTCATATGGAGCAGGATGTGAAGGCCGGCAATGTGATCGGCGAGATTGTGGGAAGCGAGCATCCAGAACAGGTTGTTGTTCTGGGTGGGCACATCGACTCGTGGGATGTGGGACAGGGCGCGCAGGATGATGGCTCGGGCATCATGGCTACGTTCGAGGCTGTGTCCCTGATCCACAAGCTGGGTCTGAAGCCGAAGCGAACGATCCGGATTGTGTTCTGGGTGAATGAGGAGAACGGCGGCGCGGGTGGACGTGCTTATCGGCAATGGATTGGCGACAAGATCGGCGATCAGGTTGCCGCGATTGAGATGGATGGCGGTGCGGAGAAACCGCTGGGGATCGGATATGGCGGATTTGGAGGGATTCGGAGACCAGCGCCACCGGCTCCCGGAGCTGCTGCTTCAGCTGCACCGCGTGGGTTCGATGAGAGCTCGCTTACGGCGGAGGAGAAGCAGTCGTTCGTCTACATG
This sequence comes from Edaphobacter sp., assembly GCA_035317185.1. Lineage (GTDB taxonomy): Bacteria > Acidobacteriota > Terriglobia > Terriglobales > Acidobacteriaceae > Edaphobacter. Next base: position 30,936 of record DATHHN010000072.1, read on the forward strand.
AAGGATATCGCTTCCCTGCTGGGTTCGATTGGAGCGGATACGGTTTCGCCTGGTGGTGGCGGATCGGACATTGGGCCGATCGTTGCCGATGGCGTTCCGGCGTTGAGTCCGCGGACAGTGGCCGAACACTATTTCGATTGGCATCACACCGAGGCCGATACGCTGGATAAGGTTGACCCGGATTCGTTCAAGAAGAATACGGCGATGCTATCTGTTGTGGCATATGTGCTGGCCGATATGGATGGAAGGCTGGAGGGACGGAAGGGTTCTTCCGGAGAATAGATTCGGCTGGAGAAAAGAGCGGCTGTTCCGAGAAGTCTTCGGGATGGCCGCTTTTTTGTGGTTTGCGTTCGCAGTGATTTGGCTTAGAGTAATCGCACTTCTTCCGCGGAGGGATGCGGCGTGTCTACGACCATTGTTGGTTTCGCTGTCAGCATGATCTTTCTGTTCCTGATGTTCAGTGCGGCTTGTTCGGCGATTCAGGAGATTGTGGCAAACGCTTTGCGGTGGCGGGCAAAGACGTTGGAGAAGGGTCTTGCCGGATTGTTCCTGAGCGAGGAATTCAAAGAAGGGCTTTACAAAACTCCGCTGCTAGAGGGGCTTTGCAGTCCGAATATGATTGGCAAACTGCTGAGGAAGCCGTCATATATTCCTTCGTCTACGCTGGCAATGGCGGTTCTTCATCTGGCGCAAGAGAAGAAGATGGACCTTACGGGTGTGGTTGGTGCTTTAACGACGACAGATGCGCTGGCTAAGACGGAGTCGCTGCTGCGGACGATTGTACGGGGTTCAACGACCGTCGAGGAGGAGAGGGCGAAGATCGAGGATTGGTATAACGATTCGATGGATCGCATCTCGGGTTGGTACAAGCGGAAGTCGCACATGACGCTTTGGGTCATCGGGATTGTGGTTTGCCTCGCCTTCAATGCGGATTCGATTGCGTTAGGAAATGCGTTCTGGAACGATCCGACGCTGCGCGCGGCGATCAACGAGGCTGCGACGGATTATGTGAAAAACGCGCCAAATACGGATGAGCCGAAAGACTCGTTCGAACGACTGAACAAGGTGCGGCAGCAGTTGACTACGATCCCGCTGGGGTGGTGCCAGGTTTCGAGCACAACGGATGGGATGGGAACCTGCTGGCCGAATCTTGCCGGTGCGACAAGAGTGAGGACTCCGGTTGCGGTGCCTTTGGGCGATCCGCGACGAGTTGTGGGTGGGCCTTCAGGATGGCTGTTCTGGAAGCTGGTTGGAATTGCGTTGACTGCTCTGGCGATCTCGCAAGGCGCTCCGTTCTGGTTCGATCTGCTGCAGAAGATTGTGAACCTGCGGCTGGGCGGAAATCCGCCTGCGACTTCTTCGGCGAAGTGAATCTATCGCACTATTGTGGCGGAGGAGCTGTGGATGGTGGAACGGGTTTGCCGTCGACGGTGTCTGGCTCCATGAGCTCAACGCGAGTTCCATCGGGGTCGAAGAGGTTGACTTGGCGCTTGCGATTGACTCCGATGTGGGAATCCATGGGTTTGCCGTAGGTCTTGAAGGCGGGTCGCGACTGGAGAGTAGCGATGGCCTTGGTTACGTCGGGCACAAGGAGCGAAGTGTGGTTCTGACCTCCGCGTTTGTCGGGTGGAGGGATGGGGTCCCGATAGAGCATGAACTCTACGTAATCGTTGCCGTCGGGGACGCGCATGTCGATCCAACTGAGTTGCGGGCCGTTGGAGGAGCCGCGCCAGAACTCGTGAAAGCCAAGCAGGTCGCCGTAAAACTGAATGGACTTCTGGCTGCTACCCACGAGGAAGCCGAGGTGGTAGATGGAGTCGGAGATGCGCGTTGCGGGGAGGAACTTGCCTGCGTTGCGAGCTTCCCATCCGTCAGGTTGGGGTTCGACGAACTCGACCAGATTGCCGTCGGGGTCTTTGATCTCGAAGTTGAGGTCTCCGGTTTTGCCTGTGCCAACTTTGGGACCGACGGCGACACCGCGGGAGGCGAGGTAGGCGCGCATCTGTTCGGCGTTCGAGACGACGAAGGCGATGTGGCTGAGGTGGCCGTTGGTTGATGGCTGGTTGAAGAGCTCGATGTGCTGGTGGTCGTTGATCTTGATGAAGGCGATCCTGACGGTGCCGTCAGGGTTCTTGAGGTCGTAGGGTTCGGCATAACCTAAGAGGCCTTGCCAGAAGTCCAGGGCTTTGGGGAGGTCGGAGACGAAGTAGCCGGCGTGTGAGATGCCAAGGATCTTTGGACGTTCGACGACGGTTTGAGATTGAGCAACGATGCTGCAGATGAAGAGAAAGAGGATCGTGGTCTGGTACTTGAGTCGGTTCACCGGCGAGTTGCCTTCCTTTGTGTAAAGAGTTAAGTGACGGCTAAGTGATGTCGAAAGTTACTCCCTGGGCGAGGGGAAGGTCAGTGCCGTAGTTGATGGTGTTGGTGGCTCGGCGCATGTACTGCTTCCAGGCGTCGGAGCCGGATTCGCGGCCTCCTCCGGTTTCTTTTTCGCCGCCAAAGGCTCCGCCGATTTCGGCGCCGGAGGTTCCTATGTTGACGTTGGCTATGCCGCAGTCGGAGCCGGTGGCGGAGAGGAAGCGCTCGGCTTCGCGGAGGTTCATGGTGAAGATGCTGGAAGAGAGGCCTTGCGGGACGTCGTTGTGGAGGGCTATGGCTTCGTCGATGTCGTGATAGCGAAGGACGTAGAGGATTGGGGCGAAGGTCTCGCGCTTGACGAGGTCGGTTTGGTGGGGGAGCTCGACTAATGCGGGGCGAACGTAGAAGGCTTCGGGGTGATTGGTTTGGTCGACGCGCTCGCCGCCAGTGATGGTGGCGTTGGCGCAGCGGGCTTCGGCGAGGGCTTGATGCATGGCGTGGAAGCTGCGCTCGTCGATGAGCGGGCCGACGAGGGTAGAGGGCTCTAGCGGGTCGCCGATGACGACGGAGTCGTAGACCTTGCGGAGTTGGGGGATGAGTTGATCGTAGATGGAGTCGTGGAGGATGAGGCGGCGGAGGCTTGTGCAGCGCTGGCCTGCGGTTCCCATGGCGGAGAAGGCGATGGCGCGGAGGGTGAGGTCGAGGTCGGCGGTGGGCGCGACGATGGCGGCGTTGTTTCCTCCCAGCTCGAGGATGGCTCGGGCGAAGCGGGCGGCCAGGCGTGGGCCTACGGCGCGGCCCATCGCGGTTGAGCCTGTGGCGGAGACCAGAGGGACTAAGGGTGAGTCGACGAGTTGCTGGCCTAAGGTTGCGTCTCCGATGAGGAGAGTGGCGAGGCCTGCAGGGACGCTGCCGAATTTGGTTGCGGCTCGCTCGAAGATGGCTTGGGTTGCTAGTGCGGTTAAAGGCGTTTTTTCGCTGGGCTTCCAGACTACGGAGTTGCCAGAGACTAAGGCTAGCGCGGCGTTCCAGCTCCAGACTGCGACTGGGAAGTTGAAGGCGGAGATGACACCGACTACGCCGAGAGGGTGCCAGGTTTCCATCATGCGATGGTTTGGGCGCTCGGAGGGGAGGGTGAGGCCGGCGAGCTGGCGGGAGAGGCCGGCGGCGAAGGTGCAGATGTCGATCATCTCCTGGACTTCGCCGAGGCCTTCGGAGAGGATTTTTCCGGCTTCGATGGTTACGAGGCGGCCCAGCAGCTCGAGGTTGGCGCGGAGCTCTTCGCCGAGAAGGCGGATGAGTTCACCGCGTTTTGGCGCGGGGACCGTCCGCCATTGGAGGAAGGCTTCGTGGGCTTGAGCGATCGATTTTTCGGGGTTTGCGGTGATGGTGAGTTGAGCTATGACCTCGCCGGTGATGGGAGTGTGAGAGGTGAGGGTGCCTCCGGTGAAGGCGGTCGAAGGTACGCCTAGTCGGTTGAGGAGGGTTTCGACTTCGTGTTTTAAGGTCATAGGCTTCTCGACGGTAAGCCTAGATGGTGGAGTGCGTCGGTGGCAAACTTCCGTGAGGTACCCCCCCACTGGCTGCTCACAAGTTATTTATATTCAATAATTTACAGGAAAACATTTCCGCAAAATAGTCATTCTAAACGGGTTACGGGTAAATTAGTCTCCTGATTGGGGTTATGGGTCGTTAACGGGAAGGCCCCGAGTTTCCGGGGCCTTTCTTGTCTCTTAGCTTAATTGTAGCGGATTGGAGATAACTCCATTGCAAACGGGATCTTATTTGTTTTGTTGTAGTTGAATAGTTTTGGGACTTGACATGATGTTTTGTTGGGAAATTGATGGATTGACTCTGTAAGCCCCTGATTGCAGTGGTTTTATAGGATAAATATAAGGGGGATGAAGAGAAGGCCCGGGGCTAAAGCCCCTTTATGTCTTCGGGCTTTTTCGCAGGGCTAAAGCCCTACGCTCCCACCCAAAAGCAACAACGACGGCAACGGCAATGGCGAAATACAGGGATCTCTCCACTGCGCAATGGACGATGAAACTGTCCATTGCTTCGGTCGAGATGACGTTTGTTGTTTAGCGATGTGATGACATTTGTGTTGAGCGATGTTTGACTGCGGATTATTGTTCGTTGGCTTGAGCGAGGACTTCGGCTAGGTGGCGGGGGCGGGTGGTGGTGTTCTGGGTGATTTGTTCGCAGCAGCTGAAGCCGTCGGCGACGATGGTGGCCTGGGTGTTGGCGCGGACGGCGGGGAGGAGGACTCGCTCGCCTAGTGTTTGGGAGATTTCGTATTTGTCTTTTTCGAAGCCGAAGGGGCCGGCCATACCGCAGCATCCAGAGTCGAGGAGTTCTACTTCGGCTCCGGTCTGCCGGAGGATGGCCATCTCGTCGGCCATGTTCATGGTGGCCCGGTGGTGACAGTGACCGTGGACGATGATTTTGCCGGTGAGTTTTGGGGGTTGGTAATTGGGGGCGAACTTTACGAGGAACTCGCTTAGAAGGAAGGTCTGTTTGCTGAGTTTGGCGGCGCGGGGATCGTTGGGGAGGAGGTTGGTGAGCTCGTCGCGGAAGACGGAGGCGCAGCTTGGTTCGAGGACGACGATGGGTGTGCCTGCGTCGATTTGCGGCTCGAGGGAGTGGAGGATTTTGAGGAGATATTGCTTTGCTGTGTCGAGCATGCCGAAGTCGTAGAGGGGACGGCCGCAGCAGAGGTGCTCGATGGGGAGGGAGACACGGAAGCCTGCGGTGGTGAGGACGTGGTGGGCGGCCTGCATGGTGGAGGGGTGGAAGTAGTTGTTGAAGGTGTCGGCCCAGAGGAAGACATCGGAGGTGGCGGTGGGCTGGGCAGAGCGGGGCTGGCGGGTGAAGGGTTTGGCGAAGTGGGGGAAGGTGCGGTTGGGGTGGATGTGGAGGAGGGATTTGATGAAGGGGCCAAGGATGGGAGCGTTGTTGATGGCGTTGACGATGCCGGGTGTGAATGACGCGATGTGGGCCCAGAGGTCGATGCGGCCGAAGGCGTAGTGCGAGAGTGGGCGGTGGCCGCCTTCGTAGTGGTGGCTAAGGAACTCGGCCTTGTAGGTGGCCATGTCGACGGAGACGGGGCACTCGGATTTGCAGGCTTTGCAGGAGAGGCAGAGGTCAAGGGATTTTTTGACGTCCTCGTTCTTCCACTGGTTGGGGAGGACTTCGCCCTGCATGAGCTCCCATAGCATGTGGGCGCGGCCACGAGTAGAGTGGAGCTCTTCGCCGGTGGCCATGAAGGAGGGGCACATGGTTCCGGCGTCTTGTTTGCGACAAGCTCCGACGCCTACGCAGCGGAGGGTGGCGGATGCGAGGGAGCCTCCGTCTTCGGCGAAGGCAAAGTGGGTTTCGGGTTGCCAGGGGGCGTAGTCGTGGCCGAGGCGGAGGTCTTCGTGGATCTCGTGGCCATCGATCATCTTGTTGGGGTTGAGTTTGTTTTCAGGATCCCAGATGCGCTTGAAGGTGCGGAAGGCGCTCATGAGCTCGGGGCCGAACATTTTTGGGAGGAGGGCTCCACGGGCCTGTCCGTCGCCGTGTTCGCCGGAGAGGGAGCCGCCGTGGGCGAGGGCGATGTCGGCGGCGCGATCCATGAATTCGCGGAAGGCCAGGATGCCGGGGCCGGTCTCGAGATCGAAGCTGATGCGCATGTGAACGCAGCCCTGGCCGAAGTGTCCGTACATGGGGCTGTGGTAGCCGTACTGCTGCATGAGGGCGACGATCTGGCGGAGGTAGGAGCCGAGTTTGGCGGGTTCGACGGCGGCGTCTTCCCAGCCCTCCCAGCCGGTGCCGATGCCGGGGATGAAGGCGGTGGCTCCGAGGCCGGACTCGCGAATAGCCCAGACGCGGGACGCTTCGGGTTTGGTGTAGATGCGGGCGTGGGTGATGGATTTCAAGGAGAGGGCGAGGGCGGTGGCTCGTTCGTCGGATTCGGCTTGCGTGGTGACGCGAAGCGCGCGAACTAAATCTTCGCCCTTCCGATCAGCTTCTTCCTGCGTATTTCCGCCGAACTCTACGAGGAGGAAGCCGCGACCGTCGGGGAGGAGTGGGAGATCGGCCAGGGATTTTTGTTTGCGGCGGAGAGCGTCGAGGAGGAGTCCGTCCATACCTTCGAGGCCGATGGGTTTGTGGGTGAGGATGAGTGGGACGTGGTCGGCTGCCAGGAAGACGTCTTCGAAGCCTACGCCAACCAACGTGCGGAACTGGGGGCTTTGGACGAGGTTGAGTGTGGCGCCGAGGATGATGGCGCAAGTGCCTTCGCTGCCGACGAGGGCTCGGGCTACGTTGAAGTTGTTTTCGGGGAGGAGCTCGTCGAGGTTGAAGCCGGAGACGCGACGGGGGATGTTGGGGAACTTCTGGCGGACGAGGTTGCCGTAGGTATCGCGAAGGATCTTGAGAGAGGAGTAGATGCCTCCGATGCGCCCGCCGGACTGGATGTGCTGGGCGATCTCGCGGTCAGGGGTTGGGCCGACGGTGAGGCGGGTTCCGTCGTAGAGAAGGATGTCGAGGGAGTGAATGTTGTCGACGGTTTTGCCGCCCATGAGGGCGTGGATGCCGCAGGAGTTGTTGCCGATCATGCCGCCGATGGTGCAGCGGCTGTGGGTGGCGGGGTCGGGCGCGTAGGTGAGGGCGAATTTTTCTGCGGCTTCGCGGACGCGGTCGAGGACGATGCCAGGCTGGACGTGGACGGTACGGGTGATGGGGTCGATGGGGCCCATCTTGTTCATGTACTTCGAAAAGTCGAGAATGACGGCGGCGTTGGTGCACTGGCCGGCGAGTGAGGTACCGGCTCCGCGAGTGAGGATGGGAGCGTTGAGGCTGCGGCAGATTTCTACAGTGGCGATGACGTCTTCTTCATCGAGGGGAAGGACGAGGCCGATGGGGATGTGGCGGTAGTTGGAGGCGTCGGTGGCATAGAGGGCGCGGGAGCCGTCGTCGAAGCGGACTTCGCCGCGAATTTTTTTGCGGAGTTGGGATTCGAGCGCGGCGGCGGCGGGGAAGGTGTCGTTGTAGCGGGAGTGAGAGCTGGGTAGAAGGACGAAGGGTGACGTGGACATGGCTCTCCCGTGAGGCTAGGACTATTTTATTCGCGCTGCGCTGTTCAGGACTTTGCGTTGGCTGTCATCTTGAAGATGGCTTGGGCGTTGGAGCTGTCGAAGCTGAGGTCGAGGGCGTTGTTTTGTTCGGGGTTGGGTAGGCGGGTGATGAACTCGTAGAAGGAGCCGGGAACCTCTTTCTGGATGGTGCCATCGGGGGTGCGAAAAGTGCGCTGGACCATAGCGGCGCGTGTGGCTGTTTGGCGGACGCGGCGGGATTGGGAGGTTTCGACGGCGTCTTTCATGGATACGCCGAGGGCTTTAAGCTCGGAGGCAAGCTGATCGACGTCGGCGACGCGATCGGTGGCGTGGTTGAAGGCGTTGCCTTCGGTGGAGATCCATGCCATCTCTGGAGATTCGGTGAGGAGCGTTTCGTAGTCGGAGAGAGTGGGTTCGGTGTGCTGGCGGGCGAAGACGGAGACGAGGGTGGGGAGGAGCCTGGTGGCTTCTTCGAGGCTCAGGGAGTTGTCGGCTTCGAGCTTGTTTAGCAGCGATTGTGCTTCGGGGGTTACGGGGTTGGTGGAGGTCGAGGTGATGCGCTGGACGGCTTGCTGGAACTCGGGGGAGAAGCGGTCGGGGTGAAGCTCGCTGATGAAGAATTGAGCGATGTCTTCAGGGTAGTCGACCTGGGCGTGGGAGCGGCCGGTCATGCGAAGACGCTCGAGCGGGTAGACGCCGTTGAGGGCGTAGCCGAGGGGGCGGAGGATACGGGTGATCGCTTCCTGGCCTGCTGGGAGGGCGCCCATATTTTCGAGGGCTACGGTGCGGACGGCGCCGTGGTCATGCATGACGGTTTTGTTGTCGTGGAGGCATAGATCGACGTAGGTCTTTGCCGCGGCGACGCGCGCGAGCAGGTCTTCGAAGAGAAGCATGTTGAGGGCTTGCGCGAGGGCGGCTCTGGAGACTTGCGATCTTTGATCTTCGGCGATGGTTGGATGAATGACGAGAACGTGGAAGAGGCGGGCGGTGCGATCGGCACCGATGATGTTTGTAAGAAGCTTGTTCAGGACACCGTTTTCGGATTTCATTGCAATAGAGCTCCCTGCGGCTATTTCAGCGCCATCCATCATCGTCCAATCAGCGAGACTCTGCAAACTGGGTGGGAGAGTTACTGCCAGGTTGGCGGGAAAGCTGTCTAGCTGCGAGAGATAGGCGCGTGACCTTTCGCATACCGCGGAGTGCGTTGCAGAGAAATACAGCATCGGCGGCTTCGAGGTCTTGAAGCGTGAGGACGCGTTCTTCTGCTGTGGGGTTGGTCTCGAGCAAGTAGAGGCGATAGATTCCGGGCAGTGCGCCGGAGGAAAGTGGCGGGGTCAGGAGCTTGCCGGCGTGCTGGATGAAGATGTTGCTGATGGCTCCTTCTGTTACTTCGCCGCGTTCGTTGACGAAGATTACTTCGTCGAAGTCTTCGGAGCGGGCCTGGGCGTATTCGAGGTTGTATCGCTCACGGTTGGTCGTCTTGTGGCGCAGGAATATATCGGTTGAGGAGGTGGGAGTTGCGGACAACACGACCGAGATTGTTGTGGACTCCGGTTCTGGAACGAAGTTTTCATGAGCGACGGTTAGGTTGCCGGATGAGTCGAGGAGCAGTCTGATGCGATAGCTTTCTTCTGGTTGAAGTTGATTCGTTGTCGCGTTTATCTGAGACAGGATGTTGGCGCGGTCGAATGGGATGTCGAAGTAAGTTGCGGAGGATTCGAGACGGTCGAGGTGCATGTTGAGGAAACGCAGCTTGCTCTGCTGCCACAACATCGTTTCGATGAGTTGAAAGGGTTGACGGCTGTGAGTGAGGAAGCCTGCTTTGAGGATGCATTCACGGTATTCTTCGGCGGCAGTAGAGTCGGCGACGATGCCGCCGCCGACTCCCATGTGTGCGGTGTTGTCTTTAAGGACCAGAGTTCGAATCGCTACGTTGAAGACTGCTGATTTGTCGGGAGAGATGAAGCCGATTGCTCCGGTGTAAATGCCGCGAGGGGAGCGCTCGAGTTCGCGGATGAGCTGCATGGTGTGGATCTTGGGGGCTCCGGTGATGGAGCCGCTGGGGAAGATTGATTTGAAGATGTCGTAGAAGCGGAGACTGGGACGCAGCGTGCCCGAGATGGTGGAGGTCATCTGCAGGAGGGTTTCGTAGCGTTCTATGGAGAAGAGGTTGTCGACGTGGACGCTACCCATGGTACAGATGCGGCCGAGATCGTTGCGGAGGAGATCGACGATCATGACGTGCTCGCTGCGATTTTTAGGATCGTTTTGGAGATTGAGGGATTGCTGTGCATCTTCGCTGGGATCGAGGCCGCGAGGCATGGTGCCCTTCATGGGTCGTGTGGTGATACGGCCGGATTCGATGCGGAAGAAGAGCTCGGGAGAGAGCGAGAGGATGTGGTGGCCGGCGGTGTTGATGAAGGCGCTGTAGGATACGGGCTGCGACTCCGACAGCATGGCGAAGGCGGATGCGGGGGATGCGGTGGTCTGCATGGAGACAGAGTCGGTGAAGTTGACCTGATAGGTGTCGCCAGCCTGAATGTAGTCTTTGATCTTTGTTATCTGCCTGTTGTAGTCGTCTTCTGAGATGGTGAGGGTGACACTTTCGGTGAAGCGAGAGGGGTTTTCTTCTTGTGAGGTATTGGCTGTGACAGTGGGTGGTTCTGTACCAAGGAAGCGAGCCTCTGCGTGATCGTAGATGAAGGGTCGGTCGTAGATTCCGAACCATGCGAGAGGAAGAGGTTGCGACGAAAGATTTGCCTCGTCGAAGCGCTCGAAGTGATAGCCGCACTCGTAGCTCAGATAGCCTGCTACATAGAGGCCGCTGGCTAGTGCTTCCTCTATCTGATGGAAGAGGTTGGGAATATCGCTGAGTGTGGATGCAGCGATGGTTTTGACAGGAGAGAGAAAGAGATAACTATGGCAATTGGAGGAGTCGAAGCGCGAGGTTTGCAGCAGAACCGATCCTGGCGTGGCGGCAACGATTGTGTGCAGATGCTTCGGAAGATGGGTCCACTGAGCCACAGTATCTCTCTATCGAGAGGTCCGTGCATGTCGTCGAACCTCTCTCTTAATTGCGTCTATGTAGTTCAGTGTTTCATGTCTTCGGGTTCTGTTGCCTGACCTATTGGTTCAGACCGTCAGTGCGTCTCTATGGAGTAGAGTGAGCTGCGCGCAAGGATGAAGAGGGTCTTGCCATCTTTGCCGCCGAAGACCAGATCGATGGGGCGATCTGGAACGTCGATGGTGTCGATGAGTTTGCCGGAAGGGTTGTAGACGTAGATCTGTCCGGCGGCGATGTAGACGTTGCCTTCGGCATCCTGTGCGACGCTCTCGCCTCCCTGCTCTGCGAAGAGTTTGGGATTGGTGAGGGTTCCGTCGGGTGATACGGAGACTGCGTAGGTCTTCTGTTCAGATTCGTCGGAGACATAGAAAGGCTTGCCTGGGGTGGCGTGGGCGAGACCGAAGGCGCGAAGAAGGTCGGCCATTTTGGTGCCGTAGTAGAGGGCCCCGGAGACGAAGTCTTCACCGGCTGGAATGAAGGTTGAGCCGTCTGTGGATACGTATTGATAGGGCTTGGGTACGGGGACGGCTTCGAGGAAGTCGTGTTCGTTGCGCCAGTGATTGACGGGGAGAACGGCAGACAGGGATGGGCGCGACTCGGTGGGTTGCGGCTTCAGGAGGGTGATGTCTTCGCCGGGTGAGTCGGGTGCGAAGGAGTAGACGGTGCCGTTGCCGTCGTAGGAGACGACGATGAGATTGCCGGATTTGTCGAACGTCAGTTGCGTGGGGGAGAGGGGGCTGTCGCGAACGATGGAGAGCTGATGGGTTTCGGATGTCCAGCGATAGATGCGCTGCCAATGGGGATCGACGAAGTAGAGCTGGCCATCTTTGTCTACCGCAGCGCCGGAGATGTTGTAGAAGCCGTCGTGGAGTTTTTTAACTTTTGCTTCGGAGGGATGAGGCTGTGTGGCATTGCTGTCGATGGTGAGAAGGGCGAACTCGCGATTGCGAACCAGCGTGGGAGCAGAGGGGTTAACGACGACGGCGTTATCGAAGGAGACTTTGTTGTCGCCGTAGACGTGAATGTTGCGGAGGCGAATGTTATTTGAGTTGGATACTTCGATGGCGTTGAGGAATGGCTGGTAGCTGCTGACGACGCGGTAGCTGTGGTAGTTGGCTACGGTGATGTTGCTGGAGTTGTCGATGGAGAGCGGAAGGCAGAAGGGGCCTTCGCCGCGCTCCTCTTCGGTTTGGAGAGCGTAGATCTGCCAGTTGGATGCGTTCTTGAGTTTTATTTCGTTGCGGACATGGTGCTCGCTGGAAAGCTCGTAGATGCGGCCTTCGGTGGAGGTGTTGGAGATGTAGAGGCCAGCCTGGGCGAAGCTGCTTGGAGTCCAGATGTTGGCGAAGGTGCCGCCGCCGCCGTCGGTGATCCAGAGGCTGGGGTATTGGCTGTCCCAACGGCGATTGATGTCGCTTTCGGCGGTGTGGGTGTTGTTGTAGATGGTCATGAAGGAGACGCCGGGATAGTTGGTGCCGTGGCCTCCGAGGAAGCGAACGTCGTCCATGAGGGAGTCTTTGCCCGCCATCCACTTGGCGCCGACTGCGCGTGTGTTGATGCCGTTGGTGTAGAGGCCGATGCCGGTGACGATGTTCGTGCCGCCCTTTGGGGTTTCGAGAAGAGGCTTGGGAGAGCCGGGGCCTTGGAATGCGGGGGTTGAGTCAGGGATATCGAATTGCGTGGTGGTGGGATTGAGGCCGATCAATACGGTGTCGGGCTTTAATGTAATCGTGTCGGTTACGATATATCGGCCGGATGGGATGTAGATGGTGCGATGTTCTGCGATTGCTTTTTTGATGATGGCTGTGTCGTCGGTGGTGCCGTCCCCTTTGGCTCCGAGGGTTTGAAGATTGACCCATGTGTCCTGCGCGGGAAGAGCGGGGATGTCGGAGGGTACGGCAGCGGGAAGAGTGGAGAGGGAACTCTTTTCGTAGATGGTGTCAATTTTTGGCGCGGCGCCTGCTTGAGCAAAGGTGAGGCCGTGAGTGAAGGCTTTGACCTGGTAGATGTCTCCCGCGCCGGCGAGCTTTTTGCCGCTCTCGCGGAAGGTGGCGAAGACGGGGACACGGCTGCAGACGATGTTTTCTAGATTGATCTCGGTGCGGGCGTTGTTCTCGTTGCTGATGGTGATGGCGGGGCCGGAGATGTTTTCGAAGCGGGAGTCCTTAACCCAGAGCTCGTCGGCGTAGCCGGGGTCGATGGAGATGGCGGCGGGTACGTTTTTGATGTGAGTGCGGATGATAGTAAGGCCAGCTTCATGCTCTTTGATGGCGGCCTGGGTTTGGCCTTCGAAGGTGGAGTCGAGAAGGGTGAACTGCCAGCCGGGCGAGGGTTTCCGTGTCATGATGCCATACTGGCCGCCGTAGAAGTGCAGGTCTTCGGCTTCGTTGCCGACGTCGTGCAGGCCGGCGAGGCCGGAGCCGATGTGGAAGTCCATGTGGGCTAGATAGCAGTGCTGCGCGACGTGAAAACGGATGCCGATTGCGGCGGGGTTGCCGTCCTGAATTTCGAGATCGACGTTGCTCATCGCGGAGTAGAAGGTTCCGGGATTGGCGTCGGGGATGTTGGGAGTTGGGGGGACGATTCCCTGCTGCAAGCCGGGACGTGCGCGGCCAGGGGGGCGATTGCCGCCGGGACGACCGCCGGCAAAGAGGACCATGTAGCCGATTCCCTGCTGATAGCCTGGGGTGTTTTTGCCGAGGACGATAACGGGACGGGTTTTGCCGTATCCGATGACGCGGATTCCGGGCCAGACGATGAGGGTTTTGCTGATGCAGTAGCGGCCTTCGGGGAGGAAGACGATTCCCTGTACAGTGGTTTCCTGAACTTTGTTGATGGCGTTCTGGATGGCGTCGGTGTCATCGCCGACGCCATCGCCGTGAAGGCCGGAATCAGACTTGGAGAGATAGATCGCTTTGGGGTCTTCGGGGCGAAGCGTATAGAACGAGGCCGCCCACAAAGGAGCTGCGCAGAATGCTGCAAGAATACCGGCTGCTAATTTTATTGACGACTTCGACTTCATGCTTGCCCCTTGTTTGTTGCTGGTTACCAGACGTAGGTTGCTACTGATCCTGCGTTGAGTGACGTTGTGAATGACTTTCCGTGATCGCGGACGCTGAAGGTTTGAGGAGCGCCGCTGATGTTCGATACGATAAGTACCTTTTCGCCCTTGGGGGTTTTGAAGGCTACGTTGGGAAGCTGTTCGAGATCGTTGGAGCCGATGCGTACGGAGCCAGGACGGACGAACTTCGATGCGTGGGCGAGGGTGTAGAAGGCAACCTGGCGGGTCACATTGTCGCCGTCGATGGTGATTGCGCCTACGCATCCGGCGCATCCGCCGTCGTTGGTGTGCGGGCCGTTTTGTGGGTCAGCGGCGAGGTTCCAGAGCAGGATGTTCTTGCTCCAGTTGCGAGAGACGCCGATGATGACCCGAGCTACGGGTTTGCTGAGATTGATATCAGGGCTGCCGCTGTGCTCGGTGACGGATTGCTCAGTGAAGTAGAGGTTCTTCTTGGGGAATTCGTTGTGGACCTGCGTCATTGCATCGACTGCGCCGCCGTAGAGATGGAAGCCGGTGCCGTCAATGTATTTTGCGGCCTCGGGGTCTCTCAAAATCGAGAGCGGATAGAGTGGGTGGTCGAGGTTATGGTCGTAAAGAACAATTTTGGTTTTGATGCCGGCTTTTTTGAAAGCAGGACCAAGATCGTTCTTGATGAAGTCATGCTGCTCCGTCTCGAGCATGAGCATGCTGGGAGTGTTCTTCTCGTTCAGCGGTTCGTTCTGGATGGTGAGTGTGTCGATGGGAATGCCTGCGGCCTGCATGCCCTGGATGTATTTCACGAAATAGTCGGCGTAGGCGGCGAAGTATTCGGGTTTCAGTACGCCGCCTCTGGCTATGCCGCTTGTCTTCATCCACAGAGGAGCGGACCAGGGAGAGGCGAGGATTTTGATCTTCGGATTGATCGCAAGGATTTCTTTGAGGACAGGGATGACGTCGGCACGGTCGGGATCGAGGCTGAACTTCGCCATGCTGGGATCGGTCTCGCCTGCGGGCATGTCGTCGTAGGAGTAGACATGGTCGTTCATGTCGGAGGCGCCGACGCTGACGCGAATATAACTGGTTCCGATGTTGTTGCCGTCGTCAGCGTAGAGCTCATGCAGAATTGCGGCGCGTTTTGCAGGGTCCATGCGCATGAGGAGTTGAGCGCTACCGCCGGTAACCGCGAAGCCGAAGCCGTCCATGGTCTGGAAGGTCTTCGTGTCATCGACTTCGATGATCGGATCTTTTGCGGGTGAGCTGCTGAATGGAGTGGGAGGAGATTGCAGTTGGAAGAGGGCTGATCTGTCGGAGTTCGTCAGCCAGATAGAGGCTTCCTTTTGCGCGTAGGACGGCAGTGAAACCAACGTTACTGCAAAGAGTGCGAGGGAGTTCATGATCTTCAAATTCATTTGGGCTCCTGAGTGCGGTGCTGTTCCTGTTTGTTATTCGCGATGCTGTTATTGCGGTATCGATACCGGTTTGAGTCCGAGGGCTTTCAAATAGCCCGGATTTATTTGAGCGTGTTGAAGCTGGATGTTTTGAAGGAGACCAGCGAATGCTTTGTTGATGACTTCCTGATCGGGCCTAGCTTTGAGGCGTTCTTCGACCTGTCCTGTGCCACGTGGAAGTTTGGCGAAAGCTACGATCTGGTCCCAGCCTTCGGGCGGGGTGATGGTAACGACTGCGGAGGTTTTGCCCATTTTTTTATAGGGCCAGAAGGCCCAGCCAATGTTGTGCTTCTCCATCAGAGCGACGAATTGCGCGATCCACTGATCGTCGTTTTCGCCAGATTCTCCGAGCCAGATTGGAACGTTATATTTATCGCGAAAATCCAGGTACTGCTGGATAACAGGCTCATCAGTCTTGGACCAGTACTTGTGGAAGGTGTAAGCGGTGTTGTTGTCGAAGGGAGGGCCAAAGACGGTGAAGTTGCCGTCCCATTGGGCTCCGCCGAGAAAAAAGATGTGATGCTTGTCGATCTCACGAATGGACGTGGAGAGCTTTTTGTAGAGCGGTTCGAGTTTGGAATTCAGCGGGGCGAGGCTCGGGAAGTGCGGGATGGGCTCGTTGAGGAGGTCGTACCCGAGGACGGTGGGATTGTCTTTGTAATGACGCGCGATGCGCTGCCAGATTGCGACGAGATGGGCCTGCTCCTGCGGACTGTCGTAGAGCCAGGGATAGCCATAGCTGTCATCGATGTTTGCGCCGGTTTGGCCGCCTGGAGCGGCGTGCATGTCGATGACAACGTAGAGACCTTCTTCGTGGCTCCACTGGATGACACGATCGAGCAGGGTGAAGCCTTCGGAGTTGTCGGTTTCAAAGAACTTGTAATGGATGGGAATGCGGATGGAGTTGAAGCCAGCTTGACTGAGGAGATGGATGTCTTTTCGGGTGATGTAGTTTTCGCGATATTGATGCCAGAAGTCCGCCGCCTTGTCAGGACCAAGCAACTCGGTTACGAGGTCTTCGATCTCGCGAGCTGATTGCGGACCGCCTTCGAACATCCACATGTAGCCCTCGGGCACGAACCAATTGCCCAAATTGGTTGCGCGAAGCAGGAGAGGCTTGCCGCTTCTGTCTACGATCTCTTTCTGCTGCGTGTGGGCGAACTGGGCATAAAGACTGGACGGAAGCAGTGAGAGCGACAGTGCGGCAAGACTTAGCAGACTGCGGAGCGACATGATGTATTCCTCGTGGTGCGGGTTCGTAAGTGAGACTGGTTTCTACGGCAGCACCGTGAAGGTGGCGTGCTGCGTGGCTGAGGAGTCGGCACCGACCCATAGATCGAAGGGGCCAGGTTCGATCGACCATTGATGCGTCTGAGGACTCCAGAAGCCGAGGTCGTGGGTGTCGAGCGCGAGGGTGACGGTCTGCTTTTCGCCAGGCTTAAGAGTTACACGGCGGAATGCTTTTAGCTCGCGCTCGGGGCGTGACGCGCTGCCGGAGCGTTGATGCGTGTAGAGCTGAACGACCTGATCGCCCGCGACTGAGCCAGTATTTTGCAGCTCGATGGAGACTGGGAGTTTCGCACCGGCTTTGACGGAGGGGGTCTCCGTTTTGAGGCCATCCATTTTGAAGCTTGTGTAGCTGAGGCCGTAACCGAAGGGGTAGAGCGGCGCACTGGAACCATCCCAGTAGCGCGTGTCGAGAGCGTCGGGAATTTGCGTGAGATTGCGAGCGTAGAAGATGGGGACTTGACCGACACTGCGGGGCCAGCTTACGGGGAGTTTTCCGCCGGGGTTCGCGTCGCCGAAGAGGAGGTCGGCCACGGCGTTGCCGCCTTCGGTGCCGGGATACCAGACGTCGAGGATGGCGGGGACGTGTTCCGAGGCCCAGGTGATATCGAGTGGGCGGCCGTTGAGAAGAACCAAGGCGATGGGTTTGCCGGTGGCGACTGCCGCTTCGAGCAACTGCTGCTGGCGTCCCGGGAGATTAAGAGTGGAGCGTGAGGCGCGCTCGCCGCTCATGGTTTGAGCTTCGCCCAAGACAAGGACGGCTACTTCGGATTGCTTGATGAGGTCGATGGCGTGGGCAAACTCCGCATCACGCTCGGTGTCGGTTTTGAGTACAGGCTTGGGGCTGGGGTATTGCGAATCGAAGATGGAGGGTTGAACCCGCTCGATCTCTACGCCTTTGGTCGAGTTGATTGTTGTGCCTGAGGGAAAGCGATTGCGAATGCCTTCGAGGACCGTGACCGCGTCGGCCGGATGAGTGGCGAGACTCCATGAACCGGTGATGTCTGCCTTAGAGTCAGCGAGTGGGCCGATGACGGCGATGGAGGTGAGCGATTTGCTGAGAGGAAGGACACTGCCTTCGTTACGTAACAGGACGGCGGTTCGCTCCGCAGCTTTGCGTGCGGCCTGGCGCTGTTCGGATGTGACGAGGTCGGTCTGGGCACGTGATGGAGCAACGTAGGGATTGGTGAAGAGGCCAAGACGATATTTCGCGGTGAGGATGCGACGGACGGCTTCGTCGATCGTGGATTGTTGCACCAGACTCTGCTTGACTGCGTCGCCTAGAGTGTCGCGAAAGACGTGGCTGGTCATCTCCATGTCGACGCCAGCGTTGACGGCGCGAACAGCTGCGTCCTGCGGGCCGGAGGCGAAGCCATGGGTAGTGAGGCTTTTCACGGATTCCCAGTCGCTGACGACGAAGCCGTCGAACTTCCACTTCTCACGCAGCACATCGTGAAGCAGGAAGCGGTTGCCTGTGGCCGGGACACCGTTGAGATCCATGTAGGCGGACATCAGCGAACCAGAGCCTGCACGGACAGCTGCTTCGAATGGCGGGAGGTAGATATTCCAAAGTTCCTCGTCCGAGATGCTGGAAGAATCGTAGTCGCGTCCGCCGACGGCTGCGCCGTATCCGGCAAAGTGTTTTACGCAGGCAAGGATATGTTCAGGAGATCCGATCTTGTCGCCCTGAAAGCCGCGGACCTGGGCGGCTGCCATTTGCGAACCGAGGTAGGGATCTTCGCCTGAGCCTTCCATGATGCGTCCCCAGCGAGGGTCGCGTGCGATGTCAACCATAGGGGCGAAGGTCCAGTTGATGCCGACGGCGCTGGCTTCTTTCGCAGCCATTCGCTGGGCCTCTTCGGCCTGGGGAGGATCCCACGATGCCGCAAGCGCCAAGGGAACGGGATAGATTGTGCGGAAGCCGTGAATGACGTCGTAGCCAAAGATAAGGGGAATGTGAAGTCTTCCCTTTTCGACGGCCAGATGCTGGAGGCGGTTAATTTCTTTCGGGTCGGTGATGAAAAGGAACGAGCCCACCTGTCCCTTTAGAATTCGCTCATCCGGGGAGACGTTTTCCTTTTGGTTCAGAGGAATCTGGCTCATCTGGCCTAGCTTCTCCTCGAAGGTCATCTTCTGCAGCAGATCGTTTACAAAGCGCGCTTCCGTTGTGCCCTGCCGGTTTTGCGAAGATTGCGCCGAAGAAGAGGCGACTGACAAAGTAATGGCAAGACTGCCAACGAGCAGCTGACGAACGAGGGCGCGTCTGTTGTAACGAAATGACATCAAAATCTCCATATAGGGTATTTTTCGGAACCATTAGTAACTAAGCAGAACAGCTTTTTCACCTGCGTTCAAGGGAGTGGTCTCTTTGGATTCGATAACGGCAACAAGTTTAGACAAACGTTTGTTTCTTGTCTATATAGTCGATTAGCGGACGTTTATGAGTGTTTAGGCTTTATGTCTAAGTGTGTGGCGTATTGTTATTCTTTATTAAGAATTGTTTCCGCATAGCTTAGGATTTACTAACGTCACCATGAAAAAATCGGCCGCGCCTCACCCACACGAAACGCGTCCTGCCAGCCTGAAGATGCTGGCTGCGTACCTGAACCTGAGTCCGTCGACGATCTCCTACGTTTTGAACGATTCGCCTGGCCGCTCGATACCAAGTGCGACGCGCGACCGGGTGAAGGCGGCAGCAGCGAAGTTCAACTATCGGCCAAGCATGATCGCCCGTACGCTGCAGGGAAAGCGTATGCAGACGATAGGGGTCCTACTGCCGGAACTTGGCGAGGGGTATCACTCACAGGTACTGAGCGGCGTAGGAGATCTTCTGATACGTGAAGGCTATTTTTATTTCACGGTTCATCACCGACACAAGGAAGAGTTGATCACGGCCTATCCGGACCTTCTGCGATCCCGGGGGGTCGATGGCATCCTTGCAATCGACACGCATCTGGATGTACCTTTGCCGCTGCCTACGGTACTGGTGGCTGGTCATACGGAACTGCCCAGTGTGACGAATGTCATTCTCGATCACCAACTCGCCGCCAAGCTCGCTCTCCATCATCTGTATGAGCTCGGTCATCGTAAGATCGCATTCATGCAGGGGCAGCCATTCAGCTCTGACTCTGATGTTCGCTGGTCTGCCACGGTAAATACGGCTCGTGAACTGGGCCTTGAAATAAGCGAAGAGCTGACTGTGCATCTGGAGAAAGACTCTCACTCACCGGAGATCAGCTATCCGGGGATTCGCAGACTTATCCAGAGTCGTCGGCATTTTACCGCGGTACTCTGCTTCAACGATGTTTCGGCGATGGGTAGTATTCGCGCCCTGCACGAGGGTGGTTTGCGCGTTCCGGCCGACGTTTCTGTCCTTGGATTCGACGATATCCAATCGGCTGCTTACCAGGTCCCTAGTTTGACGACGGTTCGGCAGCCATTGCAGAGGATGGGCAGCACGGCTGCCCAGATGCTGCTGAAAAAGCTGGCCGGCAAAAGTACGCCGGAGCTTGTTCATGTCGAGCCGGAGTTAATTGTTCGGGAGTCGACGGCGCCCGCTTCCGATCCATCGCCAAAGAGACGCGGGAAGGCTGGATAGGGTTCAAGAGTTAATGCACAGGGGGAGCTGTGGCGCGCTGCGTCTCTTTGCCTGTCGCCAGGGCGCCTCCCTGTATGAGGTGGTAGAAGCGGTCGGCGGCAACCTTCTCAAATGTCTGCGTGCCTCCGTTGGGCCAGATGACCTCTACCTTGTCGATGCGCGCCGCATCGGCAAGTCCGAAGTGCAGACGGAGATCGCTTTGCGAAAGATAACTGCCACCACTCCTGACCTCACCTGTCTGTTGTAGCTTTCCGGTTGTGACACGGACACGTGTATTGAGCGCAAGGCGATTTGCCGGATTGCCTTCGAGATCAAAGCTTATCCAGTGATGCGCGGGGTTGCTTTGGGCTTCAAGAATCATGGGGGTGCCGGTTAGATTCTCTACGACTATGTCGAGCTTGCCGCGATTGAAGAGGTCTCCTACAGCGAGTCCGCGGCTTACCTGTGGAACTCCGACTGCCGAACCTGTCTGTGCACTTACGTCTTTGAAAGTGCCGTCTCTCTGGTTCTGGAAGACGAGCTTTGGCTCTCTGTATGCAGTGCCGAGCTTCACGTTATCGACCTGAGGGTAGACATGACCGTTGACGAGAAAGAGATCGAGCCAGCCTGAATTGTCGAGATCGAGAAAAGCGTTGCCCCAACCAACGAAGGGAACGGTGGAACGCGCGATGCCAGCTGAATGGGAGACATCGGAGAAGCTCATCGCTCCGTCGTTGCGATAAAGCGTAGCGTATTCGTCGCTGAAGTGCGTGATGGCGATGCTCATACGGCCGCTGTTCATGTAGTCTCCGAGAGTTACCCCCATGTTCGCTTGTTCTACGCCGTCTTCGCTTACGGCTACGCCGGCGTCGAGAGCTATCTCCTTGAATTGGCCGTTGCCCTCGTTGCGATAGAGGTAGTTCGGCTCGCCATCGTTGGCGACGAAGAGATCGAGTTTGCCATCATTGTCAAAGTCAGACCAGACTGCACCCAGACCGAAGTATCGCTTTTCGTCGGAAACGCCGGCTTGCTTTGCTACCTCGGTGAAGGTGCCGTCGCCGTTGTTGTGGTAGAGCGTGTCGGGGTAGCCTTTGAGGCCGCGTGGGCCACACTGTACAGGAACATCGTGATACTGACAGGTTTTGCGCGAGCCGAATAATGGGAGATCGTGGGTGTCGAAATCGACATAGTGGGGAACGAAGAGATCGGAGTTGCCATCGCCATCGTAGTCTCCAAATGTCACACCAGTTGCCCAGCCTGTGTCTTTATCGAGCCCGGTTGCTTTTGTGACGTCAGTGAAGGTGCCGTCACCATTGTTGCGATAGAGCACTACTCCACCGAAGCAGCTAATAACGAGGTCGGGGCGGCCATCGTTGTTGTAATCGCCCACGGCAACTCCCATGGCCCAGCAGGGGTAGCCGATACCAGCTTTATCGGTGATATCGGTGAAGGTGCCGTCGTGATTGTTATGGTAAAGCGCACCTTTGGCCTTCTTGCCCTCTAGCGCCATCGACACGCTTGGTGAATTTGTGAAGTAGATATCGAGCCATCCGTCGCCGTCATAGTCGATGAGTGCGACGCCTCCGCTCATTGATTCGACAATATATTTTTGCTCAGGACTTGAGAGATGCTCGAAATGAATTCCGGTTGATGCTGTGATATCAACCAACGCAGGCACGTGTGTAGTTGAAGTAGCGACTGACTTTGAAGGAAGCTTTCCTGCCTGTGCTATCGCCTTACCTGTGTGAATGTAAGTAATTATGCAAATTACGATGAGCGATGGCAGCCATCTAATACATCGACGCGGTGACCGGCGACAATGTATCGCCGCGTCCATTCCTACTTGCCCTCGTCATTCTGCGAAGTTTCAAGGCGCAGCTCTTTGTAGATCAGCCGCAACTTTTCCTTGATGTCTTTGTACTTCTGATAGGCATCGAGCTCGCGTTTCGCATCTGCGGGACGGTTCAGTTTGCGGTAGACCGCACTCAAGCGGTAGTGTGCCAGAACGTTGGTGGGGTCAGCTGTCGTTACTTGTTCCAACAATGGGAGAGCAGAGGCAGGATCGTTTTTTTCTGTGTAAAAGCGCGCGAGGCCGAGGGCAGCATCTGTATAGCCCGGCTGCAGCTTCAATGCCTGCTTGTAATAGGTAGCGGCACCGTCGAGGTCACCTTTATCGGCTTGGAGATCGCCAAGCCTGGATATTGTTTCTGCATCGAGGCCGTTCACAACGAGGGCACGCTTGTACTCCTGTTCCGCCTCAGCCCGTTGCTTGAGATCGGGTGAAGAGTGGAGGGCTTCTGCTAGTTCGAAGTGGATGCCTGGCAGGTTTGGATCGACGGCCATTGCCTTCCGGTAGTTAGTGATTGCTCCGTTGATGTCACGTTGGCGTACGAGTTCATGGGCCATTGCCTGATGCATCTGCCCTGAATCCGGCGCTGCAACTGAGAGATCCAGCAGAGCTTCGCCTGCCAGGTCGGTGTAAATTCGGTAGGCCACATAGAGAATTCGGGGATCGGTGGGCGCTCCCTGTCGCAAGACAGCGACAACAGCCGCTGCCTTTTCGAGCTCCTGGGATGCGGTGTAGATTTCGATGAGCTCGAGTCCGGCCTCGAGACGTATGTTCGGCTCCTGCAACTGGTCGACGACTGCTTGCAGATCGGTACGCGCTGCATCTGTCTTGCCAAGGCGGCGTTCACACATGCCGAGTAGCGCGCGAATCTTGGTCAGGTCGGGTTTCTGCTCGAGTGCATCGCGTAGATGAGGCTCGGCGGCCACATAGTTTTTTTGAAAATAAAGAAGGACGCCAAGATTTGCCTGCGCGTCCAGGTTATGAGGATCGGCCGCCAATACGGCAGCAAATTCTTTTACTGCAAGTTCGGGTTTTTTTTCGTTTAGAAGCTGATGGGCGCGCTGTTCATGCAACTGCACTTGCTGGGCCGCAGAACCGTCTCCCGATTGCGCTGCGTTCGCAGCAAGTCCACACAAACCTAGTAAAAGAAGAGAAAACAACCGCATTGCGCCAACCGTCCGATCCTTGTATGGATCGTATCTTAAATAAAGATGGGATGGCTGAGATACGCCATCCCATCATGGTTATTGGTTAGAAGGACAAACGTCCACTGAGTTGCATCGTGCGACCGTCAACAGTAAGGCCTCTGATCGTTGAGGTTCCAGTAGCAATCGAGCCATTTGGATTCACAACAAGCTGAGCGGAGCTCTGCTCTGTACCTCCTGAGACTGGCAAATTGAAGCTTGGGTGGTTGATGATGTTGTTTGCATCTGCGCGAATCTGGAACTTTACTGACTCCCAGATAGAAAATGTCTTGCCAAGGGAGAAGTTTATCTGTGAGAGCCCGGGGCCATTCAGAGTGTTTCGTCCTGAATTGCCAAAGGTCCCTGGTGTAGGTACGGCAAACGCAGCCTCATTGAACCACTGGTTCGTCCCATGGTACGGCCCGCGGCTGGCGAGATGTGGATTTCCAACTACATTCGGAAACCACTGTGAGTTTTGAGCCCCCGAGAACGAGTTGTCGGTTTGCATTGTTACGGTAAACGGCTGACCACTCTGAACGACAAGCGTACCGCTAGTCTGCCAACCGCCAATGACTGCATCGAGCAGCGTGTTGTTATTTACGAATGTTCTACCTTTTCCAAACGGAAGTTGATAGATGGCGCTTCCCTTTAGAGCGTTCCTTACATCGAAGTTTGAATTTGCGTAATTCGCAGAAGGATCGAAGGAATTCTGGTAGTTTTTCGCTCCGGCACGGCTGCCCCAGCCTGACGATTCGAACTCGCTAAGGAAGTGCGACCAGGCGTAGTTGAAATCAAAACTCAATCCATGAGTCGCCCGCAATTTAGCGCTGGCCTGCAGCGAATTGTAGTTCGAGAGGGCATTGTTCGTACTTCCGAAGATATTCCCGAACTGCGAATATGGCCGCAAACCGGCTGTGTTATTCGTTGCGGCTGCCTCAGCCAATCTGCTTTCCGGAACCTGGTTGATATCAACGATGAACGGCAGATCGTGACCATGATTACCTATATAGGTCATTTCAACTACCAGATTCGGGTTGATCTGCTCCTGCAAGCTGAGGTTCCACTGATAGCTGCCACCTACAGGGGTGTGGTATTGGTTATAGTTTACGTTTGTGCCATTGAATGCGCCTGGATCAGTGCTGGCAGGGATGAATGGTAGATTCGATCCGGTGCCACCTAGAAGTGCGACAGGTGCTATCTTCGTGTTGTCTGTGACGCTACCCCTAGATCCGAAAGCCTGCCCCATACCAGGAGCATAGGTATCCAGGCTCCAGTTGTAGGCGTAGAGACCGAATCCGCCTCGCAGTGTAGCGTCTGGACGCATCAGCCATGCAAAGCCGACGCGAGGCAGAACAGTGGTGTATACGGGTGATTGAAGCCTGGTGCGGCCATTTGCATTGGTACTGCCAAACCACATGGCACCGAGAGTGCCCGATACCGGATTCTGTACGGTGGGATCGAAGCTCGCCATGTTGCCCTTGACCTCGCCCCAGCCGGATTGGATCTGATAACGCAAACCCAGATTGATAGTCAGGTTCGGTGTCAGCTTGTAGTCATCCTGCGCGAACAACTGCGGGAGCCGCATACGACCACCATATTCCGGTGTAACCTGCGCACTCCAATTGTTCATCTGTCCCAAGAGGAAATCAGCATAGGGAAGCCCGGTAGAGCTGTCACCCTGTGTCGACGAGGTGTAGAAACCAGTGAAGCCCATTGTGCCACCGTTAACATTTCCCCAGGCGGTGGAGTTATCGCGGAAGAACAGGAACTCGCCTCCAAAATGGAGAATGTGCTTACCGCGGATCAATGTAACTACGTCTGAAGGATCGTAGACATGCTCTTTGTAAACCGCATTAATGTTCGAGGTTAGCTGATAGTAGCCGTCGATATTGATCGTTGGGAAGATGTCCGCTTTGGCATACTGCCATCCCAGCTTGGCCGGGAAACCTTGATTTAGCGACGACGGAACAAAGAAGTTCAGCTGGTTCGTGTAGCCGAGCCGAAGTTCGTTAATTACATTTGGGCTGATCGTCCACACATCTGTTACCTGTGCGTTGTATCGACTGACATCTCCAGACTGGCAGTTGATGGGGCAGATGCCCTGGCCGTTGTTGAACGCCGGATTATCGCTCTGCTGAACAGTCGCGGTCAGCCGGTTATTTCCCCTGATGTCGTAGTCCGCACGGCCAAAGAATTTTGTGAAAGGATTCGCATTGGGAATGTTGTAGACATAGTTGTTTTGAGTAACGCCGTTGGTCGCTATTGTTCCCGGCGTGTTGGCAACCGGATAGAACGGCTGAAGGTTGGCAGCTAGAGGATCGAACCTGAAGGTTGGAATCTTGTTACCGTTGTGATATTCATCAGCGAAAGAAGTACGCTGCACAACACCATTGACAACCGTCGTAGTAGCGGGGTCATAAATAGTGGGCTGGCCAGTGAAATCTCCAGTGAGCATCGCCGCAGTAGGAACCGTGGTCGTTGTCGGTGTAGAATTCCCAGGATTTTTGGTTGCGTCATAGTTGAAGAAGAAGAAAAGCTTTCTCTTCAGAATGGGCCCTCCAATGGAAAACCCATAATTGTTGTAACGAAGACGAGAGATCGCCTGGGCTCTCGTTTGCTGGGCGAAGGCATAATTCGCTGCATTGAGCGCGTCGTTCTGAAAATACTCGTAAACATCGCCGTGGAATCTATCCGTACCGCCTTTGGTGATCTGATTGAACATGAGGCCGCCAACTCCGTACTGCGCAGAGAAGGCCGACGTGCCGATTTTTACTTCCTGAATCGTATCCAGAACCAGTACGTCGGCGTTCGCGCTAGAAGGCAGCGTAACTGCGGCGCCGTCGGCCAGGATCGTGCTGTACGGTAGATTTCCATTTATTGAAGCTACCTGACCGGGGTCATTTGCTCCCTGTGAACCTCCGGCCATCGGAGCGCCAGAGGCTCCGGGCAACAGAATGACGAAGTTCTGCCAGTCCTGCCCAACCTGAGGCAGCTGTGACAACTGTCTGGCGTCAAGCGTAGTGGACTGCTCCGCATTCTCCGTTGAAAGTAGCGGAACGTCCGTGTTCACGACGACCTGTTCGGTTACGGCACCCACCGTCATCTGGACGTTGAGCGGTATCTCTCCGACATTGACCGTAATGGAAGACCGAATCAGTGTCTGAAAACCTGGCTTGGAAAATGTTATTTCGTAGGTCCCCGTGACGATGGAAGCTGTATCGAACAAGCCATCCTGGTTCGTGGTTAAGACCTTGGTGACGCCGGTGTTCTTGTTAACAACCGTTACGGTGACGTCAGGGAGGATGGCGCCGCTCACATCCGTCACAACACCGCGGATATCGCCAGCATTCATACTCTGCGCGAACCCGACTCCGGGAAGGGCGACCCAAGCGACAACGGCTAACGCTATCGTCAGCCAACTCACTCTTAAGTTACTTTTAAAGCTCATATTGCCTCCTAAATACTGCAAACGGCATAGCCTCTATCGCGGGCGTCAGATCGTGAAACAAATCAGAAAACAAAAGACAAACGTTTGTCTTAACTCAGCGAGAAAATCGTCCCGACAATCAGAACGTTCACATAACCAGTCAGCCTTTTTGAACTCGACTTGCTCCCTAATCAAGACAAACGTTTGTCTTTGACAACGCAATTGGAGGCCTATCGAGGTCGGAGGAAAATATAGAAAGGATGAGTCAGGTATGTCAAGCGTTTATTTCGAGTTGTATTGCCCAGCTGGGAACTCAAATTTGGGCACGAAAAGAAGAACTAAGGCTTCAAGAGGTTGACCACTTGAAGGATGCTAAGTTCATTGATTTTAAGGGTTAGTGATCAGATGAGCAATTTATAGAGAGCCACCACTTTTCTGCATACCTAATAAGACGCTCGCACGATGCCTATGTCTTATTTTCACGGAAAGATGGGACGTCTACAGAGAGCAGTGAACCAAAGGGCGCGTCCGCAGTCGCTGGCATAAATCAAAGTCCGAGAATCCGGGGTCCATGCTGGGTCTATATTGTTGCAGGCGGCATGGGTGAGTCTGTTTGTTTTGCCGTTGTCAAGGTTATGCAGCCATAGATTCCAGTTGCCACCGTCGAGTTGGCTGTAAGCCAGCCAGTGGCCATCCGAAGATGCGGAAGGATACCTGGCCTCGCTGGTGCCGAGAGGGCGAACGTTTCCAGACTGATCCGTTATGAATAATTGCGGGAGCTCCCCAGAAACAGCCGAAAAGATGAGTGACCCGGATGGGAGAAAAGTCATTTCGAGCACATTCAGACCGGCGGGTGTCAAAGGACGGTCGACTTTGTCCGGTTTATTCAAAGCATGCAGCCAGATTTGCGCACGGCCGTGGTCTTCGCGGAGAAATGCGAGCCATCTACCGTCAGAGGACGCTATTGGTGATTCAGCTTCTGGGATGCTGCCCTTCTCTATGTTTACTGGCATGACTGTGGATGCGCTGCCAGCTCGTTCTACCCAACGATCACTACCGTCAGATGTTATAGCCAGATAATCGTCATGGCTTGGACCACTTAACTGGATGCTATTGAAGTGCTCGATAGCCGAACGATAGCCGTCGAAGGTAAAGGCAGTAAACAGGATTGAGTCATGTTCAGTACCTGGTCGCGCGGCCGCGTATACATCCTTGGGCGTGAAGATTCTCCATTGGTAGTCAGCATAGAGACCCTGCTGATGGCGAAGATTAGCCGCAATGCTGAATGTCAACGCAAGTCCGAGTGCGGTTGCCCAAAAAAGGTTGAGTTTTAGACTTTCGCGCGGCTGTTGTCTTATTAGAAGTACGTAGACAAATACGCACAGCAGAATCAATACGTAAAGTCGTGGCACATTTAATAATGCATACCACCCTTCCCCGTCAGGGTCTGAGCCTCTAAGAACTCCTGCCGCTAAGTAAAGCGATAAAAGCAACGCGATCAAAATGCGGCTTCCTTGCTGTTCGAGAGCATTCCAGATTAAGCAAACGGGCAAGATAAGCAGGATAAAAAGGTAGGACGCCGGCGATGTGGAAAGGGTAAGAGTAACTAGTAAAATTGCCGCCCATTCAAGGCGGTTCTGCCTAGGACAATGTTCTTTTGGTATCACAAGCAGTAAAGCAGGTGCCATCACGGCCATCTGTAGCAAAGGGTGAACAATTGCAAATAACCATGGAGCGTTCATCGCAGGATGAGGATTCAATTGCGGTTCATAGAGAAACAACCGATGTAAGAGTGATGAAAGGGATGCAGCTTTGAGATTATATGGACCGAGAGCCTCACCGCGAAGTGCTGCAGGTAATACCTGAGTAAGGTAAGTGTGATTCAGTTTCCATCCGAATACGAGAAAAGATACAACAACGGTGCTTACACAACCAACAACTGTACCGACGAAGGCCTTTAAATCTTTTTTTCGCGCAAAATAAACCAGATAGAGGATTGGGAAAATTTTCAGACCTGACGCAAGCCCTACGAGAACTCCCGCGAGGAATCGTCGCTGATGAATGTATAACCAACACGCAAGCGTCAGTAGAAATAATAAGAGGACGTAGTACTGACCTAATAGGAAATTTACCTGAAGCGGGATGCTCAAGGCGGAGACTAAGACGATGCGTCTCCATGGAAGATGTGTCAAAGCTCGAAGAATAGCTAATGTTGCAAAGAGAAGACAAAGGTTGACGATGAGCCAGCCGTGTTTGGCCGTCAGAACTGGCATTGATGTAAGTGGCCAGATGACAAGAGTGGAGAAAGGTGTGATCGGCACCATGCCCACAATCCTTTGATCTATATCGTGATGATCTTTCTGGCGTTGTATCCAAATCCACTCATAGATGCGGGATGTATCGTAGTGCTCCCGCGTTAGTCGCGCCGTCAGATAATAGTTTGGAAAATCTGTGTTCAAGGTGCGCCATGCGTGGGGTAAAGTACGCAAACCAAAATAGGCGATTGCAAGTACAAGTAACGTCCACTCACCCATTGAGATCCATCGGTGCAATTTGGAATTATGATTGACTTGAAATATTTCTGGATTTTCTGAAGGTCCATGCTCCTTGTATTCGTGTGTGGTTATCAATGCATTCTCCATGAGCTAACCTACTGGCGATAGTTCAAAGAGCAGACGCACCGTTGGCAGATCGCGTTGTTCGCGATATCAAGGGTGCTTCGAAAGCTGAGTGCGGCTTCACTATTAATTGCTTCTTGTAAAGTTAGTTGGTTTACATTACTGACGGCGGAATGAAAGAAGCATGGTCGTACGCTGCCGTCCACTCCCATAACGGCAGAAACCCAAGGAGCATTGCAATGGGGTGATTTTGGAGGAACGTTGTAGAGATGTTCGCGAAAACGGGTTGCAATCCGTCGCAACTTTGCGCTGCTCTCAACAATAAAACCCGATTGAATGTCCTCCTGATGAGTTGTAATTAGATTTTCGATTTCATCTTCCAGAGCGCGTAGTTCATCGTGGGTAAGTGCAACTTCGTTTCGACGTTCTTCAGTCCAACCTTTGGGTCGGTGGAAGGCTTCTGAAGTAATGTCCGCAGGAAGAAACGAAATACCGTCGAGTTGAAGAGATTTGACTGCGTCCACAGTCGATCGGAGGTAAGCATGATTCAATTTCTGGACGGTCGTTCGACAGCAAATAGGCATTTCTGGACGACGGCTACGAACCGCTGTAACACCTTTTTGAATGGAGGCGAAGATACCTGGAACACGACGAATTCGATCGTGTATATCTGCAGGGCCGTCGATAGAAATGATGATGTCGTCGATATGGGATGCAACGATCTGAGCTTTTTGGAAGAGTAGGCCGCCAGTTGTCAGAAGGGTAATTCGAACGCCCAGTTCGCCGAAGAACTGGCAGATCGTATCCAGTTCACGATTCATGAGTGGTTCGCCACCAGTGAGAACCACCTGTTTTACGCCAAGTGTACGTATAGAGTCACGATGCCGATCGAGATCGGCGGCATGCAGCGCAATCCCACCTTTCCGTTTCCAGATATCGCACATGACGCAGCGACAGTTGCAGTGGTCGTGTATACCGAGTAGCAGGATAGGAAGTTTCGAGATGCGTGACTGCTCCAGATAGACAGAAGGGGCAGGCTGGATGTTATATAGCATCGAGATAGTGCACCTGCCTTCCGCCAATTACTACATTGCCTTGTCCCAGAATATTTTCCGCTTCGGCGAAGAGCGTTTGTATCGGAGCACGTAACCAACGGAGGATGCCTGCTATCTCAAGAAGTTGCATACCCATTCGACAATCCTGCGGTAATCGATCGTATACAGCCGGCGAAGCCATCGCGATCTGTCCTGAGCGGACAACCAACTCTACTTCATCGAAGTTCAAGCGTGTGAGAGCAGAAGCAGGAGTCATTTCTCGGGAACGAAAAGCAATTACATCAGCTACGCCTGATTCTGTTATGTGTCCGATATCATGATCGAGATGAAGCATCTCTGCTGC
This sequence comes from Edaphobacter sp., assembly GCA_035317185.1. Classification (GTDB taxonomy): domain Bacteria; phylum Acidobacteriota; class Terriglobia; order Terriglobales; family Acidobacteriaceae; genus Edaphobacter. The sequence continues at coordinate 61,291 of DATHHN010000072.1, forward strand.
GTTTGAAGTAACCATGTTGTAGATAGTGTCTGCATTCAGTCCTACCTCAGAACACACATAATGAATCTCATCGAGAAGGTCACCCATTGCAGTGATTGGCGAATCGCTGCCGAGTGCAATTCGTTGCAAGGAGGCAAACTGATCGTGTGAAAGTGTCTCGGAGAATAAAAAGAGATTGGACGTTGGACAAGCGACCAACGCAGCGCCACGTTGATTGATAAGTGAGATTGTCTTTGAGGTCAGTGCGAGACCATGAACTAAAACAGTGCGCTCATTGAGCAGATGCATGTGATCAAGTTGAAGGATTTCCTCGAAGCTTTCAGCGTCGGTACCTTCGGCGGCATGGATGATAAATGGGAGTTCGGAGGGTGTATCGTGAAACTTCTCCTGTATATGAGGTTCGAATTTAAGTGAATGCGCCCAGCCAAACCGAGAGACGACCTGTACCGGAAATTCAGGTAGCTCAAAATCCGGATGCGCTTGATTATGGTGACCAACCGTTGTCACCCCACACAAAAGATTACGTATCGCCCCCCACCATATACGAACGACCTTCGGAATGCGCTGGTGTTGTTTGATGATAGCTGAGTGCACGCGGTGAATCTCATGAGCCCATTCCGATGAATTTTGATATGGAGCGGCCTCCGCTTTGCGTCCGAGATTTGGGAACAAACCAAACTCAAGATGGTCGTGCGCATTGATCAGACCGGGGAGAATAACGTAGCCGGAGAGATCGAGAACCGCAGATGATGAGTTAGTAGCTTTTCTAATGGACGCAATGCGATTGCCCTCAATTCTGAGAGTACCTTCCAGCCACGCATCAGGCCCAAGAGCGGTGGGCGCACCGATCAACTGCAATGTACGAGCTTTTTTAGGAAGAGACAGGGAGCGATAGGACGATTGCCTTTGCAACTTGAGAATATAGATTGCCGGGACTCCAGCGAGATCTTCATAGTCGGCAAGCTTGCCTGCCGATTCGAAGATAGCTCGCTCCTGCGAATCAAATGTCGGCTCGATCAGTGTCTGAACATCAAATCCATAGTCACAGAAGACCGATATGACTTCCTTTAGAACTCGCGACTGGGTGGGTATTTCAATTTTTACACCATCAACATGGAAGGCACGTTTCCATTCGCGGTTCGCCGCTGTTGCAGGATGCATATCCGAAATGAGGATGCATCCGCCTGGTCGCACGATTCGAGAGCACTCCAGAGCGAACATCTGCAAATCGTTCAAATAGCTAAGTACAAATGAAGATAAAACGAGATCTTTTGAACAATCCTCGATTGGAAGATTTGGAGAGCAGCTCTGATAAAGCATGGTGGTGTTGCTGAGCTTATGCCGAGCATGATAGAGCATGATGGATGAGCTATCGATTCCACTGAGGGAGGCCACTCCAAACTTTTCGAGCTTGCTGAGCCAACGGCCCGTACCACAGCCAACATCGAGGACGTCACAACCTTTCAATGATGGAAGTAGCGACACGGCCACACGTTCTTCAAGCATCAGAAGAGGGTTAAGCTCTATATCGTACACATCTGCCCATAGGTCGAAAACGGAGCTATCCGATTCGGAATGGCAGATCACAGTCGCATTGGTCTGGTGGCTCATAGGCTTTCTCGCTTGGGCTTGCGCAAAGCAATGAACTGATTAGCCATCTGAAGCTCAAAAGGAAATCTATAGATATGAAGGGTGTAACGCCACGCGCTTAGTATCTTTAGGAGCATACGGCTCCATTGAGGGGCGCGAATATCCTGCACTGTTGGCCAGCGCGAGCCCACAACGATCTCGAAGTTGTCGATGAGTTTCTTGGTTTTGCGCTTAAGCCAAGGCGCATTCGTATCGATGCGCAAGGTAAAGTTCAGCCATTCTTTCGCTGCCCATCCGGCAGGTGTATCTGGAAACACAATCTGTGCATCTACCTTACCGTACATCTCTCCACCAGAGGCGTGAGGCTGCGGCGTGGGAGTGTAGTGCTGAATGATAATTTCTGAATTTGGATTGATACGTTTTATCTGACGGATGAACCGAAGAGTTTCCTTCGTATCACGTTCGGGATCGCTGGGATTGCCAACTACGAAAGAGAATTCAGGTGTGATGGCAAATTGCCGTGTCCGCCGTGCTATTTCAAGTGTCTGTTGGGTGGTGATACCCTTTTGCATCTCTTCGAGAACCCAGTTGGATCCGGATTCAGCGCCAAAGAAAATCATTGCGCATCCAGCGCGCTTGATCGCAGCGAAGGTTTCGTCACTGTATCGAGACATGATGTCTACGCGCGCTTCGCACCACCAGCGAAGATTAAGGTGAGCCATTCTGTCGCAGAGATCGCGTGCATGATCTTCCCGAAGAAAAAAATTCATATCGTAAAACTGGACCGAATCTATGCCGTAGTTCTCAACCAGATGACTCAGAACTGCAACAGTACGCGCGGGTGATTCCATTTTTTCTTTATTGCCATACGCCGCGTGTACGCCGCAAAAGCTGCAGTTGAAAGGGCAGCCAATACTCGCATGATGGACTGCGGTCCGCTTACCAAAGAAGGAAGGACGGAGATATTTTTCCACTGGCAGTCGATGAAATGGAGACCAAGGAAAATCATCGGGGCCTCTCATTGGCCGTTCCTCATTAGCTTTACGCAGGCCAAACAAGTCTTTGTAAGAAAGCCCTTTCACTGTGTCGAGACTGCGATTTCCGCGAAGCGCATCAAGCAGTTCCAAGAGCGTATCTTCCCCCTGTCCTCGGACAACATAGTCTACGTAACGAGCATTGAGGGAAGCGTCTGGATAGATTGAAGGAAAATATCCTCCCCAACAGATAGGCACATGTGGACGAAGGCGGCGGATCTCGCGCGAGGTCTCCATTGCTGCAACCATCTGTGGTCCTGGCATTGCTGAGACACCAAGCAATTCGACTTTATGTTGGTCGATCAATTGCAGGATGACAGCTGTTGGATCGTCTTCAAGATTGCCATCGACAATCTCGTATTCTTCTTTTCCTTCCAGGACGGCAGCAAGCGATAAGACAGCGAGCGGCAGCCTGCGATTGCGAGGTTTGGTTGCGCGTGGGTGATAGAGGATGATCATCGTTCCACCTGTGCTGTATAGATACGAAATTGCGATGGCGGCCGACGGTTATGAAGTTTGGCACGCAGTGGCCGTAGTAACCACTGGAATCCATAAAACGGCTTGTAGGTCTTCCACTTCACTCCTAGATTTCTCTGCAGTTGAGAAAGACGATTGGGTGTGATGTATTCACAATTAGGGATAGAGTTCGATGCAAAGCCGTATTTCGCAGTGAAGTGGCTATGTTTTTCTTCCACCATCTTTTTTCCGATCGCCTCGTTGGCGTACCAAGGTGTGTCTGCAATAACAACGATGCCTCCTGAGCGGGTACACCGAAACGCTTCGGCCAGGGTTCGATCGTAGTCCTCGGAGTAATGGAAGGACGCATTGAAGATTGCCAAATCGAAGGTAGAAGATGGAAATGGCAGATGATCAAGTTCAGCTTGAACACGAGGAAAGAGAGGTTGCACTTGCTGACAAAAGTGAACCGCTGCGCCAAGGCCATCATGATTGTTTGTCAAGAGATCGACAGCGATTGGGGAATGGCCCATAAGCGCAAGTCTGTAGCTCATCCAACCGTTGCCAGCGCCAAGGTCAAGAATGCGCAGCGGCCGATTCCTCGATGCAGCTAATGACGAAATTATATTTCGCTCTATAAAACGGAAGGTGCGTGCGCGAATCTTCCATTGTTCAGCGTTATTGCCTGATAGATCCTTGTATGGCAACGCCAAGTAGTATTCGGCGGAAGCACTTCCACGGCCTTCTGCTGAGCGAATGAACTCGTAATCAGCAATAAAGCGTGTGAAGTATCGGACTCGTTGGGGTCCCAGTGAAATCCATATACCGTCAGCGCACGAGGTTTCAGCACCGCAGCTATCGCAGGCCCAAATGCCGTACCCCATGAGAGGCAGTGCGGTGATAGGTCCCAGTGATTGACTGCATTGCCAACATAATAGAGAGATTGGATTCTCTGTACCGTTGTCACTGAGAACGCTGGCTGTCGTCATTTGAGTGACCGTCATTTCGACACCTTCTTGAAGCAAAGAAGGACATGGTCTCCTGTGAGACGAAGGACTGGGAGCGTTGCGAAGATTTTTTCCATGCTGCACAGCACACGGAATACATTCCTATGCCGGCGAGCCCAATCCTCGCAATAAGACGGCGGGATAGCTACTCCGACCCCGACATACGACCGCAGGGTAAAGTGTGGTGCAAAATACCGTTGAATCTGACGCAGGCCGGGATAGTAGACCGGTAGCCTTAGATCGCCGAATGCAGCAATAGTATGACCGTTCCAACGTCGTAGGGCCTTTTGCCATTGACCTCGCATGAGATAGTGCAGGACCTCGATCACACAGAAGCGATTAGAGAAACAGAAAAGCAGATGTCCCCCTTCCTTGACCAAATCAGTAAGAGATGTCGCTACCGCACCGAGATCATCAATACAGTTCAGCCCTGAAAAGTTCGAGAAAGCTCCATCAAACATCGTTTCTGGATTGAGTTCCCTGATTCGCTCTGTCGGTAGATGACAAAAGACCACAGGTAACGATGGCGATTGTTGAAGACGTCGTTCAGCTACCGCTATCATTTGTTGCGAAGCATCGCATGCAAACAGAGAGATTCCTCTGCTGCCAAGGAAAATTGCATCTTCCCCTGTTCCGCAGTTAAGTTCGAGAATATTATCGTTGGGTTTGAATGTACTCGTAAGCACTTTCCACACCGCATCGCGCTGAGCACGCCCAATGAGAGACTCAGTAAATATCTGATCGTATCCCGGGGCAATTTGATCAAATACAATTCCAGCATTCGAGGTTTCTCGAGACAGAGGCGGAAGCGTAGCAATGTCCACGTTCACGCCTCCAACTCTGCGCCTGTCTTTATCAGACCGTCACGGGAAGCACAAATGCTCGCATTTAGCTGATCCAACAAAACAGGATCCGGTGCCTCCGTTTCGATAAGGCGAGAGCGTTGAACTTCGTCGCGGAGAAGTTTGTCAGCATGGGTATAGTAAGCTCGCGAGTGCCTGCCAACAATCTTGATATCACGGTCTGAGGTTTGTCCCCACGGCTTGAGTTGCACCAATTTGTCTTGTATCTGTTTGTGATAGGGCGTTCCTTTTATTGGATAAGAAACTGTTGTAAAAAAAATATCAGGCTTTGATTTGCTTACGTGGCGAATAGTAGCCTCAATATCTTCCATCTCTTCTCCCTCATAACCCCACATCAGGAACATTCCGCTCTGAATATTTCGAGCTCTGCTCATTTCGATAGCGCGCTGAACCTGTTCGACCTTGACGCCTCGCTCCATAGAATCGAGCAATCGTTGCGATCCACTCTCCGAGCCGATCCATATACGAAAACAGCCCAGCTCCGCGAGCAAATCGAGCATTTCTTCGTTGAGTCGATCGGCGCGTGATATGCACTCGAATGGAATATGGAGTTCCCGGCGGCGCATCTCCGCGGCGTATCTGCGAATCCACTCATGGTTGATCGTGAATACATCATCCGATACCCAAATGACATCGGGCTTGTATTCGGTAACTAGCCATTCCACCTCCTCTACAACCTTCAGAGGATCGCGGCGTCGATGTGTTTGACCATATACCTGATGGCTGCACCACCGACATTTATAAGGACAGCCTCGGGCGGTAATGAAATTGACCGACCCTTGTTTGTGATGGGTCCTCCAAGTTTCGACGTAACGATGTAGATCGATTGCTTGTCGCGCCGGCCACGGCTGTGCATCAAGGTCGGCGATTTGCATACGCGGAGGGTTTTGGTGAAATGTCCCTGAGTTATCGAGATAGGCTATTCCCGCGATTCGTGTCTTCCAACTTGTTTCGCGGATATCAGCGTTAGCCCGAAAAGCCGTCAGCAATTCCTGCATCGTTGCCTCGCCTTCTCCAAAAACTACAAATTCAGCGCCCGACTCGAGGTATTCCTGTGCATAGGCTCCCGGCTCTGGGCCTCCTACTACCACTCGCCAACCCGCTTCACGGGCTACACTCATAATTTCGACTACATTACCTCGAGTCATGAGATTTGCATAAATACCGAGCATGGATGGCGTTTCGGTTCGCAGATGTTGAAATAGAAGTTCGCGAGTCGAAAATGTCGTATCGAAGACTTCGACATCAAACCCCTGCTCCCGCAGGTGCGAACAGATATAGAGGATTCCCAAAGGTGCATAAGGCTTCATAATCTGAAGCTCTTTTGGATCTTCATATAAGAAGTAGCCATGCGTGAGGAGAAGTTCTGGCATTAAACACCTCCTGTTCTCACAAGTGCGTCGAGTGGTATAAAAGTAGTTGTTCGATCTTCTTCTGAGAAAGATTCAGTTGGCATCAAAAGTACATTTGGGTTAAGGCTCGCCGATTCCATTTCAATGACACGGCTCCAAAACAATTCAGAGGGGCGTGGAAGGGATGAAGTGTTCACTGGGGTATGCCATTCTGAAACTTCGGCGTGCAGAGCATCACGAAGTGCATGATAGAACTCGTCAGTGTAGGCAGCGGTAAAGATCGCGCAAAGGTCGTCGCTATCAGTCCAGTTTTGTTTATGGCCTAGTTGCGTCTTTACTCGATTGAAAAAGACTGTTCCAGGAAGTGGATAGGATATCGAAACACCGATGTCGTCTGGCCGCGTCTCACGTACCAGTCGAACCGTTTCGCAGATCTCGTGCCACCCTTCACCCGTATAGCCAAATTGAAGGAAGTAACACGCCCGTATAGAAGCTCGCGAAAGTCTCTCTCTCGCAGCATAGATTGCCGGTAGTCTAAGTCCTTTGCCCATCGTATCCAGAATCTTTTGCGATCCAGATTCGACACCCATCCATATTTCGATACAACCGGCCCGTTTTAGAGCTGAGACTGTCACCTCAGACATAAGATCTGCGCGTGATTGGATCTTGAATGGAACGGGGGAGCCCTGTGACTCAACGGCATTTGCAAATGCCTCGACCCAATGACGGTTCAATGCAAAAACATCATCGCCGAACCAGATATGCTCTACCCCATACACATCTCTCAGTTCGCGAATCTCAGCGGCAACATCTTCAGGAGCACGGATATGAAACTTATCGCCGGAAATAGGTTTCGCGCACCAGTTGCAATGATATGGGCACCCTCGGCTTGAGACGACGTTGGTAGAGAAATAGCCATGCTTTTCAAGCCAGGCTTTCCGATATGGCTCCATATCGATAAGTTCTCGCGCTATACGCGGAAGATTGACCCAAGAAGGATTTTTTGGAGAGTGGGCTCCATGAATTAGTTTCTTCCCTGGCTCCGTATATTGCACTAGGCCGGCGATCACGCCAGGATCCTTCGACCGAAGCAATGCGGCACAAAGATCGGTCAGCGTCCGTTCAGCTTCTCCGTTCAGAACATAATCGACTCCATTGTCGAGATACTCAGCGGGATGATCAGTGGCGTCGGAACCATGTGCAATTACAGTAATGCCTTTGGCATGTGCCATCATTGACAATTGATTCGCTAGCTCCCGCATGTGTGAGAGACACATCTTAGTGACGAAGTTGAAATCGTCTTCATATATGACAACGATCTTTGGCAGATACTCTTCGAGTGCATCTGCAAATCCTGAAATTGGCGAGCTGAAGGTGGAATCGAAGATCGCAACTGAAATTCCCGCGGCGCGTAATGCAGTAGCTGCATAGAGTGTCCCCAGGGGAGGATATGGCTGCATCTTCCTCATCTGTTTCGCATCATTTGGAAGATGATAGGAGTGCGTTAGCAGAACGTCTGTCATTGAGTTTTTTTGCACGTCAGCACGCCGCCTCCACTGGTGTATTCGATAGCCTCTTCGCATCCACGGCAGGCTTTTGCGCAGCCAATCTATTTTTTAGCTTCTCGTTCAACCAAATTTCGACAGGATATTTATAAATATCGTGATCAAGGCGCCAGCGAGCAGGTAAAGAGATAGATTTCTGCACGATACGCGTGATTGGATCTCGCGTATCGGCGGCGATATGAATTCTGTCAAAGGCAATACGAAGATAATCCCGCATGATTTGGAGCTTCTTGTGCTCTTCGCCACGAAGCCACGGAAGCTTCGTATAGCGAGGAAAGAAATCGGCCCATCCCTCCAGCGAATCTGGCACCTCGATGCCTATCTCTTTTGCCCGCTTCATAATTGGAGAGCCTGGATATGGGGTGAAAATGTTAGTCCAGAATTCAGCGCCAGGAAACCGCCTGCACACATCCATCATGAAGTTAATGGTTTCTCGCCGTTCTTTCTGGCCTTCACCTGGAAAGGCAAAGATAATATTGAATGACGGTCGTATGTCAGCAGAGATGCATCTTGCTGCACTCTCATAAATTTGATCAAAGTCTTGAAAAGTCTTATTCATTAATTGCAGGATCTTCGGCGATCCTGAATCAACGCCTTGGCAGACCTGATGTAGGCCCGCACGACGAAGCAGTTTAAGATCTTCGCGTGAAAGTCGCGAAACCAAGTTGGTTGTCGCCTGTATGCTCCATTTAAACTGCGCATCGGCGCGAACTAATCCCTCGGCGATATCCCGTGCACGGTCCAGATCGACAAGAAAGTTGTCATCCACGATCCAGAGCATTTCGAGACGATAACGCCGTGTCAGATCGACGGTTTCCTCGACGAACTGCTCGGCGGGTAGAGCATTCCATTTACGTCCGTAGACGCCGCTGTTTGTGCAATAAGAACAATTGAATGGACAAGCGAGGCTAGAGGTGTACATCGCCCATCGCCTGCCACAGCCGCGCTCATACGCGTCGAAATTAGCGATTTGGTAAGCTTTCGGCGGCATATCCACTAATGGCTTGAGAGCACGCTCAGGGGTCATGATGAGTTTGCCTCCACGCTTAAACCCGATACCTGGGATAAGGTCAGGGGCAGACTTGTTATCGATATGCTGAACGAGTTCCAGCAATGCATCTTCGCCTTGACCTCGCACAATATAGTCGACGCAAGCGGCTTGTAACGTCTGATCAGGAAGCAGAGAGGGATGCCAGCCGCCCAAAATTATAGGAAACTCAGGATTCCATTCCTTAACGGCACGAGCAATTTCGACCGTTTCCCGAATCATAGGGCCAGTCACGAGGGAGATTCCAAGGCACACAGCATCACGAACTTCTTCGAGAACACGCTTTTTGTAGTTGACCGTAATAGTGGAATCAATAAGGACTATCTGATACCCAGCACGAATCAGAGGGGTCGCAACCGCCAGAATACCAAGCGGAGCTGTCGCTTCTGAACTCGCAAAAGACGGGAAGAAGAAGACTACTTTCCTTGAGGACGAAGTAGATTTTGGCATCGGGTAGGTATTGTTCTCCCTTCCTATGCCTTCCAGTCTTATTCGTTTGCTCATTCGAAGTGTCAGGAAATTGTCAAATCGCTGTTATCTATTTGTTAGTTCGAAAACTTTCGAGCCTTCGATAAGGATCATCAATCTCGTGACACATCGCGCATCTCTTCGTAATTTTGAAGAGCCATGTCCACTACGTGGACTTTGACAAACCAATGACACCGTACTGACAAATAAAAGTTGCAATCTTCCTATATTTGAATCTGTATTGCGGACTTGAACTGCTCATTATTCGAGGATAGGTATGAGAATTGCACAACTGCGATATGAATTCCGGATCGCCTCTTATATGTTGGTCCTTATGCTCGGCGCGGTTCTATCAGGTAGCTTGACTGCACAAGAAATCAAACCGAGCGAAAATCACGCCGGATATATACCCGCAATCTCTGGCGGTCTCGGTTACGTTCACAATGTCAATGGAGGTATTACTTCGCTAGAGCCGCAAATTAATCCCGTACTTCTAGTGCCGTTTGGTTCACATGTATTGCTTGAATCTCGCACCTCGTTCACGGGCTTCTTCGAGAGAAGAGATTTGACTAGCGGTCCCTTCACTGGAAAAGTGTTCAAAGAGGTCGACTACGCGCAGGTTAATTGGCTAGCAAACACACATATCATTGCCACGGCCGGTAGGTATTTACTTCCTTTCGGCCTCTATAGTGATCGACTTGGTCCTCTGTGGATTAGAAATCTGCAAGATACTCCAATCACCGCTACCATTGGCACCAGGACAAGCGGGTCTGGCGATGGCTTCATGTTGCGTGGTGTCGTTGTGCAGAAGCCCTCCTATTCTGTACAGTACACCGCATATTTTTCTGCGCTAAGCAATATCAATCAACTTCAATCGGCACGCACAGCAGGTGGCGACGTAAGCATATATTTTCCTCGCGCCCGCCTGGAAGCCGGAACATCCTATCAGCGTTTCCTCCAAGACCACGAGATCAATAGCGCGGCTACGTATATTTCCTGGCAACCGTCCTCGATGCCTTTGGATATAAAGGTTGAAGGTGACTACAGCTACAACGGTCGAGGGTATTGGATCGAGTCTGCATATCTCTTGAAACAACTCCCAATTTCACAAATCTTCCAACGCACGCAGATTGTCAGTCGAATGCAGCAGTTTTTTCCAACTAATGACGGAGGAAATGGCCTTCCTACCGTCAATACAAATCGATTCGATATTGGACTCAACTACTATTTTCGTGACGATCTGCGATTTATATCGAGCTATGGAAGAACTTTCAGTTCCCATGGAAACGCAAATATCTGGAACGTGGGATTTACTTATCGCTTCTTGTTCCCGCTTTGGCCAGGGAGGACAAAATGAGACTATTTCTACTCTGTGCTTATGCGCTTCTTTTTTCGGGATTGTTCTCAACTGCTTTCGCGTTGGGGCCCGAGTTGGCGTCCGCTGCCAAGCAACAAGACACTGCTGCTCAAGGCAACACGATAGGTAAACCCAGTGGCGAAGAGGTCTTCAAAGCTAACTGTGCCCGCTGCCACATGCCTCCCATGAGCCTCTCGCCTCGGATAACAGGAACAGTGGTCATGCATATGCGTGCACGGGCGCGACTATCTCGCGAGGACGAAAAGCTTCTTTTAAAATATCTGGCTCCGTAGCCGAACCACTGGCGAGGCATCAATTTAGCAAATGGAGGAAATACATAGTGAAGATGCTTAACCGAACTCTGTCAGCCTTACTCGCTCTTAATCTTGTAACGACAACGGCAATCGTATCCATGGCACAGGAGCCGGCTAATACTATAGAAATTCACGCACATAGATTTTCTTTTACACCCTCTGAAATCACTTTAAAAAAAGGCGAGACGGTGAAATTGCGGCTTATTTCCGACGACGTTGCGCACAGCCTTGTTGTTCCTGATTTAAAGATTAATGCGCCAATGGTTAAATCTCATTCGACAGAGATCATCGTCACGCCCGACAAAACTGGCGACTTTAAAGGAGAGTGTGGCAAATTTTGTGGCAGCGGCCACGGCTCAATGACCTTTACCGTCCATGTTAAGGATTGACTTGATGCGATTCGGACGTATCTTCCTTTTCTTAGGAGGCATGGTCTCCGCCTACCTGATCGGATGCAAGGTAACTCAGCCTAGTAAGACTGAAACCGCAGTCGTTCAATGGACCAAACACAACATTACGGTTAGCGGGACGTATGATAAAAGCCCGCTTCAGAGCAGTCCGGAAAAGATCGAGGCTGGCAAGCAGACATTTGGTTTTTATTGTGTCGTTTGCCATGGACGTGACGGACAGAATACTGGCGTTCCTTTTGCAAGCAGTATGTCTCCACCAATTCCTTCTCTTGCCTCCGCAGATATCCAGCGATACAGCGATGGGCAACTCAAATGGATTATTGAAAACGGCATTTCTCCATCGGGCATGCCGGCATCCAGAGGAATCCTAAGTGACGACGACATGTGGGCTATCGTTGTTTACCTGCGTCATCTTCCCTTACGAGGAAGCCTGGGGGAGCCGCGTACCTACGCTGGAGAAGAATATGAAAAGTAATGTGGATTCAGAGATTGTTAGAACTATGGAAGCAAGAATGTCTTCGGAAGAAGACCCCGTGCGTTCTATGACGGAATTGCCATTTCGAGCGCTCTATTTCCCTCTGGGTTTCCCCCTCGAAATCCATACCAACTCGCGCGCAGTGCTTACAGCGGCAGAACAAAGTTGGGGCCTGTTTAAGCCTAAATTTTCCTATTCGCCATTAATTCTTCGTCTTGGAGTAACCGAGAATAGCTCCGGGTCGTCCGATGTACTACCGGCGCCGGTTTGCCGGTCTCAAGGAAACCTGCTATCGAATATCGCTGACGCACATAACTTCGTCATTTCAGACTTGAATGCAGGTTTTTCGTTCGGATGGGTCACACAACAAACATCTGAGACACCTCTTTATTTGAGATACTACATCCTCGAAGCGGCCGCTCTCTGCATGATATCTGGCCTCCGCGTTATAGCACTTCACGCTGCCTGCGTCGCTCCAGGTGGACACGGCATGCTGCTCTGTGGCGATTCAGGAGCCGGAAAGTCCACTCTCGCATTTGCAGGGACACGCACCGGATGGACCTTCGTCAGTGACGATGCCAGCTATCTTCCTTTCGATCGCAAAGATCGGATGGTGATTGGCAATTGTCACCAGGTTCGCCTTCGAGATTCAAGTATTCAGTTCTTCCCCGAATTGGAGGGACGTACCATAACCCCTCGCGCTGCAGGCAAGCCGTCTGTCGAGATCCCAACTGCGGAGTTACCCGGAATAATCACGGCCGACGCTGCAACCATTAAGTCAATAATCTTTCTGAATCGTCGCGCTGTAGCCACTCCGGGTCTTTTTCCCTTCCGCAAACAAAAGGCCCTGTCGTGGTTCAAGAAAACTCCGCTGAAGAGCTCTGTGTCTTATCTGGCTCAGGAAGCTGCTATCCATCATCTGATGGATGTCGAAATATTTGAATTGCGTTACACCAGTTTGGACTGGGCTGTAGAGCGGTTGCAAACTTTGGCCCTTGCTGGTCATTAGAATAATGAACTCAAAATATCTCAACGTCGGTTCTCCCTCTCTTCGCATCCCTGTTGAAGTCGTGGCACTTCTTTCCGCCCTTCAATTGCGCGAACCGAATAGTACCTGCTTGAAAGGTCTATCCGACACGGAGTGGTCCAAATTACTTGCATTTTGTGATCTGGCTCACTTGACCTTGGCTCTCGCACAACTTCCTTCGGAGGGTTTTCCAGTTTGGGTTGTCGAACGGCTAAACACCAACCTCATAGATAATACCCGGCGTTTCAAACGCGTAAAAAACACTTATAAAGAGGCTGCAGAAGCACTTTCGACGGCAGGAGTGGAACACATTGCTATTAAAGGATTTACACAGTGCCCGGACTACGTCGAATTTCCGGGCCTTCGCATGCAATCTGATCTCGATTTATATTGCCCTGTAGGGATGATTGAACCTGCGAGAACCGCTTTAGAAGCGATAGGTTATAAGCCTGCTAAAGGAACCGCCGGTAAGCGCACCGATCATACTTCAGCCATGGTCCGGCTCGGCGACTGGAAATGGAGCGGAAATCATTACGATCCTGAGATGCCACTCTCGATCGAATTACACTTCTGCTTCTGGAATGAACCAGCCTCTCTCTTATCTATACCAGGAGTCGATAACTTTTGGGAGCGGCGGACCACCCGAAACCTCGAAGGAATTTCCTTTTCGTGCCTCAGTCATATTGACCAGCTTGGCTATCTTACATTGCATATCCTTCGTAACGTATTGTCACGCGACTGGGTAATCCATCACGTCCGCGAGTTGGCCTTCTTTCTTCATACTCACACGAATGATGACGTTTTTTGGGCAACTTGGAGCGAAACTCACGATGCTTCTATGCGATCGCTGGAAGCCATCGCCTTCTACTATGCACGAAACTGGTTCAATTGCACTCTCCACCAGCAGGTACAGAAGGAAATTGAAAATATCCCGCCCAAACAACAACAATGGCTACAACGATTTGTCGGATCAGCTTTGGAAGTTATGTTCCATCAAAACAAGGATTCGGTGTGGTTACATTCGAGCCTCCTTCAATCGTTTGAGGACAAACGAATACTGTTCACGCGGTTTTTTGTTCCAAGTAGCATTTCGTCCGTGACAACGCCGGGCATGAAAGTGCAAAACAGAAGGACCAGGTTGCCTGGCAGGCTACATCCTTACATACAATATTTCGCTTATCTGGTGGCTCGCTGCACGTCTTATAGCTACGTAAATTTAGCCGCCATTGTGCGCGGGCTTAGCTGGCGCCTCAGATGTCGTATAGAACAAGAACGGCGTGCTTAAATCATCTTTATCTTGTCACTCTTTCGTAAATATCGCTTAGCTAAGTAAACTGATGAAAAATGTCTCTAAATTGTCACTGCTTTGTCATTTGATGTCACGTTCCGATTCGAAGACAACGTTTTTAGCGAATCTGATGAATGCGGGTATATAACAAAATTGCGCCGATTGTCTTTGGCGAAGTAAGCTAAATGAAGGCTACCTGTGAGCACAATTCTGGTAATAGAAGACGATCCGAGAATACAAAAGGCGCTACATCGGCAGTTCACCAATGAGGGCTATGAAGTCCATGTGGCGGCTGATGGAGAGCAGGGTCTTGCAAGCTGTAAGACCCTCAAACCAGCGGGTGTCGTTTTGGACCTGATGCTTCCCACCATGTCGGGGCTGGAGGTTTGCAAAGGTATTAAAAGGTGGTCCGCCAGCATGCCGGTCGTCGTGCTAAGCGCTGTGACAGACGTAGCCGACAAAGTACTACTACTTGAAATGGGAGCGGATGACTATGTGACGAAGCCATTCAGTCCGCGTGAGTTGATGGCCCGCGTCCAGGCTGCGATACGCAGAACACAACGATCCGCGAATACCAGCCGTGTCTCCTTCGGTAATATCTCCGCTGACTTCTCAGGAATGGAAGTCTTTAGGGACGGGGAGCCTGTTCAGCTCACCGCACACGAAATCAAACTGCTGCAATACTTTGTCGAAAACTCAGACCGTGTTATTACGCGCGAAGAACTGCTAAATGATGTCTGGCACTACACCTCTTACCCCACAACGCGAACCGTAGATAATCACGTAATGAAACTTCGGCAAAAGCTGGAAGCCGATCCCGCTCGACCGGTCTATTTCCGCACCATGCATGGAATCGGTTATAAGTTTGTACGCGGAAGCTGAGCGTGCTGCTGGCGGAAGAGAGGCGTAGTTTGATGGACAAACTCCGAATGAGGACGACGCTGCTTATTCCTCTATTTGCTCTGTCATTCGGGTGCAGCCTCGTTAGCCTGTTGGTGATTCGCATCATCGTACAGCAGCAGATCAAAGCTAGCCTGGCGTCTGATCTTCAACACTCGGTGAAGACTTACCAGAATCTACAACGCCAAAGAAGAGAATTGCTGTCTCGGGAATCCGCCCTCCTGGCTGATCTGCCCAGTCTGAAAGCACTAATGACTGCTCCCGACGCACGCACCATTGAAGATGGAGGGCGGGAGTTCTGGCAGGTCGGTGGAAGCGACTTCTTTGCGCTGTTAGATCCCGCCGGTAAATTGATAGCCGTTTACAATCATGGATCAACACTAATAAGTAGCCGAGTGGAACAAGGACTTGAGCAATCCCTTCGAAGGCCGGAAGAGCCAGCTTTGCTTGTACTCGAAGGCCATCTTTATGAGGTGTCTACAAAACCCCTATTGTTTGGAGATGCGGGAACTCAGTTAGGTTATGTCGCCGTTGGATATGCCATCGATGAACAGGTTGCCAGGGAGGTCAGCGAGGCTGCAGCAGCTGAGGTCGCTTTTGTCGCGGATGGAAATCTAATCGCAAGTACTCTAAAGCCTGAGTTGCAACATCAGGCCCAGGCTAACAAGTTGTGGGGATCGCTTGCCGGTAATCGGACTGTTCGACTCGGTGGCGAAGACTATTTGGTTGCATCGGCAGACCTTTCAACTGCCAATAGTGGAAATGAAGGTGGCGTCGCTCCTAAGCTCTTCGTCCTGAAATCATTTGAACAGGCTAGTCAGTTAATCCGTCAAGTAAATCGATGGATTCTAACCCTTGGGCTTCTCACTCTTGCTATCGGCACCATCTTGTTTATCTCCATCTCGCGGACGCTTACTCGTCCTCTTGAAGTATTAGTCGAGAGCACAAGAGCGCTTGCACAAGGAAACTTCGACTACAAACTAAGCGAAGATGGTGTGGAGGAGATCAGAGAGTTGAGCCGAGCCTTCGATCGAATGCGGATCGAGCTTCGCCGCACTCAGTCTGAGCTAATCGATTCCGAACGACTCGCGACTATTGGCAGGATGGCCAGCTCCATATCGCATGACTTGAGACATTATCTTTCGGCAATGTACGCCAACGCCGAATTTATGAGTGAGGGAACAATTCCCCAATCCGAACGCGACGATCTGTTCTTGGAGGTTCGTACTGCAGTTCAAGGCATGACTGACCTGCTCGACTCCCTTCTTCTTTTCACGCAGACAGGCCGTGCGCTGCATCCGGAGTATCAATCGATTGACGCTGTGGTTGAGAATGCCGCCAGTATGGTCCGATCACATCCAGGTTCACGCGATGTCAAGATCATTTTGAATGGGCTTGTTCCATTGATGGCATGGATCGACGCAAGAAAATTAGGTAGAGCAGTTTAT
Organism: Edaphobacter sp.; assembly: GCA_035317185.1. Classification (GTDB taxonomy): domain Bacteria; phylum Acidobacteriota; class Terriglobia; order Terriglobales; family Acidobacteriaceae; genus Edaphobacter. Next base: position 77,893 of record DATHHN010000072.1, read on the forward strand.
AACTTGTTGCTCAATGGGTGTCAGGCAGCGAGACGCGGCTATGGTCCAGCAACAACTACACTCAGTCTTATTGAGAATGAAACAGCAATTTACATTAAGATCGCAGACAACGGTCTCGGCGTTCCCGAGGCTATCCGGCAGACGATTTTTCTTCCTTTTGTAAGCGAAGGGCGGGAAAGCGGTGTAGGTCTCGGACTTACATTGGCACAACAGATCGCCCACGAGCACGGTGGAAACATTACTCTTGATACCACGATCGAAAGGCACACAGTCTTCACGATCACTCTGCCTAAGGCTGCGCTGCAAATGCTCGGCACCGCAGCCGAGAAAAAGACCGCGCGTACTAAAACTCCGACATACGGATGAGGTCGAAGATGAGAGATCTTGCCTGGAAATTTTTCGTTTGTCTTCTTGTTATCTTTTTTAGCCTCCCGCTCCGCTCACAAGTGAGTGGCCAGGCTCTTCATGAATCGACTTCATCGACAGAAAGTGGCACCGGTGAATTGGAGCAGAAGCTTCAGACAATCTCTACCGCACTGGCTGCTACCGAGCGGCAACTCGAGCAATCACAGCGTCAAATTCAACAGTTGCAAGAAGAGCTTGGCCAAGTGAGAAAGCAGCTCGATACTTCCAAATCGGCGGTTACGGTCTCCTCTGGCGTGCCTGATCCTGCGACAGCTACGGACGCTGATAATTTGCGAGAGCGTGTCGAGACGCTTGAAGCTCAGGTAAAGCTTCACGATCAGGCCAAAGTTGAAAGCAGTTCAAAATATCCGGTACGACTTACCGGGCTGATCCTTTTTAATTCGTTCGTAAACAGAGGTTCGGTCGACAATTTCGACTTGCCTTCGATTGCAGTTCCCCACGCTGCTGGCATAAGCGACGGAGGTGCGGGGGCGAGCATGCGTCAGACAATTCTTGGTGTCGAGGCATTCGGGCCAAGAATCGCAGGCGCAAAAACCTCTGCGAATGTGAGCCTGGATTTCTTTGGAGGAATACCTCTCAGCAATTTCGGTACTTCATCCGGCATCGTTCGCATGAGAACGGCTGGTGTCAATTTTGACTGGGATCGCAACCTCGTTCAGCTTGGAATTGCGGCTCCTCTCATATCTCCTTTGTCGCCGACTTCTTATGCTACGGTTGCGGAGCCTGGGATGGCGTGGGCAGGCAATCTATGGACGTGGGCACCTCAGTTGCGAGTGGCGCATCAGTTTGTGAGTTCCAGTGAACGGCGTTTCCAACTGGAGTTTGGGCTGTGGGATCCTCCTGCTGCGGGCTACAACACGAACAGCACCTTTCGCGCTCCAAGTCCTGGAGAGCAGACATCCCAACCGGCTTACGAAGGTCGAGTTTCTTATGGATCTGCGGCAGAGGATCACGCCTTGCAGATCGGCGTGGGCGGTTATTACGGACGACAGAAGTATTCGAACGTTGCAGTTGGAGAGTATTTGTACAGTGGAACCAACGATTCGTGGGCGTTCACAACAGACATGAGAATTCCTTTCGGTCATCGGTTCGAGTTGAGTGGCGAAGGATATCGTGGACGATCTCTCGGCGGACTTGGAGCTGGAACTTACAAAGATGTTTTGTACGGATCGAATCCAATTTCAGGTTTGCCGGTCATTCGCGGCGTGAACGATATTGGAGGATGGACACAGTTCAAGACACGCTTTGGAAGTTCGCTTGAAGCAAATACATCGATTGGACTGGACAATGGGTTCGCGGGCGACTTCCATTCCTTGATACTTCCCTACGACGCAACTGCGAGTCAGTTGCGAGCGCGGAATCGGATGTTTGTCGGCAATGTGATTTACAGGCCAAAGACCTATCTCATTTTTTCACCAGAGTACCGCAGGATCTGGACCTGGCCGATCTACGGGACACGTAGCACGGCGGATATATTTACGCTTTCCGTGGGCTACCAATTCTAGCGTCTAGAGGTGTCATGCAGCGCTGCGCAATTTACCTGATGATCTTCGGATGGCATATTTTCTGTCCAATCTTAACTGCCTGGGGACAGGGAGTGGATGTGTCCGTGGCGATTGCAGTGCACGGCACAAAACCTCCAGGCGATCCACTGAAGGAAAAGGCTCCGGTTGGATCAGATGTTGTTGTGTGGCTATCGCCTTTGCAGGCGCTGGAGTCCAAGCCCACGGCGACTGCTCATCCGCCGTACCGACTTCTGCAGAAGGACAAGCAATTCACTCCACATCTGTTGATCGTACCGACTGGAACCAATGTCGAATTCCCCAACGCCGATCCTTTCTTTCATAACGTATTTTCGTTGTTCAACGGAAAGCGCTTCGATCTGGGTTTATATGAGTCGGGAAGCAGCCGGTCTGTGAGGTTCGATCGTGAGGGAGTCTCCTATATTTTTTGTAATATCCATCCGGAGATGGGTGCTGTGGTTCTGTCGCTCAGCACTCCTTTCTACGGAGTGTCCGGACCCAACGGAACGATTGGGATTCACGATGTGCCATCGGGACGCTATCGGCTGAACGTATGGAGCGAGAGTGCAAAACCGGTTGAAGATTTTCCGCGCGAGGTTCAGATATCAGCCACGACAGCAAACCTGGGTGTTATCCAGATGCAGGCGACGAGCAGTATTCGAGGCAGTCACAAGAACAAATTTGGCGAAGCGTATCGGGACATGCCGAATAAGCCGTATTAATACATGCTCTGGAGGGTACCCCCCCCCTGGTATCGAATCGCAAGTTGCCTATAATCAGTGGTTTATAAAAATGTCAGTTTGCAAAATCCTCATTCTAAATGGTTTATGGGTAAATTCTTCTTTCTAAAAGAGTTACGCCTTTAAAAACAGAAGCCTCGGCGTAAACCGAGGCTTTTTGTCTCTGGTTTTAATTATAACTGTCTAGAGCAAACTCTTCGCAATGCGGATGTTGTTGATGGGTATTGAGTTAGCTGGGTTTGGGACTTGACATGCGATTTTGCTGAGGAATTTGAAGGAATTTATTTTCGTGAAGGAGAACAGACAAATGCAAAAGACGAAATACAGGGTCCCGTTCGGCTTCACTGCACAAAGACGATTCGTTGGGATAAGTGACATGGCAAACATTCGGTTCGATGTGGGGACGCACGCAAAAAAATCGACAGATCCTTGTGCATTTTGCACGCCCAAGGATCTGTCGAATGGAGGCCAGCTAAATTCCTAACCAATCTCTACAGGTTGGATCACCAGTAGAATTTGGCTGCGAATTGGACGTCCCTTCCGGGGAAGGCATTTCCAATTGTTCCGAAGGACCCGGCGTAACCACCGCCTGGCAGAGCTGTTCTGGCTCCCAGTTGTTGGTTGGGGGCGTAGAAGTTTGCATGGTTGAAGGCGTTGTACATCTCGGCACGGAACTGCAGACGAGTGACCTCGCCGAAGCGCCAGTACTTCTGAGCGGAGAGGTCCCAGTTCTGGTAGCCGGGCGCGCGCAGGGTTGAGATGTAGCGAGGAGCGGATCCAAAGTCGAATGGGTCATTTGGATCCTGGAAGGCCGCTACGTTGAACCAGCGGTCGATGGTGGGGTGAGGGACGTGCATGTCGGCGACGATGTCGGGACGACGGTTGCCGCCAAACTGGCCGAGGGTGTTGTTCGCGGGAGAGATACCTAGAGGGAATCCCTGTTTGAAGGTGGAGATTCCGGAGACCTGCCATCCGCCGACGATGGCGTTGGCTACGGAGTTCATGTTGGAGCCGAAGGCCTTACCCCTGCCAACGGGAAGCTCGTAGATGTAGCTGATTACGAGGCTGTGAGGAATGTCATTGCCGTCGACTGACTTCTCCGCGGCAAGGTTGTAGAAGTTGCGGATGCTGGTGGTACCGGAGTTAGCCCAGCCGTTGTTGCCTTCGACGTTATCGATGAACTTCGAGAACGTGTAGGAGGCAAGTACAGATAAGCCGTGGCTGAACCGGTGAGTGTAGGTCATCTGAAGAGCGTTGTAGTAGGAGTCGCCGAGGGGGGCTTCCTGTTCAGCAACACTGCAATATTGCGGGAAGGGACGAAGAAGCTGCCAGCGTGGAATAGTTGCATTCTGCAGGCTGCATCCTGTGCCGGTGATTCGTCCATAGAAGGGGTTAGGAACCTGCGCGGTAAGTGCGGGAAGTCCCATAGAGAAATACTGCGGATTCAACATATCCTTCTCGTAGGTACCCGCCGACAGCTTGAGGCCACGGTTTCCGACGTAGGTAATGTCGAGCATGTCGTTGGGACGGAAGGAGTACTGTACGCCGAGCATCCACTGCTGGAGATAAGAAGAGGAGCGGCCGCGTCTTACAGCAGGTACGCCCTGACCGACATCCTGCAAAGCACCTAAAGCGCTGCCCTGAGGGAGAAGGATTCCGTTCGGCACCGGGTTGCTGAGAGTGTCGAAGACTGAGTTATCGCCTGCAGTGCCTCTGATAGGCGTGGTTTGAGTGTAGCCATCGGCTGGGCCGTTGCCTGTATAGGTTGGAATGAAGAAGAGTCCATAGCCACTACGCAGGACGACGTTCGGCCTGGCGAGGAAGCTGACTCCGATGCGTGGGCCGAAGTTGGCGGTCTGGGTATCGTAGAGGCTTCTGGTGTGACCGCCTCCATTGAAGACCAGCTGGCCGGGAGTGGCGATGCCAAGTCCAGATCCGATGGGATTGGCGGCGTTGAAGTCAAAGTACTGCTGCTTGTCGTGGCGCTCAGTGAGAGGCGTCTGAACTTCGTAGCGAAGACCGAGGTTGACGGTGGTACGGGGATTGAGCTTCCAATCGTCCTGAACATAGCCACCGAAGTAATTCTTCTGGGTTGCAAGCTGAGCATTGATACCGGTGGAGCCAGTGTTGTCGGGAACGCCCAGAAGATAGGACGCGAGGCCGAAGCCGGTTCCCTGGGTTACGTTGGATGGGTCGGGGCCGGCGGTGGTGGAGGTGATGAAGTTGAACTTCGTTCCGTAGACGTGGCCACCGAGGATCTGGTTGACGACGCCCATGAAGCCGAAGGTCAGCGTGTGTCTGCTGAGGCTCTTGGTGAGGTCGGCCGAGTAGGTGATGTAGTTCCGTGGAACGGCGTAGGAGTCCTGCCCGTTGATGGCGCCGGGCCCAAGGCCGGAGTAGTTGTCGATCTTGACCTGAGGGAACTGATTGGCGATGGGGTCGAGGCTGGTTGGCAGACCGACGGTGGAGGGCTTGAAGCCATCGCCCTGGGTAGCCGACTGCTCGATCCAGCGGTTCATGCCGGCGTTGGCGCTGAGAATGAGCGATTGGGTGAAGATATGACTGTAACCCATATCGAAGCTCCAGCGGTTGTTGGGGTTGGTGACGCCGGGACCGCCGGGGTTGGAAGCACCGAAGAAGGCGGGTGAGTTGGTCTTGGTCTCGGACTTGTGAGAGTACCGAGCGTAGATTCGAGAGAGGTCGCTGATGTTGTGATCGACGCGGATTGAGTACTCGTCGGAGTTCGCATTCGCACCAGCGTTGGCGAAGAAATTGTTAGCGATGTTGCCGTTGGTGGGTGCGGGCCAGTATGCGGCGAGCTTTGCGGCGACTGGATCGATACGGCCAGCGAGGTTGTTGCCGGGGATGGCGTCACGGATGAATCCGCTGGACGTGGCAACGAGGCCAGTGCGTGGATCGACTTGTCCCGCGGTGATAGCGCGTACAGAATAGGGATCGTAGATGGCGCCGGCATAGACGGGACGGCCGAGGGCATCCCTGACCGGGACGCCATTCTGGTCGACTGCGGGCTGGCCGGTAAGGAGGGAGCTGAAGTCGCCGCTAAGGAAACCCTGCGTTGGGACGGTGGCGGTGAGTTGGGCCGGCGTCGATTGACGAAGTCCCTCGTAGACGCCAAAGATGAAGGTCTTTTCAGTTTGCCTGTAGAGGCCGGGGATGTAGAGCGGGCCGCCGGCAGAGCCACCGAACTGGTGCCTGTTGAAGTCGGGGCGCGCTAATCCATTGTGGTTGCTGAAGTAGTTGTTGGCGTCGAGTGCGCTGTTGCGGTAGAACTCGAAGACGTCGCCGTGGAAGCGGTTGGTGCCGGATTTGGTGACGACGTTGACGACGTTGCCGCTGCTCCAACCGTACTGGGCGGTGAAGGCGTTGGTCTGAATCTTGAATTCCTGGACATTTTCGACGGAGGGGACGTAGACGACGCCACCCCAGTCCTGCGCGGTGTTCCAGGTGCCATCGAGAAGGTAGGCAGCGGTGCCAAAATGAGTCCCACCAAAGTTCAGGAAGGAGATGTCCTGGTCGGCGCTGCCGGAGATACCGTTGGAGTTGACCATCTGAGCTTGCGTGGAGTTGTTGACGGAGGAGTTGAGAGATGCGAGGCCGAAGACGTTACGGAGGTTGAGAGGAAGCTCGACGACCTGGCGCTGAGAGATGTCGGCGGAGATGTTGGCGTTGTCGGCATTCAGGAGAGGAGCGGAGGCTGAGACTACGACTTCCTGGCTGACGGCACCGACCGTAAGTGTGATGTCCTGGTGGGCGGTGACACCGGCGGCAAGGGAGACTCCCCGTTGCTCGTAGGTCTGGAAGCCGGACTGCTCGACCCTGAGGACATAATCGGCGGGAGGCAGAAGGGTGAAGCTGTAGCCGCCGGAGTCGTTCGTTGTGAAGCTTCTGGTGATGCCACGTTCGGCGCTGTTGAGGGTGACTTTAGCGCCTGAAACTACACCTCCTGAAATGTCTGTGACTGTGCCGCTGATTGTGGCAGTGAACGCCTGGGACTGGGCAGATAGCCGGGTAATCCCGACCACGCCCAGGGCGAACATCACTATCGTCGCAAGTAATTGCGATCTTGTGCCTCGATTGAATCGCATCTGATGTGCCTCTCTCAAAATGATTTGCTCTCTCCAAAACGGAACGCTCTCTAGACCAAGGAAAATTTGTTTGTTCTGAGAGCGATGACAACCCTAGATTTGCAAGGGCATGGATGTCGTGGAGAATCACAGATTGTTTACTGATGTTTTACTGACCCGAACGCTTAGGTTTAGGCGAGGCAATAAGCTATTTGTTTTTAGCGATTTGGCTTATATGTTCGGCGTTTCTTCGGGAGAAATTTTGGACCATGTCAGGTACGAGGTCGCCGAAATCGACCTTCTTTCGAGAAGCAAGGGCAAGGTTTGGATTTCAGAGTCGCAACCGCGTCACTCGAGATGTCCCGGTGTTTTACCAGAAATAGGTCGCTTCTACTTTCGGGGATCCGGGTTCGCCGTCGATGATTGGTGTGCTAAGAACGACTTCCATATTCTTCTTGTTTCCAGATGCTCGGGCGGCGCTGGCGAGTTGGGCGAGATAGGTCGGGTCAGTGAGGAGTTCTCCGGCTGCGATGGTTCCTCCGCGACCTACTCCGGCTACAACGACAGCGAGCTTTCCGGTGTTGCTGTCAATGAAGCGGGCGATGATGGCGTAGTCGCGGTAGTTATTGGTCGCCATCTGTTCGATACGGTCGACGACCCACGGCGCTTTGGTTGGAGCTTCGCTATCGACGATTCGAAACTGAGTCATCTCAGGGTTGTTGTCGAAGTGATAGCGCAGGGATTTCGTAAGACGGAGGGTCCAGGCGTTATCGAAGGCACCCACAAAGATGGTGGGACCGGTTCGCAGGTCGGTGAGATTGGTGGAACCTTCGCCTTTGAGGCTGTACTTTTTGTCGTTCGACTTGAGGATACCGGTGATCTGGACTACGGCGTTCAAGTCGTCGATGACGACGGCGGTCAGGTTGTCTTTGAGGACGATCTGACGGGAGGGATCGGTGGCATCGCGGAGAGTGACCGCAGCATATTGACCTTGATCGGCGATGCAGAAGAGGACAGGATCGTTTGAATTAAGGACCGGGCCCCAGAAGAAGTCGACCGCGGAGCGATGCATGGATCTCCAGGCATAGGCTCCTCCGAGAACGGCGAGCAAAACTACGAGCGAAGTGCTGGCGATGATGGACCAGAGGCGATGGCGGGACGAGCCATGGGTCTGCGCAGCGTTGTGCTCTGCGTGGGGAGCACTCGATTCATCCTTATCTATTAAAGGATAGGGGGGATTTGATTCGTCCGAGTGAGGATGGCCGTTGTGCGACGCGGAATGCGGCTCATCGGGGATTGAGCCGTGGGATCCTCTGGGGTGGCTGAGGTCATAATCGTAGCGAAAGACGAGCTCATGAGCTTTCTGGGTGTGTTGCGCCTCGGCAGCCGAAGACTCGATGTTTGGCACCGGTTGCGGTACGGCGTCCGGTCTGACGCCTGCTGTGACAGCGGCGATGAGACGATAGCCGCCCTTTGGAATGGTCTGAATGATTCGGGAGGACTTAGGGTCGTCGCCGAAGACGTATCTGATTTCAGAGATGCATCGGATGAGAACGTCATCTCCGACGAAGGTATCGTGCCAGACAGCCTCGAGCAGACGATCCTTGGAGAGCACTTCATTGGGATGCGAGGCCAAGTGAACCAGTACCTGCATTACCTTGGGTTCGAGATGCCAGGTCTTGCCATCTCTTTCCACAGAGTTGATCTGGGGCTGGACCAACCAATCATTAACGTGGAAATCCCCTTGCACTGCGCTACCTCACCAAAAGTCAGACTTTTCTCTACCTTTTATATCAACTTGTATCAATCAAAGACGGTAAAGCGGATTGATTATACCCGCCGTAACCTAAGGCAGACCACGATTTTGTTAGCCAGAGCCTGTTGGAAACGGGGCATATGGAGAATGTCTTGTCCATCGGTGGTTCCTAGACGAAACTTCGTCAAAACCTCGGGCTTAGAAGACGCTTTTATTAGAGGCCGACTGTTACGATTCTGGTCGCTCAACAGTCTCATGTGCCTCAATTTACCCGTGCCAGGAAATCGAACATCCGATGAAGAAGCAATATACTCTTTTTTCAGCTCTCGCCTTTTTAGCGACAGGTTTCTGTGGTGTCGCGGCACCTTGCGAAGTGGCAAAGTCGGCACCTTCGACTGCGAAGATCTCTTCGGTTCCGGAGTTCATTGTGCTTCGGGCTGTGACTGGCAGCAAACCGATCAGCAATGGCATTGAGATTCGAAGTGAGAGCGCCGTGATGCAGGTGACTGCTCTGCGTGACGACGTTCTGAGGGTGAGGGTAGGACCTCGCGGCGAAATGCCGGAGGATGCTTCGTGGGCGGTGTTGCCGGAAGCTCGGACGGCGAGTGCGCGCGTTTCGGCCGAGGAAGATGCTGAGAGTGTTGGGTTTCGCACCACTGCCCTACGGGTAAAGGTAGACCGTGCAACTATGCGTCTGCGCGTTACCGATCTGAACGGTACCTTGATCCAGGAAGATGCGTGGGGACGACCGGTCGAGTTTCATGGCTCGACCTTTCGTGTTTATAAGACGATGGCGGCGGATGAGCACTACTTCGGGCTGGGCGATAAGCCCGGGTCGCTGGATCGAAGAGATCATGCCTACAGCCTTTGGAACACCGACAGCTTCGGCTTTCAGGAATCGACTGACCCGATCTATAAGAGCATTCCGTTCTTTTTGACATCCCGGGGAGGAACGACAACGGGAGTATTGCTCGACAACACGTGGCGAACCAGCTTCGATTTTGGCAGGGAGTCTCCGGATGTTTACTCCTTTGGTTCGGCGGGTGGCCCGCTCGACTATTACATCCTCTATGGGCCGGATGCCAAGCATGTGCTTTCGACGTATGCGTGGCTGACTGGACCGACGCCGCTGCCGCCGTTGTGGTCGTTTGGGTTTCAGCAATCGCGCTTCAGCTATCACCCGGAGTCCGATGTAAGAAAGGTTGCAGATCGATTGCGTGCGGACAGGATCCCTGCGGATGCGCTCTATCTCGATATTGATTACCAGGATCACTATCGGCCATTCACTGTCGATCAGGTACAGTTTCCGCATTTTGCGCAGATGATTGAAGATCTGAAGAAACAGAACCTGCGCGTTGTGGCCATAACGGATCTGCACATCGCGCACCTTCCGGATGCGAACTACGCTCCTTATGACAGCGGGATGACGGGCGATCACTTTGTGAAGAAGCCTGACAGTACCGTATACGTTGGCAAGGTGTGGCCGGGACCTTCAGTGTTTCCCGATTTTACGCGTCAGAGTACACGCAAGTGGTGGGGTTCGCTTTATACGGAGTTTGTTCGAGACGGTATCGCTGGATTCTGGAACGACATGAACGAGCCGTCTATTTTCGATACTCCGAACAAGACGATGCCCGACGATGTGCAGCACAGGATCGATGAGCCGGGTTTCAAACCACGGACTACGAGCCATCTGGAGATACACGATGTGTATGGGATGGAGAACTCGAGGGCGACCTATGACGGGCTGCTTGCGCTTACGCCGAATCAGCGGCCATTCGTTCTGACGCGTGCGAGTTACGCGGGAGGACAGCGGTATGCCGCTACGTGGACCGGCGATAACAGCAGTACGTGGAATCATCTGCGGCTTACGACACCGATGCTGCTGAATCTTGGCATGAGCGGGTTTGGGATGAGTGGAGCCGATGTGGGTGGTTTCGTCGGCAGCCCGGGGCCGGAGCTGCTTACGAAGTGGATTGAGATGGGAACCTTTCAACCTATTGATCGCGATCATGCGAGCGACACTTCGGCGGATCAAGAGGTGTGGGTGAACGGTCCGGAACAAGAGGATATTCGGAGACGTTATATCGAGGAGCGCTATAAACTTCTGCCATATCTGTATACGACGGCGGAAGAAATGTCACGGACTGGTGTTCCCATTCTTCGGCCGCTCTTTCTTGAGTTTCCTGATGCGACAAAAGATAAGCATCCTATCGACCTGGATGCAGCCAATGAATTTCTGTTTGGCCCGAACATATTGGTGGCTCCTAGTATCTATCCGGAAAAACCGGACTCGTATTCGGTGGAGCTTCCTTCTGTGGATTGGTACAACTACTGGACGGGGGAGAGGGTGAGCGCGAAGATGCTGCCGACGGACAGCTTGACGGGAAATCCGCTGGGACTTGTTGCACGGCAGATTACGATCAAGCCGCAGCTGGATGTTCTGCCGGTGTTTGTACGCGAAGGATCTATTCTGCCGATGCAGCCTTTGACGCAGAGCACGATTGAGACACCAAAAGGGCCGCTTACGCTGCGCGTGTATCCGGGCAAAGATTGCAAAGGTTCGGTCTACCTGGACGATGGGCTGTCGTTCGCTTATCGGAAGGGGGATTTTCTGCGGATGGAATTTACGTGCGAGGAGACGCCTAAGGGACTGACAGTGCATGTCGGGCCGCATCAGGGGAGTTATGCTCCGTGGTGGACGAGTCTGCAGGTGGAGGTTTACGGAAGCACGGCGGCTGCGGGAAAAGCTGTTGTCGCTGGGAGCACCAAGGCGGTTCAGTCTTCGTTCGATGCGCCTCATCATGTAGCAGCATTTACACTGCCTGATAATGGCCGAGGTGAAGATCTTCAGATTGAATGGGCCCAGTAGGAAGGTTATGAATCGGTGTGGTCGTCTGCTTCGAGGCAGTTTCGTTGGGAGACGCTGCTGGTTTTTTCTTTTTCTACTATTGGCGACGAGCGCCTTCGGTCAGGGCGATTTCGAATCGCATTTGGAAGATGCAGTAAAGGCGCAGTCTGCAGGCGATATACCGGCTGCGATTGCGGCATATCAAAGTGCAGTTGCGATTCGGCAGGATGTGCCGGAGGTATGGGCGAATCTTGGCTTGATGCAGCATCAGTTGGGAGATGCTGCAGGTGCTCTGGCGAGCTTTAAGACGGCGAACAAGTTGCAGCCGAAGCTGTTTGTGCCGGTTCTCTTCCTGGGTCTGGAAAATCTTCAATTAGGAAATCGCACCGAGGCGGTTCGGTATTTGGTGATGGCTCGGCAGCTTCATCCGAACGATGCCGAGATCTACATGGGTCTTGGGCGAGCGTACTTTGGGCTGAAGCAGTTCGAGAATGCATCGGTGGCATATCGGCGTGTGACGGAGCTGAATAAGAAGAGCGGCGAGGCATGGTACAGGCTTGGGGTGATGCATCTGGAGATTGCGGAGGCTACCTCGGGTGAGTTTGCTGCGTTGAATCGGCAGTCTCCGTTCTTTCAGGAGCTCAATGCTGAGTCGCTCAATGACCAGGGGAAACTGGTGGAAGCGACGGATACGTATCGCAAATTGCTTGCGGTTCCTGGTGCGCCTCCTTGCAGTCGAGCTGCGCTAGGGCTGGTTTTGCTTCGGCGCGGCGAGATATCAGAGGCCCAGACTGAACTCGAGAAGGACGAGAAGGCTGGAGGATGTTCGCTGGCTGAGCTTGGGTTGATTCGGCTTGCTCTTGCGCAGGGCGAGACCGGGGCTGCGATTAAATTTCTCGGGGAGCTTTGGAGGCTCGATCCCGGTTTCCTAAAGGCGCATGCATCTGTTCTGACGATTGAGATGCCCACCGAGCAGGTGCGGGATTTCGACCAGGCTCTTGCGAAGGCCAGCGAAACGGAGCTCCCTGCCGAAGGTGCATCGACGCTGCGGCTCTCTGTGCGTGGAGAGAGGACACTGCCGGTCGAAGGCTATGAAGCAGAGGCTCCAGCGGGAGGCGCGACTGCGGGCACGGCGCAGGATCATTTTCTGCGTGGTGAATATGGACTGTGCACGAAGGGCCTCATTGCCAGCAAAGCTGCGCTATCGCGAGACAAGCTTTCGCTGCTGGCTGCATGCTCCTTTTACACGGGAGATTTTGAAACTACTCTTGCGGCAGCGAAGAGACTGCGGAAGGTTTATCACGCTGAGGAGGCCGGCCTTTACTGGTCGATTCGAGCGGAGCAGCGGCTGGCTATTTTGTACCTGGTCTATGCCGGAGAAGTAGAGCCTGATTCGATTCGGCTGCATGAGCTGCTGGCGGAGAGCTATCGCGATCGGGGTAAGTTCAGCGAGGCTGAGGCGGAGTACAAGGTTGCGCTCGGAATCAATCCGAAGGAGTTTGCTGCGCTGATCGGCGCGGGGGCGAACTACTTGCAGGAGCAGAGAAACGACTCTGCCGCGGAGATGATTCAGAGGGCGCTGGTTGAAAATCCGGCGGACGCTGAGGCGAATTACATGATGGGCGAGGTGTTGGTTGCAAAGCATAATTATGCCGCAGCAGAGCCTTATTTGAAGGCCGGGCTCGCAGCCAAGGCAGAGTTGATACCGCGTGTCCACGCGCTGCTGGGACAGGCCTATGCAGGCGAGGGAGACACAGCGCGCGCGATTGAAGAGTTCAAGGCGGGGCTGGCGAGCGATGATGATGGGTCGGTGCACTTTCAGCTTGGCAGGCTTTATCAGAAGTCTGGTGAGACCAAGCTGGCGGCGGCGGCGTTTGAAGAGTCGAAGGCCATAGCACAACGAAAACAGACATCCGCGAGCGGACTGATCGAGCAGGTAAAGAAGCCTCAACAATAACTGCGGCACAAGGCGGCAGTAGCATTCAAAGGCTGCGGCTTGAATGCTACGCTCGAGTGAGCGGCTAGACGTTGAATTTGAAGAAGAGGATGTCGCCATCCTTGACTACATATTCTTTGCCTTCGGAGCGGAGGAGGCCTGCTTCTTTAACGGCTTGCTCGCTGCCGTACTTGAAGAGGTCGTCGGAGGCGTAGCAGTCGGCCTTGATGAAGCCGCGCTCGAAGTCAGAGTGAATGACTCCGGCGGCTCCGGGAGCTTTGGTGCCGCGCTTGATAGTCCATGCGCGAACTTCCTGCACACCAGCCGTGAAGTAGGTGATGAGGTGGAGGAGGCGATAGGCGGAGTGGATGAGGCGGTTGAGACCGGGCTCGGAGAGGCCCATGTCCTTGAGGAATTCGTCGCGCTCGGAGGGTTCGAGCTGTGCTATCTCGGCTTCCATGGCTCCACAGATGCGAACGACCTGGGCACCTTCTTCTTCGGCGCGCTTCTCGACGGCAGCGGTGTAGGCGTTGCCCTCGATGAGTGCTGTGTCGTCGACGTTGGCGACGTAGAGTTGGGGCTTGGCGGTGATGAGGAAGAGCTCGCGCGAAAGGGTGCGCTCATCGTCGGTGAGATCGGCGGTGCGGGCGGGCTTGCCGGCGTTAAGGACGGCAAGCAACTTTTGCAGCATGGCGTGTTCGGCCTTGGCTTTGGGATCGCTTCCGGCTTTCGCGGTGCGCTCTACCTTGGTGTTGCGCTTTTCGACGGTGTCGAGGTCGGCGAGCAGAAGTTCGGTATTGATGATGTCCATATCGTGGAGTGGATTGACGCCGCCAGCGACGTGGATGACCTCGGGATCGTCGAAGCAACGGACGACGTGGCAGATGGCGTCGGTGGCGCGGATGTGGCCGAGGAACTGATTGCCGAGACCTTCACCCTTGCTGGCGCCTTCGACGAGACCGGCGATGTCGATGAACTCCATGGTGGTGGGGACGAGAGATTTGGGCTTGATGAGTGCGGAGATTTTTGCGAGGCGCTCATCGGGCACGGTGACGACGCCGGTGTTGGGGTCGATGGTGCAGAAGGGGTAATTTGCCGCCTGAGCCTTGGCCGAGGTGAGGGCGTTGAAGATGGTGGACTTTCCGACGTTGGGCAGGCCAACGATTCCGCAGTTGAGAGGCATGGTTTTGCTGTTTCCTTCGTGTGAGGCTGTTTCTGACTTCGCGAGTTTGTCTTATACAGGATAGTTCATTGGGCTGGATTGGGCTTTGCGGTGGTACTTGCTCACGAACCTGCATTACTTCGTCTAATCTGGAGACCAATGAATTCCGCCGTCGTCAAGTCCGGCGTTCTCGTTGCAACGACGCTCGCAGCAAGTGCGTTTGCGCAGACAACACTTCATACGACGACCACGCTCGTCGTTGTTCCTACGCTGGTGCAGACCTCTGAGAAAGAGCCTGTTTTCTCGTTGAAGGCTGATGACTTTATCCTTACGGACAACGGCGTTCCGCAGAAGGTCACTCTGGAAGAGGAGACGAACAGGCCGCTGTCGCTGGTGGTGCTGATGCAGACGGGTGGGATTGCGCGAGGGCAGTTTGAGAACTATGTTCATCTGGATTCCATGATTGCGGCTATTCTCGGCAAGGCTCCGAATATGGTTTCGATTGTGAACTTCGATAGCCAGCCTGAGGCTGCGTCTCCGTTTACCTCCGATGTTGGAGAGTGGAGCGACGCGATCGATCATCCCGATCCGGGCAATAGCGGGGCTGCGATTCTTGACAGTATTTTGTTTGGAGTTGATTTGCTGAAGCGGCAGTCGGCGGGGAACCGTCGTGCTATTTTGTTGATCAGCCAGGAGCACGATAACGGGAGTAAGGCTCAACTGAAGGAAGTCATCCGCACGCTGGGAGAGACGAATACGTCGATCTATAGCATGACGTTTTCCGCGGAGAAGACTGCGATGCGGCAGGCTTTCAAGGATCCGCCTCATCTGAATCCGCCGATCGATGCTGGAGCGGGGCCGACGCAAGGCTATTTCAGTCTCAACATGCCTCTTAATCTGGCGATCAGCGCGATGCGGAAAAATCTGTCCGCAGAGGTGGCTAGTCTGTCGGGTGGGGAGACGAGCGGCTTCACGAGTCGAGGGGAGCTGGACGCTGCCTTGGGTACCATGAGCAATCGCATTCGCAACAGTTACATTCTCAGCTTCTATCCGACTTCGACGGAACCGGGACTTCACACGATTGAGGTCCGGCTCGTTCACCATCCGGAGCTGCTTGTCTCGACGAGAAGGAATTATTGGTCTGTAAATTCAAGGGCTGAGATGCAGCATTGAGCTTGTAGTGCAAGCGGGAGACGATTAGGCTGGTTGGGATGTGCGAGGAGCGAAAAGATGCGGCGGACGTGTTTGATGTATGCAATGGCGGGATTGATGTTTTCGGGCGTAGCGTTTGGTCAGACTCCGGCTGCTGCGCAACCAACTGGACCGGCGGGTGAGGTGCAGGGGAGCTATGCTCGGTTGAAGGTGAACATCCTGAAGGCAGCGGACCAGATGCCGGCGGAGAGTTATCAGTTCAAGCCGACGCCGGATATCAGGACATTTGCCCGGGTGGTCAACCATATCAGCGAGGCCCAGTTGCACAGCTGTGGTGCGGCGAATCATACTGCGGCGGATGCCTTAGCGAAGGTGCCCCCGGAGACTGCGGATAAGGCAGTAATCGTTGAGGCGCTGAAGGCTTCGTATGCTGAATGCGACAAGGCCTTTGCAGCGCTGACCGATGCAAATCTGTCGGAGATGCTTGCGGCAGGTCCGGCAAAGCGGTCGCGTATTGGACTGATGTGGGGAACGGTATCGCATGACAATGAGCAGTATGCGACGCTTGCGCTGTACCTGCGCTTGAAGGGGCTGGTACCGCCGAGCAGTGAAAAGTAATTTCTCTGCGAGTCCGCTCACTTCTTTCCGTCTAAGGCTGAGAGTAATTGCTCGATAGACGAAAGGACAGGCATGGCTCTGGTATCGCGAACTCGCTTTCTGGCTATTGGCTGGATTGGAGCGGTCTTGTGTCTTGTGTTCGTTGGGATTCAGTTCATTCGCCCAACGTTGACCAATCCTCCAATTACGGCTGAGCTGCAGGCTCCTCCAGAAGTGAAGGCGATTCTAAGGAACTCTTGCTATAGCTGCCACTCGAATGAGACGAAGCTACCCTGGTTCGATAAGGTTGTGCCGGCGTATTGGATCGTGAACAGCGATGTGAACGAGGCGCGGAGGCATCTGAACTTCTCGGAGATTGGCAAGCTTCCTGCGGCTCAACAAAAGGGTTTTTTATTTGAAGCGGTGAATCAGATTCAGATGGGGGCGATGCCGCTGCCTTCGTACCTTAAGGTGCATCCGGGCGCAGCGGTTACGCCGGAACAGTTGGCAGTGCTCAGGAATTATCTTGTTCCACCGAGCACGCAGCAGACTGCCACGGATACGAGCGCTGCCGATGAGCAATATGGCAAGTGGGTGAAGGATAGCGAAACGGTGCTGAATGTGCAGCCTGAGCCAAATGGGATTGCATTTCTGCCGGACTATAAAAACTGGAGAGCCATCAGCAGCACGGAGCGGTATGACAACCATACGATGCGGGTGATCCTGGGAAATGATATTGCGGTGAAGGCGATTGCTGACGGACACATCAATCCGTGGCCGGATGGCACTACGTTCGCCAAAGTGGCATGGTTGCAGCAGCCGGATGATCAAGGAACGATCCACACAGGAGCGTTCTTGCAGGTCGAATTCATGATCCGGGATGGCAAGAAGTATGGGGATACCGCGGGTTGGGGTTGGGGACGATGGCGCGGGACGGATCTGAAGCCTTATGGGAAAGATGCGGCGTTCACCAATGAATGCGTGAGTTGCCATACTCCGGTTCGCAAGAACGATTACGTTTACACAATGCCAATCAAGGGCGAGTAGCGATGATGAAAGTTGCGTTGGCGGGATTGGTTTTGCTGATGGGGTGTACAGGGGAGAATGCCCGTGTGGTTACAACGCTCAATAAAGAGGCAGCGGTGGTTGGGGAGCTGCCTTCGAATCCGATGCAGGGCAAGGTGATTACGTCGTGGGTCGATAAGAAGACTTCGACGATGTCGACGATGTTCGGCAATGACGTTGCGGTGCACTATGCGCGGACAAATCCTGAGTCGAAGTACCCGGCGGGTTCTGTGCTTTCTGTTGTGACGTGGAGTCAGCAAGAGGATCCGCGGTGGTTTGGCGGGAACATTCCGGCCAATGCCAAGTCTGTTGAATTTGTTTCGGTGGGTACGGGGCCAAATGCGTACACGTATCAACGCTATGAGGGGTCACCGTTAAAAAAGGTGGCTGGTGAGAACGGCGCCGCGCCGAATGAACGGGGCGCTTATCTGCTGGGTCAGCGGGCTGCGGTGATGCCTTAAACCCTCGACGAATTTTCCGCTCGACGCATCTCATGATGCGGAGGGTTTGGGATGAGTGACCCATATGAGTTAAAGCGATTTGTGGATGCGCAAGAGGGGGTATACGAGCAGGCTTGCGCGGAGCTGCGGACGGGAAGAAAGCGAACTCATTGGATGTGGTTCGTGTTTCCGCAGATTCGCGGGCTCGGAAGCAGTCCAACGGCGGTGAGATTTGCAATCTCTGGAATGGAGGAGGCTCGGGGTTATCTGGAGCATCCGGTGCTGGGTTCGAGATTATGCGAATGCACGCGAATTGTGGTGGGCGTTGAGGGCAGGTCGGTCGAGGAGATATTCGGGTATCCGGATGATCTGAAGTTTCACTCGAGCATGACATTGTTTGCGAAAGCGGAGGCGGAGCCTGGGATATTTGGGAGGGCTTTGGAGAAGTACTTTGGTGGTGAGATGGATCCAGAGACTCTGGAGCGGATTTGATAGCAGTATCGCGATAGTTGCATCACCACTGGCTCTCTGACGACTTTGTCGGAATTAAAAGATTGACTCCGCCAATGGCAAGAAATAAAAAGGTCGGCACATGAGCCGAGGATTGAGAGTCGCGGGTGGGCTGGCTGTTGCTGCGACTGCACTACTGTTGGTAGTGGGATGCGGGAAGCATCAGGAGACAGACTCGAAACCCGTCCCCGTAGCGACTCCGGCTCCGGCGATGAAACCTGCTCCGGCGACTCCGATCGATACGAAACGGATCGAGCTGGGTGGGAAGACGTGGGATCCGGAGTGGGACAAGATTGTGGAGCTGGCGTTACCTACGGCGATGCTATCGCGGCAGGTTCCGCGCGATGTGAAGCGGTTCTGTCCGCGGTTTTATGAGATGGCGGAGGATGACAAGCGGGCGTTCTGGGCTTACTTTTTTCAGGCGTTGGCAGCGGCTGAGGCTGGGTTGAAGCCCACAACGCGGGTTCGGCATACGGAGGCTGAGGTGGCGGTGAAAGATGGGGTGACGGGGAGGGCGGTGAGGAGTGAGGGACTGCTGCAGCTAACGTACGAAGACCAGAAGAGGTATGGGTGCGACTTCGACTGGGATCGGGATAAGGTGCTGAAGGTGGATGATCCTTCGCGGACGATTCTGCAGCCGAAGAACAATCTGGAGTGTGGCGTGAAGATTCTGGAGAAGCAGATCATTGAGCAGCATAAGCCGTTGCTGTCGCAGTCGGGGTATTGGTCGACGCTGCGGCCGGGTGGAGCGAGTTATCGGGTGTTCGCGAAGCAGATGACGAACGTTCCGCTGGCTTGTGGGGTTGGTGCAATGAAGCGGAAGAAGCGGTGACAGTCGAAGGTGATGAAGCGACAATCGCTTGAGACCTATAGGCGTCGTGAGATTTAGCTGGTGCGTAGGAGAGCGGTTCGCGCGTGGCGCGAATGCCCACTCATCGCATGAACAAAGGCGCGATGAATGGGGCACCCGATTTGGTGTCTGGGCACCCGCCCGATGATTCGGATACGGAAGTACTCATCGAAGTCCTCGCATGAATAATGTGATCCGGATGGCCGGGTGCGTCCATCTTAGAGCTTTTTAGATCCCTGGCGGGGACGGACACAGGCTAATCGGCTCACTTTAAATAGGAGAATGTGCCGCACTTGTCCGTTGAATTGGCGATGGCGTCGAACGTGAAGACGGGTGGCTTGTCTCCGGAGAAGAAGGCCAGCTGCAGGGAGCTTCCCTGGGCGTAGGCGACCATCCACTGAACGTTCTCGGAGCCGCAGAGACTGTTTTTATGCAGGAATTTTTTGGCGGACGAGATGCTCAGACGGTAGAGGCTAGCGGTGGCGGCGGTGCTGCTGTCCGTGTCGAAGACGGCGCTGACCTCTGCGGCTTCGAGAGGGCGGATCTTTGACATCGTGGAGGTCGAGAAGTTGATGGTGATCTTTTCGTCGGCGAGGGTGATGTCACCGGTGATGGTTCGGGCTGAGGTGCTTGCGGCTCGCCAGTAGCCTCTTTCCTGGGCATGCGCCAGTGTCAGGCAACAGATCAGGAGCGATGCAGCGAATGTTCGTAGCGAGGTTTTACGCTTCATGGATTAAGGATGACACTTTGGGAGGGCTTTGAGGAAGTTGGGGTGATCGGAAAGTGGTTCGCGCTTCGCGCGAATGCACACTAATACGACGAGACTGCATAAAATGGGGCACCTGCGTCCGTGCCTGGGCCACCCGCCTAAAGCGCGGTCGTAAGCGGCTTGCCAGAGGGCGTTGGATGTTTTGAATTCCGGGGGAGCTTCGGTTGGAGCAGCGAGCGCTGAGGCGGTTTTGGCCGCGATCAGCGCTCCTGCGCCTTGCTTTAGAAACGTGCGTCGATTGATCAATGCTGGATTAGTTTCTGCGGCGGCCACCCATTAGCTGGAGGACGGCGAGGAAGATATTGATGGCGTCGAGATAGATGGAGAGGGCGAGAGAGACGGCGGAACTGCCGTCTCCGCCGGCGCGGATGCGGGCGAAGTCGCCTATGGTGAGCAGGGAGAAGATGCCGAGGGTGAGCCAGGAGAAGGTGTCCGGGGTGAGGAAGTGGAAGAACATGCTGGCGACGCCGGCGATGATGAGGAGAAGCAGCGCGGCAAAGCCGATGCCGGCGATTCGGCGGTAGTTGATGTTGAAGAGATAGGCGATGCAGCCCATGACGGCCATGCCGGCGCCGGTGGTGGCAGCGGCGTTGAAGACGAGGCCGGAGCCGAAGTTACGGATGTAGTGCTGGATGAGCGGGCCGATCTGCCAGCCCATGAAGTAGGTGAGGGTGAGGAAGAGTCCGAGGGCAAGGGCGGGGTTGGCCTTGCGGGCGCGGGAGATGGCGAAGACGAGTCCAAAGACGACGATGAGGCCGGGGAGGGTTCCCCAGGCGGGTGCGGTGGCGACGCCGATGGCGGTGATGAAAAAGCCGAGCGAGGTGATGCCGAGTACCTTGGCGAGGAGAGGGGCGGTTCCTTCGCGGGGCACGTCGATGGTGGTGGGGTAGGAGTTCGTGCGGTAGTCGTTCATTTCCATGGCTTCGCTCCAGCGGTGCAGGCTTGTGTAGATGTCGCTTCTATGATGCCATCGTTCTTTTCGGGATTACAGTCGGTTAGGCTCCAATGCTATGAGACGCTCTTTCGGGCGGTTTGTCATGTTGTTTGGAGCTACCGGCTATGGTAGCCCCCTCCCCCTATCTTAATTGCGCAAAGCATTCTATTTATTTGACTTAGGTTCGTACTTGGGTGGCTGAGTTGGTATCCTGGTCTCCTGGTTGGTTTGGGTTAATAGGAAAGCCCCGGTTTGTGGCCGGGGCTTTCTTCGTCTCTGTATCTATTATATCGGGTTGGGTAAAACTCCTACGCAATGCGATTGTTGAGGATTGGCGTGGGGATTTGCCGTTTTGGGGCTTGACAGGTTTTCTGGTGGGCCACCCCGCCTGGGTTGGGGATCCGGTCCGTCTATCTTAGCCCCCATGATCGAGTGAAGTGAGACCCGCCCACACACCGTGAGCGGGTCAGGAAGCTACTGGACAACGAGCGTTGCTGTGCTGGTGCGGGTAAGTGTTTGTCCACCCAAAGTGAGGGAGGACGTGATGGTGAATTGGGTTGTTCCCTGAGGTGTTCCCGGTGTTGTGGTTGTCGGTGGGTTAGTAGTGCTGTTCTTGCTCCCACCACTGCATCCGGCGACGGAGCCGAGAAGCACGAGTGCCACGGCAGTCACGAATAACTGAATGGGCCTGCGTTTTTTGAGGGGAAGTAGCGCAGTGAAAGCAATCGCGAACAAGCTGAGGCTGGCAGCGCGAATGGTGGAGCGGGTGTTGACGTAACCGGAGCCGTGGTGTGCACGGTGAGGGTTGCCGTTGCAGGTTGCCCGGTGACTGGAACTGTAACTGGGTCGCAGGTGGCAAGTGAAGGAAGCTGCGAGCAAGTGAGAGAGATGGAGCCGGTAAGTCCGCCTGCCGGTGTGACGGTGAGGCTGTAGGTAGCGGTTCCTCCGGCAGTCACAGTCTGTGATGTGGTTGGCAGAGCCATTTGGAAGTCCGCGATGGATTCCGTAAGCGTAGAGCTTGTGACGGGAAGGAAGTTGTTATCGCCTGAGTAGCTAACAGTCAGCGAATGCTGCCCGGCGGAAAGGTTGGACAACGAGAATGTCGTCTGCGCGTTACCGTCAAGCGTCTGTTGGCCAAGTGAGTTAGTGCCGTCCAACAGCGTTATGGTACCCGTAGGTATTGTGCCTGTCGTACCAGCGATTTTTGCGGTGAAAGTGACGGAAGAGCCGACAAGTTGTGGATTAGCGCTTGAAGTAAGCGCAGCAGTTACTGCCGCCTTTGGCTTAATCGAGAGGAAGACAGAGATATTCTGTGTCACGTTATTCGCAATAACGATGTCGGGAAGTCCGTCCCCATTCAGATCGGCCAAAGCCATTTCAGTTACACCATGATCGATCGTCGCGCTGAAGTCTGGCGTCGACTGCGGGAACTTACCGGTCCCATCATTAAGAAGGACATTGATTGTTTGACCGTTATCGTCTGCCACCACCGCATCGATCTTTTTGTCCCCGTCCATGTCAGCTGCGGCCACCAAGGATCCGTATGCGCCTTGAGTGCTGGTTGTGTCGACTGTTGCAAGGTAGTACGGATTAGAAACATCAAAACTGCCGTCACCTTTACCGGGGAATATTGCGGCGACGTAACTGGCACCAAGGAGGAGGTCGGGATTACCATCTCCGTCAAAATCAGCAGCAGCCACGGAACCCGGCTGTGCATTGGCGAGGGTCGTCGAGAGACTGCTTGGTGAAGCGAATGAACCATCCCCATTACCGATGAAGGTTCTTATGCCTGCGATCTGAAGCGGCGAAGCGGTTACAAAATCCAGCTTGCCGTCTTTATTGAAATCTTCGGCCGCTACCCCTGTGAATAAACCACTGCCTCCCTGGTTAGGGAAAGATTGCAGCTGAAAATTGCCGCGACCATCCCCCAGATAAAGAAAGATCGAACCGTTGCTGCCAAGGATGAGGTCAAGATGTTGATCGCCATTGATATCGACCGGCATCCCTTTCACAAAACCATATGAGCCTGGAAGATCTGGTTGCTGGGTGAATGTGCCATCGCCGTTTCCTAGCAGGAG
Organism: Edaphobacter sp.; assembly: GCA_035317185.1. Taxonomy (GTDB): domain Bacteria; phylum Acidobacteriota; class Terriglobia; order Terriglobales; family Acidobacteriaceae; genus Edaphobacter. The sequence goes on from DATHHN010000072.1 coordinate 100,767, forward strand.
CAGATCAGCCTGAAGACCTGCTACGGTTCCGATGATCAGGTCTTGCTTACAATCTTCATTAAAATCACCCGCGATGATCTTGCCCGGTCCCAGCGCGGTCATATTAATGTCCATCGTTTTAGGTGCCCCGAAAGAACCATTTCCGTTATTGAGATAAATAAAGACACGCTTGACCGCATTATCTGTAACGGCTATGTCAGGCTTTCCATCTCCGTTGAAGTCTCCGACGGCCATGCCATAGAGATATTGGAAACCTGTAACGATATCTTGGCGGGCAGAGAATTGCGGGGTTGAGGCGAGTGAAGTGGCAGTGAGAACAAGGAGAAGGCAGGAGACGAACAAAGATTTCATGAGTAGCCCTTGTGGCGAGTGACGAAAAGTTAGCAATGATTTTGTTGAGGTTCAAATGAATAGTGGAAACCTAGGTTAGCTTCAGCAATTGCAGTCCCACTGGTTCTGGATGGAATTAAGGATAAATCCTGTTCAATGTTCTAGCGAAGGGGATGGTTTCGCGGACGTGGTCGAGGCCGCAGATCCAGGCTACGGCTCGCTCGATGCCCATACCGAAGCCGGAGTGGGGGACGCTGCCGTATTTGCGCAGGTCGAGGTACCACTGGAAGGCGGCTAGCGGGAGGTCGTGCTCTTCGATGCGGGACTTGAGGAGGTCGTAGCTGTCGATGCGCTGGGAGCCGCCGATGATTTCGCCGTAGCCCTCGGGGGCGAGGACGTCGACGCAAAGAGCCTTGGAGGGATCGTGTGGGTCGGGCTGCATGTAGAAGGCTTTGAAGGCCGCGGGGTAGCGGTGGATCATGACCGGCTTGTCGAATTGTGAGCTGATGTAGGTTTCGTCGGGGGAGCCGAAGTCGTCGCCGTATTTGTGGGGGTTTTCGATTTTGCCTTCGGCGTAGGCCTGCTCGAGCATGGCGTGGGCTACATCGTAGGAGAGGCGGGGAAATGGATGGCCGCCACCTTCATTAGCGATGACGGCTTCGAGTTTGGCGATGTCTTTGCCGATGACTTTGAGGTCGGCGCGATGGGACTCGAGGACACGGGTGACAATGTGGGTGATGAAAGATTCGGCGAGGTTCATGAGGCCGTCGAGTTCGAGGAAGGCTACCTCGGGCTCGATCATCCAGAACTCGGTGAGATGGCGGCGGGTTTTGGATTTCTCGGCGCGGAAGGTGGGGCCGAAGCTGTAAACCTTGCCGAGGGCGAGCGCTGTCGCTTCAATGTAGAGCTGGCCGGACTGGGTGAGGTAGGCCTTGTCGTCGTCGAAGTAGTCCATCTCGAAGAGCTCGGAGGTGCCTTCGCAGGCGTTGGGAGTGAGGATAGGTGGATCGGTGCGGATGAAGCCGTTGGTGTCGAAGAACTCTGACGCAGCGCGCATGATGGTGGCACGGACACGCAGAATGGCTGACTGGCGGGGGGTGCGGAGCCAGAGGTGGCGGTGCTCCATGAGAAAGTCGACGCCGTGTTCTTTGAGGGTGATGGGGAAGGGTGTGGCGTCGTCGATCTTTTGCAGGACCTGAATGTTCTCGACGTCGAGCTCAAAGCCGCTGGGAGCGCGGGAGTCGGCGCGGACCTTGCCAGTGACGGTGAGGCTGGATTCGAGGGTTAGTTCTTTGAGGGTGTTGAAGACGTCTTCAGGAACGGCGGCTTTGGGGACGATGCCCTGGATGGTGCCGGTGCCGTCGCGGAAGATGGGAAAGAGGAGCTTGCCTGAGGCGCGGAGATTGTAGAGCCAGCCGCGGAGGGTAACGGTCTGGCCTTCATGCTGAGAGAGGGAGGCGATTGTAGCGATGGGGGCGGTGGTTGCGGTGGTTGCGGTGGTTGCGGTGTCGGACATTGTGCGGTTTACCTTGCTCTAGATTACCGGATTGGGGTTGGGCGATGTTCGGATGCTCAGCTGTTTCGACTGGAAATGGCGCGAGGAAGAACAGACAGAAGCAACGACAAGAGCTGGCTGGGTGAGTTTCTACATTCCCACCCATGTTGCGATATGGATGGGGCACCCCAGCGGTTCTGCTGGTTTTGAAAGGGCAGAGCGAACAATCTCTATGCGTTGTTGGGTTGGGGGTCTTGAATTTTCTCTTCCAAAGTGCGGAATAGTTCGTGCGCTTTGCGGGAGGCGCTGGCGGCGGTTTCCTCTGGATCGTGGGCGATCTCTACGATGGCTGGGACGTTTGAGGGTAGCGTGGAGATGTGGCGGGCTATGTTGACCCAGTCGATGCTGCCTGCGTTCGGCCAGAGGTGATCGTCTTTGGCACCGTGGTTGTCGTGGAGGTGAAGCTCGCCGATGCGAGGCTTGAGGACCTCGAAGGCGGTGTCGATGCCGACGTTCTTTTCAGGCGCGGAGAGGTGAGCGTGGCCGATGTCGAGACAGAAGCCGACGTTGTCGAAGTGGCCTACGCGGACGATCTCGAGGAGGTGTTCGGGGGTAGTGATTTCGTTCTGGAGATTTTCAAGCAGGATACGGACACCGAGCGGATGGGCGAAGGCTTTGAGGTGTTCGATGGCAGTGAGTGAGTTTTCGAGGGCGCGGACGTTCCAGGAGTCGTCCTTGTGGCCGAGGTGGAGGACGATGGATTGGATGGGGAGCTGCTCGGCTGATTCGAGGGCGCGCTTGACCTCGTCCATGGCGTCGATGCGGCGGGATTTTTCGGGGTCGATGAGGTTGAGGTTGGGGGCGACGTGGCGCGACCACTGCGCGTCGGCGCGGTCGCTGGTGTAGATGGGCTGATGGAGCGTGGCGGCGACCTCGTTGGAGCGGAACCAGGCGGCGATGTCGCGGACGGCAGCACGGTCGGTGTAGTCGAAGTGGTGGCGGGCGGCGAAGAGCTCGATGGTCTGGGCTCCGCTGTGGTGAAGGGCGTCAAGCAGGCCGGGGTGCAGGCGCTGCTGGAGAAAGACGTGTGTCGATAGGCCGGGTCGCATCACTCTTAAAGGTACAGCAGGGAATGATGCAGGGTGATTGCAGGAGGGATTCGACGGGAGTGGGCTAGAATCGGAACGCGAATGAGAGGGTGTGCGGAGGCGGAATGAAGGCTGTGGTGTGGGCTGTTTTGCTTGCGGGAGTTTCTGTTGCAACGATGCGTGCGCAGGAAGTTGCTTCTCCCTTTGTTGCACCAGTTGAGACCGAGAAGCAGATTGCCGCGATGCAGGCGAAGCTGGATGATTGGGCCCAGTTGGGGTACTACCGCGATGCAAATAAGGCACTGGCTGCGGCGGCACCGGGTGAGGATCGCGTGGTGTTCTATGGGGCTTCAGTGGTTGAGTTCTGGGGACGAAACGGCAGTGCGTTCTTTCCCGCAAAGAACTATGTCAATCGCGGCATCAGCGGGCAGACAACTGCGCAGATGGTGGTGCGGTTTCGGCAGGATGTGATTAATCTGCGCCCGACGGTTGTGGTGATTCTGGCTGGAACAAATGACGTTGCAGGCAATACAGGGCCGATGACGCCGGAGATGACAGAGAACAATTGGCAGTCGATGGCGGATATGGCGAAGGCCAACGGGATCAAAGTTGTGTTCGCATCGATTACGCCTTCGACCGATTTTCCCTGGAAGAAGGGAATGCATCCAGCGGAAAAGATTCGCACGCTGGATGCATGGCTGCAGGGCTATTGCGTGACACATCGCTTCATCTATCTGGATTACTACAGAGCTCTGGTTAACGACGACGGAGGAATGAAGGCGGAGTACACCGTCGACGGTGTGCACGCGAGTGTGAAGGGATATGAGGTGATGGCGCCGCTGGCGCAGGGCGCCATCGATAAGGCATTGACTGGTCACTAAAACATTGATTGGGAGACGTAAAGGATGAAGATTTTCAGATGTGCGTACGTGTTGGTGTTTGCGGTTTGCGTGAACGCGGCTGGATGGGCACAGAGTGCGGCAACGGCGACTCCGGCTCAGGCTGCGCCTCCGGTGGATACAGCGAAGCAGATTGCAACGATGCAGGCAAAGCTAGATGATTGGGCGCAGCTGGGGCGGTATCGAGCGGACAATGCGGCGTTGCCCGCGCCTGCTGCAGGTGAGAAGCGCGTGGTGTTCTATGGAGACTCGATTACGGATGCGTGGGCGCGGAATCCGAGTGGGTTTTTCCCGGGAAAGAACTATGTCGGACGTGGTATTAGCGGACAGACGACTCCGCAGATGTTGGTGCGGTTTCAACAGGACGTCGTGCATCTGAAACCTGCTGTCGTTGTGATCCTTGCAGGGACAAATGATGTTGCGGGGAATACAGGGCCGTCGACGCCGGAGATGATTGAGGACAACTTTGAATCGATGGCAGCGATTGCGAAAGCGAACGGGATCCGGATGGTGATCTCGTCGATTCTGCCGGCGGCGCGCTATCCGTGGAAGCCTGAGGTTCAGCCGGCGGAGCAGATTCGTGCGTTGAATACAAGGCTTAAGGCTTTGGCTACACGCGAGGGATTGGTGTATCTCGATTACTACACGCCGATGGTGAATGCGCAGGGTGGACTGGATCGAGAGTTGGCATCGGATGGTGTCCATCCCACAGAGAAGGGCTATGCGATGATGTCGCCGCTGGCCGAGAAGGCGATTGCGGAGGCATTGGCGCGGTAGTACTGCTTGTTATGGATTGTGCACTGCGCGGTCCAGGGCTGCTCGTGCAAGCAGACGAGTGGAATCGAGCGTGGGTAAAAACGAGTTCGCGTCATTCATGATCAGCGGTATCTCGGTGCACCCAAGGACAACGGCGTCGCAGCCCTGATCTTTCATGCGCCCGATGACTTGCTGAAAAGTTGAGACGGCTTCGGGCTTGAAGACGCCGTAGACCAGCTCGTCCATGATGATGCGGTTGATCTCATCGCGTTCGGTGTCGTTGGGGCGGAGATATTCAAGACCGTGGGCTGTGAGTTTTTCGGGGTAAATCTTGCTTTCGACGAGCCAGCGGGTTCCGGTGAGGCCGATGCGTTTGAATTTGCGTTCGACTGCGTGGGCGGCTACGACTTCGGCGATGTGCAGCCAAGGTAATGGGGAACGGGATTCAATGTAAGGGAGTGCCTGGTGGATGGTGTTGTCGGGACAGATGAGAAAATTGGCGCCGATTTTTGTGAGCTTGTTTGCGGACGAGAGCATGAGCTCTGCAACTCCGTTCCAATCATTACGATAGATAAACTTCATGTACTCGGCGAGCGAATGAGTGTGCATCGAGACTTCAGGATGATCGTGCGGGCCGAGAAGCTGCGCGCCTTCGATGCAGATGGTTCGATAGCAGAGGGCTGCGCCTTCGGCTGAACAGGCGACGATACCGATGTGTTGTGGCATGAGCGATTTTATAAAGACGGCAGATCTTGGAGACGGTTTGCGATCAGCTTTGCATTTCGACTTTGCCTGTGGCCAGGTCGTAGGTCGCGCCGACAACTTTCAGATTTCCGGCTCGGACACGAGGCGCGATAATGGGCTCAAATTCATCGAGAAGATCGACACCACGACGGACGTTGGCGCGGATGGAGTTTTCGAGGAGATTGCCGGACTGATGTTGGGCGGTGAGAACTGCGGGCTTGATGCTGTTGACGAGATCGTTGATGGCCCCGGGAAGAGCATCGTTGTCGTGAAGGTGTTGGATAGCAGCTTTAACGGCGCCGCACTGACTGTGACCGAGGATCATGATGAGATTGACACCGAGTTCGGCGACAGCGTATTCGACGCTTCCCTTCACCGATACTCCTGCACCATTGACGTAGTTGCCGGCGATACGGATGGCGAAGATGTCGCCGATGCCGACGTCAAAGAGAATCTCGGGAGAGACGCGGGAGTCAGAACAACTGACAATAGCGACGATGGGATTTTGACCGCCAGCGAGAGGCATAAAATCCGCGGGCGAACGGCGCGGATGGGTGATTGCTCCGGCGACGAAACGCTTGTTACCTTCGAGAAGAGTGTGGAGAACGTGATCGGCAGGCGGACCGGTTGGTGTGGGGTGATCTGCAGCGTAGGAAGGTAGAGATGTTCCAGCTATTGCGGCACTGGCCGTAAAGAGAAAATGACGGCGTGATAATTGCTGGACGAACATAGGGCACCTCGAAGGTTTGCTGACCAGTTCCGTCATAGTAACTGCTTGAGACTTTGTGCGTCTTCTATTGCGGCACCTAAAGTGGTGTTGTCGAAGATGCACCAGGTTTCGACATTCGCGCGCTCGCGGATGGAAGAGGCTAGACCGGCGAGATAAGCTTCGCCGTAGGCTGAATAATAGATGCGCGGAGAGCCGTGCAGCCGGTAATAGATGAGGCTTTTATCGCCGCCGGGTTGACTAGCTTCCGGCGTGATCGCGGGATCGGCTGCTACCCGTGCGATTTTGTAGCCTTCTAAAAGATGATCAACTGAAGAAGTGAACCAGCTTCGGTGGCGGGGTTCAAGAACAATCGATGCTGAGTATTGGTTGCGAAGCATATCGAAGAAGATCTTTGCGCGTGATTGATCGAAGGAGAAGCTGGGCGGAAGCTGAAAGAGAATTGGGCCTAGTTTAGGGCCAAGGATCTTCGCCTCCTGAAGAAAGTTTTGCAACTGCTCGAGTGAGCAGTCGAGCTTTACTTCGTGGGTAATTTTTTTTGGGGCTTTTACGGCGAAGCGAAAGTCTTCGGGCACCGAATCGGCCCATTTTGCCCATGTGGAAAGACGATGAGAACGATAGAACGAGGAGTTGACTTCGACACAATTCAAGATGCGGGAGTAGCGTTCTAGATGGGTGCCAGCACTGGGAAAGATAGTGGCATGTTGCGAAGGGATGCTCCAGCCAGCGGTGCCGATACGTGGGGAATTCATGTGCTGCGGAGTTAGATGCGACTCTTTGTTGTTCCGTAGATGAGAAGAATGCGGCCACGTGTGTCGCGACTATTCCAGCCTTCGCGGCGCTACGAAAGGCTGGAGTAGTCGGTCAGATGACGGCTAGTAGCCAGCTGCCTTGCCGAAGGCTCTGCGCGAGTCGTGACCGCCGAGGAGTTCGCCGGTTTTGGGGTCGATGGCGATGAGTTCACTGTCGCCCCAGACACCGGGGTTTTTCTCGTCGGCCACGGCGAGGCGGTTGATGGTGTAGCCCATGGCTTTAAGCTCATCCGCTGATGGGATGGGGAACTTCTTTTCGAGGTCGAGGCGGTCGGGCAGGTACTGGTGGTGGAAGCGGGGAGCGTCTGCGGCCTGCTGGATGTTGAGGCCGTTGTCGATGGTGCTGATGATGTCGTTGGCTACGGTGGTGATGATGGTAGAACCGCCGGGAGTGCCCATGACGAAGGCCAGCTTGCCGCGTTTGTACCAGTGGTTGGGCGTGGTGAGGATAGTCGGAGTCATGGCAGAGAGGGGGCGCTTGCCGGGGCCAATGGCGTTGGCCGAGCTCTGGATGAGGCCGTACATATTAGGAACGCCAACCTTGGAGGTAAAGTCGTCCATCTCGTTGTTCATAAGAAAGCCGAGGCCCTCGATGGTTACGCCGCTGCCGAAGCCCCCGTTGAGGGTGTAGGTGCTGGAGACGGCGTTGCCGTCAGCGTCGACGATGGAAAAATGGGTGGTTTGGGTGGACTCTTTGACTGGCGTGGTTTGCGGTGGCGGAGGCATGAAGCCTGCGGGGCGCACGAGCAAAGCTGAAGGCGTGGGTTTCGTGGGGTCGATGGAGCTGCGCCACGCTGCGGCGTACTTCATGTTGGCCATTTGTTTGAGCGGGAGAGTGTTGAAGTCGGGGTCGCCGAGGTAGTCGCCGCGATCCATGTAGGCGCGGCGGAAGGCTTCGGTGATGATGTGGACCTGGGCGGCACTACGGTCTGGACCGAGCTTGGAGAGATCGTAGGTGGAGAGGATGTTGAGAATCTCGACGAGGACGATGCCACCGGAGGAAGGTGGCGGCGCGGTGATGAGGTCGTAGCCGTGGTACTTGCCCTTGATGGGTTTGCGGTCCTTGACCTCGTAGGCGGCGAGATCGGCTGCGGTGATGAGCCCTCCGCCTGACTGCTCGAAGTCGGCGATCTGTTTCGCGATTGCCCCCTTATAGAACTCGTCGGGGTTTTGGGAGATGCGGGTCAGTGTTGCGGCTAGTTCCGGCTGTTTGAAGGTTTCGCCCTCTTTGTAGAAGTCTCCGTTGCGCTGGAAGATCTTGGCGGAGGCTGGAAAGCGGGTAAGGTTTTTGCTCTGCAGATTGCGGACTTCTTCGGCGGAGAGGACATAGCCTTCGGAGGCGAGCTTGATGGCGGGAGCCATGTCCTGCGCGAGGCTGAGTTTGCCGAAGTGCTTCTGGGCGTAAGTGAGTCCGGCGACGGTACCTGGAACTCCGCTGGCCCTGTAGCCGACGAGAGACATTCCGGGGATAACGTTGCCTTTAGCGTCGAGGTACATATCGCGGGTGGCGGCGGCGGGCGCTTTCTCGCGGTAGTCGAGGAAGTGGGTTTTGCCGTGCTTGTCGCGGATGAGCATGAAGCCGCCGCCGCCGATGTTTCCTGCTGCAGGATAGACGACGGCGAGGGCAAAGCCTACGGCTACGGCGGCGTCAACTGCATTGCCTCCTTGTTTGAGGATGGCGAGGCCGGCGTCGGAGGCGTCGTGATGGATGCTGACAACCATGGCATGTGGCGCGCGGGCAGGCTCGACGTTAGACTGCTGGGCAAAAAGCGGGGCGGTAGCGAGTGAGACGGTGAGGAGCAAAGCAGTGAGGCGAGAGCTGGGCTGCGAGATGCTGGAGGCAGGACTGGGTCTGGTCAAAAATATCGTCTCCACTGAGTTGGATAAAAGTGATGATATATGGCTGACACGTTACCCCAAGCGATTTCCCCCTGCCGAAATAAAGATGAACGGTTTTGGTGTGGGAGCGGTCTTAGTGTGTGAAGGCGATTAGTTAAGGGGCGAGATGGACGTTCCGGCGGAGTGGGCGCAGTTCGGGCGTAGGGGGACGACGGCGTTGCGTCATGATGAAGTGGCAGTGCGGGATGACGAGTTCGCCGGGTTGGTGGAGCGGCAGGCGCAGTTCATGTTTCGAGTGGCCTATAGCTTGTTGCGAAATGTTCAGGATGCCGAGGATGCGGTGCAGGAGGCTTTTCTGAAGCTGTATCGGGGAGAGGCCTGGCGGCGGATGGAGAACGAGAGAGCGTTTCTGGCGCGGACGGTGTGGCGGGTGGCTTTGGATCGTGCACCGAGAGCGGCGGTTCGGATGGAGGATGTGGCCGGGATGGAGATTGCGGCTGGTGGGGGAAGTCCCGAGGATTGGGTAGCTGGAGGAGACGAGAGAGCGTTGCTGCGGCAGATGATTGCCAGGTTGCCGGAGGAGTTGCGGCAGGCTCTGCTGCTGAGTTCGATGGAAGAGATGACGTCGGGCGAGGTGGGCGCGGTGATGGGAATTCCTGAGGGGACGGTTCGGACTCGGGTGATGCGGGCGAAGGCGGAGCTGCGGAAGAGGTTTGAGGCGATGACAGAGGTGCGGCGATGAAGAAATTTGAGGAACTTCTGGATGAGGTGCTTCGGGAGGATGGCCGGGTCGAGCCCCGCTTAGGGATCGAACGGCGGGTGCTGGCGCGAGTAAGTGCGGGAACATCGCGAGTGGCTGCGTGGAAGAGGTGGTGGTGGGTGCCGGCTAGTGCAGCTTGTCTGAGTTTGATGTTCGTGATGGAACGCGGTCCGAAGCCGCCCATTGATCCCCATGTAACGGACGCGAAGGTTGTTGATCTGCCGTCTCCTTCTGTTGTTGTGCCTGCGGAAGTGGGACTTAGAGTTGAGACTAGAGCAGTGCCCGTGACTACTGTGAGAAGGAAGGCGCACGCAGGCGGGATGCGCGGCACGGAGGTCGAGAAGGTTCGATTGCCGAAGATGGAGACATTCCCGGCACCGATTGTATCGAGTGAATGGACACATGAGCTGGATGTATTGAGGTCGGACAGAACTGCGGAGGCGTTCATGGAACTGCAACGAAAACAAGATGAGCCGATTCGGATTGCGGCAATTGAGATTGCTCCGCTTCAAACCGAAGGCGCAGCTGGACAAGATCAATAAAGGGGAGATCCATAATGAATAAGGTATGCGGCATATTGTGCGCGATGGTCCTGGTAAGCACTGCAAGTTTTGGGCAGGAAACCCAGAAGGCCAGCCCACCGGCAGCACAGACAGAGCAAGGAGATGGCAGGCATTACCAGGTAGTGTTTGTGGCACGGGAGGTAGAAGGCGGCAAGGTCATCAACACACGAAGGTATGAGACCAACTCGGCCTTGCAAGGAGCTAACGATTCCGGGGCAATTCGGGCTGGTGCGAAGGTCCCGGTCATCACCTCAGGCAATCCGACTTCGTCGACTTCGCAATACCAGTACGATTTTTTTGATGTTGGTGTCAACTTCGACTTCAAAAACGCGCGCGTGGAGGCGGATCGCGCCTTCCTGGTTCTTACTGCTGAGATAAGCAGCTTTGAGCCGGTGGCTCCGGATAGCATCCTACGGCGCCCGATTGTTCGACAGAACAAGTGGAACGGGGGAGTAACTGTTCTGCTGGGTAAACCGACGGTTGTCTTCAGCTCTGATGATGTCTCTTCTAAACGGACGATGCAGGTTGAGCTGACGGTCACGCCGGTACGCTGAATGGAGTGTGCCGCATACAATCGATTCGATGGCTACGCGAGTACGTTCATATTCGAAGATCAACCTTGGGTTGGCGATTGGGCCTATGCGGACCGATGGGTTTCATGGGTTGACTACGCTGTATCAGACGCTGGATCTGCATGATCTGGTTACGGTTACAGCTCGGATGGCTTCGGGCTCGGCTACGCGAATTTCGCTGACGACCAATGATGCGCGAGTGCCTACGGATGGACGGAATACCGTTTGGAAGATGGTCGAGCGGTGCCTAGAGCGGCTGGATCTGTCGGCTGAAGTCGAAATTCATATCGAAAAGAACCTGCCGGTACAGGGGGGGATGGGGGCTGGGTCGGCCAATGCTGCGGCGGCATTGATCGGGTTGGAAAGGGAGCTGGGGGTGGCGCTGTCCGGGGTCGAGCGGCTGAAGCTGGCCGCGGAGGTGGGGTCGGATGTGCCGCTGTTTCTGATTGGTGGGGCGGTGATGGGGCTGGGGCGGGGGGAGCAGGTGGTTCCTATGGCGGATTTCCCGCGGACCTGGTGTGTGGTGGCGGTGCCGGAGGTGGGGGTTTCTACTCCGGCGGCTTTCCGGGATTGGGATGCTCTGGTGGCTGGGACCTCAGGGGCTAAAGCCCCTCTTTCTGAAGGTTCTAGCGGCACGGCTGAAGCCATGCCCTTAACAAGACAGGAAGATAAGGCTGGATTGACTTCTGTGGATAAACCGGATAGACTAAGTGAGTTGAGTCTTGCTTACGCGTCTCTCTCTGCTCAGTCTGGCATTAGCCTTGGAAAGACAGATGATGGTAAGCCCGGCACCTCCGGTATCGTTCGCGATGCTAACTCTGAGAAAAAACAGGGTTTATCTGGTGAAAGCCAGTCTAACGCGATGAACGATCTGGCCGAGAATACCCTTCTCGCGCTTGTCCGCACCGGGATTGGAAGCGACGGTCTTCATAATGATTTTGAAGACGTTGTTTTTCCTCAGTATCCCTCCTTGCGAATAACCAAGCGTCAATTGATGGGTAATGAAACGGGTGCTTCTGGCAGCCCTGCGATATACGCGGCGCTCTCGGGATCGGGCTCTGCCTTGTTTGGACTTTACCGGTCCGAGGCGGACGCAAAGGCAGCTCAGCAGCGCGTTCAGAACTCTGGGGTCAAGGCATTCATAACTGAGACCTTGCCCCGAGACGAGTACTGGGCGAGAATGTTCGCAGGGTGACCTCGCTGGTCAGGCTTCACAAGAAAGAAGCCACGGCGAATTACTGGGCGATCGACTAACGGTAGGTCAAGAGACTTTGAATCTCTTTGTCTAGGTTCGAATCCTAGTCGCCCAACCAAAAAGTCGACGCCAGATGCGAGGAGCAATTTAGGGTTCTTTTGGCGGCAACAATGTGCCACAGAAGTTGGACGGATTTGGGTTTCACGGCGGCCGGATGAAAAGCAATGGCGCGTGAACGAAGAAGTAAGAAGTTTGATGGACCGAAGTCTTTCGCTTTTGCAGTATTCGCAACAGGATGTGCAAGAAGTACGGTGTCGCAACAAGGCCCCGGTAAGACGTAAAGCAGCAGGAACTACCAAGGTCAACCAACCTGGAGGGTTTCAACGTGAAGGAACAGAACACGACTGCGGTCCTATCCCCTATTTCAGATCAGGCTGAAGAGACAGAAACGAGCTCTCAGCCTGTTCCAGCGCTAACCGGCTCGGGATCACCCGGCGGACAAGCGAAGGCAGCCCAGGAGAAGAAGCGCTCCGGGCGGATTCCAGAGCCGAAACGCTTCAAGATTTTTTGCGGGTCTGCCAATCGCCCTTTGAGCGAGGAGATCTGCAAGTTCGTCGGTGTGCCGCTGGGCGAGACCCGGTTGCAGAGATTCTCCGACGGCGAAGTTCATTTTCAGCTGCTCGAGAACGTTCGCGGTGCGGATGTATTTCTCGTGCAGCCTACGTGTTTTCCGGTCGATCAGCACCTGGTTGAACTGCTGATCATGATGGACGCGCTGAAGCGCGCATCGGCCGGACGCATCACGGTTGTCATTCCCTACTATGGCTATGCAAGGCAGGACCGCAAGGACCGGCCACGAGTCGCCATAACGTCGAAGCTGGTTGCGGATCTGCTGCAGACTGCCGGTGCAAACCGGGCGTTGCTGGTCGATCTGCATGCGGCACAGATACAGGGATTCTTCAATATTCCGGTGGATCATCTGTTTGCCAGCCCGGTGCTGGTGAGCTACTTCCGGGATATGGATTTGCCGAACCTCACGGTGGTTTCGCCGGATGCGGGAGGCGTGGAGCGGGCGAGATTTTTCGCCAAGAAATTGGATGTACCGTTGGCCATCGTGGATAAACGGCGGACCGACATCAATGTTACCGAGGTGATGAACGTAATTGGCGATGTACAGGGCCGGACGTGCTTGATCCTCGACGACATTATCGACACCGCCGGAACCCTGGTGAAGACGGTGGATGCGCTGCTGGCCGAGGGCGCGGATAAGGTTTATGCGTGCGCGACACACGCGGTGCTGTCTGGCCCGGCTGTGGATCGCATTGCAAACTCACGGTTAGAGCAGTTGATCGTGACGAATACCATTCCACTGCGCGAAGAGGCGCAGCGGGTGGCGAAGATTAAGGTGCTTTCGATTGCGGGCCTTCTGGGCCGGGCGATTGAGAGTATTCACATGGAGACCAGCGTAAGCAGGCTCTTCGACTAGGTCGCCGATGGAATTAGCGGCTTGGGAAATAACCAAGTAGCGAAGGGAGCGAGGCTCAACCTCGTGCCCGAAAGGAAGAAGTCAAAATCATGGCAACAGCAAACACTGAAGCAATCGTCGCAACCGTCCGCGAGGGCAAGTTCAACAAGAATGCCGCTCGGCGGGTTCGCGTTGCAGGCAAGATTCCCGCCGTTATCTACGGTGCGGGACAGGATGCGGTTGCGGTCACGGTTGACCCCCGCGCCATTACCAGGATTCTGCACTCCGATGCAGGCCACAACACGATCTTCGACTTGAATGTCGAGGGTTCAGGCGTTGTGAAGGCCATGATCGTGGACTGGCAGAATGAGCCCATCAAGGGTAAGCTGCTGCACATCGACCTGAAGCGGATTGCAATGGATAAGACGATGCGCGTCTCCGTGCCGATTCAGCTGGTCGGCATACCGACGGGCGTAAAGAACCAGGGCGGAATCCTTGAGCACATCGTGCGTGAAGTTGAAGTCGAGTGCCTCCCGGGCGATATCCCGAGCCACCTGGACGTCGATGTCACGGGCCTCGAGCTGCATGGGATCATTCACATCTCCGACCTGCCGCACTCGGGCAGCGTCAAGTTCCTCGGCGACGAGAATGCGACTGTGGCCCACGTCACGATCATCAAGGAAGAGGCGCCTGCTCCTGATGCAGTGGTCGTTGCACCGACCGAGCCTGAGGTTGCCAAGAAGGGCAAGACGGATGCCGAAGCTGCTGCTCCTGACGCAAAGGCTAAGAAGTAGGGTTTGGGGAATAGGGGGTAGGGAGTAGAAGACAACTCCCTACGCTTGATTTGGAGTTGTGGCGTGAAGCTGATTGTCGGACTTGGAAATCCTGGGATCGAATATCAGTTCACGCCGCATAACGCCGGGTTTCTGGCGGTAGACCGGATCGCAGAGGACTGCGGTGTGGTGCTGGCGAATCGGCGGGGCAAGGCATTGACCGCAAGGGCGAGACTTGCAGAGCAGGATGTTCTGCTGGTGAAGCCTGAGACGTACATGAACCTGAGCGGGCTTTCGGTAGCCGCACTGGTGAACGAGTTTGAGATTGCAATGCCGTCGGCGGATTTGATTGTTCTTTACGACGAGCTTGCATTCCCGCTGGGCCGGATTCGCATAGGCGAACGTGGATCGGCAAACGGGCACAATGGAGTAAAGTCGGTCTCCGGTGCGCTTGGAACGGAAGAGTGGATTCGCATTCGCATCGGGGTCGGTAAGCCGGCGCTGGCGGATGGCAGAGAAGTAAAGGCAGGCGGCAGGGATTATCTGCTGACGCCGATGCGCAAGCAGGAGCTTGCGGTGCTGGATGAAGTGCTCGACCGCGTGGAAGATGCTGTCGAGATGGTGCTGACGCAGGGCGTCGGCGCTGCGATGAATGAGTTCAACCGTCGGCCGCTGGATCCTGAAGCAGGACCGGACGAACCGAAGGGGAAGTAGAAGTTAAACGAGCTGTATTTCCAGACCGGGCTGGCAGAAGAGACGCCATCACGGTGCGAAGCAAAACTTCGCAGAAAGAAGTAAACGAATGAATCGTACTTACGAAATCATGTTCATCGTCCGGCCGGACGTTGAAGAAGCAGACCTCGACAAGCTGATTGAAGGCTTCTCCGCGAACGTCACCAACGGTGGCGGCGAGATCAAGAGCGTAGAGAAGATGGGCCGCCGCCGGTTGGCCTACACTGTGCGCAAGTTCAACGACGGCTTCTACGTTCTGTTGACCATCATCGCAGCAGGCTCACTGATCAGCGAGATCGAGCGCCGTCTCCGCGTCTCCGAGCCGGTGATCAAGTTCATCACGGTTCGCATGGACGAAGAAGAGAAGCGTCTGGCGAAGGTGAAGGCGATCCGCGACACGAAGGTGAAGCGCAGCGCACAGCCCGTTGCACAGGCTCCGCAGGCAGCGCCCGTTGCCGCTATCGAGGCTGCTGAGGAAGTTGCGCACGTCGAGGCTCCCGTTGCCGCCGAGGAAGTTGCACCCGTCGCAGCTCCTGTTGCCGCCGAGGCTGCTCCCGAGACCGCAACCACTGTCTAGTCTTCGCTAACGAGTTCGCGCTGCCGGCTGACGCTGCATCGCTCAACGCACCACGATCGCCGTATCCCGCTTCCACTCGATCGAATTCGGATCGAATGTTCAGAGACACCGTAGCGTGTCTGGAGCGGCGAAGGCACAACGTACCCGAGAGGAAACACAATGGCTGACGAAACGACCAGCACGCAATCCACCGAGCAGCACACACCCACATCACGCCCCAGCGGGCCAGGATCGGGTCCGGGCGCACCGCGCTCGCCGCGTCCCGCAGGTGGTCCCGGCGGCGGCCCCGGTGGCCGCAAGTTCTTCCGGCGCAAGAAGGTTTGCAAGTTCTGCACCGAGAAGATCGACGCAATTTCCTACCGTGACGTTCGCCTACTGCAGGGCTTCGTCGCCGAGCGCGGCAAGATTGTTCCGCGCCGTCTGACGGGTGTCTGCACACGCCACCAGCGCCGCCTTAGCCTAGCAATCAAGCAGTCGCGCAACATCGCTCTGCTTGCCTTCGCCGCGCGCTTCTAACTTACGACATACGGGATCGGAGAAACTGCAATGGAAGTCATTCTGAAAGAAGATGTAAATAAGCTCGGACATCGCGGCGATGTGGTTAAGGTCGCGGATGGCTACGGGCGCAACTATCTACTGCCCGGCAAGCTCGCCATCGAGGCGAATGCCGCGAACAAGGCTGTGATCGAACAGATGAAGGGCTCGGCGATCCGCAAGTCCGCCAAAGAGAAGGTCGAGGCCGAGCAGTTGGCTGAGCAGCTCTCCGCCGTTGAGCTGGTGTTCGAGCGCAAGGTCGGCGAGCACGATCATCTCTTCGGTTCGGTTACGTCGGGCGACATCGCTCACGAGCTGGAGGCGAAGGGCTACAAGATCGATCGCCGCAAGATCTCGCTTGAGGATCCGCTGAAGACGATCGGCGAATACCACGTTCCCGTGAAGCTGCACCGCGAGGTGACCAGCCACGTGAAGGTGACAGTCAAGGGCGATCAGCCTGAAGCCGAAGCTGTTGCCGTCGCTGCTGAGTAATTTGTAACGAGAAAGATACAAACGCATCCGCCTTTGAGGAAACACTTAAAGTCGGATGCGTTTTTCTACTTAAATCCCAGGCGTATCGTCTTCCGACCCCTCCCCACGCCAAATCGCCCCGTTCAACGAAGAACAGAGCGCCTCACCCAAAAGTGGTACTTCCCTCCCCCCAATGGCTTGCTATGCTCGGCTCCACGAGGTGAAGTAATGAAGCTGAACCGTTTGATACTGGTATCGCTAATTGGAATCTCGCTGTCCACCCCCGCCTGGGCCTGTGAACCCGGCAAAGGTGGTTTCTTCTCGTTTTTTCACCACACCGACTCCGATCACGAGAAAGACCGCGACTCTCATCATGACCACGACGGGGACAAGGACTCTCACCACGGCTGCTCCGGAGGCGATCATTCCGGCGGCGGCTCAACCACAACAACGCCACCACCCAAATAAACTCAACATCGCAAACTACCTAACCAAACAAACAAGCTGTATCCAACCGCAGTGCTTAGCCATGTAAGTGAGGAACAGTAAAAACCCTCGGCCTAAAGAGCCGAGGGTTTTCATTGACGAGCGTACCCTAGTTGCCTAAAGCGATCTGCCCCAGTAATACGACATTCAGAACGAGAATAATCCCCACTGCCGCCCACCCAGCTATCCTCGTTCGCAGTGCGCTGGAGAAGGAGTCCATCACGGATCTCCGGCTCGTCAATACGAGTAGCGGAATCAGCGCAAACGGCAGCGTAAAGCTCAAGACCACCTGGGACAGAATCAGGATCTTCAAAGGGTCGAGTCCGATGGCGATTACCAGCAGAGCCGGAATGATGGTGATCAATCGCCGCAGAAAGATGGAGAACTTGATATCAAGAAATCCCTCGATGATCACCTGTCCGGCCATCACACCAACGGTCGACGATGACAGTCCCGAGCAGAGCAGCGCCACGGCGAACAACGTAGCCGAAGCCGGCCCCAGCAGTGGCCCCAGCGTATAGTAGGCCTCCTCGATGCTCGGCGCCTTGCCGTTGTGGACAAACGCCACGGCCGCCATCACGATCATCGCAGAGTTGATCAGCCAGGCTCCATTCATGGCAACGAAGACATCGATCAGCTCAAACCGAAGAAAACTTCGTCTCACTCCGTGCCCTACAGTCTTGGGTGGTTCAGCCATTTGCTTCAAACGCGGTTGCACCAAAGCCGAATGCAGATAGATCACATGCGGCATCACCGTCGCGCCCAGCATTCCGACGGCGACATACAGACTGCCATGAAAGTCCTTCGGATCGAGCGACGGCACAAGCGTATGGAACGCCGCCAGCCTCCAATCCGGGTGCACCAGAAAGATCTCGAACCCATAGCAAAGTCCGATGATCGCGACAAAACCCATAATGCCGCGCTCCAACCAGCGGAAGCCCGCGAGATCGAGCGCAAGGATCAGGAATACCAAAACGGCCGATGCCAGCGCCGCCACGAAGAGTGAACCCGTTCGCGACCAGCCATGCGCCAGCATCGCCGGGCCAACCAGCAGATAGAACCCGAGAGCAGCGCCCAGGAACTCAGCAAGGTCCGTGGCAATCGCCGAGCATTCCGCCGCCGCCCAAAGAAAAAGAGTCATCGGCCGTGAAAAGTGTTTCCGGCAGTTCTGCGGCAACGTCAACCCCGTAACGATGCCCAGCTTCGCTGACAGATACTGAATCAGAATTGCCATTGCGTTCGACCAGAGCAGCACCCAGAGCAAGCGGTATCCAAACCTGCTTCCACCCTCGATGTTGGTCGCGAAGTTGCCCGGATCGATGTACGCCACCGAGGCCACGAACGCCGGGCCAAAGTAAGTCCACATCTCGTTCGATCGCAAATGAGGCAGAAACTTCTTCGGACTAATTAGAACATTAGCCATGCCTAAATATTACCTTAAATGCTAAGCTTAATCAGTACGAGCCATGGCAAATATTTCTTCGAAGCCGCTGCCCATCGATCCAAAGCACGGAATCCCCACAGGCAGTGAGGCTGTCGACGACTACCTTAAAGCCATCTTCAAACTAAGCGGACGCGAAGAGCGACAGGTTTCGAGCACAGAGATCGCCGTTCATCTGTCCATCACCGCGGCCTCCGTAACCAACATGCTGCAAAAGCTCGCAGCGTCCGAGCCACCGCTCGTTCTCTACAAGAAACACCACGGCGCCACGCTGTCGAAGGCGGGAAAGAAGCGCGCGCTCGAGATCATTCGTCATCACCGGCTCCTCGAAACCTTCCTGCATGAAGTCCTCGACTATCCCTGGGACGAAGTCCATCTCGAGGCCGAACGCCTGGAACACTTCATCTCCGAGCGCTTTGAGGAACGAATCGCGGCTAAGCTCGGCCATCCCGAGTTCGATCCTCACGGCCACGCTATTCCCGCTTTAGACGGTTCTCTGCCGGTGAGCGAGCCGCAGGCACTGTCGCAATTGGTGCCCGGGCAGGCCGCCAAGGTAGCCAGTGTCTCCGACAAGGATCCAGAGATGCTCCGTTATCTCGCAGCGCAGGGAATCCGCCCCGGAGTGTCGGTGACCCTTACGGAGCAGCTCCCTTTTAAGGGCTCCTATCAGGTTCGCGTCGGGCGGCCAGCGAAGCTTACGCTTCTCAGCGAATCGCTCGCCGATGCAATCTCCGTGAAGACGCCTGAATCTCGTTGATGCACCTACCTGCTCTGCCTTTCATCGACGCTAAGCGGGCCTGCACCAAAGTATGTGAGTAACAGCGCGGCTCCAAGCATGGACAGATTCTTGCCAAACATGGAGACTTGCACGCGATGCAGATCAGGATCTCCCACTCTCCAAAAAGAGTGCATCATCAGCGTTACCGGAACGAGAAAGGCAACCAGAATCCAGGCTCCCCATCGAGCTTTGTACCCGGTAGCCACACTGAGCCCTCCCAGGACGATCATCGCTCCTGAGAGCGGTACGAGGAGGCCAGCTAACGGCGTGCCCAGATCGGCAGCGTGCTGGATACCCTCGTGCGTGAAGTGTCGCGGTGCAGCGAGGATGAAGATGAGAGCGAACAAAACGCGGCCGGCAAGAACGAGGTAGCGCATTCCAGATCCTCCATCGTTTCGAAAAAGACAGTACCAAAACGCTGGTGATATATTTATCACTATGCGGCTTTTGGACGCAATGTATTTTTTATTGGAACGGGCGAGTGCCTGGCTAGTGTTCAAGGAGGCTTGCAACTCGTTGCACCAGCACTTCGATCACCAAGGCTTCGTCGAGGCCTAGATTTGTCAGTTCTCCCTGCGCAATGGCGTCGCAGGAACGCTCCATGGTGTAGATGTGAACCGCGTCTTGTTCACGGCTTTGATGCCGGGTGTTCATGCTCGTGCGGAGCTGCGCCATCAGGTCGAGTTGCCTGCGCCTCTGTTCGCGGTAAAACCGTCGAACGACGGCATCTGCAAAGACTAGTTCGAGCAATGAAGCGCGCAGGCCGCGCCACCGCGTATGAAAGTCGACTTGAAGTTCGACCAGCCTTCGGGCCAGGTCGTGCGGCTCGCCTCCCAGGGCAAGCTCGACCTGAAACGCCTGCCATTCCGAGATGATCCATGCTTCGTAAGCTGCGAGGAAGATGTCGCGCTTCTCTTTGAAGTGCTTGTAAAAGGTGCCGGGAGAATAGCCTGCCTCTCTGGCAATTCGATTTGAATCGGTCCCGTGGTAGCCGGCGCGATTGAAGAGTCTGGCTGCTGCCGCTATGAGTCGCTCGCGCGTCTCCGCTGGGGTGCCACGTCGTGGCCGAGGACCGCGAAGAACCTTTTTTTCAGGATTTACCTTTGTCGTTTTCTTGAGCATCGGATTTAGCTTGTCGATTGAAGTATCATTTGCAACCTACCATTCAACCTGGACAGTGCGCCAATCTGATTGCGACGGAACTACCAGTATTACTGACACACAGCCGCAGATGCTACGCTCAAAGTCTATGAAGATTCTGGTCATCGGTGGTGGAGGGCGGGAACACGCCATAGTCTGGTCGCTGCTCAAGTCCGCGGACGTAACCGAGGTTGTATGTGCTCCGGGCAACGGCGGCATCGCGCAGACCACACGCTGCGTTTCGGTTGATGTGACTAACCTTGAATCGATGCTCGCCGTAGTGGAAGCCGAGCGACCGGCGCTTACCGTGGTTGGCCCTGAGGTTCCCCTCGCGCTTGGTTTAGTCGATGCGCTCGAGCAACGTCGCATGCGCGTCTTCGGTCCGACGAAGGCCGCCGCCCGCCTGGAATCGAGCAAGGCCTTCGCCAAGGCATTCATGCAGCGGCACGGTATCCCCACCGCCGCCTACGCCGTGTGCACCAACATCGATCAGGTGCGGGAACAGCTTCTGAGCTTCTCGCTTCCGGTCGTCGTGAAGGCCGATGGCCTGGCAGCAGGCAAAGGCGTCGTCATCTGCAATACACGTCTTGAGGCCGAGACCGCAGCGGCGGAGATGTTCTCTGGTTCT
Source organism: Edaphobacter sp. (assembly GCA_035317185.1). Taxonomy (GTDB): domain Bacteria; phylum Acidobacteriota; class Terriglobia; order Terriglobales; family Acidobacteriaceae; genus Edaphobacter. The sequence goes on from DATHHN010000072.1 coordinate 121,572, forward strand.
CTGCTTGGCACGCAGGAGACCGAAGTGGTTCTCGAGGAATTTCTGACCGGCGAAGAGCTCTCCTTCTTCGCTCTCTGTGACGGCACTCACGCCGCGCCTATTGCCGCCGCGCAAGACCACAAACGCGTGGGCGAAGGGGATACCGGCCCCAACACCGGCGGCATGGGAGCCTACTCGACCGACGGCTTGTTGACTGCCGCCATGCGTCAATGGCTCACTACCAACGTCGCGCAGAAGGTCGTAAGCGGGATGAACTCCGAGGGCACGCCCTTCAAGGGCATCCTATTTTGCGGCATCATGATGACGCCGCGCGGGCCGATGGTCCTCGAGTTCAACACCCGCTTCGGCGACCCCGAGACTCAGGCAATTCTCCTGCGCATGGAGACCGATATCCTCGACCTTCTGAACGCCTCCATCGACGGCAACGCAGTTCTGCTTAGCGTCAAAATGCGCCCCGGAGCGAGCGCGTGCGTCATCGTGGCCAGTGGCGGCTATCCGGGGAAATATACGTCGGGCAAGCTTATTCAAGGCATCTCCACGCCATCACCTGACGATGTAGTCGTCTTCCACTCCGGCACCGCGACCAAGAACGGCCACCTCGTTACCGCCGGCGGCCGCGTCCTCGCCGTAACCGCTGTAGCACCCGATCTCCGCACTGCACTGGACAAGGCCTACGCCGAGATCGCAAACATCTCCTTCGAAGGCATGCAGTATCGCCGAGACATTGGCCATCGCGCCCTTAAACAGGAGCAGTCATGAGTCATCTTGCCCTTACCGCTGAAGAAATCCTTGCTTGGCACGAAAAGAATAGCAATAACTGGAAGCAGCTTCTGACCGAACATCCGGAGGCACTCTCCTTTCCCTGCGATATCGCGCAGACCAAAACGGTTGGCGAACTGCTGCAGCACGTCGTCGCGGTTGAGCTCCGATATGTCGAGCGCCTATCCAATCTCCCCGCTAGCGACTACGCCACCATTCCTTTCGACTCGGTCGAAGCCATCTATGCCACTCACGACCGCGCCACTGCCCTCTTTCAGCAACTGCTCGCGTCGGACACGATCGACTGGAACGAGCGCATCGATTACGTCACCCGCACTATGGGTCCGGCGCGCTCGGCCCGTAAATCGATCCTCTTCCACGCCCTGTTGCATGCCTCGCGCCACTATGCGCAGCTTGCTACGATCCTTCGCCAACATGGCATCAAACCAGGCTGGCCCATGGACTACATCTTTATGGACATCGAGAAAGTCTAATTCGGGCGGATAGCGGCTGATCAATCGTTTTAGCGGTCGGTTCGATACCTTTGACAGCCGCATGGTACGTCCACTAGAGTGGTCGCCATGCGAAGAGCCGCCGCCGCACTCCTTCTCACAGTCTCGTGTTTCGCCTATTCGCAGCAGCGTCCCGCCATCACCGGCATCGCGTTTATGCGCATGTATGCCGCCGATCCCGCCCCCTCTGCCAATTTCTACGGCAACACGCTCGGCCTCGGCCATGCGGAAAACAACGGCATCACCAGCTACACCGTCAACGATCTTCAGTGGCTTGAGGTCGAACCTCTTCCCTCACCCGCGCCTGCATCTCGCCTTGCGGCCGTCGCCTTCACCACTCGTGACGCGGCTGCGCTTCAGAGCTATCTCAAAGCCCACTCCGTGCCTATCGCGGAGCCGCTGAAGAATGGAAGTTTCGGCGTTCACGATCCTGAAGGCAACCTGATCATCTTCGTGCAGGAAGGAACGCATCCCAAGGGTTTGCCTGTCGCATCGCCGAACGCGACCTCCAGTCGCGTCATCCACGCCGGCTTTCTCGTCAAAGATCGCGCCGCAGAAGACCGTTTCTTCCGTGAAATCCTCGGCTTCCGTCCCTATTGGTTCGGCGGACAAAAGGATGGGCAGATCGACTACGTCAGCCTTCAAACACCGGAAGGCACCGACTGGCTCGAGTACATGCTCAACGTTGGCCCCGACCCATCTCTTCAGAAATATGGTGTCGTCGATCACTTCTCGCTCGGCATCACAAAGATGGGCGACGCCGTCGAAGCTTTGAACCGCAACCACTGCGAAGGTCCCAACTGCACCAAGACGCAGATGGGCCGCGACGGCAAGGTTCAGCTCAATCTCTTCGACCCCGATCTCACCCGCGTCGAATACATGGAGTACCAGCCCTCCGGAACAGTCTGCTGTTCGCCCTTTACCGGCAAGCATCCCACCGACACCGAATCTCGATAGCAACAATTTAGCCGATAGCAATACCTCAAGGAGATTCATGTCCTCACGCCGCGACTTCCTCCGCCTCTCCGCTCTGGCCACCGCCGCGGGCTGCGCTCTCGGTCCCATCGGCAAAGCCTTCGCCGCACCTGCCACAGAAGGCCTCGTCTATGGGGTTCAACTGTTTATGGTTCGCCGCCAGGCACCGAAGGATCTCGCCGGTGTGCTTCGCGCCATCCGCCAGATCGGCTACACGCAGATCGAACTCTATCCCATCGTCTACAGCCATCCTGCACCCGAGCTGCGCCGCATCGTACAGGATGCTGGCCTCAGCTCCGCCTCCGCGCACTTCGACTACGAAGGCTTTGAATCGAAGATCGACTTCGGACACCAGCTCGGCCTGGAGTACATGGTCTGCCCAATGCTGCCGAAGAACCTTTGGACTTCAGCCGAAGGTTTTCGCGAAGCCGCCGCAAAGTTCAACACCTGGGGCAAGCTCGTCCACGACGCCGGTATGACCTTCGCCTTCCATAATCACGATTACGAGTTCAAGCCGCAGGGCAAAACTACCGGCTTTGCTGAACTCATGCAGCACACCGATCCAGCTCTCGTAAAGCTCGAGTTCGATCTCTATTGGCTCACGCAGGGCGGACAAGATCCCGCTGCAATGCTCACGAAATACGCCAACCGGGCGCGCCTCGTGCATCTCAAGGATCGCAAACCAAACGCGCCCATCAGCTACGACATGGAAGCCAGCTCAGAACACTTCACGGAGATTGGCAAAGGAACCGTCCAATGGCCCGCGCTGCTCTCGCAGGCCCACAAACAAGGCATCAAGTACGCCTTCGTAGACCAGGACGAAACCTCCGAGCCCGTCCTCGAAAGCCTCAAGGAAAGCTACACCTACCTCCGCACCCTGAAGGTATGAGCATAGAGCAATCGCGCTAGCATTTGGCACAGCCCGACAATTGGATCTGCTTCTGTTCTTGCCGTTGTTTGTTCTTACACCATCATCCTGAGCGAAGCGAAGAACTCCTCTATTTCGGCTTTTGCTTTTGCCTTTGCTTCTGAGGTAGGCCCCGGCTTTAACCCGGGCCTCAAGTGCCAACGAAATACAGGGCTTTAGCCCCTGAGGTGTGCTTTCCTGTCCTCGTGGCTCCACTCAAACGCGCAAAGAAATGTCTTCAGGCAATCGTAACCGCAGGCAAAATCTCCGTTACATCCACCCACTGCGTCGGATACTCCCCTGTATAGCACGCCGTGCAGAATGAAGCCGGAGAAAGCCCCTCGGAAGACTCGCCGATAGTACAAGCATGTGTCAGCCCAGGCAGCGAGAGATACGCCAGCGAGTCAGCCTCGATAAACTCACATATCTCCGCGACGGATTTATTCGCTGCGATCAAATCCTTCTTGCTGGGCGTATCCACTCCGTAAAAACAAGGAGAAATCGTAGGCGGACAAGAGATCCGTAGATGCACTTCCTTCGCACCAGCCGCACGAACCATCCGTACAATCTTTCGCGAGGTCGTTCCCCGGATGATCGAATCGTCGATCAGGATGACGCGCTTCCCTTCCAACAGACTCCGCACCGGATTCAGCTTCATCCTTACGCCAAAGTCGCGAACCCTCTGCTCCGGCTGAATAAACGTGCGGCCCACATAATGATTTCGAATCAACCCAAGGTTGAACGGAATCCCCGATTCAGCCGCATATCCAATCGCCGCCGTAACGCCCGAGTCCGGTACCGGCACAACCAGGTCCGCAGGCACACCTGATTCACGCGCAAGCTGCCGTCCCATCTGCTCCCGCGACTGCTGCACCCACCGCCCAAAGATCTTAGAGTCTGGCCGGGCAAAGTAGACGTGTTCAAACACGCAGCTCGCCTGCTCCGTTGTCGTATTGAAGTAGCGGCTGGTCACGCCATCTTCCGAAACCATCACCAGTTCGCCCGGCTTCACATCGCGCTCATACTTCGCATGCAGCAGATCGAACGCACACGTCTCGCTCGCAAACACAAATGTATCGGGAGCGCCGTCGACGCCGGGAATCCGCCCCATCGACAGCGGCCTGAATCCATGCGGATCGCGAGCCGCGAAGATGCGGTTCCGCGTCATCATCACAATCGAAAACGCGCCATCCACCTGCGATAGTGAGTCCGCAATACAATCCACAAGCGTCGACTGCTTCGAGTGCGCAATCAACTGAATGATGATCTCCGAATCGCTCGTCGTTTGAAACAGCGCGCCATCGCGCTCCAGGCGTTCCTTCGCCGTGCCCAGGTTCACCAGGTTGCCATTGTGCGCAATCGCAATCAACCCCTTGGTCGACTCCACCGAAATCGGCTGCGCATTCAGCAGCGCCGAATCTCCTGTCGTCGAGTAGCGCGTATGCCCAATCGCCATATACCCCGGCAGCTTTGCCAGCACGTCATCGGTAAAGATCTCCGATACCAGGCCCATGCCCTTGATGTCGTTCACCTGCTGCCCATCCGCGCTCGCAATGCCCGCCGACTCCTGCCCGCGATGCTGCAACGCATACAGTCCCCAGTAAGTCATGCGAGCCGCATCGGTGTGGCCGTATACCGCCATCACGCCACACTCTTCGCGCAGCTTGTCGAACGGTGTCTCGTCGTTCTCTTCCATCTCGTCCACGTTGTTTTCGAGCAAAGTATCCATTACGCCGTTACCACCTCATCCGCCAGTTGCGCTTCCATCGCACCCGCCCATGCGGCCTTCAGCGCCTTTACAGGCTCATCGATCACCGGCTTCTCATTGATCACAATCTCGTAGTTGCCCGAAGTCACATCTCCCAGACGGAACACCCAGACACCCGCATGATCCTTCAGCACTGCCTGAATTTCCTCGATCTTCGCGGGATCGGCTGTAGCAATCACCGACGACCCAATCTCGCTGAACAGCCGCTCTGTCAGAGCAAACGGCTCATCAGAATCAAGCCGCATCGAAATCCTCACACCCAGCTCACGCGGAAAGCAAGCCTTCGCAAACGCAACCGCGCAGCCGCCATCCGAAAGATCGCTAGCCGAATTCAACAGACCCTTCTCCGCGAGGGCAGCCAAAGCCTTATGCAGAGCAGCCTCTTCCTTCAGATCCAGCACAGGAGGCGCGCCCCACAGCTCACCCAGAACACTCTTCGCAAAATCGGTCGAGCCCATATCCCGCTTAGCCTGCCGACCCTTACCCTGAAACGCCGAGAGGAACAGCACAGCATCTCCAGCCTGCCGAAACGCAGACGGCACACTCTTCGTCACATCCTCAATAATCCCCACAATGCCAAGCACCGGAGTCGGATAAATCCCCTCACCCCTGGTCTCGTTGTAGAGCGAAACATTCCCACCCGTAACTGGAGTGCCCAACGCAATACAAGCCTCAGCAATCCCATCGATTGCATTCGAAAGCTGCGCCATAATCTCCGGCTTCTCCGGATTCCCGAAGTTCAAACAATTCGTCGCCGACACCGGAACAGCCCCGGTACAAGCGACCTTTCGCGCGGCCTCGGCAACCGCATGCATCGCACCCAGCTTCGGATCGAGATACGTCCATCGCCCATTCCCCGCCAACGCCATCGCCAGTCCACGGTCTCCCTTTACGGTCTCTTTCGAAGCAGCCTCAAGCGCCGCCACTCCTTCAGGAGTCGAAGCCGCAACCAGCTCCGCGACCGCCTTCTTGCCGACAAAATTCGAAGCTCCACCCGTTCCCTTGATGCGCATCACACCGGCCTCACCGCCCGGTCCCTGCACGGTGTTGGTCTGCACCATCGAGTCATACTGCTCATACACCCAACGCTTGTCGCAGATGTTCGCACTCGCCAGCAACGTCTTCAAATCCGCCGCATAATCCCGAGACTCATTCAACTTCGCCAAAACATCAGCAGGAGGATCCAACGGCACCGGAGCCTTCCACACACCCACAGGCCGGTGATACAGCGGAGCATCATCCGTCAGCGACTTATTCGGAATATTCGCCACCACCACACCGCGCTGCGTAATCCGCATATTCGGTTCAGCCGTCACCTCGCCCACAATCGAAGCATCCAGTCCCCACTTCGAGAAGACATCCAATACCTCGACGGCGCGCTCCTTATCGGCGACCAGCAACATCCGCTCCTGCGACTCCGACAGCATAATCTCGTAGCTCGTCATGCCCGTCTCGCGTTGCGGCACGCGATCCAGCTCCACCGTCAAACCCAAATCTCCACGAGCGCCCATCTCGCAGGTCGAGCACGTCAAACCAGCCGCGCCCATGTCCTGAATCCCAAGCACCGCGCCCGTAGCCATCGCCTCAAGACAAGCCTCCAGCAGCAGCTTCTCCATAAACGGATCGCCCATCTGCACATTAGGCCGCTTTTGCTCCGAGCCTTCGGTAAACTCCTCGCTCGCCATTGTCGCGCCGTGAATACCATCGCGGCCCGTCTTCGCGCCAACGTAGATCACCGGATTTCCCACACCGGTAGCCTTCGCATAAAAAATCTCATCGCTGCGTACAAGCCCCAGCGCAAACGCATTCAGCAGCGGATTCCCCGAATAACAGCTTTCAAACCGAGTCTCTCCACCCAGATTCGGAACCCCAAAGCAGTTCCCATACCCAGCCACGCCATGAACCACACCCGTAGCAATCTGGTGGTTCCTGCGCCGCAGCGCCTCATCCGGTTCTGCTTCATCCAGCGGCCCAAACCGCAGCGAATCCATCACCGCCAGCGGACGAGCGTTCATCGTAAAAATATCCCGCAGAATTCCGCCAACGCCGGTAGCCGCGCCCTGATAAGGCTCGATGTAGCTCGGATGATTGTGCGACTCAATCTTGAACGCGCAAGCCCACCCATCGCCCACGTCGATGATCCCGGCGTTCTCGCCCGGGCCCTGCACCACGCTGCCCGGTCCGCTGGTTCTCTCACCGCGTGTCGGCAACCGCTTCAAATGCACCCGCGATGACTTGTAAGAGCAGTGCTCCGACCACATCACAGAAAAAATCCCCAACTCAGTCAGGGAAGGGATACGTCCAAGCGCTGCTTCAATGCGCGTGTACTCATCCGGTGTGATGCTGTGCTGCTTGAGCAGCTCCGGCGTAATCGTAGCTGGGGAGGGGGTACCGCTGGCTTGCTGAACTAGCTGATTTGGCATGGCTCGCTATTAAGATTGTCGCACGCTTAGACCAAATCAGCCTCAAAGCCCTAGCTCCCCGTGCTCCCAAACCCCGCAGCTCCCCGCGGAGCCTCCGCGAGTTCCGTAACCTCTTCAAACTGCGCCTCAATCCGCTCCACGATCCGAAGTTGCGCGATCCGGTCCCCTCTCTTCACCTCGACAGCCACCGGGCTAAGGTTCGTCACCACAACCTTGATCTCCCCGCGATAGCCCGGATCGATCACTCCGGCCAGCGTCGTCACTCCCCGCACAGCCAGCCCTGACCGGTCTTCCACCAGCGCCCCATGTGTCGCCGGAAACTCCAACGCAATCCCCGTCGACACCGGCAGCGTCACTCCTGCCTCAATCACTACGGCTTCCGCCGCATACAGATCGGCAGCCAGATCTCCAAATGCCCCTACATGCGCATACCGAGGCAACTGCGCCTCAGCCTTCAACTTCAACGCCTTAATCCGAACCAAACCCTTCACCTCACGAGATCGAAACAATAGTCCCAGTCTACCGCCGCAGGAAAACTTAGTACCGATAACACTGATTTATCAAGCCATGCCTTTGCATCCTTAAAGAATCAGCGTCATCAATACGGAACCCTGAATGAAGTGGAAGAAGAAGTAGCCTTTGATTCGCTCCCAGCAAAGGTTCAAAGCGCCCTAACGGCGAAGGCGGCCGGTGCGAAAATCACCAAGGTCGAATCGCTCACCAAGCAGGACAAACTCGTCGCCTACGAAGCAGTCATTCTGAAGGGAACAAAGAAGAAAGAGATCCAGGTCGGCCCCGATGGTGAAAAGCTCGCCCACGAAGAGTAGTCCTACGCCGCACGAAGCAGAAACCGTCAGCCGACATTCTGCCGATTCGGCTGATGCGCCTTCGTCACACCGCCCACAATCTGGTTCCACGTCACCACCCACGGCACCGCCAGCGAAAACACTAGCCTCGCCATCCACACCCCAATCGACATCTTCCGAATCCCACGCCAATCCAGCCGAAATGCAAAATAAACCTCCAGCGCAAAGATCAGCGCAAACGGAATCACCGTAACCGGCAACGCCGCTACCGCAAGCACCTCCACCACGCAGCGCATCAGGTTGCGCATCAGTCGCGCCGGTCTCACCCCCATTGCGCCATCCGCAATCGCATAGCGCGCAAGCTGCCTCACCGCCGACTGGAACGTATACCGCGGCCGATACACCGCCTTCGCCCGCGCCGCAAACGCCGGCGTCACCGTAGCCCGCACTCTCTGGTCGAACAGCGTGTCTTCCCCAAAAAACACCGTCTCCGGAAATCCGCCCACTCGCTCCCAAAGCTCTTTCTTGAACGCCATCGACCGCGCCGTGCACGACTTCGTCGGCTCATCCGCGCTCAGCTTCACCCCAAAGAACGGAGCCGAAGCAATATCCCAAACCGTCGCATCCGCAACATCGACGCACGATCCCCCCACCGCATACTCCGCCCCGCCCTCAAGAATCGGCGCGGTGAGCCTCCCCAACCAGTCCGGCCCATACGTACACCCCGCATCCGCACACGCGATCACATCCGACGCGGCCGCCCGAATCCCCACATTCCGCCCCCGCGCAATCGGTCCCGGCGAATACTTCAAGCTGCAGCTCTCATCGCGAATCGCAACCAGCATCGGATACCTCTCCCGCGCCGCAACCAGCCATTCCCACGTTCCATCTGTCGATCCGCCATCGACGACAATTACCTCAACCGCAGCCATCGTCTGCCCCGACAGCGTCGAGACAAGTCCACCAATATCCTCCGCCTCATTCAGAACCGTAGCCACTACACTCACACGCCACATCGTCGCTCAACTCCGGCACAGCCGCGTCGAATCGCAGCTACCCACCAGACTACCGCACCAAAAAGCATCGGCCCCACTCACGCAGGACCGACGCCATCTGTCTTTGCCTCCTACTTCCTATCCCTGCTCTAAAAATCCACCCGAAGCGCCAACTGTCCCGTCCGATTCCCCGCATTCTCCGCCGTCTGCGGGCCAATCAATGCACCAAACGTCAACGGACTATCCACCACCGTCGCCGGCGGAGCAAAGTTCGTATGGTTCAGCACATTCGTAAACGTCGACTCAAACCTCGCATGCACTCTCTCCGTAATCAGAAACACCTTCGCCACGCCAAGACTCACCGCCGCCGTCCCCGGTCCCTGCAATATGCCGACGCCCGCATTGCCAAACCGCCCCGCACCCGCAGGAGTCGGCGCAAACGCCGCCAGGTTGAAGTACTGTGCCCGCGATTGCCCAGCATAGTAATTCTTCGACACCATATCCGGCCGCAGTATCGCGCCACGGTTCGCCACATTCGTATTCGATTGGTCCGCAGCCGCACTGATGCTCGGCGTCTGCCATGGCCCCGTCTCCAGCAGCGTCACATTGTTCACGTCCCACCCGCCCAGCAGCACATCCCTCCAACCGCCGCCATTCATCCACGTGCGGCCCTGGCCAAACGGAAGCTGATACAACCCCGTCAGCAGCATTCGGTGACGCCGCGTACCCTCCACGTTGCCGTAGTTCTGCGCAATGTTGAAGCGATCGGCAACCGGCACCCCATAGTTCACCTCGCCCGCAAACGCACTCGGAGCATCGCCCTGGTTGTCCGCCTCGTTCTTCGCAAATGTATAGTTCGCGTCGAAGTACAAGCCATGTGCCATCCTATGCGAAGCCTCTAATTCAAACGCGCCGTAGTTGGCCTTCCCCGCATTGAACGTGCTGTAGAGCGTCGTCCAGTTCTGATACGGAAGCTCGCTCGCCGAATAAGGCGTCGTACTCGCCGCAACCTGGTTCAAATCCTCCGTCACACTCAGCCTGTACGTATGCATCCCCACATAGCTCGCGCGCAGCGCCGTGGCATCATTCAGCTGCCGCTCCACCGTTACGCTCCACTGGTTGGACTGCGGGTCGCGATAGTTCGGATCGACGCCTTGATCCAGCCCCCCGCCACCATACTGCACCCCAGCCACCGGAGGAGCCGTCTGCGGAAATTGAATCAGCGGATGCGTCCCACTCTGATCCGTCACCACGGTGTTCGAATACGTGTGCAGATTCGACGTTGGATTACCGCTGTTATTGAACGACAGCGGCCCCAGATTTGTCATCGTATACACGCCAAACCCCGCGCGCAGCACCGTCTTCGTATCGTTGAACGGCCTGTAAGCAACCGAAACCCGAGGCTGAAAATTTCCCTTGTAGCTGTTCCGCAGACTCTGCGGAAGCCCATCCTGACTGGCCGTCACATACTTCGTACAAGGCAACGCCGTGTTGTTCAAATTGCACGCATTGAACGACTGCTGAAACGCCAGATTCGAGTTCTGCAAATTATTCTTCGCCAGATAGCTCGCAAGTTCATCCGGAACCACAATCGAATTCGTCCTCTGATCGAAGTTCGCCGCATTCCCTCCATCCAGGTTGAAGCCCGGCAACACCTGCCAGCGCAGGCCATAGCTCACCGTCAGCTTGCTTGAAATCTGGTAGATGTCCTGCGCAAACACACTGTACTGCGTCGCCGATCCGGAGACATCCGGGCTCGACACCGCAAAGAACAACGTAGTCGGCGCACCCTCCAGAAAATCTCCAAACGCGTTCCCCGTAAAGTTCGGCTGAAACGTGAACGAGCCAAAGTCATCCGAGGGCAGGAACAGCTCCGTGTCGGCGTACCGCACCCGGCGAACATCGATGCCGCCCTTCACCGTGTGCCTACCGATCGTATACGTCACGTTATCGCTGAACTGCATCGTCTTCGACTGCGTCACTCCTGTCTTGTCCCGCCCAATCGGCGTCAGTCCCGTACCTGCGCTGAAGTTGAACGTCGGAAACGCATTCGTCGTCGGATGCTGGCTAATGTCAACGCCCTGCAGATTCAACTGCTGCAACGCACTCGCCCCCGAAACCGGAAACCCAACATCCGTAGTCACATTCGTAAACCCAAACCGAAACTCGTTCAGCAGCCTCGGCGTGATCGTAAACGTATCCGACACCAGCAAACTCCGGTTATGAATACTGTCCACATCATTCGGCAGAAACGGATTGGCGAAATCCGACGTAATGTTCTTCCGGCTGAACCGCGCATAGGCCGAGTTCCTCGCACCAAACGTCTGGTCGATACGGATATCCGCACCGTCCGTCCGCGCTGGCGTCGACTGGAAGTTCTCATAGTTGAATCCGCTCTGTCCCGAAACATTCGGCAGCGGGTAGTAGTTCAGCAAAGCCTTCGCCGTGGCGCTAATGCTCGCCTGCGGAATCACCACGTTGCTGCCGAATCCGCTCAAGTCGCCGTTTCTCTCGGCCTCCGTCGGCACTAGAAGTTGCTGCGCCACCGCCGTCGTGCGCCTGTTTCCTTCATAGTCGAAGAAGAAGAAAGTCTTATCTCTACCGTTATAAAGCCACGGCAAAACCACCGGTCCACCCAGCGATCCGCCGAACGTATTGAACTTCTTCGGAGCCTTGCCCGAGAAACCATACGGGCTCGCATCCAGCGCCTGGTTCTGCAGATACTCAAACAGGCTGCCGTGAATATTATTGGTTCCGTTCTTCGTCGTGAACGTCACATCGCCCACCTGCGAGAACTCCGCGCTGTTGTTGAAGGCCGTCACTTTCACCGCCGAGATCCCCTCCTGCGAGGGATAGGCATCCTGCAACGCGCCATTCTGTCGAACGTTGGCCGTTGAAATGCCATCGACTGAAAAATTCACCATCGATGAACTCGCCCCGCCCAGCGCTATATTGCCCTGGCTGTCCATCTGCACGTTCGGCGACAACGCCAATGCACCCAGCGGACTCGTCGTCGTCGCCCGGTTATTCAGCGGCAGCTGCATAATCTGCTGGTTGTCCTTCGAATCTCCAATCGCCGCATTCTCGCTGTTAATCTGGTCGGCCCCCGCGCTCACCTCCACCGTCGAGGTCTGCGCTGCCACCGTCATCACTACGGTCAGCCGTACATCCTGCCTCGCTTCAACCGTTACACCGTTCATCACGGTCTCCGCAAAGCCGCTCATCGCCGCTCGCAGGCTGTACTTGCCCGGCTTCACATTCTCAATCGTGAAACCGCCATCGGCGTCGGCCTTGGTCTGCCGGTCGATGTTTTCATCCAGGCTATGCAGCGTAATCTGCGTCTCCGGCAAAACCGCCCCGGAGCCATCCTGCGCGATTCCCCGAACACTTCCAAACGTCGACTGCGCCATCGCTATTCCCGGTCCAACCAGAGCAAGCACAATCAAGAGGAGAAGCGAGAAAGCACGTACTGTTGCGTTGGCAAGTCCATCAAATCCCCGCGTGCGGGTGTAAATCCTGTCGTTCATGTTGTCCTCGATCGCTGCTCAGGCGATAAAACCCAGCAGCTAACGCAAGAACAACAGTTGGCGAGTAAAAAAACCGTTCAACTCACATAGAGCTTCTGTAGAGAACCCATAAAGAAGCCATAAACCTCCGGCCCTGTCACTGAAACAAGCCTCTCGCGTCAGATTGGGATAACGGGCACTGTCGCCAGTGGCTCTGGACTTGCCGTGGGCAACAAGGCGATCACCGAAGATTCTTACTGTCGGTGTCGCCTGTCGGGAGAAGACGCGCTATTATGGGTAACTCGCTGGCGGCCCCCAATAGCTGTACCCGGCAAAAGTACGCTCATCATCACTAGCAGATGAGAGGCAAAGCTCGATGCCTTTCTCCGATGGAGAGAAGAAAATGATCAAGACTTTCCTGAACCAGCTCTTGGCCGCGACATTATCCGTTCTACTGGTCCTCCCCGCTGTGCCAAGGCAAGCTGCCGGCCAGCAACCACCAGCACCCACAGGATCGTCAGAATATTCGGGACAAGGGGCGCCCCTGTCTGCGGAGGAGTTGCAACAACTGGTGGCACCGATTGCGCTGTACCCTGACGCTCTCGTTGCCCAGATTCTTGGAGCCGCGACCTTTCCCGATCAGATTACTCAGGCGAACAATTGGTTGCAGCAGAACAAGGGTCTCACCGGTTCGGCTCTGATGCAGGCCGTTGATAAGCAATCGTGGGATCCGAGCGTGAAGGCGCTCACACAGTTTCCTTCGGTCCTGGACAACATGGTGAAAAACCTCAGCTGGACCTCGGCCCTGGGAGAGACGTACCACACGCAGGCCGCCGACGTGATGGCTGCGGTGCAGGCATTGCGCGCCAAGGCAAAGGCTGCCGGCAACCTGAAATCAGGTTCACAGATTACAGTCGTGCAACAGTCGCCGCAGGTGATCGTGATTCAACCAACCAATCCTCAGGTGGTCTACGTTCCACAATACAACCCCACGGTTGTCTACGGGGCTCCGGTTACGACGCCGGGATACAGCACTGCAGCCGTGGTGACGACGGCCGTGCTTGCATTCGGAATTGGTATCGCAGTGGGAGCTGCGATCAACAATAGTTGTTGCGGATGGGGTTACAGCTACTGGAACTGCAATTGGCACGGCGGCGCGGTTGTTTACAGAAATAACGTCTACTACGGAAACGCCGCGTGGCACGGCGGCTTCTATGGTTCCACTGCAACCGCCTACGGTCCATACGGCGCCGCGCGGGTTGGGACTGCCTATAACCCGTCCACTGGAACGTATGCCCGCGGCGCAGCTGTGGCAACCCCGTACGGCACCCAAAGAGCGGGTCAGGCGTACAACCCAAACACCGGGGCGTATGCCGCGACGCATCAAGTGTCCAACGCCTATGGCAACTACGGAAGCTCGGTCGTCTCAAAGAACGGCAACACCGCATACACGCAACATCAAACCACCGCGCAAGGGTCTGTGGGAACGGTACAGACTTCGGCGGGAGGGAAAGGTGTTGCCGCTTCAGGCGCGTATGGCAATAGCGGTGCCGTGGGACAAACCGCAAATGGCAACAAGTATGCCGCAGCAAACGGCAATGTCTACAAGAACACAGGGAGCGGCTGGAACCAGACCCAGGGCACTCCCCACAACACCTCAAGCTACTCGGGAGCTAACTCGGCTGCTGCTCGCGGCTATGGAGGGCAGGAAAGGAGCAGCGGGTCCTCAGCCTTTGGCGGAGGAGGCAGCGGAGGCGGTTGGGAATCCCGGCAAGCGAGTGCTCGTGGTTCGGCAAGCCGGGGTGGCGGTGGCGGCCGTCGCAGATGAAGCCAATGACGAAGTCACCTTAGTGGGCGCTTAGTAAAGATTTACGGACGAAGTTTTGGAGGATGGAAATGTCGCTCAACCACCGCAGAATTGCGTTTACGATTCGGCTACTGCTTCTGACGATCATCCTTCCCCTTGCGGCCTGCAAAAAATCCGAGGCGCCCGACAAACCTTCGATTAGCGTGTTTGTTTCCCCAGACGACGCGGGGAATGCGCTGCTGGCAGCGGCAAAGTCTGGCGATCAAAATGCACTGCTGGCAGTCTTCGGCCCGGATTCGAAGGAGATTATCTCCTCCGGCGATGCCGTGGAAGATAAGAATGCCGTCAACGCATTCGTGACAGGGTATGGTGTGATGCACCGTTGGCGCAGGATGCCGGACGGCTCCCAGACCCTGCTGGTCGGAGCCGACAACTTCCCTTTCCCGATCCCGCTAAAGAAGAATGGGGAAGACAAGTGGTTCTTCGACACGGCTGCGGGCAAGGATGAGGTCCTCAACCGCCGTATTGGCCGGAATGAACTGGCAATCATCGACGCTAGTCGAGCTGTGACAGACGCCCAGGCCGAGTACTACTCGCAGCCTCACGATAGCGAAAAGACGAAACAATTCGCGGCGAAGTTCATCAGCGACCCAGGCAAGCAGAACGGCTTGTACTGGAAGGCGTCCGATGGGCAGCCCGCAAGCCCGCTCGGCCCGCTGGCAGCCTTCGCAACCGCTGAAGGATATACCGCAAAGCCCGAGGGACACACGGCGTTCCACGGATACTACTTCCGCATGCTCAAGGGGCAAAGCGATAAAGCGCCGGGCGGCGCGAAAGACTACATGGTCGATGGGAAGATGACTCGCGGATTCGCCCTCGTCGCCTATCCTGCGGAGTACGGCAACTCAGGCGTGATGACCTTCATGATCGATCAGGATGGCGTACTGCTCCAAAAAGATCTGGGAAAGACCACGACACAAACGGCAACCGCAATGAGCC
This sequence comes from Edaphobacter sp., assembly GCA_035317185.1. Lineage (GTDB taxonomy): Bacteria > Acidobacteriota > Terriglobia > Terriglobales > Acidobacteriaceae > Edaphobacter. Next base: position 137,029 of record DATHHN010000072.1, read on the forward strand.
AGTTCGATCCAGATCCAGGCTGGGCCATCGTAGAATAAGGAATGGATTACGCCGATCACGGCAGAGAGCGGTAATCCGAGTCGCCCCGACCCCGTTACCTCCAATTTGCGTGCATTTCCTGTCCACAAAACGCCGCCAACATGTCACATTTACCACGCATTTCACCACGTTCTGCACCCCTAAAATCCCCGTTTTTCGGGCAAATTACCCTTCTCACCACACCCAAAAAAATCCGTTCCTTATTGACCCTCAAGCCGGAACGCGATACACTTTTTAAGTTTGGCGCTGCAACCCGTGTGTCTCCATCTCAAGGGTTGCAGGGACGACAGGTTAGAGCCCGGCGGTCAGCTTCAAAAGACTGCGATGGCTTGGCCGGTTGGCTTGATGCAGTGCTCCTGTATGCGCCCCATGCAGCACAATTCATGAAGGAAGCGGTCAGCGCGCACCAGCGCCACGCTTGAGGTTTTAGCTATGTACGCAGTCATCCGCACCGGCGGCAAACAGTACCTGGTCTCGCCAGGCGAGAAGTTGAAGATCGAAACCACAGCCCACGAAAACGGCGCAGTCGAGTTCTCCGACATCCTCGCCATCAGCGGCGAAGAGGGCAAGTTCGAGTCCGATCTCACCGGCGCAAAGGTAACCGCAACCGTCGTCGGCGAAGGCCGCGCTAACAAGATTCTCGTCTTCAAGCTCAAGCGCAAGAAGCAGTACAAGAAGATGCAGGGTCACCGCCAGAACTTCGTTGAAGTCAAGATCAACGAGATCTCGGTCAACGGCAAGAGCTTCAAGGCTTAAGACTTTATTTTCATAGCGCTACAGCCTGAGGGCGGCGCGAAAGAGGCAATCGAATGGCACATAAAAAAGGTTTAGGTTCTTCTAAAAACGGCCGCGACTCAAACGCACAGCGGCTCGGGGTCAAGGTATTCGGCGGTCAGACCATCCTCGGCGGTGGAATCATCGTCCGTCAGCGTGGCACACCGCTCAAGCCCGGCGCAAACGTCGGCCGGGGCAAGGACGACACTCTCTTCGCCAAGACCGATGGCATCGTCCGTTTCCAGGATCGTGGACAGCATGGCCGCTTTGTGAACGTCGATCCGACTGTCAATGCATAAGTGTTCCCTGTACCAGCTACAAAGGCCCTGCTTCGGCAGGGCCTTTGTGCGTCTGAGGAGCCGCAGCTATCCTCCACACATCGTAATGTGCGCGGGAAAGGACTGCTCAGGCTGCTAGGCTTGCGGGGCCTGGGCGGCGGCGGAGAGCAGCTTCTGGCTCATTGTGCCAAGGTCCGTGTTCGTCGCTGCAGCCATAAGCTCTGCTGTGGTGTCAGCGGCAACTCCTGGAACCACGGCCCGCTGCTTGGTCTGGAAGCACTGGCGGCAGAGTACCGGACGACCCTGAGTGGGCTTGAAGGGAACGGTGGTCTGAATACCGCACTCGGAGCACTCGGTTCTGGTTTCAGTGCGCGAGAGACCGGCAGCGGCCGGCCCTGAACCTGGACGCAATGCGACAGAGGAGCGCTTGGACTTGCATGGTTTGCAGCGCTTCGGGTCGTTTTTGAATTGTTTATCGAAGAAAAAGAGTTGTTCGCCGGCAGTGAAGATGAATTCTCCACCGCAGTCAGTGCAGGTTAAGAGTCGATCCACAAATTCCATAGCCGCTTCTCCCGTGGTGCGGAAAGGATGGCAACCTGAGATCCGCGTCGTTCAGGGAAGCTTCAGGTGTACTCAACCTCGATGGTCGTTCCTTACTCGGTATTGGGGCCCGGGGCCGCGAATTCGCGGAGAAATTGCTGAGTTTGTCCGGTGGACAGGTCCAATCGTCAGGTCTGTCACTGCGGAGGCCGATCAATAGCGGGAGTCTATCGTCGGCGGAATTTGGTAGCCGTCTCACCAGACCTAAGTATGGGGAGACGGCTTGCCAGCTTTCAGGAACGGGACTAATCCTGTTCCTTGCGGACCTTCTTGCGATTACGCTTGCGAGCGAGCGCTTCTTTTACACGCTTCTTCTCGCCTGGTTTTAGATAAAACGAGTGGCGCTTAACTTCCTTGATAATGTCTTCGGTCTGCACTTTGCGCTTAAAGCGCCGCAGGGCATTCTCAAGTGGTTCGCCTTCTTGTACTCGAACCTCTGCCAAGAAAAATACACCTCCAAACAGTCCCGGAACGGGATGTTATCAGAATACTATCTTTTTGGGGAATATTTGTAATAATCCTTGAGAAATTACGGGTAATCGCTTCTCGGGGGATAACCATGGGAATTTCCTTCGAGGGTAACCCCCTCCGGAGATCAAACTAGCAAGTCTTTTTGTTTCAGATGTTTATAAAAATTAGAAATCGTCAAAATCCTCATTCTAAAGGTTTTACAGGTAAAATACTCTTTCTAAATGGTTTAGGTGAGCATGAAACAAACCCCGGTTTTAGAGCCGGGGTTTTTCTGATCTATATATCTAGTTTACTTGATTGAGTGAAACTCCCTCGCAACCTGTATGTCATTTATTTTGTTCTGTTTAGATGTTTTTTGGCCTTGACAAAGAAATTACTAGAGATTTTGGCGATTATTTCCATAAATATCTCATTTTATATGGTTTAGTCTGTTGCTTCCTGATGGTAGGACAGGGCAAATGCGCTGGCTTTCTGCGACCTAAAGATAGGCGGCGTAGAATCGGCTACATGTTGCGGAGCTATCAAGGGATTGTGCCAATTGTGCCAGCGAGTTGTTATGTCGATCCTTCAGCGCAGGTGATTGGGGATGTTGTGCTGGGGGAGCAGGCCAGCGTGTGGATGAATGCGGTGATCCGGGGCGATGTGAACTCTATTCGGATTGGAGCGAAGAGCAATGTGCAGGACTGCGCTGTGCTGCACGGTATGCGCCATCTCTATCCGGTGATTGTGGGTGAGATGGTGACGATTGGGCATAATGCCACCGTCCATGGCTGCGTGCTGGAGGATGCTGTACTGGTAGGGATTGGGGCAACGATTCTGAACAATGCGCGGATTGGAGAGGGATCGATTGTTGCTGCGGGAGCGGTGATCCCGGAGCAGACGGTGATTCCGCCAAACTCACTGGTGGCCGGGGTTCCGGGCAAGGTGAAGAAGACGCTGGGGGAGGAAGACCGGAAGATGATTCTGCAGTATGCGCAGAATTATCTGGATTACACGGCGATTTATTTGAGTGAGTTGGGCGCGCTGAGAGTGCCCGCTAAGGTTGAATCGATTCGTTGATAATTTCCGAATGGCCGACCAACCACCCGGAACGCCCGATATTTCCGTTCAGAGCTCAATGAGTAACTCGGCCTGAAGACAACAATTGAGGTTGACACTTCTGGGTTGCCAGTGATCCGGCCGGAACGCTCAATCATGACGCGAACACCGTCTCACATTATCTATCGAACTGGATCTTGCTCTGCTGCCCGCGCGGCTGCTGATAAGAACTGGACTGCCTCGGTGAAATGCGCCTGAGGGGGATCGTGAGATAACGATCAGAAAGGGTACGGCACTAAGGCGGCAGTCTGATGGGCACAGGTGGCATACGTCTCCCCAAATTGGGAATGCATCCACTCCTCCTCCCTACGGAGCTTGGCCCAGAACACGAGGAATAGCAGGACGAAAGCGATGAACCCGCGCACATGGGAGAGCGCAATCGCGGTAACATGCATCGGCGGTATGGTATCTTTTCGCTGAGCCGGAATGCGGTTCGTAACGAGCATTGAGCCCAGTAAGAGGCTTAGAACGCCAAGACGTCTGGGGGTGGTTGGCGGTATGATCTTACGGCGTCTATCGGCTGCGCTGAGAATGGCGCGTGAAACTTTACGATTGTCCCCGTGGACGCCAGGAGATTTGAACCCAATACATAGCCACCTCTCGCAGAGACAGAGGGAACGTTGCCGGAGCCAACTCTTTCATTCTGTTCGTTGGACAACTACCCGAAGTCTCGTTTTGGTGACATGCATTTGCGCCTTCGCACCGATGACCGTGTTGGCCTGGCTATATCCAGAACACAGGAGCATTACATTCCTCGCCATAAAGATGCTCGAACCAGCACAGCGCTCGCAACTCGACGCGCTATGGTCCGAGGCACGACGCGGCCATGAGAGCCGGTTGTGCGCGCAAATGGCCGACTCAGCAAACGGACCAACACCGAGCTGCATTGACTACGCTTCCTGGCCTGCCATCGCGGGCGATCACTCCTGTTCCGCCCAGGAAATGCTTCGCGACGTCCTTGTTGCTCCATGGATTTTAAAGGTGGACGCAATTGGTGTTTCACTCGATGTGAAACTCGCCGCTGCCAGAAGACGTGATCAGCGCGTGAATGCGGTGCGGCGTTCCAACATAGACTTGTTGCGCGCAGATCCCGCCTATGTCACACGCGCGATGTCGAACAACGCACACTTCCTGCTCGCTCGTCCAAACGCCGCTATCGACCCCGAGGCTTATATGTCGATTGTTCTCGGGCCTGGGGCTGAACTCAATGCAGCGGGAACTTACACTTTCTACCATGAGCGCGCCCTCGCCGCTGCGGCTCGCATTGCCGAAGGCCATCTCTCTCCCGAAGCGCGCGTGGAGACTGCACTCGCTGCGCTTGCCGATGAAGCCTACGCCCTGCACTTTTTGGAGGATGGTTTCGCCGCCGGCCACGTCGTCGGCAATTGGGGCACGACGGCAGTGCGAAAGGGCACCCATGACTATTACAACGAGCACGGAGTGGAAGTTACGACGTGGAACGGCACTCGGTTCGTTACTCTAGGAGACGCGTTCCTCGACCCGGAGAGCAAGAAACACGTAGCAACGGCAGTTCGGGACAGTCTCGCACAATTGGCAAGCGCCCTTGATGGCAAATTGAAGATACCGCCAAACAATTCCGAAAATATCCAACCAGATACATTCAACACCTGCCAGGAAACACATTTCCCGTTAGCAGTGATCGACAAGGAAGAAATCAAACCCCTCGTACCGGTCGTCGCGGAGACACCGATCCCGGCGCTCGGAGATGTGCCGGGTCAATTGCCTCGCTTCCGATCTGAATTTGGACCATTCGTGGGGATATCCGCAGCCGTCCTTAGTCAAGCGATGAACGGAGGATTTGGAACCACTCAAAGCGGTGCGAGTGGAACGGCAGGCTTGGAGGCCTCAGTTCGCGTAGGTGTCGGTCTGGAAGGTGTGCTGGATGAATCCGGTGACGGCTTGATTTTTGCGGGAGTAGGTTATCGACAGGATGGGCCAGCACAAGGCGAGACCACCATACCTGGTCGCGGAGCTCTTACTTTACGAGTGCGTGCTCCGTTCTGGCTGGTTCCGGGCGACATGGTTGTTGCGGCTCCCCTGTTAGCTCTTACCTCACCGAAGAGGTTGAAAACGATGGCGGTGCAAGCAGCCAATGGCGGCCTGATTCCCTGGCAGACAGGCATTGCGACCCCCATCGGCCGATTCCAGTTCGTGCTGGGCCGCGAAGCCGGCATAAATTGGTACAAGCTTGACACGCACAATCCAATGCAACTGCCGACTCCAGGCGTGGCGCCGCTCGACAGTACTCTTGTCACAGTTCGCTCAATTCAAGTGGATTTCCCAATCCTCGAGTATCGCCCATTCCGGTCGTTCTACCGCAGTCAGACCTCTAGTGCTTTGATTCAGTTCTATGCTGGATTTGACAGACCAACCGAAACGTCAGTCGTGTCACCGGTAAACGCTCCCACCCCGAATCTGCGCACCATTGGGCTGACAGGAATTCGAGTGGCGTTTGACTGGAGGCATTACCTGAAGTGATTGTTTTTTGTCGGATCGTCGGATGGCATGACGATTTTAGTGTAACGGTTGGAGAAGTGGGGCTCTGGTGAAGAAGCGGCGGCGGCGGATTTCGATCGAACATATCAGCGTCGATTCTGATCACTCGAAATAGGACCGTCAACCATGTAGGTTTCGGTATGTCGCGGCGAGGACGATGAGCGCCGTGGGCGAACTGAGTTACACTCGCCACTATTGCCCTGTGGTTTCGGCTGGCAAGGACGCAGGGCCGGCGTCAGTTCCCGTCCAACGCGGGACTCGATAGCGCCTAAGGGAAGGAACTGCCAATGGCGGTGTCCGGCAAGCCGATGCCTTTCGATCGGAGTGGATGAGTGAATTGGCCTGTTATCGCCGACTGAGGGCTGAATGAGATCGATCGTCAGTAAACACAAGACGACATCTAGGTACTAATCCGAACCTCGACTAGCGCATTGGCGATCTATCGCCAGCCCACGCCTGACGCGTGACATTCCGCCCTTCACTTCGATCGGCCGCGGACGGCATATCGCAGAGCGATCACTCCCTTACGGAACCGTCGCTGCTCGACTAGTTCGAGATCGAGCCGCACGCCATCGGGGAAGAACCGCTTTCCGCCACCGACGACAGCCGGCAAACAATCATTAGGAACTCGTCGACAAGACCTGCATTTATCGCTTGCGAGGCGAGCTCAGGACCTTCCACAGCAATGTCGAGCCCGGCATTTGCCTTGAGCCGCTGGACCGCGTCGGGATCGAATATTTGCTCGATCTTTGTCCGTGCGCTGCGCGGCTCGGCGAGGGGTCTCGAGTAAACGATTTTCTCCGCCGCCTGCCACTGCTTGGCAAAGTCGAGCAAATATTGTGGTTGACCGGGAATCGTGTGCGCGGTCTCCCAGTACACCATCTTCTCGTACATTTTCCGTCCGAAGAGATAGGTACCGAATGACGACACAAGCTTGCATATGTCGGTATGCAGCTCTTCGTCACCGGCGACGCCCCAGCCAAAGCGGCCATGCTCGTCTTCTGTGTAACCATCGAGCGACAGAACCATTGAGTAGATCAACTTTGCCATGCTTCTCACCTTCCATGCACTTCAAACATCTATTTAGCGCTATGTTCAAGCCCAATCGATAGTTCGTGATTGTCCGATAGCTATCAGTTTCGTCAACAGGCCAAAGCGCATTTCGAGGTCGACCTGCATCAATCAGTCCTGAGAAACGCGCTTCTCGACACCTATCTCCGAATGGTGGCAACCCGGTAGCCATCGTTTCGCCTTCTCGATGAGTGCTAAATCGCCAACGCACTCAGCGAACTCAGGCGAAGGCCTGTCGGCGAACCCGATTCTGGCATTGTTGGTGAGTAACGGTCGACCCGGAAGTTGGTTGGGCTGAGAGAAAGTACAGAAAATCCGTGTGGATAGCACAGTAGGTGTTTCTGCGTGGATGGCCAAGAATAGACCCAAGTTCGTTACACTTGAAGGAATGGCTATTTTGAAGGCAGTGCGTGGGACGCGCGATCTTTTGCCGCCCGAGACGGAGCTTTGGAACCAGGTGGAAGCTACCGCCAGGGCGGTGTTTGCGCGGTATGGGTTTGGGGAGATTCGGACGCCGGTGTTTGAGGCAACGGAGCTGTTTGCGCGGGGCGTGGGCGAGGAGACGGACATCGTCTCGAAGGAGATGTATACGTGGGAGGACCGTGGGCGGGCGGACTCTGACAAGGGACAGAGCCTGACGCTACGACCTGAGAGTACGGCGGGGGTGGTGCGGGCCTATATCGAGCACAAGATGGGCGATGCGGGGATGCTGCAGAAGCTCTTCTATATTGGGCCGCAGTTTCGGCGGGAGCGTCCGCAGCGGGGACGGTACAGGCAGTTCTGGCAGATTGGGGCGGAGGTTCTGGGGCCGGCGTGGTCGGGTGCGGATAGTCCTCTGCGCGACGCCGAGGTGCTGGAGATGCTCGCCACATTTTTGAATGAGCTGGGTGTGAAGGGATGGCGGCTGGCTTTGAATTCGGTGGGTTCGTCGACCGATAGGCCGAGGTATGTAGCGGCGTTGCGTGAGGCGCTGGCCCCGGTGAAGCATTTGATGTGCGAGGACAATCAGCGGCGGGCAGAGACGAATCCGCTGCGGGTACTGGACTCGAAGGACCCGAAGGATCAGGAGATCATCAACGGGCTTCCAAAGATTGCGGATTACCTGGATGAGGATTCGCGGGAGCACTTTGCCCAGGTGAAGGCGGCGCTGGATGCCTGTGGTGTGCCTTATGTTGTGGAGCCTCGACTGGTGCGGGGATTGGATTACTACACGCGGACGACGTTCGAGTTTACGGTGCCGGATGGAAGCGGATTGGGGACGCAGAATGCTCTACTGGGCGGCGGACGGTATGACGGGCTGAGCGAGATGCTGGGTGGACCGAAGGCTCCGGGGATTGGGTTTGCGATTGGCGAGGACAGGTTGATTCTGACGCTGCAGGCGCAGGAGGGTGAGACGGCGGCGAAGAAACTGGATGCGTTTATCGCGCCGATTGGTGTGGCAGTTAATCCGGCGGCTCTGGCGTTGGCACAGGAGCTGCGAAGAGAAGGGTTGTCGGTTGAGGTTGGGGACGGATCGTTTCGATTGAAGAAGTCGTTCGATGCAGCCGACAAACTGGCGAAGAGGATGGTGATTCTGGGCGAGGATGAGATCGCGTCCGGTATCCTGAAGGTGAAGGACTTTAGTACAGGCGAGCAGATTCAGGTGACACGCGCTGAGTTGGCGAATGCGCTGCGTTGCTAGGCGCTCGTGCGATTGTTGAGCGTTGCACTGCGCGATATTGATTTTTCGAGAGTGAATGAGACGATGCTGGATTTTCTAGGTAGTTTGCAGCGGACGCAGATGTGTGGCGAGCTCCGCGCCGAGCAGGATGGGCAGGATGTTGTGCTGATGGGATGGGTGAATCGGCGGCGTGACCACGGGAACCTGATCTTCCTCGACGTGCGTGATCGCACGGGGATTACGCAGGTGGTGCTGGATAAAGAAGTCTCGGCTGAGGCGCATGCGAAGGCTGAGGCGGCGCGGTCGGAATATGTGGTTGCGGTGAAAGGCACAGTGCGGCGGCGTGGCGCGGGGCTTGAGAACCCGAATATGCCGACGGGCGAGATTGAGGTGGTGGCGAAGGAGCTGCTGCTGCTGAATGAGGCGAGGACGCCTCCGTTTTCGCCGGCGGACGATGCAATTGCGAATGAAGAGGTGCGGCTGAAGTATCGCTATCTCGACCTGCGACGGACAGAGATGCAGCATAACTTCGCACTGCGGCACAGGGTGGCTCAGGCGATTCGAGGGTATCTCTCGGAGAATGGATTTTTGGAGATCGAGACGCCGTTTATGACACGATCGACGCCGGAGGGTGCGCGGGACTATCTGGTGCCGAGCAGAGTACATCCGGGTGAGTTTTATGCACTGCCGCAGTCGCCGCAGATCTTCAAGCAGATTCTGATGATCTCAGGGTTCGACCGGTATTTCCAGGTGGCGCGATGCTTCCGCGATGAAGACCTGCGTGCAGACCGTCAGCCGGAGTTTACGCAGATCGACCTGGAGATGACGTTTCCGCAACAGGAGACAGTGTTTCGCATCGTCGAAGGATTTTTGACGGCGGCCTTCAAGACAGCAGGGATCTCGCTAACGAGCCCGTTTGTGCAGATGACGTATGACGATGCGATTCAGCGTTATGGAATAGACAAGCCGGATATGCGGCTGCCTGCATTGACGGACTTGACGCATGAACTGACGCCTGCGCTGCGCGAGCAGTTGAAGATTGAACAGGAGCTGCCGGTGCTTGGCTTTGTGATTCCGAAGGCGGGTGGCTTGAGTGGAACGCAGCGGCGCGGCTTAACGGATGACATTCGCAAGGAGTTTGGCGATTGCGGGTTGGATTCGCTGGATGTGGCACGGCTTAAGACCAATGCGACGTTCGCTTCCTTGGCTGAGGCGATTGAGGCGAAGCTGGCTGCGGAGCCCACGCTTGAAGATGGGGTGACGGCTGACGATCTCGTGGTTGTGATTACACCGAAGCCTGGGACGCCGGAGAAGTGGAACTACGATCCGCAGTGGATCTACAAGCGCGTGGGTGCGTTGCGGCTGCAGCTGGCACAGAAGTTTGCGGACAAGCATGGGCGCTTTGTGAAGACAGGTACCGAGGCCGATTACAAGTTTCTCTGGGTTACAGATTTTCCGATGTATGAGTGGGATGAAGAGGCGAAGGTGTGGAACGCGGCACACCATCCGTTTACTTCGCCGCATGAAGAGGACATCAAGGCTGGGCTGCTAACAAGCGATAAGGGTGCTGTTCGTGCGCTGGCTTACGACATTGTGCTGAACGGGACGGAGCTTGGCTCGGGATCGATCCGTATTCACAGGCAGGATGTGCAGGCAGAGATCTTCCGTTCGCTGGGCATGAGCGATGCCGAGGCGAAGGAGCGGTTTGGGTTCTTCCTGGATGCACTGGAGTACGGCACGCCTCCGCATGGCGGCATTGCGTTGGGGCTGGACCGGATTGTGATGATTCTGGCTGGAGCGACGAGTCTGCGTGAGGTGATTGCTTTCCCGAAGACGGCGAAGGCGATCGATCTGATGGTGGATGCGCCGAGTCCGGCTACCGAGCAGCAGATGCGCGAACTGCATTTGAAGACTGTGGTTCGTAACTGACAGTAGCTGGTTTGCAGTGAGAGCCAGGTGCTGGATCAAAACATTGCGGCGGGTACAACATGCGTTCTGGAGCTTCGGAAACACGCGTGACTTAGAGCATTTTCAGAGATTGTGTGTGCAGGCGCGAAAGAAAGGCATACCCCAGGGGCTAAAGCCCGCATCCTTGTTGCATCAGAATGCCAAGGCTAGAGCCTTGGCCTACCTAGAAGCAAAAACGAAGAGAGCCTGAACGGTGTGCCTTACAGTGGGGAAATGCTCTCAGGGCTTTGCTTCAAAGACGAGATTGAACGGTGTTTGATTTGCCCGTCGAAATTGGGTGAAACCGCCGCTCAAAATCACGTCTCGCATGCGTGCCTCGCCTGCCTGCGCACCAAGGGCGAGGCCAACCTCCTGCGAGCGTGAGGCTGGAGTGCAGACCAGGGTTGAGGCGGAGTAGAAGATTCGCCCGACCGGGTTGAGATTGTCTTCCACGTTGTCGTTGGCGAAGGGCTCGACGATCATCCAACTGCCTTCGGACGACAGCGTGCTGTGGACGTGGGCGGAGGCGCCTACAGGGTCACCCATGTCGTGCAGGCAGTCGAAGAAGGTGACGAGGTCATAGTCCTTGCCGGGGAACTCCTTGGCGGAGGCCACTTCGAAGGTGATGCGATCGGCGACTCCAGCAGTTTTGGCGGCTCGCCTGGCCCAATCGATGGAAGCCGGATGGTAATCAAAGCCGAAGAAGGTGGACTTTGGGAATGCCTTCGCCATCAGGATCGTCGAAGAGCCATGACCGCAGCCGACATCGGCGACATGGCCACCAGCTTCAAGCTTTGCAATTACCCCGGTCAACGATGGCAGCCACTGCGAGATAAGGTTGGCGGCATAGTTGGGACGAAAGAAGCGTTCTGTGCCTTCGAACATTTCGGGATCGTGCTCGTGCCAGCCCACGCCGTGGCCGGTACGGAAGGCCTCGGTAATCTTGGCCTCGTCGCGAGTGAGCGCGCCGATGATCTGGAAGGCACCAGGTAAAAAGGCAGGGCTATCGTCCTGAGCCAGCGCGAAGGCCTGCTCGGGGAGCAGGGTATAGGTCTTGGTAGCGGCGTCATAGGAGATATAACCGCTGGCGGCGTTGGCGTTGAGCCACTCGCGGGTGTAACGCTCGTCGGTATGCGCCTTGGTGGCAACCTGCGCGGGTGTGAGGGGTCCTGCTCCGGCCATTGCTTTGTAAAGGCCGAGCTTGTCGCCGATGACGATGAGCGAGGCGTGCATGGCGGCACCCATGTCCTGCACGGCTTGCCCCATGAAAGCGTTGAGTTTGGCTTCATCGATGACGGGAGTGACGTTTGGGCTGGCCATATTGGCTCCTCCATTGTTGAGGTGATAGCGACGTTCTGCAAGAACCGGCGAGAGGGTGCCGTGCAGGTGACGTGACAGGGCCCATTTTTCCGTGCCACCTATCTTGCTCCGCGCGTAAGGCGATGGCAAGGGGCAGCATGGCGGACGATTACCCGTTTGTCTTTAGTTCATCCAGCGCTTGTCTTTGGGGTCGCGGCGGAGTTCGTCGGGATCGACATAGCGGCCATCTTTGTCGAAGTGGACATCGCGGTTCTGCTTGCGCATGTAAACCTCGAACTTGCGCGCAGCGCGGCGACGCTTCCAGCGATAGTATTCGTTGCGTACGCCGAAGTAGCGCTCGCTGACGCCGAAGACAAGTCCGCGACGTGGGGCGAAGCGTGTGTAGAGATATCCGATGAGAGCGCCGCAGAGCTGGGTGAGAGCGCCGAAGCGGTCGTCGCCTTTGAGCAGAACGGCGACGCTGATGAGGATGTAGATGGCGACGAGGTACTTCGCCTTCATGCGAATGATGAAGTAGAGACGGATCTCCTGCTCGCCGGCTATAACAGCGAATGCGACCAGAAGGGCGAAGATAGGCGCCCATGCGCCGAGCGTAATGAGTTGGGGCCGCAGACCGAAGATGTGCGTGAAGGTGAGGGCCGAGGCCAACAGAGCGCCAGCGATCGACGAGAAGAGATAGAGCTCCATGAGCCAGTGAGGGCCGAATATCTCTTCAAGGTAATTGCCGGTAAACCAGAGGCTGAGCATGGCGAAGAGCGTGCCAAGGATGCCCATCGGGAGAAAGGCGTAGGTGATGAGCTGCCAGACTTCGCCACGGGCGACGGCTGCGGGAATGAGTGCGAGATGCCCGAACAGAAAGTTGACGGGGGCGGGCGCTACCCAACCAAAGAGCGCGAAGCCAAAAAAGGCTAAGAGGTTAATGATGATGAGGCGACGCGTCGATCCTGCGAAGGGGGGAAGCGCTAGCGAGATGGGGCCGGAACGTGCCATTGCTTTCTATTTCATCACGAATGCGAGACTACGACTTGGGAGGCGGCGGCGTAAAGCTGCGGGTAGGCCGCGTAGGGGTAGGAAGGACAGCGATGCTGCGGTGGCCGGCTGCGTCTACCGAGCGGACGCCGAAGACCACATTGTCCTTGGAGATAGGCAATTTGATGGTTGTGGCGGAGCCTGCGCTTTGGACCATTGTCCAGGTAGGGTCTTGGGTATCGCGCCAGACAACTTCATAGGTGGCTCCAGCAGGCATGCCTTTGGGGGCTTCCCATGTCAGCTCGGTGTTGTTGTCGAGCGCAGCGGTGAGAATGTGGACGTTCTGGGGGATGCCGGGGGCGGCGGCCAGCGTAGCCAATGTTGCGGCATTGAGGCGGGCGACGTTGGCGACGTAGTTGAAGTCGACGTATTTGAGAAGATCGCCGTACTGAGTGCCGTTTTCGACACGGATGTTCTGATGCTGATGGTCGAAGTTTTCGCGCCACTCGGTGAAGCGAACGGCGGTGAAGCCTTCCATGTTGAAGCTGGTGTGATCGCCGCCGCGGAGGAAGCGGTCGCGACGAAAGATGAGAACGGGATGGAAGGAGGGGACGACCTTGATGAGATTGCTATGTGGCTTGCCGGCTGGCGTTCCTGCTGACGCGTGTTGCGAGGAGGGAGCGAAGTACGATTTGCTGATTTCTGCAATGGCGCGGGCAAGTTCGCGTGAGGGTGAGTCGCTTTCGGCGCCGAGATTCTGGATGACGCGAATCTGATCGAGCGCGGCGTTGGCAGGAACACCTTCGGAGAAGACGCGGACGACGGTCTTGTCGGCTCCGGCGTCGCCGGGTGTGGTGTCTCCGCCTACGATGTCGTTGTTGAGGACGGCTTCGAGCTGCCAGCCTTCGGACCTGGCGAGTTTGGCGAGATGGCGGCTGCCGTTGAGGCCCTGCTCTTCTCCCGCGACAGCGACGAAGACGATGCTGCTGGGAAACTTGAGCTTGCTGAGGACGCGAGCGGATTCAATGGAGACGGCTACGCCGCTGGCGTCGTCATTGGCGCCGGGGGCCGGGTCGTGGGTGTTGAAGTTGTCGGAGTTGCGCGAGTCGTAGTGGCCAGTGACGAGAACCCTACGTTCGGCCTGGGCGGGATCGGTTCCGTGCAGGATGGCGTAGACGTTGGTAAGCTTGGTGGGCTTGAGGATGCGAGAAGCGGGGCCAGGCTGGGGTGGCTCGATAAAGTCATCGCGCTTGACTTCGAGGCAGTTGCCGCAGTCGGCGGAGATACGCTTGAATTCCGACTCGATCCAGTCGGCTGCGGCACTTACGCCGGTGCCAGGGGGCAGATCGGTGTCCATGCTGGAGAGGGTGCTGCGGTTGTTGAAGCTGACGAGCTTTTCGATGGTGGCGCGGACGTGGTCGGGAGAGGCTTGCTGGAGGGCAGCGGCGATGGCGGGGTCTTTTGGAGCAGGAGTAATTGGCGACTGGGCGGGGAGGCTGCAGGTAAGGAACGCGGCGAGAGGAAGGCAAACGAGGAGGCGGGAGTTGTTGGTCAAGTTCATCATCCTTTGTTGAAACCAAATCGTTGCAAAAATCGTAGGCTTGACGTAGCTGTAGCATGCCCGTTAAAAAAATAGCGGATGTGTCGCGCGTATCGCTCCTATCATCCTATAGGCGGTGGTGAACCGAAAAGACTGGAGGCTCGATTATGGCTGTTATTTGTCCCGAATGCGATAACCCACTTGATATTGACGTGGAAGAGGTGGAAGAGGGGGAAACCGTGCAGTGCGATGAGTGTGGAGTTGATCTTGAGATTGTGTCTGTCGATCCGCTGGAGCTCGCTCCGATGGAAGAGGCGGGCTATGACGATGAAGACACGGCACATCTTGTCGATGAGGAGGAAGAATAAACCGCGTCTGCTGTGGTGGGAGCCGTATACTTGAGTCTATGAAGCGATCTGATTCTTTGTTCCGTTCTGTTGCCGGCAAGGTGGTTCTACTCTCTTGTTCGTTGGCTGTATTTTCGGTGGTTACGCCAGCTGGGAGCTTGTTTGCGCAGCAGCGTGGGCCTGTGCAGCGGGTGGTGCAGGGCAGGGTGATGACTAAGACGGATGGGTTGCTGCAGGGTGCTGTGGTCTATCTGAAAGATGGGCATAGTCTTGCTGTGAAGAGCTATATCTCGGACGACAAAGGCACGTACCGGTTTGGGCAGCTGGCGCAGAATACGGACTATGAGATCTGGGCTGAGCATGATGGAAAGAAAAGCCCTGTAAAGACGATCAGTTCGTTCGATAGCAAGAACCAGATTTTTATCGACCTGAAGATCGATACCGGAAAATAAACGCAGTTTTTCTGACAGTCTTTTAGAGGCGGGTTTTGTTGTTTTCGGCCCGTTTTTGAGAGGGGTTGGGAGAATTGCGGCTGTTTTTGGCGGTTAGCTTATGGTGAAAAACTGCCACGGGATGGACGAATCGTGGTCATTTTTCGGGCTGATTTCGGAGCCTGAAAATTATGCAGTTTTTGAAAATATTTCTGTGGATTTCTTCTGCAAAAGAGACGGGGACTGCTTGCGCAGCCCCCGATGCGGTAAGAAATACTTCGTTAGAAGGTGTAGGCCACCTTTATACGGATCTGACGTCCTGTCTGGTATAGGTTCGGTAGTCCGTAGTTGCTGGCAACGAGCCTTTTGCTTGTGTTGCTCACTCCAAGGTAGTCCCAGCCGCTTTCCATCGCGTTCCAATCGACACCGATAGGATTGCTGGTGGTCTGAGGGTAGACAGCTGCAGTCAGGGGAATCTGAGTGTAGGCGGTGGCTGCGTGCTGGCCCAACAGGTTAGAGAAGTTAACCTCCGCTCCGAGTTTCCGGTTCTCGTGCGCCTTGCTCACATTGATGTAGTGAGTAAGGTTGGCATCCGTTTGCAGGTAAGCCGGAGTACGGCGATTGTGCTGCAGGGCACCGGCAATGATGTTGCCGCTGGCATCGCGGGAGATCGGCAACCAGCTGCTCTGGTCCTCAACGAATTGCACCGAGGAGGTCGAGGTTCCGGTCGGCCAGGCGGTGCTTATAGGAGAGCCCTGGAAGATCGACTGGGAGATACCGAGCTGTGTTTCACCGGCAAACCACTTCTGACGGATAGAACCGAAGGCCGAGAAGGTGTTGGGACGATCGGTCGGTAGAGGGCCGCCAAACGGCTTGCCATGCGCGGTGAACTGCATCTGGGGCTGATCGAAGGAACGGTTGTTGTTCGGGCTGGCCCGTCCGCCGCCACCGTCCGTATTGAAGGTGCTGGTAAGACCGGGGTAGTTACCCTGAAGGCGGCTGTAGGTATAAAAGGCACTGATGAAGTAGTGAGGCGCAGATTTGTTAATCCGCAGCTCGAGACCGTCGTACGCCCGAGAGGCTTTGGGCTGGATGGGGCAGGCGGCGCAGAGCGGTGTTGAATAGCCATTCGACGCCAGAGGACGGTGCAGGAGGTCTCCATAACCGGGACCGGGATTACCGATGTAGAAGCCGAGCGAATCGGTAACGCCGATATCTTCGATGGTGTTATCGAGGCGCTTGCGCGAGTAGCGAGCCGAGAAGGCGAGAGATGGTTTGATTGCCCACTCTGAACCGGCTACGAACTCGTGCATCTTCATCGGTTTGATGTTGGGATCGACACCGGGGTCGGTTGTGCTGATGACGTTCTTGCGAAGGTCTACGTTCTCAATGAAACGAAGACTCGGGCTGAGGCCGATAGCGCCGCCGCTGGTGGGGCAGGCGTGACCAGCAGCGTTGTTGCCGGGAACGACGTTGGCAAAGTTGGGATCGTCGAGCGCGTAGACGCATTCATGCCAGTATTCGCCACCGAAGGAGCCACGGGGGAGCGAGTACTTGATGATGTCGTAGAACTGGCCGTAGCTTCCGTAGACTTTCAGCTTGCCGTTGTGCAGGACGTCGTAAGCGGCGCCGATGCGAGGACCAACCTTCTGGGTAAAGCCGAAGCCGATGCTCGAAGCTCCGGCGCTGTAGGGAGGAAGGTATTCCTTGTCGAACCGGATGCCGGCGTTGATGCTGAGGCCGGTCTTGGCGACAGACCAAGAGTCCTGAATGTAGATGCTCTGGTTGCTACCGCGGGCGACACCGCCGGTGGAGTAGTCGTTGACGTAAAAGTAGCCGTAGTTACCGCGGCAGTGAGAGGATGCCGACGGACCATAGTTCTTGACGTTTTCCGCAATGACCGCATCGCAGGCAGTTGCAGAAGTCGCCGGTGTGTAGTCGGCTCCGTAATCATAGTTGATCAGTGCCGTCTTGTAACCGCTGTTCAAATCATTGGCTGTACTAGTCCAGGAATACCCACCCTTGAAGTTGTGAGTGCCAACCCAACCGGTTTTGAGCCAAGAGAGGTCGCCCGAGACAGTCTTACGTTTGATGGAGTTGTACTGCTGCTGTGTGTTCGCCCCGAGGTTGCTGAACCCAGTGATCTGCTGGTAGGCAGCCGGAACAGTTGATCCATCTAGACCTGCAACGCCGTTGCCTTTGCCGTCGCCCGAACTATTGTCGAAAAGATATCTAATCCCGGTCGGTTTACCGCGATCTTCAGCGTTGCTGAAGAGGTAGCCGTAGCGAACCGAGGCCAGCAGGTGGGAGGTGATGGTGTAGTCGCCACCGAAGCTATAGATGGATGCCGGTGCAACCTGACCGGCATCGGCACGGAAGGTCGTCGGATCGGTCGTGGAGGAGGAGTTTGTCTGACCACTCAAGCTGTCCGGGTTGGGAAGGCTGTTGCCGATGAGGCGGGTATACATATCCTGCCAGGCGGCGAAGAGGCGCAGCTTGCTGATGGGGGAGTAGTCCAGGCGTACAAAGCCGTAGTGTTGATCCTGGGACTGATAGAAGGAGCGAGGACCGGGGTTGGCACCGGTGAAGTTGACATCGCGACGCAACCGATAGAACTCGGGAACGTAGCTGGCGAACAGCCAGACCTTCTCTGGGAGGATTGGACCGCCGATGGTGAAACCAGGATTGACTGCGCGGTAATGATCCTTCTTGCCGAGGTAGTACTGGGATGCCTGATCGGTACGAGTGGTCGAGTTCGAGACTGTCGTAGGATCTTTCCGCAGGCCGCAAGTTGTCGATAAAAAGGAGCACTGGTCGTTCGCGTTAAGCGCATCTGAACGGTAGTGCATGAATATCGATCCATGCCAGTCGCCGCCGCCCTTTTGCTGGATGACGTTAACGACACCACCCATCGCGCCGCCGTACTCAGCTTCGAACGACGAGCTTTTGATCTGGACGTCCTGCACGAACTCCATGGGGACGTTGTAGCCTACGCCGCCGCCGACGACGTCGGTAACGTTGACGCCTTCGGAGGAATAGACGTTTTCGCTGTTGCTGGCGCCGTCGATCTGAAAACCGCCTGTACGGCTGCCATTCAGAGTGGAGGAGACTCCAGTCGTCGTGGGGGGAAGGCTCTGCAGAGGCTCCTGACGTGCGCCGGGAGCAAACGGGATTACCGACTGGAAGGAGCGGCCCTTGGGAATCTGCTGGAGGATGTCGCTGGTGATTGTAGTTTCAACCTTGCTCTGGGTGACGTCGACCATGGCGACGGAGGCGCTCACGTCAATGACAGTTTCAGCACCAGCAGTGAGCTGGAAGTTGAGATTTGGCAGACCGCCGGCGACGAGAGTCAAATCGGTTGCCTTTGCTCTCATACCGCTACCCTCAACGGTGAGAGAGTACTTGCCGGGAGGAAGCGCATTGAGGCGATAGAAGCCGTGGGAGTCGGTGGTCGAAGTAGCGGGCTTAATCAGCTTGTCGCCGATAGCTACTACCTTTGCACCTACGACGACTGCGCCAGTGGGATCGGTGACCGTGCCCTGAATCGCGCCAGTGGTCTCCTGGGCGTAGGCGATGGGGAGCAGTGTGAATGTGAGCAGTAGCAGAGCGAAGAATGCGCTCAAGCTGCAACGCAGCTTTTGTGTGGTTCTCATCTCGTTTGGCCTCTCGGAAAAAATCTCCACGCGAATGCTGCGTGGAGGTTGGTAACTCGGGTCAGTCTGCGATTCGTGCGTTCGATCGCAGTAATTTCCCAGAGCGTATTACGGCTTTGACACAGGAGTGTGATGTCAGGCACAAATCTGCTGTGTCCGCCAAAGAACAGTTAGCGCTCTTAGGCGCCTACTGCCAAGCTTTTGTAATAAAGCTGAAAGTACAGTGGCATTTGTGAAAGGTCAACAAATATTTGTGACGAGTTGCAACTTTTTTTGGGTGAGCGGCGTTTAAGCAGGACTTGTCTGTCTGAACAGGACTTAGGCTAGTCGTCGATGCGGTCACCGTGGCTGGGGGGCTGACTGGTGACGATGATGCGAAGTGGAGCTGTTCCTCGGTTTGAAGGCTGATGGATCTGGCCGGGAGAGACTTCGATGCCCTGACCTGGGTTCAGGACGAAGTCGTGGTGCTCGATGGTGATGGTGAGTTGGCCGGAGAGGACGAAGAAGAACTGGCGGGAGCGGGTGTGATGATGCGGGGCTTCGGCGACGCCAGGAGGAAGGCCTTCTTCGATGATGTGGAGGTCGGGGGTCTTGACGAGGTACCAGCCGTCGCCATCGTTATTGTTGGGGCCTCCCCAGGTGTAATGCTCGGCGGTGGTGGTATCGATTATTTTGGCGGGCATTGATTCAGGGTAGGGAATAAGAGAAGCGGGGGCAAGGGTGGTCGGTGCATTTGGAACGACGAAGCCAGATTCAGAAATTCCGACTTTCTATAGAAACTTCGGAATTCACTTCCGGTTTGCCCGTCATCATCGCGAACCTATGCTGAAAAGCTGCGAGGGTCAAACAGTCAGAGCAGAGTGGATGGGGCGGCGCGCCCCCATCCACAGGATTCAGGTTGTCACGAGGTTGATACGACCGTGGCTTAAGAGGCTGTTATGAATTCGAGCAGGTCGGCGTTGATCTGGTCTGCGTGCGTGGTCGGCATTCCGTGCGGCAAGCCAGGGTAGGACTTGAGCGTGCCGTGCTTCAAGAGCTTGACCGATCTTGCTCCGGTAGTTGGGAAGGGGCAAATCTGGTCGTCCTCACCATGCATCACCAGGACTGGAACGTCGATGATCGCGAGATCGTCGTAGAACTCGGTTTCGGAGAGGACCTTGATGCAGTCATATTGGGCCTTGATGCCACCCATCATGCCCTGCCGCCACCAGTTCTCTTGAATCCCTTCAGAGACGACCGCGCCGGGACGGTTGAAGCCGTAAAACGGAATTGTGATGTCCTTGTAGAACTGGGAACGATGGTTCGCAGTGCCGTCGCGAAGACCGTCGACGACTTCCTTCGGAACGCCGTCGGGGTTCTTGTCCGACTTCATGAAGGTCGGCGGAATTGCGCTGATGAGGACTGCTTTTGCCACCCGGCCCTTACCGTGGCGTGCCACATAGCGAGTCACCTCGCCGCCGCCCGTAGAGTGACCGATATGGATAGCGTTCTTGAGATCCAGAGCCTCGACAAGTTCGGCAACGTCGGCAGCGTATGTGTCCATGTCGTGACCGTTCGCGGTTTGAGTGGAACGGCCATGTCCGCGGCGATCGTGAGCGATCACCCGGTAACCATGCCCCAGGAAGAACATCATCTGGGCATCCCAGTCGTCAGCAGAGAGCGGCCAGCCGTGATGGAAGAATAGCGGCTGCCCTGTCCCCCAATCCTTGTAATAAATCTCTGTGCCATCTTTTACGGTGATCGTGTTCATGCGTTGGCTCCTTATGTCGTTTAGGCGGTTGATAAACGTGTTTGTTGATCAGTAATTATGAAGACACCGATAGCACCACAGCCGAAGAGGCCGCGCCATTCCCATTAGAGAATTCCACGGTATCCGTTCCTATGTGGTCCAGACAAATTCGGTTGAGGATGCGATGTATGCGAAAGGAATACTGCTTGTGTTCCCGGCGATGATAGCAGGCAGAACTCTGCTCGTCTGTTCAAATCGCTCACCTGGCATCGGAGGTGAGTATTCATTGAAGCTGCAGGTTGCGGTCTTCTGAAGGTCTGTCGCCAGAAATGCGCGGAGAGCCTGCATAAAGAGCAGATCGGCGAGCTTCGCGATCACCAGGTTTGATCCTGGCTGCTCTGCCGCAAGTTCCTCCGCGATGGCGTTGACGGTCATCTTCAACCATGCTTTGTTGCGATCTGTTCCGCTGCGGATGACGAGCACCGGTGGCAATGCGGTGAGCAGAGGGTTTCTGCGCGGGTTACCGAAGGAGAAGATGCCGATGAGAAGTACGCTCGGCGAGCCGCCACCTCCGTGCTGCAGATGGACCGTTTTTCGATAACGCACCCCGGGCCGCCATGGCTCCGCACCAGCCGGGGCGAGCAGCGATAGGAGAGGAACCGTAGGTGCCGTTGCGGAGTCGACACCGGTAAGCTCGTGGGGCTGACCGCCGGGCAACACAAGGAAATCTCCCTCGGCGAGGTCATACGCGTCGTTGGCGGTCTCGATGCGGGCGTTGCCGGAGAGCACAGCGTAGAACGGAGCGACAGTACTTGGGCCTTTCGAGATGCGGAATGGCTCGGTCGCATCCAGGCGGCAGAAGACGCAGCTTTCGTGACGGATATCGGCGAGAAGCTGGTCGAGTACATCCATAGCAAGACGCTCGCGCATGAAATGCAGACGGAAACACATAGACCGTCTGCTCTTCTGATTCTAAGGTAAGGAGGTAATGCAAGGGATGTCCATTCAGAACAGAGCAAGGGAGAGCATATGCGGATATTTGTCACGGGGGCGACAGGGTATATCGGTTGCGTTGTTACGGAGAAAGCGCTCGCCGAAGGTCACGATGTATACGGGTTGTCGCGGAATGAAGAAGGTGATGCGAGATTGAAGGCACAGGGTGCGACTCCGGTGCGCGGAGAGCTGGCCAGCCTGGACGTGCTTCGGCAGCAGAGCGCGCAGGCTGAGGCTGTATTGCATCTGGCCTATATTCACGATTTCACCATGGACTACGAAGAGGTCCTGCGGGTTGACGCGGCTACGGTGGATGCTCTGGGCCAGCTTCTGCGTGGAACAGGCAAACCGTTCGTGATCACCTCCGGCACGGCGTTCGTTGAGCCGGATCCCGAGGGTGGCGAGACCGCCGAGGACGCACCCGTTGCGCAAACCTTCGTCCTCCAGCACCGCATTCGTTCCGAGCGTCATGCACTGCGCCTGAGCGAGGACGGTGTACGGGTGAGTGCGCTTCGTCTGCCTCCGTATGTGTACGGACGCGGCGGCAGCTACTTTGCACCGATGCTGATGCAGATGGCTGCAAAGGCCGGCGAGTCCATCTATGTGGACGACGGACATCTACGCACCTCGGATGTTCATGTGGACGATGCGGCGGAGCTGTATCTTCTGGCTGCAAGCAAAGCAAAGGCCGGTGAGGTCTTCAACGGGACTGGATCGACGAGGGTAACCTTACGGGCAATGGCCGAGACGATCGGAGAGGCACTTCAAGTTCCAGTGCGTTCGGTCAGCCGCGAAGAGGCGGAGGCGATATGGGGCCAGTTCCTGACGGCGTTTGTTCAGATTGAAAACCGGGCTTCGAATCGGAAGGCGGTTGAGCAGTTGGGATGGCAGCCGAAGGGAGTCGATATGCTGACGGATATACGGTCAGGGTCATATCGAGAGATGGCGGAAAAGCTGCGACATACGGCTAAAAACGCTGAGTATGTGGGTTAGGAGCTCACGAAGCAATGGTGACGCTAGATAGGGGCTGAGGAACGCTCTTGTCACCCGGTTTGTCGGCGACTCTTCCCCAAGTCGATGACGTCAGAAGTGCCCGATCCAGGAATAGCGGTCAGCGGACGAGCAACGGCCACTTCTGCAGTACGGCGACTACCCGTCAATGTGGTTGATAAATACTACGGTGTCGGGCGGACCGCGTAGGCTCCTTTGCTGGCGCGAGCGCGATCAAGGCTGCGCCGATGATCACGAGAATGGCGACACCTATCAGTTCTCCATGTGAAATCATGTTGCGCAATGCCTGAGTGCCCATAACGGCGGCGTGAGCGAAGCTGGACCATGCCGTGAAGGCGATCAGGCTGCGACTCGCCAACGGGTTGCGTATTGCCAGAAGCAAGAAGACGCCGAGGGTGACGTAAAGGCTGAGCATCATAGACAACGCAGGCTCTTGTCGCATAAACATCGCCAAGGGAAAAATTAAAGCCAGGAAGATCGATCCCACCAGCGCTAGCACGATCTTCAAAGCCAGCTCTCGATTCATGTATGCCTCCCGAAGACGAGGTGATTATGGACTCCATTGAAGACTGGCTTTCATAACGAAGTTCGGCAATTACGGAGTTGTCGGAAGCTGCCCTCTCGGGAGCCGAACTTGCTGCAAACTGGGGCAGAGTAGCTATCCCTAATCAGCGTTCAGAAGAGCCCAATACCCTGGACTGTCCTGAATCGTATTGTGGCCCACTTTGGGCACGACAATATAAGAGACAAGTCCCTCTTGGAACCGTGAGCGCAGTCGATCCGAACTGGAGCGTGGAACCAGTTCGTCGTCTTCGGCGACAATGATCCGGGTCTGAGCTTTCACCGTAGATGCGTACCTCCAGGATTCAAACTTATCGCGCAAGAGCCAGCGCACCGGAAAGAAACGATACTGTTCCGAGGCAACGTCCGCGAGACTGTCAAAGGGCGTCACAAGGATAAGTCGCGCGATGGGCCTTTGACTGGCTATCCAGACAGCGACACCAGAACCAAGGCTCCGCCCGACAACAACCACATTTTGATGCTCAACATGCACCCGGTCAAACAGCGCTAGCGAGGCGGCGAAGATGGCTTTCTGTGATGGACTACCCGCACTTCCGCCGTACCCCGGGTAGTGAAGCGCGTAAATGGCTCTGTCGGGAAACGCATCGGCAAGATCGGGAATATCTTGCGAAACATCTTCCGCGTTGCCTCCAAAATAAATAAGAGCGGCGGGGCCGACGTGAGGACGAGTGGACACATGGACTGTCGCAGTCCCGGCCGGCAGAGTCATCAAGATGCTGCCTTCGGGGTTGGACCTTGGCCGTGGATAGTAAATCAGCGAACGTTGGAAAGAAAACAAAGCCCCGCAGACGACCGCAAATAGGATTACCGCCGATACGACCATAATGATGAATACCCGCCCTGCGGATCTCACGGCTTCCTCTCTATTCGCAAAAGCTGCTCAGCCACGCGGTCCGAGGCGTCTACAGATCATCTACCTAATTTAGGTTACTGCAGATCTTGTTCCCGATGAGTCGGGCGGGGTTATCGGCAATTACGGATTCATAAAAGCAAAGGGGCGATTTCTCTTTCGAGAGAGCGCCCCTGCTTTCCGATTTTTCGAAGACCCGGGTCGGCGCCCGGATCACAACTGATTGCCACTTCAGAATTGTTTGGTACCTGCGAGCGGAGCCCGCGCTTCCCTTACTTTTCTGTCGTTACATTCGCTGCAAGAGCTTTCTCGGTTCCATCCGAAGGAGCCAGTTTCCTGAATGCTTCGTGAGTCCCGTTGCCGGTTCTCCTGATGGCCCTTGTCTGCTCTCTCCTGCTGGAAGATTTCTCCTCCGTTGAGTTGAAAGATACTCGTGATTTGCTTGAAAAGCATCAGCTGCGGCAACTGTTTTTTTCTGGAAATAACACCTTTATTGTGGAAATGTGGTCGATTGTCCGTGAGGGTGGGGAGGGAGAGCAACGGCAAGTGCAAAGACAGAAGCAGATCCCTACGGGATGACAAGCAAGAAAGGCAACGACAACAACAGCAAAAACAACGGCAAACGCAGGTCCTTCGACTCTGGCTTCGCCGTCGCTCAGGATGACACATCATGGTGACGGTGTAGGTGATGCTGGGGGGTGATGTCGTGGAATGTTGTGGGTGATGTTGCGCTTGATAGAGGTTCTAAAGCGGGATGTTTCCATGTTTTTTGGGTGGGTTCTTTTCGCGTTTGGTGGAGAGCATGTCCAGGGCGTTGTTGAGGCGGCGGCGGGTTTCGCTGGGGCGGATGACAGCGTCGATGTAGCCTCGCTCGGCGGCTACGTAGGGATTGGCGAAGCGCTCGCGGAACTCTTCTACTTTTTCGGCGCGGATCTCGGCGAGGATTTCTAACTTTTGCTCTTCGGAGAGGGAGACGCCTTGAGGCATGACGGCTTCGGCGCGGCGTAGGGTGGCGTCGAACTCGCGCTTGTAGACGATGTTGACGGCGCCCTCGGGGCCCATGACGGCGATCTCGGCGGTGGGCCAGGCGAGGTTCACGTCGGTGCGAAGGTGTTTGCTGCTCATGACGCAGTAGGCGCCGCCGTAGGCTTTGCGGGTGATGACAGTGAGCTTGGGGACGGTGGCTTCGGCGAAGGCGTAGAGAAGTTTCGCGCCGTGGCGGATGATGCCGCCGTGCTCCTGCTGGATGCCGGGCATGAAGCCGGGGACGTCTTCGAAGGTAATGAGCGGAATGTTGAAGGCATCGCAGAAGCGGACGAAACGGGCGGCTTTGACGCTGGCGTTGATATCGAGGACGCCGGCGAGGAAGGCGGGTTGGTTGGCTACGATGCCTACGGGGCGGCCGTTCATGCGGGCGAAGCCTACGACGATGTTGCGGGCGTAGTGCTCGTGGACCTGGAAGAGGTAGGCGTCGTCGACGATGCGCTTGATGACTTCGACCATGTCGTAGGGTTGGTTGGACTCGTCAGGAATGATGGTGTCGAGGGAGGCGTCGGCGCGGTCGGCGGGGTCTTGCGTGGGGCGGCGGGGTGGGTCGTCGAGGTTGTTGGAGGGGATGAAGCTGATGAGCTCGCGGATGGTGGCGAGGCACTCGCGGTCGTCGTGGGCCATGAAGTGGGCTACGCCGGAGATCTCGTTGTGGGTGGCGGCACCGCCGAGGTCGGCCATGGTGACGTCTTCGTGGGTGACGGTCTTGATGACGTCGGGGCCGGTGACGAACATGTAGCTGGTTTTTTCCGTCATCAACGTGAAGTCGGTGATGGCGGGGGAGTAGACGGCTCCGCCTGCACAGGGGCCGAGGATGGCAGAGATTTGTGGGATGACGCCGCTGGAGAGGGTGTTGCGGAGGAAGATGTCGGTGTAGCCGGCGAGGGAGACGACGCCTTCCTGGATGCGGGCGCCGCCGGAGTCGTTGAGGCCGATGACGGGGGCGCCGACGCGGAGGGCGGTGTCCATGATTTTGACGATTTTGGCGGCGTTGGACTCGGAGAGAGAGCCGCCGAAGACGGTGAAGTCCTGCGCGAAGACGAAGACGACGCGGCCGTGGATGCGGCCGTGGCCGGTGATGAAGCCGTCGCCGGGGACGCGCTGGTCGGCCATGCCGAAGTCGGTGGCTCGGTGGGTGACGAATTTATCGGTCTCTTCGAAGGTGCCCTCGTCGAGGAGGAGGTCGATGCGCTCGCGGGCGGAGAGCTTGCCGGATTTGGATTCGCGGGCGCGGCGCTCGGGGCCTCCGCCTTCTTCGGCGATGGCGTGGCGGGCAGCGAGTTCGGCTAATTTGCGCTGGTGGGGTGTGGGTTTTGCTGCGGGCGGAGCGGGATGTTCGGCGGCGGCCATAGGGAGCGATTTTAGCAAGCGGAGATAAGGATTTGCGGCGTGGGCAATCTAATTGGGCGTATATTGCGTCGTATATACAGTTGAGGCACTTATGCTCCGTTCGAATAATTGCGTTGCGATTCATCTCACGGATATTTCGGCTGCGGAGAACTTCTATACGAACGTGATGAAGTTTGAGATGGTAAGCCGAACGGAAAAGAGCGTCGAGTACGATGCGGGGACCTTCCTTCTGAATGTGTAGGCGGATCTGAATCCGGGGCCGCCGATTCCTAGTTTTCCGGTAAAGGAAATACGGGCGGCCAAGGAAGGGCTGATCGCGAATGGGTGCACGATTCTTCGCGATGACGGAAGCTCGCTGTGCTTCATGGACCCGTTTGGCATTGTCTATTACGTGGTGGAAGAGAAGACGGACAACTAGCGCTTGCGGCGGCGCGGTTCTACGGAGTCTCCGCTGCGTACTCTCATATCATCTCTTCAAACTATGATTCAGTTCGAATCCGGATTGTCTCCATGCGTTTAAAGACAACGTGATCGGGCAAACAAAAAGCGAATATAATTGTTCATATTTGCTTATGGACTTCACTTCCTATCCTGATCGGTTTGGATTTCTGCATATCGACCTGAACAGTTTTTTTGCTTCGGTGGAGCAGCAACTGCATCCGGAGTATCGCGGAAAACCGTT
Organism: Edaphobacter sp.; assembly: GCA_035317185.1. Lineage (GTDB taxonomy): Bacteria > Acidobacteriota > Terriglobia > Terriglobales > Acidobacteriaceae > Edaphobacter. The sequence continues at coordinate 163,988 of DATHHN010000072.1, forward strand.
GGCTGTGGTGCCTACGATGGCGGATACGACTTGCTGCATCGCGGCCAGTTATGAGGCGAAGGAGTTGGGGATCAAGACTGGGACCCAAGTGGGGGAGGCGAAGAAACTGTGTCCTGAGATTGTGCTGATTGAGGGTAATCACACGGAGTATGCGAAGTACTCGAAGGCGATTGCGGATGCGGTGGAGCTTTGTTGTCCGGTGGCGCATACGCCTTCGATTGATGAGATGGTGTGCCAGTTGATTGGGCGCGAGCAGGAGCCTCCGAGGGCCCGGAAGATTGCGCTGGAGATCAAGGAGTCGATTTACAAAAATGTGGGGGTGGCTCTGCGGTGTTCGATTGGGATGGCTCCGAACCGATACCTTGCGAAGATTGCGAGCGATATGCAGAAGCCGGATGGATTGATTGGGCTGTTGCCCTCGCAGTTGCCGCGGGCGATTGCGCATTTGGATTTGCGGGATTTGCCGGGGGTGGGGGCGCGGACTGAGGTTCGGCTGAATAAGAAAGGCATCACGACGATGGAGCAGTTGCTGGCGCTCGATCGTGCGGGAATGCATAGCCTGTGGGACAGCGTGTGGGGCGACAGACTCTATCACTGGTTGCGGGGCGAGGCGACGGGGGACGATGGGGCTCCGGTAGCAAGCGGGATTCAGAAATCGCTGGGGCACTCGCATGTGATGGCGCCGGAGCATCGTACGCCGGAAGGCTCGTGGGCGGTGGCGCATAAGCTGCTGCATAAGGCGGCGATGCGGTTGCGGATGGAGAAGTTTTACGCCGGGTCGATGGCGGTGACGATACGGTTTGCGCTGACGCGGGAGCAGGCGGCGGAGAGGAAGTCGAAGCAGCACTTCAGCGGATTGAAGCACTCGGGCTGGGGGATGGAGGCGCGGTTTCGTGACTGTCAAGACACGCTTACACTGCTGGAGGTGCTGCGTGGGATATGGAAGCAGCGGCCTCAGGGGGCAGAGTTTGAGCGGCCATTTTTTGTTGGGGTGACGCTGCGGGATTTGATTCCGGAGAATGAGCATCAGGAGGAGTTGTTTGAAGACCCGAATAATCGGGCGGGGCTTTCGGCCACGATGGATAAGCTGAATCTGAAGTATGGGCATACGACGCTGCACTTTGCGGGGATGCTTCCGGCGCGGGAGTCTGCGCCTACGCGGATTGCGTTTACGCAGATTCCGGTGCAGTATGGCGTGGATTATATGTAGGATGTTGGCACACGTATGAGTTTGCTTGATGGAAAGGTCGCCCCACAATCCCGGCTGGATAGAGTCAGTTCCCAAGGGATTACTCATTGCGTGCGGAGTTAGTTTTTTAGGTTCCACAATCGCGTTTCCATTAATCGCATTTGGTGCCTTCTCTGCGAAAGATGAGAACGGTTGGATTAACGACCTTCTCATGCTGATCGTTGCAGTCTGGTTATTCAGCGGCTTGTTCTTTTTGGTTATGGGCATCGTCTTTTGGATTCAGCACAGACACAATCGCGATGACACTGTCGTATAAGGGCCGTCTAGCGCCCTCTCCTACGGGCCTTCTACACTTAGGTCATGCTGCTACCTTTTGGACTGCATACCAGCGATCGAACGAGCATGACGGAACACTCCTCCTCCGCAATGAAGATCTTGATCCGCAGCGGTCGAAGAGTGAGTTTGTAGAAGCGATGATCGAAGATCTCGCGTGGCTGGGGATTGCGTGGGAAGCGCCGATGGTTTCGCAATCGGAGCGGGGCGCATTGTATCTCGAGGCCTTTGAGCGATTGCTGGCGGATGGGTTTGTGTATCCGTGTGGATGCAGCCGGAAGGATCTGGGGCGCATGATGCATGCACCGCATGAGGATGCGGATGATGAACCGGTATATGACGGGAGATGCCGGCCTGCTGGTGAAGCTTTATCGCGGAGCCTGGTGGCGGAAATGAACTATCGGTTTCGTGTTTCGGATGGTGAGGCTGTTGCATTTGTCGATGGCGATGTGGGGTCGCAGGCGTTTACGGCAGGTGTGGACTTTGGTGATTTTCTAGTGTGGCGTAAGGATGGACTGCCGAGCTATCAGCTGGCTTGTGTTGTCGATGATGCGGTGATGGGGATTACTGAGGTTGTGCGTGGGGCCGATCTGTTGAAGTCTACGGCGCGGCAGATATTGCTGCAACGTGCACTGGGTCTGCCTGGAGTGGAGTACTTTCATGCGCGTTTGATGGTAGATGAGCATGGTGTGCGGTTGGCAAAGCGGCATGATTCACTGGCGATACGCACGCTGCGGCAGCGAGGGCTCAGCCGGGAGGATGTTCTGGCGATGCTTGGCTGAGGCGCATGACAGTTGTCATGTTGTTTCGTGACGTTCTCCACTGTTGCAATGCGGCGAACAGGAACATGATCTCTGGTGTAGGCAGATAACAGAGGAGGCGCAGGATGCCCGCTACTACACTGATACGAGAGTCTGAGACCGAAACGGATTATTCAGCGAAGGAAACACAACAGGCGATTGCCACGCTGACCGGGGTGACGAAGCGCTACGGGGCGACGGTTGCACTGGATGGGCTGAACCTTGCGCTGCGGCCCGGTGAGGTAGTAGCGCTGCTGGGACCGAATGGAGCGGGCAAATCTACTGCGGTGCGGCTGCTGCTGGGACTGATTGCACCAACTTCGGGTACGGCGCGGGTGTTTGGCGGCGACCCGCAGACACCGGCGACGAGGCTTCGCGTGGGGGCGATGCTGCAGGTTGCGCGGATTCCGGAGACGCTGCGGGTTCGCGAGCATCTGGATCTGTTTCGGAGCTATTATCCTCATCCGCTGCCGATGGCAGCGATTGTGAGGATTGCGCAACTTGAGGGTATTGAGGATAGGATGTTCAGCGCGTTGAGCGGTGGACAGAAGCAGCGCGTGCTGTTTGGACTGGCGATGTGCGGCGACCCTGATCTTGTGTTTCTGGATGAGCCGACTGTGGGGATGGATATTGAGGCCAGGCGCGGGCTGTGGCAGCAAATTCGGACGCTGGCGAATCGCGGCAAGACGGTGCTGCTGACGACGCACTATTTGGAAGAGGCCGATGCCCTGGCGCACCGGATCATCGTGATCAATAAGGGAAAGATCGTCAGCGAAGGGACGCCGGCGGAGATCAAGAACGCGAGTGCGGGACGGAAGATTCGCTGTCGTACGCGACTGACAGCCGAGCTGCTGGATACGCTGCCGGGTGTGGTGAGCGTGGAGAGAAGCGGCGAGGACGTGGTGGTGATGTCGGATCGCGTGGAAGAGACAGTCCGCGAGATGCTGCGGCGCGACGAGATGCTGAGTGACCTTGAGATTGCCCGTCCGGCGCTGGAGGATGCTTTTCTTGCTCTTACTACGAAGCGTTGAGGTTTGTTACCAGTTCCGCTCTAAGGAGAATCATTATGTCGACACCTTCTATCGCTTATCCCGGACCGCAGTCTCTCGGCATCGGCCACATAGTGGAGATTTTTGGTAAAGAGACGAAGTACGAGTTTTTGAAACTGCTGCGCAACCGGGGATTTTCAACTGCGGTTATTGCCTTTCCCATCATGTTTTATCTGCTGTTCGGCGTGACCAATCGCGGTGCGAATAGCAGCGGGATCCACATGGCGCGATATCTGCTTGCTGGATATGCGTGCTTTGGGTTGATTGGCGCGGCGCTGTTCGGCATTGGTGTTGGTTTGGCCGGTGAGCGGGCTGCAGGATGGCTTGAGGTGAAACGCGCCAGCCCTATGCCACCGGCGGCTTATCTCTTTGCGAAGTGCATGGGCGCTATTGCTTTTGGGCTAATCATTGTCACGGCTTTGACGGTGCTTGCTGTAACGATGGGCGGTGTGTCGCTGACTGCTGCTGAGTTGGCGAAGATGTTCGGCATCAGCATTGTTGGATCGATCTCGTTTGCGAGTATGGGCTTTCTGCTGGCGCTGCTTGTTCCGGCGAATGCGGCGCCGGGTATTGTGAATCTGATCTATCTGCCGATGTCGTTCATGAGTGGGTTGTGGATGCCGATTCAATATCTGCCGCACTGGTTGCAGCGAATTGCGCCGGCTTTGCCGACATATCATCTGGCGCAGTTGATGCTGCACATCTTCGGGTATGCGAACCAATCCTCTCTGGCGAGCCATTGGTTCGGTCTTGCGGGATTCACGATGGTGATGCTGGGAACGAGCTGGCTTGTCTTCAGCCGGGCGCAACAGAATGCCTGATGCGCGATACACTTTCGGGGACGCCATGAGCGACAAAGATCAAATATCGTGCGAGAGCCCGAACATAGGTGGCCACAGCGGCACTGGCTACATCTGGATGGCATATTCGGTGTTCTTCTTTCTGGAACCGATTTTGCGTCGCCAGCTGCGGTACTGGCTGATATGCCTTGCGATCTACGGTATCTTCACGGCTGTCTATGTGAGTTACATGCGGACGCGGTCGGTGAGGCTGCGGTATGTTCTTCTGGCCGCGTTTTACCTGCTTGGCGTGGTTTCTATCCCGATTAACTCTGGCGCGACGGGCTTCTTCATCTACAGTGCGGCGTTTCTGCCGTTTGTGGTGGCTTCTGTGCCGACGATAATCGCGATCATGGTGGCGCAGTGCCTGGGAATCGTGATTCAAGGTCTGTTGATGCATCTCAATCCCATCACTGTCATCGCAACTATGTTTTTCGTGGTTGTTGTGGGAACTAGCAACATCTTCGTCGCGCAGCAGAAGCGCTCGCAGTACAAGCTGAGACGAGCGCATGACGAGATCGAGCAGCTAGCCGCGCTGGCGGAGCGGGAGCGGATTGCGCGGGATCTGCATGATGTTCTGGGGCATACGCTGTCGGTGATTGTGCTGAAGTCGGAGCTGGCGGGCAGGCTGTTGGAACGCGATCCGGAGCGGGCGGCACAGGAGATTGCAGAGGTGGAGAAGACGGCGAGGACAGCGTTGAAAGAAGTGCGGGAGGCGATTGGAGGGTATCGGTCGCAGGGGCTTGCGGCGGAGGTGGAGTTGGCTCGCAATACGCTGCAGACCGCAGGCGTGGCGCTGGCTTGCGAGTCTCCGCTGCCGAAGCTGTCAGCTGCGGAGGAGACAGTGTTGTGCCTGGCGCTGCGGGAGGCCGTCACCAATATTGTTCGTCATGCACATGCGACACAGTGCAGGATGCGGTTCGCTACGACGGAGGATCGCTTTCACTCGCTACGGGTGGAAGATGATGGGCCGCATCCTGTGAAGCAGGAAGGCAACGGGCTTCGCGGAATGCGGGAGAGGGTGCAGTCGCTTGGCGGGCGCTTCTCGATCAGCAGTGAACACGGCACGACGCTCGTTGTTGAACTTCCGGTGCAGGCGAGCTCGTCACCTACTGGTATGGTGCAGTGATGACAGAGATACGGGTTGTGCTCGCGGAAGATCAGGGGATGGTGCTTGGTGCGCTGGCCGCGCTGCTGGATATGGAAGCGGACATCTGCGTTGTGGCCCGCGCTGCGAATGGGAAAGCGGCGATGGATGCGGTGGCGAGTTGCGCGCCTGATGTTCTGGTTACCGATATCGAGATGCCGAGGATGACGGGGCTGGAGCTGGCGGCTGCGTTGAAGATGAGCCATCCTGCGGTGCGAACGATTATTCTGACGACGTTTGCACGGCCCGGCTATCTGCGGCGTGCAATGGATGCGGGGGCGCGGGGTTATCTGCTGAAGGATCGACCTGCGGCGGAGCTGGCGGATGCGGTGCGGCGTGTGTATCAGGGACTGCGCGTGGTTGACCCGGCGCTGGCGACTGAGGCATGGAGCGCGGAGCCCGACCCGCTGACCGAACGCGAGCGGCAGATTCTGCAGCGGGCTGGCGACGGCAGGAGCAGTGCCGAAATTGCCACGGAATTGCATCTCTCTGAGGGTACGGTGCGGAATTATCTGTCCGAGGCGATAACCAAGCTGGGCGCGGCGAATCGCGTGGATGCAGCACGCATTGCGCGGACTAAGGGATGGCTGTAAAAGCTTGGCGAATCAGGCAACCAATTTTGAATTAGACGCTTTGTGAGTCTCCTGCATCCGAAGTTAGGAAGAGGAGACTCAATGACAATCCGCACGGTTCGTTTTACGCTTCGCGCTGTCGCCCTGTGTGGTGCGACCGTTCTGCTTGCAGCTGGTTGCAATAAGAAGGACGACAATAATCTAAACTTTACGAATGCGATCAACACGCACTACAGCGCGCACCCTGCGTGCCTATGGTCGGATCCGGTGAAATTTCCGGTGCAGGCCGACACGTCGGATACGAGTAAGACGTCGGGTTACGATGCGCTTGTGGATCAGGGCTTGCTGGTGCGAACTACGGCAGAGAAGAAGAAGCTGATTATCGCGAGCAAGCAGGTAAACAACTACGATCTCTCCGATAAAGGGCGCTCGGCCTGGACGGCGGATGTGCAGCAGCCTGGATTCGGTAACTTCTGCTACGGGCAGCGAAAGGTAGACAGCATCGATGCTTCGACACCGACGACGAGCAATGTGGGTGCAACGACTCAGGTGAACTATCACTACAGTCTTACCGGCGCTCCGGGATGGGCGAGTGCGGCTGAGACGCAGAATGCTTATCCTCAGATTCGCGCAGATCTTACTGGATCACAGCCGGGTCAGGTGACATTGACCAACACCAGCAATGGATGGGCCGTCTCGAGTGCTCGGGGGGATCACAATCCGGCTACGAACGCTGATGGAAAGATTGTCGAGTAGGTAGACGAGCTAAAAAACGATGGGCCAGCGAATGCTCGTGCATATCGCTGGCCCATTTTTTTTGCTTCTTTGGATTTAATTGCTGTCGTAGTCCTGAGCGGCTTGATCGTCGTTGCTGGGACCGCCCGCCAAAGCGGCCTGTATCGCAGGGTAGGGCTTCATCTGGTATTCCTTCGGCGGTGTGTTGCCGGCGAGATTGCGGACGAAATAGTCCCAGCGGCGACGAGCCATGTAGGGCGCGGCCTCGGCGTATCCGTGGGCGACGTTGGGGATCATCAGGAGATCGAAGTCCTTGTTGGCTTTGATGAGGGCATCGACCACGAGCAACGTATTGTTGGGGGGAACGTTGTTATCCATGGTTCCGTGGGCGAGCAACAGATGGCCCTTCAGGTTTTTGGCGATGTTCTGGTTGGCCTGGCTGTCGTAGTTGCTGGTGCCGTCTGGATTCTTCACCTCGAGGCCAGCCCACTTCTCGGCCCAGTCGTCTTCGTAGTCGCGTTGGTCGTGATTGCCGCTTTCGGCGATGCCGACTTTAAAGAAGTCAGGGTAGTTGAACATTGCCGCTGCGGTTGCATTGCCTCCGCCGGAGTGTCCGTACATGCCAGCACGGTCGATGTCGATCCATGGATACTTCGCGGCGAGTTCTTTCATGCCGGCGACCTGATCGGGGATGGTATTGTCACCGAGATTACCGAAGTAGAACTCGTGGAAGGCCTTGGAACGGAAAGGCGTTCCCATGCCATCGATGCAGACGACGACGAAGCCTAGTTCAGCAAGCGACTGCATGTCGCGGTGCGAGGCGGTGAAGCTGCGGCCGCCGCAGGAGCCTGTCTGCGGGCCGGGATAGACGTTGTTGACGATGGGATACTTTTTCGATGCGTCGAAGTTTGCGGGTTTGAAGAGGAAGCCGTAGAGGTCAGTCTTGCCGTCGCGGGCCTTGACGGTGATGGGGGTTGGTGGAACCCATCCGGCGGCTGCGAGCTTTGTGATGTCCTGTTTGGCGACTTCGACGACGACCTTGCCGTTGCTGTCCCGAACTACTGTGGTCTGCGGCTGGATGGGTGTGGAGTAGACGTCGACGAAGAAGCGGCCGTCGAACGATGGCGTGATGGCGTGGTCTGCGTCTTCGGGTGTGAGGAGCTTGAGGCCTGAACCATCGAAGCCGATGCTGTAGTAGTGGGAGAAGTATGGGTCGCGGCCCTTTTCTTTACCAACAGCGAGGAAGTAGATTTTGCGCGCGGCTTCATCGACGGAGAGGACCTGGGTGACGTTGCCTTCGCCGTGGGTGATCTGGTTCTTGAGCTTGCCGGTGGTGAGGTCGTAGAGATACATCTGGCCCCAGTTGTCGCGCTCGCTGAACCAGAGGATCTCGTTCGACTTGGGCAGATACTTCCAGTTGACCTTGTCGTTGCCGCTCTCGAAGAACTTCGGCGCGGTTTCGCTCATCACTTCGCGAATTTCGCCGGTGGACGCGTCGGCTACGCGGAACCACTCCTGTTTGTGGTCGCGGGAAGTGGAGACGAGGGCGAGATGTTTGCCGTCGTCGCTCCATTGCACGTCATCCCATCCGCTGCCGCCGCGGCAGCTTACATCGTCGCAGATGGTGGAGCGATGCTGATCGGGCGGCATCTTGAGACGGATGACTTTGGGTGAGTCGACGTCGATGATGACGCGCTCGATCATGGTCACGTCTTTGTCGCCGACGAGCGGGTACTTCCAAGCCTTGAGCTGTGGGTGGCCGTTGGTGACGGGCACAAGGTACATCTCGCCGTCCTTGCGCTGATCCTGCTGGAAGGTGGCGATCTTTTTGGAGTCGGGCGACCAGACAAGGATGGGATTGTTGCTCATCTGCCATCCGGCGTTGTCGGTGGCGTAGCCGAAGTCCTTTACGCCGTCGGTGGTGAGTTGGGTTTCTTTGCCGGCGGCGATATCGCGTACCCAGAGATTGTAGTCGCGGATGAAGGCCGCCTTGGTCTTGTCGGGGGAGATGTCTGATGGGGTACGGTTTCTACCAGGCCTACGTGTTCCCTGGCCATCCTGCGCCTTGCGGGGGGGATCTATCGATTTGCAGCTGCCAGCGCCGCTCAAATCGCATCGCCAATGGCGCTCTCCGGTCGTTGCCAAGACTGTGTGATCGTCATCGGTCAGGGAAAAATCAGTGAGCTGATGTGCATCGACTGGCCAGTCACCATGTCTTCCTAATGCTTCTTGTTCAGACTGAATCGCATTGTGCAGTGCGTTGACGAGCTTAACTTGATCGAATGCCGGCCCCTTTGTCCCTTTTGCGGGATCGACCAGGATGAAGGTCACGCCATCGGCGCCGCGGTCGCGATACCAGAAGCGGCCATCCGGCAGCCATGTGGGACTGTCAACGCTGTGGTAGACGAGGGGATTGACGTTGTAGTTCATGAACTTTTCCGCATGCGCATAGTCATCGGTCGTAAGCTGCTTTCCCTGCGCCATTCCAGCCGTTGTTAACGTGCAACCAAGCGCAATCGTGGCTATCGCCGACAAACCCTTACCCAAATACATCGTTCGTGCCTCCAACCCTTGTTCCGGGTCTCTTTTCTACTGTTGTGAATGACGCCTAGTCTACCGTTATCCGCATACTTGGCAATAGATGGACGATTCAGATCACTCTTCGGCATCGCATGCCCCGCGTATGCGCCATACTATCTGGCGCAGAATTCCCATCCAGACCGGGACATCGCTGGTCGCAAGTCGCATCCTCAATACGAGGCGGCGAATCTGGCTCTCGTCGGAGTTTGCCGGATGGCGCCTGGTGTATCCGGTCTTTTCCAGTACGTCGTTCAGGAGCGCGGTCAGGCGCTCGACTTCGCTGGAAGATGCAGCCTGAGGAATGCCTGTGCCGACATGAACTCCGGTTTGGCGGACGAGCTCGTACAGACAGACTGCAGCGGCTTGCCCGAGGTTCATCGATGGGTGGCGAATGTTTTTGTGCTGCTCCATGGGGATAGTCAGGAGCCAGTTGCAGTGACTTAGTTCGTCGTTGCTGAGGCCGGTTTTCTCGGAGCCGAAGAGCAATGCGACGCGGGCGGCAGAGTCTTCGCCTGCCAGAGCGGCGGTTATCTGAATTGCAGCCTCTGGGAGGGCATGGAGAGGATGTTGCAGTGCGCGTTCGCCTACTGCGGTTGTGCCGACGACGAGTGTGCAGTCGGCAACTGCGTCGGCAACGCTGGCGAACGTTACTGCATTTGCAAGTACCGCCGAGGCATCGACTGCAGATCGCGCTGTCTCAAAGGGCACAGTGTAGTCGTTTACCAGGCGCAGATGACGAAAGCCGAAGTCGTGCATGGCTCGAGCTACAGCGCCAATATTGTTGGGATTGCGTGCGCGCACCAGGATGACGCACACCTGATCGAGTTGTTGAGGAGAGAGCACGTGCAGTTACTTTGATTCCGCAATAAGAGAGCGGCCGACGGGGTCGCCGACGGCCGCTGTATTAGACAACTTAAGTATATACGGCTATCTTCCGTGGCCTTCGTGGCCCTCGGGATGACCGTGTTCGCCGCCGCCGCCCTGATGTTCCTGGGGCTGCGCATGCGGTTGTTCGTGGTTCTGCTGGTGAGGCTGTTCGTGGTTTTGAGGTTGTGCGTAATTCTGCTGTTGAGGATGAGCCTGCTGTGAGGAGTTCTGGGCTTGTGGGCGAGCCTGTTGCTGCTGCGCATAGGCTTGGGGATGGGGCTGCTGCGCGTTCTGCTGATAGGCTGGACGCTGATTGGCCTGCGGAGCGTTTCCACGGTTGTTGTTGAAGTTTTCCGCGTGCTGTTGCGCGACAGGGCGATATGCCTCGGGCGTTCTGGCTATCGCCATCTGCGGACGTCCGTTGTTCACATTAGCGAGCTGAGTGCGATCCTGTCGGGCAAACTGCTCGTGACTTTGCTGGTTGACGGTGGGCTGAAAGTGCTGCTCATGGAAGGCCGTACGCTCCTGCGTCGATTCCTGAGCGCGTACGCCGCCATTGCCGCCGTTGTAGCTGACGCGGTTGTAGTTGTTGTTTACGATGACGGTCTTGTTGTAGACATTGTGAACGTTGACGACGTTGATGTTGTTCACGCTGCGGTTGTAGGCGAAGGCGCCGTGATTCCAGTAGCCGCCCTCATAGCCGACGCCGCCGTAGCCGAAGCCGTAGTTTACGCCGCCGTAGAAGCCGATGTGCGGGCCCCAATAGCCGGCATGGAAGATGAAGGCGCTGCCACCCCAACCCCAGTAACCGGGGGTCCAGAGAACGCCGACGGCTGGCGGCCTAACCCATACGCCAGGAACCCAGTAGTAGCCTTCAGGGCCCCATGCCCAGTAACCGGGAGTCCAGAGATATCCATCGCCGGGGCATAGCGGCTGTGTATAAACGGGCAATGCAGGAGGTGCGATATTGACTGAGATCAGAACTCCGGCGAAGGAGGATGCCGGAACAAGTGTAAGAGCAGCTGCTATAAGAACTTTACGAATCGAACTGGAAAATTGCATTTCAATTACCCCGGGAAACGGCATAAGACCAATAAATGGCCGCAGCCTCAAAATTGTTCAACAAACCCATTAGATGCGGCTTGTTGTGGTGTACTTCCATCGAAACACGCAATCGGTGATTAAGTTTTCGTATTTGTTGCGATGACGCCTATCGCGCTACAACGAAAGGAACATAGACAGCTGCAACGATTTGATTTGGAGATGCATCGGGCGCTTTCAAGCATCCTCTATGGCTCATCTACACTTAAAAGTCGGGATTGATTTGTTCCATCATGTCAGATAATTTTGCCCAGACCGTGAAGCAGCAGAGCGATATCGTAAAGATCATTGGCGATTACGTGAAGTTGCGCAAGAGCGGCGCACAAAACTACACCGGGCTATGTCCGTTTCATAAAGAGAAGACTGGCTCGTTCTCGGTAAATGCGAACCACAGCTACTTTTACTGCTTCGGCTGCCATGAGAAGGGCGATGTCTTCACGTTCGTGATGAAGCTCGAGAACATAAGCTTCCCTGAGGCTATTCGCGTCGTCGCCGCCAAGAGCGGGATCGCATTGCCGAAGCGCGAATTCAGCTCGCCGGAAGAGGCTCGCGAGGCTGGTCTGCGAAGACACCTGATCGATATTCATGAGGCGGCTACGCAGTATTTTGAGGCGCATCTGAAGAGTCCTGAGGCGGCGAGGGCTCGTGAGTACCTGACTGGACGGGGCGTTACCGCAGAGACGATTGCAAAGTTCCGCATCGGTTATGCACCAGATGATTTCAACGATATGCGGGACCGGCTGAAGCCGCATTTCAGCGAAGAGGTAATGCGAGCCAGTGGCTTGTTCAGTTCGAAGGAACAGGCCGATGGGATGCAGGGCCAGCTTTATGCGCGGTTCCGCAAGCGCATTACATTCCCGATAGCGAATGAGCAGGGTAAGACGATTGCCTTTACGGCGAGGGCGCTTGATTCAGATGAAAAGTCCGGCCCGAAGTATATGAACTCGCCCGAGACAGCGCTGTATACAAAAGGGCAGGTGCTCTTCAACCTGGACAAGGCCAAGGCCGATATGCGCACCAATGATTTTGCGTTGCTCGTCGAAGGGCAGATGGACTGCATCTCGGTTTACATGGCGGGGATTCGCAACGTGCTGGCGACTTCGGGCACGGCCTTTACCGAGATGCAGGTTCGTTTGCTGAGCCGGTTTACGAAGCGTGTAGTCGTCAACTTCGATCCCGATCAGGCCGGCGCGAACGCTGCAGAAAAGTCCATCGCACTGCTGACGGAAGAGGACTTCGAGGTGAAGGTGATCGCGCTTGAAGGTGGCCTCGATCCTGATCGCTATGTTCGCGAACACGGCATTCAGGCTTACATGGCTGCACTGCGTACGGCGAAGCGGCACAGCGACTACCTTATCGATCGCGCCCGTCAGCTGTTTCCGGCGCGCACTGCGGATGCGAAGGTAAAGGCGATGAACTTTCTGCTGCCGCATATTCGCCGGATGCCGAACCGCATTCATCGCGATGAGTTTGCTGCTGATGCCGCACAGAAGCTGGGGATTGATTCCGCCATCATGCGGCAGGAACTGAAGCAGGCGGCGGCGCAGCGGGTGGAGAGTGTCCGCTCGCACCAGCAGGATCCGGCCAGCGAGACAGAGCGCATTCTGCTTCGGGCGCTCTGTCTGCCGGAGCATGACGCTGCGCGCATGCTTGCCGCGGAACAGCTTTCGCATCATCCGGAGTGGTATGACGGTTTGCCTGCTGCGCCGATTCTTGAGGCGCTCGCTCATGCGCCTGCACCGCCAAATCCGCTGGATGCCGCGCCGGATCAGCCGACACGGGTTTTGCTGGCACTTGCGCTGCAACAGCATGACGATCATGTTGACTCTGGCTCGAATGCGAATCAATCCATGACGGAGCAGGTGGAGAACGCGCTGCATACTCTGGAGCGGCGGCGGCTGGAACGACGCCAACGCGAGGTTCGTTCTTTGATGGCCGAGGCCGACCGGCGCGGCGATCAGGCGATGCTTGCCCAGTTAACCGCGGAGAAGCTTCAGATCGACCGGAAGCTTCGCCAGTTTTAAACTGATTCACCCGTTCTTTTATCGTCGAAGCGATGTGACCAGAAAGAGCCATTGCCGGGAAGAGTTACCGCAGGCAGACTGATCAAGACTTTGATATTTCCGTTGTTTACAATCGCCAAACATGACTAAGCCGTTGACGTTTTCAGTGGGAATCCCTGCCTATAACCAAGGCGAATTTCTTGAAGAAACTATCCTTTCTCTTTTGAATCAGACTCGCCCGCCGGACGAAATCGTCATATCTGACCACTACAGCACGGATAACACGCCGGAGATTATCGAAAAGTATTCCAAACACGTTCGCGGAGTGAAGCCGCCGCCCGGATGTAACGTCAGTGGGCAGTGGAACTTTACGCTTTCGAGCCTCTCCGGCGACTGGTGCACGCTGTTGAGCAGCGACGACATTGCACGACCACATTACTGCGAGATGCTGATTCGCGGAGCCCGGAGACGCGAGGACGCGGTGGTCGTCCGCGCAGGGTGGGATGTGATTGATCGCGACGGGAAGACGCTTTCGAGCCTGTACATGCTTAGCGTCAGCGCAGTCACGCTGCCACCGACCACGCTGCTCGAACAAAAGCACGGCCCTAAAGCCAGCTTTGCCGCATTCGCCGTCAATCGGGAGATGCTGATTAAGTCTGGTGGGTATCCAGAGAATATGGAGTCGTTTGGGGACTGGCCGATGTTTATGCAGCTCGCTCCGTTCGGCTCGTTTATCTATGAGAACGAGATTATCAGCGGCTATCGCGTTGGACACGATGGCAACAAGTTCCGCAACCGGTTCGGCATGTGGGTTCGCGACGAGCAACGCATGTTCTACGATGTAATGCCGTTAGCGGCACAACGCGCCGGCATGAACGATACGGCCTGGATCGATAAGGCCAGTCGCACTAATTTCCTTCGTTACGTAACCACCGCCTACGACGAGTTCGCACTCTCAGAGAGAGCAGCACTCTATCCAATTCTTGAGCCGTGGGCAAAGCGCGTCGACGGACAGTCTATCCTCGAATCCTTTCTGGCGGACCGACCACTGCCAGCCAACTTCAACAATGTCGTTGAGCGAGGCAAGCAGATGGTTCGTCCGTTTGCACAGAAGGTACATGCTGCCCTTCGACAACGATAAACGCTGAAGCCGTACAACAATTTCGCCAATTGAGGACCATGGACAACTCAACAAAACGACGCCTTTTCCTCGGTTTTCTCTCGAATCTTGTCAGTAAGTTTGCTACGTCGATCATCCAGCTTGTTCAGGTGCCGGTGTTTCTGCATTTCTGGAGCGTTCCGTTGTATGGGGAGTGGATGATTGTGACGGCCATTCCTACCTACCTCAGCCTTAGCAATATGGGGTTTGGCAATGTCGCCGGCAACGAGATGACCATGATGACGGCGCGCGGCGATCGCGAAGGTGCACTGAGTGTCTTCCAGAGTTGCTGGTGGCTGATCTCCATTGTCTGTAGCAGCGTGATGGTGGTACTCGGCGCTGCGCTCTACTTTTTTCCGGTTGCCGAACACCTGAAGCTTCATGAGATCGGCTCGACCGATAGTAAGTGGGTCATCTTCTACCTTGGCTGCTCGGTGCTTCTGAACCAACTCGAAGCACTGCTGCAATCTGCGTATCGGTGTGTGGGCCGATATCCCTACGGCTCATTTATGAAGAGCATCTTTGCGCTCTCAGCCTTCGGCGTCATGCTGATTCCGGTCTGCCTGGGTGGCGGAGCTCGTGTAACTGCACTGGTGCTGGCCTCCGCCAATGCACTCTTTACGCTCGTGCTGTGCATGATGGTACGCCGAGATATTCCCTGGATCCGCTATGGCTGGAGCTATGCTCGGTTGTCGGAGATTCGCCGGATGGCAGGACCGGCGTTTGCCTTCATGGCCTTTCCGCTGGGCAATGCCCTCAATCTACAAGGGACGTTGATGGCCGTCGGCTATGCGCTTGGGCCCACAGCGGTGGTCGTCTTCGGAACTGCACGCACTGTCTCCCGCGTCGCGCTGCAGATGATGTCGATGGTGAACAATACTTTCTGGCCGGAGCTTTCGAACGCCTTCGGAACCAACAATATTCCGCTGCTGAGGTCGTTGCATCGACGATCGTGCCAGATGGCGCTGATCATCTCTTTCGGGATCGTCTTCATTATGATGACGGTAGGGCCCTGGTTCCTGACGCACTGGACTGGCGGGCACGTACCTCCGAGCCGGCAATTGCTCACGCTGTTACTTCTGGTTGTTGTGGTCTACACACTGTGGTCAACGAGCTCGACCCTTGTTGCCGCAATCAATCAGCACCAGAAGCTCGCCGCTTACTATCTTTTTGGGACCAGCGTTACCGTCGTACTAACGTATGTGCTGGCCAAACACTATGGGCTGTATGCCGCAGCTGCTTCTTTACTGGTTTCAGAACTGATCATGAATATCTACGTTCTACCCGAGTCGTTGCGCATCACCGAGGACACTTTTTCTGCATTTCTGGCGAGCCTGCTGGATGTTCCGCAGTCGTTGCAGCCTGCGGCGTTGCTTTCGCGTCTTCGCCGAACAGGACCACAGTTGGAAGTTTGATGTTGAAGATTATGCTATGGAACCTTAAGCTGTGTAGCTGTCTCGATCCACTCGTTCCATTCCGTCTCATTCAGCTCACTTGTGGCTGCACGAAGCACCATGTCGGTTTCTTCGGCTTCAGAACATATGAATTCATATCCGTTCAATTCAAGAAACACTACCATTGCGCCTAGAGCTACCCGTTTGTTGCCGTCGATGAAAGCATGCTTCCTGAGTAATGCCCAACCCAACGACGCACAAAGTATCGCAACTGAAGCATCTTCTTCGTCCACATGTAGGTTAGCGGGGGGCGCAATTGCTGACTCAAGCAGGCCGCCGTCGCGTAAGCCCACTGTGCCGCCATATCGTGTAATCAACTCGGCATAAATCGCGCTCACAGCACGAACATCAAGCAGCCGTACTGGCCTCACTTCGCGAGTTCCCGATAGCTATTACGATGTTTTGCCTCGGTCCGGCGAAACGCTTCCAGTTGCTCACTGAAATTAGCATCGTAGGGTGACAGATGAATTCCCTCAGCATCTTTAACAATGGAAAGCACACTACCCTCAGATAGTCGCAGCTCATCCACCATCTGTTTCGGCAGAAGGACCCCATAACCATTCCCGATCTTGCGAATTCTGGTTTCCATGTTTTTATTATAACTTATGTTATAACTATAGCAGCGGAAAATTATCAAAATGCCTCGTTTTCAGACCACCGACCCCGGATACAAGAACAAACACGGTCAAGTCGTCATTGCCAGGACTGGATTTCCTTCAGAATCCTTTCCCGGGCAGACGATCTACCACTTACGTTGCAGCTATTGTCACCATGATTATGGGTCAAATGGTAAAGATATCCATCTACGCCGCTGCCCGCGGCACCAGGACGGAATCAAGGGTGAACCATTGCGGGAGCCGCCACCGAATCTTTTTTCAACTGAAAACGTCTAATTATCGTGGTATGCTGTGATTCGCTGGGGAAGTGTGCCCTTGAATGCCCTGACCTCCTGAAGGTCATACGGCTGGCAAAGCGGTCTAAACCGCTATCTGCTCCCTGCCATTACGAAACAACCAAGGGAGATCTCCGCCTGCAAACCGAGTTTATCGACCGGCGGCATCCCAATCTAAAGAATATTTTGCAGGAGTGCGCACAGCCGTGGCTGAAGAAATCGACAAGTACGAAGACGACATAGACAAGCTCATCGACACAGGGAAAGAGAAAGGTTACCTGACTTATGGCGAGGTTAACGACCTGCTGCCGGGTGACATTACCACTCCCGACGATCTCGATGACCTACTCACCACCATCAACACGCAGGGCATCGATGTGCTCTCGGGTGAGTCGAAGTTTGGAAGTGACCGCGATAAATACGAGCCTGAGGCCGGTGAAGAGTCCGACGATGTAGAGCTCGACCTCTCTCCCGGCACACTCGAAAAGACGAATGACCCTGTTCGCATGTACCTCCGCGAGATGGGAACTGTTCCGCTGCTCACTCGCGAGGGCGAGGTTGAGATCGCCAAGCGCATCGAGCGTGGGCAGCTGCGCGTCATGAAGGCCATCTCCCGATCGCCAATCGTCATTCGCGAGATCGTGGGATTGGGCGAAGACCTCAAGCGTGGTGTTCGCAACATCAAGGAAGTCGTTACCTTCGACGAGGAAGAGCTCACCGAGGAGATCCTCGCCGCACGCGTGCGCGCTACCGTTGGCCGCATCGACGTCATCCTGAAGCATCAGAAGAAGATTCATGCGCTCGAAGAAAAACTTGCCGCGCCGGTAGGCAAGGATGCCAAGTCGAAGGCGAAGGAGACGCGCAAGACCCGTTGGCTGATTGGGCGCGAGCATGTGTACATCAACCGCATCGTCCGTGAGCTGAAGTACACCAACGGCGAGAAGAAGCGGCTGTTGGACAAGGTCAACAAGACTGTCGACGCCATGCGCACGCTCGAACGCCAAATCAAGACGCTTGAGAATAAGCACGAGGCCTCGAAGTCCGAGGAGCTGCGCAAGGAGTACAAGCGCCAGCAGAAGAACTGCCGCATCGATCTCGAGCGTGTCGAACAGGATGCGGGCATCTCCATCGCCGACCTGAAGCGTACACAGCGAGAGATGATCCAGGGCGACATGGATGCAGAGCGCGCCAAGCGCGAGCTGATTGAAGCGAATCTTCGCCTCGTTGTCTCGATCGCGAAGAAGTACACCAATCGCGGTCTGCAGTTCCTTGACCTGATTCAGGAAGGCAACATTGGCCTGATGAAGGCGGTCGACAAGTTCGAATACCGTCGCGGCTACAAATTCTCGACCTACGCTACGTGGTGGATTCGTCAGGCTATTACCCGCGCCATCGCGGACCAGGCCCGCACGATCCGCATCCCGGTACACATGATCGAAACGATCAACAAGCTTATCCGCACAAGCCGTCAGCTCGTGCAGGAGCTTGGGCGTGAAGCCTCATCGGAAGAGATCGCGAAGCGCATGGACATACCGGTTGCGAAGGTTCGTAAAGTCCTCAAGATTGCGCAGGAGCCCATCTCGCTTGAGACGCCGATCGGTGAAGAGGAAGACTCGCATTTGGGCGACTTCATCGAAGACCGCATGGCTGTCAGCCCGTCTGATGCCGTCATCTCGGTAAACCTGAAAGAGTATACCTCGCAGGTACTGCGTACTCTGACGCCGCGTGAAGAGCGTGTCATCAAGATGCGCTTTGGCCTCGAAGACGGTTCCGAACACACGCTCGAAGAGGTTGGCCAGAGCTTCCAGGTGACCCGCGAGCGCATCCGCCAGATAGAGGCCAAGGCGTTGCGCAAGCTACGGCATCCAAGCCGCAGTCGCAAGCTGAAGGCGTTTGTAGACGGTGTAAAGGATATGTAACTGTACGGCATCAAATTCAAAATGCCCTCGCCTCGGTGAGGGCATTTTTATGCTTTCAGGTAATTCCAATGTCGCTAGTGTGAAAGCAAAAGCACCATACTGCAAGCAGCATGGTGCCATCGCAAATTGAGTTTGTGTTGGGGCCTAAGCTTGTGCAGCAGGCGCGAAGCCGTCACAACCACTGATCGGCGTCACCTTTAGATGGAGGGCGGCGTGCTTGGGATGGCCGCACTCGTCGAGCATGTTCAAAGGTGCCTCGTGACTCTTCAAAATTGTGACCAGTACAGAGCTCGATGCATGGGTTTCACCAAAGTGGGTACAGAGTCCACACTGTCCAGCATGTACAGCTTCCATAAAGACCTCCTGCCTTTCTGGTAAGAGTTATCGTTACGAAGCGCCGTTGCTTTCGACGCCGCAAGTTAACCAGCACTCTACTCATCTTGCCCAGATCTGTAAACTGCGACTAATGAAGTCGTATTCATTTGATCGAAGATCTTTTTGGAAACTCTCTGATTGCAGATGAATACGGCTAACTCAGGTTGAGGCCGTGAATAAAACTTCGTTGAAGAAATCGGATACCCAAGAGCGCTCACCGGTTACAACACGTCGCAAATTTATTGGAGTTAGCGGCGCAACACCGGCTTGAGTAACTGTTGTGCCTTTGGTTGAGACCAAGAGAAGATGGTGCCTCGTTCAAAGGAACACCATCTGCCGACATTGAGCAGCCTGGCCCAAACAATAACCATTCCTTGATGAGCAGAATCCGAGTTCGGTGTGGCGCCAGAGACAGGCAGCGGAACGGTATTGGCAAGAGCTGAATGCGCCCACTGGAACTATAAAGACTGACTGCGCGTATTGTTTTTCAGGCAGTCAGGAGTGATTCCATGCAAGCCATCGATCCCATCTATACCACCAGCATGACCGATCACCAGCGCAGCTGGTTCTACGCCGAGTACACCCACGCCAGCCGCGATGAAGTTATCGGTGTCCTCCTCGCCATCTTCCTCGGTTGCTTTGGTATCCACCAGTTCTACCTCCGCCGCAATGGCCTCGGCTTTCTCTATCTACTCCTATGCTGGACCGGAATTTCGGCTATTCTCGGCTTTATCGACGCCTTTTTTATGCCTGGGCGTGTCCGTCGCTATAACGCCCAGCAGGCCTCGTATATCGCCAGCCAGATTCTTGGTAATCATGCTGGTCCGTGCTGTCCTGCATGCGGCAAACAAGTGGACGCAAACGCGATCTTCTGCATTCACTGCGGAGCCACCACGACGCCAGCTCCTGGCTTCAACCCACAACCTACTGCCTGACTTACTGCCACGCCACTACGCTATCCTTCAGGTGATCGAACTCCACGAACTCACCTGCTGTGTCCGTCTGCACCTTCACGGCGGCTCCATTCACCGTAGGATTCCTCACCCGGTCAAACCGCCAACGCACGATCATATGCGCCGCGGAATTCCCTGTTATCTTCAGCGAGTTCGCGTCCCGCATCACGACACGTTTCTCAAAGTCGGTGATCGTCGTATCAGCCGAACCGACGCCGCCGATAATTTCATACACGCGGCGATCATCCATAGACTTTACCTTGCTGTTACCGCTTTCGCTTTGCGGCACCAGCGTCATCACATCCTCTGGAATCTTCGGGATCACAGCACCGGAACGTACATACAGGGGTAACAGGTCTGCTGGAGCATCAACCAGTATCGTCTTGCCGCCGCTGAAACGGGTGCCTGTCCAGTAGTCCACCCAGTCACCCTGGGGCAGATACACTACTCGACGCGTGTTTTCATCAACTACTGGCGCCACCAGGAAGTCCGGCCCGAACATGTACTCATCTTTTGTCGCACGCGCACGTTCGTCATTCTGATGCTGCAGCACGAGTGCACGCATGATCGGCATGCCCGTCTTTGCTGCCTCCTGTGCCGCGGCATACCGGTAAGGAAACAGGCTCATGTGCAGCGTCGCATATTTGCGATAGACATCGAGGGCTTGCGATCCACCTGTCTTCTCATCCCAGTTCCACGGCTGTTCGTTCGTCTGCGACAGAATCTCCATCGTCGGAGAAAATGCCGAATACTCCGTCCATCGCATTTGCACAAGCGGGTCTTGTGTCGCTCCGACTTTGAGATAGCCACCAAGGTCCGAAGTCCATAAAGGGATGCCGCTCATTCCCGCATTCAACCCTGCGGTCACAGCCGTCGGCAAGCCGTTCTCCGAGCTGAAGCTTGACTCGTTATCCCCGCCCCACACAAAACCAATCCCGTTCGTACCGATATGGCCATCCGTGGTGACGCTGCGAGCAAAGAGCACGCCGTTGCCCTTCATATCCTTCTGGATCAGCTCCTCCATCGCAGTGTTGAAGAGCACTGCATAACGGTTCCGCATCAGGCGCTTGTCAGTGCCATCGGCAAACTTCACGTCTCCCAGAAAACTGCCTTCCCCATCGTCGTCTTTGAATCCATCTGCGCCCGCAGCAATTGCCTGCCGCACCTGGTCCTGCCACCAACGCTTTGCCGAGGGGTTTGTGAAGTCGATCATCGACCCCAGTCCTTTCCACCAGCGGGCAACGTATGGCTTTCCGTCGGGCGTTTTGACGAAGAAGCCGTTCCCGGCAGCCTCATCATAGGTTTCCGCATGGGCCAGCATCTTGTCCTCGAAGCCTGCATCGGGCGTATCGGATTGTGAATCGATCCATGGCGTATGCCACAGCACCAGTTTGTAGCCCTCGCTATGAAGGTGCTTTACCATGCCTGCCGCATCGTCGAACTGCTTCGGATTGAATTTGTAACTGTTATAGGACGTTTCCCAAGGCGAATCGATCACGATCACACTTGCAGGCAGGCCAAGAGCACGTGTTTTGTCCACGTCCTCCAATACCTCTGCCACACTTTTGTGATTATCGCGCCCCATCCACGGAGCAAATGCCCAGTATGGAGGCACAATCGCCCTCCCCGCCAATGCTGTGAAGTTCTCCAGAATTTTCGAGAACTCAGGCCCGGTAAACAGGACGATCCGCAACTTCTGCGCCGGCACGTCGACGATGACGTCCGTCGCACTGGAAGCGTTCATATCGAACATTGCCTCCGACGTGGTATCGAGCCAAAGCCCATAACCAGTCGTACTCATAAAGAAAGGAACGGGCTTATACGTCGATGATCCCTTCGCAATACCGTTGTCCTGCGACGAGTTGATCACAACAGTGCGCGCGTGGTTCAGTGTATTGAAGCGCTCTCCAAGTCCGTAGTAGTTTGCCGAATCGGTCACGCGGAACCGCCAGTCGCCCACGGAGTACGCCAGGCTCGAAATCTCCACTACTCCCGGGGCGAGCTGCTTGAAGTGCAGCTTGCCCGTGGTCACAGGCTCTCCTTCAAACTCAAAGTCGCCCACAAGCAACTGATGCTTGTCCGGCAGAGTCAGCGCCACAGTGTAAGGATCCTTGCGCACTAGTCCATCCACCGTAGCTTCCATCGTCCTGGCTGTAGCCGCAGGCGCATCACCCTGCGCCACGATTATTCTCGAACCCAGGCCCAATAACCCCACAGCCAGTAGAAAACCCATCCGCATTGTCCGCATCTCTCCAGCCTACAACTGTAGTTTCTGCACGGCCATTCCAATAGACAATGGCAAAAGAAAAGGCCCCGCATTGGGGCCATTTCTTTTTGTAACAGCATTCCTGCAAACAAGTACGTCGTTAGACGCCGGAGTTGCTATGCTTCACTGCCGCCTCATACCCTGCGGTAAAGCCGGAGCGGTACTCATCACGAGCCGCGCCCTTAACCGGAGGATGGACGTACAGGTGCGACGACTTGGCATCGACCTTCCGCTTGGCTGCTCGATCAAGCTGGGCCGCTTCGATTCCATCGCGGTAGCCCTGCTGCGCCTGCTCGGTGCCTGCGGGAGGAGTATTCCACTCCTCGGTCTGTGCTGCATTCTGTGTATTCTGGGCGTGTGCGAAAAGGGGTGCACCGCTCATAAGCGCCACTGCAATCAGTGGTGTTGCAATTCGGGTTAGCTTCATTGTTTCCTCATTCCTTTCAGGTCAAAATTCACCTTAAGGCCAAAGGGACACTATCACGAATTGCAAATCATTGGCAAATCGGCATTACAAGACCATGAACGCCAGTAATAACGCTCCTGTTTCCAACACCGACTTAAAATATCCCCTAAATTGCAGAGAGGATGGCCTTCAGACCCTTTTCGTTACTGCGCTCGAGCAAAAACGGGCAATCCCACAAAAGCGTCATGAAGGCCGATTACCGCACAGCCACCTACATGTTCGTGTGGCCGCCCCGCATCTCTTCGTTGAATGACGGTTTGATGAACGCCAGCTGTGCCGCAACCTCGGCCTCATACTGCGCGCGATGGCCCATCAGTGCCTCGGTCGGTGTGGCATATTCGGTATCCGTCGCCAGTCGGATCAGACCTTCACGCGCGAGCGCCTGAGCTGTCTTCTTCAGCTCGTCTACAGTGGTGTTCAGATATTGGGCGTCTCGGGGGTCAATCAGCCACACCGGCTGTCCGCCACCCAGCACACCCGACAGCCAGAACGCCTTCGCCGCCAGGTATTCCTGCCGCTGCGCTTCCGTTGTGTCGTTGAAGCTGAACTTGTTCTGCCAACGGCTGTAGTAACGCGTCGTAACCGGCACAGGCTGACGGTTGCCGCTCTTCACCAGCTCCAGCTGGCCCTGATCCATCGTCTTGCGCACGGCGTTGTAGATAAAACCCTCGGCAAATGGCTGTTCTGGCGCCTTTACGATCTCTGCAAACGTAACGGTCATCGAAGCCGCTATCTTCGCATGGAGCACACTCTCGTTGCCGTCTTCAAGCCTTACTTCGCCGTGGACAAGGAAAGTATCCGCACCCGAGGTCGATTGATGGAACGGCCACTCGAATTTGCCGAAGCTCAACGGGAAACCATGCAGGGTGAGATAGCAGTCGGGGCGCGGATTCTTGAGCCGTTTCTCCGACTCCGTCAGATATACAGTCACATCGTCCAGAAGCTCCTTCTTGCTAAAGTCGAACTTATCGCTCAACTCGAGCACTTCGGTCTTGGCATGGTCGCTCGCAAGACCCAGCGTGAAACGCGTCGTCGGATTGCCCGAGAAATCCTTACCAACCGCGCTCGAAACCACTACCAGCCCAGCCGCCTTTGCCGCCGCTGCAACCTGCCCTGCCAGAACTGCCTGCGTATCTACGCTCATCTACCTGTATCGTCCTTTAAAGAAAATCTCTATTCCATCTATTTTACGGCTCTGGAACGCTTTTTTCGGAGTATCTGGCGCGTCAATGAACCTTTCGACGTCTTTTGTGCGAACGGAGCAGTACATGGGGCTCGCCTCCCGCCTCTCAAGTCCGTTGTAGCCAACGGAACCTTACAAGTCGCCATCTACCCCTATATGAAACTCGCGACCCGCCTGTCGCTGCTCGCGCTTGCCCTCTTCGGCATCAAGGCACTGGCTTTCGGCGCAGACGAGCCTCTGGAAACCGTTGAACACGTTGACCTGGCTCGCTATCAGGGCAAGTGGTTCGAGGTTGCGCGCCTGCCTCTCAGATGGGAGGACAAATGCGCCTCCGACGTAACAGCTATTTATACCCCGCAATTTAACGGAAAAATTGAAGTTGTTAACACTTGTAAAAAAGCCGATGGCAAAGTAAGTCAATCCAAAGGCACGGCAAAGACTGCATCGAAGAAAGATCTTTCCAATGCGAAGCTCAAGGTCACGTTCTTCTGGCCGTTCAGCGGTGACTACTGGATTCTCGATCTCGATCCCGACTATCGATGGGCGCTCGTGGGGAATCCAAACCGAAAGAATCTCTGGATTCTTAGCCGCACACCGAGTCTAGATCGCGGAGATGTTGATCGACTGCTTGCTAAAGGCAAAGCTCTTGGCTTCAACACCACTAAAATCATCATGACGAAACAAACGCAGTTCTAACCAACGTGGGTCGCCCTAAATCCGACCTGTCTAGACCCATCTAGCATCACTGACATGCTTGCGTGGGATTGTCATAGGCATTTGAAATGCCTGAAACGTTTTCCCTCCGTCTCTGCGAGAATCATGTCCAGAGGGAACACGTTGAAGACGCCCATGAACCTCGCTACACTCCCCACCGAATCACGAAACCCCGCATCTGAGCACATCGATAAGCTCCCCACGCTCGACATGCTCCGTGTCATCAACGAAGAAGACGCGAAGGTCGCCGCTGCTGTAGCTGCCGAGCTGCCCTACATCGCCGCGGCCGTGGATGCTGTAGCAATGCGCTTCGAGCAAGGCGGCCGTCTCTTCTACATCGGAGCGGGAACCAGTGGGCGACTCGGTGTTCTCGACGCCTCCGAGTGCCCACCTACTTTCTCAGTTCCTCCTACTCTCGTCCAGGGCCTTATGGCTGGAGGCGATGCCGCTCTCCGCAAATCCAGCGAAACCTCCGAGGACTCGCCCGAACAAGGTGCAGCCGACCTCACAGACGCAGGCTTTACGCAACAAGACACACTCGTCGGCATAGCCGCCAGCGGCCGGACCCCCTACGTCATAGGAGCGATGAAACACTCAAAATCTCTCGGAGCCCTCACCCTCTCCCTCACCTGTGTTCCGAACTCACAGATGGCTGCGATTGCCGACATCGCGATCGCACCCGTCACCGGCCCCGAAATTCTTACTGGCAGCACACGGCTCAAGGCAGGCACCGCTACCAAGCTCGTCCTCAACATGCTGAGCACCGGCGTCATGATCAAGACCGGAGCCGTCTACGGCAATCTCATGGTCAACGTCCAGCCCACTAATGCCAAGCTAGTCGACCGCGCCCAGCGCATCATTGCCGCAGCAACCGGCGCAGATCAAGCCACCGCCGCAAAGCTTCTCGAACAAGGCGGTTCCGTCAAAGCAGCCATCGTGATGTACAAACTTTCCCTCTCACCGGAGGACGCTCGGGCAAAATTAGCAAATGCAAAAGGAAAGCTGGCTGAAGCCCTCCGATGAAACTCATCGCCATCGCTCTTCTTCTTCTCACCGCACAGCAGGCACCCATGCCCACCAACCCTTACATCACCCTGATGACCGCGGCTCGCGCCCACGCCTTCACTCACGGCGTCAAGGTTGCACCCGTCCTCTCTCCCGAAGACAAGATTCTCCTCGGCGACCACCCAGAGCTCGACGTAGCCGAGCTCCACCGCGCAGGCTTCCGCGTCATACCGTGGAACCCCAATGATCAGGAGGTGATCCGCACTCTCATCCGTCACCGCGTCGACGGCATCATCTCCGACCGCCCCGACGTACTGCAGACCGTCCTCGGCGAAGAACGCGCTGCGAACCCCGCAGACGCCGCCTACTTCGCCTCATTCGACGTCGCGGGCCATCGCGGAGCACGCGGCCTCCGCCCTGAAAATACCCTCCCCGCTTTCGAAGCCGGCCTCGATCACCTCATTACCACCATCGAAACCGACACCGGCGTCACCACCGATAACGTCTCCCTCATCTGGCATGATCAATTCCTTAGCCCCCAGTCCTGCCGCGGCGCCGATGGCACTCCTTACACCCTCGCCAACCGCATCTACACTCGCGACATCTCCAGTCATGAAGCACAAAAGACCTTCATCTGCGACAAGCTCCACAGCGATCACTTTCCCGATCAACGAAACGACCTTGCACTTTCACCCGTCGCTGTAACTTTTGCCGCGCACGAGCATCTCATCAATCCCTACGTCCCCACTTACGTAGAGCAGCTTTTCCGCTTCACGCGCTTCTATGTGGACTATTACCGCACCGGTCCAGGCAAGTCACATCCTGATGCCGCCCTACGCGCCGCCAACGCAGCCAAAGTCCGGTTCAATATCGAAACCAAGATTCTTCCGCTTCCGAACGATCCTCTCAGCCGCTCCGTTGCCGCTCTACCGGTTCCGCACGGCGAGCCCACTCACAACCACACTGTAGACCCGCAAACCTTCGTCACGGTCCTCTGTGGAGCTATCCAGCGCAATCACATGGAATCCCGCACAGAAGTCCAAAGCTTCGATTTCCGCACTCTACAGTTAGTCGAAGAGCAATACCCCAACATCCCCACCTACTACCTCACCGAAACCACTGACACCCTAAGCAGTCCGCTACTCCCAGTATCGCTGCGACAACCTTAATCCACCGGCCCCATTCCCAGTCCACGTGCCGTTCGCTTCTTACGTACCGGATACTTGACCTCGGGTACCGGAGGCGCAGTCACCTCACGCACTTTATCTTCCATCTCGCTCCAATATTTCACGTGCGCCTTCAAAGCAGAGGGTAGTCTCTGCCTCATCTGGCAGTACCATAGCGACCACTCAAGCTCCTTCGCATTCTTGTTCTTGATGGCAGCTTCGATACGAGCGACTTCTGAGAAGCGGGACATGCCTTCATTCTATGGGAATAGGCGCGGGCCGAAACCGCATCCGCATCACTGCCCGCTCATCTTTACGACGCGATAGTCCTGAGGAGGCTCAAACATCTTGGGATCCGGTTCGCTTTGACTGATATTGCTTACCACAAAATTTTGTATGCCGGCGCGCGGATCAAATCGCTTGGTAATGACGTTGATTCCCAATCGCGATGAGTACCAGAACTCCTTCACGATGGGTTCGCTCTTTTCATTTCCGACGACGCCCGCGTTGATTGTGGTAATCTCTCGCGATCCTATTACGTCCACACCGTCTATCGTCTTTCGTCCCAAATCGTCCCGCTCTATCGAGCCTTTACCGTTTGGTATCTGCCCGGCAGGCATTAGATTTACTGACGGCGTATCGTTGTACTGCCTCACATAACATACCCTCTCCTGAGACCTGCACACATACATCTCATGCCGGTTCGGATCAGCGAAATCCAGCTCCGATATCATCGTGGCTTCCTTATCTCCACGTGGTGAAAAGAAGCGCCGCTCCTGAAAGACACGCCCCGAGCTGTCTCGAGCAACCGTCCTGTGGTTCCAGTTCGTCTGCTTGCTTCCGTCAACGAGAATTGACGTCCACTCCGTGGTTACGGTAGCAACAAATGACGCATTCGTAGCCGGAAGAATCGTGAGGCTTTCCAACCTCTCTCGTGTACCCCCATCCGGTGCATGCATCGCAGGTTGTTCCTGCGCTCTCATATAGCAACACGTCAGACCAAAGACCAACCCTGAAACGATAACCAACCGCTTCATAGAGCCTCCTTGAGACAGAAACATTCTGCCATAGAACAGCACATCTCAGCGTGTACTGTCTGGCAATTTCGCGCTGTTTATGCCAATCCCGTAGACTCGGCCTGCTCTTGCGCGTGATAACTGCTTCGTACCAAAGGGCCGCTCTCCACATGCCTGAAGCCCATTCCGAGCGCCTCATGCTTCAGAAAAGCGAACTCCTCCGGCGTGTAGTACCGTGCCATTGGCAGATGATCCCGGCTCGGACGTAAATACTGCCCGATCGTCAGGATATCCACCTTGCGATCCGCCAGATCACGAAACACTGTCAGCAACTCGTGCATCTCCTCGCCCATCCCGACGATGATGCCCGTTTTCGTCACAATCGATTCGCCAGTTTCACCAGCGATCTCTTTTGCATGCTCTATAAACCGTAGCGACCGTTCATATCGTCCGCCGCTCTTGGCCACACGATACAGCCGAGGCACCGTCTCGATATTGTGGTTCAGAATCTCGGGCCGTGCCACCACCACCATGCGCAGCGCTTCTTCAACCCCTTGGAAATCGGGCGTCAGCACCTCGACTCTGCAGCCCGGAGCCTGCAGTCGAATCTCTTCAATCACGCTCACAAACGCCCGCGCCGCGCCCACATTGTCGTCATCGCGATTCACGCTCGTAATTACGGCGTGCGCCAGTCCAAGTTGCGCCACCGCATATGCCACTCGCCGCGGCTCATCGTGATCGATCGGTTCGGGACGTCCCTTTGGCACCGCGCAGAACCCGCATCGGCGCGTGCAAAGATTCCCCAGCATCATGAACGTAGCCGACTTCTGGTTCCAGCACTCTCCAATGTTCGGACACTGCGCGCTCTCGCACACCGTATGCAGCTTTAGCTCGCGCGCCATCTTCTTCAGGTTGTGAAAGGTCTCGCCCATCGGAGCCTTCGCCTTCAGCCATGCTGGTTTAGGCGCAGGCTTCCGCGGCGACAGGTCGATCTGCACAAGCTCAGCCGTAGGAGTCATCTCTTTTATTGTATCCGGCTATCCGAAAAACAGCCTCAGACGCCTGTTTGCGATTGGATAAAACGAATACTATTGCCGTCTACATCTTTTACATACATCTCTCTTGTGCCCCAGGTCTGGTCAACCGGCCCTGTATCGATCCCGACACCTTTGGCTGCCAGCTCCGCGTGAAGAGCATCTACGTCGTCTACGATCAGGTTCACCACACCGCCTGAAATCCCATCTCCTGAAAACGAAGAGAGGTGAAGCCAGACGCCGTCGCGACTCAATCCCATATAACAGGGATCAGAACCGGAATTACCAGAGCGGTGGACGAACTCCAGTTGGAAGCCAAGTTGATTACAGAAGAAGCCTTCAGCCGCAGCCGAGTTCGATACATGGAGTAAGGGAATCGCGAGCTTGAGCATCTGGACACCTCACGACTAATCTCTGATTTATCGTAGCCGAAAAATCGAGCCGATCGATTCAAATGGGAAACAATCCCTGTGGCGGCATTACTTTACTGCATTGTTCTATCCGGATATTGACCACCCCGTATATGATGGTGCCGCCAAAAAGAACGAACAAGGTGCGCTCCCGTAAATGTCCGCGATGGATCGAAGAAATTTTCTGTTGTCCGCAGGTACACTCCTCGCTGCTGGGGCTGGCCTCAAACCTCTTGCGCTTGCTGCCGCAACAAAGCCTAACGTTACAACCAAACCTGACTTCAAACTTCGCATTGAGCCAACCACACTCGACATTGGTCGCGGCATAAGCATTAAGACAACCGCATACAACGGCCAAGTCCCGGGTCCCCTTCTGCGCCTGCGCGAAGGCGTTCCCGTCACCATCGACGTTACCAATGCAACCCAAAGCGAAGACCTCGTTCACTGGCACGGACTCGCCATTGACTCGCTGAACGACGGCGCCATGGAGGAAGGATCCCCTATGATTGCGGCCTCGGCGACACAGCGCTATCACTTCACACCACGGCCATCCGGAACCCGTTGGTACCACACCCACGCCACGGCCAAGGACGATCTCGCTCTCGGCACATACTCCGGTCAGTTCGGATTTCTTCTGGTCGAGACCGGTCGCGAGTCCGGCCACTACGATCAGGAGATCAACCTTGCCGTCCACCATTGGGAGCCGCACTTCGTCCCCATGGTCGACACCATGCGCATGTCTTCCGCCAACGTGCCCCAGACAACAGGCTCCGACGTGGGCTATCAATACGCCACCTTCAACGGCCACATGCTCGGCGCAGGCGAGCCTATCCGCGTCAAGCAAGGTCAGCGCATCCTCATGCGCCTGCTCAATGCTAGCGCCACTGAGAACGTCGTGCTTGCCCTTCCCGGCCATCGCTTCACCGTCCTCGCCATGGACGGCAATCCTGTTCCGCACCCACAGCCGGTCGAAGTCCTCTCCCTGGCCGTGGCTGAGCGCGTCGACGCCGTCGTCGAGATGAACCAGCCCGGTGTATGGGTACTCGGGTCGACCAATGCAGCAGAGCGCGAAAAGGGTCTCGGCATCGTCGTCGAGTACGCCAATCAGAAAGGTGAGCCCATCTGGAAAGATGCGGCGCCTAAAGATTGGGATTACACGCAGTTTGCCAATGCAACCAAGGCGCCAGACCCCGACGACACCTTTACACTCACCTTTCGCGACATCGGTGCGCTTAACAACTCAAAGTTCGACACATGGACGATCAACAACAGAAGCTGGCCTGAAATCGAACCTCTGCGCGTCCAACAGGGCAACCGCTACCGCATGATCTTTCGCAACGGTAGCGGCGATCAGCATCCCATGCATCTCCACCGCCACACGTTCGAGGTCACGCGCATCGGCAATCGTGAGATCAGCGGTCTAAAAAAAGACGTTATCAACGTCATGCCGCTCGACTCTGTCGCCGTAGACTTCATCGCCGATAACCCCGGCGATACGCTGCTGCATTGTCATCAGCAACTCCACATGGACTACGGTTTTATGCAGTTGATTAAATACAAAAGCTGAGTGAAGAGGTAACAAGGTGTGAAGCATTCCGGCCCCACTTCTGCTCTTTTTTCTGCCGCCATTTTTGCTGCACTCTCTCTTTGGTCCATATCGTCGAACGCACAGGCGGCGGAGTATCCCCAGCGCAAGGCGGACTGGCCTGTGACTGGCGGCCAGCCGGTTGGCGATCGCTATTCTCCTCTTGCTCAGATCAATCGCTCCAACGTAAAAGACCTTCAGGTGGCGTGGCAGTTCGACACCGGCGAACAAGGACAGATCGAAACCACTCCCATCGTCGTCGACTCCGTACTGTACGGCGCCACAACCAAACAAAACATCTTTGCGGTGGATGCTGCCACAGGCAAGCAGCTGTGGCGCTTCGACCCCCACGCCAAAAGCGGCCAGCCCATCCGCGGCGTCACCTATTGGAAGGACGGCTCCCAGGGTCGCATCCTCGCAGGCATGATGCATTACCTCTACGAGCTCGATGCAAAGACCGGCGAACCCGTCAAGACCTTCGGCGACGGCGGACGCATCGACCTGCGTAACGATCTCGACGACGACCCCAATAAGCTCGCCGTCTCCATGACCAGCCCCGGCGTTGTCTACGGTGACCTCATCGTCGTCGGTTTTCGTGCCCCCGAGACGCATCCAGCACCTCGCGGCGATATCCGCGCCTACGACCTCCACACCGGCAAACTACGCTGGACCTTCCACACTATCCCCCACCCCGGCGAGCCCGGCTATGAAACCTGGCCCAAAGATGGCTGGAAGACCGCCGGGGCCGCGAACAATTGGGCAGGCATGACCCTGGACCCCGTCCGCGGCATCGTTTATGTTCCTACTGGCTCAGCCGTCGATGACTTTTACGGCGCCGACCGTCTCGGTGACAATCTCTTCGCCGACTGCCTCCTTGCTCTCAACGCCAAAACCGGCAAACTCCTCTGGTACTTCCAAGGCACCCATCACGACCTCTGGGACCGCGACTTCCCCGCTCCCCCCGTTCTCCTCACCGTCAAACGCGATGGCCGCAACATCGACGCCATCGCCCAAACCTCAAAGCAAGGCTACGTCTACGTCTTCGACCGCGTCACCGGCAAACCCCTCTTCCCTATCACCGAAAAACCATATCCTAAGAGCGATGTTCCCGGAGAAGTAGCCTCACCTACCCAGCCTCTCCCACTCGCACCGGAACCCTTTGCCCGTCAGATCCTCACCGAGGACATGCTGACGACACGTACGCCCGACACGCACTCCTGGGCTCTCAAGGAATTTCGTACCTTTACCAGCGCCGGCGAGTTTATCCCTCCTAACGCCCACGGCCAGACTGTCGTCTCACCCGGCTACGACGGCGGAGCAGAATGGGGCGGTGCTGCCGTTGATCGCACAACCGGAGTGCTCTACGTCAACGCCAACGACGTAGCCAACACTGGCGGCCTTATGGAGACCAAGCCTACCCGTGGCATAGGCGCGTCCACCTACATGAACCAGTGTGCGGTGTGCCATGGCTCCGAACGTAAAGGTTCCCCACCGGATTTCCCGTCTCTCATAGACGTCAACCAGCGCGTCACAGACGCCCAGATTGAGGCACTCATCCACAACGGCAAAGGACGTATGCCGTCCTTCCCGAACGTAAAAAACGCCCGCCTGAACGCTCTGCTCGAATATCTCCGCACCGGCGAAGATATCGCTGGCCCCAACGACACCGCCGAAGCCGAACTTCCCGTCCATATCGCCGCACGTGGCTTGCCCGGCGAAGACAAGATTGGCACCGCCACTTACTCACGCCACTGTGCCATCTGTCACGGCGACGACATCAACGGCATCCAACCCGGATTCCCTTCGCTCGTAGGCGTCGGCCAACGTCTCGAAACCGGACAGGTCATCGACATTATTCGTAACGGCAAAGGCCGTATGCCTGGTTTCAAACTGCCCCAATCAGAGACCGAGGCTCTCCTTCGCTACCTTGCAGCCGACGACCTCGCCGCCGCGTCACCACACTCCGGCGCGCCTGAGAAGAAGGAACTGGAGGCCGACGAAGCTCCCGCCAAACAGCCGCTCTTTCGCTTCACTGGATACCGCAGGTTCATTGGCGAAGACGGTTATCCAGCCGTCGCTCCGCCCTGGGGCACGCTCAACGCGATCGACCTCAACACCGGAAAATATCTCTGGAAGATTCCCTTTGGCGAATATCCCGAGCTTGTCGCGAGTGGATGGAGCAATACCGGCACAGAAAACTACGGCGGTCCCGTTGTAACTGCCGGCGGTCTGGTCTTCATTGGTGCGACCGTCTTCGATCGCAAGATGCACGCTTACGACAGTCGTACAGGAAAACTCCTCTGGGACTATGTGATGCCCTTCGGTGGCCTGGCCTCCGCCGCAACGTACATGGTCAACGGCCGCCAGTATGTCGTTATAGCGGCTGCCGGAGGTAAAGACCCCAAACACCCACTCGGCGGTCTCTACATTGCATTCGCTTTGCCACGTGACAAAACCCCTCACTAAATCGAAGCCTCGACTGTTTCAGGCAGAGGGCAGGTAACGGTAGATAGCGACTTGCTCCTGTGTGGAGTTGACGCGGTCTGCGAGAATGTCTTCTTCGGTCATGGCGAAGGTTTGTTCCCATTGCTTCCGAAGTGACGGAGCGTGTCTTTTGATGAGGTGCTCGGGCGCGGGATTGATGTAAATAAGGTAGATCTCGCGTGGTTCTTTGGTAAGGGAGTGGGCAAGGTTACGCAGACATCGCTTGAGCACGGGCGTGAGAAAAGGATTGTAGAGATAGAGGACGAGAGGGCCTGCCGGGTAGTCAATCGCAGTGGCATCCCCAGTGTGGACTTCGATGTGGCGACACTGCTGCCAGGGCGCAGAGAACTTCTCGATGTTGGCCGCAGCGATGGTGCCGAGATTTGGAGAGAGTTCTACGCCGAGGATGCGGCGGAACGGAAAGCGCGATGCGAGAAGAAGAGCGCGCCCCTTGCCAGAGCCAAGATCGAGGAAGGTGAAACGCTGGTGGTCAATGTTAAGCGTATTCAGGAGATGGATGAGCAACGTGGGGGAGATGCCGTAGTAGGCGGTGCTCCAGAGACCGTTGCGGTGGCCAGTTGGAAGATCCTTGCCATAGATAAGACCGCTGGTGTCGGTACCGTGGGCTATGTCGAAGGGATGGATTGCGAGTGTAGGCGTGGGAGATTGGATAATGTGCCGGAAGATCGAGGAGCGAAATCCACGGAACTCGCGATTCACAAATGCATGGAGGGCTCCGCGGATGAGGGATCTGGCCATTGCTGATTCTTAGGGTGGACTAGCTTGGAGTCAGTCTTCGGGAATTTCTTCGTAAGGAAGAAAAAGACTGAAGATGGTTCCGTGATAGACAGGGTGCTCGGTGCTGCGGAAGGTGAGGCGACCCTGGTGGCGGTTGACGATGCCAGAGGAGATCCAGAGGCCGAGGCCGGTGCCGTTGAGCTCTTTAGTGGTGTAGAAGGGCTCGAAGATGCGGGCGCGAACGATAGGGGACATACCGTGGCCGGTGTCGGCAATGGTGAGACGGATTCCCTTGCGGCCCGAGGGGCGGGCGGTGATGTCGTGGGCACGAATGATGAGGCAGCCTCCACCTTGACGCATAGCGTCTATGGCATTTGCGATAAGGTTGTTGAGAACCTGCCGGATGTCGTTTTCGAAGCAGAGGATGGTGCTGCTGGTCTCGTAGGTCGCCTTGACTCTAATAGCGGAGTTAGCGAGGCGACCCTGATAAAGATTCAGGACTGCAGTGACAAGATCCTCTGCGTTGACGTGAGTGGCACGAACGGCTTGACGATGGAAGCGGAGAGTCTGGGTGGCAATCTGGCAGACGCGTGAGAGCTCGGCCTGCGCGGTGTTGATATAGCTGGAAAGATCGGGAGGAAGATTGTCGGTAGTGGCGATGAGGTAAAGAAGATTGGTAATAGCTTCGAGAGGATTGTTGATCTCGTGTGAGATGGACGTGGCGAGACGGCCGACGGCGGCCAGCTTCTCGCTCTGGATGAGAGCGGCCTCAGCCTTCTTCTGGTTGGTGATCTCGAGGACGACGGCGGCGATGGCCTCGACTTTGCCGTCGGGACCATTGATGGGGGAATAACTGACGTTCCAGCTGCGCCGTTCGCCGGGACGCGCAGGAAGCTCGCCTTCGAGGATGTGGTTCCTGATGGGATGCCCGTGCGCAACCTGCTCGAAGAGATCTTTGATGCCCTTGAGGGGGGCGATCTCCGTGATGGAGCGGCCGATGATCTGATCTTTGGGCAGCCCGATCGTTTCGGCCTGACGGGTGTTGACGCGGATGTATCGGAAGTCGACGGGGTCGAAGAGCGCAAGACCAACGGGAGCGGTTTCGTAAATGGTTTCCAGTTCGGCGCGCTGACGTTCGGTCTCCTCCTGACGCTGCTGAAGGGTCTCTGCAAATGTCTTACGGTCGTCGACATCGATGTTGACGCCGAGCCAGTGGATGATGTTGCCATGGTCGTCACGAACGGGCATGGCGCGAACCCAAAACCAACGAGGACGGCCATCGTAAGCGCGGATCATTCGGGCTTCGATGTTGTAGTCGGCGCCGGTAGAGACGGAATGCGTCCATGCTTCGACAACGCGCGGGCGATCATCGGAGTGAAAAGCCTTGAGCCAGATATCACCCCCAAGATCTTCAGGAGCGAAGCCAAGATAATCGAGCAGGCCCTGATTGGCGTAAGTCAGGCTGCCATCGGGTGCCCCCATCCAGATGGCCTGCGGGTTCAGGTCGGCGAGGATGCGATAGCGTGCTTCGCTGGTAATAAGTGCGTCTTCGTCGCGTTTGCGATCGGTAATGTCGATAGAAAGACCGCGAAGGCGCGTTGGGCCACTTTCTACCTTGACGGCTTGACCACGATTTTCCACCCATATGATTTCGCCATTCGCTGCCCGGAGGGGACAATCGACTACGATCATCTCGCCAGTTTCAATCGTCTTCCGAATAAGCTCGCTGACAACGGAAACGTACTCGGGAAGAACGATCGTTGTGAAGGCCTGGAGGGTTGGGATTTCAGCCAGTGGGTGGCCGAAGACCGGGTAAGAGCCATCGCCAAAGCTGACGTTTCCAGTGGCAATGTCGATGTCCCAAGTGGCGACTCGTGCCGTCTGCTGAACGACAGCAAGCAGTTCCTGCTGGTGTTTAAGCGTGGAAATAGCGTGGCGACGGGAGGTGATATCGCGGAAGAAAACGACGATACCATCGTCTGACGGACGGATGAGAATGGAGAGCCAGAGATTGAGCGGCTCCGGGTAGAAGGTTTCAAACTCGCTGGCGATGCCCTCGTTCATGGCGCGCTCGGCGTGGTAGCGATACTCCCCCTGCAACTTGACCTCGGAAAGCTCATGCGAAATCTTCCTGCCGAGCAGGTCGCCCCGGAGATTTAGCAACTCCGTGGCGCGCCGATTAAGAAAAGTGAACTCCCAGTTACGGTTGAGACTGATGACGGCGTCGGTAGTGGCTTCAAGGACTTGATGGAGCTGCCGGACAGAGGCGTCGCGCAGTGCCTCGGCCCGCTTCCGGTCGGTAATGTCCTGATAGTAGAGGGCGATACCCTCATCAGTGGGACAGACATGAACATCGACCCAGGTGTCGATGGGATCGCAGAAATACTCGATCTGCGTTGCCTCACCCGTTTCCATGACGCTGCGGTAGGCAGCATCGAGCGCCGTGCCTAAGACGTAAGGGTATATCTCCCAATAGGTTTTTTTGTTGATGTCGCTGGGCGTAACCCGACTCCGGCGGAATGCCTCGTCGTTGGCAAAAGTAATGACCCAGTCGCGATTGAGGCACAAAATGCCTTCGTGAACCTGACTCAGGAGACGCGTGAGATGCTCATGGCGGCTGTCCGACTCGCGCCGGCCATGGCCTTGTCTTAGCGGGGATGCACCGGTGCTGGTGGGCAAGGTGGGCATAAGCAAGTCAATGAGGTTGAGAGTGGATCATCTCACAGCGTGTATACGATCATACGGCTTTCGCGGTAGATTCGAGCAGCTCAATGCGGGCTTGGAGGGTGAGTACGACTGCGGAAAGTGAGGCGATCTGACCCTCCATCTCGGTCAGACGCTCACTGGCGGAATTGTCGACTCTGACGGAGATTTGAGCTCCTGCGGGGATTTCCGGCGGGCCGCCCAGAAGATGGGCGTAACGGGCCTCGCGGGAACCAGGCTGGCGCGGGAGAACAGTTGTGAGTGGACCGGTGCTGGTCTGATCGCCGGTTGTTTCAGGGGTCTCGCGGGAGGCAAGACGTTCAATGGTGGATTGAACGGCGGCCAGATCGTCGAAGGTGTAGAGGCGATCAGCACGGCTGCGAAGCTCGCCGGGAGTCTGCGGACCGCGGAGCATCAGAAGGCAAAGAACGGCGGTCTCGTCACGGCGGAGATTGAGGACGGTGCGGATGCGGTGCTCGTACTTAGGTACCCGGCTGTCGCGGACCGAGGAGACGAGTGCGAGATCCTCGAG
Source organism: Edaphobacter sp. (assembly GCA_035317185.1). Classification (GTDB taxonomy): domain Bacteria; phylum Acidobacteriota; class Terriglobia; order Terriglobales; family Acidobacteriaceae; genus Edaphobacter. The sequence goes on from DATHHN010000072.1 coordinate 201,257, forward strand.
CGAATGAAGCGCCTGACGAACTTCCTCTTCAGTTAGGTCGAGCACAGGATCGCGACTGGAGCGCTGGTTGCACGCATTGATGAGTGCGTTGAGCGAGAGCGGATAGTTTTCCGGCGTGGCGATCTCTTTTTCAATGAGAGAACCGAGAACTCGGAGTTGAATGGGGTCGAGCATCATGCCTTAAGGGTGCCACATAAAGCATGCGAACTCTGTAAAGCCACCTTTCGGAATCGCAGAATTTTGCATAGAACCGCGGAGGTCCATGTTATGTTCCGGATATGTTTATCGGCCATTTCGCAGTTGGGTTCGCCAGTAAAAGGTTTGCTCCTCGCACAAATTTGGGATTGTTGATGGCGGCTCCGTCCCTCCTCGATCTGCTGTGGCCCATCTTTTTGTTGTTGGGATGGGAGAAGGTACGGATTGATCCCGGTAATACACGTTTCTCGAAGTTCGATTTCGTCTCTTATCCCTGGTCGCACAGCCTGCTGATGGCAATCGTCTGGGCCAGCATCTTCGCTTCGGTGTATTTCGCCATAACGCGCTATCGAGCCGGAACCATCGCCATCTGGATTGGCGTCGTTAGCCATTGGATCTTCGATTGGGCGACCCACCGCCCGGATCTTCCACTTTATCCCGGAGGACCGCGGTTCGGGCTTGGTCTGTGGAACTCCGTCGCCGGAACGATGACGGTGGAATTTCTTTTATTGTCCATTGGACTCTGGATGTATGTGGGAACGACTCGTGCACGCGACCGCATTGGCCGTTATGGCTTCTTAAGCTATGTCATTGTGCTGCTGCTGATCTACATCGGAGACCGTTTCAGTGGGCCGCCTTCCAGTGTGTCTTTCGTTGCATGGTCGTGCCTCATCGCAGAAGGTGCTTTGGTTCTCTGGGCGTGGTGGTTTGACCGGCATCGTACTCTGCGCCCTAGAGACGGGGCGTAAAACTTGGCAAGGCAAATCCAGGCGATCTCCGGTAAAATAGAAAGTGCAAATGACGAGAGCTGAATCGCATTTACAAGTTTCGATTCTGGATACCAATCCCCCGGGGTAATGAATGCAGAAGACATTTAGACGCAGCGTTGTAGCGGCGGTCGCGATTGCCACAGCTTCGGTCGGCTTCAGTGGCTCTTCAAAGGCGAGCGAGGCTACTTTGTCTGCGACTACTGGCGAGCAGCAGTACCATCTGAGGCTGCATCACCTGCACACGGGTGAGGATATCGATGTGGTCTACCGTATTGGGGATGCCTATATTCCTGCGGCGCTCGATAAGCTGAACTACTTCCTGCGCGACCACCGAACCCAGACGGAGAGCAACTACGATCCGAAAGAGTTCGATCTCCTGCACGCGCTGATGGCGAGGTTGGGACGGCCGGACGGTGTGATCGATATCGTGTGTGGCTATCGGACGCAGTGGAGCAATGCATTCCTGCGGCAGGGCCGGGTTTCGAGCGGCGTTGCGGAGCATAGCCAGCACATGCTGGCCAAGGCAATCGACATTCGCGTGCCTGGCGTGCCGACGACGACTCTACGCGATACAGCGCTTGAGCTGCACGGTGGGGGCGTAGGCTACTACCCCATAAACCAGTTTGTGCATGTGGATGTGGGCCCGGTGCGGCAGTGGTCGTATGGCGTGGCGACGGCGCACGTTGCGCGGGCTGCTCATAAGCCACACTCAAAAGAGGTCAGCGCTGGCGAATAGTTGCGAGAAGACCGATGAAGAAGCCCCGTGACCATCCGGGGCTTTTCTGCGTATTGGAGCTTTATCTGGCGAGCATTGGTTCTGGACAGATTGATGCGCCGGGACTACCTTGTGAAGCATTGACGAGAGCTGCTTGTGATCGAACGACGCCTCAAAATCCTGATTTTGATCTTTCTTTGGCCCGCGTTGGTGGAGGACACGCTTCTATTCGTGATGGCATGGGTTGCGCCGGACTTGTGGTTCCGGGTCTTCCATGCCGTTCTCCCCGCCGGGCTCGATGTCGCATGGCTGCGCCGGTCGGCAGGCCAGTGGGTGGTGTTTGCGCTGGTGCAGGGAGTTACGCTGTGGCGGTGGAAGAGGGAACCGCTGTGGTTGATAGCGACAGCCGTGGCGCGATTTACTGACCTGTTCACGGACATCTCCTATGTCATCTCCGCTCCCTCATTGACGCAACTTGGATGGATCTTTCTGCTTCCGCCTCCCGTATTGAACTTCATCGGTATCGTGATTATGCTGCTCGGCTACCGACAGATGCAGAACAGTACAGCACGCGACGGATAGAGCCGCGATAGACTGCACTCATCTGATTTCAAAATTTTCTCTAAGGTGAGTGCATGAGCCGCGAATACTTTTCGAGTGATCCCTCCCGCCCCTTTGCGGATGCCGTTCTGATTGATGGAAAGACGCTATATCTTTCTGGTCGGATCGGGTTGATTCCGGGAACGGCGAACGTTCCGGATACCGCGGAAGAAGAAGCGCACCTTGTGTTGCAGGAGATCCAGCGCGTGCTCGCTATGGCAGGAATGAAGATGGACCACCTTGTCTCACTACAGGTTTTTTGCAGCGATGTGTCGTTGTGGGAGCGGTTCAACGTGGTCTATCGCGGCTACTTCGAAGGTCAACTACCGCCGCGAGCGTTTCTTGGCTCGGGTACGTTGCTGTTTGGCGCACGGTTTGAGTTGCAGGGCATCGCTGTGAAGGACTGACAACGGTCTTGTGGAGGGAGAGGTTGCCAACCAATCGGAAGCAGATGATCTGCATGGCGGCGGTCGTAGTGCTGCTGTCTACGTTGTTTGTGCAGCTGCTCGCTGTGAATCTTCACACGTCGATGTCATGGGACGAAGGGCACCATCTCTTCGATGGCTATACGGTTCTGAAACATCACGACTACGATCTCAATCCTGAAGTGCCGCCGTTCGTAAAAGTGCTTGCTGCCGTTCCCCTGCTGCATATGAATCTGGACGAACCCGTGCAGCAGGGGCGGCCATCGCAAACAGAGGCGTTTCTCGACGGTAAAGACTTTTTGTTCAAGAATGATGCCGATAAGCTTTTGCTTAGAGGCCGGCTGATGATCTCTTTGTTGACACTGCTTCTTGCCTCGCTTGTTTTCTTCGCGGGAAAAGAGCTTTTCGACACAACGACAGGATTGCTTGCGTTGGCATTTCTTGTCTTCGATCCGAATCTGCTCGCTCATGGCGCGTTGGTGACCACTGATGCCGCCATCACCTTCTGCATCTTTGCCGCTGTATTCGCGTGGTATCGATACAGCTCATCTCCCTCGGTTGGCAAGCTTCTTCTTGTAGCGCTGCTTACCGGTCTGGCGTTGGCGACGAAGTTCACCGGGCTTTTTTTGATGCCTATATTCTTCCTGCTTGCTGTAGTTGAGGCTGTCCACAGTCACAGCTTGAAGGTATTCTCCAAACGATGCGCTGCGCTTGCAGCGGTATTCTGTACAGCCTACGGGATTCTTTGGATGTCTTATGGGTTTCGCTATGCAGCACGGCCACGTGGATTGGCGCTCAATCCAACACTGGCTGACTATCTGCGAGAGTACTCTCACGTTGCCTCGCCTGCACCTCTGCTCACACTAGCGCGATGGCACCTTCTTCCGGAGGCATACATTTGGGGACTCGCAAACACGAAGCTCACAGAACAGCGGGACGTCAGCTATCTCTTCGGAGCCGTGCATACTCATGGAACATGGCTTTATTTTCCGGCTGCGATCCTGATCAAATCCACCCTGCCGTTTCTTTTATTGCTCGTATGTGCTGCGGTCATGAGCTTTCGCCTTCGAACGTTATGGCAGCGCTGGTTGATGCTGCTGATTCCGGTGGTTGTGTTTCTCGGCTTCGCGATGCACTCCGACATGAATATCGGCGTACGGCATATTCTCCCGATCTTTCCATTTCTCTACATCCTGGGAGCGTCTGTTCTAAGTTCACTCATCTGCCGTGACAAGCGATGGGTTTTCGCAGCTCTAGTGCTTATTATCTGGCAAGCGATATCCTCTGCTCGATCGTTTCCGGGATACATGGCCTACGCCAATGAGTTATGGGGTGGGCCGAAAAATGTTCATCGCTACCTGAGTGATTCAAATTCGGACTGGGGACAGCAGTTGAAGAGCACTTCTGCCTATCTCAAGGGACGAAATGTGACGGATTGCTGGATGGCTTACACTGCGGCTGGCGTCGTCGATGAACGCTATTATGGCGTTCCATGCCGCCGTCTGCCTACAGTTGTGAGCCTCTGGTGGCTTCATGTTCCCATGGAGGTCCCTAAAGAAATCGACGGGCCCGTGCTGATCAGCGACGATGAGTTGGAGGGGCTCGCTCTGCCGCCGGGGGTGCCGAATCCGTACGCTCAATTTCGATCTCTGAAACCGTCAGCAATCATCGATGGTGGTCTGTTTGTATATGACGGTCACTTCAATGTCCATCTCGCATCAGAAATGGTGAAGGCAGCGAGTCACTAGGCTTCTAGCCTTGTTGGGATTAGTGGATGCGTGCACTCAGTGGTGGCAAATGGGGATTGGCACGAGCGCGAGAGATCGCACGCGCAGTGGAGGCCAATCGGCCTGCCGTGAAAGCATTGATTCAGTCACTGTTCGGCGACGACGTGGAGATACGCAAGCGGGCTGCCGATGTGGCTCGAAGAATCGTGGAGCGAGATGCAACCCCGTTGAAACGCTACGCCGATGAACTTGCCGGTCTGCTGGCTGAAGTACCGCTGGCCGAATCCCGAACGCGATGGCATCTTGGGCTGGTAGTGGCCCAGGTGGCGCATACGCATGAGCAGCGGATGCGCGCAGCGCGCCTGATGAAACTACTGATGGAAGACGAGAGTAACGTGGCGCGATGCTCCGCCGTAGAAGGAATTGGTTTGCTGGCGATTAAAGAAGCTTCGTTGCGAACGATTGCCGAGGAAATGATCGAGCGCGCATTGTGGGAAGGAACTTTAGCGATGAAGTGTCGGGCGCGAAGTGCCAAACGCCAACTGGAAAAATCAAATATCTAAATAAGAAAAGGCCACCTTGCTGGTGGCCTTTTCTGTTAATGCTGGTTACGACGATTAGTCGCCGGCGACGGTCTCTTCGGTCTGGGCCTTCGCGGGTGCCGGGGCAGCCTTGATTTCGCCGAGAGAGATGAAGCCGGGCTGCTCCTGCTCGCCTAGCACTTCCTTGCGGTAGAGCTTGGCCATCTTCGCATTTTCGGCGTCCTGCTTGATCTTCGCATCGCGTGCGCGGATCTTCTCTTCGCGGGAGTTCTTGGCGATGCCGGACTTGTCGAAGGTGTCGTTGGCAGCGGCGTTGACGTGCTCATCGTTGAGGATGAGATCGTACTTCGCTTCCTTCTCGAGGCCGACCTTCTTACCGCCGGCGAAGATCTCGTGACGGCCATGCTCCTCGTACCACTTGGTGAGGGTGGCGGTCATGTGCATCTTCTCGATGATGTTGCGCCAGCCCACGCCCGTGTTGTACGCGCAGAAGCTGATCTCACCCTCTTGCGTGGCGTAGGGGATGATGCACTGCTCGGTGCGGCGGAAGTCGTAGTTGAAGAGATCCTGGAACCACATGCCGGCGATGAAGAGGAAGTTCCAACGATCGGCGCGGCGCTTGGTGATGTCGTCCATCGTGCGATCGGCAGTAACCTTACCGTAGTTCTTGCCGGTGGCGCCGAAGCACTTGTCGAACTTCTGCAGCAGATCGACGATCTTGAAGTGCGTGGGGGCATTGGACGGATTGTAGTTGCGAAGAAGAGCGAGCGAGACGCCCAGGATAGAGAGGAACTTGCCACGGGCCGCGTCGTTGATGCGGGCGACGTCCTTGGCGAGCTGCACGGCATCGAGGAACGCGGTGACGGGAACGGCTTCCTTGGTCTCCTTGTCGATCATCAGCGCCATACCAATACCGCAGTTCGGGTGGCAGCCGCAGGAGAGCTGGCCCCAGTCGCGGTCGGGCCCGTGAACGAGGTCGGCCCAGTCGGAGAAGGTGGACATGAAGGAGATGGGGAACCAGTCGCGGGTCGATTCGCCGAGGCCGGTCTGGTTGCGGACGTCGTGCGCGAGGTGCGACAGGGTGTAACGCTGTGCGTGACGACGCTCGTCGGAGATGTCTTCGTCGCGGCCCGTGAAGCTGACCGGCTGGAAGGAGAGGAAGTTGATCTTCTTCGGGTTGTCGAGTGCGAACTCGATAATGCGGCCAACCTGTTCGTTGTTGATGCCGTTGATGATGCAGGTGACGGGGACGATGTCCACACCGGCCTCATGAAGGTTGTGGATGGCCTGAAGCTTTACGTCGAACGCGTTGCCTACCTTGCGGTGCGAGTTGGGCGCGTTGCCGATGCCGTCGAACTGCAGGTAAGCGTAGCGGAGACCGGCTTCAGCAGCGGCCTTCGAGAATTCCTTGGACTTGGCAAACTCTATGCCGTTGGTCGCGGCCTGGACCGAGTTGTAACCGACCTTACGGGCATACGCGACAGCGTCGAGGAAGTAAGGCGACAGCGTCGGCTCGCCACCGGAGAACTGCACACTCATCTGACGACGCGGCTTGATCGTAATCGCGTTATCGAGCATTGTCTTGATCTCATCCCACGTCAGTTCGTGGACGAAGCCAACCTGGTTGGCGTCCATAAAGCAGGGGTCGCACATCATGTTGCAGCGGTTGGTGAGGTCGATGGTAAGAACCGAACCGCGACCGTGCGTCACGGTGGAGGTACCGTGGTTGTGGAGCTTTTCATCGTTATGGGCGCGAATGTCGCGGCCGGGGAAGACGTCTTCGAGGTGCTTCATCATCGGCGGGTCGATAGACATAACGTCCTCGAAGTGGCCGTGAATGGGGCAGTCCTTGACCATCAGGATCTCGCCATTGCGCTCGATGATCTGGGCCTTGATTTCGCCGACTTTCTCGTTGAGCAGGATCTCGTGGGGCAGCTTGCCGTCGACGATCTGCTGACGGATCGCGGGAATGCACTTGGGGCAGAGGGAGTCGGTGGTACGGGGCCAGCCGAGGGGCGGCTTCTCTTTCTGGTAGCTCTTGAGGAGGGGTTTATCGCTCCACTTCGGCGTGAAGCTGGCGTTGGGGCTGATTGAATTCAACTTGTTGAATACCACCCAACCGGCCTTCGCTCCATAGGTGAGAGCCTTTTCAAATACTTTTGCCTTTGGCATATGCGTTTCCGTCTCCTGAGATATCCGTCTCGATCGTGGTTCCGTGTGATGCGACAGCTTTAGCTTATCCAGCCCGGCATGCCCACGGAAGTAGGCATCCTGATTCCGCTATCACTCGGTACTGTAAGTAGATGCGAGAGCGATAGCTTCTGATTCCAGCATTAACACTACGCAGACCAACCACCACCATGAAGCGAGAGTGAGCGAACGGCAAGATTTTGCATTGAATGGGAGATATAAAGCGGCGAATGGAATCACCTTTTTGGGGCATACGCAGAGTTAGCAGTGATCTATAAAATCTTCCGCCACTTGAAGTTACGGCAGATTGGTCTGGCTGACGGCGATATTGTTGAGAATTCGCTGGAGGAAAATGATGCGAACACGCACATGCTTTGCTACGTCAGGCAGGAATTCAGCCAGAACGTTGTTGATTGGATCGAGAGCGTAGCCCGTGAAGATGCGCTTTGTCGTGGAGGCCGCGTCTGACTGGATGCCCGGCACATAGAGGTTGCTGAGTTGCGCATTGATGGGATAGGCCAGCAGCGTTCCGTAGTTCGGTATGGAACGGCCATCATCGCTGCGGGAGATGATAGTCCGCGAAATGGAATAGATGAGCCGTTTCTTGAAAGGTTGATCAGGCATCCGGAAGTAGCGCGGATCCTGATGCATGATAGATGGAATTGCAAAGGTTCCGAAGAACTCGAAAGTGGCATCCTGTAGAAGACTGACACCGGCGTTCTTTCCGAAACCCTTCAGACCTGGACCGTAGTCCGAATGGGGATCGATGGCAGTTGTAAGGGCGGAAATTCCAACGATGGTGGCGAGGTTTCCCGGATCCGTAACATCATGCAATGCCAAATATCCCTTCTGCTGCCAGGTAAGAGGAATCGTGACATTGGTAGTAAGGAACCGCTGAAAGGGATAAACCAATTGGCTGCAGGGCTGGGGTACTTCCCCTGCTCGCTTGGGATCTACATAGATGATGCCCATTGCCTCTTTTGCGCTGCAGGTTCGAGCCTTGCCGCCTGCCTTGATTGCAGCCTCGCCTATCACGACGACATCAGATTGTTGCGTAGCAACCTCACCTGGAGAGTCAGGCAGGTCGTTTGAGGCTGGAAGAGAGGAGGAAGCGGGCTCCGCGGGCGTCGGAGCTGCAGGCCGGATGATAGCTGTTGGCCCAGCCGTCTGTGCCGTTGCCACTCGCAACGACAACAGCAACCCCAATATTAAAGCCCAGCGCATTGACCCACCGTTCTCCCTTGTCTCAGTCTAAATAACCCAAAACCAGGAAGAATTACTTGTTTCTCGAAAGATGCAGCGCCCGAATGACATCGCCGCCAAACTCGTTGACCAGGGCACCGAGTGCCGCACCGCCCAGCGACGAGGCAAAGGTCTCGGCAACCTGGCCACCACTCTGGTTCTTCTCCGGATAGTAAGTGACGGTCAGCCCCGATGATCCTGCCGTAGCAAGAAGGAAGGCGTAGTTCGGAATGGTGCGGCCTCCATCAGTTTTGCCGATGATTGGGCGAGTGCCGGCGTAGATCGCCCGATTGATGAATTTGTGGTCGCGGCCAAGCTGATAGTAGCGCGTATCTTGATGGAGGATGGGGCCCAGGATGGAATCGCTGAAGATCCCCCTACTGGAGGCGAGGGCAGCCGACGCTCCCAGGCGCTGGGCGAAGGCTTGGCTATTCGTACCATAGTTCGGACTGCTGTCAATCAGATGTGACCAGCCCGCGGAGACAAACCAGCCAATCACGGAGTAAGGGGTCACTGTTTCGCGCAGTCCCATGATGACTTTGTCACTAGCAGTTTGGGAGGGCGCCGCTTGATTTGCTGAGATGAGCTTTACGCGAGGCAGCGCGATTGGTTTAGCGGGCGCCATGGGCTGGCCACCGCTGGCGGCAGCGTCGTCCGATGTTGCCATGCTGGAACTGACGAGGACTGTTCCTGGAGAATCAGGAAGCGCAGGCGAGTCAGGAAGCGTCAGCATCGCCTCCGTACTTGCTGGGGTCTCAGCGACCTGGGCCATCGTAAAGGGACCCATCACGCCGAACAGAGCGAGTGTCAAAGTGACTGAGCGCCTCACTTGAGAAGCCTTCGAAGAGATAGCCGAACGTAGCGTGGTCAAAAGATATACCTCGTGGACTTCCCGGTTCGCATGCCTTCAGTGGCTAGCGAATCTGGCGGTACGCTTTCTATTTTGGATAAACGCCTATACCTATACGGACGCGTTTCGTTGATGCCAAGTTGTATTCGCTTTGTGGCCTTGATCTTACGCCCACTTCGTTACCAGGAGAGCACCATCGGCAAAATAGCCCGTAATTGCATTGACCACACGTTTTCCTCATCCACATAATCAACAGTGGAGAGGTACGCGCATGAGTGAAGCGCCAAAGCACCCTTGGGAGCAGCGTTTGCACGAGGCGGGCAGCCGCGTGGAAGAAGACCTGCGCGACATCATTCAGTACATTAACGATGAGGTCGTTCCCGATGTGCGCCGCAATGGCTCCGATGCCCTTCGTGCCGCAGCGATTGAACTGCAGAAACTCGCCAAAAAGATGGATGACCGCGCCGGCAGGACACCGCCGCCACCCCCGAAAGACACGCCAAAGCCGTGATCCGCACCCGGTACACCGCTGTCGCTGCTCTGTCGGCGCTCGTGCTGACGATCGCTGGCTGCCATAAGAAAACCCAGGCCTATCGCCCTCCTCCACCGCCGGCTTCCACATCGGCTTCGAATGCCCATGGCAAAAAGAGTTCCGTCCCTCCAAAAACTGCCACCGCGCCAGGTACAGCTTCACCGCTGCCCGCCCCCCAGCCGGATACACAAGGCAAACCCATCTCCACTGAGGTCGGCATGGCAAGCTGGTACGGTCCACCCTACGCTGGGCGCAAGGGGGCTGATGGCACTGTTTATGACCAGAACGCCATGACCGCCGCCCACCTGACCCTGCCGCTCGGAACGACCGTCCGGGTAACGAACCTGACGACGAACCAGTCTGCAGTTGTCCGCATCACCGATCGCGGACCATTCGTCCATGGTCGCATCATCGATCTCTCACTGGCAGCCGCTAAAGCCACCGGCCTCTATCGAATGGGCGTCGCCAAGGTCAGGGTCGAGGCCTATGCGCCTCCTGCTCGACAGAACGCAACACCCGGCGGACGCTGGTGCGTGCAGGTTGGCGCGTTTTCCAAAGAAAAAGATGCTGTCGACCTGAAGAATCGTCTGATACGCCGCTACACAACGGCCAAAGTCATTGAATTCGCCGGACCAACCGGCCACTGGGTCCGAATCAATCCACAGCAGCCAGATCATGCCCATGCTACCGAAGTAGCTGACAGCATTCACGTTCGCGACGCCGAACCTTACATCATCCGCACCGATTAGCCGCCGCTAGACGATAACGCGCTTTCCCGTTCGGCGCTCAATCTCCTGCCGAAACTCCACCGACGCTGAGTGGTTTGATGTATGTGTGATTTTAATGCGATTGTCGCCCAAAACCTGAATCATCCGGCCACCTTGGATTCCGTGCAGCGACATCACCTCGTTGTATTGAATCACCTTCAACGGGCGAAACCAGAAGCGCTGTGTGATCGCCATCGGCGTAAGCACAATTGTGCCTGGCATCTGCAACACGCCCAGCGCGATCGCCGCCACAAAGAGCAGCGCCATCCACCATGGAACCGGCTGCTTGTGCGACATCAGAAGATAGACGAAGAACAGAAGATACGCTGGCAGCACGATCGCTCGCGCCACAGCAAAGAGCGGTTTTATAGTGAACGCCAAGCCCTCCGCGGTTTCCTTGACGGACCCCTTACTGAGCCGTCCGCCATAGAGCATCAGGAAGACAAGTCCAATTGCGAGAGCCCGCACAATCCCTGGGTCGATATGCATCGTTCTCGTTCTACCTTTCGTTGATTGCCGGTGGAGGATAGTATGGCAGCTTTTGCTGCTCCTCCGTTGCACGCTTTACGCCGATATCGTCAAACAACAGGCTCGGGGTAATGGTTGTCTGCATCACCGTGCCCATCGAGTTCGCAACAAACGGATCGTCGCCCGCTGCCACGATATCTGAGCGCAGGCTCCTGTTATCCAACTCGTCAAAGGAAGCCCCGCGCACCAGTTCACGTCTGCCATCAGCATGGACACGATAAAGCAGTCGGGGCATTAGTTCGCCGCCACCCAATGTCTCCACGGAATAAACATCGCGGCCCTGTTCTTTCGCCATTGCCAACAAACGATTGTTCAGGTCAGCAATAGGAACCGGCTTGCTTGGCTTGAAAATCATAACACCGGAGCGCGAATGAGCAGCTGCCGCCGGGGTGGAACGGCCATGGCCATTCGACTCAGGAAAATCTCTAATAGGCTCGCGGCCGATCAGGTAATTTTCCAGCTTGCCGTCAGTCACAACATTGACCGACTGCGCCGGCACACCCTCGTCATCTATCTCATAGGCTCCCAGCAGCGATTTACCGGCAAATGTCTTTTGCAGCGGATCGTCGGTCACATTGAGAAACTCCGGCAGCACACGCGATTTGTAGCTCGACGTGTAGGCTCCCGTGGTTCGTGCCGTTGTCCCCAGTTCAGGACGGTCTGCCTCCACATTTGGCACAAAGAGGTGATTCATAACATCGGCTGCAGCGTCTCCGCTGAACAACACCGGCCCGTGGTAATCCTCAGCAGCGACAACCGGAGCCTTCCGCAGCTCCTCGAGACTCTTCAGGTCGTCAACCACGCGCTTGCGAAATTGCGGCCAGGTCTCAAGATCTTTAGCCTCGGTCGCAACCGTCGCGTTATCGCGACTCAGACGCATTCCATCATCGGCTTGCCCGCCAACGCTGATGCCTCCGTTATACGCCGTGGAGCCTTGCCGAACGACAGTACCCTCAGTGTTGATCAAGTAGCGATTCAGCGCGAGCGCACGGATATTCGCTGTGGAGTACTGCACGTGATCGGCAAAACCTTTCACCTCGGGAGCTGTTGCGTACAAGCCGCTCGCCTCCACGATACGCCGCTTCCATTCCTTGCGGTCGAGGTCCAGCTTCATCAACGGAGCGATACGCACAACAGGCTTAACCGGCGAAAAATCCTTCTCATCTCGCGCCGACTGGAATCGTTCCAGCGCCGCGAGCTTCGCGGAGTAGGCACGCAGTGCCTGTTTGTACGCCTCATCAGTCGTAGTCCACAGAACGTACCGCAATGCCTCGGGATTGTTATCCGTCGCGGCAAGCTGCACCACGCCGAACCCGCGCGAAGTGCTGCTATCGGTAGCATAATCCCCTATCCTGACAGTCACGCGAACCACACGCTGGCGATTCGACTCCTCCCGTGTCAGCGCGCCATAGTTTGCCAACGCCTCGTAGCTATCCAGATCGTCGAGCTGATATTCGATGAAGTAGGGCCGCTTCATCCCGGGCAGTACGAGCTGTGTCTTCTCGCGTTCCAGCTCTGCCTGCATAGCCTTCAATATAGGATCGTCGCTCTGAGCAACGGCTCTATTTGTAACCGTAAATGTACTAAATAAAATGACAGCGAAAAAAGTCGCGAAAGAAAGACGATTGATCTTCATTATTTGCCTTCCTTTCCATCCGTGCTATCCAGGCCGGGCGGTGGAAGGATGGGTGGCCGGGTTGTTCCCTGCGACTGCCGCTGGGTTTCGATCTCGCTGACCAGCATAGCCGGGGCCACCGCGCTTACGGGTATGCTGCCCGACTCCGCACCACAGACCCCATTGAATATCTCCTGCTTGTTGTCGGTTGCCAGAATGCGATTCAACGCTGCCTGTGGCGTTCCGACGATGCTGACGCCGCGCACCAGCTCATCAGGCCGGCCATCCACATACACGCGATAGACCACCAGCGGAATCACCTGAAAAGCCTGCGGCGACCGCCGCGTCGTTACAGCAAAGCCCGAGGAAATATCCTCGAAGTACAGCCCATAGGGCTTGCCCTGCTTCTTCGCCTCATCAATCAGCATCTGTCGCAGTTCTTTATCGCTCACCGCCTTGGTTGAGGTCACGATCAGGTTGCCCTGACGCCCCGTGGGCATATGCCCCGTCTCAGCGCGGCCGTGGCCATTGCTGCTGGAAAAGCTTGCGATGGGTAGCCGCGACATCAGGAAGGTCTCCAGCACGCCATCTTTGATCAGGTCGACGCGGCGCGCCTGCTGACCTTCATCGTCATAGCTGTAGTGCCCGCTCAGCGGAGCCCCGTCAAAGTTCTTCAGCGTAGGATCGTCCGACACGCTGAGAAACGTCGGCAAAATCTGCTTGCCCAACAGCTTGGTGAAGGTCTGGCCTTCATCGTCGCCGCGCTGCCGCTGGCCTTCCAACCGATGCCCCAGCACCTCGTGGAAGAACACTGCGGAAGCCCTTCCACTCAGGATTGCCGGGCCGTCGAACGGCTCCGTCACTGGAGCATCTCGCAATGCTTCAAGATTCTTCGCCATCGCGATCGTCTTCTCGGTCAGGATCTTCTGATCAGGAAGATGTCCCAATTCATCGGCCTCAAATGTCTCGACACGGAACAGATCCATGCCATCGGCAGCACGTGCACGAGCTACGATGACGAGCCGTGCCACACGATTCGGCGTCGCGATCTTTGTACCCTCGGAGGAGACGAAGAAATCAGTCTCGTTGCTGGCCTGCAGGCTCGCCATATTGAAGAAAATATCCGGATAAGGCTTGAACAGGCTTGAGAGTTCGCGCAACCGCTTCTCCCACGCAACACGATCGGCTGTTAGAGTCGGAGCCGCTGGCAGAAGCTCCGTCTTCGCCTTCTCGTTCGAGAAGTCCGCCGAACCATCTTCTTCCTTGGCACGGACCTGCTGCTCCGTCTTCACCTTCAAAAAACTGTCGAGAGCCTTCGCATAGCCGCGGTTCGTTGCGAACCATAGGCTCCGCTCAATGGCTGCGCGGTCATCCGTCAGAGGCAGCGGCATACTGCTCAGCGCACTGTTGCGGTGGTCGCCATGAGTATTGTCCTGCTCAGGCGTTCCCAGGCGCACCTGCACATCCGCAGTTCGGCGACGGCTGTTCGTTGAACTCGTAATGGCTCCATATTGCGCAGCGATTGCGAGGCTATCGCTATCGGAGACTGCATAGCTCAGAAAGTAGGGCTTCGGAGAAGCCGGGTCGGTACCGCCCAGTGAACTCATCGCGCGGTGCAGTTCCGCATCCATCGCATCCACCAGCACCGGAGTCTTCTCCGGCGCGGCCCCTGCGGCCATCGCCATTCTTCCGGACGACACTACTGCAACCATCGCAAGACCGGCCAAACCAGCACCGGCTACCGACACCCTGGATCTTTTCATGAAAAGGGAAACTCGTTTCGTCTACAAAAAATTTGACTGAAGCCGAGTGTATCGGAAGTGCTGCCACTCCGGTGCAACAGACCGGTCTTCGTCTTATAAGCCTGAGACTTTGACGTATACGAGACCGATTTCGGTGCGAATACAGCAAAACAAAGGCATTACTCGTATCGCAGGGCAATCTGAGGAGTCACCTTAGCTGCACGGCGAGCCGGAATCCAACAGGCCAGCAGTGCGACTCCGCCGAGAAACAAAGGCACAAAGACGAATGTCGCCACATCATGTGGTCGTACTCCATACAGAAGACTGGCCGAAAGCTTTGCCGTAGCCAGCGCCGCAGGCAGGCCTATCGCAACGGCGATCACCGCCAGTGTCATACCCTGCCGCACAATCAAACGCTGCACCGCTCCCGTCTGCGCACCCAGCGCCATTCGTATGCCGATCTCCCGTGTCCGCCTGCTGACGGAATAACTCATCACGCCATAGAGCCCGACAGCCGCCAGCGTCAACCCAATAAGGCCAAAGACCCCGAACAGCGTTGCCGCCAGTCGCGGCAGAAACAGCGCATCCCTCAGATGCTCCTCCATCGTCTGGACATTGAAGATTGCAAGCGTTGGATCGAGCGTAGCGATCTCGTGGCGAACAGCAGACGTCAGCGCGGCGGAGTCGCCCTCGTACCGCACCAGCAGAGAGTAGCCGCCTTCAAACGATGGATCGTTCGCTAGTGTCTGCTCGAGCGAGCGATAGAGAATCGGGCTTAGCTCTTCGCCCAGCGTGCGCGACTTGATGTTACTGACGACACCGATGATCTGATACGTCACGCCGCCACCTACGACCCGCCGGCCAATGGGATTCTCTCCTTTGAACATCCTTTGCGCGAAGGCATCATTGACGACTGCGACCTTCGGAGCCGAAGCCCCTTCGTGGGCAAAGTCGCGTCCGGTCAGCCGAGCGATCCCCATCATCTCAAAATAACCAGGCGTAACCATATAGAGATCAGCAGGAGTTCCCTCTTTGCTCGCTGGCCGTCCTTCAACCTGGAAACCATCCCTCCGTCCACCCATCGACAGCGGCAGATTGTCCGTAGAAGAAACCGCTGTGACGCCGGGCAGCGCGCTTGTGCGTTCGCGAAGCTCTGTCAGCAATTGCAACGTACGCTCCGGTGTATAGCCATGCACACGCGGATCGACCGCCATCATCAGCAAACCGCGCGAGCGAAATCCAATATCCATGCCCGCCGCGCTCTGCAAGCTGCGCAGAAACAGCACCGTGGCACACAATAGCACCAGCGACATCGTAATCTGCGCAACCACGAGGATATTGCGCAGGGTCCAGCGGCGTCCCGGACGCGCAAGCGCATCTTCACCTTTCAGTGCGCTGATCAGCAGCGGGCGCGACGCAGCCCACGCTGGGGCAATCCCAAACAACAGCCCTGTGCCTACGCTCAGCGCGAGAGTGTAGAACAAGACTCTCCAATCGACGCTGATGCTAAGGTCCAACGGCATTGGCGCTGGCAAATGAAACGCCGAAAGGGCTTGCGTAGCCCAAAGCGATATGATGCAGCCGAACACTCCACCAGCGAGCGCCAGCAACAGGCTCTCAGCCAGCATCTGGCGAAGCAACCGGCCGCGAGTGGCGCCAAGCGTTATGCGAACAGCCATCTCCCGTTGGCGCGACGCCGCCTGCGCCAGCAGCAGATTCGCTACATTCGCACACGCAATGCCGAGTACAAGAAGCACCACTACCGACAGCGCCGACAGAAACATCAGCATCGTGGATTTATCTCTCGGCGACAACGACCCCGCCTGTTCGAGGCGGAAACCGCCACCCTTGTCCGACTCCGGATGAGCCTTTGCAAGACGCTGCGCCATCACACTGAGCTCGGCTGTCGCCTCAGTCCGCGTTACGTCAGGCTTCAGACGTCCGGTTACCCGCAGCCAATGAAAGAACCGCGAGTTTCGTTCAGGAATGTTAGCCGCCAGCTGTTCCAGATTGCCGAGCGGAACCCAGAATTCAGGGTCGAGAATAAGATCAAGTCCGCGGAACGACGGCGGCGCCACGCCTACCACGGTAAACGGATGTCCGGAGAGCGTAACGGCCTTGCCCACAACGCCGGAATCCGCCCCAAATCGACGCTGCCACAGGCGATAACTCAGGACGATTACCGGAAGCCGTTCCTCATTGTTGGCAAAGCCCCGGCCCAGTGTCATGGGTAACTGCGCGACATCGAAGAAATTGGTCGTAGCCGCCTGTCCCCACACGCGTTGCGGCTCGCCATTTCCACTAATCGATGCCGGGAGAAGCTCGTAGTATGCCGTAACGCCAGAGAAGGATTTGGCCTGATCCCGTACGTCGAAGAAGAGTGGCTCCGAAAACGAATTACAGCACCGGTCGCCATCATGAGTGGTATACAGACTCATCAATGTGGATGGATCGCCCACCGGAGCAGGCCGCAACACGAACTTGCTGACCATCGAGAAGATCGTGGCATTGGCCGCGATACCAAGGCCAATGGAGAGAATCGCCGTGATCGCCAGACCTGGCGATTTGGAAAGTCTACGGAGGGTGTAGCGCAAATCCTCTAGCCACGCTGTCATGGGTTTCTCCCGATGACTATGACTACGTACCCGAACGGCGCTGGTTCCACCCACCGAAGAAAATTTCCATTAGCAACGGAAACAAAAACGGGGACCCATCAGGCCCCCATCTTTCGTTTGGGTTTCTCTATGTGGAACTACCTTGAGCCAAATAGCGGCGCCCTATGGTCCCTGCCGTCAACATGCAGAGACCCGTTGCAAACAGGATCCAGGTGCCAGGTTCAGGAACAGGGCTCTCGGCGTTGATCTGGAAGTCGACCGTAGCGAGTTCGTTGAGCATGGAAGGATCGACCCCTCCAGTGATCTCAAAGAAGCCGTTGTAGATTCCGGGTGCGAGACCTGAAGGCAGTAGAACGGAGAACAGAGTACCCGTAAAGCTGTCACCAGGTTCAAGGCTCAATGGAAAGCCCAGCAGGAAGCCGGAATCATCGATCGGACTCGGACCAGCGATGCTGACGTCGAAGCTGTCGCCGTTCAGGTACATCGTCGCTCCGTTACCAAACGGAGCCGACACGGTAGCGTCAAAGTTCAGCATCGAGCCCGGGGCGCCGGTCTGCACCGGGTTGATCAGCGTCAGGCTGATTGTGTCAGCCGATGCCGGAGATACTGCCAGCAGAAGCACCGCCAGCACAAGCATCGAGAGGGAAAGGGCCGTTTTTCTCGTCATCATTATTTTCCTTAGATCTAGGTTTTCTATCGCTCAACTACCTTTATTGATTGACTGGAAGCGCGGCGCGAATACTGCCGCCGAAGCTTCCGCCGGTATAGGTTCCTGTATAGCGCTCCACTACCCCCGCCCCGGGTGCACCAGCAGACGAGGGGAAGACGACAGGTGTAACGACTGAGGTTCCAGGCTGAATATTGCCCAGCGCGACAGGCACAGGCGACCCAACCGCAATGCCCAGCGTCGCCCCCGTCAGTTGCACATTCTGCGCCGTTCCCGTGCCATTGTTTTTCACGGTTACGATCGCCTCATAGCTTCCGTCGCCAAGCTGCGTTAGCGACGCCGTGGTTAAGAGCTGTACACTGCCCTGCGTAACCGGCGTGTCGATCAAGAGATTGCACAGCACAACAGTTCCTACCTGCGAGATCGCATCCCAGTGGTCGAGACTGGTGATGCCTTTCTGCTCCGTACGGAAGGCGTAGTCGGTTCCTATAGTGATCTCGTCCTGACCGGCGGGAGTGACGTAAACCGAGTACGTATTCGCAGGAACGTTCACGACAGCGCGGAAGTGATACTTCACTCCGGCCACGTAATTGATGGTGGTGGCCGCCACGAAAGCACCGCCGTTGCGGGCGTCGATCTGGCCGGTCGGGTTGAAGCGCGCAGCGAGGGCAAGACCCGTAAAGGCTGCCTGCGGCCCGAGCGAAAGTCCTACGTTGGAGTTATTGAGCGCCGTAGAGGGCGTTGCATCCCATTCAGCGGTAAAGGTTCCGGTTTGGGTGGGGATAAGTCCGTTGATCCAATTGTTGCCCAGCTGCTGGATGCAGGCATTGCTCAGTGTATTGATGATGAGCAACGCTATAGTCGAGTGGGTCGTGGAGCCATCCGTAGCCGAAATCGTGATGGGATAGACCCCGGGCGCGGTTGTACCCAACGTCATCACGGATAAAGTTGACGTGGGAGAACCACTTCCCACGGTAGGCGAGGAGAAGGTCGCGTTCGCTCCGGCAGGAAGACCGCCGGTCACGCTGAGCGTGACATTGCCCAGGTAGTTGTTGGCCGTTGAAAAGATCGTGGTGAAGTTTGCGACATCACCGGCGACCGCCGTAATGGACGAGGGTGAGGCCGTGATCGAAAACTCAGCCGTGGCCGAGTTCACCGTAAGGCTCAGTGGAAGGTTAAACGTCGCCGTTCCGCTGGAACCGGTGACGGTAATGGGATAGACCCCGGGCGCAGTCGTACTGGTGGCAGCGATCGTAAGGGTCGAAGCTCCGGTACCTGTAACCGCCGACGGACTGAAGCTGGGTGTCGCGCCTGACGGCAGCCCGGTGACATTGAAGGAAACCGTCGGATTGGGATCGCTGCCCGGAACAACATTAATCGTAAAGGTGGTGCTGTCCCCAGCGCGAAGCGACGCTGCACTCGATGGTGTTCGCATCAGGAAGGGCTGCAGAGCGGAAGCATCGCCGCCATGAGAAAGAGTCTCATAGACCATGATGTGATACTCCGTCGGGTTCGCAAGCTGACGGATAACGGTCTGGAGATATTGAAGGGTAAGCGGTAGATCGATGCCGAGCCGGTTGTGGTACTCGTTGTAGCCAATCTCATCGGTCGGATAAACCTGCAGCGTGACGGTGCCTCCACAAACCGAGGTCGGGACAGAATTGCCCATCAGGTAGTAAGCGTTGAACTCGAGCGCTGCCGTAAGGCGATTCTTCGCATTGCTCGCAACGTCGTTATAAAGATCGATACCCTGTATGTGCGCGGTCTCGGCAGCGTCTAGAGCTCCCGAAATTCCGTATTGAGCATGGCCGAAATCGCGGCATGTCTCCTGCGAGATACCGTCCACAGAAGCGTTGTATACAGTCTGTCCATACCAGTTCGCCGTTCCGCGGGGAGCAGGCACAGGCGCTGCGCCATCGGTGTGATAGTAGAAGTAAGCCGGAATGCGCTGCTTCCAGTAGGTGATACCGGTGTTGAAGGTGGTGGGGTCATCGTTGAAGACGCCGATCCCGATCAGCGCCTCGATCATGCTGATCTCCCAGTTGCCATTCGAGTTGGAACCGTTGATGATGAGCGGCAGAATGGCAGTGTTCAGCATGCTTTTGAAGGCGCTCACATCAGCGTCAGCCCATCCCGCGCCGCTATAGCGAATGATCTCTGCTGCGCGCGGCCATTTCTCGCCGTCCCACGCCGCCTGGAGTGGAGCATTGGAGTAAGTCGAGCCGGTGGAATAACCCTTTAGGTTATGCCCATAAAGATTCAGCAGCGTGATGGCGTTGTTCGCATACTGCTGATTGCCGGTGATGTACCACAGAAGCGCCTGAAGATAGGCCGCGCTCGAATCGTTATCGGCGTTGGAGCAGCCGATGTTAGGGTTCGAGGTGGGACCGCACTTGATAAAGCCGTCCGATGGCGGACCGTAGGGCTGATAGCTGAGCGAGCCGATGTTGCTGTTCTGCGCCTTAAGAAACGCCGAATAGAAGGGTTCGCTGTGCGCCGCAACCATTGTTTTCATGTAGTCCAGCTGTGCGCGGCTCACGAGGACGCCGGGGTGCTGGAAGGTTTGGCTCTGGGCGGTATGCCATGTGCCAAAAATTATCGCGACCATTGCGACGAACGTGGCAACGACTCTGCGGGAGGCTCTCATCGGGATCATTACTCCTGTATCTAACTTTCACTGCCTGCGTTGATAGGCGAATTTTTTGCGCAGTTCTGCGAGGTCGCAGCCGACCTGAACGCGAGAAAAAAATCATTGAGACAAACGAGTGTCTTCCCGTTTCAACTTATGTTCGTAGAGCGGACTAAATCAGCCGAGAGCCATTTAGCACGATCTAACGAACACCTGTCAACACGAAAAATAATCCTGTTGGTTTTCATGCATCAGGCATGTTCGGCCCACCCGAAGCCGATCAAAAAACTTCCGCGCGTGGATATTCAGCCCATCTCAGCGCTAAGCCCTTCACTCCGTTCTCAAAGCCCGCACAGGATCAATCACGGTCGCGCAGGGATAATGCCCGCAAGTCCCGCAACCACCGCCAGCGTCACAACCGCAAACACCATCACGCTGCCGTTCGCGCTGGTGATCTCATAGGGCTCCACCTCACAAAATGCACGCAGAGAACCAAGGCTCATCACAGCGACATTCGCCCCTATTCCAAAGGGAAGCGTAAGCAGAACCGTAATCTTGAATGCCGGCGTCTTTCGCAACTGCCTCAGTGCATAACGCACATCCTGGATGAGGGTCATCATGGTCGCTCTCCTTGCGAACGGTTCCCGTACCAGATTGCAATTCATCTTCGCCGGCCCTTTGCCGTTCGTCGACCGTTTCTTCTAGCTGAACTATCAGCAAACTTGTCGATGGAATGGAGCGACCGTACTGTCCGTTAACGGTTCGTGCTGCCGGATGTGACCACGGCTCCACGGCCTACCGAAGGCACCTGTCGTATGCAGCACGATCCCAGAAGAATACTTTGCGCCCCTGTCATGCGATCATGCACACTGACTGCATCGCTTCCGGAGTACTTTCTGTTATGTTTCGTCTTCGCGCCGCCCTACTGCCTCTGCTCGCCACAATTGTCGTCCTCTTAACGACGCACTCCCTTTACGCTCAGCCCACGTCTCCGGCGAACACTTCAGAGCAGACACAGTCTCAGCAGTCTCCCCAGACGAAACCAGCTTATTCGTTGCCGCCGGAAAAACTAAAACAGGCCATCGAATACTCGCGCATCCGCGTCGTTCTGTACTTTCTTGAGACCGGCTGGGGCATCCTTCAGCTCATTCTTCTGCTCGCATTCGGCATCGCCGCACGAATGCGCAACTTCGCCGTGAACAGTAGCAAAAACCCCTGGGTGCAGGGCTTCACGTTCACCTTCCTCTTTCTCTTCATCACCACGCTGCTTAATCTTCCGCTGGAGATGTTCGGCCACCATACCTCGGTCGCCTTCGGTCAGTCCGTGCAGCATTGGGGAAGCTGGTTCGGCGATCAGGCCAAGAGTTTCGGCCTCACCTTCCTCTTCGGTGGTCTCTTCGTTATGCTGCTCTTCTGGGTCATCCGCAAATCGCCCACGCGCTGGTGGTTTTGGTTCTGGATCCCGTCCATGATCGCCGTCGTACTCGGCGTCTTCGTCGTTCCCGTCCTCATCGACCCGCTGTTCAATAAGTTCGAGCCGCTGTCCCAATCCAATCCCGCACTGGTCGATCGCCTGGAGCGAGTCGTTCAGCGTGGAGGCATCGACATACCGCCGAATCGAATGTTTTTGATGAAGGCTAGCGAGAAGGTCACCGGCCTCAATGCCTACGTCACCGGCATCGGCAGCTCCAAACGCGTCGTCGTCTGGGACAACTCTATCGCCAAGGCCACGCCCGACGAAATCTCCTACATCTTCGGCCACGAGATGGGACACTATGTGCTCGACCACATTCCCCACACCCTGATCTTTCTCGGCGTCCTTTTGCTGATCGAGTTCTACCTCGGCTATCTCGGTGTGCACTGGCTTATTCGCCGCTATGGCGCTGGCTGGCGCATCCCTTCGCAGAACGACTGGGCCGCGCTCGTCGTTCTCTTGCTTGTCTTCTCCGTGCTCTCGTTCCTCAGCGAACCCATCGTCAACGGCTTCAGCCGCAGCAATGAGCACGCTGCCGACGTCTATGGACAGGAAGCAATCCACGGCATCGTCGCCGATCCCCAGGCCACCGCCCAGCACTCCTTCCAGGTCCTCGGCGAGCAGTCGCTGACTGACCCAAGCCCGAACCGCTTCGTCGAATTCTGGACCTTCAGCCACCCCTCCATCAGCAGCCGCGCAGCCTTTGCAGCAACATACAACCCCTGGGTTCCGGGCCAGCATCCAAAGTATTTCGGCCAGTGAAGAGTGCTCCTGATAAGAAAGCTATGCCCACGGACTGTGTCTTCTGCAAGATCGTCTCCGGCTCTATTCCTGCCAATCGTGTATTTGAGGATGAGCTGTGCATCGGCTTTCCCGACATCCATCCTCAGGCGCCCACCCACCTGCTGATTATCCCCAAGGAACACATCACCTCGCAGGCCAGGGCCGTGGCCGAGCACAAGCCTCTCCTCGGACACCTGATGTCTGTCGCCGCCGACCTCGCGCGCAGCCAGAAGCTCGATCATGGCTATCGCGTCGTCGTCAATACGGGCGACGATGGCGGCCAGACCGTCCACCATCTGCATTTCCACCTTCTAGGCGGACGAGCCATGGCCTGGCCTCCGGGTTAGACCGAAGAAAACCCGACCCAGCCCGTAAATTGGAAAAGGAATGGCCCGGCAGACATTTCTACCGGGCCATTTACCATCGTTTTACCGCATCTTCCTTACACGAAACCATACTCTGACCAGCGAAATTTACTGGTTGAAGTTTGGCTCCTCCTCGTCCGGTAAACCATAGCGGCGCAACAAGTTAGGAAGATTCTGCGAGAATGCGGCACGCGGCATGACCGTGTCGCAGCCAGCCTCTGTAGCCTTCGCTTTTAAATCCCCCTGCAAATGCGAGAGGAATCCAACAATCGACGTGCTCCGCTTGAGTTTTGTCTTCAACTTCGGAATCAGCGTCAACGGCTTGGCATTGGCATTATTCAGGTCGAATACGATCAGCCCAGGCCGATCTTCCTCAGCACCGCCCACCAGCTGAGCGATCGCCTCCTTGTCATTTTTGACGAAGGCGACCTTCACCCCCAGCTTGCGCGCCGTCTCCTGGATCTTCGCGATAAAGAACAAATCCTCAATAAAGAAGAAAATCTTCGTCGGTGCATCCTCAGGAACAGGAATGGTGCGTCCCTGCGAGTAATCGATTGGCTGAGAGTCGCTCTGATAGCCGCGTCCGTGGCTGTGGCCGTTGGCTCTGCCGAAGTTGCCATGCGCCTCAATAGTCGAGGGTGGAGTATCGGCAAAGTTGCCATTCACCGCACGATAGCTATGATCCATAGGGCCAACGAAGCTGCGGGGTCCGCGCTGTTGCTTTCCACCGCCTCCACCACCCTTGCGCTTAAACGTATTGTTTCCTGGCTGGTGCGTGCTGCCATCGCGGAAGCTGCCGCTGGTGCCTTCGAAGCTGGCTACATTGCCAGGATTCTGCTGCGGCGGCCGCTGGCGATCACGATCACGGTCACGAAACTTCTTCTTCCAGCGCTTGCCGCTGCTGCCACCATTTTGCTGTTGGCCGCCCTGAAAGCCCTGCCCGCCCTGTGGCTGAAACGGCTGTGGTTGCGAGCCTGAGGCCTGGATGGATCCAATCGGCTGCCCTGCGGCCTGATCGCCACCTGCCTGCGCGCCCGGAGGGGCATCGACACTCTTGGTCTTGCGCTTGCGGCGTCGGCGGCGGCTGCTCTTAGACTGCCCCATGCCGTGGGGAACATTCTGGCCGGTAAACTGTGCATCTCCATCCTGCTGGATGGTTGATGCGGTAGAACCCTGATGCGACTGCACCTCGGGTACATTCTGCTCTGAAGTCATGCTTCCACTTCCTATTGCACTAAATCGCAATTAGCGGTTCACTCCCACGCCCCAAGGCTCTCTCGACCCCACAGAAGATGCGGAGAGCGATCAAAACCGGAATTTCATAATTCAGCGTCGGAGGAAACGGTCTCAAGTTGTACTCGAACGGACGTCTTCTGTTGCTCTATATTTAGCTGCAACCAACCGATCTTCACCGGCTACGCGCAGCCCGGAACGCCTGACAGCGGCGTACCGTTCACCCTCTACCTGTTTGCGACAGAATCCAGCAGATCCGGTCCACGGTGTCCCTGTATTCCAGTCGCCAATCTTACACAACTTCTATGATTGGTGACTACACACATTGATCGGCACCCACAGCCGGTTCACGAGGCAAGTTTCAGGCTACGCGCAATTTTGACACTTTGCAATAACTCTTTCCTGCCAAAGATTCGCTTTCAATAAACTTACCGATATCCTCGACTCACATGTCATACGGAATCCGATATAAACCTATATGAATCAGCAGAATCACATAATTCCGTGGCAAACGGAACAGGAACCGCCTTTGGTTCAGGCGACTCCTGTCTACTACTCAATGGCCAGTCACTGGCCTCCAGTAAATTTTCCGGTTAGGGAAATGATGCATCTGACCGCCGGCTGCACCATCGTAGGCACGGCATCTTACCGATCAAAGCAGTTGCGACGCACTCTCGGCGTACTTCGCCTAAATGCAACTTCAATCATGAAAGCAATTCTCTGGCCAAACGGTTATCGCTGTTTTGGCCCAAACTTCCTTCACACTTCAATGGACGTTGCCAGAAAACCGGAGACTTTCCCGGATATGTTCCATATTTCGGGATAAATGAGCAACACTTTGTTTGACCCGCATAGGGCAGGGTCCTATAATCATCTTGTTCTGTAAGCCCTCTCGCTCCCCACCGGTTCTATCCTCTGGATCCGGGTGATCGAGGTAAAACGTGACGAGCTTTAGTTGAGTATTACGGAGCGCGTCATCGAGCGGATGCAGGGCATGGCCCGGAAGGTAGCGTTAGTGCGCCTACGGCCGGACAAATTTTGGATTGACCTCCTAAGGAGTACTACACACCGCATGAATCGCACCCTTGTTCTTGTCTCCGCCCTTGGCGTGGGATTGACGACCGCCGCCGGGGTGGCCCAGACTTCTGGTCCCCAGGCACCTGCAACCACCCAGCCCGCAGCAGCCTCCGCTGCCCCGCAGGCCATTCCCGCAAAGATTGCCCTGGTTGCTTTCGAGCAGGCCGTCTTCGCCACCAATGAGGGCCAGAAGGCCGTTCAGGACGTGCAAAAGAAGTATGAGCCCAGGAAGTCTCAAATCGATGCGCTCGCCGCTGAAGTAGACTCGCTGAAGAAGCAGTTGCAGAGCGCACCGGCCACCATGTCGGACGATGAGCGTGCCTCTCGCACGAGGACCATCGACACCAAGGAGAAGCAGCTCAATCGCGACGCCGAGGATGCGACGAACGCCTATAACGCTGACCTTCAGGAAGCCTTCGGAAAGGTAGCCCAGAAGGTCTCCGTTACGTTGAAGAACTTCGTCGCCCAGAATGGCTTTACGCTCCTTCTGGATGTCAGCAATCAGCAGAACAACATCATTATGTGGGCTGTTCCCAGCACCGACGTTACCCAAGCCGTTGTCACCGCGTACAACGCTTCTTCTGGCGTAGCGGCGCCTCCTCCGACCGCCCCCTCGGCAGCTCGTCCGCGTCCTTCCACGACGACCCCAAGAGCGACGACTCCGGCACCGAAATAATCCTTTGATTCCAACAAAAAAGGAGACCTCTACGAGGTCTCCTTTGTCATGCGCAAAAGTGGACTAACCACAACATACCTGTGGAAAAAACTGTGGATCATATGTTCGTTTGTGGGATATAAACCACCATCCTGACACTTATCGTGTATTGATTCAATCGTGGGCAGTAATATCAAGTCAATATAAATCAGCTACTTACGGAAAAATGCCGCGATATTTCACCATTGATTCCGCGATTTCATAGCAAATACAGCTATTTCAAGGGTTTCCACAGATCAACGTTACTACCACGTTACGGTTTCGTGCGTCGCGATAGAAATCTATTCCTCGCCGACCTTGAGAACCGCCAGGAAAGCCTCCTGCGGAATATCGACTTTACCGATCCGCTTCATGCGCTTTTTGCCTTCCTTCTGTTTCTCCAGCAATTTGCGCTTTCGGCTGATGTCACCACCGTAACACTTGGCGATGACGTTTTTGCGGATAGCAGTAACAGTCTCGCGAGCGATAACCTTTGCCCCAATCGCGGCTTGAATCGCTACCTCGAACATCTGCCTCGGAATCAGCTCACGCATCTTCGACACCAGCGCGCGACCGCGGTCATAAGCAAAGTCACGATGCACAATGATCGAGAGCGCATCAACCGGATCGCCGCCGATCAAAATATCCATCTTGACCATGGGCGAAACCCACGTTCCCGAAAGCACATAATCCAGCGAAGCATAACCCCGCGAAACTGACTTCAGGCGATCGTAGAAGTCGAGCACGATCTCATTCAGCGGCAACTCGTAGGTCAGCAGCACACGCGTCTCCGAGACATACTCGAAGTTTTTTTGCCTGCCGCGCTTATCTTCGACCAGCTTCAGGATGCCACCGACATATTCCTCATTGGTGAGGATTTTAGCAATGATGACCGGCTCTTCGATGCTCACGATCTCCGAGGGATCGGGCCAGCGCGAAGGATTATCGACCTCGAGCACGCTGCCGTCAGTCATCGTGATCTTGTAGCGCACGCCGGGCGCGGTCGTGATGAGGTCAAGCGAATACTCGCGTTCCAGCCGCTCCTGGATGATCTCCAGATGCAGCAAGCCAAGGAAGCCGCAGCGGAAACCGAACCCTAGCGCCACTGAGGACTCTGGCTCGAAGGAAAAGCTGGGGTCGTTCAACCGAAGCTTTTCGAGCGCATCCCGCAGCATCGCGTGTTCGTGCGAGTCAACGGTGTAGAGACCCGCGAAGACCATGCTTTTAATATCTTCAAAACCCGGAAGGGCCTCGGCGCAGGGGTTTTCCACCGAGGTGATCGTATCGCCGACCTTGGTATCCGACACGTTTTTGATCGTGGCGACAAAGAAGCCCACTTCGCCCGCGGAGAGCTCCGCGATCTCGACAGGCTTGGGAGTCATTACGCCCATCGACTCAACATCGAAGACTCGTCCGTTCGACATCACCTTGATCTTCATGCCCTTGCGCAGCTTGCCGTTGATGATGCGGGCCAGCACGATCACGCCTCTATAGGGATCGAACCAGCTATCGAAGATCAACGCCTGCAACGGAGCCGCGGGATCGCCCTGTGGCGGTGGCAACAGCGTAACCACAGCTTCAAGAATGCTCTCGACGTTCAGACCGGTCTTCGCGCTCACAGCAATCGCGTCGTCAGCAGGCAGCCCGACTGACTTCTCGATCATCTCTTTCGTTCGCTCGATATCGGCACTCGGCAGATCGATCTTGTTGATGATGGGGATGATCTCGAGGCCGTTCGAGATGGCGAGATAGGCATTGGCCAGCGTCTGCGCCTCAACGCCCTGCGATGCATCGACAACCAGCAGAGCACCTTCACACGACGCGAGCGAGCGAGAAACCTCGTAGCTGAAATCGACGTGACCCGGCGTGTCGATCAGGTTGAGCTGATAAGTCTCGCCATCCTGTGCTTTGTACATCATGCGGACGGTATGGGCCTTGATCGTGATGCCGCGTTCGCGCTCGAGATCCATGGCGTCCAGCACCTGGGCCTGCATCTCGCGGGCGGTCAGCGAGCCGGTCAGCTCAAGCAGCCGGTCGGAGAGGGTGGACTTGCCATGATCGATATGCGCGATGATCGCGAAATTGCGGATGTAACTGGGATCCATACTGGTTCGATACTGCCTCAACTCTTGATGCTATCACCGTAAGCAGGCAAGCCGCGCGCTCTCAGAGCATGCGAAATACATTGCCGCCGCAGGTTCAGATAAGCGGTTCAGACGGCGAATACGTCTTACAATGAGCAGGGAAGATGTCGGAAATAAATTCATTCAACAAAGTGCGGCAGTGGGCACTGGTGGCAGCGTGTGCGCCTTTAGTCCTGCTCGCTGGCTGCCCCAAGGATCCGGTCGCAGCGCCAGGTAAAGTTCCGGCACAAGTAACTGCCCCTGCAACAACCAACGTTACAGGCTCTCAATCGCAGCAGCCGGGCATGACGACCGCACAGTCCGTCGACAGCGGCGCAAAAGCCTACAAGGCACAGCAGCTCATCAATACGGCGGAGAAGTCGTACCGCAGCGGTGTCGACAACTACCGCGCAGGCCATCTCGACGCCGCACGCGTCGACTTCGACTCTGCCGTAGACCTGATGCTGACCAGCGGAATGGATCTGAAGAGCGATCCTCAGCTCTCAGACGAATTCGAGCATCTGCTCAGCGCCGTAAACTCGCTTGAGATGGCGGCCCTGAAACAGGGCAACGGGTTCTCGCCAACGATTGAAGCCGCCCCGCTCGACGCCGCAAACGAGGTCACCTTTACCTCCGACCCGGCGTTGACGGCAAGGCTCGCCGCCGAGTTGAAGACAACGCAATCGGACTTCCCGCTGGTCATCAACGACTACGTCGCCGGCTTCATCAACTACTTCTCCAACTCTCAGGCTGGTCACGCGCATCTGCTGCGTTCGCTCGAGCGCGCCGGCAAGTATAAGGACATGATCTCGAAGAACCTGCGCGACGGCGGCGTTCCACAGGACCTGATCTATCTCGCTGTAGCCGAGTCGGGCTTTCAGCCGCAGGCGCTCAACGCAAAATCTGGTGCGGGCGGCATGTGGCAGTTTATGCCGACAGGCGCTTACGGACTATCGCGCAACGGATGGTTCGACGAACGCTTCGATCCTCAGAAGTCTTCCGTTGCCTACGCGAAGTACATGAAGACGCTTTATGACCAGTTCGGTGACTGGTACCTCGCGATGGCCGCCTACGATTGGGGCCCAGGCAACGTGCAGCGCGCCGTCATGAAGACCGGCTACGCCGACTTCTGGGAGCTCTATCGCCGCGGCGTCCTCCCCGGAGAAACCAAGAACTACGTTCCCGGCATCATCGCCGCCATCATCATGGCGAAGAACCCCCAGCAGTATGGCCTCGACAAGATGGTTCCGGAGTCGCCCGTCATCTCCGACACGGTTACGGTCGACCATTCCATCGACCTTCGCCTCGTCGCCGACCTCACCAATGCTTCTCTGCCGGAGATCGTCGCTCTCAATCCCAGCTTGCTGCGTCTCACCACCCCACGCGACATCTCCTTCGATCTGCACGTTCCCGTCGGCATGGGCGATGTCTTCAACCAGCGTATCAAGAACATCCCTGATGAGAAACGGGCAAGCTGGCGCTTCCACGTCGTACGCGCGGGCGAATCGCTCGACGGCATCGCATCGGCGCTTCACGCTCGCCCAAGTGAGATCGCCGAAGCCAACGGCATCGCCCCAGGCGAGACCGTCGACGCCGGGGACGAACTGGTCATTCCTGTTGCAACTGCCTCCGCCAGCGATCACCCCCAGCGTTATACCGTGCGTCATGGCGATACCCTCGTCACGGTTGCCGATCGCTTCGGCGTGTCGGTTGAGCAGCTCAAGCGCTGGAACCATCTGTCATCGAATACAACCAAACAAGGCCGTGTCCTCACCATCGCGGAGCCTGTAAGGCTTGCTCCCGGCATGCGGTCGCACAGCAAAAAGACGCGCGGCGCAAGCCCATCGCATACGGTGTCGACACAACACACCACCACAAAGGTGAGCGCAAAGTCCTCGTCGAAGACGAAGACTTCCACCTCAAAGCCGAAGAGTGCCTCTCCCAAATCGAAGTCCAAAGCTGCACGATAAGCTACCCCACGAAAAAGATTGCTTGCCATTGCTGGCACATGGATGCATCCTGTTGCTAGAATCTCGTGCCGAGATGCAAAGATGAATTTCGTCGCAACGAAAATTTCCGACGAACAAATTGATGCAGAGGTAGCAAGTTTCAAGCAGCCGGGGGAAAATGAAGATGATGTTTGACGACACGATCAAGCTCTACGCAGCGGCCGCAGATGACGATCACACCTTCGGCGACGACGACGATCACAATCGCTTTGACGATGATGATGAAGAAGAAGAGGTCATCGTGACCTCGGATGACGATGACGACGAGCGTGATATTGACGATGATGAAGTAGAGGAGACGCACTCCGAGGAAGCAAGCATCTTCGCACCGCCCTCCTCACCCATTGAGAGCTATACCCCCGCGACCAGAGAATCCGGGTTGCCGGTAAAGAGCACGGCAAAATCCACTCCAACGCCTGTTGCGAAGCCAAAGAAGGCTCCGCTGAAAAAAGCCGCAGTAAAGAAGGCCGCTCCAGCGGCAAAGAAAGCTGCCCCGAAGAAAGCTGCCAGCAAAGCGGCGCCGAAAAAGAAAGTGGCCGCCAAAAAGTCAGCCGCCAAAAAGGTCGCCGTGAAAAAGGCTCCGGCGAAGAAGGCTGTCGCTAAAAAGATTTCAGGATCTGCCGCGAAGAAGTCCAGTGCTCAGCGCGGCGGTAAGGCTGCTCCTAAAAAAGCAGCCGGCAACAAGAGCACTGCAAGCAGTAAAAAACCAATTACGAGAGGTATTACCTTGGCAACTAAGAAAGCAGCAGCAAAGAAGGCCCCAGCAAAGAAGGCAGCAGCGAAGAAGGCTCCTGCAAAGAAGGCAGCCGCAAAGAAGGCTCCTGCAAAGAAGGCCGTTAAGAAGGCTGCACCGAAGAAGGCTGCAAAGAAGGCCGTAAAGAAGTAAACCGCATTAAGGCAAGCAAATAGGCCCGGACTCCTCAATTGAGAGCCCGGGCCTTTTTGCGTCTGTTGCTATTGATTTACTTTTTGGCTTCTCCAATCGCGGCCAGAACTTCGTCGCTGTGCGTCTGAACATCGACCTTCTGCCAAACCTTAACGACCTTCCCATCGGGTGAGATGAGGAAGGTTTCGCGGTTGGCAAACTTCATCGGCCCCATGCTCTTTACAGGCACGCCGTAAGCGTCGACGACCTTGTGATCGGGATCGGCCAGCAGCTTAAAGCTGAAGGTGTCCTTGGCGCACCATGCCTTGTGGCCCTCGACCGTATCTAGGCTCACACCGAGCACGACTGCATTTGCGGCATCGTACTTCGACATATCGCGCTGGAAGTTGTGCGCCTCAATCGTGCATCCCGTCGTCTGGTCCTTGGGATAGAAGTACAGCACTACCCACTTGCCCTTGTAGTCCGCCAGGCTGACTGGCTTGTCTTCCTGCGAGGGCAGCGTAAAGGCCGGAGCCGCCGCGCCCACCTGCACCGTGTCTGCCGCTGCATGGGCCTTCAGGCCAAAGCCGAATGCCGCTACCGCGCCTATGATTACTGCAGTCCAAATTCCCTTGCGCATCATCGTTCCCCTTTTTAGAGCTTGATATGTAGACGAGTGTAAGCCGCGTAAGACTCGCGCCCAGAGCGCGTGCCGCAATTTTACTCTCCAGTGACAATCCGTTTACGAAATCTGGACAACAGCCTATTCCGCAACGATGGCGATACCAGCCATATCCGCCTTCGCCACAATCGCCGCCGGATCGAACATCAGCGTTCTCCCCGCCTCAATTGAGAGGCACATCGCCCCGGCCGTCTGCATGGCCTCAATCGTTGCCACGCCCACAACTGGAACGTCGAAGCGCATATCCTGATTGGGTTTCGCGACCTTCACAACCGTCAGCGATCGCCGCAGCGTAGAGGCCTGCTGTCCCTCAGAGGCAACATCGGCATCAATCGTACGAAACAGTGCGCCAGCCCGCGCAATGGTCGCGTCTGTACCCTCCATGGCCTCTACTGCGACACAGGCCTGCGCCGCAATCACCACGGTCTGGCCAAGGTCATACCCGGCAATCGCTCGAGCAACGGTGCGCCCATACGCAATGTCCTTCTGTTCCTCCTCATCAGGAGAGCGACGCGTCAGCACCCCCGGCTTCGCCAGCAGAGGCTCCAGATAAGCCGTCGACGAGATCAGCTCAATCCCCTCATCGCCCAGCACCTTGGCCACTGCGCCCAGCAATACATCGGTCGAGCGCGTTCGCAGGTTCAGCAGCAGCTTCGCCAGCCGCCAGTCCGGCCGGATGCTCGAAAAGATCTGCTTATGCTTCACCTGCCCTGCCATCACCGCCCGCGCAACTCCCTCAGCCTTGAAGGTCTCGATCAGCCGCGACAACTCCCCCAGCGACAGCCAATGCACGCTCACATCCGGATCAGCTGCAGCCCGCGCATCTATCTCCGCATCCGTCTCTTCCTTGATAGCCGCGACCACAACCTTCAACCCATGTGCCCGCGCCGCATCGAGCAGAAGAAAAGGAAAGCGTCCGTTCCCAGCAATCAGTCCAAGTTTCTCCATCGTCACTGCGCCGCACTCGTCGTCGAGGTAAGCGGCACAGCCTTTCCAGTCCGGGCAGATTGCCGTGCCGCATCGAGAATACGCACCACTGCAACATTCGTGTCGAGCGACGTGAGATCGCCCTTAGGCTCTAGCCGATGCTGCAGCACCGCCACCAGGTAGTTCAGCGAGTCGTCCTGCGGCGATGCAAGCGCCGGCGCCTTCTCCGCATGCTCCTCCGGCTCTCCCGGCAGCCTCACCCTCAGGTCATCCGCTTTGACGGTATCAACATAGCCCTTCGCCCCATAAACCTCCATATCCTTACGACCGAACGGCCAGTTCCACGAGCCTTGAATGATCGCCTGCGCATGAGGATAAGTGAGCAGGATGGTCGCCTCATCATCGACATGAGGATAGATATCCGGTTTGATCTGCTGCGTAACGGCAGTAACAGAAATTGGAAGCGCCCCATGCATGATCCACGTCGCCAGATCGACCCCATAGCAGCCAAAGTCGAACAGCGCACCCGCGCCATTCTGCTTCGGATCAGTAAGCCAGCTTAGAAACTCCGGACCTACGCCGATCTCCTTCGGTCCGTTATGCCCATCATGGATGACAAGCTTGCGAAGATCGCCGATGCGCCCGCTCGCCAGCAGATCGTTCGCCGCCGTGTTCGAGGCATACCACGTCGTCTCATAGTTGGTCAGCACAGGCACATGGAACTGCTCCGAAAGCCGCTGGATCGCCAGCGCATCCTCGTAGGTCGTTGCAAGTGGTTTCTCCACCATTACGGCTATATGCAGCGGAGCAGCCTGTTCAATCGCCGCTCGATGACCTGCAACAGACGTATAAACGAGAATCGCCTGCGGATGCGTCGCGGCCAGCATCGCCGCTTCCGTCGGAAAGAACAGACCCTCCCGAAGATGAAACATCGAAGCATAATGCTGTCGAAGCGCGGCATCAGGATCAGAAATTCCCACAAGCTCGACGTTCGCGTGCGCAGGAAGGTTCTTCAGAAATCCCTGCACATGCCCATGCACCAGACCCACAACGGCGACCCGAACGTGATCGGGCGACTGTGCCGACGCGGAAATCGCAAGACCGCCAAACAGCAGCGCTCCAAAGAACGACCGGCTATTAAATCGACGAGAAACGAAGTTCATTAACGAGGAAATAATGATCGACCTCCACACCACAAGTTGAGCTTACTTGATGACGCCACGTTCGCTATTCGCAATAAAGTCCGCCAGATATGCCACATGCTCGCCCGCGTTACCGGCCTCAATCGTCATGCGCATCGCCTCCAGCGCCTGCGATGTATTCATCTTCGAAGCCTGCAGCAGTCGATACGCCGCACGCAGCTCCTTCAATTGCTCCGGCGTAAACCCACGCCGCTCCAGCCCAACCTTGTTCAGGCCATAGGCATGGTTATTGCGCTCAATCGAAGTCAACGAATACGGCAGCACATTCTGCGTGATCGTCGTCCCCCCGCCAATGTACGAGTAGCGCCCAATCCTGCAGAACTGATGTACCGGGCAAAGCGCCCCCACCGAGGCATAATCCTCTACCGTGACATGCCCCGCCAGCGTAGCGGCATTGGCTAAAATGCATCCGTCCCCAATCACCGAATCGTGCCCAATGTGTACATACGCCATAATCAGGCACTCCGACCCGATCTTCGTCACGCCGCCGCCGCCGGCCGTGCCTCGTGAGATCGTCACATACTCGCGAATGTCGTTTTTATCGCCTATCTCCAGCCGGGCCGGCTCGCCCTTGTACTTCAAATCCTGTGGTGCGATCCCCAAGCACGCAAACGAAAAAATACGGTTCCTGCTCCCCATGGTCAGGTGCCCATCGAGCACCACATGCGACACCAGCTCGCACTCCTCGCCCAGCACAACATTCGCGCCAATCGTACAGTACGGCCCTACCGTGCAGCTCTTCGGAATCTGCGCGCCTTCCGCCACAATCGCTGTCGGGTGAATACTCACTCGGGTACGGCCTCGCCTGGGGTTACGGTCTTCGTTGCGGCCCGCGGACGCGGAACCACCTGGCACATCACAATCGCGTCGCACACCAGCTTGCCATCGACCGTAATATTGCCCTGCATCCTCACCGCACGGCTCCGCCAGTTCAACACCGTCACTTCAATGCGCAGCTGATCGCCCGGCGTAACCGGCCTACGAAATCGAGCATTCTCAATGCCTGTAAACACCATCAGCTTCGAGTCGCGGTCGGGAATCTCCGTCATCAGCAGAGCACCGCCAGTCTGCGCAATGGCTTCCACCATCAGCACGCCGGGCATAATCGGGTAGTCAGGAAAGTGTCCCTGAAAGTGCGGCTCATTCATCGTCACGTTCTTGATCGCAACAATGCGCTGTTTGCGCTCCATCTCGACAACGCGGTCGATCAGCAAAAACGGATAGCGGTGCGGCAGGATGGACATAATTTCGAGGATGTCCATCGTCTGCTTCGGCGCAAGCTCGGGCGCGGATTCAAGGCTTTGTTCTGTATCACTCATAGCAGCCCTGAGTATAAACCGCGCCCTACTTCTTCTTCAGCACCACATCCGGATTAAACAGGTCCGGCGATAGACCCAGGTTGTACTCCACCTTGGTCAAAAAACGCTGACTCGCCATATCGCCATTGTGATACCGCGTGATCATGAACGCCGTCGGCAACCCCTGTATAGTGTGGTAGTCGTCGTACTCCTCGGCGTCCTCGTCAAGATCCTTGAAGGTCGTATTGCGCCACTCGAACTTGCGTCGCAACGGCAGGTGCGTGTTCGCATCTATCTCGATGGTTACGGCATCGTTATTCGGGCTCAACACCGCCACCTTTTCGGCCATGCGCCGCTCCACCATCGTCGTTCCCTCGGCAAGTACCATCACCCCCGGCGTCTTCAGCCACACCCGCACCACCTCTTCAATCGAGTGCGCCCTCCGTCGCAGATAATCCTCCACCTGCTCCTTCGGCAGCGTCGTCTTGCCCTTGAAGGTGATCTCATAGCCAGTATCGTTCGTCCATATCTGCACTACGTCGATCTTCTTGCCCGGAAAGATCATGCTCTTATCCGTCAGGAAGCCGATACGTTCCGCGCCGGGAAGGTTCCCATCAGGAAACCGCCTCCAGCCGTCGTAATCGACCACCATGCCGGTAGGCGCGCCGCGAAAGAACGCAGCCGTATGCCCCCTTACCTGCATATCCTTACGATCCAACCACGCCTGCCCGCCCAGCGCCTCTACCATCTCGTCCAGTAGCTTGTGTCCCAGCTGCTCCTGCGTCACCCCTGCATTCTTCGTTGGCGCCGCACTGGGAATATCACTCGCCTGCGCCAGCAATCTCGGCGAAGCAATCGCCCCCATCATCATCAGGCAGAAAAAAACTCTCTTCATTCAAACTCCATCAGCCAACCAAAACAGCGCCGCCATTCACATTAAAAATCTCGCCTGAAACAAACCCCGCCAGCGGCGTGCACAGAAATAATATCGGCCCGGCAATCTCGTCTACCGCTGCAGCGCGCCCCAGTGGTATCACAGACATCACCTTCTTTGACGTCTCCGGATGCTCCAGGGCAGCGGCCGACATCTCCGTCGCCACCCACCCCGGCGCCACACAGTTGCAGTAGATACCCTGCCCAATCAGTTCGCTCGAAAGGCTTTTGGTCAGACTGATCAGCGCGCCCTTGCTCGCCGCATAGTCGGCGTGGAAGGCCTCGCCGCGCTGCCCCGCGGTAGAGCTCACCAGCACAATATGCCCCCGTGCCCCACCGTTCGCACTCTGTCCCTGCATCTGCGCCACCGCAGCTTGCACCAGCCCAAACGCGCTATCGAGATTGATCCCCAGCGTCCCCCTCCACTGCTCCACCGTCATCTGTCCAATCGGAGCATCATGCGATGGCCACACTCCATGATTCACAATCAAGCAATCCAGCCGCCCAAACGCCGCTACCGCAGCCGCTACCAGCGCCTGCCCATCCTCCGCCGTAGCCAGCTCCTGACGCACCGCGCGACAAACATCGTCGCCTCCACACGCATCTGCCAGCGCCTTCGCCTGTTCTTCCGCAGCCCGATAGCTGAAGACCACCCGCGCACCCGCCCGCCGAAACATCTTAACCGTAGCCGCGCCAATACCCCGCGAACCGCCCGTCACCAGCGCCACCCGCCCACCAAGTGACAGAGAAACTCCCGAATCAATATTTGTCATACCCTGACGCTACCCAAACATACAATGGTAGTGCAAGTTCCGATCCTTCCAACCGTGCATCAAGGAGTCTCTTCAATGAAGATCGCCACCCTCATCGCCCGTATCCTGCTTGGCCTCATGTTCTTGATCTTTGGCCTCAACTTCTTCTTCCACTTCATCCCCGAGCCGCCCTCCACCGGAGACGCCGGAACCCTGTCGACGATCATGTTCACGCACGGATGGTT
The DNA here is from genome assembly GCA_035317185.1 of Edaphobacter sp. Taxonomy (GTDB): domain Bacteria; phylum Acidobacteriota; class Terriglobia; order Terriglobales; family Acidobacteriaceae; genus Edaphobacter. The sequence goes on from DATHHN010000072.1 coordinate 238,270, forward strand.
TACCTTCATCGGCGCACTCTACGTTATCGCAGGCATACTACTGCTCATTGGCCGCTTCATGGGAATCGCTCTCACCATCCTCGGCCCCATAATCGTCGTTATTCTTCTCTTCCACGTCACGCTCGCGCCGAACCAGATCGGCATGGCGCTCGTGGTCGCCGCTATGGTGATCTTCCTGATCTACGCCTATCGTCACCACTTCAGAGAGATCTTTCGAGCGTAGCCAGCCTTTCAGCCCTTCGTCGAAGCAGCCTTTGCCCCCAGCAACGCCTTGCGTTCGCGAAGCACTTTCTTCTGTTCCTTCAACGGCATCTTCAGCACTGCCTTCGTTCGCGGAGGCAGTTTGCCGAAGATAATCTCGTGTGCCGCCTCTAGCTCCCGCTCCCACTCCGCCCCCCGAAAGACAGCCCATGCATCCACCGCCACCCAGAAGTTCCTCGCCATGTAAGGAGCCGGATCCACGCCCTCAATCTCCACCAGCTCCGCAAATCGCTCTCGCCCCGCGCAGTACGAGATCACCCTTCCGGTCCCATCCAGGTTCACCACTGCGAATATCTTTCCGCCAATCGCCTTATCGCCCACCCAGTACACCAGCCGGCCGCCCCACTGCACCGTCTCCATCACATGCGGCAACCCCAGCAGAAACTCGCGAACCCGCTCAGCATCCATGCCGGGCAGTATAAGTCACCCCTGCCCCTTTTCGCGCTTACTCGCAGCCGCCGCACGGCTATCTGCCTTCTTCTCTGTCCCCGTCTGATGCGCCTTCGGCTTGCAACTGCCCTTGCTCCGTGGCTTCTTCCCATCCACCGGCTCAAAACCCGGCCAGCATCGGCTCGATCCACCAGCCCTCTTCGCGGACTTCTTCGCAGTTGTCATCTCCCCTAAGAAGCATCAAAGCCGCACCAGGCCGCCTCCTCCGCCAAATACCTTTTAGCGCAATCGCAAACGAATCGCTCCTTTTGCAGTATCACCATCCACCACCCTGCCATGCTGCACAATATCGATCCTTCCCGCCTTCACCAGCCGGCGCGCCGCCGCCCGCGCCGGCTCCATCAAACCCTCCCAGTCCCGCCGCGCCTCCGTCCCTCCCACCAGCTTCGCCGCCCCCGACGGACAGATCGTCTTTCCCGCATCCCGTTCCGCCAACAGCTCCAGAATTGCCCTCTCCAGCGCTCCATCCGCTTCGCCCGGCTTGCGCCCGCGGCAAGCATCGCTGCAATACTTCATCACGCTCCAGTCCCTCCCCCACTCCTTCCGCCAGGCAAACGTCCGCCCGCACGCCTTGCAAATCTTGTCCTTATGCGGAGTCTCCCTCTCCGGCCTGCGCTTTTTATCCGGCATCCCAAATCCTCACCCATCTTTATACTTAAAACGACATGTCCTTTTCCTCCGTAGAAGACCAGCTCGACCTCATTGCTAAAGGCGCCGCCGAGATCCTCCCCCTCGAAGCCCTCAAAGAACGCATCAGCCAATCCATCGTGTCAAGTAAGCCCATGCGTATCAAAGCGGGCTTCGATCCCACCGCGCCCGACCTCCATCTCGGCCACACCGTTCTCATCCGCAAGCTCCGCCACTTCCAGCAGCTAGGCCACACCGTCATCTTCCTCATCGGCGACTCCACCGCCCTCATCGGCGACCCCACCGGCCGCAACATCACCCGCAAACCCCTCACGCCCCAGCAGATCGCCGCCAACGCCGAGACCTACAAAGAGCAGGTCTTCAAGATCCTCGACCCCATCAAAACCGAGGTCCGCTACAACTCCGAGTGGCTCGACAAGCTCTCCTACTACGACCTCGTCAAACTCCTCGGTCAGTTCACCGTCTCCCAGATGCTCGAGCGTGAAGAGTTCCACAAGCGCTTCAACGACGAGCAGCCCATCGGCCTCCACGAGATGATCTACCCCATCGCTCAGGGCTACGACTCCGTCGCGCTCCAGTGTGACGTCGAACTCGGTGGCACAGACCAGAAGTTCAACCTCATGCGCGGCCGCGACCTCCAGAAGCACTTCGGCCAACCCCAGCAGATCATCCTCATGAACCCCATCCTCGAGGGCCTCGACGGCGTTCAGAAGATGTCGAAGTCCCTCAACAACGCCATCGGCATCCACGAGCCGCCCTTCGAGATGTACGGCAAGCTCATGTCCATCTCCGACGAGCTCATGTGGAAGTACTGGACGCTCCTCACCGACCTCCGTCAATCCGAGATCGCCCAGATGCAGGCCGAGGTCGTCAGCGGCGCACTCCATCCCATGCAGGCCAAGAAAAACCTCGCGCACTCCATCACCACCGACTTCCACTCAAAGGCCGAAGCCGACTCCGCCGCAGAAAATTGGAGCCTTCAATTTCAACGTGGAGGCATGTCGCACGATCTAGAAGAAGTTCAAATTTCTCTCGAGTCTCTTGGACCTCGTTGGGACTACCCTTTCAATGATCGGCCTCAGGCATCGGTAAAGCTAAGCAAGCTGCTTGTTGCTGCCGGATTAGCGGAGTCCAACAGCGACGGCGAGCGCAAAATTAAAGCTGGAGCCGCCAAACCTGACGAGTCCGTCCAAATTCAGGGCAGCGACCGTGGCGTCACCGAAATTGTTTTATTTGGCGGTGACGAATTTTCTCTCCGTGTCGGTAAGCGCGCCAAAAAAGTGAAAATCTGCTAAGCCGAGCTTTTGTTCTTGCTTCTGAGGTAGGCCCGGGCTTTAGCCCGGGCATTAAAATCCGACAACAAAATGGGGCTTTAGCCCCTGAGGTATGTCTTTCTCTCTCTGCCTCATAATCCTGCGCGCTTTACTGACTCATCTGCTATCCTCCTCCAAATTTCATGCGCCTCAACCCCCAAACCTTTGCACTCACAACCGTCACCTACAAACGCCACCGCCTCTTCCAAAGAACCGCGAACGCCGAACTTCTACTATCCATCCTGTTTCGTCATCGTGAACAAGGCCGCTACCTCCTCCACGGTTTCGTCATCATGCCGGACCACCTTCACGTTCTCCTCACGCCCACCGAATCCATCGAGCGTTCCGCCCAACTCATCAAAGGCGGCCTCTCCTTCGCAATCCGCAACCAATTCAAGGGCAACATCTGGCAGGACGGATTCCACGAACACCGCATCCGCGATCTCGAAGACTTTCAAAATCAACTCCTCCAAATCGCAAACAACCCGACACGAAAAGGGTATGAAGATCATCCATTTGTTCACACAGCCTTCCCGCAAAATTTAGATTCATCACCCTCACACTTATAATCTCCACGCTCCTAACTCCTTGCAATCACTACCCCAGTGAACGCTTCTGACGTAATATGCGTCTAACGGATACAGGAGTAAAGACAATGCCTGTTTGCAAGCGATTTGTTTCTCTGTTTTCTGTTTTTGTTCTCTCCCATTCGACAATCGCCCTCCAAGCCCAGCAAAAGCAGGACCCCCGCGCGCAGGAGATCGTCCGCTCTGCAGTGAAAGTCGAGCTAGCCGCCGACCGCGCCGACCACTCCCGCTGGCAGTATCGCGACGTCAACCAAAAGCCCGACGGAGAAGCACTCTACCAAGTCGTCGAAACCGACCACGGCTCCGTCAAGAAGAAGCTCAAGCACAACGGCCGGCCTCTCACCCCCGAAGAGCTCAAAGCTGAAGACGCCCGCATCCAGTCCTTCGTCAACGACCCCACCCAGCAGGCCAAGCAACGCAAAGACGGCGAGCAGGACGACAAGCGCGCCGAAAACATGCTCCGCCTTCTTCCCAACGCCTTCCTCTGGACCCTCAAAAACGAAACGCCTGACACCTACTACCTCTCCTTCGTTCCAGACCCCAACTTCACCGCTCCGTCCATGGAGGCCCGCGTCTTCGCCGCCATGGCCGGTGAGATCGCCGTCAACAAACAGCAGAACCGCATCCAGACCATCAAAGGCAAGCTCATCCACGACGTAACCTTCGGCTGGGGCATCTTCGGCCGCATGAACCAGGGCGGAACCTTCAACGTCGAACGTCGTGAACTCGCTCCCGGCGTCTGGCAGATCGTCGAATCCCACGTCCACATCGACGGCCACGTCCTCCTCTTCAAGACCATCAACGAGCAGGAAGATGAGGTAAAAACCGACTTCCGCCGTACCCCGCCCGCCACCACACTCGAGCAAGCCGCCACCATCCTCAAAGCCGAACCCACCGCCCTCGACGCCCAACGCTAATCCCGTCCCCACTGCATTTGCTCCGCAGTGTTGTCTTTCTTACTCTGCCCTCTCCAAAGCGGGATCTGCTGTTGCCTTTGTTGTTCCCCAACGAGCCACAAAAGAACGGGTGCCCCATCCTTCGCGTGGTCTTATCGCTCGAAGGATGGAATGAACACACTCAAACCCAGTTGCCTCTTGTCTGTCATCCCCAAAGGGATCCACTTCTGCCTTTGCTTTCACCCCAACCTCACACGCGCTATCCTTCTCAAAGATGCCCGGCCACCCATACCCGCAAAGCGACCGCGAACTCATTCGTCTTATCGAGCGCTCCGCTGGCCACCGCGCCGGCTACAAGCAGCTCATCCGCGAACTGGGCCTCGGCGGCGGCCGCGAACGCCGCCTCCTGCTCGAACAGCTCGCCCGCATCACCTCTCGCGGTGACCTCATCAAGCTCAACAACGAGCAGTGGAGCATACCCTCAGCAGCCCCGGAAAAAACCGCTCGCCCACCCCGCGGCGCAGCCGATCTCCCGCAGGAAAACCGAGCCACTCGCGACCGCCTCATCGCCGGCCGCATCGACATGCACCGCGACGGCTACGCCTTCGTCCGTCCCAACGGCAGCAAAGACCGCGAAGACGATCTCTTCATCCCTCCCAACGAGCTCAACGGAGCCATGCAGGGCGACGAGGTCATCGTCGACGAAGCACCGCGAGGCAGAGACGGCCGCCGCTCCGGCCGGGTAGCCCGCGTCCTCACCCGCCGCAACCCCACCGTCGTCGGCATCTTCCACTACGAGCGCACCCACCGCCGCACCAGCACATGGGACCACCTCCCCATGATCCACGGCAACTACGTCACTCCGCTCGACGAGCGCATGACCCAGCCCATCCTCATCCCCGATGGCGCCGAGATTCCCGCAACTCCAAAAACCACCCCCCACCGTGTCCTCGGCGAAGAAGCCCAACTCCAGCAACGCGCCTGGTCCGACCCCGAACGCGAAGCCTCGCACAACCCTCTCGAAGGTCTCGCCGTCGACATCGAGATCACCGACTTCCCCACCCCCGGCCGCCCCGCCCGAGGCCGCGTCATCGAAGTCCTCGGCCCACCCGATGCCTTCGGTGTCGACGTCGAAATCATCATCCGCAAGCATCACCTCCCCCACACCTTCCCCGCCAACGTCCTCGCCGAAGCTGCCTCCGCAGCCTCTCTTCCCATCGACGAACCCGTTACCGGCATTTCCATCACCACAGAACCGGGTACCCCATTCATGCAGTCTCACCGCATGAGTGGGCATTCGCGCGAAGCGCGAACCGCCTTCCCCCAACCCGACACCAATCAACGCCGCGACTTCCGCAACCTCCCCATCGTCACCATCGATGGCGAAACCGCCCGCGACTTCGACGACGCCGTCCTCGTCGAACCCCTCCCCAACGGCAACTTCCAGCTCCAGGTCCACATCGCCGACGTCAGCCACTACGTCCGCCCCGGCACCGCGCTCGACCTCGAAGCCCGCCTGCGCGGCACCTCCGTCTACTTCCCCGACCGCGCCATCCCCATGCTCCCGCCTGACCTCTCGAGCGGCATGTGCAGCCTCCGTCCCGACGAAGACCGCCTCGTCCTCTCCTGCCTCATGCAGATCGATCCCTACGGCGAAGTCCTCGGCTACGAGATCTGCGAAGGCATCATCCGCTCCGCTAGCCGCATGACCTACACCCAAGTCCAGGCCATCCTCGACGGCGACGCCCCCACCCACCTCCAGTTCGACGACCTCGTCCCCCGCTTCGAGCAGATGCACCAGCTCGCTCTCAAACTCAACGCCAAGCGCCACCGCCGCGGCTCCATCGACTTCGACCTCCCCGAGCCCGTCATCCAGTTCGACCCCGACGGCAACATGCAGGCCATCGTCCGCTCCCAGCGCGGCTGGTCCCACCGCCTCATCGAAGAGTTCATGCTCTCCGCCAACGAGTGCGTCGCCCACTGGATCGAAGCCAACGACATCCCCGGCATCTACCGCATCCACGAAACCCCCGACCCCAAGCGCATCATCGACTTCGAAGACACCGCCGCCCAGTTCGGCTATTCGCTGGGTTTCAGCAGCCTCCCCGTAAAACGCATCCAGACCAAAGGCGACCGCCGCGACTCCCGAGGCACCAGCCGCCAGGCCAAAACCCACGAAGTAGCCGAGTCCATCCCCGTCACTCCGCAGATGTACCAGCGCCTCACCGCCAAGATCGAAGGCAAGCCCGAAGAGCGCATCCTCGCCTACCTCATGCTGCGCTCGCTCAAACAAGCCCGCTACAGCGAAAAAAACGTAGGCCACTTCGCCCTGGCCTCTCCCAGCTACACCCACTTCACCTCACCCATCCGCCGCTACCCCGACCTCATCGTCCACCGCCTCCTCCGAGCCCTCCTCCACACCGGAGCCAACCCCGAGGGCGCTCCCATCCTGAGCACCGACCCCCAACCCTGGGGCGAAAAACCCACAGCCAAAACCGCCACAAAACCGGGTGCCCCATTCATGCAGTCTCATCGCATCAGTGGGCATTCGCGCGAGGCGCGAACCGCACTCCATCATGCCGTCACGGATCACCCCGCCACCCCACCACCCCTCCCCGCCGAAGAACTCGAAGCCATCGCCACCGAATCCTCCCAATCCGAACGCCGCGCCGACGACGCCGAGCGCGAGCTTATGGAGTGGAAAAAAATCAAGTTTATGCAGGACCGCATCGGCGAAGACTTCAACGCCATCATCCTCTCCTGCACCAAATACGGCTTCTTCGTCGAGCTCGACGACCTCTTCATCGAAGGCCTCGTCCCCCTTGCCACCCTCCACGACGACCGCTACTTCTTCCGCGACACCGACCGCCAGATCGTAGGAGCCCGCAACGGCCGCATCTTCAAGATGGGCCAGCGCGTCCACGTCCTGCTCGACCGTATTGACCGCCCCCAGCGCCGCCTCCAGTTCGCCCTCCTCGAATCACAGGATGACCTCGCCACCTCTCGTCCCCCGCGCAAAACCAAAGCCACCAAATTATCCGAGCGATCCGTCGAACCCGACCGCCCTCACACCAGCCCCAACCGTTCCGGCAAAAAAGGTAAGACCAAATCCAAAGCCCATTCCCGCATCCGCAACAAAAAATCCAAGGGCAAACGAAAATAGCAATTCAGTCTCTTCCGGCCGACCATCGCTCGTAAGTTGCACGATCGCAAACGATTTTGAAGCTATCAGCAAAGGCTTGTATTCGTTTTCGGGCATGACTCCGCAACCCAGTCTTGTCTCTTTCGCATCCAAACCCATAGATGAAAGTTCTTAAAGTTAAAGTTCTGAAAGTTGCAGTATGCCTTTTCGCCATTTCTTTTACGTCCGCTCTTCGAGCTGACGACAAAGCACGCTTTGATCTGGCCGGTCCTACGATCGACATTCGAGTTACGCGAGGAACCTCGACGCTCCCCATCGCACAGGTTCCCAACCTTCAGCCAGGCGACAAGATATGGATCAAGGCTGATCTTCCGCCGAGCCAGTCGAATCACCTGATAATGATCGTTGCCTTTCTTCGCGGCACCACAAATGAGCCTCCCGACAATTGGTTCACCGAGATCGATACCTGGGAAAAGAAAACTGCTGAGGGTACAACCGTCACCGTTCCGAACGATGCTGAGGACGCCCTGCTTTTTGTTGCGCCTGAGACCGGCGGCGATTTCAAGACGCTTCGCTCCGCCGTCAAGGGTAAGCCGGGCCTGTTCATTCGTGCAAATACCGATCTTAATGAAGCATCCTTCGAGCAGCAGCGCATCGAGCGCTACCTCGCAGCTATGAAAACGGTCCCGCAAGACGACCCAAAGGCCATTCAGGAACACTCCGCGAAGCTAGCTGCCACGCTCGCTCTCAAGCCGAACGCCGATTGTTTTAAGCAACCCGTCGATCAACAGGTTATCTGCCTGACCCAGTCCAGCGCCCCCGTTCTCCTCGATGACGGACATGGGCAAAGCATTGCCGAGGCTATCTCTAGCGGTCCATCCTCTGACTTTATCAATGCTGCTTCCTACACACAGCCTGTCGGAGCGGGCCTTTATTCTGCGTATGTCGGCGCAGTTGTTGATCTCGTTCACCTTGTCGGCATGCTGCGCACAGCGCAGTACCAGTACATTCCCGGGCTCAGCTTTCCGCAGGGATCTTCCCTCAGTCTGAGACTCAACGCGCCGCCCTCCTTCCACAAACCCGAATCGGTCATCGTCATCGGTCTGCCCGCCATCCAGAAAGCCAAGCTCCCGCCGCTTCATCCACACGATGCCAACCAGGTCGCCTGTCTGATGCAGCCGAAGATGGCTATTCCTCTGGAAGGCGCGCCACTTGTCTTTTCCAGCAGCTTCGCTCACGGTCTGGTTCTACATCTCAACCGAACCGGCGCGCCTACGGATATACCGCTGACGCCTGACGCGTTCGAAGGCGGACTCGTCGTGGCAAAGGAACAGAAGCGTGAGCCGCTGGTCGACCTAAAGCCTCAAGGTGATAGCGCGCTACCCGCAAAGCCTGACGTTAAGATCGGAACGGCGACCGATTTGACCATCACAGGTACCGTCCGTGGCTATTGGGGATTCGATCCGTTCGAAGGCCCCACCATTACGCTCCAGCAGGTTAAGGGTAAGGATTGGAAGATCGTGGACAGCGCCCAGCTGCTCGCCGGGCAGGAGAATCACCTCACGCTTAAAGGTGACGGAAGTGCATGCATCGAGCACATTACCCTGGCAAGCGACACCGCAAAAGATGTAGACGTCTCCTTCAAGCCTGCCGCAGGCAAGGATGCGAAAGACACACTGGCTTTGGACGTTTCGCTCAAAACCGTCCAACCCGGCGGTTATTCACTTGCGATCCAACAGTACGGCGACTCGGATAAAGACAAGGTTCCGCTCACGGCGTACACCTCCGGCATTCACCTCGATGCCATCAAGATCCACAGTGGCGACAAGACAGCCGTACTCACTGGCCAGGGCCTCAAGGATGTAGTCTCTGTCGAGATCGAGAAACAGACCTTCACTCCCAGCGCCGAAGCCAACGACGATAAGACGATGCACCTTCAGGCTGACACTGGTGTCTCGCCCGAGGACGGCTCCAACGCAACGGCGAAGCTGAAAGACGGCCGTACGATGCCCGTCAAGATCTCCGCCGAAGCTGCGCGTCCTGAGCTGAAGTTGCTTTCATTCAAGGCCACATCCGTTCAGAAGGATGGCGCGTTGCCCGTCAGCTTTGGCACCAAAGACGACATCCTGCTCGAGGGTAAGCTCACCTTCGTGGTGCAAACGAAGGACGCCTTTCCCCGCACACAGACCATTGAAGTCGCTACCGCCGATGGCTCAGTCCACACCGTGCTCTCGCTTGCAACAAATAACCTTGTGCTCCAGGACGACCATACGGCCGTTGCCACTCTGGATCCCTTGAAAGCGTTCGGTCAATCGGCATTCGGAAAATTGCAGATGCGTCCGGTTGCGGCGGACGGCACGCCGGGAAACTGGACGCCACTTGGCGTTCTCGTTCGCGCACCGCAGATCACAGCGATCCACTGCACCACGGCAGAGGCTCCCACCTGCACCATTGACGGCAGTAACTTGTTCTTCGTGCAGTCCTTCGACGCAGCAAAAGATTTTGCCAAGCCGACCGATGTACCCACTGGCTTCGCCGAAAATAACTTTGCCGTGCCGACTCCATCCGATGGAGCAACGTTGTACCTCAAGCTACGCGATGATCCCAGCACGGTCGCTACTGTAACGCTGCCCACACCCGTGCAAAAACCAACATCATCCCCCTCATCAACTTCTCAGACTGCAACACCAGCACCTGAAGCACCACCCGCAGCCCAGGACACAACAACAGCACCTTCATCCGAACCTGCCCCCGCGCCCAAACCTGATACATCGTCGACACCTTCGCCAACATCTGGGCCGCCTCAAGATCAAAATTAGTGCCCGGTCAAGCGAAACATTGACCCAATGCAAAGCCCAACGCACTCCATGCGCCTAACGATTTGTCGGCGAGCAGAATTTCCCTTGACTCATCATTTGCAACGGCTGCTACTATGACGCCTGCCAGGCAAAGGGTATCCACCGAAGTCGTGGAAGCAATAAACAAACAGGGAGTATTCGTGCGCAGCAACTGGACGAGACGGCATTTTCTTGGTGGAGCAGCGGGTTCGGCAGCACATCTGGCACTGGCTGGAACGGGAGTAAGCTCCCAGATTCTTGCGACGAGCCCCCCTCCCCTCCGCGGAAGATTTCTTACCCACGTCTCCGTCGTACGCGTCAACCAGATCGAGGTAACTCCCACTCGCTCAATCGGTCTCGACGAGTCTCCCGACAACAGTCCGGCCCACATCCGCTCCCGTCGAGATGCCTTCGAGAGAGGCTGCCCCGGAGGCCGCATGACCTGGGCCATCAGCTGGCTCGCTCTCAACGACAACCGCAAGGAGTACCAGGAAGCGCGCAAGCTCCTGGCGTCCTTTCACGATCGCTACGGTGACGAGATCACCTTTATCCCCGGCGGCTATTTCGCCCCCATGTACGACACACGCGCGCGCAACCAGCAAACGATCCACAAAGCTCTACAGCTCATCTCCACCATGGTCGGTGGCGGCTATCGCCCGCAATGCATCGTCGCCGGCTTCATGGACGCAGAAAATCAAAGGTTCCTCGCTACAGAACAAGGCATCCATGTCTGCCAGGGCCAGATCTGGAGCCAGCACGGGATCGACAACGGCGATGGCGACGGAGGCATCTGCTACCCCTACTACCCCAGCAGCGAGCACTATCTCAAGCCCGCCCAGGGTGCAGCGGACTTTATCGATTGTGTATGCCTCGACGGCTGGACCTGCGATTTTCTCTCAGCGCGACGCGAAGGCTTTCAAGGCGGATTCAACAGCCGCATGGGCGTAGGCCCAATCGAAACCGTCGGTAACCTCGGCAAGACCGTCGGCCGCAAAGAGATGATGGACACCACCGCGATGCACTTCGACCGCGGCCACGCCCTCAACGGCTTCGGCTGGGTAACCGGCATCTGGGAGGTTTCGATCGGTCACGACGAGGACCTCACCTACTGGCTTCAAGCCGTGCACGACAGATGGCCCGATACCCAGGTCATGACCGAAGGCGCGTTCGGGCTGGACTGGCGGAAGCATACCCCCACCAATGCCTCGCTCAACTACCGATTCGATGCCAAGGGGACCGGCGCTCCCGGCTCAGAGAAGGAGCTCGAGATCGAGTGGTTCATGAACCGCGAGTTTCGCCTCGCGCTCTTACACGACTGGACCAAAAATAGTCCTCCCATGGCCATCGACTTCACGCGATACGACCTCAAGGCTGAAGAGCCTCACGGTCTGCAACGTGAATGGAGCTTAAGGAATGTGCTCAATCAGAAGGGCACGCGCGCCCAGGACAAGCCAATCCGGCTCGGACAACTCAGCCCTGAAGACCAGCGCCGCATCTACGAACGATACCCCAACCTGAAAAATCGAACTTGATCAGAAGCAGTATCGGCTCTTCACTTAGCGCAAAATCGCCTACTTACTAACGATCAGCAGCGTCACCCCATGTTTCACCAGCATGTCCGTAAACACGCCTGACCGATGCCCAAGGTCCTTCCCCTTCCACACATCGTGCACATTGCCGCCATTCCGAAAACCGATCTCTGCAAGATCGACCGACACATCGCGTTTGCTCCAACTCCGATTGAAAAGTCCGACAGCGACCCGCCCACCACTCAGCGGCTTGGTCCAAACCTCCAGGTCTCCGCTCTCATACAGCCGGTCTCCCTGCTTACCCAGCGCATCCTGATCGATCGCAATCGCGTCCTTGTTCATCAGAATGCTCTTATCCGCCTCCGTCATCTTGGTCAGGTCATTCCCGGCCAGCAAAGGCGCCGCAAGAATCACCCATAGACTCATATGCGTCTTGTACTCATCCTCCGTCATCTTGCCATTACCGACCTCCAGCATGTCAGGATCGTTCCAGTGTCCTGGTCCTGCATACTTCGAGAGCCCCGCCTGACTGAATCCGATCGCGATCATGCGCCCATACGAATCGTCGATGTCATCGGTAGTTCGCCACATACTCGCGCCAAGCCCCGGTCCCCACTTCCACGGCTGGTCCACTCCGTACTGGCACAGACTGTAAACGATCGGCCTGCCGGTAGCCTTCAGCGCCTCTCCCATCGTGCGGTAAGCCGCGATCATCAGGTTCTTCGTCGCGTTCGGGTCGCCCGGATGCTCTGCCTTCGCCTTGTTCATATCGTCCTGGAACGAGCAGAGATCGTATTTCAGAAAGTCCACTCCCCAGTCGGCATACATCTTCGCGTCCTGCGCTTCGTGGCCCAGACTTCCCGCATAACCCCCGCAGGTCTTCGCACCCGGCGAGGAATAGATCCCAAACTTGAGACCTTTCGAATGAATGTAGTCGCCCAGCGCCTTCATATCAGGAAAGCGTTCATTCGGATGCAAAACTCCCTGCGCATCACGCTCACCCTGCCACGTGTCGTCGACATTGACGTAGACGTACCCTGCGTCGCGCATACCGGACGTCACGAGAATATCGGCACTGGAGCGCACATCGGCGTCCGTTACGTGCGCGGCGAAATGGTTCCAGCTGTTCCAACCCATCGGGGGCGTGTCAGCGAGTTTCGTCTGGCTAAAACAAGGAATGGTACACAATACGACGGCATAAGTAAGAGCAACGAAACGACGCATCAAGAATCTCCAGAAATGAAAGCGCGATTGCGCTTCCAAACTAACTCACGACACTAACAAAATAAACTTCAAAAAACTGCTTAATCTCCGCTTAGCAAAACACTATCATTCCGCAAACCTTGCCGGGTGCCCATTCATGCAGTCTCACCACATGAGTGGGCATTCCCGCCGGGTGCCCCATTCATGCAGTCTCATCGCATGAGTGGGCATTCGCGCAAAGCGCGAACCGCACTCCAAACCGTCAAGCCAACTCATCCATCAAGGCTCGACCGTGCCCGTGCCGCTGATCTCAATCGAGACCTCTTTCGAAACCTTAAGCATCAAGGTACTCGGGTCTTTCATCCCCCACGCCACATACGGAACCTCAAAGCTGGTCGTCATCGTCAATGCATTCCCGTTCGGGACGACATGCATCTTGAGCGTAAGCGGATGATCCACGCCATGAATCGTAAAAGTCCCTGACACAGCCAGGTCCGAAGGCGCTCCCGTCTCGAAAGCGCCCGTCACCTTCACCGGATGGAAGATAATCTCGGGATATCTTCCACTCTCGAGCACGTCCTTCTGCATCTTGCCATCTCGCATCTTGTTGCCGCTGTCTCCGCTCGCTGCTTCGACAATCAGCTCACCCTGCGCCGCGCCCGTGGCCGGATCAAATTTCACCAGTCCATATTTGAGGAGGAACGTGCCATGAACGGTATGCAGCACACCCCCGAGTGTCCAGTTGATCTTGGTCTGAGCCTGGTCGAGATGAACCGTGACGGGTCGGCTGGCCGTCTGTGCCACGCTTGCCACCACCGACAGCAGCCATGCGGCTCCCAGCAGGTACGACATTCTCTTCAATTGCATCTCTCTCCTATGCTCAGTCCCAAAAGCCAAAACAGCGTCCGCCACCGATACGTCCTTCAAATACTCACCGCACGAGCAGCCAACCCAATCGCGTCCTGCCAGAAATGCTTCGACGAGTGAACCGTCTCCACCGTAGCCCTCACACCCTCAACAAACGCGTCGAAACTCTCCCTCGAAACGTTCAGCGGCGGTGCAGCCTTCAAGACCATGAAATTGTTGCCGCAGATCTGCGTCAATATCCCATGCTCTCGATACATCCGCATCACCAGCATCTGTCCAAACATCGCCGGATGGATGTGATGGAAGGTCTCAAACGAAATCCGCAGCCGCAATGATCGCGGAGCCTGAAAGACGATTCCCGTCATGAACCCAAGGCCGCGCACCTCTGCCACCATCTCGTAGCCGATCAACGCCTCGCGCAACCGCTCGCGGAAAGCCTCTCCAGCCGCCAGCGCACGCGACCCCAGTTCTTCCTCCTCCAGAACCTCCAGCGTAGCCAGCCCGGCCCGCATTGCCAACGAGTTTTCGCTGTACGTCGATGTATGCACAATGGCACGCCGCAACGACCCGTACACACTTTCGTAGATCCCCTCCGTCATCAGCACCGCGCCCACCGGAACAAGCCCACCGCTCAGCGCCTTCGCCAGGATCACCATGTCCGGATCGAGTCCATAATGCTGGGCCGCCAGAAAACGTCCCGTGCGGTACAGGCCGGTCTGAACTTCGTCCAGAACGAAAAGCGTGCCGTACCTGCGGCATAGTGCCTGCGCCTTCGGCAGGTAATCGTCTGCCGGGACCACGATTCCACCTTCACCCTGCACCGGTTCCAGCATTAGCGCTGCAAATCGCCGCGTAGCCAGCAGCTCCTCCATCTGCTCCAGATTGCCGAAATCCACAAACTCAACTCCCGGAAGCAGGGGCCCGAAACCATCGGACCAGAACCCGTGGTCCATCAGCGACAGCGCCCCACACGTCAAACCATGGAAAGCGCCACGTGCTGCGATCAGGCCGTCGCGCCCGGTAAAGGCCCGCGCGAATTTGATCGCTGTTTCGACCCCTTCACTGCCCGAGCTGCAAAAATACGCCTTCTTCAGCCTGCCGCCAGCCAGGGAGCAGAGTCTGGCGGCCAGTTCCCCGGCAGACGCAGACACATGGCTCTGCAGCATCGACGGTGAATTGTGCGCAAGCTCTTCGCGCAAAGCCTGAACGATGAGCGGATGGTTATGCCCCGCGTTGTAAACGCAATAGCCCGAGAGAAAATCGAGGATCGTCCGGCCATCCGCCGTGCGCAGCCTCTCTCCCTGGCAATCCACGTACTCCGCATTCATTCCCAGCAGGTCGAGCAGCCGAACCCATTGAGGATTTACATGTTCTGCATAAAGCGATGTATCCGCAACCGTGGCGACAACCTTTTCCGCAATCGGCATTTGATACCCCCTGCCCAACTCGTAGTATCCCGGCATTGACCACCGCGGTTGTTCCACGTCGTCATCCTCAACGCGGTAGTTTCACTCGTCACCCTTACGCGGTGGTTTGACGTCGTCATTCTTCGCGGTGGCTTCATTGTCGTCATCCTGACCTTGAGCGAAGCGAAGGGGAAGGATCCCTGTATTCCATCTTTGCTCTTGCCTTGCCTTTGCCTGTTCTTAAATCCTCTCGTCCGTGCAAATCCGCGCTAAGGCCTTCAGTTTTTCGACAGCTTCTATGAGACTAAGACGCTCTCCGGAAGTTAGCTGCACGGTTCGGGGCAAAAAATAAAGTTTCAAAAAACTGCATAATTTTACCCTTCCAAAAACGTCATTCCTCAACCATCTTTGCCACGCAATCCACCACACCTTGTCCACAAATTAACCATCCGCCAACACCAAAAAACTCAAAAACCCCCTGCAAAAACCATCTTTTCCCCTTCCAATTTTTTCTCGCAAACAAAACCTGAAAATTAGTAGAAACTTGTACTCAGACATGAAGAAAAAACTACGCATTGGCATCCTCTTCGGCGGCCGCTCCGGCGAGCACGAAGTCTCCCTCCTCTCCGCCGCCAGCATCCTCAAAGCCATCGACAGGAAGAAGTACGACGTCGTCCCCATCGGCATCACCAAGCAGGGCCAGTGGCTCACCTCCGCCGATGCCCAGCACCTCCTCGCCGGCGATACAAAACCCGCGCCAATCAAGCAATCCAAAGCCCTCCAGCTCTCCGCCGGCGCCGACCTCACTCACCAGAACGGCCCCCTCGGCCAGCGTGGAGCCCTCAGCCAGAAGTTAGACGTCATCTTCCCCATCCTTCACGGTACCTTCGGCGAAGACGGCACCATCCAGGGCCTCTTCGAACTAGCCGACATAGCCTACGTAGGCTCCGGCGTCCTCGGCTCCGCCACCGGCATGGACAAGACCGCCATGAAGCAACTCTTCGCCGCCGCCAACCTCCCGCAAACACCACACGTAAGCCTCATCCGCAGCGAATGGCACGCCGATCCCAAACGTTGCATCAAGCTCATCGAAAAATCCCTCGCCTACCCTGTCTTCGTAAAACCCGCGAATCTAGGCTCTTCCGTAGGCATCAGCAAGGTCCACGACCGCACTAAACTCGCCCCCGCAATGGACCTCGCCGCCAGTTTCGACCGCAAGCTCATCATCGAGCAAGGCGTAGGCGGCCCCAATGCCAAGCCCCGCGAACTTGAAGTCTCCGTCCTCGGCAACGACTCACCCGAAGCCTCCGTCGTTGGCGAAATCGTTCCCGGCGCCGAGTTCTATGACTACGAAGCCAAATACCAGTCCAACACAAGCGTCCCCATCATCCCCGCCAAACTCACGGCAGCCGAATCAAAAAAAATTCGCCAGATGGCCATCGCCGCCTTCCGCGCCTGCGACTGCGCCGGCCTCGCCCGCGTCGACTTCCTCATGGAGCCCGCGCGCAAAGGCGCAAAACCCCGCATCTACCTCAACGAAATCAATACCATGCCCGGCTTCACCAGCATCAGCATGTACCCAAAACTATGGGATGCCAGCGGCCTTTCCTACAAGAACCTCATCGACCGCCTCATCACGCTAGCCGTCGAACGCCACAAAGAAAAGCAGCAGACCCAGTTCACCCGCGTCTAAACATCATCACGGAGAGGCAGCATGGACACCATCGGCAAGCCCGTCGCTGCACCGCTTCGAACCTCGAAGCACACCATCGGCTCCATCGCCGTGCACCTCCTCGTCCTCACCGCGCTGCTTCACCACAGCAAGCCATGGGTCGCACCCATCCGTCTGCCCGGCACCGAGCATGGCAGCAATCTCATCCTCGCCTACCTGCCCGGACGTGCACCCGCGCAATCCACGGTGGCCACGCCAAAGACC
Source organism: Edaphobacter sp. (assembly GCA_035317185.1). Classification (GTDB taxonomy): domain Bacteria; phylum Acidobacteriota; class Terriglobia; order Terriglobales; family Acidobacteriaceae; genus Edaphobacter. The sequence continues at coordinate 255,345 of DATHHN010000072.1, forward strand.
GCTCCACAGCTGGCCGAATCCAAATCTCCGCTTCCAACACCACCCAAGGCAAAGACAAAACCCACCGCTTCCAGCAACGCGAACTCACCCGCCTCCAACCAGCCTGACTCCACAACAGGCGCAGATGCACTCGGCTCTGGCAACATCGACATTGCATTAGCAAGCTTCTTCCACACACCGAAGCCCGATCTTTCTGCTCTTCCCTCAGGCACAAAGGGCGACGTCATTCTCGACATCGTCATCGATGCCACCGGAAAGATCTCCGACCTGAAGATCACCAGCGGCCTTGGCCACGGCATCGACGAGACCGTTATCGCCACCGTTCAACAGTGGACCTTTCATCCCGCCACGCGCAACGGCGAGCCCGTAGCCAGCGAGCAGGAACTCCACTTCCACTACGAAAAAGCCTGAGCTTACAGCACTCTACTGTGCTCGTATCCCTCAGCCGTCAACGCCGCCAGCAACTCCGTCACTTGCTCTCGTCCGCGCGTTTCGAGCGTGATATCGATCGTCGTATTCCCAAGATTCACACCGTAATAAGCGCGGTTGTACAGCGTATCCACAATGTTCGCGCGATAGTTTGCAATCAGCTTCGTCAGCTCCGCCAAAGCACCAGGCTTATCCAGCAGATGGATTCGCAGCCGAATCATACGGCCATCCTGCACCAAACCACGCTCGATGATCCGCGACAGCAATGTCACATCGATGTTTCCGCCGCAAACCATAACCGCCGTATGCCGCCCCTGCAGTGAAGTCTTCTTCTGCAGCAATGCCGCCAGCGCCGTAGCGCCTGCGCCCTCGGCCAGCGTCTTCTCTCGCTCCAGTAAGACCAGAATCGCCGAAGCAATCTCATCCTCATCGACGGTCACAATCTCATCGACATATCTATCGACCACCGGAAACGTAACGTCGCCCGCACGCCGAACCGCGATACCATCGGCAATCGTCGTAGCCGGCTCCAGCGTCACCGGATGATGCTGCTCTACCGCCATCGCCATCGACGGCAGCCGCGAAGTCTGTACTCCAACCACGCGAATATCCGGCCGCGACTCTTTGATCGCGCAGGCAATACCGCCAATCAAACCGCCCCCACCAATCGGCACCACAACAGCCTCAAGCTGCGGCACCTGCTCCAACAACTCCAACCCAATCGTGCCCTGCCCCGCCATCACAATAGGATCGTCGAACGGATGAATAAACGTCATTCCCTCCGCCTCGCAAAGCCGCGTAGCCTCCACGCAGGCCTCGTCATAGTTGGCACCGTGCAGCACTACCTCGGCGCCAAATCCACGCGTGGCCGTTACCTTTACCAGCGGTGTTGCCAGTGGCATCACGATCAACGCACGAATCCCACGCTTCGTCGCGTGATACGCCACACCTTGCGCGTGATTCCCCGCGCTCGCCGCCACCACACCCCGTTCCACCTGTTCAGGTGTTAGCGTCGCAATGCGGTTCAGTGCACCTCGCTCTTTGAAACTGCCCGTCATCTGCAGGTTCTCGAGCTTCAGATAGATCTGCTGTCCCGTCAGTGCAGACAACATCTGCGAGTGTGGGCAAGGCGAATAGTAGATTGAGCCACGCAGCCGTTCTCTCGCCGCCACAATATCGGCCAGACTGATATTCCGTTCTGTCATCACGTCGCTCACAGGATCTCTCAAGTCAATTGAACCGCAACAGCTCTAATGCTTTTTACGAAATTCGTTCGCCAGCAAAAACTCATCACGCAGTTCAGGCGTGCGCAGGTTCTCCCGCACATGTGTCAACCGTTGCTCCAGCGCCAGCAGAGTGTCGGCAATCGGCCCGGTGTTCGTCATCGCAACATCTCTCCACATGCTGTACGGACTCGCGCCCAGCCGCGTCGTCTCTCGCAGCGCACGTCCGCCGATCGCCGCAACCTCCGGCGCATCACCGAACGTATCCTCCAGCAAAGCTGCGAGCGCCGTAGACAGCATCTGCGGCAGATGGCTCACCCACGCGCACAGCTCATCATGCCGCGCCGCATCCATATCCAGCGTCCGCGCCCCGAAGAAGCCAACCCACTTACGCCACTCTTTATCGATCGCACTCTGCCCCGGCACCGTCGGCGTAAACAGCCACATCGCCCCGTTGAAGAGCTTCGCCTCACCCAGTAGCGCACCGCCCGATTCTTTGCCCGCCATCGGATGCCCCGGCAAAAACTCTGCACTCTCCGCGCCACCAAATAGAGTCGCGCCCAGCTCCGCGATCTCGAGCTTCGTACTCCCTACATCCGTCACAAGCTGTCCCGCTCGTAGCATCGGAGCCAGCGTCTGCATCCAGTCCTTGATCGCCAGCACAGGCACCGCCAACACGATCACATCAGCAGTGCGCGCCAGCTCCAGCGCGGCCTCACGCTCAGCGGCCACACCATCAATGGCACCCATCTGCACAGCCGCCGCTCTCTCCAGCGAACTCACGTCCCATCCATCGATACGGCCCACAAACCCTGCGCCTCGCAGAGCCAGCCCGGTCGAAGCCCCGATCAGCCCCGTACCGATGATAAGAACGCGCTCTATAGCACTCACAGGCATCGTCTATGCAACCATTCGCCCGACCACCGGCGCCAGCTGACGCAACTGCGCCACCAGCTTCTCCAGCTGTTCCGGATATAGGCTCTGCGCGCCATCGCTCATCGCCTTATCCGGGTTCGGATGCATCTCCATCAGCAGCCCATCCGCTCCCGCTGCAACGCTGGCCAGCGCCATCGGCGGCACCAGGTCGCGAATACCCACACCATGCGAAGGATCGCCCATCACAGGCAGGTGCGTCAGCTTCTTCAGCACAGGAATCGCCGAGATATCCATCGTGTTACGCGTGTACGTCTCATATGTCCGGATCCCGCGCTCGCACAGCATCAGGTCGTAGTTGCCACCCGAAAGAATGTACTCTGCGCTCAGTAGCACCTCTTCAATCGTCGCCGAGATTCCGCGCTTCAGCAGCACCGGCTTGCGCACATGCCCAAGCTCGCGCAGCAGGTTGAAGTTCTGCATGTTCCGCGCTCCTACCTGGAAGCAGTCAATATACGGCAGCATCACCTCAATCTGCGATATCTCCATCACCTCCGTGATCACCAGCAGGCCGGTCTCATCGCTCACTTCACGCAGCAACTTCAATCCTTCAAGACCCATCCCCTGAAAGCTGTATGGCGAACTCCGCGGCTTGAACGCTCCGCCGCGCAGGAACTTCGCTCCCGCGGCCTTCACCTGCTTCGCGCTCAGCAGAATCTGTTCACGCGACTCCACCGAACACGGTCCTGACATAATGACAACTTCTTTACCGCCAACCACGACGCCGTTCGGGAACGTAATCTTCGTTCCTTCAGGACGGAAATTTCGCCCGGCAAGCTTGTACGGCGACGAGATGCGATACGCATCGTGCACGCCCGTCAGCACTTTGAACTCCGCAACCTCAAAGTGCTCCGGCGTTCCAACGCCCGCCAGAATCGTCTGTACTGCGCCTGTCGTTCGGTGAACATTGAATCCGAGCTCGACCATCCGCTCGATCACCTGCTGTATATTTTCCTCTGTTGCGTGGTCCTGCATCGCTACGATCATGGTGTTCGCTCTCTTTATATGTAACTAAATTCAGTACAAAAGCTATTTGCATTCAAACTCGCTCTGCTAGTGATTGCGGCGTTGCAACGTCCGCATCACATCGATAATCCGTTCGTACACATGCAGCAACTCAGCATCATCCAACGGTCCGGGATTGACCGTGCGTACATGCTCAAAGACCGCCTGCTCGCGCTGAGGCTCATAGACCGGCAGCTCAGCCGTCTTTTTGAGCTCGCCGATAGCCTGCGCAGCCTCTGCACGCAGGTTGATGAGCCGAACAATCTGCTCATCCAGCTCGTCAATCTTCTTCCGCCAGTCGGATATATCCATGCAGTCGCCTCAACTTGCAGCGTCACGCCAACCGGCCTTGCACTGCCGGATACGCCCGCTGCGGAATATTTTTGTACGTTCCATGATAACCGTCTGACCACTCGGCCATCCCTCTACTGCATGCCAAGAACTCACGCCCGCAACCCCGCAATAAACCGACCTACCGCACCGGCGGCCTCACTCGGATCGCTCTTCTCAATCAAGGCCACCAGCGCACTGCCAACAACCGCCGCATCTGCAAACTCGCCAACCGCCTTCACATGCTCGGCATTCGAGATTCCAAACCCCACCGCAATCGGCAGCTTCGTAAACTGCCGCAGCCGCGCCACCAACTCCGGGGCATCACTTGCAACCTTCTGCCGCGTCCCCGTAATCCCCACCCGCGAGATCGCATACACAAATCCCTGCGAAGCCCCCACAATCGCCTTCAATCGAACATCCGGACTAGTCGGAGCCGCAAGAAACACCGGGGCCAGCTTATGCGCCGTCATCGCCTCCAGGTACTCGCCTGCCTCTTCCACAATCATGTCCGTCAACAGCACACCATCCGCACCCGCCTCTGCAGCCTGTGCGCAAAACGCCTTCATCCCCATCCGCACCACGGGGTTCAGATACGAAAACAAAATCAACCCCGCCGCAGGCCTAGCCGCACGCAACTCCTTCGCCAGCCCGAGCACATCCGTCAGCCGAGTCCCGTGCGCAACCGCTCGCTCACTCGCCCGCTGAATCACCGGCCCATCCGCCAGCGGATCGCTGAACGGAACCCCCAGCTCAATCACATCCGCGCCATTATCAATCGCAGCCAGCGCAATATCCCGCGTCGTCGCCAGGTCGGGATCACCCGCCGTCAAATAAGCAACAATCCCCGGCTTCTTCCGAAATTCAATCGCCACAAATCCCCCAAAGCAATCTATCGTTTTTCGTCTTTCATCCGCGAGCATCCGTGTTGATCCGCGGTCATCTCTGGTTCCTGCTACGCGCCCTTCAAATCCAACTCCCGTGCCAGAATTCCCATGTCCTTATCGCCGCGTCCCGACAGATTCACCATCAGCACATCCGTCTTCGCCATCGTCGGAGCAATCCGTATCGCCTCTGCCACCGCATGAGCACTCTCAAGCGCCGGCAGAATCCCTTCCGTTCGCGCCAGCGTCACCGTAGCCTTCAGCGCCGCATCATCCGAGCAAGAGACATACGTCGCCCGCCCCGAATCATGCAGCATCGCATGTTCCGGCCCCACGCTTGCATAATCCAGCCCCGCACTCACCGAGTGCGTCACCGCAATCTGCCCGGCATCATCCTGCAACACATAGCTGTACGTTCCCTGCAACACACCCGGGACACCGCCGCCAACCTTCTGAAACCGGGCCGCGTGCTCTCCCAACGCAGTCCCACGCCCGCCAGCTTCAACGCCAATCAACTGAACATTCGCATCGCCAAGAAACTCATAGAAGGCCCCAATCGCATTCGATCCACCGCCGACACAAGCCACAATCGCCGTCGGCAGCTTGCCCTCCTGCTCCATCATCTGCCGCTTGGCTTCCTTGCTGATCACGCGATGAAAGTCCCGCACCATCGTCGGGTAAGGATGCGCCCCCAGCGCACTCCCTAGGATGTAGTACGTCGTCCGAACATTCGTCACCCAGTCACGCATCGCCTCCGAGATCGCATCTTTTAGCGTCGCAGACCCCGCACTCACCCCGCGCACCTCCGCCCCCAGCAGACGCATGCGGTAGACATTCAGCTCCTGCCGCCGCATGTCCTCCTCACCCATGTAGATCACGCACTCCATCCCGAGCAGAGCGCACACCGAAGCCGTTGCCACCCCATGCTGCCCCGCGCCCGTCTCGGCGATAATCCGCTGCTTCCCCATCCGCCGCGCCAGCAGCCCCTGCCCCAGCGAATTGTTGATCTTGTGCGCACCCGTATGCAGCAGGTCCTCACGCTTCAAATAGATTCTCGCGCCACCGCACTGCTCCGTAAGCCGCTTGGCAAAATAAAGCGGAGTAGGCCTTCCGCAATAGTTCCGCAGCAAATCATCCAGCTCCGCCTTAAATGCCTCATCCTTCTGCGCCTCACCATAAGCCGCCTCCAGTTCCTCGAGCGCGGCCATCAGCGTCTCCGGAACATACCGGCCGCCATAAATCCCAAACCGCCCCGCCGCCGATCGCACAGGCCCTGCCGGACTCACCATCGCCGCTGTTGTACTCATAAAAAACGCCTCCTCAGTGCACTGCACGAAAACTAAAGCACAAAACAAAAGCCGCAACCTTTGCGGTCGCGGCTCGTGTGGATGTCGATCTCAACTGAATCCTTCAGCTATCTCTCAGATGGAACCTACTCCGCCGATGCCGCTACCGGATACCAGTAGCGGTAAATAAAGCTAATAAATCGGCTGGAGGAAATAATCATCTTGCCTTCCACCTTACTATGGAGACCCAAAGACCGCAAGCACTTCCGAGAACTGGCTCCCGCTCCAGAGAGCAGTTTCAAGCCTGCGGAACCTCAGAATCGTTCTTCCTTACATAATCCAGTTCAAGAAGCTTCTTCCACCCGCTTCCATCCCTCTCACTCAACATCCAGCGGTAAAGATCCTTCGATTTCATCGCCACAATCACTCGCATATCCGCCTGCTTGCCCTCAAAATCCTCGCCATGAAACAGCATCTGCCACTGATCGGCGTCTATGCTCATCGGACCCTCTGTGACCCCGTTGCCCGCATCCATGTACCACATGCTCAGCGTCTTCTTCGATGGGTCCCAGAACATGTTCCCGTCATAGTTCTTCAGCGTTCCTTTGTCCGTAACAAAGTGCGTCGTAAAGCGAACATAGCTCCTGTTATCCGACCACCGATACCTCGTCTCAATCCGTTGCATTCCCGGTCCCAGCTTCGACCCATCCGCCGTCCACACGCCGCCGACCAGCCATGCCAGCGCCGAAATCGGCTTCTCGGCCGTCACCGGAGATTCAGCCTTCTGCGCAGCCACTGGGCTCGGTGCCCCCATCCCCAACGTCAACATCAGCGCACAAATCGCCAACGCTCTCATAGAAATCACTCTTTTCTATCGAAATTTTCCTACGCGGCCCGCAACTCTCTCTGTCCTTCCAGCAACCGGAAATAATTCCGCAGATGCTCCACCGAAGCATCGAATGGAGCCAGGCTTCGATGAGCCCGCGCCTGCATCACCCCGCCCTCCATCACCGTCAACACAAACCGAGACAGAGAAGCCATATCCAGATCTGTCGAAAATCGTGACGCCGCAGCCCGCAGACAACTTTCGACCGCCGCTGTCCAGCCGTCGAAGTTATCGCTCAGCAGCTTATGGACCCCCACCTGATCCTCGCTGATCTCGAGCGCCAGCCGTCCGATCGGGCAGCCATACGTGCATCCCGTCGCAATCAAATTCCTTCGGTAAAATCCCAGCACCCCAAACACCCTCTCCACCGGGTCTTCGTTCTCCGCAAACACTGGATCCATCACAATCGGATAAAGTGTCGCGACATAAAGCCGAAGCACAGCAATCAGCAGCTCTTCCTTCGTCTTGAAAAAGTAGTAAAAGCTGCCGGGCTTTGCTTCGGCCCGCGCCAGAATTTCAGCCATTCCGGTAGCGGCATAGCCGTTCTTCCAGAAGAGATAAAGCGCCGCCTCAACTAATCTTTGCCGGGTTGTGTTCTCTCGTGTCATTTATTTGGTTGATTGTTCAACTAACAATCGCCTCGGTCAACTTAATTCTTCAATTTCATCCAACCATCTCTCTTCTTCCTCAAATCTATATTTCGCCACCGCCTTCGATTCGCAAACCCTCTATGCATCTCATACAAAGAGACTTTTAGGAGATATTCAAATGAATCTCAATCGAATCACAGGACTTGTAGCTCTTGGCACCATCCTATCCCTCCCTCTCTCAGTTCTCGCCCAGGAAACCCGGCAGGAAGCCCACGACCGCGCAGAGCGTGAGCAGACAGCAAAGGACCATCGCAACCACACAGGCGCGAAGGTCGTTGGCGGATCCGCAGCTGGAGGCGCCGTAGTGGGCGCGTTGGCTGGAGGCGGTAAAGGAGCTCTTATCGGCGGTGCCGTAGGCGCTGGAGGCGGTGCCGTCGCCAACAAAGTTCGTAAAGACAAAGCCGTCAAAAAGCGCGAAGACCGAGAGCGAACCTATTAGCTCTATCCATAACAGGCAGGCGGCCCACTCTTCTCAGTGGGCCGCCTGTTTTTAATCCGCGTTGTTCTTCTTCCGACAGGCAGTGAATACTACCTGTATGACATCGCAAATTGGATTCGTCGGCCTCGGCATCATGGGACGCGGCATGGTCAAAAACCTTGTCGAAAAAAATCACTCCGTAACCGTCTGGAACAGGACTTCTGACAAATCCGAAGCCCTGAAAAAAGACCTAAACCTCTCCATCGCACCGACTCTGCAATCCCTCGCCGAAACCTCCGACACCATCCTCATCTGCGTCAGCGACACCCCTGACGTCGAAGCCGTCCTCTTCGGCAAAGATGGCCTCGCCAAAGCTCTCCGCGCCGGCACCACCATCATTGACCTCAGCACCATCAGCCCCGCCGAGACCAAACGCTTCAGCAAAACCCTCGCCGAGAAAAACATCACCCTCTTCGACGCCCCCGTCTCCGGAGGCAGTGAAGGCGCAGCCAAGGGAACCCTCAGCATCATGGTCGGAGGCCCCGAAGACGCCTTCAACCGCATCAAGCCCATCCTCGAAGCCATCGGCACACGCATCACCCACATGGGCCCCAGCGGAGCCGGTCAAACCACCAAGCTCATGAATCAGATCCTCGTTGTCGTCAACATGCTCGCCGTCAGCGAAGCCCTCCTCCTAGGCTGTGCCGCAGGCATCGATCTCCTCAAGGCCGTCCACGCGGTCGAAGCCGGAGCCGGCGGCAGCTGGATGCTCTCCAACCGCGCCCCCCAGGCCATCGAGGGCTACTGGAAGCCCGGCTTCTCCATCGACCTCCAGCAAAAAGACCTCCGTCTCGTCCTCGAGTCAGCCCGCGAGCTCGGCCTCCCTCTTCTCGGCACCAGCCTAGTTCATCAGCTCTACAACAAGCTCCAGAGTGACGGCAAAGGCGGGCTCGGAAACCACGCCCTCATCCAGGCCCTCGAAGACCTCTCCGGCCAGCACCTCGAGAAGAAAAAATGAGGAACACCACCCAGATCAACGGCGTCTCCATCGCCTACCGCGACGAAGGCAGCGGCCAGCCCATCCTCTTCATACACGGCCACCCCTTCAACCAATCCATGTGGGATCCCCAAGTCGCGGCCCTCGCTCCAAAGCACCGCGTCATCACCTTCGACCTCCGCGGTTACGGCGCATCCGAAGTTCCCGCCACCGATACCACCACCCTCGAAACCATGGCGTCTGACATCAACGCCCTCCTCGACCACCTCAACATTCCCAAAGCCGTCATCGCCGGCCTCTCCATGGGCGGCCAAATCGCCATGGCCTTCGCCGACCTCTACCCTCAGCGTCTCTCCGGCCTCATCCTCGCCGCAACCTTCCCGCAAGCCGACACCGAAGAAGCCATCAAAACCCGCCGAGCCACAGCCGACCGCTTTCTCCAGCAAGGCTCCGTCCTGCCCGGTGGCGAGATGCTGCCAAAACTCATCGCCCCTGCCTCCCTCAAAAGAGACCCCGATATAGCCGTCAAAGTCTTCACCATGATCGCCCACACCCCACCCGCCGGAGCCGCAGCCGCCCTACGAGGCCGCGCCCTCCGCAAGGACTACACCCAGTCCCTCACCCGCATCACCGCCCCCACGCTCATCGTCGCAGGCACCGAAGACTCCTACATTTCCCTCGAAACCGCAAAGCAGATGCACCAATCCATCCCGAACTCCCACCTCGAAATCTTCGAAGGCATAGGCCACCTACCGAACCTCGAAGCCACCAACCGGTTCAACGCTATCATCCATAGCTTCATGGAAACGAAGCCAGTTTCCACAACCTCTTAGTAACTCGCCCAGAAACTGTCACTAAAAAATATTGGGGAGAACTTTGCTGTTGCTCGTCTCACGTCGTCATCTAAACGCAGTGAAGGATCCCTGTATTTCGTCCCTGCTCTAGCTTTTGTTCGTTCTTAAATCGGTCTCATCTGTGCAAATCCGTGTTAAGCCTTCAGTTTTTCGACAACCTCCTAGGGCTGAAGCACAAACTGCCGGATAGCAATCTGCGCACCCGCTCGCGCCCTCACAGCAGCGAGCCGGACAACGACAGTGATCTCATCGAACTCACCTCCCTTGCCACCCGCAGCAATGGGAAACTCGAGCTTCTCCTCCACTGGCCGCTCACTCGAAACTCCCTCGCCTTCACTCGATGGAATCGTCACCGTACCCACATAGCGGCCCATCACCCTGGGCAAGGCACTATCCACCAGCCAAAGCTCGAGCGCAATCGGTCCCGGATGACGGTCCGCATTCTGCAACGCAATCTCAACGCTGCTGCAGCAATTCAAGTCAACCCGCGTGCCCAGCCTCTGGTGCGCTTCCATGAGCAACGGATACCGGTCCGAAGAACGTATCGTCGCCTTGGTCGAGCTGCCGCGAACCACCCGAGCCGTCGGGCGCGGCCTCTTATCCGGCGCCTTGAAGTACCAGTACGCCCCATCAAATGGAATCACCATCGGCTCCCTCCGCCGAAAACCCGCATTCGACGCATCCCTGCTCCGCGGAGCGATAATCTTCTTACGCGGATCAGTCATCGGCAACAGGATGATCCCCGAATATCCATCATTGCTGGCCGTCGGTTGCTCCACGCTCGGCTGGGCGAGTCGCCCCATAGTCATGGTTCGTCCAAAGATGGAATCGCCAATTCCAGCCCACTTGAAACTCCGCAGATACGGCATCAATACTACAGCCGTAAAGACAAATGCCATCATCACCGACAGCCGCGCCCGCGAACTCGGCACCTGATCCTGCTCTTCGCCGTTTAACAAAGCCTTCGACCCATACCACACCAACAACGCCGCACAGCTCCCCACCAACACAGAGGCAAGCTGATACCTCTTCAACAGCATCGCCACAGTAGCAGCCTCAGCCATCACCGCAACCACAAGCGAAGGCAGGATCACCCGAATCAGCGCCTTCGAATCATCGATGTAAAACGGCGCTATAAAAAGTTTCTTCGAGGCAGATCTCGCCGCAGCCTCGCGATCATATTTCTTCAGCGATCGAACCACGCTCACGACGCAGAAGCAGCCAGCCAACACCGTCAGGATCGACGGCTCCCGCAGACAAAGCACCCACGCCGGAACCCACAATCCTCCAAGGCACGCAGCCAACACAACCGAGGCCGACACATTCGGTTGATAGCCCCGATTCACTCCGCAAATCAGTTGCGCCACAATGCCGCTGATGAATCCGGCAACCAGCAAAAGAAACGCTGTCACCAGCACCAGAGACACCCACGAGAGCGATTGCGGCCGAATCGTTGGACAGAAAATACTGACCAATGTGACCGTTGCCGCCACGCCGAGTATCACCGGAATACAAGCAGAGAAAAGTGTTGGAGCCACATCCTTGACGGGCTTCGGCTCACTATCTGTCGCTACGTCTTGCCAATTCTGTTGCGCCATTGGCGTCAGCTCAGGAACGTGGTTGAAGAATATATCTAGGCGAGCCGCAAGATCATTGCAGATGAATCATTACATTTTTAGTTACTAGGGGATATTCACCGAAAAGAAGCATTTCATGCAAGCGGCAAAATGTATCAGCCCAGCTAAAAGAGAAAGTAGCTCTAAATCTTCTGCACCCGCTGCACATCCCTTACCCCAGGAACACGCCGCAAATTCTGCACCAGCCGGTTCAGGTGCCGCACATCCACCGTCTCTACAATGAAGTCCACCACTGCCGTCCCATCCGGCTCCGACTTCGAATCCACGCTGCGAATGTTCGTCCCATCATCCGCAATAATTGCCGTAAACTCCTTCAGCAATCCAGCCCGGTCGTCACACAACACCGTCAACTTCACTGGATACGTTTGAGCCTTCGCCGCTCCGGCCTCCGTTGGCGTCGGTGCCCACTCCACCTGGATCCGCCTGTCCGACTCATACAACAAATTCTGCACATTCGGACAACTCCTGGCATGCACCGCCACTCCCTTGCCCCGCGTCACATACCCGATAATCTCCTCACCACGAATCGGGTTACAACAGCGAGCCCGATACACCAGCAGATCGTCCTGCCCCTCCACCTGCAGCGAGTCCGAACCCTTCCCAAAAAACACACGCTTCACAGCTTCGGACATCTGCCCAATGGCATTGCCCACGCCGCTCTCAGGCGCCGCCGGCTCCGCGGCCATTGTCGAACCCGGCTCCAGCTTATTCAGCACCTGCCGCGCTGAATATTTCCCAAACCCCACCCCGGCCAGCAGTTCAGCCTCGGTCCCCAGCCCATACTCCGTCGCCACCTTGTCGAAGTCCACCGTCGTGTACTTGCCCAGCGACACCTTGTACTTGCGAGCCTCGCGCTCCAGCAGCTTTCGCCCAATCTCCAGCGCCCGCTGCCTCTGATGCTCATTCAGCCAGTGCTTAATCTTGTTCCGAGCCTTCGAGCTCTTCGTAAAGCTAAGCCAGTCGCGGCTCGGAGCATGCCCCGTCTGCGTCGTCACCTCCACAATGTCGCCGTTCTTCAGCTTCGTTCGCAGCGGAACGATGCGCCCATTCACCTTTGCTCCAACCGTCGTATTCCCAACCTCGGTATGAATGGCGTAAGCAAAATCGATCGGACTCGCGTCCTTGGGCAGCACCACCACCTTGCCCTTCGGCGTAAACGTGTAGACCTCTTCCGGGTACAGGTCGATCTTCAGCGTCGACATGAACTCGTTCGGGTCCGGCATCTCCCGCTGCCACTCCATCAGCTGCCGCACCCACGCCAGCCGCTGCTCATCCTTTGCGCTTACGTTGTCCGAAGCCTTGTACTTCCAGTGCGCCGCAATGCCTTCTTCCGCCACGCGGTGCATGTCTTCCGTACGTATCTGCACTTCGAACTGGTGCCCGCCCTCCGCAATCAACGTCGTATGCAGCGACTGGTAAAGATTCGGCCGCGGCATCGCGATAAAGTCCTTGATGCGTCCCGGCACCGGCCGCCAGATGCTGTGCAGCAGTCCCAGCAGCGCATAACAATCCTGCACCGTATCCGTAATCACCCGAATCGCCAGCAGATCGAACACCTGGTCCACCGGAATCTTCTGGTCCTGCAGCTTCTGCTGGATCGAATACAGCCGCTTGATCCGCGACTCCACACGCCCCGGAATCTTGAACTCGCGCAGCTTCTCTTCCATCTGCGTCACAATCTTGCGCAGAAACTCTTCGCCAGCTCCGCGCAGCGCATCCACCTCGGTCGACACCTGCTCATACCCATACGGATCGGTATAGCGAAACGCCAGGTCTTCTAGCTCTCCGCGCAGTTTACCCATCCCCAGCCGGTGAGCCAGCGGAGCGTAGATCTCCAGCGTCTCCCGCGCGATCTTCTGCTGCTTCTCCGGCTTCAGATGCTCCAGCGTCCGCATATTATGCAGCCGGTCGGCCAGCTTGATGATCACCACGCGAACGTCCGTCACCATCGCCAGCAGCATCTTGCGAATGTTCTCCGCCTGATGATCTTCCCTATTCGCAAACTTGATCTTGTCGAGCTTCGTCACACCCTCGACGATGTGCGCCACCTGCTCGCCAAACTGTTTGGCAATCTCCTCTGACGTAACATCGGTATCTTCCACCGCATCGTGAAGCAGCCCCGCCGCAATCGCCGTCGAGTCCATCTTCAACTCGGCCAGTACCTGCGCCACCTCCAGCGGATGAATAATGTAAGGTTCCCCGCTCGCCCTCTTTTGCCCTTCATGCTGCTGCAGGCAGAACGCCCACGACTTCCGGATCAGCTCCAGATCGTCTCCAGGCCGGTTCTCATGCACAGTCGCCAGCAGCCGCTGAAACTTCGCATCCACGCTCTGAATATCCGCCGCGGACGAACCCGGAAGATGCGAAGCCGAAGACTCCTCCGGCGTAGCCGCAGACAAAGGCGAAACAAAGCTCCCCACCGGCTCATCCAAACCAATTTCAATCTTCGATTTTCTTGGTGCGTCGACCGCGGCCTTTCCACTCTCGAAGCCAGCCGCCGCCGAACTGGAAGGACCCGTCGGAGCCGCGACAGGAAGAGCCGATTTCAGCTCAACTCCTGTGTCTGCACTCTTTATTTCCGGATCGCTCTTCAGTTTGTTCTGCGGCTCTGGCTGCGGGCCAGCCTGCGAAGAGGCCGGATTAGCGATTGCCATAGCCCATTATAGGCTGCGTCTGCAACTCCTGCGCTAGGGCAGTTCCCCATAGGTACAAACCGGTATTGCTAAAGGCACGCCTTCAGAGGTTGCTGAAGAACCCTGCCTTGCGAAAACGCCGCAAAATAAAAGGGGCTTTAGCCTCTGAGGTACCACTGCAGGGCTACACCAACAAAAGAGTCAATTCCGTAGCCCTCCTCGTTTATCCGGCTACCGGAGGCTCCGGAGGACAGCCCGTACCCGAAGGAAGATGAACCGCATAACGGACAAGCCTGCCGAAGATGGGCTCGATCGGCGAAGCCGTGGCCAGGATGATCAATCCTAAGAAAGATTCAAGGCGTTGGAGAAGGTACGACACCTCGATGTTCGCGTAACGGTCGTGGCCGTCACGAATCTCGGTGCGCTTGGAAAAGAGGGCATCGGCCTCGTCGAAGAACAGTATCCACCGCTCAGGGTCGGTCGTCCCCAGTATCTGGTCGAGATTCTTCTCCGTCTCGCCAACGTATTGGGAGACAACTGCCCCAAGATCGACGCGAAGAAGATCGCGGCCCAAAGCATGGGCATCGGCCTCCGCTGCAAGAGCGGAACTCGAGCTGCCAGAGAGAAAGAGCGCGGTAGCCGAGGTCGAAGGTGTAGCGGCGCGAAGTTCACCGGCGATACTTTGGAGCTGCCCAAGCGTGTCCGGAGGAACAGCAAGACTCGAGAGCGGAAGAGACGGAATGATGCGTCGCAGGAGCTGCGGCGGAAAATTCATGTGCGAGCCTCGCGGTGTGGCTGCAATTGTAGAAGATCAAAGCTAGCTCAGCCAGCCAGCGTATAGTCCACCATTCGACAGCAGAATTCCATCTGATTAGGATTCAGGCAATGTCGATGAACGCAATTCTCAACCTGTGGAAGATGAACCTCGGGCAGGTGCCGTCGTCGGTCTGGGACGATACTTCGTTGGAAGCCCTGGTCTTAGCAGACAACGGGCTGAAAGATATATCAGAGCGGTTGGGGCAATTGAGGAACCTGAGGATGCTTGACCTCGGCCATAACCAACTGTCGACGATTCCCGAGACTATTGGCGAAATCGTTGGACTAAGTGATTACCTATATCTGCATGACAACTGGCTTTCCAGTTTGCCTTCGTCCATCGGGCGGCTTCGCAAACTGCGATATCTGAATATCAGTGAGAACGCATTTTCAGAGCTACCTGAATCGGTTTGCGCCATGTCCGGCTTGATTGAGTTGCGCGTTACCGACAATCAACTCACATCCATACCGGATTGCATAGGGCACTTGTCTCGACTCCGTGAACTTCACCTCCGAAACAATAGCCTGATTACATTGCCTTCAGTGATTTCACGACTCTCTGAGTTGCGTCAGCTCGACCTTCGTGGAAATCCGATTCAGTCCTTGCCGGAGGAAATTGCTCGTTTGCCCAAATTGGAGAAGTTGGATCTACGCTGGGTCGATTCGCTGCGCTCACAAGAATGGTTCGGTGCTCTTGAGGAGCGCGGGTGTGTGATCTACCGCTAGAACCTCCCCTGTCTTTGACGGGGGCGTGTCACGGGCAAATCGTAAGTAGCACAGAGTCTTCCTCAGGATCATTTGCAGATGGGTGTCCGCTACAAGAATGCCCGCACAGGGCGAGGCTTCCTTGTAGCAAACGCGATCTACTCTACCCCTTAGCCGCCAACTGCCGCAGAACGTACTGCAAAATCCCGCCATTCTGATAGTACAGAATCTCCTGCGGCGTATCGATCCGCACATTCACCGAGAACTCCGTCGTCTTGCCTAGGTCCGATTCGGCAAACACCGTCAGCGTCTTTCCGTTCGTAAACTTGCCGTCCAGCATCGCCTTCAACTCGCCCGGAGCATCCCCGATCCTGTAGACCTCCTCGCCCGTCAGGCGCAGCGACTCTGCATTCTGCCCCGGCAAAAACTGCAGCGGCAGAATCCCCATGCCAACAAGATTCGACCGGTGGATGCGCTCATAGCTCTCCGCAATCACAAATCGAATCCCCAGCAAACGCGGCCCCTTCGCCGCCCAGTCCCTCGACGACCCCGACCCGTACTCCTTGCCCGCGATGATCGCCAACGGCGTCCCCCGCTGAGCATACGCAACTGAAGCGTCATAGATCGACATCGGCACATCATCCGGCAGCAACCGCGTCACACCACCCTCCGTCCCCGGAGCCAGCTTGTTCCGCAGCCGCACATTCGCGAACGTACCCCGCACCATCACCTCATGGTTGCCGCGCCTCGACCCATAGCTGTTGAAGTCCGCCGGCTTCACCCCATGCTCGATCAGGTACTTACCCGCAGGCCCATTCAGCTTGATCGACCCCGCCGGAGAAATATGGTCCGTCGTCACCGAATCGCCCAGCACCGCCAGCACTCGAGCCCCATGAATATCCTCAACCGGCGCAGGCGTCGCAGCCATGCCATCGAAGTAAGGAGCCTTGCGAATGTAGGTCGAATCCGCCTCCCACCCATACGTATCGCCCGCCGGAAACTTCAGATTCTGCCAGTTCTGATCGCCCTTCGTCACCGTGCTGTACTCATGCCGAAACATCTCCGAATCAATCGAGCTCGCCACGGTAGCCGAAACCTCCGCCTGTGTCGGCCAGATGTCCCGCAGAAACACCGGCTTCCCATCCTTGCCCTTCCCCAGCGGCTCCGTATCGAAGTTGTGCCCGATATGTCCCGCCAACGCATAAGCCACCACCAGCGGAGGGCTCATCAGATAGTTCGCCCGCACCTCCGGCGAAATCCTTCCTTCAAAGTTCCTGTTCCCTGACAGCACCGAAACCGCCACCAGCCCATGATCTTCAATCGACTTCGAAACATCCGTAGGCAGCGGCCCCGAGTTGCCGATACAAGTTGTGCACCCATACCCCACAACCTGGAACCGCAACTCATCCAGATAAGGCATCAGCCCAGACTTCACGTAATAGTCGGTCACCACACGCGACCCCGGCGCCAGCGAGGTCTTCACCCACGGCGGCGTCTTCAGTCCCTTCTCCACCGCCTTCTTCGCCAGCAATCCAGCCGCAATCATCACGTAAGGATTCGATGTATTCGTGCACGATGTAATCGCCGCAATCACAATCGACCCATGGTCCAGATACTGGTCCGGATCGACCCCAAACCTGCTCCGAATCGATACCGCCGGAGCCTCCAGCGTTGCCACACCACCCCGTCCGTCCTCCAGCGTCTCTATCGCAACCCGCGGAGCCTCCACCACCGGCGCAGGCGACCCTACCTTGCTTGCAATATCTCCCGTAGCCGAGGCATGCCCACCCTCACCCTCCCACCGCACCAGCTGCCGCAAAGTGTGCGCACCCGCATTTGGCCCCAGCAGCGAAGGCAGCTGTTCCTTAAAACTCTCGCCCGCCTTCGACAGCAGCACCCGATCCTGCGGCCGCTTCGGCCCCGCTACACTAGGCTCCACCGTCGCCAGATCCAGCGAGATCGTCGCCGAGTACTCCGCCTCCGCCGCATCCGCTGTATGGAACATTCCCTGCTCGCGGTAATACGCCTCCACCAGCGCAATCTGTTCTTCGCTCCGACCCGTCAGCCGCAGATACCGCAGCGTCTCCGCATCCACCGGGAAAATCCCGCACGTAGCCCCATACTCCGGAGCCATATTCGCAATCGTCGCGCGATCGGCCAGCGGCAGTTCCGCGATCCCCGGCCCATAGAACTCCACAAACTTGCCAACCACCCCCAGCTTCCGGAGAGCCTCCGTAACCGTCAGCACCAGGTCCGTCGCCGTAGTCCCTTCCTTCAACTTGCCCGTCAGCCTGAACCCAACCACCTGCGGCACCAGCATGCTCACCGGCTGTCCCAGCATCGCGGCCTCGGCCTCAATCCCACCCACACCCCAACCCAGCACACCCAATCCATTAATCATCGTCGTATGCGAGTCGGTGCCGACGAGAGTATCAGGATAGGCAAGTACATAAGTCTCCTCCACACTGGCCTTCGACCCCGCCACCGCAACAGCATCAAGACTCGTCTTCGCCTCCGTCGTAAACACCACGCGCGCCAGATACTCCAGATTCACCTGGTGACAGATTCCCATCCCCGGCGGCACCGCCGAAAAATTATTGAACGCCGTCTGCCCCCACTTCAAAAACGCATACCGCTCGCGGTTCCGTTGAAACTCCAGCGCCGCATTCAGGTCGTACGCCCTCGTCGTTCCAAACTCATCCACCTGCACCGAGTGGTCGATCACCAGCTCCGCAGGCTGCAGCGGATTGATCCTCTCCGGATCGCCGCCCAGCGCCTTCATCGCATCGCGCATCGCCGCCAGGTCGACCACCGCAGGCACGCCGGTAAAGTCCTGCATCAGCACCCGCGCCGGCATATACGCAATCTCACGCGATGGCTCCGCCTTCGGATCCCAGTTCGCCAGAAACCTGATATCGTCTGCCGTCACCGTCCGTCCATCCTCATGCCGCAGCAGATTCTCCAGCAGAATCCGCAGCGAGAACGGAAGCCGCGCAAGATTCACACCACTATCGGCCACCGCCTGCAGACGAAAAAGACTCACCGTCTTCGCACCGGACTTCAAGGTTGACTTGCTTTTGAAAGAATCAGGATGAGCAGTTTTGGGGGTCGACATTTTTCTTCTCCAAAGCGCTTATTTCAGCGCGAAGTAGGGGGCCGTGGACACTCGATGGACCACAGGCGGCGACGGGTGAAGCCTATCAAATTTTCAGGGAAGGAGTATGGTGTCAGCGACCGCGGTCAGGGCGACCGTGGCGAAAGCGCTTCGTAGTTGGAAGACAGCCTGCCATCGTAATCATTTTACGTCCGTTCTACTCTTGAGGTACAGACGATGCCCAAAAACTCTCTTCCGTTGCCAGTTCGATAACCCCAACCCCGCAATAATCCGTCTTCTTTTCCGACCTCTATCGCTCGAATCCCTCCCCAAAACGCATCTCACTTAACATATTCGGGTTAATCCCGGAAGAGGACAAAGCACGATGACTGCAACACTTCCCAGGTCCATCAGGAGATACGTTTTATTCTTCGCAATTGGAATCGCAACCTTCGCCGGAATCGCATCGATCACAGGCTGCCACAAAGCGCCCGACGCAGACGTCGCCGCCAACAACTCCGGCCCCGATCCAGCCGACGCCAACATGGCTCCCGTCGATGGAACCCAGCAACAGCAACCGGCAGCCGTCCCAGTGCAGCAGCAATCTGTCCCTGCCCGCGCCCTGCCCGCGCGCCAGCAAAATGAGAGTCAGCAGCGCGCCGAAGAGTACACCCAAACCGGTGCCCAGGCTGAAGCTCCCATCGACTCCCAGCAGCCCCAGTCCTCCAATCAGGACGACACCTCTAACCAAAACTACGATCAAAATTATGACCAGAACTACGAAAACCAGGTAGACGCCGGCCAGCAGGCTCTCGAAGCCGATGCGCCCCCGCCGCCGCTCCCTACCTATCAGCAGCCCGAAGCCCCCGCCCCCAACTATCTCTGGACACCCGGCTATTGGAACTACGCCTCCGTTGGCTTCTACTGGGTTCCCGGCGCCTGGGTCTTCGCTCCCTACCCCGGAGCCCTCTGGACACCCGGCTACTGGGGTTCCTTTGGCAACCGCTACCGCTTCCATCACGGTTTCTGGGGTACCCATATCGGCTTCTACGGCGGTATTAACTATGGCTTCGGCTACACCGGCTCGGGTTACCACGGCGGTTATTGGAACGGCAACAACTTCTACTACAACCGTTCCGTCAATCGCGTAAACGTCACACGCGTCTCCAACGTCTACAACCGCACCGTCATCGTCAACAACAACTACAACCGCATCTCCTACAACGGCGGTCGCGGCGGCGTTCCCGTCCGTCCACAGCCTGCCGAAATCGCGGCCATGCGCGGCCCCCGAATCCCGCCCATGTCCGCCCAGATCCAGAACCAGCGTCAGGCCGCTCAGAACCGCCAGCAGTTCTTCAACCAGAACAAGGGACGTCCCGCGATCGTCGCCGCACCTCGGCCCTTCGCAGCCGACCGCGCCGTCACCCCCGTGGCGCGTCCCATGCCCGTCAATCTGCCGCGCCCCATCAACCAGCCCGGCAATCCACAATTCCAGCCCAATCGCCCCGGCCAGCCGCAAATACAACCCGTGCACCCCGGCCAGCCTCAGATTCAGCCGGTTCGTCCCGGTCAAGCCCAGGTCCAGCCCGTCCGCCCCGGTCAAGCCCAAGTGCAACCGGTTCGCCCGCAGCCCTCGGTTCGACCCGGCGAGGCTCAAATCAGGCCAGCCAACCCCACTCCACCGCAGCAGCTCCGTCCCACGCGGCCACAGTCGGAAATAAGGCCCGCACCGCAGCCTCAAACCCGACCCACCCCCCAACCGGAAAACCGTCCTGTGCCTCAATCGGAGCCCAGACCGGCTCCCCAATCCCAGTCCCGGCCTGCACCTCAACCGCAACCTCAGTTCCGGCCCGCACCCCAACCGCAACCCAGGCCCATTCCTGAGAGCCAGCCCAGATCGATCCCACAGCCTCAGCCCAGACCCGCGCAACCGCAAGTACAGCAGATGCAGCGGCCTCAGCCAGCCGAACGTCCCATGCCTCATTCGGCTCCCGAATCTCATTCCCAACCACAGCCCCAACAACGGTCCGCTCCGCCACAAGCTCCACACGGCGAGGGACATCCTCACGGACGCTAATCAATCTAGCTACAAGAACGATAACGTCGAAGGTGGGAGCGCGGGCTTTAGTCTTGCGCTCCCGCTACACAAAGGTTCTCGCAGCTTCCTAATGCACATCAGAATCGTCCGGCATCTCTGATTGCATAAGCGGGACACTCACCATAAGCGAATAAAAACAAAAGACTTATAAAGAAATCTTCGAAATTCCTCAACAAAAACCCATGTCAAGTCCCGAAACCACATAAATAAAAGAAAACAATAGAGATACTCATTGCATGGGAGTTACCTCCTATCAGCTAAAATTGAACTAGAGATAAAACCCCGGCCTGCAGCCGGGGTTTCCTTCTTAAATGGCCTAACCCCTTTAGAAAGACGATTTTGCCTGTAACCCATTTGGAATGACGATTTTACAAAGTAAAATTACGATAAGTTGCTGATTACAAATCACTTGAAGAGGAGACCCCGGGGGGTGGGATTCCCATTCCTCTCACCGATAAGGGGCGACCAAACAAAAATCCCCGGCCTAAGCCGGGGATTCTCATTGGACAGTGAAAGCTTTAGAAGGTGGTGCTTACCGTCAACCGGAAGGTCTTACGCGGCTCACGCATCTGGTAGTTGGCTCCATAAAGCTGGATTGCCTCCAGATAGGTAAACTGCCCCGCACCGGAGTTCGGGAAGAAGCCACGGAACGTCGCAGCGTCGGTTGCAAGCTTCTGCGGTATCGACTCATAAAGACGCAGAGGGTTATATGCGTAGTACAACCGGAACGGTGCGTTCACGATCGGCAGAATGACCTGCAATTCAGCACCGTTCGACATACGCGGTACAAAATTCGTTCCCGGAACCGTAGACAGCTGAGCCGGGAAAGCAATCTGTGTTCCGCCGAAGCAGGCTCCGTTGGTGAACTGCGGGCATCCATAGAGCGGACTGGAGATCGCCGTCTGTCCAGCCACGCTCTGGCGCAACTGCCCTGGCAACGCGTCGAACGTCATCCCGAAGTCGGTGAAGAACGCGAACGTCACCTGGCTCACGATTGGAATCCGATATTCCAGGTTTGCCGTAAAGCTCGTGTCTCCGCCAACCGAAGCCAGCCTGTAGATCGGCAATGGGATCTGTACATTGCCTAATGCCGGATTCGTCGGGTCGCGCGGAACCGTCGTTCCATCCGGATTCGTCAGGTTGAACATCACCTTGGTCGGAATGAACGTGTACGGTCCAGCCGACCGCGGATCGAACCCGCGAAGATCCGTATCGCCGCCGCTGTAGATGCGGTTCGTCGGTGGAGCAACCTGACCGCCGAAGCCCGCAATATGCGCGAACTGCAGACGGTAGCCAAGGACATTGTGTCCCTCGCGGTTCACCCTCAGACCCTTCATCGGGTAGAACTGACGGTAGCTCAACTGCGGCGAATAATACTTCACGTTGCCGCCGGCTCCCGCAATCTGAACCGCAATATTGAAGTCCTTGCCGGCATGGGGTCCAACCGCGCGGTCGAGGCTCGAGAACGTAAAGCTCGGTGTAACCACCGATGTGATGATGCCTTCCAGCTGGTTCGTGCCCTGCACGCCTGACCGGAACGCCAGCGACTGAAACACATTGCGCGTATTGTCGTTGAACGTCGTTACAGACGACCGTGACAACGCATACGAAGCGCCAATCCGGCTCACACCCGTGTGCGCGAACAAGTGCCGCAGTGGCTTGCTTACAGACACCGTCAATCCGGTCGTAGAAGTGTTGTAGTTCGTCAACAGCGACTGCTGCGCCGTAGTCAGATTTTCGCTCGCACTGCTGCCCGAGATCGCGTAGCTCTTCGACGGATTGTAGTCATACTTCTGCGTAAACACCTGCACGCCGAGAGAAATCGGCTTATTGCGGAAGTAAGGCTGCGTGAACCCGAAGCTCAGTCTGCGCGACAGGTCGCCGATATTCGCTTCAACCGAAAGCGTCTCGCCCAGGCCGAGGAAGTTGTTCGTCTCGTAGTTCAGGCCGATGAACGTTCCCGACAAACCGCTGATGCCGCCGTTCAGGCCGATGGAGTTCTTGCCCTTCTCCTTCAGCTTCAACAGCAGATCGACCGTTCCTTCGTCTGCGTTCTGACGACTCTCCGAGTCTTGTTCCGGCTTCAATGTTTCGAAATAGTTCAACTGGTTCAACCGCAGGATGGAAAGCTCCCAGAGCCTGTTGTTATAGATCTGTCCTTCCTCGAGCAGCAGTTCGCGGCGGATGACCTTATCACGCGTAATCGTGTTGCCCGTGAACTCAATCCGGGAAACATAGAACGGCTTGCCTTCATCGATCTCGATGTCGAGATAGATCAGCTTCTTCGCCTCGTCTATGCGAGGAGTCGGCGTTCCGACAAAGTTGATGAAGCCGCCCTCTCCGTAAGCCTTGCGAAGCTGTTCGAGACCCTTGCTGAACATTGTGGCGTTGAAGAACTCGCCATCTTTCTGGGCGAACTGCGCGCGCAGCGCCTTCACATTCGGATACGCCTTATTGCCCTTGAACGTAATGCCGCCGAGTCTGTACCGATCGCCTTCTTCCACCGGCATCAGAATGTCGACCCGCTTGCCCCTCGAAGGCCGCAGCGTGAACGGATTGATGCCGCCCGCATCGCGCACATGCGTCGTCGGTTCGCTCGTCAGCGCCTTGAAGTAACCACGATCGCGATAAGCCTGCCGCACCCGCTCCGTGTCTTCGTCTAGTTTGGTCGCGTCAAATGTCCGGGCAAACAGGTTCTCGAAGATGATCGAGCGCGGTATTCCGATCGGCCTCAGGTTGCGCATCGACGCCCGCAGCGTCCGATCATTGATGTTGTGATTGCCATCGAACGCAATCTTGCCCACCTTCACCGTAGGACCTTCCTTCAGCGTGAAGGTAACCGCCACTGACGCAGGAGGAATCGTCTTGACTTCAGTCTTGACCGTAGCAAACTGATGACCGTGCGCAGCCAGCAACTCCTTCAATACCGCCTCAGCCCGCTTGATCTTTGTCGGATCATACTGACTCTCGACCGACAGACCAACCTTCGCTTTTTTGAGGGCTTCCATAATGTCCGACAGCGAGATCGCATTGATGCCCTTGTAGTTGATCTCGCGGATGGTCGGCTTCTCTTTCACATAGACCACCAGCTGCACGCACTTTGGGCTATCTACCCGCTCAATGCGCACGTCGTCGAAGTAGCCGGTGTTCCACAGCGAGTTGAAGTCCCTCTCAACAACCTGTGGGTCGTAGAGATCGCCCTCGTGCGAGAACAGGCGCGCCAGCACCGATTCCTTCGGAATACGGCGGTTGCCGATTACCTGCGGCTGGCAAAGCGTCTGAGCCCCTTGTCCACCAGCCTCGGGGGTTGGTGACGCCTGCGCAAACAGGGAAGGAGTCACTCCAGCAGCAAGGACAGCAATGAACGCGGCATAAGCGATGCGGGAGCGGCTGGAGCGCGTGCACACAGGCTTGGTCTTTCTCTTCAGGGAGCTTCCGCTCTCTCGATTCACGGTAAAGATACGCACACCCTCACTGCTCTAAAAATCACGCCCCGCCGATTCCTTGTAGGGGAGCTTCGATTATATGGGAGCGCACCTGCCGTTAGCGAGTTCCGACCGGGATTCCGCCCTAGTCAAATCCGCCAAACCACCAGATCACGCCCAATTCATGCCAAAAGCAGGCCATCCAGCAGTGACTTTTTACGTCATCGTCCCACCCGCAAGCACCCCGGCAAACACAGCACTGTCTACATTCCCTCCGCCCAGCACTGTTCCCACGCGCTCTCCTCCAGCCGCGCGGTCCTTCAGCAAAGCTGCCAGTCCAATCGCCCCAGCCCCCTCCGCCACATTATGAGTGTCGGCAAAATAAATCCTCATCCCCTCT
Source organism: Edaphobacter sp. (assembly GCA_035317185.1). Lineage (GTDB taxonomy): Bacteria > Acidobacteriota > Terriglobia > Terriglobales > Acidobacteriaceae > Edaphobacter. Next base: position 280,048 of record DATHHN010000072.1, read on the forward strand.
TCCACCTCATCGTCCTCAACCTCCACAATTCTTTCCACCCCGGCTCGAATCACTGCCAACGCCGTCGCATCCGGTTTCCTGCAAGCCACGCCGTCCGCAATCCTCGTCGACACCGCATGTTCCATCACTCGATCCGCCGCAAACGAAAGCGCCGTAGCGGGAGCCAGCTTCGAGGTCACTCCGACAATCTTCGTCTTCAATCCCATCGCATTCCGCACAGCAATCATTCCACTGATCCCCGATCCCATCCCAATCGGCACATACACCGTATCCATCACCGGACACGCCGACAGCATCTCCAGGGCGAGCGTCGCCACACCGGCTACAAGCAGCCTGTGATAACTCGGCACCCAATGCCACCCATTCTCTCGTTCCAATTGAACTGCATGTTCCAGCGCAGCTTGGAAGTCCTCGCCATGCTCGACCAGCTCCGCGCCCAACTCACGCATCGCCCGGTTCTTTTCAACGCTGTTGCCTTGCGGGACCACGATCACCGACCGTATCCCACACCGTGCCGCAGCCAGCGCAATTGATTGTCCGTGGTTTCCCCGTGTAGCCGACACCACCGTTGTCACCTCAGGCCGCTCTCGCCGGAGCCAATCCATATAGACCAACCCACCGCGAATCTTGAATGCACCCACCGGCGAATGATTTTCATGTTTCACCCAGACTTCAGCTCCAGCCCTCTCGTTCAACAACGGCCACGAATACTGCGGCGTAGCCGGCATCGTCCTGTACACCAACTCCGCCGCCCGCTGAATCTCTTCCAGCCCCGGCAAACCATCTACCATCATCGCTCCTCTTCAGCATTACCTGTACATGTAGCAATCAGATGTCGTGTGCGAAGGCGCAGGTTCAGTATTCCAGTTCGCTCTGGGTTTTGATGGTGGCTTGACCTTAAGCCTTACGCACCTCAACCAGCGTTGAATAAAAAGTAGCCCCACCGCCGATATCCGTAAGCCGCTCGCTCGTCAATGCATTCACATTGCCGCCTCGGGCCGTCAGCTTGTTCCAATCGAGACGCGCCGCCACCACACCGACCCCCACATGTCCATTCACATGTGCCCGCAGCATGATTCTCCCCCTCCCGTTGAATACTTCCACTTCGTCACCTTCCACGATGCCACGCGGCGAAGCATCGGTCGCATGCATCTCCAGGATCCCTGCCGTCCGAGCCTCCATCCGCTGATGACCCGGCAGATTCGCGAACGTCGAGTTCATGTAGTTGTCCGCCTTCCTCGGCAGAAACTCCAGCGGATACTTCACCGCATCCGCACCACCTCTCGACTCCACTGGAGCAGCAAACACAGGCACAGGCGTCAACTCGCCGCGGCCACTTGGCGTTCTGAACCACTCTGCCGTCGAAAACGGCAGCGTCAACCCATCCTCATTCACCGGCAGCTGCAGCGGAACATGTCCTTCACGCTCCAGCCGCTCCCGCGTGATCCCTGCGAACCATGGATTCGTTGTCGTCAGCGCCTGATCAATCAGCTCATCCTCGCGATCGTCAAAGCAAGTCTCGTCAAATCCCATCCGTCGCCCGAGTTCTCCAAACATCGTCACATTGTTCCGCGCCTCGCCCAGCGGCTCAATTGCCTTCTGCGAAACCTGCGCAAACAGATGCCCATACGCTCCCTGAACATCCTTCGTCTCAAGAAATGTCGCTGCCGGCAACAGCACATCCGCATAATCCACCGTATCGGTAAAGAACTGCTCATGGACTACCGTGAACAGATCCTTCCGCACCATCCCCCGCAGCACATCGTTCTGATTCGGAGCCACAGCGGCCGGGTTGGAGTTATACACAAACAGCGCCTTCACAGGCGGTCCTCCCACACCGGCATCCTCACGCGTTAGCGCCTGCCCCAACTGGCTCATATTCACCACCCGCGCCGCTTGTCCCAGCGGACTCGCCTTCATCAACTCCGGCATCTCCAGCGCATTCGAGTTAAACGGAAACGATCCCGAAGTAGAAAGCTGCAAACCTCCACCCTTGTACTTCCAGCAACCCGTCAACAGCGGCAGCATGCAAACCGCTCGCGCCGCCGTCCCGCCATTCTCGCTCCTCTGAATCCCATAGTTCAACCGAATCGCCGCTGGTTTGCTCCCATTGCGGCCAGCCCCCGCATACGCCCGAGCCAGCCGCACAATCGTCTCCGCCGCAATCCCCGTCACCCGCGCCACATTCTCCGGCGAGTGCTCCACCTTCAATGCATGAGACTTCAACTCCGCAAATCCAATCGCACAGCGATCGATATACTCGCGATCCTCCAGCCCCTCGCGCAGAATCACATGCATCAGTCCCAGCGCCAGCGCCGTATCCGTTCCCGGATGGATCACCAGATGCTCATCCGCCAGCCCCGCCGTCCGCGTCTTGTAAGGATCGATCACTACCAGCCGCGCACCATCCCTCCGGGCCTCTTCAATAAACGGCCACAGATGAATGTTGTTCCCATGGATATTCGCGCCCCAGGCAATAATCAACCCAGCATGAGCGAAATCCTGCGGTGTCGTCCCCAGCTTCACGCCATACACACTCTTCAACGCCGCCCCACCTGCCGCCGCGCAGATCGTCCGATCCAGTTGCGACGCACCCAGCCGATGAAAGAATCGTCGGTCCATCGACCCATACCCCAGCTGGCCAATCGTTCCGGCATAGCTGTAAGGCAGCACGCTCTCCGGCCCGAACTCCGCCGCAATCCTCTTCAGCTGTTCTGCAATCTCATCCAGCGCCTCATCCCACGTAATGCGCTCAAACGCCTCAGCCTCGCGGCCCTGCGCCAGCGGCCCTTTAGGCACACCGACCTTCCGCCGCATCGGATAAAGCAGCCTGTCTGGCGAGTAAACCCGCTCCAGATACTTCGCCACCTTGCCGCACAAAAATCCTCGTGTCACCGGATGCGAAGGATCACCCTGAACCTTCACCGCTCGACCACTTAGTTCATCCACCGTCACCAGAACGCCGCACGAGTCCGGGCAATCATGCGAGCAGACCGCATGGACAACCCTCGTACCCGCAGAAACACTGGAATTCAACCCCATGCATAAATTCTAGTCCACCCTGCCACGTTCTCGCCCAAATGTGACGGGCCGTACTTCAGCGTCAGTGCGCGGCAATACGTTGAATCACAATGCCCACCAATGCCAGCACCCCTGCAATCGTCCCGAACAATCCCGTCGCAATAAAAATCACCGCCGCACGCCTCTGCTCCGGCTTCGGTGGAGTAATCCCCACCGTCATGATGAAACCATCCACGATGCCTTCAATAATGTTCATCTTGCACCTCGTTTAAGAGATACGCCCGCCCCTACAGTTTTTGTGGTCGATTCCTGCTCTCCTTTGTCTGTTCTTGCTCTCAATCCATATCATTCAGATTGAGGCGAAGCCGCTTGTCCCAGAACACTCTCCAACCCGGTGAAATAAGCCCACGCGTCTCCGTCATGGTCGGCGAGCGTTCCGTCCCGCTGCTTCCCGGTAACCCCATCACCCACAGCGCACACGCAGCAACTCCGTGGACCGGCCTCATTCTCGAAAAGCACCTCGTCGGCGCCATCGAAATTCCCGAGCACGAACACCACACCTTCTGCCTCCATCTCCAGACCAGCGGTCCCGTCGAAATGGACTGGCACTCCCACGGTCGCACCGGTCATCTCAACACTGGCGCGGGCAACCTCATCTTTCTCACCCCCGGCACGCGCGACAGCCTTCTCTGGTACGGCCCTTCGCAACGTATCGTCGCCTCCATCGATCCCTCCATCCTCGTCAAAGCGGCAACCCAGCTTGAGCTCAACCAGCTCCCAGACTTCGACAACCTATGGTCCTTTCAGGACGATCAGCTCCGCCTTCTCCTCACTGAAATGGAGCGCGAAGTTACATCGGGCTCGGCCACAGGCCCCCTCTACGGCGACCTACTCGGCCTCTCACTCTCCGTAGCCCTCATCCGCAAATACGGTCATTTCTCCGCCACACCCATCCCACACAAAGGAGGCATCGCCAAGCCACGCCTTAACTGCGTCCTCGAATACATCGCAACCAATCTTGCATCAGAGATCCGCCTCGAAGACCTCGCCGCTCTTGCCGGCCTCAGCACCTTCCACTTCGCCCGCGCCTTCCGCGAGAGCACCGGCGTCACTCCACATCAGTACGTTCTCCAGCGCCGCATCGACGCCGTCAAAACTCTGCTCCGCACCCGCAACTGGAACCTCGAAGCCATAGCCTCAGCTACAGGCTTCGCCGATGCCAGCCACCTCACCAAAACCTTCCGCCGCCATACAGGCACCACCCCAAAAACCTGGCAACGCCATATCTAAAGTCTCAGACTTTCTTGCATCAGGTTTTTTTATCGGTGTCATCGGTGCAAATCGGTGTTAGGTCTCTCTGCCAGATGTATCCTCACTCCCAGAAACATCAAACCGATGCCCGAAAAACTCTTCCTCACAACCCGCCTCGAAGCCTTCTCCGACGGAGTCCTCGCCGTCATCATCACCATCATGGTCCTCGAGCTCAAGATCCCGCACGAGAACGGCCTACCCGGCCTTCTCGCCATCGCCCCCATCCTCTTCATCTATCTGCTCAGCTTCTCCTTCACCGGCATCTACTGGATCAATCACCACCACCTCATCAGCCGCATTGAACGGGCCGATCCCCGCGTCCTCTATGCCAATCTCGCCTTCCTCTTCTGCGCCTCTCTGCTCCCCTTCTTCACCTCCTACGTCATCGAAAAAAAGGCCGACTCCTTCTCCGTAGCCCTCTATGCCGCCTCCATGATCCTCACCGGAATCAGCTTCCTCTTTCTGCGTCTCGCCATCGGCCGTCTGCTTAAACTCACCGGAGAACTCCAGCAGGAGGACGTCGCCACCGAGCGCAAACACTATGCCAGCCTCGCCCTCTATCTCATCGCCATTCCTCTCGCGCACTTCCACCCCTGGTTCGCGCTCGCCGTCATCACCCTCGTCACCGTCGTCTGGATCGTGCCAATCGCCCATCCCGTACCCTGCGATGACACCAAACTCACCTGACTCTTCATCCCAAACACCAAGCGCATCGGCTACAGTAGCTACATCATCCGTTATCCCAGAGGTGAACTTCGTGCCGCTCCGCTCCTATCTTTACGCCACTACTCTCGCGATCTTTCTCACCATCAGCCTCTCCACACACGCACAAAGCGATCAGCTCAAGACGGCCTCCAAGCAGGAGCTCGACATCATCAAAGTCCTCGTGGCTCAGGAAGACGCATGGAATAAAGGCGACCTCCCGGCCTTCATTCAGGGTTACAAGAACTCGCCCGACACCCTCTTCGTCACCCACCAGGTCTTCCGCGGCGTCGACGGTATGCTCGACGAATATCGCCACAACTACCCCTCTAAAGCCGCCATGGGTACCCTCGGCTTCTCCGAGCTCGAAGTCCATCCACTCGACGAGAAGTTCGCCGTAGTCATCGGTAAATACCACCTCGACCGTGGCAAAAAGGACGGCGGCAACGCCGACGGCATCTTCTCCCTCATCTTCGAAAAAACCGATCAGGGCTGGAAGATCATCGTCGACCATACGTCGTAATTAGCGGGCAAATTGGTCTCAAAGCAGCTGACATTCATTTTTGACGTCCCGGGCACAGGTCGAGCGGGGCCACACTGAATGACGACGCGAACACTATGCTGTTCCGGTTTTATGAAGGAGTCGGTTTGTTTGTCATACAGCTGCAACAGCGGGACAGGGCCGTTCAGGTATTCGAGACCGTAAACATCGGACTCCTGCTCGACGATGAAGACTCCCCTTTCTTTGCTGCTGGAAGCCTCGAAATTCAGAGGCACAGATTCGCGCACGAGCCTGCCGGTAAATGTTCCGAATCCATTTGCACCCGTGAATGAAGTTGGCCCGTCAATCCTTGTTTTGAGAAAGCGGCAGACCTTGCCTGATCTCATCGTGACTTCGTTCATCCAAAACTTACGAACATCATTGGTGTCTGCCCAGATATGGGCTCGAACCTGAACCAGTTTTCCTTCAAATTGAAGCGGATTGTTGACGATATCGCAGACGGTTGTCTGGGTAACAGGTGTCGATTGCGCGAGGGCGCCAACAGTCGCTATCCCGATAATCAGAATCGCGAATTGCTTGCGGCAATTCATGACTGGCAGCTTACCTCTTATTGCATTCAGCTCATCAGAACTGCAAATTTACGTTTCAACACAACTTCATAACTTGGAAGTATCATGGTCGCAACGAGAAGCCATGCCACTGCCTGACCGCGATGCGCCAACCCGTCCCACCGACGTCTGGCCTGCTCTACCGCAAGCCGCATGGAACGATACCTGCGCCACCCTCCAACTCTGGATGCAGATCGTCGGCAAGGTTCGGCTCAAGCTCATGCCGGCGATCAACCACACCTGGAACGTGACGCTCTACCCAACCGTTCGCGGTCTCACAACCTCGCCTATGCCGCACGGCACGCAAATGTTACAGATCGACTTCGACTTTATCGAACACCAGCTAGTGCTACAGGTCAGCGACGGCGGCCACCGCACCATACCTCTCAAGCCAATGACGGTCGCTACGTTTTACCAACAAGTCATGGCCGCGCTCGACGAACTCGAAACGCCCGTGCGCATCTGGCACATGCCGGTTGAGATTGCGCAGCCAATCCCCTTCGAGCAGGATCAAACTCATCAAGCCTACGACCCCGAATACGCACAACGGTTCTGGCAAATCCTGCTGCAAACCACGCGAGTCTTCACCACCTTTCGTGCTCGTTTCACCGGCAAGGTCAGCCCGATCCACCTCTTCTGGGGAGCGCTCGATCTCGCCTGCACTCGTTTCTCCGGCCGCCCCGCGCCTGAACACCCCAGCATGGCTGGCCTTCCCGATCGCGTCACACGCGATGCCTATTCGCACGAAGTCAGCAGTTGTGGATTCTGGCCCGGCGCGCCCGGCGTTGAACCGCTTTTTTACAGCTACGCCTATCCGGAGCAACCCGGCTACGCGCAGAGCCCCATCACACCTGCCCAGGCTCACTTCGACTCCACTCTCGGCGAATTCGTGCTTTCCTACGAAGCCATGCGTCAGTCCGCAGATCCTGATGCAACCCTTCTTCAGTTTTTGCAGAGTACATACGAGGCTGCGGCGGACTGCGCTCACTGGGATCGCGCCTCCCTCGAAGTCGCGCCGAAGTCAAACAATCGCTGAACCTCTTCCAATCAGCTGCCGGGCGGATGGAAAGTGAAAATCATACCAAGCCTCAAGCTCTCCCGAATCGGCGCAACTGTAACATGATGTAGAACATCGATTGAGGAGACCATGAACAGCATCAGTCAAAACATCTCTCGCCGCCGCTTCCTCTCCACCACCACCGCCACCGCCGCTGTCGCCTACCTCACTCCGCGCGCTCTTTTCGCCCAGGCCGCAGCCCAGCCTCCCGCCATGGTCCTTGAGGCCCGCAAAACAGCCGCCACCGCCAAGATCACCACCCAGAAGCTCCGCGGCAACGTCAGCGTTCTCATCGGCTCCGGAGGCAACATCGCTGTCCTCCCCGGCCCCCAGGGCAAGCTCCTCGTCGACACCGGCATCTCCACCTCACGCCCGCAGATCACCGAAGCCCTCACCGCCATCAGCGCCGATCCCATCGAGCACCTCATCAACACCCACTGGCACTACGACCACACCGACGGCAACCCCTGGATCCACTCCGTCGGCGCCACCATCATCGCCCACGAGAAGACTCGGTTCCGCCTCAACACTCCACAAACCATCGCCCTCTTTAATGCCACCTTTCCGCCACTACCGGGCGATGCTCTTCCCACCCTCATCTTCACCGACGAGCATCTCCTCACAACCAACGGCGAAACCATCCATCTCCAGCACTACGATCCTGCCCACACCGATACCGACATCTCCGTCCACTTCACTGACGCCGATGTTCTCCATACCGGCGACACCTGGTTCAGCGGCGCTTACCCCTTCATCGACTACTCCACCGGCGGCCACATCGACGGCATGATCCGCGCCACTAAACGCAATCTCGCCACCGGAACCAACTCCACCATCGTCATCCCCGGCCATGGCGCCATAGGCAACAAGACCCAGCTCTCCGAGACCCTCGACATGCTCACCGCCATCCGCGAGAACGTCGCCACCCTCAAACAACAAGGCAAGCCGGTAGACGCCGTCGTCGCCGCCAAACCCACCGCGCAATTCGACGACAAGTTCGGCAAAGGCTTCGTCACCCCGGAGATGTTCGTCAAACTCGTCTACCAGGGCGTCTAACCCACACCACACACGCTTCGTCACAAACAAGGGAAGCATGGCCTTCGAAAGCCATCTTCCCTCTTTTCTGCGGCGCAAAACAGGATTAGCCTTCCCAACAAAAGTAAAACAAACTCGCGCCCGCGATCGCTAACATCTTCCACACTCAAGCGATCACAGACCGGAGGCGAAGGTGCCGAATAAATTTTTCCCAGCCTTGCTTGCCGCCGCGTTAGCCTGCTCCAGCTTCGCGCAGGTTCCCGAACTCGACCTCGCACAGAAGCAAGCCGCAGCAAACGATCTCACCTCCGCCGCCGCAACGCTCGACGCTTATCTGAAACTCCATCCCGACAATGCCACAGCATGGGCTCGTCGTGGCATCGTCGCCTCACAGGCGCACGACGAGTCCTCCGCGCTCAGCGACTTCGATCTCGCCGAAAAGAATGGCATGCCCGCCACTCTGCTCAGCTATCGCCGCGCTTATGCATACTCTGTCATGGGCAATTCCGACGCTGCTCTCAAGCAGCTTGAACTGACCATGACCAACGGCGCCCCTCTTCCCACGCAACTCGACGACAAGGCCTTCGATCCCATCCGTTCCAATCCGCGTTTCCAGGCCCTCATCGTCCAGAACGAACACCTTCTCCACCCCTGCAGCGACTCCGCTCACCGCGCCTTCGACTTCTGGGTAGGCGATTGGACCGTCACCACAAAAACCGGCCCTAAAGTCGGCGACAGCTCCATCACCCGCATCCTCAACGACTGCGTCATCCTCGAATCCTGGACGGGGGCAGGAGGCGGCAGCGGTCAGAGCTTCAATAACTACGATCCCCTCACCAATACCTGGAAACAGTTCTGGGTCGACGTCTCCGGCGGCCGTCAGGAGTACGAAGAGGGCGTCTACAAGGATGGCGCCCTTCGTTTCACCGGTCACAACCTCGGCCCCAAAGGCGAACCTCAACTGCAACGATTCACCTTCTTCAATCTCGACCCCAACCACGTCCGCCAGTTCCAGGAGCAATCCACTGACAACGGCAAAACATGGACACCCGTCTACGATTTCTATTACGCAAGGAAATCCTCAACCAAAGAAGTCTCACAAAACTAAAGGGCCGAGCACAATGCTCGACCCTTTCTTTCCGTAGCGCTTTTCACGCACGACTCAGATCGTCATCACTTCTTTTTCCTTCGCCTTGAACAGATCTTCCACCCGCTTGATCTCCGCATCCGTCAACTGCTGAACCTCTTCGTTCGCCCGCTTCTCATCATCGGCAGAGATCAGCTTGTCCTTGGCCGCCTTCTTGATCTGATCGTTCCCATCCCGTCGAATATTCCGGATCGCAGTCTTGTGGTCTTCCATTGTCTTGTTCAACTGCTTCACCACATCCTTGCGCCGCTCCTCCGTCATCGGAGGCACAGGCACACGGATCACCTTCCCATCGGTCATCGGATTCAACCCCGTCCCCGAAGTCCGAATCGCCTTCTCGATCGCCGAAACCATCCCCGCGTCATACGGCTGCACTAGGATCAGCGTCGGCTCAGGCGTGCTCACCTGCCCCATCTGCGCCACGGGGGTATCCGTGCCGTAATAATCCACCTTCACCTGGTCGAGCATATGGACATTCGCCCGCCCCGTCCGCGCACTCAGCAGATGCGCTCTGAAGTCTTCCACCGACTTCTCCATCCGTGTCTTCAACTCCTGGTGGGTACCCTTCAACGCCTCTATATTTGCCATCGCTGATGCCATAAAATCCGTCCTCACTGCGCGGATGCGCCAACGCAAATTCTACTGGAAATCCACCCACACCATACCCAGCCCTTGCTTTTATGCAATTACGGCAGTCGCTTGGCCCGTGGTGTCCTCACCCATACGCCCAACCGTCGTCATCCTGAACGAGGTAAAGGACCCCTGTATTTCGCTTTTGCTTGCTTCCAGCCGTTCGCTTGTACCAGCGGCTCTTCCAACCTCCCTCCCAAGCCACCGCTTCCAGCACCCGCTTAGAACAAGCTCAACTTCCGCGGCATCTCAATCCCCAGATGCTCATAAGCCAACCGCGTGGCCACCCGTCCACGTGGCGTCCGATCCAGAAATCCAATCTGAATCAAAAACGGCTCATACACCTCTTCCAGAGCATCCTGCTCCTCTGCCAACGCCGCCGCCAGTGTATTCAACCCCACCGGTCCACCGTCATACTTCTCGATGATCGTCCGCAGCAATCGCCGGTCCAGCTCATCGAACCCATGCGCATCCACCTCCAGCATCGCCAGCGCCGCATTCGCTGTAGGCCTGTCGATCACGCCTTGCGCCCGCACCTGCGCATAGTCCCTCACTCTCCGCAACAGCCTGTTCGCAATCCTCGGAGTCCCCCTCGACCGCATCGCAATCTCCGCCGCGCCATCGCGATCGATCGGTACCCCCAGCACCTCCGCCGACCGCTCCACCACAAACCGCAGCTCATCGTCGGTATAAAACTCCAGCCGCAGCAGAATCCCGAACCGCGACCGCAGCGGCGAGCTCAGCATGCCTGGCCGCGTCGTAGCCGCCACAAACGTAAACGGTCGAATCTCCATCACGTGCGTCCGCGCCGCCGGCCCCTGCCCGATGATGATGTCGAGCTTATAGTCCTCGAGTGCCGTATAAAGCTTCTCTTCAAGCACCGGCTGCAACCGATGAATTTCATCCAGAAACAACACCTGCTTCTCCCGCAGATTCGTCAGAATCGCCGTCAGATCGCCCTGAATCTGCAGCGCCGGCCCACTCGTCTGCTGATACCCCACACCCAGCTCATTCGCAATAATCGTAGCCAGCGTCGTCTTCCCCAGCCCCGGCGGCCCAAACAACAGCACATGGTCCAGCGCCTCCCCACGAGACTTCGCCGCCTCCAGCGCAATCGCCAACTGCTCCTTGGCCTTCTCCTGCCCGATAAACTCCGCTAACCGGGTAGGCCGCAGCTTCAGCTCAAACGCCGCATCATCATCCACCCGCCCAGCCGAAACCAGCCGCTCGGCCTCCGCACTCGCACCGCGGTTTAAATCAATCTTCGTCTTGTTCTTTGGGAAGTCCACTGTTGGCGATGGTAAGGCGAAACTTCACGCGAAGCAACCACTCTAAGGCTTTAGCTCAAGCAACACTGACCCATGCGCCGGAAGCTCCACCGAAACCCCCGTCTGCGTCCCCACATTCTCCTTCTCCCAAAGATCCCGCACCTTGTATTTCTCCCCCAACCCATACTTCGCAAACGCAGAGTCCACCCTTACCGAGACGTCCCCAAGATTGAATAATGCCAGATACCGCGTAGAACCTGCCGGGCCTTTCGCCGTCCATGCCACCACATCCCCATCCTGCCCCTCCATTCGGCTCTCCACGGATCGCTGATTCACTCCAATCACCTCGGCATTTGTCACCAGCGATGTCGTAAACGCATCCAGCCTCGTCAGATTCGCCCCCACAAACAACGGCGACCGCGAGATCGACCACAGCGTCACCATCGTCTGCTGCTCCTCGTGCGTCAGCTTCGTGTCCCGTTCTTTTCCATAACCCGGCATCGGCCCAAGATGCCCCAAAGGCAACATATCCGCATCCGGCCAGTTTCCAGGCTTAACATACTTCGACCAGCGCGCGATCACAGGAAACTGCCCCTTCAGGCTCTGCGGAAACGCCCCTTCCTTGCCCGTCCACCCGTCCCACACATCATCCGAAATCCTCCACAACTGCGCATTCTCTCCCACCAGCGCCGCGTTTTCGAGTGCCGTCGGTCCCGGCGAAAGACTCAGCACAATCGGCTTCCCCGTCTTCCCAATCGCTCGATGAATCATCTGGATCTCCGCGCCCTTATAAGGATGCGAAGCGATGCAATCCACCTTCACATAATCCACGCCCCACCCTGCATACTGTTTCATCAACGCGTCGTACCATGCCTGTCCCGCCGCATTGTCCTTCACGCCAAAGTTATCCGGATTCCACGGACACACATCCGTCGTATCCGCCGCCTCACTGGCATGAAACGCACTCCCCTCAATCACCGTATCCGCCGCAACCGTCTTCTTCGGAATCCCCCGAATAATATGAATTCCAAACTTCAAACCCTGCGCATGTACAGCATCACTCATCGGTTTGAACCCAGCCCCATTCGCCGCCGAAGGAAATCGGTTCAACGCCGGCGTGTACTGTCCCTGCGCATTAGCCGCATACACCAGCGTCTTCGGCTTCTCCGCGCTCTGCGGATTCTCCAGATACCACCCCTCATCCACCACCACATACTTCCACCCAAACGGCTTTAGCCTCGTAGCCAGCACGTCCGCATTCGCACGAAACTGGGCCTCTGTAATCGTCAACCCATACGAGTCCCAACTATTCCATCCCATCGGCGGCCCGGGAGCCAGCACCTGCGCTCCAGCCGACGCCACCAAACCCGCCGCAATCACAGCTATCGCAATCCGCTTCATCCACATGCCGACCACCATATCAAAATCAAAACCGGCACCTCAAAGCTCCCGCTGCATCAACGTCACATCCTGCCACGCATCAAACTTGTACCCCACCTCACGAAGCACCCCCACATGCGCAAACCCCATCGCCGCATGCATCGCCACCGACGCCGGATTCACCCCTCCGATCACCGCAATCATCTGCCGACGGCCCGCATCCTTGCATCGCTTCATCAACTCTTTCAGCAACTCGCGTCCCACGCCACGTCCGGCATACTCCGCACGCACATACACTGAGTTCTCCACCGTGAATCGATAAGCCTCCCGCGCCCGAAATGGCGATGCATACGCATACCCGGCCACCACTCCATTCACCTCAGCGGCAAGATAAGGGAGCCCACCTTCAAACACCGCGCGCATCCGCCGACCCACTTCGTCGGCATCCGGCGCCTCCAGCTCAAACGTAGCCGCACTGCTCAGCACATAGGACCCATAGATAGCCGCTATCGCCGGAACATCTTCCATCTCGGCTATTCGTATCAGAAGGGACATTCCGCAACTTTACTGCGTCCGCTCCCGGGCTTTCTTCTCGGCATTCTTCTCTTCGATCGGTCGCAGCATCGCTGCAGCCAGACTACGCTCGGTTCGCCGAACGCCATTGGACAGCGGCACGGGATGCTGCAGCGTCACAATCACCGCAGTCGCCGGAACCTCTCCCGCACACAGGTAGCTATGGGTCGTATTCGCATCAAAGTACACCGCATCCCCCGGCTCCACGCGATGCGTTACTTCTCCATGCCGAACATCCAGGCTTCCCGACAGCAGATACAGAAACTCACAACCCACATGCTGATGGGCTCGCGGCACCCGTCCTGCCCTCACCGGCAAAAACTCCGCAAAATACGGATCCAGTTGCCGGTCCGGCACCAGATACCCCAGGCTTTCGAAGAAGTACGACGGGTCATCGACGCCCGTCTGCGGCAATCTCACGCGATCTTTTCTGCGATGCATTCGGAACAGCGTCTGCGGCGCCGGCTCAAAGAAGTAGCTCAGGTCCTTCGAGAAAACCATCGCGATTCGCGCCAGATTCCGCAGCGTAGGTACCACGCGCCCCGTCTCCAGCTGAGACAGAAAGCTCGCCGACAGGCCCGTATGCCGACCCAACTCCACCAGTCCCATCGACTTCTTCAGCCGCAGGTATTTGATCCGTTCCCCTATGCGCTTCTCGGCAATGAATTCCTCGACCACACCGCCATCTACCTGTACATCGCGAATATCGTGCACAACTTCATCCATCACCGAGCCGGACGGCAGCGGAAGAAGCTTTGCATCCATCGGAGCGAATTCTGCGGAAACAGTAGTTTTGGCCATAATAGTGTTCGTCCTATAGAAAGATGTTGCAATTCCATCAAGTGGATGTACGGCGTCAGCAAAGTTTCTAGAATCTGTCTAAAAACACTGGCGAAGAATGTGTTGTTCGACCTCATTCTGAACGCAGTGGTCTTAATGTCATCATTCTGAGCGAAGCGAGGAATCCCTGTATTTCGTCCTGCTGCTGCCTGTTCTTGATCGGTGTCATCGGCGTAAATCGGTGTCACATTTCACTCAGCTTTTGCACTTCAGCTAACATTTGATTCCAAAATGCTAGGCTGGAAACCGATGAAGTTTCCGCAAAACCAACGGCATGCCCACCCCTGCAAACAGCTCAGCGCATGCCTGATCGCATCCCTTACCTTCGTCATCGGCTGCGCCAGCCCCGGCAATCCCCACCCCCCTTCACTCAACCTTCCCGAGATCGTCACCGACCTCACCGCCCAGCGCGTCGGCGATCAGGTCGAGTTCCGCTGGACCACCCCCTCCCGCACCTCGGATGGTATCGACATCAAGGGCAACATCGCCGCCGAACTCTGCCGCCAGACCACCTTCACCTCGCCGCCTGCCTCCTCCTGCGCCCCCCTTCAACGTTTCGCCACAGCCCCCGGACCCAGCCATGCCCTGGACTCTCTCCCCCCGCCCTTGACCGCAGACCCGCCAGCCTTGCTCGCCTACCGCATTCAAATCTTCAACGCCGCCGGACGCTCCGCTGGCCTCTCATCCCCGGTCTTCGCCGCCGCCGGAGCCGCTCCACCCTCCGTCCAGCAGCTACATGCCACCCCAACCAGGGACGGCGTCATCATCGAGTGGCAGCAGCAGACCACAATCTCTCCCGTCGAACTCGACCGCACACTGACCAACCCACCCAAAGCCCCTGCACCTTCCCCCACAAAACCCAAATCGCCCCTCCAGCTAACGCCTCCCAACCCCACCGAGGTCCACCTCAAAACCCCCTCCGGCCAGCCCGACGCCGGTGGAACCACCGACCCCTCCACGCGTAAGGGCGAAACCTACACCTACACTGCCCAGCGCGCCCGTTCCATCACCCTCCACGGCCATCAGCTCGAGCTGCGAAGCCCCACCTCCTCGCCCATTACCCTGGTTCTCAACGACACCTTTCCCCCGCTGGTTCCCACCGGTCTCGTCGCCGTTCCCGCAGGCACCGGCGCCTCCATCGACCTCTCCTGGCAGCCCGGAACAGAAACCGACCTCGCCGGCTATCACGTCTACCGCCAGGAGCTCACTGCATCCAATCAGCCTCTGGGCTCCTCCCAGCGCCTCACCCAAACCCCCGTCACCGGCCCCGCCTTCCATGACTCCTCCGCTGTTGCCGGCCACCACTACTCCTACCGCGTCACCGCACTCGACACCACCGGAAACGAAAGCCTCCCCACCTCCCCCGTGCTCGAAACTGCAACGGAGCCCTGAAACGAAACCCTGAAAAACGGAGCAGCATCATGCGTTACTGCAAATTCCTCTCCTTCGAGCACGGAGTCCCCGTCCCTCGCTACGCCTTCGTAGACCAGCGCGACGGAGCCCTCTGGGCTGTCTCCTCCATGGACGCCCCCGAAGAAGATCTCGCCGCCCAAACCCTCCCCTCAGTCGACTTCTACCCCCGGCCTCTCTCCGATCTCCACCTCCTCGCCCCCGTCACTCCCTCCAAGATCCTCTGCGTCGGCCGCAACTACCGCGACCACGCCACCGAGCTCGGCAACGAAGTCCCCAAAGAGCCTCTCCTCTTCCTCAAGCCGCCATCCTCCCTCCTCGCCCCCGGCGGCGTCATCCGCATGCCCGCCCTCTCCCACCGCGTCGACTACGAAGGCGAACTCGGCATCGTCATAGGCCGCCGCTGCCGCAACCTCCGCCCCACCGAAGACCCCCGTCCTTACATTCGCGGCTACGTCATCGTCAACGACGTCACCGCCCGCGACATCCAGAAGTCCGACGGCCAATGGACCCGCGGCAAAGGCTTCGACACCTTCTGCCCCGTCGGCCCCATCGTCTCCAACGAAATCGATCCCTGCGGATACAAAGAGACCACCGGCGCCCC